>CANLTN010000008.1:0-205045 GCA_947494035.1 uncultured Pseudovibrio sp. | reverse complement strand
TGTTCTTGGCATCATGCCAGTTTCAGAAGCGAAATCCACTTATACAACCTGTCCGAATTTCCTGAGCCAGCTCTTATAGTGAATATCAACCTTGCTTTATGTGTTGAGACTGCTTGTCAGGCTGCGAATAAGAAGAGCCTATATTATGCCGACGACAATCACCTGAGCTCTGCAGGCTCTGACTATGTGGTTCAAACCTCGTTTGATGGTATGTAAATAGCAGTCAATTTTGCTGATGGTGGAGTGTCCCTTCTTCGAAGAAAAAGCGACACTCCACCATGGTCAGGCACTGGAATGGATGGGCTGAGGCTGCACACTGGCCCGTGATCGCAAAAAAAAGCCCGGCACATCGCTACCGGGCTCTTCAATCTCATAGAATCAATTCAGCTCACTGGCACAGGCTCTTGCCGATGCACTGAAGGTCTTCGCAAGCTTCTGTCAGGCGTTCAACGATGCCCAGCTCTCCTTCACGCAGCCATTTGCGTGGGTCGTAAGCCTTCTTGGTTGGCGCACCGGTTTCAGGGTCGATCTGGTATTTGAAAGCAGTTGCATTTGCTTCCACATACGCACCAACTTTTTCGGAGAATGCGAACTGGGTGTCGGTGTCGATGTTCATTTTGAACACACCGTAGTTCAGGCTTTCTGCGATTTTGGATTTCTCAGAACCGGAACCACCGTGGAACACCAGCGCCAGCGGGTTTTCACCCAGACCATGCGTTTCGCTCACCAGTTTCTGGCTCTCGCGCAGAATTTCAGGACGCAGCTTCACGTTGCCCGGCTTGTAAACGCCATGCACGTTACCGAAGGACGCTGCCACGGAGAAGTGGCCGAGCGGGTTCAGGCGGTCATAGGCCTGCAGAACGTCTTCTGGCTGGGTGTAAAGCTTCGGATTGTCTGCTCCGATGTCTTCATCAGAACCGATACCGTCTTCTTCACCACCGGTCACGCCCAGTTCAATCTCAAGGCTCATTTCCAGTGGAGCCATCAGCTTCAGCAGACGCTCGCTTTCAGACAGGTTGAATTCGATGTCTTCTGCAGAAAGGTCCAGCATGTGCGAAGTAAACAGCGGCTTGCCAGTCGCCTTGTAGAACTCTTCGCCGTGCTTGATGAGCTCTTCCAGCCAAGGGATCAGGCTCTTGTCTGCGTGGTCGGTGTGCAGCACAACGCCAACACCATAATGCTCTGCCAAAAGGTGCACGTGCTTGGCAGCGGCAACTGCGCCAAGTACTTTCGCCTTGAAGCTGTCCTTGATGCCTTTACCAGCATAGAACTGCGCACCACCGTTGGAGAGCTGAACGATAATATCTGTTTTATTTACAGCTGCTGCTTCAAGAACTGCGTTGATGGAGTCCGTTCCAACAACGTTCACCGCAGGCAAGGCGTACTTGCCTGTCCGGCATGCTTCAATCAGGGTTTTGTAGTCTTCACCAAAGATGACGCCCGGCTTGAGCTTTCCCATGTTTATAGGCTCCTGTTTAACAGCAGATACTGCGCATTCCCGAAAAGTGGACACCGGTTTGCGGTCAGGAATACGCAAATCAAAAAGCTTGAAGGGAGGTTAAGCACCTCTCTCAGTGAACTGGCAACAAAGCCGGACCGTGGCCTTGCCCAGTTGCCGCGCACACTACTCAGCTATACGCCGAACTACAACATTTCTAAGGGCATTCTGAGGAATTAAATGGATTTAAGCGGTAAATCACAGGCGTTTTGCCAAAAATCCCTCCCTGCGAAATTCGGGTTTTTCACAAGCAGGTGCTGCGTGCACAAGCTCAACCCAAGGCTCATCTCCCGCCAAAGGGAATCACAGGACCGACTGCCCTGCCATCGCACGGGCACTGAGGCCAATCGGCATGGAATGTATATCTCCCGCCAGAACCTCAAGCACAGGCCGCAGCTCCATTGCAGAACCGTATTTACGCAGCTGCGTTGAAAGCTCCATCAAGAGTGCCAGATCCGTGGAAACCAGAGTACCGGCACCGCACGAGCGAACCGCATGCAACAGACTGCTTAGGTCACCGCGCCCCAGTTCCGGCGCGATCGTCCCTTCCGGCGCATCTTTCACCTGAAAGGCGCAGATTTGCGGCAGGTCCACAACACTCACATGCTCCAACTGTCCAAGCAGAACCCGTGAGGCGGCCTGACTGCCAAAGAGATTCGGCGCATCAGAAACATCAAGAAACGCAATTTTGCCCGCAAATCCCGGAAGGGTCTGCGGCAACTCAGGTGCAGCCAGCAGCAGCTCGGAAACCTCAAAACATCTGCGTGAGAAGTTCTTGGTGATCTTCGCCAGCTCTTCGGACTGCTCGCACAGCAATGGCGTATAGGCGTTCTCAAACACCTTGGCGCAAAACGGCGACAGCACCGCCACGAAATCGTAATGGCCAAACTGCGAAATCACTTGCTTGGCCAGATCCCGCGCATCCTCCGGCTCATTAGAGCGCAGCGACAGAAGCCCGCAACAACTTTGAATGGTCGGCGCTTCAACGTCATAGCCCGCCTTCTCCAGCAGATGAACACCAGCTTTGATGAGGGAAGGGCGGAAGAGATTTGTGGTGCAGGAAACAAACAGACCGACCCGCGCATGTCTCTTGTATCTGGGGCGTCGTTGTCGGGCCATGAAAAGCGAGGTCCTGCAGGTTTTGAGCAATACACAAATCAAATCACTGAATTCTGCCTGCCATAATTCGAGGGGGACTTCAATGCTCCATTGGGCAAGGGCTGCGGCGTTAATAGTATCAATTTTGTGCCTATGGGTAATTTATGTGCGTACTTGCCATAAAAAAACTAATCGCTATGTTTCGATTAAATAATGGCTAAAACAATAACAAGGACACATACAATGAACTTGAAAAACGTCGCACTGAGCCGCTACTCCACCAAGGCCTTTGACCCTGCAAAAAAGATTTCAGCAGAACAGTTTGATCATATTAAATCTCTGCTGCGCTTTAGTCCATCAAGCGTAAATACGCAGCCATGGCATTTTGTCATTGCAGACACCCCTGAAGGACGCGAGCGCGTTTCCAAGGGTACACAGGGCATGTTCGCCTTTAATAACGAGAAGGTTCTCAACTCCTCCCACGTTATCGTCTTTTGCGTAAAGACCGATATCTCCGACGAGTATCTGGACCGCCTGCTGGCAGCTGAAGATGAAGACAAACGCTTCGCTGATCCGGCCATCAAAGAAATGTCCAGATCAGGCCGCGCTACCTTTGTTGGCTTGCACCGTGACCAGCTGAAAGACGCTGACCAGTGGATGGAAAAGCAGGTCTACCTGAACATGGGCACCGTGCTGCTGGGCGCTGGCGCAATGGGCATTGATGCTGTGCCGATTGAAGGCGTGGACGCACAGGCACTGAATGAAGAGTTCGGCCTGACCGAAAAAGGCTATCGCGCCGTTGCGCTGATCGCCCTCGGCCACCGCGACGAGAACGACTTCAACGCCGCCCTTCCAAAATCCCGCTTGCCGGAAGCTGAAATCTTCACAGAGCTGGCTTAAGTCACCTCAAATGAGATACTGAGAGGGGATGCATAGCGCGTCCCCTTTTTTGCCTAAAATGCAATGCACCTTGCTGATGAGCATGAGTAATCCAGACTGACCGCCGACACTTTTCAACGAGACCTAATGACTATCAGACCCTACCGCGATGAAGACTTCCCCGCTGTTCTTGAAATCTACGCAGCATGCAAATTGGATGAATTGCGCTATGAGGAGGAGAGCTTCCGGTTGCTGCCGCTTGATCAGGACCCCGAGCGCTTAAAGGGCTTCCGCGCCTCCACTGTGCTTCTTTACGAGCAGAAACAGACCCTTGGTTATGCGGCCTACAATGGATCAGAGATAACCGCCCTGTTTGTGCACCCTGACGGGCGCGGCGCGGGCATTGGCCAGACGCTGCTGGAACATATGCTGGACAGGATGGAAGGGGAGGTTGTGCTTTATGTCGCCAAATCAAACCATCCGGCAAAACGGCTCTATGAGCGTCACGGGTTTGTGGTGATCAGCGAGTTCATGACCGAGTATAACGGTACAGCTGTCAGAGCAAACAAGATGCTGCGCAAGCTCCCAAAATAAACATTGCGCAGCAATAAGGGCCGCAGAACTGCGACCCTGATCCTCATGGCTCCAATTACTTCGTGGAGCCGTCTTTGTTGAACTGTGCAAGGTACGCGATAACGTCCTGACGCTGGTCTTCTTTTCTAAGACCTGCAAATGCCATCTTACCTTTAGGGATGACGTCCTTAGGTTTTGTAAGGTATGCATCAAGAGTTGCTGCGTCCCAAACCTTACCTTCTTCTTTACCTGCCAGAAGAGGCTTGGAGTACTTGTAGCCTTCGACTTCACCCCATCCAGCATCAACGATACCGTTCAGAGCAGGGCCGACCTTGTTCTTTGCGTTTTCGCCGACGGCATGACAAGCCGCACATTTTTTGAAAATCTTCTGGCCCTTAGCAACATCGCCTTGAGCGTATGCCACACCTGAACTAACCAGCAATGCAAGCGCTGCAACGACGCCAAACTGCTTCATAATATTCTCTCCTTCCAACTAAACCGATAAACGCGAATTAGAGAACAACATAGTCTAACTCGTGAGTGATATCCCGTAGATTCGAAGTAACCTTCGTATATATTGTTATGGCATATTGTCGCGGATAAGCTGATCATAGCCGTAACTGGCTGAAAATAAATTGCTTTGAGTCAAACTCGGAAAAATACTGAAACAGCTGCTTTGTAGGCCGCAATAGACTTTATGCGGCTTTCCTCTGTGCTTGAAACATGAGAAGTTGGGCAAATGTGTTCAATGAATACGGTTAAGTTCGTGACCCGGGAATAACGCTCGGATCAGAAGGCAGGAGGGAGGCCTGATGGCAGCGATTGCAATGCCAAAACCGTCGCAGGAGACACTCGAGAAACGCTCGAAAATCGTGGCTGATTTGCAAAAAATCGTGCCCGGAGAAGGCGTTATCTGTGACGATATCGAGATGCGCCCCTACGAAACAGATGCCTTAACAGCGTACCGCCAACTGCCTCTTGTGGTGGTTCTGCCGGAAACCGTTGATCAGGTCTCAAAGACCCTCAAATACTGCTACGACAATGATGTGAAGGTGGTGCCGCGCGGAGCCGGAACCTCCCTGTCCGGAGGCGCGTTGCCGCTGGAAGATGGCGTTCTGCTGTCCATGATGAAGTTCAATCGCATTTTGGAAATAGACCTGCAAAATCGGGCCGTTGTGACACAGCCCGGCGTGACCAATCTGGGGATTACAACGGCGGTGCAGGCAGACGGCTTCTATTATGCCCCCGACCCATCCTCCCAGATTGCGTGTTCCATCGGTGGCAACATTGCAGAAAATTCAGGTGGTGTGCACTCACTCAAATACGGTTTGACCACCAACAATCTGCTCGGATTAGAGATCGTTCTCATCACCGGAGAGGTCATCCGCCTTGGCGGCAAGCATCTGGATTCGGAAGCTTACGACCTGCTGGCCCTGCTCACCGGCTCCGAAGGACTGCTGGCCGTTGTCACGGAAGTCACCGTCCGGGTCCTGCAAAAGCCTGAGACCGCCCGCGCCGCGCTGATCGGCTTTCCTACATCGGAAACAGCTGGTAGATGCGTCGCCGATATCATTGGCGCTGGCATCATCCCCGGCGGCATGGAACTTATGGACAAGCTCGCCATCGAGGCCGCTGAAGACTTCGTTCATGCTGGCTACCCGCTGGATGTGGAAGCCCTCATGATCGTGGAACTGGACGGCCCCGAAGCAGAGGTTGATGACCTGCTCCAGCGTGTCAGTGGCATTGCTAAAGACAACGGCTCCTCTTACCTGCGTGTTTCGCAGTCAGAAGAAGAGCGCAACACATTCTGGGCAGGCCGTAAGGCCGCGTTCCCGGCGGTGGGCCGGATCTCGCCGGACTATTTGTGCATGGACGGCACCATTCCGCGCGCCGCACTACCGCAAGTCCTGCAAGAGATGCAAGAGCTGAGCGAGAAGCACGGGCTGCGCGTTGCTAACGTGTTCCACGCAGGGGACGGAAACCTGCACCCGCTTATCCTCTATGATGCAAATCAACCGGGAGAACTGGCCGCAGCAGAAGAGTTTGGCGCAGACATCCTGCGCCTCTGCGTGAAAGTGGGCGGTGTCCTTACCGGAGAACACGGCGTGGGCATCGAGAAACGTGAACTCATGCCGGAAATGTTCTCAGAGGATGACCTGAAACAGCAGCAACGCATCAAGTGCGCGTTCGATGAAAAGCAACTTCTCAATCCGGGCAAGGTGTTCCCGGTCCTGCACCGCTGTGCAGAGCTCGGCTTTATGCACGTGCATCGCGGCCAATTGCCATTCCCCGATATCCCGCGCTTTTAAGCAGCGCGCCAGAAAACAGGACAGAACGAAACCATGGGAGAAGGTTTCCAACCAACAACAGCTCAGGAGCTGGAGGCGGCCGTCAAATGGGCCGCCGCCGAGCGCACCCCGCTGGAAGTGATCGGCAGCGGCTCCAAGCGCAACTGGGGCAGGGCTGTGCAGTCCGCGCATACCCTACGCACGGATGGCATCACCGGCATCATTGACTATGAACCGGCCGAACTGGTTCTCACCGTCAAAGCAGGCACTGCCCTGCAAGAGGTTGAGGCCTTGCTGAAAGAGCATAATCAGGAACTGCCCTTTGAACCTGCCAACCTCAGCAGTGTTCTGGGTACCCCAGCGCAGGCAGGCACCATCGGCGGTGTTCTGGCAACCAACCTGTCCGGCCCCCGCCGCCTCAAAGCTGGCGCAGCACGAGATCATGTGCTTGGGCTTGAAGCCGTCTCCGGCAGAGGCGAAATCTTCAAGGCAGGCGGGCGCGTGGTGAAAAACGTAACCGGCTATGACCTCGCCCGTGGCTTCTGTTCGTCGTGGGGCACACTGGCCGTGGCAGCAAGCTTCTCCATCAAAGTTCTCCCGCGCGCAGCCAAGGAATGTACCTTAGTACTGCTCGGCCTGACACCCCAGGAAGCATCTGAGGCTATGTCAGAGGCCATGGGGTCATCCGCAGAAGTCTCTTCCGCAGCCCACCTGCCTCAAGGCTTCTGCTCTCTTTCGCAAGAACACGCCATGACCCTGCTCAGACTGGAAGGCATCCCCGTGTCCATTGAGTACCGACTGGAAAAACTGCGCAGCATCCTGAAGCGTTTTCCATCGCAGGACCTGATTGAAGGCGAGACCTCCCACAAAACATGGGCCAACCTGCGCGATCTCATCGGCTTTGCTGGCAGCGACAAACCACTCTGGAAAATCTCGGTCAGCCCGACAGCCGGGCATCAGGTGATTGCCGAGCTGGAAAAACAGTTTGCCATCCGCTGGATGATGGACTGGGCCGGAGGTCTCGTCTGGGTAGAAATGCAAGGCGGTGAACCACACGATGTCCCGCTGCGCCAGATTATCGCTGAAAACGGCGGCGGCCACGCCACGCTCTTAAGAGCAAGCGCCGAAATACGTGCCAGCATCAATGTCTTCCAGCCACAGGCCGAGACCTTGATGGGCCTTTCCAAACGCCTGAAAGCCCAGTTTGATCCGCATAACATCCTCAACCCCGGCCGCATGTACATGGGGGTCTAGCTCATGCAAACCAACTTTACGCCAGACCAACTCAAGGACAGCGCCACGGCAGTCTCCGAACAGATCCTGCGCAAATGCGTGCATTGCGGGTTTTGCACCGCCACCTGCCCAACCTTTGTGCTTTTAGGAGACGAACTCGACAGCCCTCGTGGTCGCATCTATCTCATCAAGGATATGCTGGAAAACGACCGGCCCGCAGACGCCAAAACCGTCAAGCATATCGACCGCTGCCTGTCGTGCCTGTCCTGCATGACCACCTGCCCATCAGGTGTGAACTACATGCATCTGGTGGATCATGCCCGCGTCCATATCGAACGCACCTACAAACGCCCGTTGCATGACCGCCTGCTCAGATCCGTGCTGGAGGCCGTCCTGCCCAATCCGGGCCGCTTCCGCTTCGCCATTGCCGCCGCGTTTTATGGTCGCCCGCTGGCTGGCCTCATGAAGAAATGCGGTGGAACACTCGCCCGACTGGGCACCATGCTGGCACTGGCCCCAACCAAGGCCGCACTGCCGTCTGAATTCGCTAATCAGGAAACTGTTGCTCCAGAAACGCAACGGAAGGGCCGCGTCGCCATCCTCAAAGGCTGCGCCCAAAGCGTGCTCGCCCCCTCCATCAACGATGCCACCACCCGCTTGCTCACCCGCCTCGGCTACGAAGTTGTCTTCCCAAAAGGGGAGGGCTGCTGCGGCGCACTCGTCCATCATATGGGAAAAGAGGAAGCCTCCAACCAGCAGGCCAAAACCAACATCGATGCGTGGACCAAAGAGATGGAAGGTGAGGGGCTCGATGCTGTCATCATCACCACCTCCGGCTGCGGCACCACCATCAAAGACTACGGCTTTATGCTGCGTGAAGACCCGCACTACGCAGAAAAGGCACAGAAAATCTCGGAGATGGCCAAAGACATTACCGAGTTCCTGATTGAGCAGGATCTCGGCGAACCTCAGCTTGCGGAAGAACTCACCGTTGCCTATCACTCCGCTTGCTCCATGCAGCACGGCCAGCAGATCACATGGCAGCCCAAAAAACTGCTGCAGAACGCAGGCTTCACTGTCAAAGAGCCACTGGAGGGTCACCTCTGCTGTGGCTCGGCTGGCACCTACAACATCATGCAGCCCAAAATCGCAACCGCTCTACGCGACCGCAAAGTCGGCAATCTGGAGGCCACAAAGCCCGACCTCGTCGCCACAGGCAACATCGGCTGCATCACCCAAATCTCGGGCGCCACCCAACTCCCAATCATCCACAGCATCGAACTCCTCGACTGGGCCTACGGCGGCCCAAAACCAGCACAGCTGAGCGAGGCCTAAACAAGCCACCAAAAGCCATTCCTGATCAGTTAAATCGCTTACATATCGCAGCCGGTTACGGCAGTGAAGCTTATGGGGGAACGGGGTCCAGACCATTCGAACTCTCCAAGTATGTCGCCAAATATGACGAACTCGAATTACCCGGTTCGTTCAAGACCTTAGCTTATTGCTTCAAGTTCCTCTCGAGGACCAAAGAACTCAAAATGGATCTGACTTTCCGGGACATGGCGGTTGCGCAATTCCCTAACGATCTGTGTCATGAAGGGGGCCGGACCGCAGAAGTAATAGTCTGCATCAAAACCGCCAACCACAGATTCAAGTAGCGTTCCGTCAACGAAGCCGGTGCTTATATTCTCTGAAAGGAGCCGTTCCACGCCTTCAGGTACAGGTTCACTGTAGCAATAGTGTACTTTTAGGTTAGGGGTAGTCTTGGCTAATTCATCTACAGTTTTTCCGAATGCGTGGTGTTCCTCATGTAAATTGGCATGGATGAAGTATATTTGGCGATCTGGGTTCACTTCAGTCACTGCAAGCAACATGCTGAGTATTGGGGTTATGCCAACACCAGCGGCGAGCAATACAAGAGGGCGCTCGGACTTATCGGCGGGATCAATAAAGAACTCCCCGCATGGGGGCGCAAGCTCCACCACATCGCCCACATCGATAGAATTATGGAGCAGGCTCGATACGTACCCGCCAGGCGCGCTATCTATAGAGCTATCCTCGCGCTTTACGCTAATGCGGATGTAATCGTTGCCGGGTTTATCAGAAAGGCTGTAATTCCGCATTGTGGTACTGCCGTTCACGGTAGGAACGCGAAGAGTAATGTATTGGCCCGGGTTAAAGCTTGGGAGGCTTCCACCGCCCTCTGGTTTGAAATAAAAGGACGTTATAACGGCACTTTCTTTTTCTTTCTTGACGACTTTGAATTTTTTGAAGCCTTCCCAACCACCTACTGCATTTATTTGATCACTATAGATTGTAGCTTCACGCTCGATCAGGATATCTGCAAGAAAGTCATAGGCTTGCCCCCAAGCGTCGATAACTTCGTGCGTAGCGACATCGCCCAGCACTTCCTTAATTGAAGCCAGAAGGTTCTCACCAACGATCGGATAGTGTTCAGGCTTGATACGTAATGACACATGCTTTTGTGCGATGAGTTCGACAGCACTGCCCAGAGCCTCAAGATTATCGATGTTTGCTGCATAAGCACAGATGGCACCAGCCAAAGCCCTCTGTTGGTGGCCTGTCGCCTGATGCGCTGGATTGAAAAGCGCTTGCACCTCAGGATTATGCGAGAACATGCGTTTATAGAAGTGCTGTGTTAATGCTTCGCCACCAGTTTGCAGCAGGGGAACTGTTGTTTTTATCGTAGCTATGGTTTTCTCGCTGAGCATTCTTGTGTCCTAGCTGCTATAAGAAGCAAATCATATGCGTGTTATAAGTTGCTCCCACCTTGCCAGAATTCAGTGAGAATATATGCGTTTAGCAACATTCGCAGATTACTCACCACGTACTCTGATGCCTCTCCCCACGCATGACGAAAGACTTTGCACAGTCAAAGCAATGCCGACACAGTTTGGCGTAAATCAGAACCACATGATGAAGGTGGTGCCTGATTGAGACAAACACGGCAATAGGGTCAGTAAAGAGGGCAAAAATGGTGGAATTAGGCTATTTTCTGAGCCTGTTTCGATGAATATCGAGGCAATTGTAAGTCAATTGGACGCGGATTTTGACCTTGTCGAGTGCTTTAACCGAAAATGACCTGACCGGCTCTACTCATCCCATTGGAACAAGAGATATGGTCGCTCGCTCCTCAAAGGCGTAACGGAGGCGGTATGGCATGCCGGCTGCTCGTAAGGTGATGTGGTTCACAGGTTCAATGCTCCCGAGTACTTTGGCAAATTTTATCTGGCCCAGATTTTGAACAAGACAAGAGCGGTTTCCAGACCCGAAGAACTCCCACACGCATCACCGCCTCAGCCTTCGCGCTTTTCTGGTGCACATGGTAAAACTACCTATCCAAACTGGCGTCATTGCTCCATATATCTCTGGAACTGATACCTTAATTCTTAAAAGAGCCTTTTGGAGTATCTCGTGTCCTCACCAAACAAACCACATGGGCCAATCGCCCGCTTTGAACATCAAGTTCCGGGTATGCATCGCTTTAATTTGGGCAATTTCCAGATCACAGCGATACTTGACGCGCATACGACCCTAAAGCGCGAAACTTTAATCAGCTATGATGGGAAGCAAGCGGAAGAAGCGCTCGGGAAATTATTTAGACCACTTCCCACCGATGGCTTCGTTATTCCCGTACACTGCTTTGTGATTAATACCGGTGAGAAACTGGTCTTGATTGACACAGGTGGGGGCGAGGGCTTTTCTTCCTCACCTTATTCATTGCACGACAACCTGAACCGCGCCGGGTTCAAAGCGGACGATATCGACGTCATCATTTTAACGCACCTGCACGGAGATCATTTTGGCGGATTGACCACCAAAACCGGTGAGGCGCGTTTCCCGAATGCAACTGTAAAGCTTCACAGGCTGGAATACGATTTCTGGCATGATGACAGTGAAAAAGAAAAGGCCTCTGACACGCCCTATGGCAGCAACTTTGACGCAGCCCGCAGTGCCATAGCGCCCTACGCAAAGCAGGCTGAGCTGCTGGAACAGGATGGCGAAATCCTGCCGGGTATCGAAACAATTCATCTGCCGGGGCACACCCCCGGCCACATGGGCGTCATGCTGCGATCTGAAGGGCAGGAAGTCCTGATGTGGGCAGACCTCGTCCACCACACGGTGTTGCAATTCGCCAATCCCGATTGGTCAATGGCGTTTGATACCGATCCTGACCTGTCCCGTCAGACACGTAATAAAATACTCGACAAAGTCTCCAGCGAACGCATCGCAGTACTCGGAACTCACCTCGATTTTCCGGGTTTTGGCCACGTAGCAAAAGAAGGAAACGGATACAGGTTCTACCCAGTCCCTTGGCAATACATACCGTGATGCACGGGGATATTCCGTTTCTCAATCCTCAAACCCACACGCCTAGCGCACATAAACCTTCGCGCCGACCGGAACCATGTTGTACAGCTCCGCCACATCTTCGTTGCGCATGCGAATGCAGCCGGAAGAGACGGCCTGACCGATGGTCCATGGCTCGTTGGACCCGTGAATGCGGTAGAGGGTTGAGCCGAGATATAGAGCACGCGCGCCCAACGGGTTGCGCGGTCCACCCGGCATATAGCGCGGCAGATTTGGCTGACGTTTCAGCATTTCTGCAGGCGGACGCCAGTCTGGCCATTCCCGCTTGCGGGTCACTTTATGAACGCCAGCCCACTCAAAACCCGGACGTCCCACCCCAACGCCATAACGCCGGGCCGTGCCGTTGGATTGCACCAGATAGAGATACCGTGTGGTGGTATCAATGATCACAGTGCCGGGTGCATGTGAGCTGGAGTAGGGGACTGTGGTCGGCAAAAACTGCTTCGGAATACGCCGGCTGTAGCGGTTCGAAGTGGTACGTGACCGCTTTTTCTTCTTGGCAGACCGTTTGATATCCTGAACGGCGCTGGCCTGTGAGCGCGGGATTTGCATAATCCATGGATTGGAAAGGTCCGGACTGAGCACAAGCGGCGGCGCGGACGCCCGTGGCTTATACTCTGCCTGCGCCCCGGTTCCGAACGCACAAACCAGCCCACCCACGCTCAATAAAGCGATAAGCCGGTTTACTCTGCTTTTTGCTGATGCCCCAAACATTCCACGCTCCTTTGGACCTTGCCAACGCCCCATTACCTGCCGGAAAATTATGAGATGCAGCTCTATCAATAGTTAAAATTATCAATGTAATTTATGCAAGTGCGATCTAAGGTTAATCAATTGTTACGGCGCTGTGCGCCTCTAGCACCAGAACTACCAACAAAATCAATGAGAAGAAATCTAAGGTAATAATTAACACTCTAAGAAGTATGTGAGTACTGATCGGCGTGCAGAACCGCGAATCGTGGCCATCAACAAAGAGGGTTACAAGCGCGTGTCTTGCCACCGAAATTGCGTTTAATATCTGCAGTTTAGAGCCAGCCTTCGTGAGCCCGTGCCAGTTTGCGAAGCGGCGGCGGAATACAAAAAAGAGCACATCGCCGGACAGGAGTAACGACGATGTGCCCTTCATTAGGAAGCAGTGTTGCTTCAAGGGTTCGGGGTTCGGATGTCAGTTGTAAGAAAAACCTTTCGTGTAGAGGCTCAGTTCGGAGCGCGCAGCAAACATGCCGACAAAGGTGCTCCCATTCAGGACAATGGCGGAGAGTTGCGTCACCAGCAGGTCATGGAAGAAATCGCCAGCCTGAAAGAGATGCTCGCCTCGCCGGGAACCGACCCGCAGGAACTGTCCAAACGCGTTGCTGAGGAGCTGCGTGAGGAGATCGGCGAAGCTGCCAAGCTTAAACGCGAGCTGGACGCCATCTATGAAGCCATCGCCGAAACCAAAACCGAAATCGCAGCCCTTCACAGCAAAGCCAGCGTTGATAACGACGAGCGTGGCCGTGTGACCATGGAGCTGGGTGCAATCGTCTCGGGCACGGAAGGCGCAACCGAGCAGATCCTGACAGCAGCCGAGCTCATCGACCAGAACGCGGCAACAATTATGCCTATGGTCCCGACTGAACATGAAGGGCTGGTGGGCGACATTCAGGAACAGGTGGTCTCCATCTTCGAAGCCTGTAACTTCCAGGATCTGACAGGCCAGCGCATCAGCAAAGTGGTCAACACACTCTCCTTCGTGGAAGAGCGCATCATCCGTATGATCGAGATCTGGGGTGGTATCGAAAGCTTCAAGGAAATCACCGAGCGTGTTGCAGCAGAAAGAGCCGATGATGCGTCAGCTCTGCTCCACGGCCCTGCGCTGGATGTGGAAGCTGGCACCGTCACCCAGGACGACATCGACGCTCTGTTCGACTGATTTTTTAGGCAAACAGCCTTGCAAATGGCTTGCTATTTTGGCAAGCCAATGCTCTAAATGAGAACATAACGTAAACATTTTAAGCGGTGTCGGAAGGCAGACCCAAACAGCATGTCTGGCTCAACCCGCAAAGCAAATTGACCGGGAAGGGCAGGGCCATGGACCAGAGCACAGCACCGATTGCCGAGGGGCTCATCCGCGGAGAAGACGGCAAGGACCGTTGTTATTGGCATGGGGGCGACCCGTTCTACCAAGCCTATCACGATAATGAGTGGGGACACCCTGTCACCAACGATATCCGCCTGTTTGAGAAAATCTGCCTCGAAGGGTTCCAGTCCGGCCTGTCATGGCTCACCATCCTGCGCAAACGCGAAAACTTCCGCGCCGCCTTTGCTGGCTTTGATTTTGAGAAAGTCGCCAAGTTCACGCAGAACGATATCGAGCGCCTTGTGCAGGACGCTGGCATCATCCGCCACCGTGGCAAAATCAACTCCACCATCAACAACGCCAACCGCGCGTTAGAAATGCGCGAAGAATTCGGCTCCCTCGCAGCCTACTTCTGGAAATGGGAACCAACCCCCGACCAGCGACCTGAAGTTTGCGACTGGGCAAGCCTGCGCCAGCTCGGCAAAACAGAGATCTCCACCGCCATCTCCAAAGACCTGAAAAAACGCGGCTGGTCCTTCGTCGGCCCCACCACCGTCTACGCCTTCATGCAAGCCATGGGAATGGTCAACGACCACGTAGAAGGCTGCTGCTGCCGCGACGTGGTGGAAGCAAAACGCGAGGCACTGGTGCGGCCTGTGTAAGGGGATGCGCTTGGGCGCTGCAAAGCTGCAGCATCAACGAGGCAGTATCATTGCTACCTCGTTGCCAGCCTTCCCAATACCTTCAAATCTATGGCTATAAAGACTAATTGCCTTGAGCGTTCGTGAGTTGCTCACGTTCTACGCCGGCGCGAACTGCCACCTCGTACAAGATGAAATTGGCGGCGTCGCGTGTCCATGGTTGGCCGGAGTCTGCGTCGTAATTATGGGGCATGGGGTATCCTTCAGGACCAAAGGCGTTAATCCCCAAAGCGCGAGAGGTTTCAACAGTACGCAGATGATGTTCATAAAAACCGACCACAACGGCGGTTCCCAAATTATCCGCCCCGCCTACGTGCTGAATGACCTCTTCGGCAACACCTCTGGTGCTCAGGTAAACCACATCGCCATTATCGTTGATCAGCGGCTCAATTGAGACCAGATCTGCCGCTGGAATGCGGTCACCAATTTCCTCGGCAATTTCCCACTGTGCATATACTGGCTTGTGGATCTCATTATAAATATCGACAACAACATCTGCCAGTTGCTGGTTCATCGGACCCGGTAATCGATTGCCGTGGGCATCGAGGCGGTTTCCAAAGGCATATGCGATAATGCTGTCTGCATCATCAATGTTGGTTACTGCCGGTTTCCACGTCAAAACCTCGCGCATCAAGAAATCGCTCAGTCTTGTTGCCTCTTCTGCACTTCCCAGTTGGTCTGTCAGGCGGCTCTGGATGGCAGCTTCGAGTTGTTGGTCGGTGAGATTCATGTCCTCTCCATAGGCTGTGCCGACTATGGATACGGCGAGCAAGCTGCCGATGATCCAACTATTCCTCTGCGTTCTCATGTTTCCTCGCGGCCACTAAGTGGCTCTCACTTTATTCAGAATTACACTGGCCCGCCGCCCTGCCAACCAAAACCTTTTTATGGCTACCTCTCTGCCGGATTCCTCTAACGACCCGTCACAGGATTGAACAAGCGGCCCATTTGCCAGAAATCCCTAGATATCAATAAGTGAATCCGAGATATATGAGTGATAACCATTAGGGTTAGGGGATCTTTGAGAATTCAGGTAAGGCTCAGACAAATAACCAGCAAGAGACAGCACCCACCAGCCGAGAGCCGCTAGAACGCCCATAGCATTCCAGTCACACCTGATCGCCATCTCATCAAAACAGAAACCTCCACCGCTATCTCCCAAGACCTGAAAAAAAAACGCGGCTGGTCCTGTGTTGGCCCTAACCAAGTTGCGGCACACGGCAGAATAGCCACCCGCTTTCAAGGCACAGCTTTGTAGTTGAGATAGGGCGTGGGAAGCATGAATAGCTCTGACTTAATCTGAGGTAACTATATCTCTAAGCTTATCAAAGCGCCGAATAATATGATCGGTGCAAAGTGCACTCTTTACGTCTTTGTCTTTTGCAAGCACTTCTAGCTTACTTGCAACATCCCCTGCTGAATCTGCTAAGATCTCACGAATAATTGGAGAGGCGGTATTGCTGTAATAAACATTCCTAATATTCCCAAAGCTCGTTCGACCACCAGGCGTTCCAATATAGGTTAACACCAACCATTTAAGGATTAGCACACGGACTTCGTTAGGACAGTTTTCTAGCCCACCGTAATCTTTAAACGAGCGTAATAGTTCACCGTGTTGCTGATATGCAGACCAGCTAGTACCAACCTTCTGCATCTGAGTTAATACATGTTCAAAAAAAGCTTTTCTTGCCGACTGCCGTAAATAAGGAAAGACGCCAATCACATGAGCAACGCGCGCCATTCGTTCGGTAATTTTGCGACCTGCCTTTTTTTGCAGAAACTCGCCTATCGAAACCAAAACTGACTGCTGTGTTATCGGATTCAAGTACGACAAGCATGAATATGCGTTTTGCTGTACTACATCAGCGATCTCTTGGTCTAAGGCATTGGATATAAGGAACTTAAGTATTTCCTCCTGTCTCCTTGGTGGCGCACCTTGAAAATCCTCGAGGATGACATTATCGGGAATGCTAGGCGATGCTTGTTCAATTATCTCTTTGAAGTCGGTTACCTTAACCAATTGTATTGGATCTCTAGACAAGATCACTTCAATGCAAGTATTGAAAATATATACGCAATCTTGGACGCCAGCTTCATACTCATCATCTTCGTGCTCTAAGTCACGACGGATTTCATAACAGCGGGATACTCTTCGCCACTCCGGACGGCTTAAAAGACCCATTCTGTACGCGAGATCTATAAGCTTAGCCGTCGAATAGTTTTCTATATCATCTGCGTTTGTAACAGGAGGGAGTCTGTTTTGCTTCGCTGCTTCCGAAGCAATGTCAACCCCTGCAATTATAATTTTTTCTCTGAGGTCATGTATTGCGGCGTTTAGCAGCCTTTGACAAGCACTGCTCGGGTCTACCTCCAAAAGCCTGTGAACCCTCTGAATAAGGCTCTTAGCTTGCCACTGAGGTCTTACTTGAGTAAGTATTTGCGGAATATTTGAAGCTTTAACAAGGTTCACACTTGGAGAAGTAATGATGTCATTTACCATTTAATTTCGTCCATAATCTAATTTAAAATGCTTATTTTTTGCTTATTAAACCATGGCTCTGCACATGTCGCTCAAAAACTCGAACAGAACATTAGTGTTTACTCAAGTATGAAGTCTATTCCTCTCCATTTTGGCCCTTTTTTAGTTAGCTACAGCAGATGACTGATTCACTGCTTTGATCACCTATGTGGAGACGAAATCCGAGGTCTTAGCCAGAAAACCCTCTGCTTCCCAAACCAACGCAGAGAATCACCTAAGTAACGCAAACCAACGCACTAAAAAACGCACCCAGCCGAGAGTGCGTTTTTGTGTTTTTTATCAGTACCATAAGTCTTGCCTAGCGATCTTTTGCAGCCAGAGGCTCAAACAGGGGATTTGCGGTGTGGAACACGTAGTCCAGCGGTGTCACCGTGACCATTTGTGCCCCTTCCGCGCGCAACTTATCCGCATATTCTGGAACGCGGGAAGCAGGGCAGTGCAGCACCAGAAACCACAAGTCCGGACTTATTTGAAAAGCCGTTCGGCAATGATTTTGGAGCCGAATTGGTTCAGGTGATTATAATCGCGATATAGAAACCGCCCTTCCTTTATAAGCTCGCAGACGCCATCGCGGCAGAAAACTGCTTTCGGATCAATAAAGTCGACATTATCGTAGCGTTCTGCAATGTTTTGGAGGTGGGATTGGGCGATGGCACTTTGCTTTTCAGCTTCCGAAAGGTTCAAAACGCATTTTTTTGTATCAGTTCTGCCGTACTTACAGGGGCGCAGATGATTGCGGATGTTTATCGCCGGGACTTGATTGACAAGAGTGATGCTGGTTGTCGTGCCGTCAAATTGAGCAATCACATCTTCCAGACTTGAGAAAAACTGCTCGGCCTTTATCGGGTCCTCTTTGCGAACGCCGTCAACCTTCGTTAAGATGTTCGCGCTCCAGTACCCAGCCATAAAGATCCGCTCTGGCTTGAGTTCATCCTTGAGATACTCCAAAACCCGCGCATTGTGGGTGTTGCACTCTGTTCGTGCCTTAGTTGCGCTCCAGCTCCCACGATCTTTTACAGGGGCACAGCCTTGTTTTTGAAACAGGTGTAAGCTCTTCTCTCCTCTCAAAAAGACATCGTTCATTCCAAATGCAAAGTGCTCGGCATGCGAGTCTCCCCAGATCACACTTTGGACTGGCTGCTTTTGCTGATCACCCAGGGTGCACAAATTACGATCCCATCCCGGGGTGTTGCAGTAGTGCTGCTGGAAAGTATCACGGTAATTAACTACCAACACGTGGGTTAGGTTTTGCTGCGGGAACACCCAACTCATCCGGTCGGTGTTGGATATGACAAAGGCCATGATCATAAGGACCCCTGTCGCAGCGATCGGGGCAGATACCTCTCTAAATCGTGTGGGCGTCCTTCCTACTTCGCGCATGGGGCGTTCAATGCCAAAGTAGAGAACAAGTGCCAACGCAAGTGAAATTAACAGGCCTAAGCCTCTGAGAGTTGGGCTGTTTAGGTAGCCATCAAGAAAGGAATAGGAGAGGACAAAAACAGGCCAATGGACAAGGTATAAGCTATAAGAGACCCTGCCCAGAAGGCGTAGGGGGACGCAGCTCATTGCTGACGAGATGATCGCGCCGGGCGAATCTCCAGAAAACAATAGGAAAGAGACCGACAGGGTTAATGCAAGCGCAAGGAACGTGGGCCATGCCTCTCCACTGGCTGTAAAGATGCTGAAGATGATGACCGCACTTGCTGCAAGTTGAAACAGGCTAACCAGCCTTGCACCCAACCAATCAAACGGTTTCTCCCTAAGACAGACGATCACACCACCAAACGCAAACTGCCATAGTCGCGTGGGAAGGGAGTAATAGGCGACATCCGGATCGTTGAATGCCAGGATCACTGAGGCAATGAAGGAGAGAGCAATGATGACAAGAAAAATCGGAATATGTGCTTTTGGGGAGCACTTCAGTATCCCAAAGCAGATCAATGGCCAGATAAGATAGAACTGCATTTCCACCCCGAGGGACCAGGTATGCAGAAATGGTTTGAAGTTTGCTGTAGTCGCGAAATATCCTTGGCCGTGAGGGGCGGTGATGTTATAGGCAAAAAACGAAGCTGGAACAAAATTCCCAAAGAGCTCAGGCAATCCATGGGTCCAGCCAGTAATAAAAATAGTGAGCATGGTGACAATCAAGGTCACATAATAGGCAGGGGCGATCCGCCAGAAACGTTTTCTATAAAATCCAAACACCCCTCCTGGTGACCAGACAAACCGTTCTGACAAAACAATGTGTGTCATCAGGTAGCCGGAAAGAACAAAAAAGATATCGACCCCGACAAAGCCGCCCTCGACGCCAAGCAGCCTGAAATGGAAGAGGAGTACAGCAAGTACCGCAACGCCTCTCATACCTTCAATGTCTGAACGAAAACCTGCCTGAGATGCTCGCACCATCGAACCGCCTATCTTGTGGTCCCTAAAGGGGTATGTTTTCAAATTCCATAGATTGGGAGAGGTAAGAGTAGTTTATGTTCTCAAGTGACATGAATTGGAAGATCTCAGGGGTGCTTCGTTGATTTTTCAGCGGAGTGACATCCACGTAGACTCGATAGTCGGAAATCAGACTGCCTTTAAGCTTCAAGACTGCAGAGAAGGGAAGCTATGTTCCCCGTTGAGGCTATATGCGCTTTGATCATCTATCCGTGGACGAGATCTGCGGTCTCAGACTGAAAATCTTCCGTTCCCCAAACCAACGCAGGGAATCACCTAAATAACGCAAACCAACGCACAAAAAAACGCACCCCGGTTTGGAGTGCGTTTCGTTATTTTTATCAGTGCCTTAAGTCTTACTTGGTGACTTTTGCGGCCAGTGGCTCAAAAAGGGGGTTTGCGGTGTGGAACACGTAGTCCAGCGGTGTGACCGTGACCATTTGTGCCCCTTCCGCACGCAACTTATCCGCACATTCTGGAACCTTGGAAGCAGGGCAGTGCAGCACCAAGGAGGAGCCCTCCACGCCAAACGGGGCGACACATCCAAGCGCTGAAACCTTCTCCAGCACGCTCGCAGGATCGGCGACCACAGTCCGCATTTCCTTGAAGTTATGCGCGTTATCTTGCGCAGTGATACGGTCCAGCATCAGGCGGGCAGCCTGCAAAGCATTCTCATCCCAATTAGCCGTCGTAGACGCCACAAGGTGGGCCTGAGAGCGGGCAATCACGCCATCCTCTGGGATCTTCAGGTTGTTGGCCTTCAGCGTGGAACCGGTTGAGGTGATGTCCACCACCAGCTCCGCAGAACCAGCAGCAGGCGCGCCTTCCGTCGCGCCAGCGCTCTCAACAATACGGTAATCCGCAATACCTTTTGCTGCAAAAAACTGCCGTGTATGGTTCACATACTTGGTTGCAATGCGCAGGCGGCGACCATGCCGCGCCCGAAAATCAGAAGCAACATCAGCAAGATCAGCCATAGTGGTCACATCAATCCACGCTGTAGGAACCGCAATCACAACATCGGCATGGCCAAAACCAAGAGCGGTGATGATATGCGTCTTTTCCTCAGGGCGGTCGATGTTCTCGTTGACCAGATCCGTTCCGGTAATGCCGAAGTGAACCGTACCAGCTGCAATCTCACGGGCGATCTCAGAAGCAGACAGGAAGGCGATCTCAACGCCGTCCACGCCCTTCAAAGTACCGCGGTAGTTACGATCCCCACCCGGACGCTTCACAGTCAAACCAGCACGCGCAAAGAACGCGTGGGTCATCTCCTGCAAGCGACCCTTGGAAGGAATAGCAAGAATAAGATTAGAGCTCATCAGCTTGCTCCCTCAAAAGCGCGGTCCAGCCAGATTGTAAAGCCAACAGCGGGAACGCTATTCGGCGCACCAAGGCGTTCCACCAGCTTGTTGTAGCGGCCACCACCGATCACCTGTCCCAGATGTTCACTGGATTCATGATGAATTTCAAAGACAAAGTCGGTGTAGTAATCAAGACGGCGGCCAAAATCACCGGAGTACTCCAGCGTTGAAATGTCAATGCCACGCTCTGCCATCAACTCGGTGCGCTTGGCCAGACGCTCAATGGAAGCATCCAGATCAAGGCCGGTTTCTTTGGCAAACCCATGCAAGGTCTCAACCGCTTTCGCAGGGGGAGGACCGGACACGTTCAGATACTCGGTGAGCCGGCCAATCACATCCTTGTCGATGCCAGACCCGGCAGAAAGCGCAGCCTGCTCCATAAAGCGCTCCGCAATCTCGTGAGCCGTACGTCCGCCAACCGCAGAAATTCCCGCAAGCGAGAGGATATCCTCAACAGCAGCCACAGCCGCTTCAGGATCACGGCCCTCAAGTGCAGCAAGGAAGCCAAGCTTCGCATCCGGCTGGGCGTCAGACCCGCCCATGCGCCCGATAACCTGATCCAGCCGATCTCGCTCGCCGAATACATCCCGCAGACGACGCTGCCAAACCGTTGGAATTTCAAGCGCTTGCAGAACGGCAGTGAACAGGCCCTCATCCCCCACACGAATGCGTGGGGAGGCAAGGCCAAGGCTGGAACACGCCTCAAGAGCAAGCGCCAGCATATCCGCGTCCGCCTGTTCTTCATCTGTGCGGCCAATGGATTCAACACCGGCCTGCATGGTTTCACCCAGCTGTCCGGGGCGATGGCGGAACACTTGTCCAACATAAGAGAACGCCGCAGTGCGACCCGCGTCACCTGTTTCCAGATAGTGTCGGGCAATCGGAATGGTAAAGTCAGGACGCAAGCATAGCTCTTGCCCGTCTTCTCCAGTGGTCAGGAAAAGGCGGCGCCGTAGGTCTTCACCAGCCAGATCCAGAAAAATATCGGCTGGCTGCAAGATTGGCGGGGTCGCCTCTTCATAACCCGCATTCCGAAAGAGCTGGCTCAACGCCAAACTGCGGTTATCCCCCAAGGTCATATTAGTTCTCGCTTTGGTTTTTGCGATCGTCGTCCTGAGCGGCCAGAAGTTTTTTGACTTCAGCTACAAGGTCGCCCCGTTTCACAGCGAACTGTGCAGGACGGCTCTCACGCCAGGTCTTGTTATCTTCAATCTCGGCAGAAAGGCGTTTGCCCTCAATGAGATCTTTAATCTGTACTTCGCCTTCTTCACGCTCCTGAGAGCCCTGAATAATGGCACATGGTGAGTTGCGTCGGTCTGCGTACTGCAACTGCTTGCCAAACTGCTTCGGGTTACCCTGATACATTTCTGCACGGATACCAGCAGTGCGCAGTTCCTGAACCATAGCCTGATAATGTGAAATAGAATCTATATCCTTGTCCATTACACAAACCACAACAGGACCGGCAATCTCGTCCTGACCCAGTTTACCAAGCGTGGTCAGCGCCGCCATCAGGCGGGAAACACCAACGGAAAAGCCGGTAGAAGGCACAGGCTGGCTCATGAAGCGCGATACAAGACCGTCATAACGGCCACCACCACCAACAGAGCCAAAGCGGACAGGGCGACCTTTTTCGTCTTTTACTTCAAAGGTCAGTTCGGCCTCATAAACCGGGCCGGTGTAGTATTCCAATCCGCGCACAACAGATGGGTCGATCAGCACACGGCCATCGGTGTAGCCAGCTGCATCAAACAGCTTGCCCATGGTCGCCAGCTCTTCAACGCCCTCGGTGCCGGTTTGGCTATCTGCAACCAAACCGCGAAGGTTCTCAATGGTCTGGTCTGTGGTCTCAGCGCCAGCTTCCACAAAGGCCAACACCTTTTCTGCTTCAGCATCACCAAGGCCAGCACCCTTGGTAAAGTCGCCGGAAACATCCTTGCGGCCTTCGCCAAGAAGCAGTTTAACGCCTTCGGTGCCCAGACGATCCAACTTATCGACTGCGCGTAGAACGGTCAGACGCGTTTCAGCATGTTCGTCACCGGCAAGGCCGATCACTTCCATCACACCATCCAGCACCTTGCGGTTGTTCACGCGGATCACATAGTCACCACGAGAGATGCCGAGGCGTTCCATAGTGTCCGAGGCCATCATGCAGATTTCAGCATCGGCAGAAACAGAAGGTGCACCAATCGTATCCGCATCAAACTGCATGAACTGGCGGAAACGGCCCGGTCCAGGCTTCTCGTTGCGGAACACATAACCAGCGCGGTAGCTGCGGTAAGGCTTTGGCAGGCTTTCAAAATTCTCGGCCACATGACGGGCGAGGGGCGCGGTCAGGTCATACCGCAAGCTCATCCATTGCTCGTCATCATCTTGTAGCGAAAACACGCCAGCGTTCGGACGGTCCTGATCTGGCAAAAATTTGCCAAGCGCATCAGTGTACTCGAACATTGGAGTTTCCACGGGCTCAAAGCCATAAAGCTCATAGGTCTGCTTGATAACGGAGAGCATCTGCTCCATTGCCTGCAGTTCAGCTGGTCCGCGATCCACAAATCCGCGTGGTAAACGAGCTTTGAGCTTGGCACTTTTCTTTTTTGCCATGAGGCCGTCTCATCCATGAAATAAAAGGGTTGTTGCAAGAGCTTCCCGTAGTCAGTCTCAGAACACGCCAAGGGAAGCATGCTGTTGCAAGTCTCCTAGCCCATTGAGCAGGGGAGAGCAAGGCGCGAAGCGGGTGCAATCCGGCGCAAATTTCCCAATCAATACTTGCAATAGCGTCAAGAGCGGCTAAGGTCGCCCAAAAAATTGGAAGGACCATTCCCTTATGCACGGGCAGGGAGGTCTGAACACTGGAGAAAACATGGTGTCAAACACCAAAACCGAACAATCTGAGATCAGAGATACTGATAGCCGCGTCACCGGACCGGCTGAACTGACAGTTGTATTGCCAACATATAACGAGAGCGAAAACGTTCCGATCGTGGTTGAGCTGCTGGACAAAGCGCTCGCTGGCGTCGCTTGGGAAGTTATTGTTGTTGATGATAATTCTCCAGATGGCACTTCTAAAGTAACTGCGGATATTGCTCAAAGTGACCCGCGCGTGCGCATCATCCAGCGCATTGGTCGCCGTGGCCTGTCCGGTGCGTGTATCGAAGGCATGCTGGCCTCCAGCTCCAAATTTGTGGCTGTGATGGATGCTGACCTTCAGCACGACGAAAGCTTGCTACCGAAAATGCTCGAGGTGCTGCGTTCCGAAGCCTATGATATCTGTGTTGCATCCCGCCATGTGGAAGGCGGAGACGTGGGTACCGGCTTATCCTCCATCCGTGCATGGGGCTCCAACCTTGCCAACAATCTGGCACGCAAGTTCCTCAGGGTGGAACTGTCCGACCCGATGAGCGGCTTCTTCATGCTGCGCCGGGACCGGTTTGTCGAACTCGCCCCGCACTTATCCGCACAGGGCTTCAAAATTATGCTCGATATTGTCGCCAGCGGAAAAGGCGCTCTGCGCATCAACGAACTCCCCTTCATATTCCGCGAACGCCAACACGGCGAAAGCAAACTCGATACTCTGGTAACCATGGACTACCTCGGTCTGCTGGTTTCCAAGATCTTCGACGACAAGATCTCTGTCCGCTTTCTCATGTACTCCATGGTTGGCGCAACCGGTGTCGTTGTGCACCTCATCGCTCTGAAGATGCTGCTTTCAATCTTTGGCATGCCATTTGGAATCTCGCAGTTGGTCGCAACCTTCGTCGCGATGACTTCCAACTTTTTCCTCAACAACCGTCTGACTTACCGTGATCGCCGCTTGCACGGTCTTGCCTGGATCAGAGGTCTTTTTACATTCTATGTGATTTGCAGCTTTGGTATTCTGGCAAATGTTGGTGTAGCTGAGTTGATCTACACCAATCAGCCAATCTGGTGGTTTGCTGGGGCAGCGGGTGCTGTTATGGGCGCAGTTTGGAATTACGTCGTTTCTAACGCACTTACATGGCGCAAAGGCTAACTCCAAGAAATTGGAAATCGGTTTTCAGATAAACTATTCTTAAAGCCGAAGTTAAAGCCCTCAGAGGAAAGAGTTTAAATGCAGGGAAATTCTGCGGGAAAGCAGCTGAGCTTCTGGTTGCGTCCAACCAATCTTATCCTGATTGTGGCTGTGCTTACGTTGGCACGGCTGGCAACAGGCATGAATATCGATCTGGTTGAGGATGAAGCCTACTACCGTTTGTGGGGTCTCTATCCTGCGTTGGGATACTACGATCACCCGCCGATGGTTGCCTATTGGATTTGGCTTGGACAAACCTTGTTTGGCGACACCGCGCTGGGTGTGCGTTTTATCTTCATTCTATCTTCCGCAATCGGCTCGCTCGTTCTCTGGCGCACGGCGAAAATCCTTTTTGACATGCGCGTCGCGGGCTGGGCAGTCCTTTTCCTCAACGCCAGCTTGTTGATTGGCGTCGGCTCACTGCTCGCCACGCCAGATGCGCCCTCGGTGTTCTTCTGGGGTCTGGCGCTCTGGGGGATGGCAGAGCTGTCGGTCTCCAAAAACGCGAACTGGTGGATACTGGTTGGCATTTTCGCCGGATTGGGACTGCTCGCCAAATACTCCGTGCTGTTCCTTGGTGCCGGAATTGTCCTCTGGCTACTGTGGGTGCCCGAAAACCGCAGATACCTGCTGTCATGGCAACTTTGGCTCGGCGGTGTTCTGGCAATCGCAATCTTCTCACCGGTATTGTACTGGAACGAACAGCACGAGTGGATCTCATTCGTCAAACAGTTCGGTCGCTCCGTGCCGGAAGGCTATTCAGTCAAGTATATCGGTGAGTTCATCGGCGCAGTTGCCGGTCTGCTCAATCCGCTTGTCTTCATCATCGCTATGGTTGGCCTGTGGCGTCTTCTCAAACAAACGGTCAAGCATGACAACGCCGCAAGCCTGTTGGTGCTGACCATTGTTCCGTTCTTGATCTACCTGTTCTTCCATTCCCTGCATTCACGTGTCCAGGGCAATTGGCCCGCGCCGATTTATCCGACACTTGCCCTATTCGCAGCCGTCGCAGCCGCATATCCGCCCGAGAATATTGGTCGCTGGTTTAAAGTGCTTGCACCAACGGCTGTTGTGCTTGGTTTCGTTTTAACCGGCTTGGTCTATGTCCACGCCTACACACCACTCAACACCTCGCTGGCCCGCAAAGACCCGACCCATCAGATGCGCGGCTGGCAGGAGATAGGCGATGAAGTGGCCCGGTTGGCACAAGCAAATAACATAGATTGGATTGCCACAACCAGCTACGGAATGACTGGTCGGGCCTCGAATATGCTCAAAGATACGGACCTCATGGTCTACGGAATCCCGGAGCGAATGCGCTATGCAATGATTCCCGATAGTCTTCAAAACCCCGAATACAGCAATATGTTGTACGTTACGGAAGAAAGAAGAGACCATTCGCAAAGGCTGGCGGAGAATTTCAATCAGGTTGAACTTCTGGAAACTATCCCCCGAGAGAATAAGGGATTATTCGGAAAAACAACTATTGAGAATATACGGATCTATCGGTTATCAGAGCCCAAAGAGCCCCTGAAATCCAACTGAATCCGGTGAGATTCCGTTGCGTTAAATTTGCAGGCTTTGTTAAATGTACTCCTGAACCTTTGGGATTGGGAGATACGCGCGATGAAGCGCATCCTCTTGACGAGCTTGGAATTTGGCCAAAGCTACGGCGTTGACCGTGCGATCTGCGATCTGATCATCGCAGGCCGGCTGTCTGCTGTAGGCTGTGTTGTCACCGGCGAGATGTGGTCAAGGGAGTTCTATCAGCTGCGTGATGTGGTGGCATGGGCCGAGCATGAGACCATGGTCGGCCTGACCGTTACCCTCACAAAACCCGCAGGTCCACTGACAGATTTTGGCCGCACCGTATTCGGAGACGTTTTCCCGGCATCGTGGTGGTACTCAATCCGCAGCCCCATGAAGATGCTCCCGGAAGAAGCAATCGCCGCTGAGATCGCTGCACAGGTCGATTTGTTTGAAGAGGTCTATGCCCGTCCGCCAGCCTTTGTTGCCATTCAGGGCAACCTTGCAAAGCATCCTGCAGTCCATTCAGCACTGATCACCGTCCTGACAATGATGAAAGGGCGCGAGCCTGCGCTGGTACTGCCCGCTGGGGGGAGCCGAACAAGCAACGCCATAACCAAACGTGCTACAAGGGCTGGTTTGAAGGCAATTGCCTGCGGACCAGACTTGCCCATGGCCGATGAAGATACAGATTTGAGAGATTTCTTCTGGCACGGCATCAACGAGGCTCAGGACTCAGCAATGGTCCTGTGTCGTCCGTCCTATCCTGAAGAGCAGGCCCAACCAGTCAAAAAGAAAAGCGTGCGTCAGCGATCATCCCGGGAAAACCAGCTGAAGTTCCTCATAAGCGAGGAGTTTCCGTTTCTTTTGATGGAAAAAGATATCTTCTTATTCTAAGAACGATCTCTTCCTGCGGTTGAAGAGATCGTTCCTATTGAAATTGCCATAAACGTTGGGGTATTTATGATCACCCTTAATTTGCATTAAACCAATGAATATCTCTGTGATACCGGTCACAAAATAGCCGCATCGTAGATCTAATTAAAATCATCAATTATATTGATGCAGCTTAAACTAAAAAACTTAAAGCAACGGCGCGTCAGGACCAAGCGGCAAGATGACCAAGTTTAAAGAACTCCTTCAAAACAGCTTCTCACTGTCTGGCTTGGCAGAGGAGCATGCACATGGTCTCTCCGAGATCGCACAGCCCATGTCCTTGAAATCCGGCGCGGTTCTCTTCAAGGCTGGCGATCCGGGCAACGGCTGTTACGCAATCATCGAAGGCAGCATGAAGGTCTCGGTGGTGTCCGTAGATGGTAGCGAGCAACTGCTTGCGGTGCTCGGGCAAGGGTCTCTGGTTGGCGAAATTGCGCTGCTCGATGGCAGTGAACGTTCCGCAACTGTTACTGCACTAAAGCCGAGCCAGCTCGCGTTTATCTCCAAAGCTGCATTCTATCGCTATGCCGATGAAAACCCGGCGGTTTACCGCCACATGCTCCAGATCGTGGCAACCCGCCTGCGCCGCTCCAACGATGCGCTGGCCGCGCGCTCGTTCTTGCCGCTTAATGGCCGTGTTGCTCAGACACTTCTGCAACTCTCTGAAACGTTTGGCAAACAGGTCGATAACAACAAGATTCTGGTGCACTACAAGATTTCTCAGGCTGAGATCGCAAATATGGCTGGTGGCGCACGTGAAAACGTCAGCCGCGTCCTCAATGTCTGGAAACGAGAAGGCGTAATCAGCCGCCTCTCTGGATACTACTGCCTTGAAAAACCAGAGGTGCTGCGCGCTGCTGCAGAGCTCTAGATACGGTTTTCGAGCACAAGCGACCAAAAACAACAAAAAAGGGCATGGGCCTTGTCCCCACAAGGCTCCTGAAACACTGTGATGACCTATCAGCATTTTGACATTCGCCCACAGGATGAAGCTACACCAGTTCACCCTGACCTGACACACGCGCAAGTTCGCGCATTGATCGCCAGTCATTCAGAAAAACTGCGTCAGAGTGAAAAGCTTGCTGGCGTTGTCGAGAACAAGCTGAACTACGATTGGGACGACTACGAAGCGCAGGCGGTTCGGTTCTGGAGTTCTGCTCTCATGAAGGACATGAGCTATTCTGGCCGTCCTATCAGTGCATATCGTGATGCTGCAAAGCAGGTATGCAGTGAAGATATTGCCAGCTGGCTGAATTTATTCGAAAGTGCAGTCGAGGAATGCGTTGCTGAGACCGCTCGGGCCGATACGATGAAATGTGCGACTCAGGTTGTTGATTGCTTTCATATGGCGATGATCCCTGCTTGAGTGATTATGCTTCGCCATGCATAGCATTTGGTTAGATGGATGGACGGAGCACTTAAGTTATGAGCGATACAACACAGGCTGCTGAAGAAGAGCAACCAACTGGCGAACTGACCACCCGCACTATGGCCATGCCGGCTGACACAAATGCCTCCGGAGATATCTTCGGCGGCTGGGTTGTCTCCCAAATGGATATTGCCGCCGGCATCGCCGCAAGCCAGTGCACCATGGAACGTGTTGTAACGGTTGCGATCGACAGCATGACCTTTATCCGCCCTGTGAAAGTAGGTGATGTGATGTGCGTGTACACGCACGTTCTCCGCATCGGCAGAACCTCGGTCACGCTTGCCATTGAAGCTTGGGCACTGCGCCATCGCTTTGGCATCCGCGAAAAGGTTACAAACGCTCAGTTCACCTTTGTTGCTGTTGATGATGATGGCAAACCCATCGAAATTGCCGAGGAACAACGGGCGAAGTTCAACAACGCATAACTGTGCCACAGAACAAAAAGAGGGAAACGCTGTGTCATCAAAAATTTCTGTTATGCCAGCACGCGAACGAACACCACTTGATCACTCAATCACACCAGCTCAGATCAACCAGTTGGTCGAGAGCTTTTACGGCAAGATCCGTCATCACGAAACGCTGGGGCCGATCTTTCTAAGAGAGATGGGTGATGATTGGGCACCGCATCTGAACAAGATGAAACACTTCTGGGCGTCAGTTCTGCTGAAGACCGGAAGCTATAAGGGCAAACCTGTTCCGGCGCACATGCGGATTGAAGGTGTCACCACCCAGAACTTCCATGAATGGATGGACCTGTTTGAAGGCGAAGTGAACGCGATCTTTTCTCCTGAGGCTGCTCCGCTCCTGATGGCAACAGCGCAGCGTATTGCGCAGAGCCTTTGGCTCGCAATGTTTGCAGACCCGTTTGCCAAGCCTCCTGCCAAATTCGGCAATCAGGCAGCCTGAACGAGGTCTTGAACTACAAATTCATTTAGCTGAGATTGCGCTTCTTTGAGCGCAAGGCATTTTGCCTGAAGTAGTGACGAAGGGCTTCCAGCTCTTGTGGGCGTCTGCGCACGGTATCCGCAAACAGACGCTCGTCAACAACCGTATGACAGCCTTCCGCCCACAACCGCAGCAGGGTTGCAAAACGGTCAGTTCGCTCACTTGTCGTAAGGGGTGTGTGAGCCTGGCGCGTACAGTTGGAAAGCAGGCGGCTGCGAAGGCCTTTTTCTAAGATCAGACAATCCAGCAAATAGGCAGCATTAAACTCGTCGGCCAGATGTGCGACGGCTTCCCTCAAAGATTGAGGTACATATTCAGATACATATGATTGCCATGCAGACTGTGGCTGACTAGCAAGATCAAACATTAAATCCTCCATCGGTTTCCCGAGGAGGACTGGCGCAAAATCCATAGAAACTACCGCTTGGTTGTTGCGAATGATGAAGACAGTGTCCTCACATCGAAACCACATCCCTTTTGGCGGAGACCACCTTGCCCGGTTTGGCAGGTTGGCGAGGGCGCCAGCCCTTCTCTTGATGATGCGTAGGATTTGGCACGAAAATGAGGCAATTTCAAGTGGGCACCTTTCTTAAGTTCGTTGTCCACACGATCAAACTTCGATTGTGTCATATTCTAGCACCACAAAACGCAACTTCCGCTAAGTGATTACCTTCAATTTTTGTGGTTGTATAAACCGAATTCCCGTCATATCTGGGTATTCTCCTCAGACCTTGAATGAGCGCATTATAGCGGCTCACACATGCAGATAATTCGGAATAATCTGATACGTTTTCTCAGTCAAACTTCATCGCGTATTCTTGAAAAGTGAATGCCGGTTTTCCGAAAAAAGATGCAGGAAAAGCGAAAACGTGAGCTGCCCCGGGATGAGTTCCCGGCGATGGGGGGCTCGGTCGGTGAGGGAGAAAAGTCCATGTGTACGAGCAAACCAGTTCTCTATGGTGTCCTGACAGCGTGCGCCTATGGCTTGCTGCTCACCACATCGCTGGCCGCAACCATCACTGAAACGGTTGATGGCGTGCCGACCCAGTTTGAGGAACAAACTACAAGTGAAATGGATGCCCTTGACCGCACGGCTGAAGTCATCGTGATGCCGGAAGGATTCCGCATCGAACCTTATGCCATTGTTCCTGATGCTCGTCATATGGCCGTCGCTCCTGATGGAAAAACCGTATTTGTTGGAACAACCTCAGACCGGGTTTGGGTTCTCACACAAGATGAGGATACCCAAAAGGCCGCAGAGGTTCGCGAGTTTGCACCGGGCCAGTCCTTTATCCTCCCCAATGGTGTGTGCTTCACCGAGGATGGCTCACTCATTGTTGCAGAGCAGAACCGTGTTGTCAGTTTCCCCAATGCGTTGGAAAACAAGGAGCAGGGCGACCCTGAGGTAAAGGTACTGGTCGGGCAGGGAATGCTTATTCCGCCTTCAGAAGAAAGCTTCAACCACTCCTCCCGTGTGTGTGATCAGGGCCCGGATGGCCGCATCTATATCTCTCTTGGTCAGCCTTACAACGTGACACCAAAGGAGAAGTTGAAGCTCTATAACAGTCTGGGTATTGGCGGCATCATTTCCATCAATACAGAAGGCATGGAGCGTCAGGTCTACGCCACCGGCATCCGCAATTCGGTTGGTCTGGAGTTCAATCCAAACTCCGGCAACCTCTGGTTTACCGACAATCAGGTAGACGGAATGGGAGATGATATCCCGCCGGAAGAGCTGAACAAGGTCACAGAGCCGGGCAAAAATTACGGCTTCCCATGGTATGGCGGCGGAACTGTTCGCACGCATGAATATATCGATGAGCCCGTGCCAGACGGCGTAATAGACCCGGAAGTCGAGCTGGACGCCCACGCTGCCAGCCTTGGTATGATGTTCTATCAGGGCGATATGTTCCCTGAAGAGTACAAGGGCGGTATTTTTATCGCCCAGCATGGGTCATGGGACAGGTCTGTCCCGATTGGTGCCCGCGTTGTGTTTGTGCCCGTCAACGAACAGGAAGAAGCAGGGGTTCCAAGCATTGTTGCCACCGGCTGGATTGATGGCAATGATAATTACCTTGGCCGCCCCGTCGATGTGGTGGAACTCGGTGATGGCTCCTTGCTGATCTCTGACGACTCTGCTGGCGCAATCTACCGGATGTACTACGAGCACTAGCAACTCTTAAAACGCTGCCTGCTCATTGCCGGAATAACTACCCTGCCATACAAGAGACCAGAGAAAACGCTCTGGTCTATCAACGCTCTATAGTATGCCCTCAGTGCTCACCGGGGATACCTTTGTAAGCATTCGGCCCCCAAACCTGCTTCACCCGCTGATCACGACCGCAGCGGTAGCGGTAGAATTTATAGCGAACCGGGTTCTTCTGATAATAGTCCTGATGATAATCTTCTGCATCATAGAACGTGCTCGCAGCGCGAACTGGTGTCACGATCTGCGCACTAAGCTCGCCGGATTTTGCAAGCGCCGCCTTGGAGGCTTTAGCTTCTTTCAGTTGTTCCGGTGTCGTTGCAAAGATGGTTGTCTGATAACTCTCACCGCGATCACAGAACTGACCACCGGCATCCGTCGGGTCCACAGAATGCCAAAAGGCTGTCAGCAGCTCTTCATAGGACACCTTCGCAGGATCAAACGTCACTTCCACCGCTTCGAGGTGTCCTGTACCCCCTGCTGAAACCTGCTTGTAGGTCGGGTTCTCGGTCCGTCCCCCGGTGTAGCCGGAGGTGGTTTCAAGAACGCCATCAATCTTGTCAAAGTCGGACTCAACGCACCAAAAGCATCCCCCTGCAAAGATCGCTGTCTCAGTCTCAGCAGCTTGCGCCGGCTGGCTGACAGCATAAAGCAAAGGAAGAACGGCAAGAGCCTTTACAGCTTTACGTGCACTCATCTCAAATCCTTAAATCAGACTATGGGTTGAAACTGATTAAAATTTAACAGGGACCACCCTAGGGCCGAAATGAAGTCAGTTCAACAAAACGTCAAACCGCGCGAGCCTTATAGCTGTTTATCGAACACATCCAGCCCATCTACATCTTCCTCTATACAGACCCAGCCTCTTGTCTCGTAAAATTGCCTTAGCGGGCGTATAGCGCAAAGATAAAGCCTGTCGATGCCGCTGCTTTTTGCAAAGGTCTCCAACTCATTAACCAAATGTGTGGCAACCCCTTTGCTTCGTTGTTCTGGTTGCACCAGCAATGCGGCAACCCAAGGAGTGTACTGTGGGCGAGAGTCGAGGTCATTCGAGATTAACGCAACAGAGCCTAAAAACTCTTCGCCCTCATGAGCAATAAAAGTTGATGGTACGGAAGCATTATCGAGAGATTCTCGCGTCCTGTTGAGGATGTGCGCCTGGGAAACGCCCTTGGCGTGCCACCACTCCTGCCAAACACAATTAGCGGCAATCTCCAAAAACTGGGACTTCGCACTCAGATCTGAAATAGTGAAACGCTCGGGGCGTAGATAGGTAATACTCATTCAATATATCCTGAAATGAAGCTTCATTCTGCTCCTACAATAGCTCCGCAGACATGTTCCATCCGGTCACGTTAAAGCCAGCCTTGTCGTAAGTGCGGATAGCCACGTGATTGTCAGGCGCAACACGAAGCCCAACGCGTGTTAGCCCCTCCGCCTTGAACATGCTCTTCAAAGCCTCAAGCGCCTTGGATGCATATCCCTTACCGCGATGGTCCGCGTACATCATAAAGTCCATGATGAAGGCCGAGCCGTCATCGTGAAGCGCGTACCACAGAAAGCCAACTTCTACCTCGCCAGCCTCCGTCTTGCTCACGATGCTGAGCAGCTTGTTCTGTTCAGTGCTTTTCCCCTCGGGAAAGGCTTTTGACAAACCCTCACTGGCCAATTGGTGTGCAGCCTGCTCATCCATCCGCCGATTTTCCATCAGATCCTGTGCGTATTCTGAGAGGGATAGAACCCGAAACGCGTCAAAGCGGTCTGAGGGGAAGGTCTGAAGCACAATCATAGTATGTCCTGAGTGATAAAGGGTGGCGCACTGCAAAATATCCTGAGCACAATTATAGCTGGAAAGCTTAGTTGAAGGATAAGTCCTAGCAAAGCGCAGAGTTGTTATTTCCTACAAGCACTACACAAAGACCTTCATCCCAATGAGATGGCTGGAAACAGCTACCTAGCCTTTCTGGAAGATAGCGAACTGTTAGTAGGGTCTTGTCAAAAACACTTCAATTCACAGCGATGTGTCCTCTGGTTGGTTAGAGGCCTGCGCCTATACTTCCTGTTGGTTTCGAAAGGATTGCGCATGATTGTCCTTCTGGCAGGCATCGCCGTGCTCTGCGGAATGCTCTACGGTTACAACGAAGGGGTTATCGCTGGCGCTTACGAGCCAATTGAAGCCCAGTTCCACTTCTCCGCCTATTGGGGCGGCCTGCTGGTTGCGTCCCTGTCCATCGGTGGATTGATCGGCGCCTACCTGAGCGCCTATCTCAGCGATGCATATGGCAGGCGGACAACTGTCATCATCGCCGCATTTCTGTTTATCGCAGGAGCCGGACTTTCCGGCATCGCGCAAGACCTTTATGTGCTCACCTTTGCCCGCTCTCTCATCGGCATGGGAATTGGCTTGTCCTCAATGGCAGGCCCTCAATATGTCTCCGAAATAGCGCCACGCAAAATTCGGGGCCGCTTGCTCGGGGCGTTCCAGTTCATGATCTCCTTCGGCGTTCTGATTGGCTATCTGACCAATCTGATTACGCTGGATCTTGGCTATAGCGCCGAGACCATCAACCGCTGGCAATTCATGTTCCTGCTCTCCGCCATTCCCGGCGCTCTCTTGCTCTATGGCATCTGGAGCGCACCGGAAAGCCCCCGCTGGCTCGTCATGGCAAACCGCTCGGACGAAGCCAGAACAGTCTTTGCCAGGATTGAACCAAAGCAGCCCGAGGACTGGGCCAAGGCCAACGTCAAAAGGATCGAAGAAGACCTTGCCGAAGTGGCGGACCAAAAAGGCGGCTGGCTGGACCTTTTCAATTCAAGAAACCGACCGATCACAAGCTTTACGGTCATAACCTTTCTCTTCCAGCAACTCAGTGGCATCAATGCCGTAATCCTCTACGCGCCGGAATTGTTTGGCGATCTGGGGTTTTCCGAACAGGCCAGCAGGCTCTCCGCCACAGTTGGTCTCGGCTCTGCACTGGCACTGGCCGCTGCCGCCAGCCTGTTCCTCCTTGATCGCGTTGGCAGGCGGCCCCTGATGGTCTACGGCTTGCCTGCCTGCGCACTCTCCCAGTTCCTGATTGTTGCGGGATTTCTGATGGAAAGTGATCTCGGCACCGCCCTGTCAGTGACAGGTTTGTGCCTCTATGTGATTTCCTACTCCCTCTCCATGGGGCCGCTGCCATGGGTTTACATGTCAGAGGTGTTCCCGAACTATCTGAGGGCCAAAGGCATGGTGATTGCGGTCACCGTCAACTGGGTCTTCACATTCCTCGTGGTCTTCGGCTTTCCAAGGCTGAACGAGCTTTTCACGATCAACGAGATTTTCTTGTTCTTCGCCATATGCTGCTGTATCGGAACCGTCTACGCCATCCGCCGCGCACCAGAGACCAAAGGTGTTTCGCTGGAAGATATCTACGTCCTGTTCCACAAACAGGGCAAAAACTAGGGCAGGAACCGGCGGCTGGAGACTTACGCCAACAAGCACCAAATGCACCACATGGCATTCCATGCGGTGTTGAAGATTGGAGCCCCGAGATACGGGATGAGCAAGGCGAGCAGGCAATACCTGCGCATGGTAAGTAGTTATGTTTCTTCGGCATCGGCTGCTCGCCTTACCCGGGCGTTTTTGTATGAAACAAGGTCTCCACCGAAAGACATTGGGAGCAGGCCCTGCCAACGACACCCACGCCTGTCAAAGACAGACAGGATATCGGTGACAGGTAAACGCCTGCCAGTGTAGACGCCCATCGGGTGACCAGCTTCCGCTTGGTCCCTGCACTAAAGACTTTCAAGGGGTGTTTCAACGAACCCGCCGGAAGATGCGTTATGTCTCCCGGTAGCCCCGCCCAGCCCACGCCGAACTGACGGTCGCTCCGCCAGCTGCCCGTTTACGTGAACATGAAAACAGTATGGCGGGTGATTTAGGGGAAGGGGATAAGATTTTTCGATCAGCCAGCCCTCTTGGCAATCTCGTCGCCTTCCAGAACGCGGAACCCATTCCCGCCTTCAAGGGCGCAGGCAACCAGTGCGCGGGCAACAGCGGCACCCTCAATCGGGTGATACTTGCGCAAAGGACCTTGGAAGAGAAACGAAAGATATGGCAGCACTGATCCAGCCAGCCCCTCGGCAAAACGCTGCTCCTGACGCTCGCCCAATAACAACGAGGGGCGGAACACTTTCGTGCAAGGGAAAGAGAGCGAGCGAACCGCCTCTTCAAGTTGCCCTTTGACCTTCAGATAGTAATTGGAACTGCCCGCCGCAGCCCCAATCGAAGAAACCATGAGAAACTGCTCTGCACCAGCTTCACGCGCCAACCGCGCAAGATCGTAGGCAAGCTGGAAGTCAATCGCGTAAAACGCCTCTTTCGAGCCAGCTTTCTTCTGCGTTGTCCCCAAACAGCAAAATACATCAGTAACACCGCTTGGTAGCTCAACTGCGGAAAGATCACTGAAATCGGTCCGATGCACATGGAGTTTATCATTCTCGATGCCGGGATCTTTGCGTACAAGCGCATGGACTTCACCATACTCCTGATTGGCAAGTAGCAACCGGACCACCTCACTGCCAATCAATCCAGTTGCACCAAAAACCAACGCCACGCGATTTTTCATATGAGACTCTTCCGATTGTCAGCTAAAGCAGATTGGTAGAACAGGATGATTGTTTAAAGACAGAACAAACTGAAGTGTAACGCAGAAAAAATAAGAGCACCACTTCGGGTGCTTTCATTTCGATTGCTACTTTGGGATTGCAGATAGCAGAGGGAAGAGTGCCTTATGGAAGTTTCCTAACCAGGTAACGTACCAGTCTGCAAGTTCGGACATTGTCGTGTTGGTGCCAAGATCAACGTCTTTTTTCCACAAAACTATACTGCAATATTGAGCATGTTCTGCAGGGTCCCAATCAAGCGATGCGCCGATCTCTGTTTCTACATGTTCTTTTTGGCGGAGTAGTTCTTTGAAGCATACCTCGCCGCGCTCATTCCTGAAGTTGATCATAACTTTCGCGCAGTTTTCCTGATCCAGATAGTGGAGGCTCAGGTAAGCGCTCGGTATGCCGAACTTGATGTCGTAATAACTTCCGTCGGGAACATTATTTCTCAATTTAATTGGGAGTTTGGTATCGGACATTTGGTCTTTGACAGCTTGCCAAACATCATGATTTTTTTGTTTTTGTTCACTCATGAGGTGCTAATTCCCAGCTGGTTTATTGGTGACAGTGCAAAAAAGGGCACCCCGAGTGAGGTGCCCTAATTTGTTTAAGCGTTGGATAGCTTGGCTTAGAAACCCATGCCGCCCATGCCGCCCATGCCGCCGTCCATTGGAGGCATTGCAGGGCCACCATCTTTCTTAGGCAGTTCAGCAACCATTGCTTCAGTAGTGATCAGCAGGCCAGCTACAGATGCAGCGTCCTGAAGAGCAGTACGAACAACCTTAGTTGGATCGATGATACCAGCTTCAATCATGTTGACGTATTCTTCGGTCTGAGCGTTGAAGCCGAAGGTTTCGTCGCCAATGTTGTCCTGGATCTTGCCAACAACGATAGAACCTTCAACACCAGAGTTTTCAGAAATCTGGCGAATTGGAGCTTCAAGAGCGCGAAGAACGATCTTGATACCAGCTTCAATGTCAACGTTCTCGGAAGATACTTTCTCAACAGCAGCTTTTGCACGAAGCAGAGCACAACCACCACCTGGTACGATACCTTCTTCAACAGCAGCGCGTGTTGCGTTCAGGGCATCGTCGATGCGGTCTTTTTTCTCTTTAACTTCTACTTCAGTTGCACCGCCAACGCGGATAACTGCAACACCACCAGCAAGCTTGGCAAGACGTTCCTGCAGCTTTTCACGGTCGTAGTCAGAAGAAGTTTCTTCGATCTGAGCTTTGATCTGGGAAACGCGTGCTTCGATGTCTGCTTTGTCGCCAGCACCATCAACAATGGTAGTGGTTTCCTTGGTGATGTTCACCTTGTCAGCAGTACCGAGCATGTCAACAGTCACGTTTTCCAGCTTGATGCCGAGATCGTCGGAGATCACAGTACCACCAGTCAGGATAGCGATGTCTTCGAGCATTGCCTTACGACGGTCACCGAAGCCAGGAGCTTTAACAGCAGCAATTTTCAGGCCACCGCGCAGCTTGTTCACAACCAGAGTTGCCAGTGCTTCACCTTCAACGTCTTCTGCAATGATCAGCAGTGGACGGGAAGACTGAACAGCGCTTTCAAGGATTGGAAGCATTGGCTGCAGGTTGGAAAGCTTCTTCTCGTGGAGGAGAATGAGTGGCTTTTCAAGGTCAGCAATCATCTTTTCAGCGTTGGTGACGAAGTATGGAGAAAGGTAACCGCGGTCGAACTGCATACCTTCAACAACTTCAAGCTCGGTCTCAAGAGACTTAGCTTCTTCAACGGTGATAACACCTTCGTTGCCAACGCGCTGCATTGCTTCAGCAATGTCTTCACCGATCTGGGTGTCGCCGTTAGCGGAGATGGTGCCAACCTGTGCAACTTCGTCAGAAGAAGAGATGGACTTGGAACGTGCGGTCAGGTCTGCAACAGCTGCTGCAGTTGCCATGTCAACGCCGCGCTTCAGGTCCATTGGGTTCATGCCAGCGGCAACGAACTTTGCACCTTCTTTAACGATAGCCTGCGCCAGAACTGTCGCAGTTGTTGTACCGTCACCAGCAATGTCGTTGGTTTTGGAAGCAACTTCACGCACCATCTGTGCGCCCATGTTTTCGAACTTGTCTTCAAGTTCGATTTCCTTCGCAACAGAAACACCGTCTTTGGTGATGCGTGGTGCGCCGAATGCTTTATCCAGAACAACGTTACGGCCTTTAGGGCCGAGTGTTACTTTTACTGCGTTTGCGAGGATGTCGACGCCTTTAAGCATCTTCTCGCGGGCGTCAGAACCGAATTTGACTTCTTTTGCAGCCATTTGTTTGTCTCACTTAATTCTTGAATTACAGAAGGGATCTAGGGTCTCAACGGTGGCTTGGAATTAAGCCAGGATACCCATGATGTCGGATTCCTTCATGATCAACAGGTCTTCGCCATCGATCTTGACTTCAGTACCGGACCATTTGCCGAACAGAACGCGGTCACCAGCTTTAACGTCGATAGCGATCAGCTCACCGTTGTCCTTGCGTGCGCCAGTGCCAACAGCGACAACTTCGCCTTCCTGTGGCTTTTCTTGTGCAGTGTCAGGAATGATGATGCCACCAGCTGTCTTTGCTTCAGACTCAATGCGGCGAACGACAACACGGTCGTGTAGCGGACGAAACTTCATAATTGGCTCTTCCTCTCATACGCGAGCGCCCCTTTTAGGCAGCGCCCGGACGCGAAGGTTAAAAACTTTGAGAGTGGGTGAAACCTTACGGCCCCACAATTATTAGCACTCCCAATGGCAGAGTGCTAACAACCGTGAAATGATGTAGTTTCACCCTCTGATTTAGTCAAGGAGAGAGCGGTAAAAAATTTTCCCCGACTGCGAAAAATATAGGAATACCGCGAGAAATTGGGGAACCGGACCGCACTTTCAACTCAGGTTAAACATCAGGTTAGACAAATGGACGGTTTGTGCTATCTGCACACGAATTGTCTGTAGCAAGGCATAAGAAAAGCTGGCCTTAAGATTAAAGCCAGCCTTTTATCTTTTAGAGCAAATTCATGCTGGGTCAGTTTTGAAGCGGGGCCTCGGTCATGGAAAACGGAAGCTCGAAGCTACCCGACTTTTCCGAGTGCTCGTCGTTGAACTGAACCTTCAACACATAGTCACCAGCCTGCAGACCCTGCAGATTGAAGCTCAGGGACGTCTGGTACTCACGGATCTGATTGAAGCTCTCCGAGTGTAGCGCCGTAAACCCGTCCTGAGACGCGAGCACCTGACCGGTGGTGTTGCGCAGCTCAAAGTCGACACTCAGATCAATCGCGTACTTGTCGCCCATCTCCTTATAGGAGAAGCCAACCGGCTCGGCATAGACCGTCAGCGGATCACCACTTTGGAACTCGGTGTTCTCCAATGGCGTATAAGAGCCGTAGCTGTCTGCTGGTAATGCGATGAATTTTGCTGCTGTGAAAGCGAGTGGTTGCTGCTGCCATGCAACGGCAGAAGCGGACTGTGCAGCTGCAAAATCAGCGCTCAGCACAGGCATATCTTCAGCAGATGCGACGCCGCTCAATAAAGCAGTCGCAAAAATGGAACAGGCTGCGGCTCTTGCATAAGCCGACATCCCTCTCACTATAAATGGCATTTGTAGCCCCCTAGAGCCAACGGGTGCAAAACCCGCGGCACTCACCTGATTCTTGGCGGTGGTATAGCTGCTAAATCTAAGGGACACAATACTGCCTCATTTCGTGAGGCAGTAAAGCAACGTGTTGTGAAGGTATTCCCCTTGCGATGGTTAAGTATTTGCCCTGCAGAATATTAGGCGCTGGCTCGTTCAGCCCAGGATTGCTTCTTCCGGTAGATTGTGGAGGGACTGATTTCCAGAGCAGCTGCCGCCAGCGCGATGTTTCCGTCAAAAGTTTCCAGCGTTGTCTCGATGATCTGTTTTTCCTGAAACCACAGCGGCTCGATTGAGCGGCCCATCAAATGCGCTGGTTCTCTTTCCGAAAACGAAATTTCAGAGAGAACCGGAGCCGTTTGCTCACGCAGCAACGGGGAGAGCATGAGTTCAGTCACTTCCTCACCGTCATTCATGACCACGAGTTGACGAATGACGTTCTCCAGTTCACGCACATTGCCCGGCCAGCTATGCTGCAGCAAGAGTGCTTCTGCATAGGTGGAAAAACGCTTGAATCTGCGGTTTTCCTCCGCCGTATACCTATCAAGGAAGGTCTGGGCAAGCGCAGGTATATCCTCGCGGCGTTCACGCAGTGCCGGCAAGCGGATCGGCAGGACATGAAGGCGATAGAACAGATCTTCACGGAAGCGACCAGCCGTAATTTCAGTCTTTGGATCTCTGTTGGTGGCACAAATCACGCGCAAGTCCAGCGAGCGCTGTTTGTGTTCTCCAACCCGCTGGATCGACCCCGTCTGTAGGAAGCGCAACAGCTTGCTTTGCAGACAAAGTTCCATCTCGCCAATTTCATCAAGAAACAAAGTGCCGCCATCGGCAAGTTCTGCTGCGCCCACTCGCGCTTCATCCGCTCCGGTGAATGCGCCACGGACATGACCGAAGATTTCCGACTCCATCAAATTGGCGGGAATCGCTCCACAGTTGATTGCAACAAAAGGACCAGTTTTTCGTGCTGATCTGTTGTGTAACGCCTGTGCGCACAGCTCCTTACCCGTACCTGATTCTCCCGTAATGAACGCTGGTGCGCTGGATGTCGCCATCCGGTCAATCTGCGCAAAAACGCTCTGCATCCGGCTGGAAGAGCCAACCAGTCCCTCAAACTGAGCAGCGGCCTTTGCAATCTCGACGCCCGCAGCAGCCTCAGATTTTGCCGAAGCCGTCCGTGACGGTGCGGCTCTCTTGAAAACACCAAGGTGCGCTTCAAGCTTCTCCAGCAACATCTCGCTCGTATACGGCTTGGTCAAAAAGTCATGTGCGCCATTGCGCATGGCATTCATGGCCCGACTAATAGACCCCTTGGCGCTGACCGCAATCATCACCGCGTGCGGAGCAGCAGCAACAAGATCAGCAAGTTCAGCGTCCCCACCGATGCATTCAAGATCGACAATGATGATATTAATCGAGGTATGCCGCAAGAAAGCGACGGCATGGTCCTTGCTGGCAAGTACATGTGCAGGCTGACCGCAAGTGACATGCTTCGACAAAGCATTACTGGTTTTACGAGCCTCTGCGCGGTTGGTGTCCACGACACAGGCGTTCAAAAACCTATCGTTAGTTTTGGGGGATCCCATTGGCAGGCAACCTCAAAAATCAATACATCAGGCCGAAGTGCTTCGACACCTCTAAGTTTGTGCAAACAGGGTAAACAAACTCTTTTCGTTTTGAATCTTGATTGCATTATGCAGTTATTTTCTCTGCTTCAGAGCGCGCTCATGTGCTTTTCTGCCTAATTAATCGCCAAGGGAGCCTGAAACGTGTGATCAACTTCTGCAGCGGACTATCGCAAAAATACAGCGTCTAGAGGATATCGGCAGCCCTATAGGCATTCATGCGGGGACAACACAGGTTTTCCCTAGAATTATGATGGGTATAGGGTTCGAAGACCATCGGTAAATGCGGCAAAATTCAGGTATGTTTTGGTGATTCGGACCAACAGGTACTCTTGAGGACATGACGCGCTTGGCGAACATTTCCATTTTGTTTTCTATTTCGGCCATTGCTGCCTCTTGTGGCACCGTGATGGTCTATCTTTTTGCACGTCCCGTTGGCGAAGCCATCACCGTTTCCTTGACGGCGATGTGCACCATGATCTTCATCCATTTCATGCTAACCCGCTCCCAGGAAAAATCAGCAATGTCTGATGCGGTTGATCGCCTGGAAGAGCGTATCGCCGTCATTGATGATGATGTGGGTAACCTTGAAGGCCGTCTCACAGGTGTCGAGCACAATATCCCGCGCCGAACCCGCGAGGAGATTGATCCGCTGTTTGCCGAGGTGGAGGTTATCGGCTCCCTCGTAAAACAGATGGCGGAAGCCATGGCCGACATGGAAACCCGGATCGAGGATCAGGGCCTCGCCATTGAGGACCAGCGCGTCAAGCAAGCCAAGCTCCAGCCGCAACCAGCACAGCGCCTGTCTGCCCCGCAAGCGGCAAGGGAACCGGCAGCGGGTCGTGTAAGGCAACCAGATACAGCCTTTACGCCTACTGCAGAACAGCCGATGGCCTACGCTCAGGAGCCATTTGCCCAACCTCGCGCACCAGAGATGAAACGTCCGGCAGCCCCGCGCATGCACCATCCCAATGCAGCGCTGGCCGAGGAAATCCGTTCAAGCATCGAAGCGGGCAGGGTGGACCTTTACCTCCAGCCCATCGTGACACTGCCGCAGCGCCGCGTGCGATACTATGAGGCGTTCACCCGCCTGCGCAAAGCCAACGGTGATTCACTGGAGCCCATCGAGTTTTTGCAAGAAGCTGACCGCACCGGCCAGATGCCTGCCATAGACAACATCCTGTTGTTCCGCTCCCTCCAGATCCTCAAGCGTCTGTCAACCCGCAACAGAGAAGCTGGCCTGTTCTGCAACCTGTCGCCAAGCACGCTCATGGATGAGAATTTCTTTCCGGGTTTTCTGGAGTTTGTACGCGCCAACGACACCTACTCGGACCTGCTGATCTTTGAATTCGCGCAGGCAGATGTGGCGGTCATGAGTGCGATTGAATACGAGAGTCTGGCAGCACTCGCAGAGCTTGGCTTCCGCTTCTCGGTTGACCGCATCACTGATCTGCGCATGGATTTCCGCACATTGGCTGACCGCGGTTTCCGCTTCGCAAAACTGCATGCCTCCCGCCTGCTGCAGCATGAAGATGATCTGGCAAAGAGCAACATCCACCCAGCTGACTTTGGCAGCTTGCTGCAGCGCTACGGTATCGAGCTGATCGTGGATCACGTGGAGAGCGAAAGTGTCGTTCTTGAGCTTCTGGAAATGGACATCCGCTGCGCACAAGGCTTCCTGTTCTCACCACCGCGTCCGGTCCGGGCAGATGTACTGCAAGGCGCCCCGAACCCGCGCTCCTTAAAAAGAGAGGCGAGCTGATTGCCATCAACTCGCCTCCATGCTCTCTCGTTTTAGCTAAGAATTAGCTCTCTGGTTGGCCGACCGTTACAAAGGTTGGCTCTTTACCGTCAAACAGATCCTTGGCAACATCCTGAACCTCTTCCAGTGTGACCGCTTCAACCATTCCATTGCGTTTGTCGATGTAATCGATACCCAGCTCTTGAACCTGAATGCCGGTCAGCTGACGTGCAATGCTGCTGGAGCTGTCAAAGTTGAGGGCGTAGGAACCTGTCAGATAAGACTTTGCTTCTTCAAGCTCGGCAGGGGTTGGCCCGCTCTCGGTCATTCGGTTCATCTGCTGATTGATGATATCTACTGCTTCACCCGCTCTATCTGGCCGGGTCCCTGTCGACCCCATCAGCAAAGATGTGTGCTCGTAGGGGATCAGATGGGAACCAACCGAGTAGGCCAGACCGCGTTGCTCGCGGATCTCGTTATAAAGCCAGGACGAGAACGTACCGCCGCCAAAAATGTGGTTCATCACAAATGCAGGCATGAACTTCGGATCATGACGCTCATAACCCGGCAAAGCAAACTGGATGGATGTCTGCGGGCTGTCGAAGTCAACGTGAACGTCTTGATCGGTGACAGGCTCAACATCGGGGATGTCAACCAGATCGCCAGTCTCTGGCAGATCAGAGAAGACCTTATCCAGCACCTCAGCCAGCTCATCAGCACTGATTGCGCCAACCACACCAATCTTCAGATTGTCTTTTGCAAAGATCTTGGCACGCTGCGCTTTCAGGTCATCCGACGTCAGCGTTGCAACTGTGTCTTCAGTGCCCTGACTTGGCCGGCCATACGGGTGGTCAGGAAACAGCGTTTTGGACAGGGTCAGACCGGCAAGAGCATCCGGACGCAGGAGACTGCGGCGAATGCCTGCAATGGTCTGTGCCTTCATGCGCTCCAGCGGGCCGTCATCAAACCGTGGTTCATTGAGCGCCAGACGCAGCATTTCAAAGGTATGATCTTTGTTGCTCTGCAGGCTTTGGAAGGAGCCATAGAAGAAGTCACGCCCAGCCTGAAAGGAGAGGCTCATGGTCAGATCTTCAAGGCGGGCCTGAAAAGCTTCTGAATCAAGGTCACCCGCACCTTCATCAAGCATGGTGCTCAGCAAATTGGTGACACCCAACTTGGCATCAGGGTCCTGAGAGTTGCCACCGGCAAACGCAAAGTTGAGCGCGATGATTGGAACAGTATAATCTTCCACCAGCCACGCGGTGATCCCATTGGGGCTTTTGACTTCCTGAATCTCAATGGCCTGACTGCTTTGCGCAAAGCTGGCAACAAATAAGAGTGTCAGCGCAAACAAGGCCAGCAGGCTTGCTGTCAAACGGGAAGCAGATGCAGGCGCTACGGTAAGTACTTTAGCTTTCATGGAGCAGCCCCTTACTCTACGGTTTCTGGTGTTGCAGCTGGCATGAGATAGCTCGCCACACTTGTTTCACTGAGGTATTTTTGAGCAACGGCGCGTACCTGATCAGGTGTCACCTGCGCAACCCGTGCAGGCCACGTTTGGACCTGCTCGACCGAACCACCAGTGGTCAAAGCCGTCCCGAAGATACGAGCCAGAACGTCTTGTTTATCCTGCGCATAGATTGCCGAAGCCAGCAATGAGCGCTTGGAGCGGTCCACTTCTTCTGCGGTCACGCCGTTCTCAAGCACATCATTCACGATTGAAAGAGCTTTATCTTCCAGATCATCTAGCTCAACGCCATCTTTCGGCGAAGCGTAGAGAATGAAACGGGTGTCATCCAGCGCGGTCGACTGGTACCAGGCACCTGCACTGGTTGCCACGCCATCATCAACCACCAGCGCTCTGTAAAGCCGGCTATTTGCGCCGCCACCCAGAATGTCCGAGAGAACTTCCAGCGCTTCTGATTCATGCGGCAGCGCGGTTGTGGTGCTTGGAACCACCCAGCCATGTTGCAGCCTCGCCTGAGCCACCTGATCACTTTGCAGGCTCACTTCACGATCCCCCGGCACGATCTGCACATGCGGACGATCACGCGAACCCGGATCAGCGCGCTGTTCCACCTTGCCATAGGTTTCGTTAGCAAGTCGGAGGACGTCTTCTGCAGTGACGTCACCGGCCACAATCAGGATGGCATTATTGGGGGTGTAATACTTATCGTAAAAAGCGATTGCATCATCTTTGTCCAGAGCCTGGATCTCATCCTTCCAGCCAATGACCGGTGTCCCATATGGGCTGTTCGGGAACAGGACCTGATCGAAAGTTTCGGAAAGACGCGCCGCTGGACTGCGATCAACGCGCTGAGAGCGCTCTTCAAGCACCACATCCCGTTCTGGATTGATCTGATTGTCGGTAAGGAGGAGGTTCGCCATTCGGTCAGCTTCATAGCCCATTACCATTTCCAGATGCTCTTTGGCAACTTGCTGGTAATAGGCTGTATAGTCCTGCGAGGTGAAAGCGTTTTCTTGCCCACCGACTTGAGCAACCATGTTGGAGAACTCACCCTCTGGTGTATTTTTGGTTCCCTTGAACATGAGATGTTCGAGAAAATGCGCCAGACCAGATTTACCCGGGTCTTCATCCGCAGCGCCAACACGATACCACACCATATGCGTGACAATCGGAGCGCGTCTGTCCGGGATGACAATCACCTGAAGGCCATTGTCGAGCGTGGTTTGGGAAACGTCGGTTCCACCTATGAGGATTTTGGAAAAGTCTTCGATTGAAGCTTTTCCTGTCGTATCCGCGGCTACAGGCAATACTGGGCTTGCGAAAACAACGAGACCTAAAGCAAGGGCTTTAAGCGTGAGAGATCGACCAGTCACGTAGGGGCTCCCTTTAAAATGAGCAGGACACAGCTCCCCATGTATAGCGTGACTGTGGTTAATCTCCTCGTGAATTATTCGTAATCTCTTGCAGCTATAATGAAAAAAGTGCGAACACCGCCGCACTTTTTTAATGGCCTTTTAGGCATTTAAGAAAGCATAAGCTCCCGCTGAGCGGGCATTCTTAAAACTTGCTCATGTCAATGCGAGCGCCATCTTCAATCGCGGCTGCTTCACGCTTTTTGCGCACAATTTCGTCTTCATCCACTTCCGGGGTCGCAAATGCAACGCCTGCAACAGGAGTGGAATAGTCGACCGGAGGCTCGGTCAGATACTTGCGTGTTGGCGTACAGTTAGGATCTCCTGGAGCGCAAACCGGAGAATCCGTATCTTTGCCGCCGCCAAGAAGTTTCTTCGCTTCCTGATATTTTTTGCCAAGGGCTGACAACTCGCTTGGGGACAGCTTGTCACCATCAAGCAGTTGCTGCTGACGTTTTTCTGCTTCAAAATCGCGTGGCCGCGCAGACGCCTTCTTCACAGATGGATGGCCGCGCATCTGCTCAATGCTCAACGGCTCGCCCGGTTCAACTTTGTAGAACGCACGAATTTCTTCCAGCTCTTCATTGGAGCGATCAACCGGCCAGTTGCTTGCAACCTCGGAAAGGCTGCGGGTATCAGGCTTCGGCAGGTTACCTCCCTGCGTCGGCATAACAAGTGGTGCGCGCTCTTTGTACTCGATATCAGGGTTTCTCTGAGATTCCAGTCCAACCGCGCTCATAACACCAGCCATCAAACCTACATCGGTGGCTTCGGTATCTTCACTAAACTCGCCATTGCCTGTCATGCAGGCGGACAGTGCTAGAGAGAGCCCGCAAACGAAAGTGGCCCGAACAACGAATTTTTTGCTACGGCTTTGCAATTTCATTACCCTTGTTTCCCGATCACCATCAATACGGTGTTTGACAGGCTTCACGGGTCATATGACAGCCTGCGAAATCTGTAGTCCCCACGAACCAGTGATTCCACCATAAAACAGGAATCACAAAACCATGAAGGCCCTTAGTGTGTAGTTATGCCCAGAAGTACCCGATCGTCCCCACATATAATTGGAAATAGGGCGGTTCTAGGGCCGACTATCCTTATTTTTGCCAAGAAATAAGGTGTCGAGCAGCAATCCCGCAGCGCCAATAACAATCCATGCATCAGCAAGATTGAAGACGTACCACGAAAAATCCCCAACGTGAAAATAGATATAATCGACGACTTGGCCATAATAGAGGCGGTCAAAGCCGTTGCTCAGAGCGCCCGACAATACCAGCGCAAGGCAGAAGGCTTCCAGGCGGTTGCTCACCCGCGCGCTCCAGAACCAGATAAAAATTGAAGCTAGCAGAGTAAAGCCTGCCAGTCCCCAGCGCCCGAATTCACTCGTCTGCTGGAACAGGCCATAGGAAACGCCTTTATTCCAGACCAGCACCAGATCAAGAAACGGGCCTACGGAAATCGAAGGCACGCCACCAATCGAAAAGTGACCAACGGCCCAGAACTTAGCGATCTGATCAACGACCAGACCGATGATCGCAATAAGCAGGACGAGGGAACTGTGATGTCCCCAGAACTTTAGTTTCTTCAAGGCAGCTTCCCTCGTCACAGTGTTTGCTTAGACAGCAGTGCTGTCCAGTTCACGCATTGCATCTGCATCGCGCAAGGTCAACTCAGGATATTCAGCATCCGTGCCAACTTCTGGAAGGATCTTCCAGGAGCGTGCACACTTTTTACCCTCAGCAAGACCCGACACAACGCCAACACCAGCCACATCTTCCAAAGTGAACGCACCTTCCGGAGCGCTGTCAGAAGACAGGTTCAACTGGGAGGTGATGCTGATCTCTGCCATGTCCAGACCATTCAGAGCAGCCATCAGGTCCGCATCGGAAACGTAAACGGTTGGATGGGCTTCCAAAGAAGACCCGATCCGCTTCTCACGCCGTTCAATTTCCAGCGCACCTGTGATCACACGGCGAACAGCACGAACCTTGCTCCATTTAGCTGCCAGTTCGTCGTTTCTCCATGCAGAAGAAACAGCAGGGAATTGCTGCAGATGAACGGATGTTGTTTCTTCACCATACCGGTAAGCCCAGCTCTCTTCCATAGTGAACGGCAAAATTGGAGCCAGCCACAGGGTGAGATGACGGAACAGCTGTTCAATCACATAAAGAGAGGCCTTCCGCTTCTTGGAAGACGGTGCATCGCAATACAGCGCATCTTTGCGGATGTCGAAGTAGAACGCAGACAGCTCAACAATCATGAAGTTGAACAGGGTGGAGAAGATGCGCTTGCTGTCGAACGAGTTGTAGGCGTCACGAACCAGTACATCCAGCTCCGCCAGACGATGCAGGACCAGCTGCTCCAGCTCATCCATATCCTCAAGAGCAACTTCCTCACCTTCATAGTGGGCAAGGGAGCCGAGCATGAAGCGCAGGGTATTGCGCATCTTGCGGTAAGCATCAACGTTGGTCTTGATGATCTCAGGCCCAAGGCGCTGATCTTCTGCATAGTCCACAGAACCAACCCACAGACGCAGGATATCAGCGCCGTATTGCTTGATAACATCCTGAGGTGCAACCGTGTTGCCCAAAGACTTGGACATCTTGCGGCCCTGCTCATCCATAGTGAAACCATGAGTGATCACAGCATCGTATGGTGCATGACCGCGCGTGCCACAGCTTTCCAGCAGGGAAGAATGGAACCAGCCACGGTGCTGATCAGTTCCTTCCATGTATAGAACGTAATCTTCGCCGCCCAGACCTTTACGTTGCGGGTTCAGGTCTTCACGGCGCTCCATGCAGAACGCGTGGGTAGAACCGGAATCGAACCAAACGTCGAGGATGTCCGTTACTTTTTCGAAGTTCGAAGCATCGTATGCCTCACCAAGGAAGCGTTGTTCTGCGCCTTCCTCAAACCATGCATCTGCACCTTCCTTCTGGAAAGCGTCAAAGATGCGCTGGTTGACGGCCTCGTCCTTGAGAACTTCGCCGTTTTCTTTGTTCACAAACACAGTGATTGGTACACCCCAAGCACGCTGACGGGAAAGCACCCAGTCAGGACGGGTTTCAATCATCGCATTTAGGCGGTTCTGGGCAGTTGCAGGAATAAAGCGCGTCTCGCAGATTGCCTTAAGAGCGCGGGCACGCAGCGTGTCATCCTTTGCGTCCTCAGCAAGTTCCTTGTCCATGTAAACAAACCACTGCGGTGTGTTACGGAAGATCAAAGGAGCTTTTGAACGCCAGGAATGTGGGTAGGAGTGCTTCACACGGCCACGCGCCATCAGGGCACCAACCTCGGCCAGTTTTTCGATAACAGCCTTGTTGGTGGAGCCTTCCTTGCCTTTGCGGTCAAGGATGTACTTGCCTTCAAACAGCGGCACATGCGGGTAGTAAGACCCGTCCGGCTGAACGGTCATTGGAACCTGCTCGGTGCCAGCTTTTGCAAACGCCTCACGGTGATCCAGGAACATCTGGAAATCTTCCTGACCATGACCCGGCGCCGTGTGTACAAAACCTGTACCGGCGTCGTCAGTCACGTGTTCACCAGCAAGCATTGGCACGTTGAAGTCGAAGTAATCGCCAGCACCCTCAGCACCGCGCAGCGGGTGCGCGCAGTATTCGATTGTGCTCACATCAACGTCAGCAACACGCTCATAAGCATCAACGCGGGATGCTTCAAAAACAGACCCAGCCAGTTTGTCGGCGATGATGAATTCTTCGCCAACCTTCGCCCAGTTGTCGTCCGCAGCCTCTGTCACCTTGTAGATGCCGTAGCTGATGTCATGAGAGAAGGAGATCGCGCGGTTTGCTGGAATGGTCCATGGAGTAGTTGTCCAGATCACCACCTTCTTGCCGATCAGCGCTTCATTGCCGGAAACAACCGGGAACGTTACCCAGATGGTGTGCGAGGTATGATCTTCATACTCCACTTCCGCTTCAGCAAGCGCGGTCTTCTCAACGATGGACCACATAACAGGCTTGGAACCGCGATACAGCTGACCACTTGTCGCAAACTTCATCAGTTCGTTCGCAATCACAGCTTCACTGTCGTAGCGCATGGTCAGGTATGGGTTGTCCCAGTCACCTTCAATGCCCAGACGCTTGAATTCCTCGCGCTGCACATCAACCCACTTATCCGCAAATTCACGGCATTCCTTGCGGAATTCATTGATTGGAACAGCGTCTTTGTTTTTGCCTTTTTTGCGGTACTGCTCTTCGATCTTCCATTCGATCGGTAGACCATGACAATCCCAGCCCGGAACATAGTTGGCATCAAAGCCCTGCATCTGCATGGAGCGGTTGATGATGTCCTTCAGGGTCTTGTTCAGCGCGTGGCCGATATGGATGTTGCCGTTCGCATATGGAGGACCATCATGCAAAATGAACTTGGGGCGGCCTGCGGATTGCTCACGCAGCGCCTTGTAAAGATCCTGATCCGCCCATTTGGCAAGGATCTTGGGTTCATTCTTTGGAAGGCCCGCCCGCATTGGAAAATCGGTTTGAGGCAGGTTGAGCGTTTTTGAATAATCACGGCTCATAGTATCGGTCATTTGACAGTCCGCTTATGTGGGCATCTGTTTGCCCATAGGCATCTGGTGAAGCGCAAGAAATTGCGCAAGCTTGAAAAACCCGTCGCCGCTGCAACGGTTGGAGGTCTCCCGGTACTTCAGGGCGCCGACGGGCGTCTCATCTGAAGGCCGGGCCAATAATTCGAAATTGGCACACCTTGAAAAAGGTCAAAGGAGTAGTCCTGTTATTTTCAAACTTGGCTAACATAATGAGTGCTTTTAGCAGCGGTCATGCAAGGAATAAAGGGGCTCTAACAACAAAGCTCAATATTATCAGGACCAGAAGCAATTTTCCTGAAAGGCGGGCAGGTGCCCGCCAAGCCTCAGTAATGTCGTTTGGGCGAATTCTCGACAAGCTCTTCACTCATTGCCTGTCGTTTTGCAGCCGTTCGTTCCCGGTGTGCAATGTAAAGCCCGCCGCCTGCAATCAGAGCCACACCCAGCCACACAAATTTGTCGGGAATATCGCCAAACAGAACGTAACCAACGATCGTTGCACTGATGATCTCGGTATAGCTGAGCGGTGCCAGAACTGATGCCGGTGCCCTGTCAAAAGCAAGCACGATACAGCCGTGTGAGGCAAACGAGATGATACCCATCAAAATGAACAGGGGCAGGTGCGTTAACTCTGGTGTTGTCCAAGCTGCGCCTTCAAAACCCAACAAACTGGCTAGAAGCACCAGTGGTGTGAGGGTCATCACCCCGGCAATGCCGGTGGCAAACTGAATGCCGAGCAGGGAGGTGCTACCGGCAAGCTTGCGCGTTAAAACCAGATAGATTGCAAAGGAGGTTGCCGCAGCCAGTGGCAACAGGGCAGGCCATCCCAAAGCACTGGAACCGGGGCGAATAATAATCAGCGCGCCCACCATCCCCACAACCACAGCTGCCCACCTGCGAACACCCACGTTCTCCTTCAAAACAACTGCGGAAAGCACTGTCAGCAGCATTGGCTGCACAAAGAAGATCGCAATCGCATCCGCCAGCGGCATGTACTTAAGAGAGGTGAAAAAGAAGATTGAGCAGATCGCAAGAAACGCGCCGCGCACCAGCTGAATGCGGTTGACCTCTTTCATCAAGGAGCCAAACGAACGCCTCGCGAAACCCGCAATCACAAGGACAACAAGCGCCTGACACAAGAACCTTCCAAGCGAAACTTCGACCGGTGAGACAAACCCACTGAGGTATTTGGCCGTACCGTCCATCAGTGGCGCAAGAGACATTCCGGCGGCCATATACAAAATGCCATGCAATCCGGCGCTGGAGCTTTGCGGATGTGTCGAGGCGGTTGTGGTGGTCATGCTGTGCTCGCAATGTCGGGAATACGCTGACATAACAAAGTCAGGAGTGCGGGTAAGAACCCATATTGACGCATCACGAAGCTGTTTGTGCAACCAAAACAAAGTGTAGGAGGTCTGCTATTCAGTGCAGTTATCTAAAGGATACCTAGAGCGTCGCTCAATATTTCGGAGCGGGCGGCTTTCGCTCCGCGTGTGCCAAGGTCAAGCCACTGCAAATCAATAGGCCAACGCCCACCCAGACAAATTCATCCGGGATCTCGTTAAAGACCAGATAGCCAATGATTGTTGCAGAGATAATTTCCACGTAGTTGATCGGTGCAAGAACCGAAGCAGGCGCTCTTTCAAAGGCTTTGACCAACAGAACATGCGCAAACAGGCCCGCTCCACCAAGACAGAGTAACAACACAATGGGTAACGTGAAGTTGGTACTCTGATCTACGATAACCAGATCGCCGCCAAATCCGCTTAGCCCCGCATAGATGATGATCGGCAGAATAAGGAGGGTTCCTGCAAGCCCTGTCGCAAACTGGATGGCCAGCTGAGAGGCTTGCCCGGAGAGCTTGCGCGTCAGAATGAGATAGCAGGCAAATGTAAAAGCTGCGGCCAGCATGAGCAGACTTGCTGGGTGGAACACACCTGTGCCCGGCCGCATGATGACAAGAACGCCCGCAAAGCCAATCAAAACCGCTAACCAGCGTGTGGGACCCACCCTTTCTTTCAAAAATAAAGAGGACAGGATCACCAGAATGACGGGCTGTACAAAGAAGATCGCCAAAGCATCTGTCAGCGGCAGATACTTCAGGGCAAAGACGACAAAAACCGATCCCAGCGCCAACAGCAACCCGCGGCAGAACAACGGAAGGGTGGTTTCTTTGAGCAGGCTGTACCAGCTGCGTTTCTGAAACAGCGCAATAACCAGAATGATGACAAGCTGCACGGAAAACCGAATAAAGGAGATGGTTAAAGGTGAGAAAAACTCGGAAAGATACTTCACCACCCCATCAGTGCTCGAAAGAATGAGCAACCCGCACACCATCAACAACACGCCATGCAACACACTATCGGAGCCGCCTGTCCCGCCCCGTATCGTCGCTGAGGTCATGATGTCTCTTTCTGGGTTCTGGATCGAAGAGTACCCGGCAACCTTGTTATTCATTTTCGGCGGGTATTCAGCGAATTACAGTTCAGGAGAGCATCACAGTGTTCTTGTTGATTTCTGCTGTACTCTATGAACCGGTGTTAAGCATCTGATCTAAATGCGAAAGCGGTCGCATGGAAGCGATCATTGCTCGCGCTTCTGCACTATCCTGATCCATCTGGCTAATTAAGCTTTCAATGCCGTCAAATTTAAGTTCAGCACGGATAAATCCGATAAAGCAGACGGTGACCAGCTTTTCATACAAATTGCCGCTAAAGTCAAATACATGCACTTCAAGCAATGGTGCGCCATCATCAAATGTCGGGCGGCGACCAAAACTTGCCACGCCGTCATGCATCACGCCGTCAATCTTGACCTGAACCGCGTAGACACCTTCTTTTAATTCGCAGTTATCAGCAAGTTTCAGATTTGCAGTCGGGTAGCCCAGCTCACGGCCACGCTTTTCGCCATGCTGAACAGTAGCTTCCACGAAGTAGCGGAAACCAAGCAAACCGTTTGCAACAGCAAGGTCGCCCTCCGCAAGAGCTGCGCGAATGCGACTGGAGGAGATGATCTCACCACCTTCATCATCTTCTGCTCCAACAATGGTCACAGCAAATCCATGGGCATCGCCAGCCTGCTTGAGAAACTCCGGTGTCCCCAGACGGCCTTTGCCAAAGTGGAAGTCGTATCCGGTGATGCTTTGCGAAATTCCCAAACGCTCAACCAGAATGTCCTGCACAAAGTCCTCTGCGGCCATATTGGCAAACTCTTTTGTGAAAGGCAGCTCAATCACACCATCCAAATTTTCGGCTTCAAAAATCTCCGCTTTGACATGGCTTGGCGTTAATCGAAACACAGGCTGATCTGGTCGGAAGAAGGTCCGTGGATGCGGTTCAAACGTCATGGCAAGAGCAGGAACGCCGCGCTTTCCAGCCTCATCCCGCGCTAAATCAAGTACAGCCCGATGTCCGCGATGCACACCATCAAAATTCCCGATTGCAACAACACCACCGCGTAGTTCTTCAGGAAACTGCGCAAGGTCGGTGATATGCTGAAAAGAATGCGCCTGTTTGACCGGCTCACCCATGAACTGTACTTCCCGCTTGAGCGTATTCCCGAAAAGTGGCTCCGGTTTTCGGATAAGAACACGCGTGAAAATAAAGATTTAGAGTCTGTTGAACAAATGCATAGAGCGCAACATACTCTAAATTTCTAGAATTTGGCGAGACGGTGCCGCGTGAAGTTCGCCCCGTCAAGCTCTTCAGAGAAGGTTTGCGGGGCGGAACACAAGAAACTGCAAGTTCTTCGCAGGAATTTTCAGTTAAAGGGGAATATCCATTTCTGCGTGAGTAGGTACTTTCACCATAGCTTCCCCTTCCAGAACCACCTTGCCGTCCACCAGACATTTGCAATCCAGACGCGCGCGGCAGCCCTTATCAATCAGCTCTGCAACGCTCACCCGAACCTCAATATCGTCGCCGATATACACAGGTGCGCGGAAATTTAAAGATTGAGACAAATAAATTGCACCTGGACCTGGGAGCCGTGTTCCAAGTACGGCTGAGATAAGGCTCGCGGTATAAAGGCCGTGTGCAATACGGGTTTTGAATGGGGTCTTGGCCGCAAAGTGCTCTGACAGGTGGATAGGGTTTCGATCACCGGAGACCTCCGCGAATCCAACAATGTCCTGAGAGCTGACGTGCTTAACAAAAATTTCGGTCATTCCGACGGAAAGATCTTCATAGGCAAGCGGACGGAGGCTGAGCATGGTGTTTCCTCGGATTAACCACAGGCATTATTGCCTGTAAAACGCGAAGAAAAGCTAGTAACCAGACCCGTGAAAAACAATTAGGCTTTTAGCCTTATTGAAATCGTAATAGAGAAATTAACCTAACTATAACGTAGGGCGGTTAATTTCGCGAAGTTGAATTGGTGGGGACCCCTTTTTTGGAAGGACACCTGCGTCCAGTGTGACCGAACAATGTCGTGGTCGCCGTGAGTATAGCAGAGAGGCGTCGGCAGCCTCTTGAGAATATGGAGTTGTACATGGCCCTTGATCTTCAGATGCCAATTTTGGTCGTCGATGATTATAAGACCATGATTCGAATCATTCGTAACTTGTTGAAGCAACTTGGCTTTACGGACATCGATGATGCGGCAGATGGCACTGAGGCCTACGAGAAGATGAAGCAGCGTCGTTATGGCCTGATTATCTCGGATTGGAACATGGAACCAATGACTGGCTACGAGCTGCTCAAGCAGGTCAGGCAGGATGCGGCTCTGACGAAGACGCCATTCATCATGGTTACAGCTGAATCAAAAACGGAAAACGTGATCGCTGCGAAAAAGGCAGGGGTTAACAACTACATCGTTAAGCCGTTTAACGCGCAAACACTTAAGGGCAAAATCGAAGCGGTTTTCGCAGACTAATTTGCCTTGCGCACAATTTGAAAAACATGGGCTGGGGTGAGGACGCCATATGGAAAGCGCCCCAACCCTTCTGTGCACCCAACTGACCGGTTTACAAGGTCGGGTAGAGCTCTGAACTGGCGGGCAAGTTAGCTTGCTGGAGGAGACGTTCCCTACTCAGGTAAAGGGAAGAGTGTTGTTTTGAGCAAAATTGATATTCAGCAACTCATAGACTTTCTGGAAGAAAGCCGTGAGAAGTCGAGCGAAGTTACGCTCACAGATGTGATGGGTCTTGCTGAGGTTATGACAGATTCAATGGGGGGCATCATTGAACACGTCCAACCTGCTGTGACCATGGAGCTGGCGGCGATCGGCGCAGAAATTGCGCGGATGAAAGCCGAGATCAGTAAGCTTCGCGTCGCGGATATGAGAGATAACCATATTCCTGAAGCTGGCCGTGAGTTGGATGCTATTGTTTCCTCAACAGAGGAGGCAACGCATACAATCATGGAAGCAGCCGAAATCATCATGGCAGCTGATCCGGATGATGCCCAAGCCTATCAGGACACCGTCAACAATCAGGTGATGGAGATCTTTCAGGCCTGCGCCTTTCAGGACATCACTGGCCAACGCATCTCCAAAGTTGTCAGCACACTGAATACCATTGATGAACGGGTCTCCAACTTCGTTGAGCGCCTGCGCCTTAAACAGGAAAGTCACGATACCCCTCTAGAAGAGACCGAGGAAGAGCGCCGCAAGCGTGAACTGATCCTTCACGGGCCTCAGAAAAAGGGCGAAGGCGTCTCTCAGGAGGAGATCGACGCAATGCTGGAAGACGTGCAGCAGGACGACATCGACAAACTATTCGCTTAATTTTGATCGTATTCAGCTGGTGAGTGTCACCAGCTCAGACGCTCCATAAAGCTGTGAACCTCCAGCCCTTCATTCCTGAGCATAGATTCAACTGCCTCAGCACCATCTGACAGATCCGCTGCGTGAATGCCACCGGTCAAAAACAGCGCGCTGATGCCTTGCGCATTCGCGCCTTTGATGTCGGTTGGCAGACCATCCCCAATCACCAAAATTTCGGATTTACCAAGCGCTCTACCCGCATGTGCATTGAGCTTGGAGCGCGCCATATCGTAGATCGGATGGTGGGGTTTGCCGGTAATAATGACCCGTCCCCCCATCTCCTCGTAAAGCTTTGCAAGCGCGCCCGCACACCAGACCAATTTGTCACCCTGTTCAGCAACAATGTCCGGGTTGGCGCAAATAAGTGCCAGATCAAGCTTCAACAGCTCCTCAAAATGAGAACGGTAGTCTTCCGGCTCTTCCACGCGCCTGTCGTTGAGACCCGAGCAAACAATAACGTCCGCAGCCACCGGCTCCACAAAGTCAAAGCTGGTGCCGTGAAACAGGTTTTGATTCTTTTCCGGACCGATATGATAGACTTTTGCATGGTCCATAGCCCGAAGGTCAGCCTGAACCACATCTCCTGACGAGACAATCGAGTCATAGCAGGTTTGTGGAACGCCCAAACTCCGAAGATGCTCCGCAATCTCATTGGCAGGACGCGGCGCATTGGTAATCAGTACAACAGGTCGACCATAACGCGCTTTATATGTCTCAAGAGCCTCAATCGCAGCAGGAAAAGCGCTCACACCATTATGTAAAACACCCCAGACATCGCATAGAATGCCGTTGAATGGATCTGCGATCTGGCGAAGGCCAGTGATTGGGGACTGTTGCTTCATATGATGTTCTCTTGGAGGAAACTTGGAGATGCTCTTGAAAAAAGAGTAGAGTTGGGCCAAATCCTCATAACTTGAGCTGGCGGCGGCGGCAAGTAGATATAATCACCGCACACCCCGCATTGACCCTGGGCGCAAACCTCTGTCACAAATGTGATTTAGATGCGCCATGTATATGCATGACAATTTTTTTAGGCGGAGCGGTTATGGCGGTAAGACAACTTAGCGATACGACGATCAACAGAATTGCCGCTGGCGAAGTGATTGAACGGCCGGCAAGTGTCGTTAAAGAGCTGGTTGAAAACGCAGTCGATGCCGGAGCAACACGCATCGAGATCGTAACAGCCTCCGGCGGCAAAAGCCTGCTGCGTATCACGGACAATGGCGCCGGAATGACGAAGGAAGACCTGCAACTGGCCGTCCGACGCCATTGTACGTCAAAACTGCCTGAAAATGATCTCATGGACATCCGCACCATGGGCTTTCGCGGAGAAGCGCTGCCATCCATTGGCGCGATCTCGCGGCTTGAAATTACAACACGCCACGCCTCCGAACCACACGCCTGGAAGATTGAGGTTGAGGGTGGCCAGAACCACGATATAGAACCGGCCGCCTTAAATTCTGGAACGCGCGTAGAAGTAAAGGATATCTTCTTCTCAGTACCAGCCCGTCTGAAGTTCCTGAAATCCGACCGTGCCGAAGCAACCGCAATTACAGAAATTGTCAAACGTATCGCTCTTGCCAATCCAACAGTGCGTTTCACGCTCTCCGGTTCCGATCGCCGCCAGCTGGAACTACCAGCCTGTACGGGAGACGACGCAGATCTGGCACGGGTCGGGCAAATTCTCGGCACCGATTTTACCAAAAACGCGATGGAGATTGAGGCATTGCGGGAAGGAGTCCATCTTTATGGATACGCAGGCCTGCCAACCTTCCACCGCGCCAACTCCCAGCACCAGTTCTTCTTCGTAAATGGCCGACCGGTCCGAGATAAGTTGCTCTTAGGCTCCCTGAAGGCCGCTTATTCTGACGTGCTCTCACGGGATCGCCACCCGATTGTAGTGCTGAATATCGATCTCGATCCGCATCAGGTGGATGTGAACGTTCACCCTGCAAAAGCAGATGTGCGCTTCAGAGACGGCCAGCTCGTCCGCGGATTAATGATCGGTGCGCTGAAAAATGCCTTTGTACAATCCGGTTTCCGCGCTTCCACAGCAAACACCCAATCTGCCATCAATGCGATTCGCCCTATGGGTCAAAACGCTGGCTTCAATGTTCATTCAGGCGCCTCGGCACATACACCTCAAGGTCTGCGGGAAGCGCCGCAAAACTATTCATGGCAGCAATCTTCCTACCGTCCAGAACAGCAAGCAACAGGTGTGTGGAGCGCTGCGGATATTCCAGAAGCAGGATCAAGCGAAACACAGCTGGGTCTGATGGAAGCAACAGCACCCTACACGGCTCCAGCAGAGTATGGGCTTGCGCAGCCATCTGTAGGTGTTCCAGCATACCATCAGGTTGATGCCCCTTCTGCAGATTCAAGAGCCCACGCACATGAGCTCCCCGAAGACCGCGAGAGTTTTCCGCTTGGAGCCGCAAGAGCGCAAATCCATGAAACCTATATTGTCTCGCAAACCAAAGATGGTCTGGTAATTGTAGATCAGCACGCCGCGCATGAGCGTCTTGTCTATGAGCAACTCAAAGAGGACCTAGCAAAGCGCGATGTTTCGCGCCAAATGCTCTTGATTCCAGAGATCGTTGATCTGCCAGAAGAAGATGTGGCGCGTTTGGAAGAGCGAGCACCCGAGCTGGAGGAGGTCGGCCTCGTGCTGGAACGCTTCGGCCCGGGTGCAATTGCCGTACGAGAGACCCCATCGATGCTCAAGCGTTTGAACATCAAGGCGTTGGTCCAAGATCTGGCAGATGACTTTGCGGAGTATGACAGCTCGACGCGTATCCGCGAAAAGCTGGATCTTGTGGCTGCAACAATGGCCTGCCACGGCTCTATCAGGGCAGGGAGAAGAATGCGGCCGGAAGAAATGGACAATCTGCTTCGTGACATGGAAGCAACGCCAAAGTCCGGCCAATGCAATCACGGCAGACCAACTTGGATTGAGCTAAAACTCTCCGATATCGAACGCCTGTTCGGACGACACTAGAGTGTACACCGTTTGATTACATTCAATCAGACAGCAAGAATTCGGCCCGATAAAGAAGTGAGAGTACGATGCGTGAAGGCTGATGGAGGCGCGCTGCAGTAATGTTTAATGCCAAAAAACCAGAAGAGGCGGATCAATGATCCGCCTCTTCCAGTTCGTATTCTCGATCACACTAGGTAATCGATGGGTTCTGACATGTGGCCTCAGAAGTCCCGTTGAACACGGAGTAGGACTGCGATGATGTTCTGCATACCAACTGGGCGAGTTGGCTCACCAAAGTTAGTTGTGTTATCTGGGAACACCTTACCCAAGCCAACGTTCCGGTATGCAACTTCAGTACCAATCTCGAAGCCGCTTACAGGTACCCAGCCGACCTTACCGACAACATCCCACTGATTTTGGTTCCAGAGGAACTTCTGGTTGGCGTGAGCATAGGAAGCCTGAATTGCTGCGTTCCATTCTGGTGTAAAGTCAGCTTGGAAGCCCCAAGCAACAGACCAGCCGGTACCAATACCGCCTCCGTCATTCGTAAGGTCCGTTGCATCGAAGATCACGTTTTCCCAGTCACTGTGGACGTAACCAAGAGCACCCTGTGCGTAGGTAGCCTGAACAACGCCCTGGAAGCCGGAAATCCAGTTGTTGAAGAATGGTATATCAATTTCGACACCACCACCAACGGCCCAACCGAGACGACCGGATGGGAAGGATTCCAGGAACCGGACTTCAGTTAAAGCACCCATGATCTGTGCTGAACCCCAACCTTGATCAAGTCGGATGTTTGCAACAAGGCTTGGGAAGCGCATGCCACCGTAACCTTGGAAAAATCCAAATGAGTCAAGGTATTCACCAGCAAAGAGATCCTGCTGACGAGCTGTTCTGTCTTCCACAGACCAACTGGTTGACAATCCGTTGCCCAGATCGAAGGTATAACCGCCAAGCCAGAGGTTCCGGTCAGAATACGCTACGGTGGTGATCGCACCATATGCATAACCAGTCCAGAAGTCATAGAAAGACTGTGCTCGACCAATGGTCATACCGCCAAACTGAACGAACGCAAAGTCAAGCGTCGGGATTGTATTATCCTGCTGCACTCCAAACGATCCGACTGGTTCGTTCACAAAAGGATCTGAACTGTCAGTCTGGATAAAGCCTGGTGTGTCCACTGTCGCGAAGAAATCAATGTAAGCACGAAGCAAACCGTATTCTGTTTGAGTTCGAGCATCAAAACGCAGGTAACCACGTGCACGAGTGGATGTTGAATTTCTTGTCCGGTCAGACCAGTCGTTCGGGCCCGCTCCAAAGTTGTTAAAGCGGTATTCTGCACGAACACGACCTCGGATTCTCAAACAGGTATCAGTGCCTGGAATAAAGAAATATCCAATTCCGTAGGCGTCACATATTTGGACGTATTCTACGGGCTCCGGCGCAACGGGAAGATCGGCTGCAAGGACCGGAGTGGCACTCATCATAAGCGCTGCTGCGGCGCTAGTTGTAAAGTGGCGCATAATTCGACTCCTATCGGGTTGAAACCCACTCCTCAAACAAGGTTAATAGACAAAACTACTTAAGGCGGCCCAGTGCTGCCTAAGCAAAACTTATTTTATTTTTGTGTACGCGAATTCCCTGCAGCAATTGATGCCAGTAGATCCTTCTGGATGCAACAATAACTCTCAAAATAACCTAGAGTTATCAAGCTAATCGAAACTGCTGTTTCATTCCTGCAACGCTTTGCTCATCAGATAGGTAGATGTAGCAAACCTAATATAGGGGTATTCTTGCCATATTTAAGTATCTGTTATTGTTGATTAAAAGGTAGGTATAAGGATTTTGTAGGCATACCCATATGCAATCTGCCCCACTCGAATCAAAGCCTCTATCGAGATAAATGTCGAGTCATAGCCATACTCCATGATAAGTTTAGTGATAGTATTTACAAGTATTCGAGTTTTGTGGTTCGTTTGCGCTGTTTTGAGAATTTTGCGTTCTTTTGAGGTCTGACGCGCTGCTATGTGAAGCGTGAAGCAAATTTCCGCAAATTGTCACATTGCACGGGCCCGCGCCGAAGCCAGCCCTGATCGCCACTTCATAAGCCCACAAAAAAAGGCCCTCCCGAAACTAAGCTGGGAAGGCCTTTTGCTACTCTTTATATATAGGGCCGTTCAGCCTAGACGCCGATGTACCTCAAAACGAGGATCTGACTGTCGCCTGTATGGCGTGCATCCAGCCCTTCAAATCCATCGGGGATCACAGGAGAAACGCTGGCATCCTCTTCCCAGATGCAAAGAGCGCCTTCGTTGAGCCAGCCGCCAGCCGCAGCACTCGCCAGAGCCTTCTCACCCAGCTCCAAGCGGTAGGGAGGGTCCAGAAACACCAGATCGAACGGTGCTATTGTTCCGGCAGGGCCCAGAGAGGTCGCATCGCGTCTCAGGATCTTCGTGGCGCCCATCAAGCCTGTGGTCTCCACATTGCGGCGGATCAGACCACGCGGCTCGACTGCCTCTTCAACAAAGACGCAGTACTTGCCGCCACGGCTCATCGCTTCCAGACCAAGCGCGCCGGTCCCTGCAAACAGGTCCAGCACGCGCGCGTCCTGAACCGGATTGCCGTAGGAATGAGCGAGAACATTGAAAATGGTCTCTCTCATCCGGTCACTGGTTGGCCGTGTATTCTGTGTCTTGGGCGTAGCGAGGGCAGTTCCCCGAAAGCGTCCAGCAACAATTCTCACGATCTCTTGCCACCCTTGTTTCCGCGAGGCGCGCCAGAACGATCACCACCTGGGCGACCACCGCGCGCTTTATCTCCGCCAAAGCTCTTGCCACCAGAACGCGGACCTTTGCTGAAGCCCGGCTTGCCGCCATCACGACCACCTTCACGCGGGCCTTTGCTGAAGCCCGGCTTGCCGCCATCACGGCCACCTTCACGCGGACCTTTGCTGAAGCTCGGCTTGCCGCCATCACGACCACCTTCACGCGGGCCTTTGCTGAAGCCCGGCTTGCCGCCATCACGGCCACCTTCACGCGGGCCTTTGCTGAAGCCCGGCTTGCCGCCATCACGGCCACCTTCACGCGGACCTTTGCTGAAGCTCGGCTTGCCACCATCGCGGCCACCTTCGCGCGGACCTTTGCTGAAGCCACGCTTGTCGCCATCACGGCCACCTTCGCGTGGGCCTTTGCTGAAGCTTGGCTTGCCACCATCACGGCCACCTTCGCGTGGACCTTTGCTGAAGCCACGCTTATCGCCGTCACGACCGCCTTCACGCTTGTCGCCGCGAGGTCCCTTATTGAAACCACCGCGCATTTCATCGGACTGCGCCTCATCGCGGGGGCGACGGTTGGAGAAGCGACGTTCACCCTGTGTCGGGCCAGTATCGCCAGAATAGCCGGCATTGTCTGCCGGATTGAAGCCACCACCGCGACGGTCGTCACGCTTAGGAGCATCTGCCTCAGCAGTACGCTTCTTGCCACCATGAGCAAGGTCGAAATCACCGCGTTTGGTGCGGGTTCCAAAACGACGCTCTTCCGGCTTGCGCTTCGCAGCGGTCTGCCTGCTATCGTCATCGTCAAAACTTGGAGTGTAGGTATCTACGCTGCCATCTGCACTGAAGACACGGCGGGGTTTGCCATAAGCGCCACGTTCGTTGCTGCCATAACGTGATGGTCCAGCCTGACGATCCCGGTCACCGAATGATTTACGCTCACCACGATCCCGATCACCAAATGGCTTACGCTCACCGCGATCCCGGTCTCCGAATGGCTTACGCTCACCGCGATCCCGGTCACCAAAGGACTTGCGCTCGCCGCGGCCTTCAGCTGGTTTGCGGTCTCCAAAGGTCGGCTTCACACCAATGCGCTTGCGGTCGCCGAACGGGTTCTGCTCGGAGCCCTCGCCATCCTTCTTGTCTCTGTCCTGACGAACGGGCTTGCTCTTGTTCTTGGCAAGAACAGCTGCCGCATCCTTGGCGCTGATCCAGCCAGCACCAGCCCCACCAGAAGACTTTCTTTTCTTCTTCTGCTCGTTCTGTTTGCTCGTCCGTGTATCCATCTGATTGACGATAGGCGCGTCAAAGTCCAGATCTGCTTCGGTAACGAGGCGTTCGCCCAGCTGATCACGCAGCACACGGCCACGAATTTCCTGCACCTCACTATCACCGAGGTCGCCAAGCTGGAATGGGCCAAAGGAAATACGGATCAAACGGTTCACGGAAAGATCGAGATGCTCAAGAATACGCTTAACTTCGCGGTTCTTACCTTCACGCAGGCCAATGGTCAGCCAAACGTTATCACCTTTTTCTGTGTCCAGCGTCGCTTCAATAGCGCCGTAAAGAACACCGTCAATGGCAACACCGTCTTTCAGGGCATCCAGCTGCTCTTGAGTCACTTTACCATAGGCGCGCACGCGGTAGCGGCGCAGCCAGCCAGTGGCAGGCAATTCAATCACGCGGGAAAGACCACCATCATTGGTCAGCAGCAGCAGACCTTCGGTGTTGATATCCAGACGACCAACAGTCACAACGCGCGGCATGTCAGATGGCAGAATGTCAAAGACAGTCTTACGACCCTCAGGGTCTTTGTTGGTGGTGACTGTGCCCCGTGGTTTGTGGAAGAGCCACAGACGGGTCCGCTCGCGGGTCGGCAAAGGCTTGCCGTCAACGATAACCTTGTCTTTCTGGGTCACGGTAAAGGCTGGGGTTTCCAGCACAGTGCCATTAACGCTGACACGGCCTGCTTCAATCCAGCCTTCTGCTTCACGGCGAGAGCACAGACCAGCACGCGCCATTGCCTTGGCAATGCGTTCGCCCGAAACGGTCACTGTCTGATTCTGCTTTTTTTCGCCGGAGGATTTTTTGGTCTGCTCGCCGGATTTGCGGGGGGAGCTAGTTGGTTTTTTACCGCTGTTTTTCATTGGCTCTTGCCCGGCGAACCGGGGCCTTTAACTTTCTACACTCTGATCAGATACACTGGATGAGCTCGCATAGGCGTCACCGCCTTGGCTGCCCAGCAGTCTGCCAGATGCCACACAATATTCGAATGTCGTTAGAGCGCGCTCGGTTTGATTGGAAACAATCAGACGACAAGAATTCGCTCAAAAAAGAAGTCTACCCACGCCGCGTGAATGCTTTCAAAACGCGGTCGTGTTCTAGGCACGGTCATAACCTAAGCAGCGCCCGTTGGCAAAGGGGCAAAAGCAGATGGTGGGATTTTTTTCAAATTTGCTAAATCAATAACACAACCGCATTGACAAAGGAGCACTGCTTGGCGGCAGTCCAAACGCAGCAGACAGGCAAACCCTGCGTGATGCACCGTGTTATCTACGGTTTTGCATGTCTTTTTCGGAAAAATCGGCTTCCACTTCTCAGTGAGAGGCACTAGCTTGACGCTCATGAAGACACCCACATTGAAGTCCAATTACATGGATCTGGCGCTGGAGGAAGCCCGCGCAGCAGAAACACGCGGCGAGGTCCCCATCGGCTGCGTTGTCGTCAAGGATGGAAAAGTTCTGTCATCAGCGGGCAACCGCACGCTGGAGCTAAACGATCCCACCGCCCACGCAGAAGTGCTGGCCATCCGCGAAGCGGGAAAGCAACTTGCCTCCCAGCGCTTGGAAGGCTGCGATCTGTACGTGACGCTGGAACCATGCCCAATGTGCGCTGCTGCAATCTCCTTCGCCCGCATCCGCAGGCTCTACTACGGGGCAGGGGATGCCAAAGGCGGCGGCGTAGACCACGGCGTCCGCTTCTACTCCTCCCCCACCTGCCACCACACCCCCGACGTCTACTCCGGCCTGGCCGAAGCCGATTCCGCCGCAATGCTGAAGGCGTTTTTTCAGGGGAAGCGGGATTAACAATGTCAATTTCGGCCCTGCCTTTCCTCAGATAGCGCTCCCACGTGCGGTGTTTACTATTGCTCTTGTTGAGTCTGGTCGCATTTCAAATGTTTGATTCAGGAAGAGAACATGCAGCGCGCCTATCTGATATTGGTATTTGGTGCCGTCTTAGCCTCTTTGTTGGGGCTTTCGGTGTTCCATATACCAGAGCCTCACCTTCAAAGGATGGAGGAGGAGATGGGGCGTGCGCGGACCGGCTTCTATTTTATCATGGGGAGCCTGTACGCGCATGGAGTCGTTTTTGAGAAAGACCTGGCTGAAGCCAGCGAGTGGTATCGCCTTGCCGCAGATAAGCGGCACGCCAGAGCACAAAACAGCCTGGGAACTCTGAACTTTCGCGGAGATGGCAGGCCGCAGAATTATGCAGAAGCAGCAAAATGGTTTCGGTTGGCAGCAGGGCAGGGTCTAGCTGAGGCACAATATAATCTCGGTCTCATGCACGAAAAGGGATTTGGCTTTCTTCAGGACAATGCTGAGGCGGTAAGATTCTATCAGTTAGCTGCGAAACAAGGTCATGTGACTGCCCAAACCAATCTTGGAACCATGTACGCCGAGGGCCGGGGCGTACCACAAAATTACCGTGAGGCCGCAAACCTTTATCGCCTCGCCGCAGAGCAAGGTTTTGAAGCCGCTCAACTTAGCCTTGGTTTTTTGTACCAGAAGGGCAACGGTGTGCCGCAGGATTTCACTGAAGCTGCAAAGTGGTATCGCCTTTCAGCTGAACAAGGGAATGCACCCAGCCAGCTTAATCTTGGCATCATGCTCGCCAATGGGCAGGGTGTGGAGCAAGATTATCAGGAAGCTGCAATATGGTTGCGCATGGCAGCGGCGCAGGGACATGTGCCCGCGCAGATCAATCTGGGGGCCCTCCATGCAAGCGGTATGGGAATGCCGCAGGATTACAAAGCCGCCTATGCTTGGCTTTCGCTCGCGGCAACATCTGGAAGCGCAACGGCATTGCAAAGGCGAGAGGAAGTCGCTCAAGCTCTGACAACTGAGCAGTTGAGCCTTGCAAAGATAGAAGCCGCAACACTGATCATAAAGATGAAAAACAAATGAAGCTCTTGCTTCATACCCCGCCTAAGCCGTCGGCTTTGCGGCAATCAAGGACCCACCTGCGATAGCCAGCGCAGCGATCACAATATTGGTTGCAAGAGTGCCTTCACCAAACACGATCAGCAGGAGTGTCGAGATCAACGGCGCACCATAGGCAAGCACGCCGAGCAGCTGTACATTGCCGTGTTTCACTCCAAAATCCCACGTATAAAACGCGATCCCCACGGGACCCAAACCCAAGCCAATCACAGCAATGACTTGTGTGAGATCGGCAGGAACAGCTGTTGTCTCCCAGAGGAAATGAGAGAGCCAACCAAATACGGCGGTCAAAGCACAATAACCAATCACCGCATCAGAGGAGGTGTTCTTGATCAAACGGCTCAGCACGGAGTAGCTGGACCAGATCAACGCACACCCCGCAGCGGCCAGATACCCGACCAAATACTCCCACCGCAGATTGCCCGCAGAAGTGTCCCAGCCCAACAGAACCCAATAGCCAGCCAGCGCGACAAATGCTCCTGAAATGTGCCATTTGCTGATCATCTCACCGGGCAAGAACGCGGAAAAGAGCACAATAAGCAGCGGCCAGATATAGGCGATCAGCCCGGCCTCAACCGCAGGTGCATTCTGCAGAGCAACGAAATAAAGTGCATGGAAACCAAACAGGCCGCCCACACCCAACAACCAGGCGGAGAAAGGCAACTTGAAAGCCGACCGTAAATTAGCCCTCCCGCTCAGCAATTTGCCGGAAAGCGTTATGGTCGCGACCGTAAACGTCATGGCGAGCAGCTGGAATGGGGGAAACTGATCTCCCGTAAGTTTGGTGAGGACCGCAAGGGTGCCCCATAAAACAACAGAGATGCTCCCGATCATGGTCGCCGCGCTTGTTTTGCCAGCTGTCTGGTTCTGTAACATGTAAAAAGTCCACCTGAACAAACGAGGAGCAAGGAGCCCCAAAGATGTCACTGCCTTGCCGAAGCTTCCGGTAAAGCACGACAGATCATGCCCCATCTCCAACCATTTGCACTTAGGCAAATCAGGAAACTGATTTTCTTTTTGAGATTTATACGCCTACGCTGTATCCCTTATGGATCAGTCCACGTAACAAGCAAACGCACGATGAGTTGAAATCTGGAAGCAGAACATGTCGTTTCAAGCTGTTATCCGCGAATATGACCGGTTGGAACTCGGGCACCGCCACGGTTTCGCTCAGGCCGTTATTCCGCTTCAGGGCGAGATGCAGATCGAGATTGGTGGCCGCTTCAAAGAGCTGAAGGTGGGCTCCGTTGGTCTCATCGCACCCGAAACCCTGCACGACAGCGAAACCACATCCGGCAGCCGTTTCCTCATAATCGACGTCAGCGACAAAGCAGCTGTCTCCCGTTTCTTCTGCAATGCCCACGACAGCCAGCTTGATCTGTCCCCTCTGGCGCTCAACTACCTGAACTTCGTCGCCTCGCTCACTGATACGTTCAAGACCGATGCAAGTGGTGCTTCCTCCATCCTGAACACAGCCCTCGAACTTGCCACAGGCCGAGGCACTGAGCCGAACGCCACTGGGGAAAGGCTGCACAGCATCAAAGCGCAGCTCACCGCACGCGCCAAGATCTCGGAGCTTGCAAGGGAGGAAGGGTATTCGGTCAGCAGCCTGCAAAAGAAACTGAAAGCCTCCTTCGGCAAATCCCCGAAACAATTGCAGCTGGAAATGCGTCTGGACAAAGCACTGGGCCTGCTCAGATCATCCAACCAATCCATCGCATCCATCAGCTTTCAGGTTGGCTACGAAAACGCATCCTCCTTCACAAACATCTTCAAAAAACACTTCGGCCTGACACCCTCGCAATACCGGGCTCAATGCAGGACTGCTGAGGGAGTGCGGAACTAACCCACACGCAGCCATTGCACTACATTTCTTTTACCCAAACCCTCCCATTTGCACGCTCTGCTTAACTCTCTGTTTTGTAACGGAAAGATCGATCCATCTCACTGGCAACGCAGCGGGTATACTTGCTGAGAAAAAAGCAACAGCGGATCAGGTACGTCTATGCTTGAATGCAACAGCCACACAAATCACCAAAACCCCTCGGGAAGGGCGTGGGCGCTGCAGGCTATCAAGAACATCGAGGCCGACTACCGGCGCTCTGCGGACACCCACCTGGTAAAGCTGAATATTCCCAAGCTCACCAGTGCGGGTATTGATCTCTACCTCAAGGACGAGAGCACCCACCCAAGCGGCAGCCTCAAACATCGGCTGGCTCGCTCTCTCATTCTCTACGGCATCTGTAACGGCTGGATCCGGGAAGGCATGCCGATTGTGGAAGCCTCCTCCGGCTCAACGGCGATCTCGGAAGCCTACTTTGCGCAACTTGTTGGAAACCCGTTTGTCGCCGTCGCCCCCAAGGCAACCGCAACCAAAAAAATCCGCGCGGTTGAAGCGCTGGGCGGAAAGGTGCATCTGGTGGAGCCCTGTCAGATCTACAGGGAAGCGGAGCGGCTTGCAGCGGAAATTGGCGGTCATTACGTGGACCAGTTCACTTATGCCGAGCGGGCCACCGATTGGCGTGGCAACAACAACATCGCGCAAAGCCTGTTTTCGCAGATGAAACTTGAGCGATTTCCGGCCCCCAGATGGGTTGTCATGAGCGCCGGCACAGGAGGCACAACCGCCACCATTGGCCGTTACATCAGGCTCCATACGGAAGACTATGCCAACACGGAGCTCTGCGTGGTTGATCCGGAAAACTCGGTGTTTCACGAGTATTACCGCAACAGAGACCCCAGCATCACCAGAAACAAACCCTCCCTGATTGAAGGCATCGGCAGGCCAAGAGTTGAGCCATCTTTTATACCCGACGTTATCGACCGGATGATCGACATCCCCGACGCAGCGAGCATCGCTACGATCAGGTGGCTGGAAGGGGTTATCTTGCGCAAATGCGGAGGTTCCACCGGAACAAACCTTTATGGTGCGCTGGCTCTGGCAAAGGAAATGATGCAAAACCATGAACAAGGTTCCATCGTCACCCTCATTTGCGACAGTGGAGAGCGCTATCTGGACACGCTTTACAACGACGAGTGGGTCGCCAGCAAAAAACTTGATCTCCTACCCTACATGCACAAGCTGATTGGTTTTGCCGAGATCGAAGGCACCTGCAAAAGGGCAGAAAACCCGCCAAAATCATGATCCCTCGAATGGTCGCCACCGAATGTTCATGCTGGCTGAGACCTTACAGATTTCCTCAAAGACTTCTGCTCATGTGATCTCACTTTAGCGGTTCGTAAGTCTGTCATACCGCAGGGGGCCGTGAGGCTGCCCAAATCCTCCAGCTCCTAAAACGCCATGAACTTGATGCGTCGTTAGCTGTAGCGGGTAAAGCTGTATCCGCGGTTGCAGCTAAATAGGTTTAAGCAGTTCTCGCGCGCCAATTTGACAGCCAGATCGCTGGGCGTTGCCATGACTGCAAGGGTGCCCACACGCGCACTGACGGCCTTTTGCACCAAATCGGAGCTACACCGGCTTGTTGTGATCACCAGATCAACCGGCTCACCACTCTGCGCGCCTGCGCCAAGTGCCTTGTCCATAGCATTGTGACGGCCAATATCTTCCCGCACCGCCAGAATTTGATTCCCGCTGCATACGGCAGATGCATGCAAGCCACCACCATAAATGCCATTGAGTGTTTGCTTGGACTGCATGGCCTCAAACGTGGTGCTGATGCTCTCCGTTTTAGGAGCTGGTTGCCGAGACAGTGGCGTCAGTGTGCGTAAGGCAGCGCGGATACTATCAAGGCCGCACAGGCCACAGCCGGACGTTCCGGTTAGCAGGCGCTTGCGCTTGATGGCGGTGAAGAACTGTTCATCTTCGATATCCAGATTGACACTGATCCCTTCCTCACCATGCTCGTGCAAGGTGAGGCCCTGAACATCCTGAATGCCCGAAACAATCGTCTCGCTAATGGCGAAACCAACGGCGAAGTCCTCTAGGTCTCGCGGCGTTGCCATAAACACAGCAAAGCCTTCTCCGTTCAGTGTCACCGCAACGGGCACTTCGGGTGGAAGCTTTCTGTCATCGGCAATTGGTGCTTGCCACTCAGGGTCCAAAATAGGCAACCCGGACTCCACTTCTTTCTGTTCTTCCTATGAGATTAGGTAGTTCTCGATCTTTCGGTCAAGCTCAACCTTTACCTCTTCACGAAGTCCTGCGCTATCTTCCAGAATCTCACGCGCCTTTAAAAAATCAAGTACTTGATATTGCTTAATATTCGGGAATATAGAGAGATCCGGTGGCCGCATTTTCAGTTTTTCCTGAGAAATAGTCTGCATCAGGATTTGGGTTGCACCAAATACACTCTCGGTTGCACTGGGTGACTTGCGCTTCTCGTCCTTTCTGGGCGTGCCGACCACATCCACAGCAATGATGATGTCACAATCACTGGGCAACACATCAAAGGGCAATGGGTTCACCACGCCGCCATCAATGAGCACCGTGTTGTTAAGGTGTACGGGCTTGAAGACAAACGGAATGGCAATACTGGCAGCAACCGCATCAACCAGACTGCCTTTTGAAAAACGCACTTCCTCTGCTTTGTAGTAGTCAGCGGCAATCGCTTGGAACGGGATGGAAAGCTCCGAAAAGTCGTTTTTCAGCACATCGCCCACAAAGACCTCAAGCACGCGTTTGGAGTTGAACTGGCCAAAATTGCTGCCCGCGCCCAGCAAGTCTGCAAAGCGCTTGGGCATACTTACCTCAACCAGCTTGCCCAGTACCTTCTTCCACTCACCGAGCGCTTCCAGCGTGTACGCCTCCAGCTGATCCCCACTCATGCCGCCCGCGTATCCTGCGCCAACCAAAGCGCCGATGGAGGTGCCGGAAATGGCGTGCGGGGTCAGTCCCATGTCATCAAGCGCTTGCAAGACAACAATATGGGAGAGGCCACGGGCACCACCGCCACCAAGGGCGAGACCTATCTTGGGAGTGCTCATCGAAAGCGTGTTCCTTGAGTTACTATTATTCAGAAATATAGGTGTTCCCCCTTGCTTTCCAATTGAAAACCGGAAGAAATACCATGATAATCATATGTGACGAACATAGATAAACGATAGATGGGCGTTGGGGCAAACATATCGATTGTTGTGGTGTTGACAGTTAAACCAACGGTTTAATTGGCTGATATGCTGCACTGCTCCAATCTTGCGGTGTAAATGATGAATTATTCTATGGGCTATCCGGCAGGCTTTGATCGAAACTTGCTTCAGTTTTCTCAAAAGCTATGGAATTGTTCCACTGTGCAAGCCCGTTGGAAAGAGCTGACTCTCTTTGCCGAAAAGCTGGGATTTGAAAAAGGCGCTTACATCATTGTTCCCAAAATTGAGGGCCGTGTAGAGGACCGCCAGCCCATCTGCCTGTCCAACCATACACGTGATTGGGTCGATCACTACAACACCAACCGCTATTACTTCAAAGACCCTGGCATGAACCATCTGCTCAGCGGCAACTCGGTTGATCAGCTTTGGACCGATTACACCATCAAGCCAACGGATCAGGTTGATGACGGGTTTTTTAGCGATGTCAGATCAGCCGGATTGAAGTTCGGCGTGACCATGCCGCTCGACTGCTCCAACAAGCAACTTGTCGGCGGCGCCAGCTTCGCCTCATGCGAACGTACGCAAGCTGCCTTTGACGGGCAGATGGTGCAGAGCTATCCCATCCTGAAAGGTGCGGTGCAGCTGTTCCACTCCCATGTGCAGGAACCTGAAACTCTGGGTGAGTTCTTTGGATTTACGCCCAGAGAGCATGAATGTCTGCTTTGGTTGACGGCAGGTAGGGCAAACAAAGAGATCGCGCATATCCTCAATCTCTCGGAAAAGACCGTAGAGCATCATATCAAGCGCGCCTGTCAAAGACTGCAGGTGACCAACCGCACGCACGCAGTCGCCCGCGCAATGACCTTCCAGCTGCTTTCACACTAAGCCCATGCGACTAAAAGGTATGAGGGAAAATCCCCCATTGTTCGGAGTTAGGCATCTATGCATACTTCTAGTCGCTGGAGGTTGCACTTTAGCCCCTGCATGACACCCATTGCGCTTCATGCAGTTGTTTGTGGTAGTTTATCGATTTGATCTGTTGGTCGGGTACAGGCTGTCGTGGCCCGGCTGAATAGTGTAGATAAATTCAACTCCTCCGAAGCTTGCTTCGGAGGATTTTTTTTGTATTTGCAACGCCAGATCATACAAAAAGAGCGGCCATGTAAGCCGCTCTCCGTAATCTTATTATGTCGCTGGTTCGCTCAGCCCTGTTGCTCACGCTCAACAGCACGCCAGCCTATATCCTTACGGTAGAACCCTTCCGGCCAGTCGATCTTCTCAATGGCCGCATAAGCCTTCTCACGCGCTTTAGAAACCGTTGGTGCCCGCGCCGTGATGTTCAAAACTCGCCCACCGTTTGACAGTAGTTTTTCACCTGTCGAAACTGTACCCGCATGGAAAATCTCCACATCAGGGTCAGCACCAGCCTCAGCAAGGCCTTTGATCTCGGTTAGCTTCTCATAGGAACCCGGGTAACCCTTGGAGGCCATAACAACCGTGATCGCAGGATCCTTGTGCCATTCAGCGTCAACCTGATCGAGCGTCCCTTCCGCACAGCCAAGAAGGATCGGTAGTAGATCGGTCTTCAGACGCATCATCAGCACCTGACATTCCGGATCGCCAAAGCGCACGTTGTATTCAATCAGCCTTGGTCCGTCCTTGGTGATCATCAGACCAGCATAGAACACGCCTTTGAACGGAGAACCCTGCGCCTTCATATCCGCGATGGTCGGGTGGATGATCTCCTTCATCACCCGCTCTTCCATTTCGCGGGTCATGACAGGCGCTGGAGAGTAAGCCCCCATACCGCCGGTGTTCGGCCCTTCATCACCGTCAAACGCACGCTTGTGGTCCTGTGCGGTCGCCAGTGGAAGCGCATGGACGCCGTCAGAAAGAACGAAGAAGCTGGCTTCTTCACCTTCAAGAAACTCTTCAACAACAACCTCTGCGCCAGCATCTCCAAAGGCCCCGTCAAAACAGCTGTCGACAGCATCGAGCGCGTCCTGCTCGGTCATCGCCATGATCACGCCTTTACCAGCTGCAAGTCCATCAGCTTTGACAACAATCGGCGCGCCTTGCTCGCGAATATAGGCCTTGGCAGCTTCCGCAGTGTCAAACCGGCCATAGGCAGCAGTCGGCACCTTGGCCCGTGCGCACATATCCTTGGTAAAGCCTTTGGACCCCTCCAGCTGCGCCGCAGCAGCAGAAGGACCAAACACGCGGATATCAGCATGTTCAAGACTGTCAGCCAGGCCATCAACCAGTGGCGCTTCCGGACCAATCACAACAAAATGGATGTCATGCAGGCGGCAGAACTCGATAATGCCGCGATGATCAGTCGGGTCTAACGCGATACATTTGGCAAATTGTTCGATGCCCGCGTTGCCCGGCGCAACATACAGCTCGTTGAGCACAGGAGATTTCGCCAAAGACCATGCCAGCGCATGCTCACGCCCGCCAGAACCGATCAGCAGAATATTCATTGAAGTAGACCCTGAAAATAAGAAGGGAACAGGTTCCCAGGTTGTGCGTCTAGAGTGTGATGCAGCCTGTAACATGAGTCACCCTGACAGTAAACGAACAACCGCCCGGAGAAACCAAAATGCCCCGTCCATCAGTCGAACTCTTGCTGGTCACGCCAATGTTCATGAATGAATTTTTCGGGCTGCTGGCAAAGTGGGGAGAGCAGGACACACTCTCTGAGCCGGTCCGTTCGTTGGAAGAAACTGCCCGTCGTCTGCTGGTTGATCCAAGCGCCGGGCAGGCATGGTTGATCAGGAGTGGGGGAAAAAGCTGCGGCTTTATCCTCGTAAGCTATCGTTATAGCGTGCGGGCAGGGGGCAAGGTCGGGTTTCTTGAACAGATTGCACTCGCTCCCGTGGAGGGCATTGAACGGCTATTACCCTCGATCCTGCACGAGCTGGAGGATGATCTGGCTCGCAAATCCGTCGTAAAGATGGAAGTTTCTTTAAAGAGACCGGAGGGCAAGACCAGAAAACGGTTCTTCGAGGAGTTTGGCTTCTTGACGCAAAGTGTCGATCTGTTGGAAAAGACCATTCCATACGATGAGGAATTTCCTCTCAGTTTTTAGAGCCAGTTTGGAACCGGCTGCGAAAATGCGAATGCATGCATGCAGGCTTCAGAACACACGGTGAGGTGGCAATGTTCAAGACCAAAGACACTGGACCAGTTGCAGATGCGGTAAAGCGTCATTGGGTTGATACGCGCCTGCCTGCAAGCCTGCGTCCCTTTGCCCGTCTGGCAAGGTGGGAGCGGCCAATCGGCTGGTACCTGCTGATGTGGCCGTGTCTGTGGTCTCTCGCACTAGCCTCCAATGTGGCAGTTTCTGCGATCCTAAACATCTGGTACGCCGTGCTGATGTTTATTGGTGCCGTTGCAATGCGCGGTGCTGGATGCACCTATAACGACATTGTCGACAAGGACATAGACGACAAGGTCGAGCGTACGCGTTCGCGCCCGATCCCATCCGGTCAGGTTACCAGCAAACAAGCCAAAATCTTTATGGTCCTACAGGCGCTTGTAGGGCTCGTCGTGCTGCTGCAGTTCAACACCTTCACCATTATATTGGGTATCTCTTCGCTTGTGATTGTCGCCGCGTACCCGTTTATGAAGCGCATCACCGACTGGCCTCAGCTTGTGCTTGGTCTGGCGTTTTCCTGGGGCGCTCTGATGGGCTGGGCTGCCGTCTTTGGCAGCCTGTCGCTAACGCCAGTGCTGCTGTACTGCGGCGGTATCCTCTGGACCATTGGCTACGACACCATCTACGCCCATCAGGACAAAGAGGACGACGCTCTGGTCGGTGTTCGCTCAACAGCGCGTTTGTTTGGAGAAAAGACCCGTCAGGCTCTGGTCATCCTTTACGGGGCGACAGTACTTCTGTTTGCTGGGGCATTCATCCTTGCAGGCAGTGGTCCACTTGCTTATGCGGGATTGGCGTTAGGCACGTTCCACTTGCTCAACCAGATCCGTACTCTGGATATTAACGACGGTGATCAATGCCTTGAACTGTTCAAGTCCAACTCCACCTTCGGTATGATCCTGTTTGTTGGACTGGTGCTCGACGGCCTTGTCACTTACTTCCTTTAGGTATCCCGACGCCGCAGTGACGTGAAACGACGGGAACTGGCAAAAAATCTTTGCAAGGGGGTTGGCTTACCCGTTTTGCGCATGACAAGAAAACGCGGGCGCCGACCTGTTAGCGCTCGCAGTTTTCTGCGCGGAAGCGCGTCCCCTTTAGAACAGGTATTCAACCCAAGTCGAGCCAGCTTGCAGGTGCCGTCGCCGTCTAGCGTCAACAGCGGAAGCACCAAAGCATTTGACCACGCCTCCCAGTGATCAGCCGTGAGCTCCATGTCTGTGCTCGCATAAAGCGGGATACTTAAGGCATGGTCGCGGTGCAGTAGGATGACCTGATAATCAAGATCACCACTCATCTCATTCACGCTTACCTTGGCGGCGATACCTGAATAAGAGCCAAGCGGAACTGTCAGGGTGAGCGGAAGACCTCCCATCTCCCGGCGGATCAGGACTTTGTCAGGATCAATGCGAATATCCGACCTGTTAACACCCGGCGTTTCGAGAAGGTCATCAGGCAGGTCCGCTTGCATGCGAAATGGTAAGGACACACGCACACGATTAAGGCGATTGTCGTTATTAGCATTTCCCAAAAACTGCGATTTGTAGTTGATCACAGAACTGCCCCTCCCTCCACAAATATGGAAGTTTCAAGTCATTTTCTTTTCAAACTAGATGATAATTACAATGTAAAATCTGCGTAACTCCTTAACTTGAATGGTTAAGAAACCCTGTTTTTAAAAAGGCTTAGCGAACCTCTGCTAAACTAGATAAAATTCTAACTATCATTTTGCGGGCGCATTTGTCGGTCAGGTTCGAGTAGTACAAGAATTGCAATTTCTGCGTACAGCCCTGCGTTTATTGGCGGGTATACTTGCTCTAAAGACAGGCAACCCCTAAACACGGAAGAGTAAGATAACAGGAGGTCCGTGCGAATGTCTGACGCTATTGCCAACCCGAAGCTTGAAGAGCAGGCACTAAGCTTGGTGGAAGCCGCAAAAGCAGCGGGCGCCGATGCCGCAGACGCGATCGCCGTCACGGGGATGTCGCTTTCTGCATCCGTGCGCGAAGGCAAGGTGGAAGGCACCGACCGTGCTGAGGGCAACGAAGTCACACTGCGTGTGTTCATCGGCAAGCAAGTTGCCAGCATCTCCTCCAACGCCAGTGATGATCCGGCTGAACTTGCAGCGCGTGCAGTGGAGATGGCGAAAGTCACACCGGAAGATCCATATGCTGGTCTTGCCGAACCTGAACGCCTCCTGAAAGAAATTCCGCAGCTGGACCTGATAGACCCGCGCGAAGTCAGTGCGGATGAGTTGACCAGAACAGCGCTGGAAGCTGAAGCTGCTGCAATGGCCGTAGACGGCATCTCCAAATCTGGTGGCGCAGGCGCAAGCTGGGGCCTCTCTGGCATCGTGCTTGCCACAAGCCACGGCTTTGTTGGCGCCTACCAGCGCTCCCGCTCCGGTTTCTCCATGACGGCTATTGCCGGAGAAGGCACCGGCATGGAGCGCGATTATGAATTTGATTCCCGTACCTACTGGGACGACCTGATGTCTGCGGAAGAAGTTGGCAGGCTTGCTGGTGAACGCACCATACGCCGCCTCAACCCGCGCCAGCTGGAGACCCGCAAGGCACCAGTGGTTTATGAACCTCGCACTGCACGTTCCTTGCTCGGCCACTTTGCCGGTGCAATCAACGGCGCATCCATTGCCCGCGGAACAAGTTTCCTGAAAGACAAAATGGGCAAACAGGTCTTTGGAAAAGGCATCGCCATTTCTGACGATCCATTCAAGGCACGTGGCGGCGGAACCGCTCCATTTGATGCAGAAGGCACTGGTGCTGAATACCTCAATATGATTGAGGATGGTATTTTAGGTCACTGGTTCCTGGATGGATACTCCGCTCGCGAGTTGGGCCTGACCTCCAATGGCCGCGCGCGCCGGTCCGGATCGTCCACCTCGCCGGGAGCAACTAACCTGACCCTTCATGCCGGTGAAAAAACACCTGAAGAGATCTTGAAGGATCTCGGTGAATGTCTGCTGGTAACCGATTTGATCGGCCATGGTGCCAATGGCGTGACAGGTGACTACTCCCGTGGAGCCTCCGGCTACTGGGTAGAGAACGGCGAAATCGCCTATCCGGTGAGCGAAATTACCATTGCAGGCAATCTCAAGGACATGTTCCTGAACCTGACACCCGCGTCTGATCTGGACGAGCGCTACGCAGTGGCGACACCAACCGTGGTTATCGAAGGACTGACGATTGCCGGAAGCTAATACATATAGCCTGCAGGAAGATCTGGAGCTGCTGGTCGCAGCAGCTCAGCAGGGTGGCAAGATCGCCCTGTCTTATTTTGGAAACTCGCCAAAAAGCTGGACCAAAGAAGGCGACTCTCCGGTGTCTGTGGCAGATATCGAAGTTGATCAATACCTCGCTTCCAAGCTACGCAAAGCACGCCCCGAATATGGCTGGCTCTCCGAAGAAACCGAGGATGACCTTACGCGCAAGGATCACGAAACCGTCTTTATTGTCGATCCGATTGACGGAACACGTGCGTTCTTAAATGGCCGTGATGAGTGGTGTCTGTCTCTGGCCGTTGTAAAAAACGGTCGCCCGACAGTAGCCGTAATTTTCTGCCCCATTCGCGATGAGCTCTATTCGGCAGTGATTGGTGGAGGTAGCGTCCTCAATCAGGAAAAAATTGGTGTTTCAGGCCGTACAGATGTAACGGGAGCGTACATCGCAGGCCCCACCAGCTTTCTCGAAAAAGAAGGCGTCAAGCGCGAGCAAATCCGCTTTAGCCCCTATCTGGGGTCACTGGCCTACCGTTTTGCACTGGTCGCCTGTGGGAAATTGGATGCTGGTCTGGCACGTGCCAGAGCGCGGGACTGGGATCTTGCCGCTGCGGATTTAATAATCAGCGAGGCGGGTGGGCAATTGGTAGACCTGTCTGGATCAACCCTCTACTACAATAAAACGAGAACAAATCACCCCGGACTAGTGGCATCTTCTGCCAAATTGTTTAAAAGGCTTCAGGGAATCTCCGAAGGGGGCTAATCCTTACGGGGTTCCGGTCTGACTGTTTGTGAAGAAGGTGAGCGAACACCATGAGTGCTCAAGAAGAAAATCAACAGCTACTTCATCTCGTGTTTGGTGGCGAATTAGAAGATATCAGTAATGTTCGCTTCAAGGATCTCAAAGATCTGGACATTGTAGGGATTTACCCGAACTATGCAGAAGCGCATGTTGCGTGGAAAGCAAAGGCGCAAGGCACCGTTGATAATGCTCTGATGCGTTACTTTATCGTGCACATGCACCGCTTGCTTGATCCCTGCTCAGAAACCAAGTAAGTACTGCGCCTCGCGGAGTTTTGCCCGCAACAATATGGGCCTGTGAAATGTTGAAAAAACTAGGCAAACACCCGCTGGCTATTAAGCTGGTGGGGTATGCTATGGCGTATTACCTGCTCCTGGTGCGTAAAACGAGTAGTTTTACGCAGGATCCTCCTGACTTCTTTGAGGACACCAAGGATCAGGTTCCCTACATCGCGTCCATGTGGCACGGTCAACATTTCATGTGCCCCTTTGGCGTCCCGAAAGGCTGGGACGTGCGGGTTATGATTTCCCGTAGCGCTGATGGTGAAATGCAGGCAGTTTGCGTAAAAAAACTGGGGATCGGTCTGATCCGCGCCTCCGGTGCGCAACGGGCCTCACAGATCAGAAAGCGTGGGGGTATGCGTGGCTTTATCGAAGCTTTGCGTGCACTCAAAGAAGGTGCCTGCGTTGCACTGACCGCAGACGTTCCCAAAGGCCCTGCGCGCAAGGTCGGGAAAGGCATCATCCAGCTTGCCAAACATTCCGGTCGGCCAATTCTACCATCCGCGGTAGCCACTAGTCGTCATTACGACCTTGATACTTGGGATAAGGCTTCTATCAATTTGCCGTTCAGCCGGATTGCGCTATGTTTAGGCGATCTTATCACCGTGCCGCCTGATGCAGACGATGAAAAGCTTGAGGAACTTCGTCAGCATCTGGAAGATCAGATGAACGAAGTGACTGAAAGAGCTTACGCAATCGCCAAGTCGGGCAAAAAATAAACACTGGCAGAACTGGGTCCCATGAGTTCAGTGATCTTCAGAGTCTATCAGGGTCTCGGTCGTCTGGCTGCGCCGCTGCTTGTTGGTTTGTACAAGTTACGCGCGCGTCAGGGCAAGGAAGATCAAAGCCGCAAAGGCGAACGGTTCGGGGTTTCCTCCAAAGCACGTCCTGCTGGAAACGTGATCTGGATCCACGCTGCAAGTGTGGGTGAAGCCAATGCTGTTCTGCCACTGGCAAGACAGGTGGTTGAGGCTGGGTCAAAAGTCCTTCTGACAACAGCGACACTCACGTCCGCACAGGTTGTCGAGGCATCAGCCCCTGACGGCGTGATCCATCAATTCGTGCCCTACGACACCCGCGGCAACATCAAACGATTTTTAAACCACTGGTCGCCTTGCTTGGCAATTACAGTGGAATCCGAAATCTGGCCTGCAACATTTCACGAGCTGGAAAAGCGCCAGATCCCGCTGATCATTGTCAACGCGCGCATGTCTGAAAGCTCTTATGCAAACTGGAACCGCGTGCCGTCCTTCGCACGCTCCGTATTCGGAACTGTTGACTGTGTTTTAGCCCAATCTGATGAGGATGCGGTACGGTTCAAGCAACTGGGCGCAGTGCGTGTCAGCGCCACAGGCAACATCAAGTTCGATGGCAATATCCCAAGCAGTGATCCGTTGGAACTTGCTGCCTTCAAAGATCAGCTCGAAGGGCGCCCAACGTGGCTGGCAGCCAGCACTCACCCGGAGGAAGAGGTCGAAGTTGCCAAGGCTCATCTGGAGCTGAAGCAGAAGTTTGATCGCCTGCTCACAATCATTGTTCCCCGACATCCGGTTCGCGCTCAGGAAATCCGTAGTGAGTTGGAGCAGATGGGCCTTGTTTGCGCGCAGCGCTCCAGAGACGAAGCCCTGACCAACAAAACTGATATCTATATCGCTGATACCCTTGGCGAGCTGGGATTGTTTTACCGTGTGTCGCCAATTGTTTTCATGGGCGGCTCCTTCACGGCAGTTGGTGGGCATAACCTTTTGGAGCCCGCTCAGGTCGGCTGTGCGATCCTTTCCGGAGTTCACACCCATAACTTCGCATGGATCTACCGCCACTTTGCGAAAGAAGGCGGAGTGCTCCTTGTGCACAACGCAGCCGAGTTGGCAGCTCAGATTGAGAGCCTGCTGCAAAATCCAGATGAAGTTCAAAAACGCGCTGACGCCGCAAAGGCACTCGTGGAATCCGGCCGCGGAGCCCTCGCTGCAACCCAGCTCGAGCTGCAGCCGTATCTGCCTGTGGCCCGCGTTGAAATCGGGGAGGAGTGAACCATGAACGCTCCTGACTTCTGGTGGACGCAAAACGGAACATGGCAATCTAAACTCCTAAGTCCGTTCGGTGCCCTCTATGGCTATTTGGCAGCACGGCGCTTCAGGTACATCCCAAGGTACAAAGCCCGCAAACCTGTCATCTGCATCGGCAATTTCACAGCCGGAGGCACGGGCAAAACACCATTTGCGTTGGCGCTGAACACTCTTCTGAAAGAGGCAGGGCACAAGCCCGGCTTTCTCCTGCGCGGATATGGCGGGACCCACAAAGGCCCGCTGTTAATTGAGCCGACCAAACATGCCGCCATGGAAGTTGGTGACGAAGCTCTCTTACTGGCGCGCCGCGGCCCGACAGTGATCTCCGCTGACCGCACAGCTGGTGCTAAGCTGTTGGAGCAAGGGGACATCTCAGTCATCATCATGGATGACGGCTTTCAAAACCCGTCCCTGCATAAGGATTTTTCCATCGTCCTGCTGGACGCCAAGACCGGCGTTGGCAATTCCAGATGCATTCCCGCAGGCCCTTTGAGGATGCCCTTTAAGAAACAGTTGCAGCGGGTTGGCCTGTTGATGGTGGTCGGGGATGGCGAGGCGAGCGCTAAGCAGCAAGAACAAGCTCAGCAAGCCGGTATTGACCTGATGCACGCCGCAATCCGGCCTGTCTCGGCTGATGCTCTGGAAGGTGAACGTGTTTTGGCGTTTGCAGGTATTGGACGGCCCGAAAAACTCTTCGCCAGTCTGAAGGAAGCGGGGGCAACGGTCGTGGAAACCATGGCTTTTCCGGATCATCACTATTTCACCAAGGAAGATGCGCGCCGGATCCTACGTGTTGCAGAGGAACAGGACCTACTGCCAATCACCACCACCAAGGACTATGTGCGTCTCAATGGCCGCGAAGAGCAGTCCATCGCACGACTGGCAAACCTGGCGAGTGTTCTGGAAGTGGAAATGAAGATCGAAGACCCAGACGCTCTGCTCGAGCGTCTGACACATGTGCTTGAAACGGCGACGGCTTAAGCCTTTTGCCCGTTGTCCTCATAGGCTTTGAGGGCAGCGTCCGCGTCCACATAAGCTTCCTGACGCGAGACACTCCAGTACTTGAGTTCTTCAAGCATGATCGTTTTGCCAGTGATCGCACACTTCACGAAGTTACCTGGTGATTTCACCTGATAATCACCATCCATGTAGCGGATACGTGCTTCTGTTGGAATGCGCGGTTGTTCAAAACGGTTCATTAGTTCTGCGTCCAGAGTTGTTTCATTTTTTCCTTCTTACCGTCCAAACGCTAAAAAGGCTACTGCATATCACCGAAAAGTGGAAAGCGATTTTCCATCAAAAAAACGCCTCCCACAATCTCTGTAATGTTAAGAATGGCTGTCTTAGCCAGCCAAATCCGAAGGGGATTAAGCGACGGCCAGCTTCTCCCGGCGGATTTTCTCAATCGTTCGCCAGCACACATATTGCGCCAGAAAAGCAAAGAGAACACCGCCAATAGCCTGACCCGCCAAAACACCATTTGCCTGATAGAAATAGGCACCAACAATCGTAAAGGGGATCGTGCCCAGTGTCGCTCTACCCCAGTTGAACAGCATGGAGTAAACTGGGAAACCGAGATTGTTAAAGACAGCGTTGGTAACGAACAGCGCCGCATTGAACAAGAAGCCCGCCGCTGCGAATGTGCAGAAGAAGAAGATCAGGGACGCGCTGTCTCCTTCCGCGTTGAAAAACTGTACCAATTGCTCTTGCAAAACAAACAGCAAGCCCCACGCTGCGAGTGTGTAGACCACGATCAAAACGAGTGAATCCCTCACCACCTTGCTCAAACGGTCAAACTCCAATGCACCTAAGTTCTGGCCAATAATCGGGCCAACCGCGCCGGAAAGGGCAAAGAGCGCGCCAAAGGCAACTGGAATAATCCGTCCCACAATTGCAAAGCCTGCAACGGCACCATCACCAAACTGCGCCATTTCGGAGATGATCCAGGCACTCCCCGCAGGCGTGGCAAGGTTGGTCAGCATGGCAGGCACTGCCACCTTGAACAGATCAATCGTATCTCTGACAGCCTTTGAGATCTCCGGCTTGCCGAACATACGGTGCTTGACGATTAGCAGATAGAACCCGGCTACAACCATCACCACTCGCGAGGTAACAGAAGCAAACGCGGCACCGGTAAGGCCCATGTCAAATCCAAAAATGAGGATCGGATCGAGGATGGCCGTTACAAATCCACTGGAGAGCGTAACAAGCATCGCCCCACGCGCATCGCCAACTGATCTCAGCAAGGCAGAAAGCACCATGGCACCCACAAGGAACGGCATGGAAGGTACGACGATGTAAAGGAAGTGCACCGTGTATTCTAGCGTTCGCCCGGTTGCACCAAGCAGCATCGCAAAATCATCGAGAAACGGTAGACTGCCAGCGACAACCACTAGGGAAATCAGGGTCGAGATGATCAGGGACATACTGGCAAGGCGGTACGCCGCTTTCGTATCGCCTTGCCCGATGCGGCGGGAGACAGACGCACTGGCTGCGATGGAAAGCCCGATGCCGATGGCGGAATTGAAGAACATGACCGTGCCAGCGTACCCGATAGCAGCCGCCAACTCTTCAATACCTAACTGAGCGACGTAAAAAAGGTTTGCGAAGTCAACGAGGAAGATAGCAATCAATCCGACAGAGCCGGTAGACGTCATCACCAGAACATGGCGCATGGTCGACCCATAGGTGAACTTCGCATTGCGCGCGCCGGCAGTGGATGGTCTGGACATAGAAACTCACTTTTTGCGATGCTGATAGCAATCGCAGGAGAGGGCCTCAATGACCCTGCAATCATGTATCTTTCCGCTGGAACAATGCACCAGCATCTTTTTTAGCTCGGTTTGCAGACTTTTCAGACGTACAATTTTGTCTTCAACCTCAACAAGATGAGCTCGCGCAATTTGGTCTGCACCCGCACAGTCGTCTTCGGGGTGTTCCTTGAGAAGCATAAGGCTCTCAATCATCTCCAAAGAAAAGCCCAGATCACGGCCGTGACGAATGAAGGACAATCGGTTCAAGTGTTCTTCGCTGTAACGACGCTGGCCGCCACTCGTGCGTGGCGGTTCAGGAAGCAGCTTCTTCTGTTCGTAAAAGCGAATGGTCTGGACTTTTACACCAGCCTTCACTGCGAGATCACCGATTGAGTATTCACCAGCCATTTGGAACCATTTGATTTAATGTGGACGCGGCAAGAAAGAAGTGCCGTAAATCACGAAATCTGTAAAAAGAGGGTGGGGACACCCTCCGCATTACATGTGCTTCAAATGAGTTCTCGTCAAGTCTAGCGACGCATATCCTGATGTGCTCAGTCAGGGTTGTCTGGCTTGTCTTTGTCGCGCGGGGTGCGTTGAAGCAGCATATCGGAGCCCGCCATTTCGCCGCCAGCCAATTGCATTGCAAGGCGTTCGTCATCCCGCTTTCGAACATCAATCTCAACTTCATCAATACGGTCAGCGGGCAATCCAAGATACTCAAGTGCCTTGCGTCCAAACGTTAGACTGGATTCGAACGTCTCTCGAATCTGGTAATCAACACCCAGTCGGGTAAGATCCAGCGCATGTGCACGGTCAGTTGCACGGCAATAAAGCGCAGCATTTGGAAAGGCAGATCTGATCTGCGGGATAGCTTGCTTCATAACTTGATCATTTTCGATGCATAGCGCGATCAGTGTAGCGTTTTCGCCGCCTGCTGCCTTCAGAACGTCAGGTCGTGTCGCATCGCCATAATAGACCTTGTAACCATACTGCTTCGCCCGTCTGATGCGCTCAGGGTTGTTGTCGAGTGCGGTCACTGAAACACCCTCGGAGATTAACATCTGGCTGGCTGTTTGTCCGAAGCGCCCAAACCCGATGATCAACACGCTTGGACAGGCGTCCTCAAAACTCTCGATTTTATTGGTCGTATGCCCACGCTTTTTCATACGCTCGGCGATGAAGTCCAGACCAACTGCACCAAGGGGTGTCAGAAGCATGGTCAAAATAACAACCGCACTTAGAATATTTGCTGTCTCTTGTGGCAGGATCGACGCTGCAGTCGCCGTAGCGAACAGCACAAAGGCAAATTCACCGCCCTGCGGGAGTGTTACGGCAACGCGAAGCGCATCAGAGTTTGAAGAGCCGAACAACCGGGAAAGACCCCACAGCAGCACGCCTTTGGCAAGCATCAGGACGACAACAGCCAGCACGACGCGCTGCCAGTTGGCAACAATCAGGTCAAGCTCCAGTTCCATACCCACGGTCATGAAAAATAACCCCATGAGCATGGAGCGGAAGGGCTCGATGTCTGCTTCCAGTGTATGGCGATAGCTGGACTCTGCCAGCATTACGCCAGAAAGGAAGGCGCCTAGGGCCATGGAAAGCCCAACCAGACTCATAAGGCCCGCACTGCCCAGAGCAACCAGCAATGCAGCTGCAATCATCAGCTCGCGCCCACCAGATGCGGTTAAGAGCCGGAACAAAGGGGAAAGAAGATAACGCCCGGCAAAGATCACAAAGCCGACGGCCGCGATCACCGTAACCACTTGTATGACGATGGAGGACCCTTGCACATCGGAATCGGCAGGGGCCAGAATGCTGACCATCGCAAGCAGCGGCACAATGGCAATGTCCTGAAGCAGTAGAATTCCGAAAGCCCGTTGACCATACTTGGTGCTCAGGTGCCCACGCTCTTGCAGCATCTGCAAGGCAAACGCCGTCGAGGACAAGGCCAGACCAAGACCGGCGATCAGCGCCACCTGCCAGGTCATACCAAACAGCATAGCGCACAGGGTTAGCACGAAACCGGATATAAGGACCTGAGCTGTCCCCAAACCAAAAATGTCTCGCCGCATGATCCATAATCGAGCCGGTTCCAGTTCCAGCCCAATCACAAACAGCAGGAGAACGACACCAAGTTCGGCAAAGCCCAATATACGTTCCGGTTCGTTGAAAAAACCGATGCCAAAAGGTCCAATAGCCACCCCGGCAGCAAGAAAGCCCACCACAGCCCCAAGACCAAGTCTCTTGGTGATCGGCACGGCGACAACAGCCGCAGAAAGGACCACAATAGTTTCGATAAAAAACGGGGGTATGTGAGCTTCTGCCATTGAGACCCTGAAACCTAATTCAAATCACCAAAGAAATTTTTGCTGATTTACATCGTGACTGAGGAAATACCTTAATTGTCTCTGAGAGGAAACACGTTTCCTCTGAAAAGCTAATCTGAACTGTGCTTGGGTGTTGATTTTTCTTTAGATTTGGCCGTTTTCTCCTTCGTCGCCTCCTTGTCCGCTTCGGCCAAGCGACGGGCGGGCTCGTTCAATGCAGTCGATTCTGCCTTTGGCTTGTATAGGGGCTTAACGGGTACGTCCGGCAGCTTGAATTTATTGTAGCCGGCATAAAGTCCACCAACTTGCTGTAGCGCGAGCAGCTCGGCATCTCTACGGCGTACATCCTGCAGGATCTCGCGGGCCCGGTCTTCGTCCTCTCCAAGTTCCTCCAGTATTTCCCGCCCAAACTGAAAGGCGGATTCCAACATCTCGCGCAATTGGTAGTCTGCCCCTTCGGTCACAAGTTGAATGGCATGACGGCGATCATGAGCGCGGGCAAAGATCTTTGCCAGCGGGAACTGTGTTTTTGCCATCCGCACGATCTGACTTGTGGTCGCCGCCCGCTCAGTACACACAGCAATGACGCTTGCGTTGTCAGCGCCTGCCGCCCGCAACACATTCAAACGCCGTCCGTCTCCGTAAAAAATCCGGTAGCCAAACCGGGAGGCTTCACGAATGTGCTGCGGGTCCGTATCCAGAACGGTTACGGTGGAGCCTTGCGCAATCAGCATCTGACAGGCCGTTTGTCCGAAGCGCCCGAACCCGATCACCAGCACATTGGTACGCTCGCCCTCTGAGTTGGGAATATCCGGCTTAACTGGCGCAGGGGTAAGCTTGGCACCAAACCATTGCGTGAGCCGAACGCTGAGCAAGGTCAGGGCCATGGTCAAGGAAATAGTCGCAGAAAGCAGGCTGTTTTGTTGTGGGGTGATCAGAGCAACTGCGACCGATGCCGAAAAGATCACAAACCCGAACTCACCGGCCTGCGCGAGTAAACCGCCGATTTGCAGGCTGTTGTCCGAAGAATGGCCGGAAATCCGTGCAACTGAGAAAATACTCAGACACTTCACAAGCATCAGTCCAAGGCTACAGGCCAGCACTGTCACCCAGTGTTGAGCGACAAAATCTAGGTCAATGGTCATGCCAACCGTGATGAAGAAGAACCCGAGCAACAGTCCGCGAAATGGTTCCAGATCCGCTTCAAGCTCATGCCGGAACGAGCTTTCTGCCAGCATGACGCCCGCAATAAACGCCCCCAGCGCACTGGAAAGCCCCACCGCTTTCATTAGCGCAGCAGCCCCCAGCACTGTGAGCAGCGCAGAGGCTGTCATCATTTCTCTGGCACCGATGCGCGCAAATAATTTAAATAACGGCGTGAGCAGAAAACGCCCGATCGCAACCAGTAGCAGCACTGTTGAAGCCATGATGAGCGCGGTTTCCCAGCCCGCTCGGTGCCCGATCTCAATTGAGATGGGGGCAACAATCGCCATGAGCGCCAATATGGGAACGATCATCATATCTTGAAATAGCAGGATCGCCACGGACGTTTGCCCCATCGGCGTGGTTCTGTCCCCACGGCCTTGTAGGATATGCAGGGCAAGCGCCGTTGAGGATAGCGCTAAAGTGAGACCGATAATGACAGACTTCTGCCAGGACAGTCCGGCCAGATAGATTGCGCACCCGATCAGCAAAGCAGAGAAGGCGACCTGCGCGGCACCGGACCCAAAAATTTCTTTGCGTAAAGACCAAAGCCGACTGGGATTAAGCTCTAGCCCGATCAGAAACAGCAGCATAACCACGCCCAGATCACCGATGGGGCGCAGTTCATCCGGTGTGCTGAATGGGCTTCCAAGATACTGGCCAAACCCCCAGGGCCCAAGGATCACTCCGGCAATCAGATATCCGACAATTGTTCCAACACGGATCAGCTTGGCAAATGGAACCACTAGGATCGCCATGCTTAGAAACAGCATAATGTCTGTCACAAAGTCCAGTTCGTGGAGTGTGATCATGAAAGAATATGGCTCATTCTTGTTTCTTGCTGCATATCTCCGAAGAATGGCATTGGGCTTTGGAAACGGGATACGCGCGGCAATTCCTGAAAAGAGAAGCTACAGACCCACCGTAAAATCGGCTTGAACGCATTCAGGACAAGCTATGACAAATCTTCAGGACTCAAAACCTACAGGATTCAACTGGGTGTGCGGGGTTGCAGGAAAACAAAGGAGAAATTAGCACTTGAACCTACAGTGACTAGAGCCTTTACAGTCGGTTCATTCTCGATTGGAGGCACAAAATGCTGGATCAACCCAACACACAATTAGAGTTCCTGCTTAAGGAAACCCGACTTCTCGACTTCCGTGCGCCGAACATCCGGCAGCTCGTTGAACACCGCAAATGGATGGACTTACCGCTATTTGACCGTGCCGGAGCGGTCTATGACTTCGTGCGTAATGAGATAAAGTTCGGCTACAACAAAGCCGATAATATGCCAGCAAGTCAGGTACTTACCGATGGAATAGGGCAGTGCAACACTAAGGGAACTCTACTCATGGCGTTGACGAGAGCTGTCGGCATTCCTTGCCGCTTGCACGGCTTCACGATCCATAAGGAGCTGCAGCGCGGCGTTGTGCCCGAACTGGTCTACCGAATCGCACCGGACAACATCCTGCACTCGTGGGTCGAGATCTTTCTTGAGGATCGCTGGATCAATCTGGAAGGTTTCATTCTCGATGAGCCCTTCCTCTCAGCGTTGCAAAAGGAGTTTGCCTTAAACCGTCAATCCCTATGTGGCTATGGCGTTGGTACCACCTGCCTGAGCGCCCCTCAGGTCAACTGGAAAGGGCAGGATACCTACATCCAGAAAACCGGTATCAACAACGATTTTGGAACCTACAACAGCCCTGATGAGTTCTATGTAGAGCATATGCAGGCCTTTTCACCACTCACAAAACTACTCTATGAAAACGTGATCCGTCACGTAATGAACTGGCGCACTGACCGTATCCGCGCGGGAAAAGTCCCTAAAATTCCGCTTTCAGACTGAGCGCAGCAAAGAAAAGGGGCATCGCTGCCCCTTCGAAATTCCGCAGAAAGGGTTGAGATCTATCAGGTCGCCGTTCCGCCAATGGTCATCTCGTTGATGCGCATAGTTGGCTGCCCAACGCCCACCGGCACACCCTGACCAGCCTTGCCGCAGGTTCCAATGCCCGGATCCAGCTTCATGTCATTGCCGATCATGGTTACACGAGTGAGCGCATCCGGACCGTTGCCAATCAGCATCGCCCCTTTCACAGGAGCGCCAATCTTGCCGTTCTGCACCCGATACGCTTCCGTGCAGGAAAACACAAACTTGCCGGAAGTGATGTCCACCTGACCACCACCAAAGGAAACAGCATAGATGCCATCCTCAAGGCCCTCAATGATCTCATTAGGGTCCTTATCGCCATTCTCCATAATGGTGTTGGTCATGCGTGGAAGTGGCTGGTGTGAGAAGGATTCGCGGCGACCATTCCCGGTTGCCTCAACGCCCATCAAACGCGCGTTTTGACGGTCCTGCATGTAGCCAACAAGAATACCATCCTCGATCAGAGTGGTCCGACCAGTCGGTGTACCTTCATCATCAACGGAAAGAGAACCACGTCGCTTGGAGATTGTGCCATCATCAACAATGGTCACGCCTTTAGCCGCAACCTGCTGGCCCATCAGACCTGCAAATGCTGAAGTTTTCTTGCGGTTGAAGTCCCCTTCAAGACCATGGCCCACGGCTTCATGCAGCAAAATACCCGGCCAGCCGTTGCCAAGAACAACATCAAAGGTACCGGCAGGGGCAGGGATCGCTTCCAGATTAACCAGAGCTTGGCGCAGTGCTTCATCAACCGCATGCTGCCAGCTGGTTTCGGCAACGAACTCACCAAACCCTTCGCGGCCACCAGAGCCATACGACCCGCTTTCCTGCTTGTCACCATCGCCAGCAACAATGGAAACGTTCAGGCGGACAAGAGGGCGCACATCCCGAATGCGGTGCCCGTCGGCACGTAGAATATCAACCGTCTTCCAGCTTCCTGCCAGTGAAACAGTGACCTGCTGAACGCGCGGGTCTTTCGCACGAGCATAGGCATCAATCTCCTGCAGCAGCTGCACTTTTTCTGCAAAGCTTGGGCTGCCAATCGGGTTCTCATCCGTATAGAGCTTCTGATTGGTGCGCGCTGGTGGCGCTGCATAGGTGCCGGAATGGCCGCCCTGCACGGAGGCCACAGCATCAGCGGCCCGCTTAAGTGCCGCCTCGGAGATATCGTCGGAGTGAGCGTAACCGGAGGCCTCACCAACAACAGCGCGCAGGCCAAAGCCCTGACCGGTGCTGAAACTGGAGGACTTCAAACGTCCGTTATCAAACACCAGTCCTTCGTTCTGGCTGTACTCCAGATAGAGTTCCCCATCATCGGCGCCTTTCAGCGCTGCCGCAGTAATTTGGCGCGCTGTCTCCTCGTCCAGTCCTGAAGTCTGGAGAAGATCAATAGGTTTGTCGCTCATGGGTAAAACTCCGAAATGATGGATTTGCTCTTTTGTGGCGAACAATCTGTGCACTTTCAAGGCTTACTCGTCAATAAAGGGGGAAGGAGGGCCATCGCTCCCAAGTATTTGAGGGGCATGGCAGAAAGCTGAGCCTCAATCCGGCACTATCAGAGCGTTTGCTAATACATTTTTACGATCTGGAGGGCTGCAAAAATCCGTTGCTTCGCCTGCGCCTTTGGGAGAAGACTAGGGCAGACTGCCCTTCGTAAAACTCTTTGATCTAAGTGTGCCAGAAGATAATAAGTGTGCCAGAAGATAAAATGACGATACTTCAATATTTTAGAGCGCAGGCACGAAACAATGCCTGGGCAAACTACAGGCTGCTTTCCAGCTGTGCAGCCCTTTCTCAAGATGAACTAGTGGCCGAAAGAACCAGCTTCTTTCCCTCCATCCTAATGACCCTCAATCACATCGTCACGGTGGATTGGTTCTACGTCAGCGCTCTGCAAGGAAAGTCGCTTGGAATCAAGGCATTTGACCCTGAATACCCTTTTGAGGAACTTGCCCCGCTTTCCGAAGCGCAAAGAACATCAGATCAGAAACTGATCAAACTAATCGAGTCCTACGAGCCTGCGGACCTGTCAAGGGTGCATACCTTGCGCTTGGACAAGCCACTGAGGGAGCAAACTGACAGACTGCTTTTGCATCTCTTCCAGCATCAGACCCACCACCGTGGGCAGGTCCACGCCATGTTGAGCGGAACCTCGGTTGCGCCGCCCCAGCTTGATGAGTTTTTTCTGGGCAATGAGATGGAACAGAAAGCCCGAAAGGATGATTTTGCCGCTCTCGGATTCTCTGAGGAAGACATCTGGCCCATGCAATCAGCATAATCTCTGCGGGGCACAGCAAGCTACAAATAAAAAGCCGAAGCGAAAATTCCGCTTCGGCTTACAAAAAGAACGTATTAAGCGACCAGACTTACGGCAATGCCGCAATCGCATCTTTCAAACCTGTCAGAGAAATTGGAATACCAATACCTTCCTCTGGGGTCTCGAAGATGATGAACGTCGCGGTCTCACCATTTGTCAGCTGTTCGATCAGATCTGCTTCCAGAATCGCTTCAGAAACACAGCCGCTCGGCGCTGGCAAACAGCGCACAAATGGCATCCTGCCCACATCCTTGCCATCGACATTCAGGCCAAGCTGCATCGGGAGCAAAACGCCAAGTGGTGAAAGAACACGTAAAACCGTTGCCTGATCGTCAGCTGTTTTCAGGATAATCGCTGTCAGACCGACAGTATCACGCGCAGAATCTGTCACACTTTGAATAAGAGCACACTGTTCTACGTTCGATCCCGGAGATGTGGCGCAACGCTGCTGCCAGTCACCGTACTCGCCGGTTAGCTCGCCAAGTGCTTGTTGCGCATAGCTTACTCCGGAAAACCCAGCGGTGCCCGCCACTGTCGTCGCAACTGTTAAAGCCAGTGCGCGTAAAAACTGCTTCAAAAACCCTTCCTCCAGTTCACCAGCTGTACAGGACCTGTTGTTATCCCGATGAGCCAGCGTGGGGTGTTTCCATAAATTATTGGAATACCGCTCCTGATGTCAAAGCGCAAACTGGCATTATTCGCTGTCCACGTCACTGACCAAGAAGGAGGGATTCGACCAACTCTGTTTACGATCAGTTAACGCTGCTTTTGGCCCATAAAGTGGCGATTTGATATGTGAATTTTGGTTAAATGTTGAAAATAATCTATTTTTAAATAAGGGAAAGTAACTAGGTGAAAACACCCGCAGTGGTCGAAAATACAATTGCATATACGGATTTCTTATGTTTTTTGTCGACCACATTGATTCAAGTCAAATGATACTGCGACCGATAGTCGCTATAACCTAAGGTGAATCGCGTAAAAACCCGTATTGGGTTATTATGTCGCAGGTTTTCACGCAGGTGTGAGGATTGGTCGGACGGACCAAGGCGGGCACTCCACGTGTGTGGACAATAAGAGGATTGTCGTTTCGGCGGCATTAAGAGGGACAGGGAGCGCAAGACGTGATGAAGCTCTTGAAGCATCACCTGGCGACCATTGCCACAATCGTGGCAACTGGGTTGTTGGGTTTTATGGCAAGTGCAGCCAGTGCGGCACAGCCAACGCCGTGGCAAATGGGTATGCAGCCTGCGGCGACGACAGTGATGGAAGACATTCGCTGGTTTAACGATTTTACCCTGATAATTATGGCCGGCGTGACGGTTTTTGTAGCGGCACTGCTACTCATCGTGATTTTCCGGTTCCGCAAGAAGGCTAATCCAACGCCATCTCGCACGTCACACAACACCACGATCGAGGTTGTCTGGACAGTGGTTCCGATCCTCATTTTGGTAATGATCTCAGTTCCGTCTTTCCGTTTGCTCTTCAAGCAGCTTGATATCCCCGAATACGAAATGACCATCAAGGCAACTGGCTACCAGTGGTATTGGGGTTACGAGTACGCGGATGAGGGCATGGAAGATGTTGCGTTCGAAGCACTCATGATTCAGAACGATGAGCGTCCGGAAATTATGGCCGAAAAAGGCCTGACGGATGCTGAGCTTCCTCGCCTTCTTGCAACTGATTACAATCTTGTTGTTCCAGTCGATACAACGGTGCGCGTTCAAGTCACTGCTGCAGACGTAATCCATGCATTTGCTGTTCCTGCATTTGGTATCAAAATCGACGCCGTCCCATTCCGCCTCAACGAAACCTGGTTCCGTGCTGATAACACCGGCATGTTCTACGGCCAGTGTTCAGAGCTTTGCGGTCGCGACCATGCGTTCATGCCAATCGCCGTGCAGGTCGTGACAAAAGAGCAGTATGCGGCCTGGGCCGAAGCTGCGAAGTCTGACGTTGACGACGCAAACACACTTCTCGCGAAACTGATTGCTGATGAGAAGAAGGTTGCATCCCGCTGAGCGGGGCCACTGATTTAGCCGAGTATGCGCGCGCCAAGGGCTGCTGCGCATATGAAGCAAGAACTATATGAGGGAGCACAACTATGGCTGCGTCTGAAACGCATGCACATGACCATCCAACCGGATGGGTGCGGTGGGTCTACTCCACCAACCACAAGGATATTGGTATCCTTTACCTGATCTTCGCGATCATGGCTGGCATCGTCGGTGGTCTTCTTTCCATCGCAATGCGTATGGAACTGCAAGAGCCGGGAATGCAGTACTTCTCAGACCCGCACATGTTCAACGTGTTCACCACGGCGCATGCGCTGATCATGATCTTCTTCATGGTTATGCCAGCGCTCATTGGTGGTTTTGCGAACTACTTTGTTCCGATCATGATCGGTGCGCCTGATATGGCGTTCCCGCGCATGAACAACATTTCATTCTGGCTCCTGCCACCAGCGTTCATTTTGTTGATCCTGTCACTGTTCGTGCCAGGCCCTCCAGGTGCAAACGGTGTCGGCGGCGGCTGGACTATCTATCCTCCGCTGTCCACGTCCGGTCAGCCCGGTCCGGCCATGGACTTTGCAATCCTGGCGCTTCACGTTGCCGGTGCATCTTCCATTCTCGGTGCTATCAACTTCATCACCACCATTTTCAACATGCGCGCACCTGGCATGACCTTGCACAAGATGCCGCTGTTCGTATGGTCCGTGCTGGTAACAGTCTTCCTGCTGCTGATCTCCCTGCCTGTTCTGGCTGGCGCGATCACCATGCTGCTGACAGACCGTAACTTCGGCACCACCTTCTTTGATGCTGCCGGTGGTGGTGACCCGATCCTGTTCCAGCATTTGTTCTGGTTCTTCGGTCACCCGGAAGTGTACATCCTGATCTTGCCTGCATTTGGCATCATCTCCCACATCATCTCCACCTTCTCGCATAAGCCAGTGTTCGGTTACATCGGCATGGCCTACGCAATGGTGGCAATTGGTGTTGTTGGCTTCGTCGTGTGGGCGCACCACATGTTCACCGTTGGTCTGTCCGCAGACACGCAGGCTTACTTCCTGTTTGCGACCATGGTGATTGCGGTCCCAACCGGCATTAAGATCTTCTCATGGATCGCGACCATGTGGGGCGGTTCCATCGAGTTCCGTACACCGATGATCTGGGCGATTGGCTTCATCTTCCTGTTCACCGTTGGTGGCGTAACCGGCGTTCAGCTGGCAAACGCAGGCCTAGACCGCGCACTGCATGACACCTACTACGTTGTGGCTCACTTCCACTACGTTCTGTCTCTGGGTGCTGTGTTCGCGATCTTTGCGGCTTGGTACTACTGGTTCCCTAAGATCTCCGGTTACATGTACTCCGAGTTCCTCGGCAACCTGCACTTTACGCTCATGTTTATCGGTGTGAACCTCGTGTTCTTCCCGCAGCACTTCCTTGGTCTTGCTGGTATGCCACGTCGTTACGCTGACTATCCGGATGCCTACGCAGGCTGGAACATGGTTTCCTCTTACGGCTCCTACCTCTCCGGTTTTGCTGTGCTCATCTTCCTGTGGTGCGTTATCGACGCATTCGCCAGAAAGCGTGTGGCAGGTGATAACCCATGGGGGCAGGGTGCAACCACTCTGGAATGGACGCTGTCTTCACCTCCTCCATTCCACCAGTTCGAGATCCTTCCAAAGATCAAGTAACTGTATGCGATTGACCGGGGGCGTGAATGCGCCCTCGGTTCCAGCCGAAGCACAAGACCCGGAAGTGCTGCATGTTCCGGGAATGAAACCAGAAATGTTGCACAGCGACAGAGGTTTTGAAATCGCGATAGAGGTACAGGCATGACAATGCTGGATCAGACACAAGGGCTTCATGAAAACGCAACCGACCTGGGAGGTCGTGGAAGCGTTTCTGATTACATCGCGCTGCTCAAGCCTCGCGTCATGTCCCTTGTTGTGTTCACAGCAGCAGTTGGTCTGGTCATGGCACCGGGCAACCAGCACCCGTTCCTCAGCTTTATTTCCATTCTCTGCATCGCCGTTGGCGGCGGTGCATCCGGCGCGCTGAACATGTGGTGGGATGCAGATATTGACGCTGTCATGACCCGTACCAAAAAGCGCCCGATCCCGGCAGGCAAAATCACGCGCCAGGAAGCCTTTGCATTCGGCATGGTGCTTTCTTTCGGTTCCGTCCTCACACTCGGTCTGGTCGCGAACTGGATGGCAGCTGGCCTGCTCGCATTCACCATTTTCTTCTACGTTGTCATCTACACAATGTGGCTCAAGCGCAGCACACCGCAGAACATCGTTATTGGTGGTGCAGCTGGCGCACTCCCGCCAATGGTTGGCTGGGCAGCTGTCACAGGCGACGTCACTCTGGTCAGCATTGCGCTGTTCATGATCACCTTCACTTGGACTCCGCCTCATTTCTGGGCTTTGGCGCTGGTTAAAAACGGCGACTATCAGGATGCGGGCGTACCAATGCTGCCGGTTGTCGCCGGAGAGACCGCGACCCGCCATCAGATTGTCCTGTACTCCCTGCTGCTCCTTCCAGTTGGCATGGCACCCTATTTCCTCGGCTTTGCCTCGGTCTTTTACGGTGTTGGCTCCGCCATTCTTGGTCTGGTGTTCCTTGGTTATGCAATCCGCGTCTGGAGAGTTCGCGAAGGAGACGGCGCCAAGAAAACGGCAATGTCTCTGTTTAAGTTCTCACTGTTCTACCTCATGCTGATCTTTGCTGGGTTGCTCATTGAGAACATGATTGGTCTGGTCTAACGCTAAACTTGAAAGAGAAGAAAATGAGCAAACAAAAAGCAATTCTTTCTGATGAGCAAGTCAAGACCCGACGTGGTCGCTCTGTGGCTCTGGCAGTCACCCTCGGCGTTCTGGTCGCAATGTTTTACGTGATCACTATCGTGAAGCTTGGCCCGGGCATTGTTGACCGTCCACTGTAAGAGGCGCACATGACCGAACGTAAATCAGAGACAGAAGAACAGCAAAGAATGAAGCGCAGCAACGCAACGGTTGCCGTGATTTGTGTTGGCGTGTTCTTTGGAATGGTCGGTTTGTCCTTCGCAGCTGTTCCGCTTTATGAGCTATTCTGTCAGGTGACAGGCTATGGCGGCACAACACAGCGCGCGGAAGAGGCTTCCGACACAATTCTTGATCGCGAGATCATCGTGAGCTTTGACGCAAACGTCGCTCCGGGTCTGGATTGGGATTTTAAACCGAAACAAAAGAAAGTCCGCGTGAAGCTGGGTCAGATGACCGAGATCATGTACGAGGCCAAAAGCCTTGCCAAGCAGGTCTCCACCGGGACTTCCACGTTCAATGTAGCCCCTTTCGAATTAGGGGGCTACTTCAACAAAATTGATTGCTTCTGCTTTACCGAGCAACCTCTTGAGGCAGGAGAGTCAATCGATATGCCGGTCGTGTTTTTCATCGACCCGGAAATGGACAAGGACGAGAGCCTGAAGAATATCAAGGAAATCACCTTGTCCTACACCTTCTTTGAAATGCCGAAAAACGGCGAAGAAGAAACAGCTGCAGTGGCTACTCCAAGCGACGCGGCCACTGATAAGCTTTAGGTCGCGAGACGGATCTGCCTCGGCAGGAGCGACCTTTTTGAAATGGGGAGAAAGATATGGCTGGTTCAAAAAACCACGATTATCACATTATCGAGCCAAGCCCGTGGCCATTTATCGGGTCAGTCGGGGCATTTATTCTGGCAATCGGCACTATTGCCTTTATGCGCGCCAGCAATGGTGATGAGCTTGGCTTTTTGCCATACACCAACTCTGATGGGCAGCTGGTTTATGGCATCGACCTGACCGGTTGGGGCCTGTTTGCCATCGGCCTGGCAATCGTGCTGTACACCATGTTCATGTGGTGGCGTGATACCGTGAAGGAGTCCCATGAGGGCCATCACACCCGCGTCGTGTCCTTGCACCTGCGCTACGGCATGCTGCTGTTCATCCTGTCCGAAGTTATGTTCTTCGTGGCATGGTTCTGGGCCTTCTTCGATGCGTCTCTGTTTGCTGGTGAAGCTGCGCAGTTTGGCCGTGTAGAACACACAGGCGGCGTATGGCCTCCGCAGGGCATCGAAACCTTCGATCCGTGGCACCTGCCACTGCTGAACACCCTGATCCTGCTGCTTTCCGGTACCACGGTGACATGGGCGCACCACGCAATGGTTCACGGTGACCGTGAAGGTCTCAAGTGGGGTCTGATTGCAACCGTAGTCCTTGGTGTCATCTTCACCATCTGTCAGGCCTACGAATACTCTCATGCTGCATTTGGCTTCTCTGACAACATTTACGGCGCAACCTTCTTCATGGCGACAGGGTTCCATGGCTTCCACGTCATCGTGGGTACCATCTTCCTGGCTGTGTGTTTGTTCCGCGCACTGTCGGGTCACTTCTCCACCACCAAGCACTTCGGCTTTGAAGCTGCTGCATGGTACTGGCACTTTGTGGATGTGGTCTGGCTGTTCCTGTTTGCCGCAGTTTACATCTGGGGCGGCTAACCGCACTGGCATTTGTCGGGAGTGGGTCTGCAACCCGGACCGGAAAAGCGAAAAAGATAAGGGCGGCGTAAGCCGCCTTTTCTATATTTATGTGCCAAGGTGCTGTGTGAGCGTTTAACGACACAGGTGCAAGCGAGGCTCCACATGGGTGAGATGAAAAAGACAAGGCCCTATCTGGGCCTTCCCGCCAATCCATTTTCCGCCGGTCTGCGTGGAAAGTGCCCCAGATGCGGGAAGGGGCCGTTGTTCCAAGGCCTGCTGAAGCTGCGCAAATCTTGCTCCAGCTGTGGTCTGCCCTACGACTTCGCAGATTCGGGAGATGGGCCAGCTGTCTTTTCCACTCTTATTCTGGGGTTCCTTATTCTTGGTGGTGTTCTGTTTGTTGAGTTTAAATACGAACCACCACTCTGGCTGCATTTGACTATTTGGGTGCCCGTCACCGTGGTGTTGAGTGTTGCACTCTTGCGTGTCCTCAAGGGCTTTTTGATCGCACTGCAGTATCGGAATAATGCTGCGCCGGGAGAACTTGATGATCGCTGAAAGGCAGGTTGGCGAGGCTTCACTTGATACAACGCCTGTGCATGACCATGATGTCCAGTGGCGCAGCGATTCGGACCCGGTTCCGCAAACCAGCCATCACAACATTCAAACAGATAAAGATAATGCCGTGACTGATGATCAAACAGAACAGGAAGATGCTGGAGAAGCAACCAGCGCGAAGTCCGGGCTGATAGCATTCCTCAAGCGCTTCTGGTTTTTGCACCTGTGTGCCGCCTTGGGGCTGGCTATTTTGGTCAATCTGAGTATGTGGCAGTTCAGCCGTCTGGATGAGAAGGTGGCGCTGATCGAGCGGGCCGAGGTGCGTGCCAGCGAACCACCTGCCGCGGCTCCCGGACCGGCTACATGGGAAAATCTTACTAGCGACGAAATCGACTACATGCCTGTCGAGGTCTCTGGCCAGTTCATCATGGGTGAGCTGTTCTACTTCGACACCCTGACCAACCCAAAGGGTCAGCTGGGCGGGCAGGGTTACTTTGTCTATTCACCCTTCATCACTGATGCGGGCTGGAGCGTCTTGGTCAATCGCGGCTTTATCCCAATCGACCGCAAAGATTTTAGCACGCGCCTTGGCTCAGCCCCGCCACGCGGAGAAATAACCATTACCGGCCTTGCGCGGCGCGCGGAAGTGGCAAGCATGTTCTCCGCAGACGCGAATCTGGAGACCAACGAATGGTACGTACGTGAGCCCGTGGCCATGGCGGATGCACTGGGCTTGCCGACTGATCAGGCTGCGCCTTACACGATTGACCTTCAGCAAACACTGAGCGTTGCCGGTAACCTGCCGCAGGCGGGGGAGACGCGTATGACGTTCTCCAATAACCACTTGCAATATGCATTCACATGGGCAGGTCTTGCGCTCACGCTCGTTGGTGTCTATCTCGCTTTCCTGATCAAGGCATGGCGTGATCAGGGCAGGGTTGCCTCTGGCATTGAAGATGATGAGGAAGACGATGTCTTTGATGCTGAAGAAGAAAAACGCAAGGCAGATCGATTCAAAAAGATCTCCGACGCAGCCCGCTCCAAACGGCGATAAGTCTTAAGCACAGATCAGAAAAAAGGGGAGCAAAGCTCCCCTTAAGCGTCTTTTGACAGACCGCCTTAAAGCTGAGTAAGGATATTTTCTGCTGAGGAGATTGTTGCTTCTCCCGGAGTTTCTTCAATATTCAAGGACGTCAGAACCCCGTCCTTGATGATCATGGAATAGCGCTTGGAGCGGATGCCCATACCAAAGGCGCTTGCATCAAGCTCAAGACCGATCGCCTTTGTAAATTCAGCACTGCCGTCTGCAAGGAACTGGATCTTGTCATCCGCACGCGAGTCCCGCGCCCAGGCTCCCATCACGAATGCATCATTTACAGAAACAACGGCAATCGTATCAACGCCCTTGGCCTTGATAGCCTCTGCATTGTCGATGAAACCGGGTAGGTGGTTCAGGTGACAGGTTGGCGTAAAAGCTCCCGGAACAGCAAACAGCACCACGGTCTTGCCTGCAAACAGTTCGTCACTGCTGACATTGACGGGCCCGTCTATGGTCAGGGACTTGAATGTGGCAGATGGCAGTTTGTCGCCGACTTGAATTCCCATTGAAAATCTCCCCAATTCTCTTACCTGTTGCGTATCTTCGAAAGTGCTGAGCGAAGTTCGAAGTGAAACACACGCATTATTCTGGATGACTGCATAGCAGAAGTCACGGTCTAAGGTCAGTACCGTAAAAGAAACGGGCTCTGGTTGCAGCCAGCGCTCTCGCGTTCGCAAAGACAACCTGAGCCCATAAAATCAAACCTACTGTGAAGCACCGGCTGGAGGAACCGGAACATTTTGGGTCTCCTCAAAAGCACCATCCTTGGTCACCAGCGTCAGCCGAAGCTCCAGGTTGCTTACATCATCCGGTAGCCCGTTGTACGGCATGCTCCAATGCGCCTGACCATCTTTCACACCCGTCAGCTTCGGCACCCCATGATAGGAACCTTCCGGACCCTCAATGAAGAGTTCCGGCGACCCATCGTCGGAAGCGACCCTTGCGCTGACATTGACTTTACGGTCCTTGCCTTCTCCGACAATTTCTATCTCTGGAAACAGGCTCGGCAAATCGTTTTGCGCAACCGGAACTGCCGCAAATGCATCATCGATCAGTTTGTCCGCTACTTTATCCTCCAGCGTTGTGGAGGTCGGAAAGACGAGAGAGACTTCCGCTTCTCCCGGAATGCAGATGTCCTTACAGATGCCAAAGGTCAGATGAGCATTCAGGATGGAAGGGCGGCGGTCATTCTCGCGTTTGATCAACAGTGGCAGAACCACATTATCCGAATAAATCACAGAAGTTGAAAATCCGTCGAAGTAAGCCTGTGGCGCAGGGAAGATCAGCTCCGCAGTTCCAACGTTGATTGAATCGGTAAAACTGGCTTCTGTTGGGATACCGGCTTCCCCCGGATATCTCCAGTAGGTGTGCCAGCCTTCTTCAAGGCGAAATTCAACGCCCGCACGGTAGAGACCGTCGGCGGTGGGCTCGCTTGCACGAATAAGGCGAACAGCGCCACCTTGCACAATGACCCATTCAGACACATTTGAAGACAATGCGGCTGATATGGAGGCTGACAGCACCGCAACAGCGATGAGGCTCGATTTGAAGAATCTAGAAATCATAGGGTCTATTTAAACGGTCCCTTTTCAAATTCCCATTAAGATTGTGCCGCAGACTATCAATGTTCCGTGAACAATCTCAGGTATTTTTCATTGAATATTGATCCTGGGAAAAATCCGTGAGTACTTATAATCTAATTGCCCCTACACTAACTGGCGGCAATCCGTTTGAAGCATGAGGAGCGCGCCCCAACATGTCTGGTGAAAATCCGGGTTACATTGACGGACAATATCTCATTGCCATGCCCACGATGGCGGATGGTCGCTTTGCCCATTCTGTCATCTACGTGTGCGCTCACTCGGAAGAGGGGGCGATGGGGATTGTTCTCAACCAGCCGGCCCCTAACATCACATTTGGGCAACTTCTGGGCCAGTTGAACATCATTGATGATGAAAACGATGATCAGGTGGCAATCGACATCGCTGATCGAAAAGTCTATCGCGGTGGCCCGGTCGATGCAGGGCGCGGCTTTGTTCTGCACTCGGATGACTATTTTCTGGAGGAAACCAGCCTCAAAATCGAGGATGGAGTTGTCCTGACAGCCACGGTGGAAGTCTTGCGTGCCATTGCATCAGGTAAAGGCCCCAAGAAGGCCCTTCTGGCCCTTGGTTATGCCGGTTGGGCTCCGGGGCAGCTGGAGGCAGAACTGCAGGCAAACGGCTGGCTCACCTGTCAGACAGATCCCTCTCTGATCTTTGAAGGTGAGGGCGACCAGAAGTGGCACAACGCGCTTGATATCCTTGGCATTGATCCGGGAATGCTCTCAAGCGACATCGGTCACGCATGATCTTACGTGCCTAAACGACATTTCGCCGTGCAACTTCCTACAATTTCTGCTATTTCCCTGTGCGCACTTGAAATGCAAATGCGACAGTTATGGGAATCTGTTTTCGGATTCCAGCTAAAAAACCTGAGAAATACCAAAGGGGTATAGCATAAAAATACCTTATTTCAGGTTGAGCGAGAAGGGATGTAACGGTGAGATATGTAAGTACGCGCGGCAATGCACCAGAACTCGATTTTTCTGAAGTGCTGCTCACAGGGTTGGCACGCGACGGCGGTTTGTATCTACCAAAAGAGTTCCCACAATTATCTACTGAGGAAATTTCAGGATTTGCGGGTAAGCCTTACAGCGAAGTGGCGCTCAAGGTAATTGCACCTTTTGTCGGCGACTCTATTCCGCAAGACGACCTGAAGCAGATGATCGACGAAGCCTATGCCAGCTTTGCGCATGAGGCCGTTACACCACTTGTTCAGACAGCTCCAAACACATACGTGCTGGAACTCTTCCACGGTCCGACACTGGCCTTTAAAGATGTTGCCATGCAGCTTCTGGGCCGCTTGATGGATTATGTTCTGGCCCAAAAAGGTGCCCGCGCCACCATCGTTGGCGCCACTTCCGGTGACACTGGCGGCGCAGCCATCGAAGCATTCCGTGGCCGTGAGCGTACCGACGTCTTCATCCTGTTCCCTGAAGGACGTGTCTCTCCTGTTCAGCAGCGTCAGATGACCACCTCAACCGAAGCAAATATCCATGCTCTGGCGGTCAAAGGTAATTTCGACGACTGTCAGGGCATCCTGAAAGACCTGTTCAACGACTTTGCCTTCCGCGAGCGTGTTGGCCTTTCTGGCGTAAACTCCATCAACTGGGCCCGCATCGTTGCGCAGGTGGTCTACTACTTCACCTCCGCCGTGTCTCTGGGCGCGCCGCACCGCAAAGTCTCTTTCACCGTCCCAACTGGAAACTTCGGGGATGTGTTTGCAGGCTACGTGGCCTCTCAGATGGGTCTGCCCATCGAGAAACTCGTGATCGCGACCAACACCAACGATATTCTGGCACGCACACTGGAAACAGGCCGCTACGAAATGCGCGGCGTTGTCGCCACTACTGCTCCGTCAATGGACATTCAGGTCTCCTCCAACTTCGAGCGCCTGCTGTTTGCGGCGAACGACAAGGACAGCGCCGTAGTGAAGGGCCAGATGGACAGCCTCAAGCAGTCCGGTGGCTTCACTCTTTCGGAAAAAGCTCTCGGCTTTATCAAAGAGAAGTTCTCTGCAGGGCGTGCAAGCGAAGACGAAACAGCTCAGACCATCACTGATACGCTCAAGGAAAGTGGTTATCTATGCGACCCTCACACAGCGGTCGCGCTCCACGTTGCCAAAGAGCACAATGATGGTGTTACCCCGATGATCGTGCTGTCCACAGCACATCCGGCAAAATTCCCGGCGGCAGTAGAAAGTGCATCAGGTATTCATCCTGAGCTGCCAGCTCATCTTGCTGACTTGATGGAACGCGAAGAGAAATTCTCCGTTCTGCCAGCTGATGCGCAGGAAATTGCGAAATTTGTTGAAGGCAATGCACGTGCCGTGAAAGCAGGCGTTTAATGGCGGTCAAACTAACAAAATTAGAAAATGGCCTGACTGTAGTTACTGATCAAATGGAATACCTCAAGACAACAGCTCTTGGGGTATGGGTGAAAGCTGGGTCCCGCTCTGAAGGCGAGCAAGAAAACGGCATCACTCACCTGCTGGAGCACATGGCCTTCAAAGGCACCAGCAAGCGCAACGCGCGCGAAATCGCTGAGGAAATCGAAGCTGTGGGCGGCGAAATGAACGCCTCCACAAGCGTTGAGCATACAAATTACTATGTGCGCACACTGGCCGATGATACCCCTCTGGGGCTGGATATCCTCTCCGACATCCTACAGGATTCCATTATCGACGCAGACGAACTCGTGCGCGAGAAACACGTTATTCTTCAGGAAATTGGCGCCGCAAAAGATGCCCCTGATGATCAGGTGTTCGACATTCTTCTCGAAACCGCATGGCCTAATCAGCCACTGGGTCGGCCAATCCTCGGCACACCGGAAACGGTCACCAGCTTCTCTGTAGATGCGATCCGCCAGTATGTCGCTCGCAAGTACACTGCTTCTGATATGGTCCTCGCCGCTGCTGGCGCTGTAGATCATGAGGCACTTGTAGATCTGGCAAAAGCCAACTTCTCCAAACTGTCCAATGCCGCGCCGGACAGCGATTATACTGCCCAATATGTGGGCGGTGAGGGATCTATCGAGCGTGACCTGCAGGAGTTGCAGATCATTCTCGGCTTCGAGGGCCTGCCTTACGAGCACGAAGACTATTACGCCGTTCAGGTGCTGGCCTCCATTCTGGGCGGCGGCATGTCATCACGCCTCTTCCAGGAAGTGCGTGAAAAGCGTGGCCTTTGTTATTCCGTCTATGCCTTCCATTGGGCCTTCGCAGACACCGGCCTGTTTGGTGTGCATGCAGCCACCGGTCCTGAAGATGCAGCTGAACTGACTGAAGTTCTGGTGGACCAGCTTAAGGAAACCATCAAGGGCGTGACCGAAAAGGAAGTTTCCCGTGCCAAGGCTCAGCTGCGCGCAGGATTGATGATGGCGCTGGAAAGCCCGGCAGCTCGTGCAGGGCAGCTGGCCCGTCAGGTCATGATCTATGGCTATCCGGTTGAACTGGCAGAACTGGAACGCCGCCTGAATGCAGTAACTGCAGATCGCTTGAAGGTGCTCGCAAAAAGGCTATTTTCCTCGGATAATCCAACACTTGTGAAGGTTGGCCCCAAGGCACCTATGCTGAATTATACTGAGCTCAAAGAGCGTCTGGCAGGTATCCTGGCATAAGCCTGTTGCAATTTCGACGATGCTTTCGGCATAATAGCGCTGAAACAGAGAGGGGAGAGAAGCTGTGTCATTTTTTAGAGCAAGCACATCTCCCCAATCCCTTGCAACATTGACCACCCGTCGGCTCTACCTGCGTGCGCCAAACATGGCAGACTTTGCGCAGTGGGCTGATCTGAGGGCTCGCAGTCGCGACTTCCTGCAGCCGTGGGAGCCCACGTGGCCTGCAGATGATCTCACCAAAACCTCCTTCCGCAAGCGCATCAGGCGCTATAACCAGAACATCCGTGAAGGCTCGCATTATCCGTTCTTTCTGTTCAATCGTGATACAGACGAGTTGATGGGCGGCCTGAACCTGTCCAACGTGCGCCGCGGAGTCGCGCAGGCGACCTCTCTGGGCTATTGGATGGGGGCATCTTTTGCAGGAAACGGATTTATGAAGGAGGCTGTCGAGCGTATCTGTTGCTTCAGCTTCAACGACTTGCACCTGCACCGCATCGAAGCTGCTTGCTTGCCAAGCAATGCAGCCTCCAGAGCTTTGCTAACAAAGGTTGGATTCTCCGAGCTGGGCTACGCGCCATCGTATTTGTACATCAATGGAATGTGGCAAGATCATATTTTGTTTGGCAAAATTCATGATTTCGGTCGCGCAACTGCCCAAGTCTCGCCACAATCAGAGGCAGATGGGGATAAAATGCCTCTAACACATGCTTGAACCATGAAACTGACGCCTTGACGATGTAATGATCTTGCTTAGGAATTCAGTTAATTTTGTGTTATCGTGGAGATGCCGGTGCAAGGGACTTGTTGTCAGCGCGTGCAGAACGTTATTCAGGCTGTTCTGTTAAGCGCTCTCCTGCTTATTGTGGTTGCATCGCAAGCTTTGGCTTTGGACGCAATTATCGTTCCAGAGAATATTGATGCACTCGATCTGACAAGCTCTGTCGACATCTATCCCAACGCCAGCAAAAGCATTCAGGTTTCAACCGCACCAGACTCTGACGGCATCGTACGCCGCATTGAAGTGCGCTCCATTGATGACACCGCCAGCTCTTGGGCAGTCTTTGCTCTCTCCAACCCGGGAGAGGAGCAGATCGACCGCCTGCTTGTGGCACCCTATTACAAAATGACCGGAGGCGGCGTTCTGGCACCTGATCTGGGCCAGCGCCGTATTGTTTCGCTGACGCCAAGTCAGGGCATCCCGCCAATTCGTGAGCGCAGTACAGAAGCCGATATCTACCGCATTACGCTGGATCCGGGTGCAAACGTAACATTCATTGCAGAACTGAAATCACCAAGCCTTCCGGAAATTCGCCTCTGGAAGCCGGAAGCTTACAAAGACAACATCAACGCCTATACGCTCTACCGAGGTATCGTGCTCGGTATTGCAGGCCTGCTGGCCCTGTTCCTCACCATCTTGTTTGTGGTGAAGGGAACGGTTCTCTTCCCTGCAACAGCTGCGCTGGCATGGGCTGTGCTGGTCTACTTGTGTATCGACTTTGGCTTTTGGAATCTGGTCTTCGGGCGAACGCTTGGAGATGACCAGCTCTATCGAGCCATGGCGGAAATAAGCCTAACGGCCGCACTTGTTGTCTTCCTCTACGCTTATCTCGGCCTCAACCGATGGCACATTCATTACACCCACCTTGCCATTGGCCTGCTTGTCGTCGTCCTCAGCCTGTTTGGCCTCGCCCTTTGGGACCCAACAATCGCAGCAGGCATCTCTCGTGTTCTGATGGCTGTCGTAGCACTTTCCGGCTTCGGGATAATTGTGATGCTCACCATCCGCAGGTTTGAGCGCGCGATTATGCTGCTGCCAACATGGTTCTTGTTCCTCGCATGGCTATTTGCAGCCTGGATGGCAACCTCTGGCCTGTTACAGAGCGATCTGGTGCAGCCTGCTCTGGCAGGGGGGCTCGTTCTGTTCGTCTTGCTGCTCGGCTTCACCGTCATGCAGCACGCCTTCGCAGGCTCTGGCCTTTCACACAGCATCGTGGGTGATGTAGAGCGCCGCGCGCTCGCACTCACTGGCTCCGGAGACATTATCTGGGATTGGGACGTGGACCGCGATAAGATCCACACCAGCGGCGGCCTTGAAGAAGCTCTCGGCATCAAACCGGGCTTGCTTGATGGTCCCGCACGTCTATGGCTGGAAATCCTGCATCCACAAGACCGCGACCTGTTCCGTGGCACGTTGGACGCGGTGATCGATCATCGCCGTGGCCGGGTCAATCAGGCATTCCGTTTGCGCGGTGAAGATGGTCATTACCGCTGGTTCAAGATGCGCGCTCGTCCGGTGCTCGGCTCTGATGGCGAAGTGGTCCGCTGCGTTGGCACGTTGCTCGACATCACCTCTCAAAAAACCGCTGAAGAGCGTCTGATGCACGACGCCGTGCACGACAACCTCACTGGCCTGCCAAACCGCGAACTGTTCATGGACCGTCTCGTGGCAGCTCTTGCGCGCTCAAGAGCAGAGGGCAGCGGCAATCCAACCGTTATCCTGATCGACCTCGACCGCTTCAAGCAGGTCAACGACAGCATCGGCCAGACCGCTGGCGACTCCATGCTGTTGACGGCTGCGCGCCGTTTGTCCCGCCTGATCAAACCGCAAGACTCCCTATCGCGCATCACCGCAGATACCTTTGCAGTTCTGATGATCTCGGAGCAGGATGCAACCCGCATTGCAGCCTTTGCCGATGAACTGCGCAAGTCACTGCGCACACCTGTGACCTTCGGCGATCAGGACGTCTTCCTGACCGCCTCAATCGGTGCCTCCATATATGACGGTGGTCTGGAGAAGGCGACGGACCTGATGCGCGATGCCGAGATCGCCCTCAACCACGCCAAGCGCCTTGGCGGTGATCGCATCGAGATCTTCCGCCCGACGCTGAAGCCAGTGGCCAGCAACACCCTTGCGCTCGATAACGACCTGCGTTCTGCGCTTGAAAAAGACGAGATCAAGGTTGTCTTCCAGCCCATCGTACGCCTCTCTGATAAGACCACAGCTGGCTTTGAAGCACTGGCGCGCTGGGAACATCCAAGCCGTGGCCTGATCCCGCCATCCGAGTTTATTCCGGTCGCTGAACAAAGTGGTCTGATCAACGAACTCGGCCTGCGGGTGATGGAAAAGGGCGCTCGCCAGTTGGCGCAATGGCAGCGCGAATTCAAACACGCCATGCCGCTGTTTGTCTCGGTCAACATTTCCTCCCGCCAGCTCCTGAAGCCGGACCTTATCAATGACGTGAAGGCCGTTCTGGCCCGCACTGCGCTGACACCGGGTTCACTTAAACTGGAGCTGACTGAATCTCTGGTCATGCAGAACCCGGAATTCTCCGTTCAGGTTCTCGAGCGTTTGAAGGGTCTGGGGGCAGGGCTGTCTCTGGATGACTTCGGCACAGGTTATTCTTCGCTGAGCTACCTGCAGCGCTTCCAGTTCGACACCATCAAGATCGATCAGTCCTTCGTCCGTCCAAACGGCCAGAGCGCCCGTCCGGTCATTCTGCGCACCATTGTAGCCCTTGGTCATGACCTTGGCATGGAAGTGGTTGCAGAAGGCGCGGAGACTGAATCTGATGCACTGGAACTCTTCCAGCTCGGCTGCGAATACGTTCAGGGCTTCCACTTCGGACAGCCAATGCGCGCCGCTGAGGCAGGTCGTATGCTCAAGGAACAATTCGCCCAACAGGACCGCAGCAGTCAAGGCTAATAGGATAAATAGTTAGAGACGAAAGCGCGGGGATCTTCATCGAAGCTCCCCGTTTTCTTGTCACAACGCACGCGTTGATTAATCAGTTCTGTATTCCACTGTTTAATTCATCCGAGGACATATTCGCGGCATTTTTCTGAGCGTATCTGCGCAAACTTTCCTTTGCCAGTCTGAGACCGATATCCTAATGTTTTGTGCTCGTAATGCCCTTCGAAAACTCCCGGCCGCGTTCGGCCTGACCCTGATTGCTTCTGCCTATGTAATGCCAGCTGCAGCCACACCGTCACTGGTGGTGAATCTGGACACCCAGCAAGTTCTTTACGCTGAAGATGCGGGCCACCCATGGTATCCGGCCTCGGTGACCAAGCTGATGACCGCTCTCGTCACCTTTGAAGCTCTTGAGAACGGAGAGGTTAATCTGAAATCTCCGGTGGTGATGTCACCCAAAGCAATGAGCCAGCAGTCTTTGAAATCCGGCCTGAAGGTTGGAAGCACCATGACGCTTCAGGACGCGCTCTACGCCATGCTTGTCGGGTCAGCCAATGATGTTGCCGTTGCGCTTGCTGAACGGGTTGCAAACAATGAAGCATCGTTTGTGCTACGCATGAACTCGCAGGCGCAGAGCCTCGGAATGACCGCAAGCCACTTCGTCAATGCCAATGGCTTGTTCGACCCCGCCCAGCAAACATCAGCCCGTGACCTTGCCATTCTGGCGCGCGAAATCTACCTGCGCTTCCCGCAGTACCATGAGGTGTTCACCACATCAGAAGTCTTCATTGATAAGGAGGACCTCACCTCCAACAATGACTTGCTCACGCGTCTCCCCGGCACGGTTGGAATGAAGACCGGTTTTGTATGCCCATCTGGCCGCAATATTGTTGCACTTACAGATAGAGATGGGCAGCGCATGATAGCCGTTGTTCTGGGTGCCACAACCGGGCGAGAGGTAAGCGAACGGGCGGCCAAGCTCTTGACTGAGGCGATGAATGGTGACCTGAGCCCGAACGGTAGCAATCTCGAAGACCTGGTCAACGACCTGCAACAGCAGCCTGTAGACATGCGCATGCGTGTGTGCAGTAACCAAAGTGCTGCCTACGAAGCAGAGCAAAACAAGCGCTATCCAATGGGAATAGGAAGGAACAAGAGTTATCTGACTGCATCGTTGGAGCCACAAAGCCACAGCATCCGTACCTGGCAGGCCTCATTTGGCTTTCAGGCACCGCTACCCCGCGCCAAGCCTTCCAAAACGCTCAGTCATTGATGGAGCGTTTCGCGGAGGCTCGTGGTGCAGCACGCGATTGGATAGTTTGAGCTGAAAGGCGCTCTCAGAGTTTTGCAGGCTTCGAGGTAAACTTGATGCCTGCTTCATCACAGCGCAGCCAGACGACCTTTCCGATGAAAGACAGTTGGCGGGGTGGAACCTGAATTTTCACAATATCATTGGCAGTGAGCTTGCCGGTGTTGATATGCAAACGGCATCCACCATTGCTGATGTCCTCAATCACACAGGATCGGCTGAAGTTCTCTGCAAACAGAACAGCAGGCCACCGACAGTCATGCCGTTTGTGGTCTCTGTTTTCTATCTCTAACAATTTCGGTTGGGGTATCATATGACCATCGGCGTGAGCGTTGATGTATGCATAATAGAACGGTTAGTTTGGTAATTAGCCACTCTATTGTCAATCAAATTATACGCAGATGTATACAAGCAGGCACACAAATGCCCGCGCTAAGCGCTTCATATATCAAAACTAACGATTAAATAGGTACCAAAGGAGCAGTCCGGCTCTCTGCTCAACCGGAGATAACAGTCAGTTCGCAGTCACCAACAGATACCTCCAGCGGCGTACCACCAAACGGCTCTCCATCAATCTGCACTGCAGCTGCACGGTACGCTTCTATGCGTGCAGTCCTGATGTCTCGGCACTCAATATTCGGTGATTTAGATACAGTGCCCGTAAGCAACCGGCAGGCGTATTTAAAGAGCGTCCAAGCACTGTCATCTTTGAAGGTGAGCAGATGCAACCGCTTTTCCAGTATGGAGGCATGGGGCACTACGCGATGGGTCCCGGCGTAGTATTGACCATTGGTGATCAGGGCCATAGCACAGTGCAGCTCTTCGCCATCTGCCTGCACCTTGAAATTCCCCTTACGCCGCGAAAAGGCCAGCTGTACTGCAATAAAGAGATAGGCAAGCCGCCCATAGCGGCGCTTTAGGCGCAAGGGAACCACATGCACCATTTCTGCATCAAAGCCCGTTGAGGTAGACAGGAAGAACGGACGCCCGTTGGCATAACCGTTGTGCAGTTTCTGCGTCCGGCCTGCAATGATGGCCTTGGCAATCTCTTCGGGCGCTCGTGGCATCTTTAATTCATGAGCCAGAATATTGGCAGTCCCCGATGGAATGATTGCCAGATGCGGCTTCATACCCCGGCCCAGCAGGGTGGAAGCTGCATCGCTGACGGAGGCATCCCCGCCTGCAACCGCAAGAATGTCACTGTTAAGATCAGGGTCTGCGCAGGTCTCCGCAATCTCGCTTGCCCGTTCTGTCAGCTTCAGCTCCACCTTCATCCCCGCCGCTTCCAGACACGTCACAATCTCGGTGATGTTCTGCATACGGAAAGATGTGGCTGTAGGATTGGCCAGAATAAGCACACGCTTGGCCTTGCGTGGTTTCGTTCTGGCCTGAGCCTGTGGGGAAGGGGAAAGCGGCTTGTCCATAAACCTATTCTTGCCTTCCGGGCTTACTTGGATTTCTGAAAGGGCTTCATACCCTTGCGCGCAAGTTCATCAGCACGCTCGTTTTCTTCGTGACCGGCATGGCCTTTGACCCAGTGCCAGGAAACATCATGACGTTTTGCAGCCTCATCCAACTGTTGCCAAAGATCGGCGTTCTTGACGGGAGAGTTGGACGCTGTCCGCCAGCCTTTGCGCTTCCAGTTATGCATCCACTGCGTGATGCCGTTTTTCACGTAAGAGCTGTCGGTATAAAGATCGACAGCACACGCACGTTTCAGGGAATCGAGTGCCTGAATCGCAGCCATCAACTCCATGCGGTTGTTGGTTGTGTCAGACGCACCCCCGCACAGTTCTTTCTCATGCTCGCCAAAGCGGAGCAGCACGCCCCAACCTCCGGGGCCAGGATTGCCGGAACACGCTCCGTCTGTCCACGTCTCTACGCGTTTGGTATCACTCATTTATCCAGCCCGTATGCGGTTGCATTGGATACGCCACGATGGAACCTGAGTTTACGTAGGTATTCAAGTGGGTCTTTAGGGACGACCAGCGCACCTTCCGGCACCGACAGCCAATCATAAAGGCGTGTCAGCAGGAAGCGCAGCGCGGCACCGCGGCACAGCAACGGCAGATTATCAAATTCCAGCTCACTGAACGGACGAACACTGCGATAGCCTTCCAACAGCACCCGTGCCTTGGTCACGTTGAACATGCCATCCGGCTCAAAGCACCACGCATTGATGCAGATGGCAACGTCATAGGCAAACGCATCATTACAAGCAAAGTAGAAGTCGATCAGACCGGAGAGTTCCTTGCCCAGATAAAATACGTTGTCCGGGAAAAGGTCCGCGTGGATCACACCGTTCGGCAGCTCTTTCGGCCAGAGTGCTTGCAACTCCGCCAGCTCCTCAGTCAGCTCTTCAGCAAGCCCTGCTTTCACCTCGTGCGCACGATCGCGGCTGGCATCCAGCAGTGGTGCCCAGCCATCAACGCTGAGCGAGTTTGGCCGCTTGATCTCGAAATCAGCACCAGCCAGATGCATCCGCGCCATACCTTTGCCCAGCTCGGAGCAATGCACCAGCTGCGGCTTGCGAACCCACATGCCATCAAGGAAGGTGACCATGGCCGCAGGACGTCCGGCAAGCTCGCCAAGCATCTGCCCGTCACGATCAATAAGCGGGGTAGGGCAGTTAAAGCCCTTCGCGGCAAGATGCTGCATCAGCCCAAGAAAAAACGGTAGATCATCAGGATCAACCCGTTTTTCGTAGAGCGTCAGGATGTAATGGCCCGTCTCCGTATGAACCAGATAGTTGGAGTTCTCAACGCCTTCAGCAATGCCCTTGTAAGAGAGCAGATTGCCAATGTCGAAACGGTCGATGAAGGCGCCCAGCTCTTCATCGGAAACATCGGTGTATACAGCCATGACTATTGTGCCGAACTTACTCCGCCAGATACGGGATCAGCTCGTAACTCTTTCGGTAGATTAAATGAAATGTTCTCTTCAGCGGTTGTAACGGTTTCCAGCGTCACATCAAAACGCTCACGGAAAGCGTCAACAATTTCCTCAACAAGGACTTCCGGTGCCGACGCGCCAGCGGTGATGCCGATTGTCTTTACACTTTCAAATTCACTCCAGACGATCTCGGAGGCGCGCTGAATAAGGAAAGCCTTCTCGCAACCAGCCCTCTCACCAACTTCTCGCAGACGTTTGGAGTTGGAGGAATTCGGTGCACCAACCACAATCATCGCATCACACTGCGGAGCGATTTGTTTCACCGCATGTTGGCGGTTTGTAGTGGCGTAGCAGATGTCATCCTTGTGCGGCTTCGCAATGGTTGGGAAGCGCTCTTCAAGAATCTCGACGATTTCCTCGGTATCATCAACAGAAAGCGTTGTCTGTGATATCCACGCCAATTGACGGTCTGTTTTCGGTTCAAACTGACGGGCATCTTCGGCGGTCTCAATCAGAGATACACGTCCGGTAGGCAACTGTCCCATGGTGCCGACAACTTCCGGATGGCCTTTATGGCCGATCAGCAAAATTTCGCGCTCGCGTCTGTCATGCAAAATTGCTTCTTTGTGCACCTTGGAAACCAGTGGGCAGGTCGCATCAAGGAAGAACAGATTACGCAACCGCGCTGCTTCCGGAACAGACTTCGGTACACCGTGAGCGGAGAAAATAACCGGACGGTCGTCCACGGGGATCTCGTCCAATTCCTCAACAAAAACAGCACCTTTGTTACGTAAGGACTCCACGACGAACTTGTTGTGAACGATCTCGTGGCGCACATAAACAGGAACGCCGTATTTCATCAGGGCGAGGTCGACGATCTGGATCGCGCGATCAACGCCGGCGCAAAAGCCGCGCGGAGCGCAAAGAAGAATCTTGATCGGTGCCTTGGGGGCCGGCGTAACCTGCATAGCGTATTCCTGAGTTTGGACTTTGAGCAATTGAAGGATGTTGACTGCCTCTGTCAAGAAAAAGAGTTTTTAATCGCGCACCATGCGCTGATTTTCTCCAAGATTCAGCCCTTCAGCTTCCTCCACCGTGTTTCCGGGGTCGGATGCATCTCGCCATTTGCGTTTTCGGCTGTTATAGAAACAAAAACTGCAGTTACATTTGGGATTCGTATGGTGGGCAATTTATTGGCTAAGACGCTGCTCAAAAACACAGGACGACTATTACTTCTGGCAGGAATTGGCGCAACACTGGCGGGGTGTGGGAGCTTCGGCTCATCAGATGCTGATCTGGAGGCGTCTTCAGCAAATCAGCCTGCAACTGAGAGTGCTTTTGACTTGTCAGTGCTTCAGGCGCCCGCCTTGTGTCCTTCCTTGCAGGAACTTTCCGGAACAACCATCTTGGCTGTGTATCCACGCGGACAGGAAAGAGCGCCGGAAAACTTAAGTTATCAGGCAATCATCACTGATTCTGCGCGCACCTGTAGAAAATCCGGCGAAAACTCAGCGATGAAGCTGGGGATAGCGGGTAGCATCACACCAGGTCCAACCTGGAAAGGTGGCGAAATTCTGCTGCCAGTGCGTGTGGCCGTGACACAGGATGTGGGTGGCGAAGAAAATACGGTCTACTCCCATCTCTTTAGCGTGCCGGTTACGTTGGGCGCGGGGTCACCATCTGCCACATGGGCATTTGTGGAAGAAGATATTATCCTTCCGAATGAACCGGGACAAAATGTTGTCTTTGGATTCGACGAAAAATAAAAAGTAGGGTAGTAAGACTTTACAGCTGGCGTCACAGTGTCGCGCCAGCCTTTCTCGTTGGCATGTTGCAGCCAGCAAGAAGGAATGCATTCGCCGGGTCTGAGGAGGGTTGGCGAATGATAGGGCTGTGCGGGAGAGAATAAATCTGCATCTGGTTTATCGCCGAAGGAGCAACCGCCCCGGAAACTCTCAGGCAAAAGGACCGCACAGTAAGCAACACTCTGGAAAGCAGTGCGCAGCGCCGCAGTCCCTAAGGATCGCGCGTTACGATACTCACCGAAGGAGTAATCTCATTGGTCTGTGAAGGCTAGTGGGGGAAATCTCTCAGGTTCTCGAGACAGAGGGGGCGTACGCGATCATCCCGTGAAAAGGGATGGTCCTTGACGTGTACGCCACTGTCTAAGGGGACCTTATGGCTGAAGTTGCAGACCTGCTAACAACACCGCTTTTCGATCTACACAACGAGCTTGGTGCCAAGATGGTGCCGTTTGCTGGCTATGCCATGCCCGTGCAATACCCGCTCGGCGTATTGAAAGAACACCTCTTCACCCGTGAGAGCGCAGGCCTCTTTGATGTTTCCCACATGGGACAGGCTTGGCTCGTAGGGCCAGACCACGCAACCACCGCAGCGGCCCTGGAAACACTCGTTCCTTCCAACATGGAGGAGCTGAAGCCGGGCAAACAGCGCTACACGGTTCTGCTCAACGACAACGGTTGCATCATTGACGACCTGATGGTGTCCCGCCCTCTGGCAGCTGAAGATGATGGCCGTCTCATGCTCGTCGTCAATGCTGCGTGTAAAGACAATGACTACAAGATCATTGCCGCAGCCCTTCCCGAAAACGTAAAGCTGGAGATCGTTGAAGACCGCGCCTTGATCGCTCTTCAGGGGCCAAAAGCTGCCGAAGTGATGGCGTTGCACGCACCTGAAGCCGCCGAAATGGGTTTCATGGAAGCGCGCCCGCTTGAGTTTGACGGCATTTCCATCATCGCCTCCCGTTCCGGCTATACCGGTGAGGACGGCTACGAAATCTCCGTTCCAGCTGGTGCCGCTGAAGCAGTCGCAAAAGCGCTGCTGGCAGATGAGCGCGTCGAAGCAATCGGCCTTGGCGCCCGCGATAGCCTGCGCCTTGAAGCCGGCCTCTGCCTCTATGGTCACGATATCGACGAGAACACCACGCCTGTGGAAGGCAACATCACCTTCTGTATGCAAAAGCGTCGTAAGGAAGCCGGAGACTTTCCCGGTGGAGAGCGTGTGCTTAAGCAGCTCGCAGAAGGAACCGAAAACCTTCGTGTCGGTCTGCTGCTAGATGGCCGTGCACCAGCGCGTGAAGGCGCAGACATCCGCGTTCCGGGCACAGAAGAAATCATTGGCCGCGTCACCTCCGGTGGCTTTGGGCCGACACTTGGCGCACCAGTCGCGATGGGCTACGTGCCCTCCAAACTGGCAGCAATCGGCACCGAACTGGAAATTCTCGTCCGTGGCCGCGCGCTTGCAGCCAAGGTCGCCGAGATGCCGTTTGTGGCGCAGCGTTACTATCGCAAACCGAAGTAATTCCGGTGCAGGCAGAGATGCCTGCTCCACTTTTTTAGATCAATCGACAAACGACAGTGTAGGGAACACTTAAATGAGCACATATTTCACAAAAGACCACGAGTGGCTGAAGGTTGAGGGCGACGTGGCCACAGTTGGCATCACGGACTTCGCGCAGAACCAGCTGGGTGACGTTGTGTATGTCGAACTTCCTGAAAACGGCAAAAGCGTATCTCAGGACGACGAAGTTGCGGTTGTGGAATCTGTGAAGGCTGCCTCTGAAGTGTATGCACCAGTAGATGGCGAAATCGTTGAAGGTAACGAGCTTCTCGTTGATGAGCCTGCGAAGGTGAATGAAGCGCCGGAAGGCGCAGCATGGTTCTTCAAAATCAAGCTCAGCAATGCTGCTCAGCTGAAGGATCTGATGAGCGAAGCGGACTACAAGGCATTTGTAGCAACCCTTTAAGACCGCGCGGGCTCCCAATACCGCTAATGGTTTGGGAGCATAAGCCGCAAGAAACAAAAAGCTTACAGCCGTTCGTCGCCTGCCATCTCCGTAAAAGGAATAGCAGGTCTGGCAAAAGCCAAATTGCTTTTGCTTCAATGTGCATCAGACAATCTGATGGAGAGGGAACATGCGGTATCTTCCGCTTTCAGACAACGACCGCGCCGACATGCTGGCGCGTATCGGTGTAGACTCAATCGATGAGCTATTTGCCGATATTCCAGAGGCCGTTCGCCTTGAAGAACTGACAACCTTGCCCCGTCGCAAGACTGAATTGCAGGTCGAGCGTCAGCTCGGTGCAATGGCAAACAAAAACGTCAGTGCCGGATCACTCCCGTTCTTCGTCGGGGCAGGGGCCTATAAACACCATGTCCCTGCGACCGTTGATCACCTGATCCAGCGTTCTGAATTTCTGACCAGCTACACCCCGTATCAGCCAGAAATCACGCAAGGCACCCTTCAGGCACTCTTCGAGTTCCAGACACAGGTGGCAAATCTGACCGGAATGGAAGTTGCCAACGCTTCTATGTACGATGGCTCCACCGGCACGGCAGAAGCCGTGTTGATGGCGCACCGTGTAACCCGCAAGAAAAAAGCGGTTCTCTCCGGTGGCCTGCATCCGCAATACCGTGAAGTGGTTGAGGGGGTTTCGGCCAAGCTTCCGGATGCATCTGTCGTTGCACTGCCTGCTGATCCAACCGGTACAGAAGACATTCTGGCGCAGATTGATGATGAAACCTCCTGTGTGGTGGTCCAGTCTCCATCCTTCTACGGCCAGCTGATTGATCTGAAGCCGATTGCAGAAAAAGCACACGCCCACAAAGCGCTGCTAATTGCTGTGTTCACCGAAGTTGTCTCCCTTGGTCTTCTGGAAAGCCCGGGTGCTCAGGGTGCTGACATCGTGGTTGGCGAAGGCCAGTCCATCGGCAACCCGCTCACCTTCGGTGGCCCATACGTCGGCCTGTTCGCAACCCGTCAAAAGTACATCCGCAACATGCCGGGTCGCCTTTGCGGTGAAACAGTGGATGCAGAAGGCAAGCGCGGTTTCGTACTCACGCTCTCCACCCGCGAGCAGCATATTCGCCGCGACAAAGCGACCTCCAACATCTGTACCAACTCCGGTCTGTGTTCTCTGGCATTCACCATCCACATGACCATGCTTGGCGGCAATGGCCTCGCGCGCCTCGCCCGCGTCAACCACATGAATGCGGTTGCTCTGGCAGATGCTCTTGCGGCGATTGATGGCGTTGAAGTTCTGAACTCAGCATTCTTCAACGAGTTTACAATCAGTACGCCAAAGAACGCGCACGACGTGATCGAAGCCCTTGCTGAAAAAGGCGTTCTGGGCGGTGTTCCTGTCTGCCGTCTGGACAAATCCGGTGGTGATATCGATAACCTGATCATCGTCGCAAGCACAGAAGTCAACACCGATGAGGACCGCGCAGCCTACGCGCAAGCGCTGAAGGAGGTGCTGGCATGACTATGAACCCTCAGGGACGTCCAACTGGCTCAGGCGACGCTGGCGCGCCAATGCCGCACCAGACCTTTACCGGCAACCGCGCACTGGACATGGAAGAGCCGCTTATCTTTGAGATCGGCCACATGGACAATTGTGGTGTGGATCTGGACGAGCCGGAAAACTTCACCCCGCGCCTCGGCAACCACATGCGCAGCGAAGTGGTGGACCTTCCAGCCCTCTCCGAGCCGGAAACCATGCGCCACTACGTGCGTCTGTCACGGAACAACTACGCCATTGATGCAGGCCTGTACCCGCTCGGGTCCTGCACCATGAAGCACAACCCGCGCCTCAATGAGAAAATGGCACGCCTGCCGGGCTTTGCCGATATTCACCCGTTGCAGCCAATCTCCACCGTTCCGGGTGCTTTCGAGCTGATCTCGGAATTGGCTGACTGGCTGATGGAACTCACCGGCACCAACGCTGTGGCTATGAGCCCGAAAGCAGGCGCCCACGGTGAGCAGTGCGGTATGATGGCCATCAAGCACGCCATCGCTGCAAAAGGCGAAGAACGCTCCATCGTTCTGGTTCCAGAAAGCGCCCACGGCACGAACCCGGCAACGGCAGCTCTGGTTGGCTACAAGGTAGTCTCCATCCCGGCCCGCGAAGACGGAACAGTCAGCGTGGATGCAGTGATTGAGAAGATCCAGGCCCACGAAGGTCAGGTAGCAGCTCTCATGCTCACCAACCCGAACACCTGTGGTCTGTTTGAGCCGGAAGTGATTGAGATTGCAAATGCAATTCATGAAGCTGGTGGTTACTTCTACTGTGACGGTGCCAACTTCAACGCAATTGTTGGCAAGGCAAAGCCGGGTGATCTGGGCATCGATGCCATGCACATCAACCTGCACAAAACCTTCTCCACACCGCACGGCGGTGGTGGTCCAGGTTCTGGTCCGGTTGTGCTTTCTGATCGTCTGGCACCATACGCACCGCTTCCATTCATTCGCAAGAACGGTGAAGAACTGGAAGTTGTTGAGACCACAGATCAGCTGAAAGATGGCGAGCAGCCATTTGGCCGCATGACCGCCTTCTTCGGCCAGATGGGCATGTATGTACGAGCTCTCTCCTACATGCTCTCCCACGGCTCTGACGGTCTGAAACAGGCCTCTGAGGATGCTGTGCTGAATGCAAACTACGTGCGCGTTGGCCTGCAGGATCTCATGACCCTGCCATTTGGCGAAAACCCATGTATGCACGAAGTTCTGTTCGATGACAGCTTCCTGAAGGACACTGGCATCTCCACGCTGGACTTCGCAAAAGCCATGATCGACGAAGGCTATCACCCAATGACCATGTACTTCCCACTGGTCGTAAGTGGTGCAATGCTGATCGAGCCCACCGAAAGCGAAAGCCGGGCCTCACTGGACCTGTTCGTGGCAACCATGCGCGATCTGGTGATGAGTGCAAAAGCTGGCAAAAAAGACCGCTTCGAAGGCGCACCATTCCTTGCGCCACGCCGCCGTCTTGATGAAACAGCAGCAGCACGCAAACCAATCCTCAAATGGGTAGCTCCGGAACCAACCAAAGTGGTACCGGAACCGGCCTGATAGCGCTGGTTTTGTAAAACCTTTAAGCTCGGCTCTTGAAAAAGTAGCCGGGCTTTTTCTTTATTCCCCCAGATCACTCTCTACGGAAATTGATCTACCAGAATACGAGGATATTGGCAGCGCCCCGTGGAGTATACGGTCATCTGTGCATCTGGTGCGTATTCCTGTAAAGTGCCTCCGGTTTTCGAAGAAGAATACGCCTGAAAAAGCGGCAGAGCTTACTGCGGAACAGCAATGAACTCAGCAGACTCTAGATGAACAGGTGAGATAAGGATGCGCAAAACACCGCGATGGCGTAGTTGGCTGCCAACAAGCCGGCAGCTTCGGTTTTCGATGCAAAAAGCCCTTGCCAAAACCTTCCCGTCCATTGGCTACAAGTACAACTATTTCCCGGATAACGCGATCCTTGATCAGCCGCCCAATGAGCTTCTGCTAACCGCAGACGAGCGCAGCAAGCAGGACCTGCCAAAAGACATAGTGGCGTTCTTCAGGGAGCATGGCGCGCTTGAGCAGAGCCGATCTGCCCGCCCACTTCCGCCAGCTGGCCACACGCGACTGTGGCTTCACAAACTCGTTGACACCATGGTTCTTGGCAGTACGGGCTCAACTATCATTAAGGGCCAGAACCGCCAGTTGGAAGCTTCTGCACCAAACAACATGCGCTTTGCCCAGCTAAAGGACCGTACCATTGAGACGGCAGCCATCAACATGCTTGGCATGGTGGTTGGTCACCGCCACTACTACCACTTTCTGGCTGATGCGGCCTATCCACTTCTGTACCTGTTGAAGCATCTGGAACCCCGTACATTCCCGCTCACACTTCTGGTGCGTGAGAACCTCCCAGGGTTTCAAAGAGAGTTTTACAGGCACCTGATTGAGGAGACACCACTGCTCCGGCTGGAAGAGTGCAAAGCAAATGAGCGGATCCATTGCCAGACACTGTACCACTGTCTGGCTCAGATGAACTCCGAATACCGTGTTCCTCCAAGTGAGCATGCAGCAGCCATGATCGCCACACATTATCTGTCGGCCTATGAACTGCAAACACAAAGCGAACCGACACTGAAGCTGTACATTGCCCGTGATGACGCAAAAACACGCAAAATTCGGAACGAGAAATTCCTCAAGGACCAGCTTGAGGCGCGCGGCTTTCAATCCATCATACCCGGAAACCTGAGCCACAAAGATCAGGTGCAGCTGTTCAATAAGGCCAAGATTATCGTGGGAACCCACGGGGCTGGCCTGACAAACCTGCTGTTTGCCCAAGCGGGCGGTAAAGTGATCGAGATCTTCCCGGCGGATTACATCCAGAGTGCCTATGCATGGATCTCGCATCTACGCGGATTAAATTATGCCCCTGTGATCGGGGAGGAGAGTGGTGCACATCAGCATTTCTCTTTGTCTCAAAATGCAATCGGCAACATTCTACATGAAGTAGACGCCCACGGGCCTACCTAGTCTCACACCGTAAAAGAAAGTGTCATAACCGCTGCCAGCTGGGCGGCACTATCATGCTGTCATCCAAATTGGGATTTTTGAACCATTTAAGCGGTGCGATTACGTGCTTCTCTTTGTTTCCATTGAGGAAAGCCGCCCACCAGCTGAAGGTGCTGTTCGCTGTCACAATATGATCGCAGGAGGACATAACCAGCAGGTCTTCATGGTCTTTCCCGTCCTGCATCGGATCAGCAAAAACCACATTGTCTTGCTGGGGAACCACCTCCCGTGCGCGCTCGGGACTGTCGGAGAAGACATAGAAGGTCAGCCCCGGAATACGCTCGCTAAGAAAATCCATCGCTCCTTTGTAGTAGCCAGCTGTACACAACCCAAAATTTCGCAGATTATGCGCCTGACTGTAGTCCCCATACCGCACATGCAGTGCAGCCGAAGGGCCAGAGTTGATCCGCTGCTGCAGCTTCAGCCGCTCCAGAACCATCGGCTGCCTCAAAGTGATCTCTTCACGCAAGGGTTCCAGAATCGAAAACGGGATCTGCCATTTCTGCCAGTACCCATCCAGATAGGCACTCGTTTGCGTCAGCACAGGTGCCTCGCCATCATGACGAAGCTCATCCTCTCGAATGTAACGCCGCTGATAAAATGGATAGAACTTGCGGCATAGTTTGACTGTTCGCCCAAAGGCGTGTGCGGGCCAAAGTACTGCGGATTTCTCCGACTCTGTGGCCGATAAACCCTGTGTTTTTAAAAGGTTAAGGCAGTAAGTGCGATTGAAATAGCGATCATACTCACTATGGTCAAACCGGAGTTTCATCCCCGTTTCAAGAGCGAGTTTTCGCCCAAGCGCATATTGGAAGAGCTGATTGCCAATGCCGCCGCGGATACGGACAATCAAAGTGGGCTTGAGTTTGCGTCGCCCCGTAGTACCAGACCATCGTACTTGAGAATCAACTGACATACGCCCCCCGCTACACAAATCAGCTCATTTACCTCTTAGCCTAACGGAGCTTTGGCAAAGGCTCACTACTAGGTTTTTGGGAGTAAATCTCAGAGAAGGCTGCGAGATTGTCTCGAATTTACAAGAATAAGTTGTGGCGTAAGCCGAATTTATCATGAAAATGCCATGCTTGCGGGGAACCCTGTGACCGACCTAACCAACTGGATTTGTTTATGAACTACGAATTGCTTATTTGGGATTGTGATGGCTGCCTGATCGACAGCGAGTGGATTGGCTGTAAGGTGGAAGCCCAAGGTTTCACGAAAGCGGGCTACCCGATCTCGACCGAAGATATGATTTCCCGCTTCTGCGGTGTATCTCTTGCCGAAATTTATGCGCAAGTGGAAACTGAGACTGGCCGGGATATTCGCCAACACGAGGCCATTGTAAATCAGGCGGCTATACTCAAAGAAGCCTTCGAAAAAGACCTGCTACCAATCGCTGGCATCCACGACGCATTGCATGAGTTGGACACTCTATTTCCAAGCCTGAAAATGTGCATTGGGTCGGGCAGTTCAATGGAACGCCTGGACTACACGCTCAAGCTCACCAATCTGCATGATCGTTTTGAGAACAAATACTTCTCCGCAGATCTGGTCGCAAAAGGCAAACCAGCCCCCGATATCTTCCTTAAAGCCGCGCAAGAGATGGGCGTGGCACCAGAAAAATGCATCGTCATCGAAGATAGTCACCTCGGACTCCAAGCTGCCCGCGCAGCAGGGATGGATGCGCTGGGCTTCACCGGAGCCACCCACGGCAACCAAGATTTGCACAACCGGCTGGAACAACAGGAACCTCTGGCAATCTTCAATGATATGAAAGAGTTAGCTGGCCTGATGCAAAAGCTAAATCTGCTCAAAACCACTGCTTGATTGGAACCAATTAGCATAACCTGCCAAAACCTCCTTGACAGAGGTGGTCAGTTGCAGCCATACATTTGGGCATGAGCAAGAACCTGACCAGCATTTGTGTAGTTTATTATTATGCGACCGACATATCGGCGGCCGCGTTCCTATAAACTCATGTAAAATTGAGGTCAGAACCAAAAGCCGCCGCGTAGGCGGCTTTCGTGTTTTAGCTCCCCTGCGCGGCGCAGGAGAGAATTATGAAACACACTGCCATCGATACCACCCGTTGCTTTCGCCCTAAATCCGAAGCCCTTCAGCTGCTGATCGACCGCGGCTTCCTGCATCAATGCACCGATCTGGAAGCGTTGGACGAAAAACTGCTAGCTGGCCCAATCACCGCATACGCCGGATTTGATGCCACCGCAGACAGTCTGCATGTTGGCCATCTCCTGCCGCTTATGGCCATGCGCTGGCTGCAGAAAACCGAGCACAAGCCGATCCTGTTGATTGGTGGTGGCACCACGCGCGTTGGCGACCCAAGCTTCCGCAGTGAAAGCCGCCCTCTGCTCGATGACGCGCAGATCTCCCACAATCTGGCAGGCATCCGCGCAACCGTGGAGCGCCTCTTTGACCTTTCCGAAGGGCAGGGCCAGATCGTCGACAACGCTGAATGGTTGGACGAATTCCGCTTCCTCGAATTCCTGCGGGACTTCGGCACGCACTTCACAGTCAACCGTATGATGACCTTCGACAGCGTCCGTTCCCGGCTGGAAGCACAGCAGCCCCTGTCCGTGCTAGAGTTCTGCTACATGATGCTGCAAGCCGTTGACTTTGTTGAACTCAACCAACGCTTCGGCTGTACCTTACAGATCGGCGGGTCTGATCAATGGGGTAATATCGTCAATGGTGTGGACCTTGGTCGCCGCTCCGGTAGCCAGCTCTTCGGCTTCACCCTACCTCTGCTGACAACGGCATCCGGCAGTAAAATGGGCAAGACAGCAGAAGGCGCGGTATGGCTCAATCCATCCCGCCTCTCCAGCTTCGGCTTCTGGCAGTTCTGGCGCAATGTGGATGATGCAGACGTATCGCGCTTCCTCAAACTCTTCACCGACCTGCCTTTGGGCGAGATTGATCGGCTCTCTTCCCTGAAAGGGCAGGAACTCAACGAGGCCAAGAAGATACTGGCAACACAGGTCACCGGCATCGTCCACGGACTATCCGCCGCAGAAGCCGCTCTTCAGCAAGGTGAAGCGCTGTTTGGCGGGCAGGACGACCTGACCCAGCCAACCCACGAGTTGCCACTGGCCCTGCTTGCCAAACCGCTTGGTCTCTTGGACCTTCTGGTAAAGATCGGCTTTGCTGCCAGCAACAGCGAAGCCCGCCGCCTCATCCGAGGCGGAGGTGTCCGCCTGAACTCATCCATCGTTCTGGAAGAAACCCGTATGATCTCCGAAGGCGACCTAAAGCCGGGCGAGCGGCTAACGCTTGCAGTCGGGAAAAGACGAAAGGCACTGGTGGAGTTCGTGTAATTGAAATGAGAGTGGCCAGCCTCAAGCTGGCCACTTTCGTACTTAGGTAAAGCGACGAATTACTGCTTGGATAAATGCATTCTGACTGGCACGATTCCCGAATGCACCGACAGCGAAATACTGATCATTAGAAATGAGCGGTTGTTTTGCAGCCGTCTCCAGCTGCGTGAAGTCCGCAACATTTGGCAGAGTTTGAGGCGACGTACCACATAGTTCAAGCTTAGAAAGCAAGTCAGGTAGGGCGCCTTCGTAATACTTCCGCAGGTATATGTTTTTCATGAACACATGCCCAGTGTGTGCTTGATCTGTCTCGCGGCGAGCATCGACAACATGCATTGCTCTATACTGTTGGCCACCTGTAACTTGCTGGAAGAATATTCCATGTAGCGGTCCATCATTTACATAGTAGAGCCGTCTGTCGGGATTTCCGGGAGGATTGGCGTTCATTTGCTGAATTTGGTTTGTCGAGATCTTATTCTGGCTGTGTAACTGGTCCACCTGGTCAAGAATCTCACGTTTAGTCGATCCAAGCACATGAAGTTTGATGTTGTTGTTGTTTTGCCGGTTATGATCAAAAGTGTTCAGATGATCCCAAGTGCCAGCATACATCCCAACGACACGTGTATGACTTTGCTCTATAAGAAAACCATCTCTATGCAGCGGGCGGAATCTTGCAAAAGAACCTTCATCAGTCATGTAATAACAGCTTGGGATTTGGTCTTCCTCAAGTCGATAAGATGCAGTTAAGTCGACAGAACCAAAAACCATATTGGCTTTTTTGATAAATGTTATTGGAACTGGTTGTGTCACAGTGTTTTCTCCTTGTTTTTACAAAGGAGAAGACTGATGTGCAGCATGTTTCGTGAAATTTCAGGTTATGTAAGTTGTTGCTATCCTTAACCAAACCATAAAAAAGCCCCCACCGGTAAAGGCAGGGGCTAAGTCGATATGGATAAGAAGCAGGATCTGTGACAAACCCTGTAAACCGTGAGGCGAGGTCGCCGCACGAACTGTTTTGAGCGCTACTTCGGCATCTGCGAGCGGACAACTGCCCGAAGGGCGTCAACCGGCTCAAGAGATTTGCCGCGTTTGATGTGCCAGAAGGTCCAGCCGTTACACGCTTGTTGGCCTTGCACCAGCGCACCCACCTTATGGATGGAGCCTGAATGCTCGCCGCAGATCAGGGACCCATCGGCGCGAACCGTCGCCTTGAAGCGTCCACGGGCGTCGGTCAGTTCCGCACCCGGTGTCAACAATCCGGTCTCCAACAGGTTGCCAAACGGAACTCGTGGAAGAGAACGTTTGCCTTGTGTCATCGCCAGAAAATCATCGTTGGCAGGCGTTACCCGGTCAATCCGCTCTGAAGCTGCCTTGATGTAAGAATCTTCACGCTCACATCCCACAAAGTGGCGGCCAAGCTTTTTGGCAACAGCACCCGTGGTGCCTGTGCCAAAGAACGGATCAAGGATCACATCGCCCTGATTAGAAGTGGAAAGCAGCACGCGGTAAAGCAGGCTTTCCGGCTTCTGGGTAGGATGCACTTTGTCGCCGTTGTCGTCCTTCAAACGCTCGTGACCAGTGCAGATAGGCAGCACCCAGTCAGACCGCATCTGAAGGTCGTCGTTAAACGTCTTCATGGCATCGTAGTTAAAGGTCGGCTTGCTCTGCTGTGAAGGGCAGGCCCAGATGAGCGTCTCATGAGCATTTGTAAAACGTTTGCCACGGAAGTTCGGCATCGGGTTTGTCTTTAGCCAAACCACATCATTGTTGATCCAGAACCCAAGGTCCTGCATCACCGCACCAACGCGGAAAATGTTGTGATAAGAGCCAATAACCCAGATGGACCCGTTCGGCTTCAGCACGCGGCGAACCGCCGTGAGCCATGCACGAGTGAACTCATCATAAGCTTTAAAGCTGGAGAACTGATCCCAATGATCATCACAGGCGTCCACTTTGGAGTGGTCCGGTCTGTGCAGGTCTCCGCCCAGCTGGAGGTTATAAGGGGGATCGGCAAAAACCACATCCACGCTGTTGTCCGGAAGCTTGTTCAAAGCCTCGACACAGTCGCCCTTGATAATCGTATCAAGCCAGTCTGGCTTGGAGGAAATGTGGGGTGCCGTAAGAGACACCCCTTCTTTACGCTGTACTCTCATTGCGACGCAACACCTCACGCAATTCATGAGTGCTATGGTTACTCACTATGGTAAACCAGAGGTTAATGGTGGATATCTTTTATTCTTTTAGAATCAACGCTTTATTTACAGATTCGCATATTCGCCCCGAAGTTAACTCCCATTAACACTTACCCGAGGATTTCCCTAGGTCAGTGGTTTATGAGGAGTTAAAATGGCGAAATTAGCGGAGCAATATATTTTTTCGAGAGTCAAGGTTTTTTGCTAGTAAAAAGACTCTAGGTAAACCCACAGCGGGGACAGCGGGCAAATCGGTTAATCATTGGGGCAGGTCAGGAGCGGCAGCATGAAGACGATTGGGGCAGTGATTTTTGAGGGCTTTGAGCTCCTCGACCTTTATGGCCCGCTGGAGATGTTCGCTCTGGCTGGCAAAGACCTTCAGATACAGCTTCTCAGTCATAAGGAAGGCCCGGTAAAAAGCGGTCAGGGACCAACAGCTCTGCCGGATGCAATGCTGACCAACCAGAGTGCCTACGACATCCTATTGGTACCCGGGGGGCCGGGAACGCGGGCACTGGTGTCAGATACTGCCTTACTTGAGTTGATCCGGAAGGCAGCGGGCAGGGCAGAGCTGGTGCTCAGCGTTTGCACAGGCGCAGCACTTCTGGCAAAGGCAGGTCTGCTTGATGGGCACACAGCCACAACAAACAAATACGCATGGAGCTGGGCCACATCGCAATCAGACAAAGTGCATTGGCGACGCAAAGCGCGCTGGGTCGAGGATGGAAAATTCTTCACCTCATCAGGTGTGTCAGCGGGTATGGATATGAGCCTTGCAGTGATTGCTCGGCTTTATGGCAGGCAAACAGCAGAAAAAGCAGCTCTGTTTGCTGAGTATGTCTGGTCGGATGATCCGGATAATGACCGATTTGCAAAGGCCCATGGCCTGATTTGAAACGAAAGGCGCTCATAGGAGCGCCCTCCTGAAACACTCAGAGCTTGGCGAGATCACTCAATGCCCATGCAGTTGGCATAGAACGTCACCGTGGCTGGCCAGTCAGAGAATACCCCGCTCACCTTCACATCTTTTACAAGTACGTCCAGCAGCTCGTAAACACTGCCTTCGTTCGTGATCGCATCACTGATGCTACTGTAGTACCAGCCACCTTTGTCGTGCGAGAGCAGCCCAGAGCGCTCCAACGTCCAGGTGAAGATCTTTAGTCCAGCCTCATTGGCCGCTTCTGCATACGCAGAGGGCACGATATGCCCGTCTTCCAGCGTGACGAGCTTCCACAGGGGAGGGCCGATGTAATTTACGCCCAGCTCTTTCAACTCGGTCATGGATGGCTCGAAAGTGGCCGGGTTCGAGGTATCAAACCCCTCCGTATTATAGCGGCCATCAAGGAACACCGCCTGTGCACCATACTCAGGCTCGTTCTCGATCCAGTAAAGTACGTAATCCAGAGAAAAGGATTCCGGGAAAACGTCAGAGGGCGGGACGCCAGCGGCTTTGTACTCATCAATCATTTTCTGGGCTAAATCATCATGGGTGAAGCCATCAAACGGCATCTCCACCTTCGGCACCTTCAGTTCGGGAACGAACTTGATACCTTGTCCCTTGAACATCTCAATCGTCTGGGCATGGCTCATCACCGTCCCGCCGGTGCCAGCATCCGCGTAAAGGTCCGTGCGCCAGTCCTGCGTGCCTTTCAGATACTCCTCCACCGTCGTCGCTGCCGGATTAAAGGCATCCATCTTGCCACGCAGGCTTAGGTACTCTGCAAGCGTAATATCGGAGGTTCTGCACTCGGCAGAGGCATCCTCGCCGTCCGAAGCAGCAGTAAAGGGCTGAATGCAGGTATCAGCCAGATCAGAGAGAAGAATATTGGTCGTAAACGCCAGATCATTTTGTTCATGACGGCAAACCAGTTCCTTGTCCTTGGTGAAGGTGACATCACATTCCAGCTTACCCGCCCCCATTAAAGCGGCAGCGCTGAAGGATTCAACCGTATGCTCGGGAAACTGTAGGGGAGCCCCGCGGTGCCCAATGGAAAGACTGGAGGGTTTGGCAGGTTCATTGATACAGGCGCGCAGCTGTGCTTTCAGCGGACTGTCGTTCATCTGCTCCACAAGGAAAGCGGGGCGTGGTCCCAGTTCGGTAGCATTTGCACCAACACTAAGACACGCACTGGCAACAAAGCCAAGCGCGGCAGTACGAATAAAGTGCATGAGAAAGGTCCTCCAGATCGCTGAATGCTTCTGCGCGGTGGTCTCGCAGAATAAGCGGGAGGCCCCAAGTGAAATTACCCCGCAAGGAATTGCAACTCTCTGCGCAAGGTTAGGGTTGACGTAACGTGAAAATATCCTCAGTCACTAAAAAAATAATCGAATTTATGTACACTTTATCTTGACCATGACTTAAATATCCCTCAGATATATAGTGACACGAAAGAGGAGAAACCGAACGTGTCGACTATGTCCGATAGCGACGTTGTGATGGAAAACCGTTCCATCCGTACGCCTGAAGCAATTTCCCCAAAATCCTTTAGCGATGCGGCAGCAGCCGTAGAGCACCTGATCTATCTGTTTGATCGGGCGACCGCTTTCTTGCGTGATAGTTTTAAATCTGCTGCTTCCGAATGCATGCCGGAAAACCGCGTCAGGGCATTTTATCCTGAACTGCGGTTTGAAGTTTCCAGTCACATCCGCGTAGACACGCGCCTTTCCTATGGCTTTGTGGCCCGGCCCGGTAAATACAAAACAACAATCACACGGCCTGATCTGTTTAGAGACTATTTGGAACACCAGATTGAGTTGCTGATCAAAAACCACGGTTTGGAAGTGGTGATTGCCGAAAGTGATCAACCAATCCCGCTGCACTTCGCGTTTTATGACGGCGCAAACGTGGAAGGGGCAATCCCGTCCTCGGAAGAGCGCCCATTGCGCGATGTGTTCGACGTGCCTGATCTTGCCGTGATGGATGACGCCATTTCCAATGGCACCTACCGCGCAAAAGACGGATTCGAGCCGCTGGCCCCCTTTACGGCACCGCGCATCGATTACTCGTTGCACCGCTTGCAGCATTACACCGCAACAGCACCGCGCTACTTCCAGAACTTTGTGCTCTTCACAAACTATCAGTTCTACATTGATGGCTTTGTGAAAATGGCAAAGGAACTACTCAACGACCCGAACAGCGGGTACATTGCCTTTGTAGAGCCGGGCAATGTTGTCACCTATGCAGGTGATAAGGAGCCGAGTGAAGGTGTAGCTGTATCGCGTCTTCCGCAGATGCCAGCCTATCACTTGCTGCGCGAAGACAGCTCCGGCATCACCATGGTGAACATCGGTGTAGGCCCGTCCAACGCAAAAACCATTACGGACCACATTGCCGTGCTTCGCCCTCATGCCTGGTTGATGCTGGGTCACTGCGCAGGCTTGAGAAGCAGCCAGCAGCTTGGTGACTATGTTCTGGCCCACGGCTACGTGCGTGAAGACAAGGTACTGGACGCGGATCTGCCAACATGGGTGCCAATCCCGCCTCTGGCAGAAATGCAGGTTGCACTGGAAAGCGCAGTTGAGGAAATCACCGGTTACAGCGGTTACGACCTGAAGCGCGTAATGCGAACAGGAACCGTAGCCTCCATAGACAACCGCAACTGGGAACTGCGCGACCACCGAGAGCCGGGAGAACGGTTCTCCCAGTCCCGTGCAATTGCGCTGGATATGGAATCCGCAACTATCGCAGCAAATGGCTTCCGCTTCCGCGTTCCTTATGGAACCTTGCTCTGCGTCTCCGACAAACCACTGCACGGTGAGTTGAAACTACCGGGCATGGCAACGGACTTCTACCGCAAGCAGGTGGATCAGCATCTGGAAATCGGCGTGAGGACCATGGAGATGCTAAGAGAGATGCCACTTGACCGCCTCCACTCTCGAAAGCTCCGCAGCTTCATGGAAACCGCTTTCCAGTAATAGGCGATGACATCAGGAATATAAGCAAAGCCGGGTTCAGGCCCGGCTTTTTGCTGTATACTAAATCAGCCCACCTGCCTTAAGCGCCTTTTTCATCACCGTTGGCAGAGCTTCCCCTTCAAGCTCATGCTGTTCAGACCACCAATAGCCGTCAGGTTCCACATAGGTGGCAGGAGCCCGTGCTTGCCAGACGCTCATTTCCAGATGGAAGTGCGTGAAGGTGTGCTTCACATCCTTTTCAGTTCGCACCCAGTCGGCCTGAATTGGCGCAGCGGTCAGATCTTCCAGCGCAGCATCATCTGCCCAGTGCGTGGTGATAGGCTCGCTCATACCAGCAAGCAGGCCTTTATCCTCGCGTTTGCGCAGGAGAATACGGCCCCGCTCATCACTGAGCAGAAACGCCATGCCGCGCCGCGTCGGTTTCACCTTTTTCGGTGCCTTGCGGGGAAGGGTGTCTGCAATGCCTTGCTTGCGCCCCTCGCAAACGTCGATCCACGGACAGATCCCACATGCGGGAGACTTGGGTGCGCAAACCGTCGCGCCAAGATCCATCATGGCCTGCGCAAAGTCGCCGGGGCGATCATGGGGTGTCAGCTCTCCCATCAGGGGCTTCACCTCCGCCTTGAGAGCAGGCAGCTCGGTGAGCAGCGCATAGCGACGCGACAGCACCCGCTCCACGTTGCCATCCACCACCGCAGCATGCCGTCCAAAGGCAATGGTGGAGATGGCCGCTGCGGTGTACGGGCCAATGCCGGGGAGCTTTAAAAGCCGCTCTTCTTCCTCGGGAAAACGCCCATTGTGATGCAATTGGACAAATTGTGCACACTTATACAGATTTCGCGCACGGGAATAATATCCCAGCCCCGCCCATGCTTTCAGGATGTCCTCTTCCTGCGCATTGGCCATGTCCGCAAGTGTTGGCCATGTCTTTATAAAGAGCTCAAAGTAACTCTTTACCGCCGCCACAGTAGTCTGCTGCAACATAATTTCGGAGAGCCAGACATGATAAGGGTCTGGTTTTGCACCGGAAAGTATATCACTAGGAGCTGTTCGCCATGGTAGTTGGCGAGAATTTCTGTCATACCAGTAAAGAAGAGCTAGATTATCTTGCATTGTTCTGTGGGTTAACCTTGGTTTTGCTCCCCAAGTAATTGGGGTTCCCTTGGTAATTCATGGTACCGCGAAAAACGGGACTCAATTAAAACTACTATAAAGCAACGGACATATATGTGCCTTAATCTCATGGCGTGATGAAGACGATGAAAGCAACTGCGCAAAATCGGGTTTCCAGAAGATCAAACCATCAGCTAAGCGAACTGATCGGTAAGACTATGCACCCTGTTGCGCGTAAGCGCGGATTTGCTAGTGCTGATCTTCTCGCTGCTTGGCCCGAACTTGTCGGCAAGCAGTATCACGGAAAGGTACAGCCCGGTAGACTTATCTGGCCCCGAACCAAAAGCACGGACGGAGAGCCGGTTGCTGAACCCGCAACTCTTCTTGTTCATACCGATGGTTCCACTGCTTTATTCTTCACCCACGAAGCACCGCAACTGAGAGATCGCATCAATGCCTTCTTAGGCTGGAATGCGGTAGGCCGGATCAAGGTCGTACAGCGTCCCGTTCTGCGGACCAAAAAGACCACGCCCAAGCCGCTTCGCGAGTTATCGGAAATCGAAAACCGGCGCATCGAGCAAAAGGTTGCAGATGTTTCTGATGAGCGATTGAAGAGTGCGCTGGAAAAGCTGGGCAAGTGCATTGTTGCCCGCTCTCCGGCAGGCAGTACCTGATCTTCCCATAGTCTTCTACAGAACCTGTGAAAGCTTACTGGCTGACCACCAGATCATGGCCCTTTGCAGTATATCCCAGCAATAAGTCAGGACGTTCCATCAAAAGATAGGCCGTTGTTGTTTCCTGCGCATCTCGCAGCTCAATGGTGTCCCCATTCACAGCCCATGCGGTCACGCTGCTCAACTCTTCATTTGTACAACCGCTTGTCGCTGCCATTCCGTTAGGAAGGCCACGCGCCGCCGCTGCGGAGGAGGCTTCTGCCACTGTTTTGCTGAAATGAACGCGACAAGCCGCAGAACTGCCACCATTTCCTTCGCTCACCACCCACTTTGTAGAGGTCAGAGCGCTAAGGTCAGCTGTGCCAGTATAGATTTCACTATATGCCGCAGGTATAGCGGCAGTTTCATTTGCCGCCTGCTGAGTAGTACTAGGTATAGCTTCGACGAAATCTTCAGATACAGAGGCTTGGCAGGCTAACAGTGGAGTGCTGAGAAGCATTAGTGCAGTCAAGCGCTTCATGGTATGTCCGTATATCTTGTTTCAGATTTCAATAAATCTTTAATAACTCAATAATGCGGCAAAAACAAAACAACTCAGAAAATTATTGATGTTTTCCATGCATAAATCCTGTGGGTATGTAATGAACCCAATGATTTAGACTAGGTGTAACTGTCAAGGTTAGTCGGCTTGGCAAAAGGGGCAGGGCCACTCCGTTTTTCTGGGGCAACTCAATTCCCCGCGGTGGCTTGTCAGAACAGCGACTTAACAATATTTTGTATAAGTACGCACTATATACTGTAGCTTCCAACAACTATTTGCCATAATTTCCTGAATACCAATTTCTGCTGGAAATCGAGCTGTGGGCAGGTGCTGGTTTGCACGAATGTTCACCAGCTTGTGATCAGAGATTCCTGGCTCAAAGAGGTTATACTCACTGCTAACCTCTGGCTGCCACTAGCGAATAACCGTGCTGGGTCAGCAGACAGGGCAACACCGATTTAAACTGGGATAGAATAACGTGACACTCTCTCGCCGTAAGTTTCTTGAGCGCACCAGTGCTCTCACTGCTGCTTCTCTTGCCTTCGCAGCTATGCCGACCGGTGCCTCTGCACAGACCTATACTGACGCACAGTTGAACAAGGTAGGTCCATTGCCGGAACAGGCGCTCGGCTCTCCGGATGCTCCGGTAACCGTCATTGAATATGCGTCTATGACATGTGGTCACTGTGCGAACTTCCACAGCACCACTTATAAAGAGCTGAAGCGAGAATACATCGACACTGGCAAGGTGTATTTCATCTTCCGTGAATTCCCACTGGATACAGTCTCGGCAGCTGCCTTTATGCTTGCGCGCTGTGCACCAGAAGACAAATACTTCGATATTGTCGACCTGATGTTCGACCAGCAGCGCAACTGGGCATTCACCAATGACCCGTACAGCGCCCTATTGAATATGGGTAAGCAGCTTGGTTTCACGGAAGATGCTGTGAAAGCTTGCTTGACGAATCAGGAAATACTAGACGGAGTGACGGAAGTTCGTGACTATGGTTCATCAACCTTGGGCGTAAATGCGACACCGACATTCTTTATCAATGGTGAGAAAGTAAGCGGGGCACTCTCGTTTGACGAGTTCAAAACGTACGTGGACAAGAATCTGTAAAAGCAGCGGGCAGCCCTTCGGGCTGACGAACCTGCTCGCAGATCCATGCGCGTATGAACGCTTACACCCCGTTGTAAGAGTAGGGGGCGCTCAATGAAGTTTCAGCGCCTCCGTGTCCTCGGGTTCAAATCCTTTGTTGAACCCATGGAGTTTGTCATTGAAGACGGCCTGACTGGTATTGTCGGGCCCAATGGCTGCGGCAAATCCAATCTTGTAGAAGCGCTGCGCTGGGTGATGGGAGAAAACTCCTATAAAAACATGCGCGCGTCCGGCATGGATGACGTGATCTTTTCCGGCAGTCTCAATCGGCCAGCAAGAAACACCGCAGAAGTTACTCTCTTCCTCGACAATTCAGACCGCACCGCACCCTCAGGCTATAATGACAGTGACACGCTGGAAGTCACGCGCCGCATCGAGCGCGAGGCTGGCTCCGTCTACAAGATCAACGGCAAGGACGCCCGTGCCAGAGATGTGCAGCTCCTGTTTGCCGACGCCTCCACCGGCGCACGCTCTCCAGCCATGGTACGACAAGGACAGATCGGTGAGCTGATCTCCGCCAAGCCAACCTCGCGCCGGAAAATTCTGGAAGAGGCAGCAGGCATCTCCGGTTTGCACAGTCGCCGCAAAGAAGCAGAGATCCGTCTGCGCGCCGCTGAAACCAATCTGGAACGTCTGGAAGATGTGGTCCTACAGATCGAAGGGCAACTCGACGGCTTGAAACGTCAGGCCCGTCAAGCCACCCGCTACCGCAACCTGTCCTCCGAAATTCGCAAGGCCGAAGCAACGATCCTGTACCTGCGCTGGCAGGAAGCCTCCGCCGCACTGGAAGCGGCCCGCAAACAATATGCCGATGCCGAGATCGGCATGCGCGATATTGCAGGCCTGCAAGCTTCCACCGCCAAAGAGCAAGCACTCGCGGCCCATGAGATTCCAAAGCTCAGAGAAGCCGCAGGCGGTGCCGCCGCCGCGCTCCAACACCTGATCATAGCGAAGAACGATCTGGACTCTGAAGACCGCCGCATCAAGGAAAAGCTGACAGACCTGCAGGCCCGCCTTGCCCAGATGGAACAGGATATCGAGCGCGAAACCCGCCTTGCCAGCGAAAACACCAGCCATCTGGAAGAGCTGGAGGAGGAAAAGCAGGAACTCCTCGAAGCCGCCGAGACCTTGGACGAGCGTGCAGCACAAGCTGAAGAACTGGTGTTGATTACCGAAGACAATCTTGATGCCAGTGAGATGAAGCACTCACGCATTACGCAGGACCACGCCAGCCTCCTCGCCACCCACAACCAGCTGGAAAGCCAGATCTCCGGCATCCGCCAAAAGAGCGCCCGCTTCAAGGAAGAAGCAGATCGTTTGAAAGCGCAGTTGCAATCCGTCGAGGCTGACATCAAAGCCTCCAGCGGACCGGGTGATAAACGCGAAGAGCTGGAGATGGCTCTGGAAGAGTTGGCAGAGGCGGAAGAGACCGCCGTTCAGGCTGAAGAAGCGCTGGCTGCGGCCCGTGAGGCAGAAAGCAACTGTCGTACTCCATTAAATGAAGCGGATTCAGCTCTTTCCAGATATGAGACGGAAGCAAAAACCCTAAAGGCAGTTCTGTCCGCAGGCCAAACCGGCGACTGGACACCGGCTGTAGATAAGATGAGTGTCAATCCGGGCCTCGAAACCGCACTCGGTGCCGCCTTGGGCGAAGACCTTGATGCAGCTATGGAACAGGCAGCTCCGGTGCACTGGAGCCTGAGCGCAGGGCAGGGCGCTGATCCCGACCTGCCAGCCGGGGCAAAGCCTCTCTCAGACTATGTAACGGCACCACAAGAACTCGCCCGCAGGCTGGCTCAGGTTGGGCTGGTTGATGCTGAGCGCGGTTCAGCCTTGAGGAAAGAGCTGAAGGTCGGCCAGCGTCTGGTCAGCAAGCAGGGCGATCTGTGGCGCTGGGACGGACTGACTATTGCAGCTGACGCACCAACGCCAGCTGCGCAACGCCTTGCCCAACGAAACCGCCTCGCAGAGCTGGAAGAGCTAGTTGAGCAGACAAGAGAGCTGGTCAGCGAGAAGAAACAAGCCCTCGACACCGCAGCAGAACATCGGCGGCAGGCGGAAACAGCCGAGCAGGACATGCGCCAAAAGCTGCGCCTCGAGCAATCCCGCATCATTGCATTGCGTGAAGAGCTTGCTGCCGCTGAGCGTGCCTTAACCGAACTCTCCGTGCGCAAGACAACGCTCGAAGAACAGCTCCGCCGTGCCAATGAGGACTTTGAGGAAACCGCAGCCTCGCTCGAAGAAGCCGAAGCCGCCCTCGAAGAACTGCAGGACATTGATGGCGTCGCCGCCGAGCTGGAAGCCGCGACCAAGGACGTCTCCCAGTGCCGCAGCAAACTGACAGAGGCCAAAGGCGCCACCGACGCTTTGAAGCGCGAAGGCGAGCTGCGCGCCAAGCGGCTGGAAACTATTGAACGCGACCGCCAGAATTGGGTGCAGCGCGTACAAAATGCCGACATGCAAATCTCCGTCCTGCGTCAACGCCGCGATGAAGCTGCTGAAGAGCGTATGATCCTTCTGGAAAGCCCTGAGGAAATAGAACTCAAGCGGCAGGACCTGCTATCCAGCCTTGCAAAAGCAGAGGAAGCTCGCAAGGCAGCCGACGACAAACTGGCGGAAGGCGAAAAGCGCCAGTTGCTTGCAGACCAAAAGGCCCGCGAGGCCATGGAAGGCCTCTCCGGTGCCCGCGAACGAAAAGTCCGTGCAGAGGAACGCCTCGAGGCAGCAAAAGAACGCCGCGCGGAAATCGAGCGCAGGGTGGGTGAGACGCTGGAGGTCGGTGTCTCACGCCTTCACGAGATGACCGGATTATCCCAGGACGCCGCCCTGCCAGATGCCGAAGCAGCCGAGCGCAAGCTCGACCGTCTCAAGGCCGAACGCGAACGTCTGGGCGGTGTGAATCTGCGGGCCGATGAGGAAATGCAGGAAATAACCGAGCAGCGCGACACCCTCATCAGTGAAAGAGACGACCTGACCGAGGCCATCAGGAAGTTGCGCACAGGAATTATGAATCTGAACAAGGAAGCGCGCGAGCGACTGCTGAGCTCTTTCGATCAGGTCAACGACCACTTCAGGCGCCTGTTCACCCACCTGTTTGGCGGCGGCACTGCGGAGCTGAAATTGGTGGATGCAGAAGACCCCCTTGATGCTGGTCTCGAGATCTTCGCACGCCCTCCCGGCAAGAAGCCACAGACCATGACCTTGCTCTCGGGCGGGGAGCAAGCCCTCACGGCAATGGCGCTTATATTCGCAGTTTTCCTTACAAATCCGGCCCCGATCTGTGTTCTGGACGAAGTGGATGCTCCGTTGGATGATGCCAACGTGGAACGGTATTGCGCTTTGCTGGAGAATATGACGCAAAACACTGCGACGCGATTCACGGTCATTACACACAACCCGATTACCATGGCCCGCATGTCCAGATTGTTCGGAGTGACCATGGCAGAAAGAGGCGTCTCTCAGCTGGTTTCAGTGGATCTTGAGATGGCTGAACGGTTCACGGAGACGGCCTAAAATAGGGTACAATACGCCCTTGAATGCATCCTTTATACGTATTACCTGTTAGAAACTTCGAAAATATATTAAATATCAGATACTTAGCTTAAGTAGCTCTAGCCTTGACACTGCACATCACGAGCATTATGGTGCCCCCGACTTTCAGGGGTCTACAAGGTCTTTGAGTTATCTGCAGCTATCTAGGAAGAATGAAGATGTCTCCCGAAGAGAACAAGCAGAGAAAACAAGGCATGAAAGAAACTGATCGTCACCTGTCTGAGCGGCTAGCAAAGCTCGGCAAAACGCTGGATACACACTTGGATGAAACCTCTGCTAAAGAGGTGCCAAACAAGACCAGTGCAATGTCAGGTTTGTCACAGGCTTGGAAGATGTCTTCCGAGTTTATCGCTGCGATCTTCGTCGGGGGGGCACTCGGCTGGATGGCGGATAGCTGGCTCGGAACCAAGCCGTGGGGAATGATAATTCTCCTGATGCTTGGCTTCGCAGCAGGAGTATTAAACGTCCTTCGGGAGGCGGGGAAAGTCGCCGGTCCTGAGAGACGGATGAACTCCGGTAAGAAGCAGGACTAACTAATTCATCGCGCTCTTGCGCTCGTAAATTGGCACTTCAGGGGTACTACCTGTGGCTGGAAATTCAGGCAACGCGATCGATCCGATCCACCAGTTTCAAATCTCCAAGATTGTATCTATGGAGATTGGCGGTGTTGATTTCTCCTTCACCAACGCTTCCTTGTTCATGGTTCTGACCGTCGCTGTAGCGACCTTGTTCCTCGTTCTGTCTACCAACAGACGTGGCCTGGTCCCTAGCCGGGCACAACTCATGGCGGAAATGTCCTACGAGTTTGTTGCTGCCACCTTGCGAGGCTCAGCAGGCAATGACGGTATGCGGTTCTTCCCGCTCGTCTTCTCCCTGTTCATGTTCGTTTTTACGGCAAACATGGTCGGGATGTTTCCATACTTCTTCACCGTTACAAGCCAGATCATCGTGACATTTGCACTCGCAATGCTCGTGATTGGTACAGTAACGATCTACGGTTTCATCAAACACGGCGCAGGCTTCCTTAAGCTGTTCGTCCCAAGTGGCGTTCCGGCAGGGGTTATTCCTCTTGTGTCCGCGATTGAAGTAATCTCTTTCCTTTCCCGTCCAGTTAGTTTGTCCGTTCGTTTGTTCGCAAACATGCTGGCTGGTCACATCACCCTGAAGGTTTTCGCAGGCTTCGTCGTAATGCTCACCGGTCTCGGTGCAGCAGGTGTCGCTGCCGCGGTTCTGCCACTGATACTCACGATCGCCATTACGGCTCTTGAGTTCCTGGTTTCCTTCCTTCAGGCCTACGTCTTTACCGTTCTTACCTGCATGTATCTTGCAGATGCGCTTCATCCGAGCCACTAAGTAACGTGTAGAATCCGGGTATAACGCCCAATAACTAAGTCATAGACGAAATTTGCTAATTAGGAGCACTTGTCATGGACGCAGAAGCAGCAAAATACATTGGTGCCGGTATCGCCTGCCTTGGTATGGGTGGTGCAGCTCTCGGTCTCGGTAACATCTTCGGTAACTTCCTTGCCGGCGCACTGCGCAACCCATCTGCTGCAGATGGACAGTTCGGCCGCCTCATCCTCGGCTTTGCTGTGACCGAAGCTCTCGGCATCTTCTCCCTTCTCGTCGCACTTCTGCTGCTGTTCGCAGTATAATCGACGAAAACGATTAGAGCGTTTTATGAGTGACGGTTCTTAACGAGTTAAGGACCGTCTCCAAATCATAAAGCGTTATGAAGAGCGTTCACGGAGAAGTTGATGTCGAATACTCAAGGAAACCTGAATACAACTGCCGAAATCGGCATTGTAGAGGACAGCAGTAGCTTTCCTCCATTCGACAGCTCGACTTACCCGTCTCAGCTGTTGTGGTTGGTTCTTTCCTTCGGCGTTTTCTACTGGGTAATGTCGAAAGTGGTTCTACCACGCATCGGCGGTATTCTTGAAGATCGTCGCGATCGCATCGCAGGTGACATGGCTGAAGCATCCCGTCTCAAACAAGAGACAGATGAAGCCATCGCATCCTACGAAAGTGCTCTAGCTGAGGCGCGCGCCAAAGCCACTAACCTGGCTCATGAGGCACGCTCAAAGGTAAAAGCAGAGACAGAAAGCGCCCGCGCAACGGCTGAAGAGCAGTTGGCAGCTAAGCTTTCCGAATCTGAACAGAGCATCTCCAGGATCACAGCTGAAAGCCTGACTCACGTTGGCGAAATCGCCAGCGAAACAGCAGGCGAGCTTGTGAAGGCACTTATCGGTGGTCGTGCTCCAGCAAAAGCTGAAGTCACCAAAGCCGTTGATGCTGCACTTAAGTAAGGGGTGACAGAATGTTCGATGCAAGCCTTTGGGCACTCGTTGGTCTTATCCTCTTCTTTGTTTTGCTTTGGTACCTCAAAGTACCGGGCAAAGTAGGTGCAATGCTTGACCAGCAAGCGGACAACATCAAGCAAGAGCTTGAAGGCGCCCGTAAGCTGCGTGAGGAAGCTCAGGCTCTGATGGCCGAGTACCAGCGCAAGCGTAAAGAGGCTGAAGCCGAAGCAGATCAGATCGTTGCAGACGCGAAAGTTGAAGCGGGTCGTCTGGCTGAAGAAGCCAAGGTAGCTCTCGAAGAGATGATTGCACGTCGTACCAAAGCAGCTGAAGCGAAGATCGCTCAGGCTGAAACAAATGCGATTGCGCAAGTTCGCTCCCGCGCTGCAGATGTTGCAGCACAGGCAGCTGAAACCATCGTCGCTTCCAGCGTTGCCAAAGCAGAAGTTCAGGATAAAGTGCTCACAGAGAGCATCAAGCAGGTTTCTGACAACCTGAATTGATCAGAACTTTTGGAAAAGAACATCAAAAAGGCTTCCGACTTTCGGGAGCCTTTTTTTTGTTTTGCGTTAGAGGTGCCCAAATTCCTATCGCAATGCGTTGATCCTTCACATGACTAGAACTTGAGCAGCTCCGACATATGGCGCGCATCAGATTCATAAAGCAGATGATGCCCGTCTTTCAGGCTCTCAATTGTGTGAGGGTTGCCTGCATTGGCTTCTTCCTTCATCCAGTCAATCAATGCCTGCAGTCGATCCGGTATCATTCTGAGTGCATCTCGTAGCTCTGTCTCGCTACCGCCATATGCCTCGATGAAAATGTGGGCGCGACGTATCCGGTTCTCAATTGGCCCGAACCCATCATCAAGCGCTGCAAGATTGACGAAGGGGGCGAAGCGATACAGCGCATAAGAAAGCTCCCAGCTTCGCGGACCAACACGAGCCGCATCAAAGTCAAAAAGACCAACAAGCTCGCTGTCTTCGAAAACACAGTTGTACGGCGCGAAGTCTCCGTGACAGAGCACTTGTCGAGGCTCCATCGCCTCAAACTGCCATGCAAGATCCTCGCGGAAGATCAGGCTGGAGCATGCGTCATGGAACCGTCTCAGCGAACGACCCGCGCTTTGTAAGAGGTGATCATTGAGAAACATAGGGGTGAGTGGGTCATGACCCACTGTGCCTTCAATGTACTCAAAAAGTTCATTGCCTTCAGTATCCTTGCCAAGCCATTCGGGAATGAACTTGAGGCCATTGTTCCGACAGGCAGTCACTATTTCCCGAGTGGTTTTGCTCCACTGGTGGGCAGGCCTATGAACACGACCATCCCTAACGATCAAGCTGTTTTGTCCACCTGATAAGACTTGATCTGTCACGAACTGCCCCTCCCTCGGTCAACTCCGCTCTGCAGGATATTGGATTAATGCTCAGGATCAAGCAGCACGTCGCTAGAACCTTGTCAGATGGCAGAAAAACTTCACATCAGGTATTCACTCTTCATAGATCATCTTGCGCGTCATGCCGCCGTCAATAGTCAGCGTCTGGCCTGTCAGGAACCCCGCTTTACTCAGGTAAAGCACCGCCTCGGCTATATCTTCCGGCCGACCCACGCGCCCAACCGGATGTTGCGCATGGTCGCGTTCGCTCAAGTCAACTCCATCTGAGATCCACCCCGGTGCAATCGCATTCACGCGCACCTTAGGCCCCAGAGAAATTGCCAGCGCTTGCGTGAGCGAAATGATACCGCCCTTGGCAGCACCATAAATGAAGTCTCCCGGTTCGGACATGAAAGCGCGCGTGGACGCCATGTTCACAATGCAGGAATTTTCCGGCATCAGCGGCAGTGCACGCCGGCTCATGAGAAATGTAGCTGTCAGATAGCTGTCCAGTGTCTTGCGCCAGTCATCCATGGTTGCTTCTTGCAGCTCCAACTGCAGACTGGTCGCTTGTCCGCCATTGTTGACCAACAAGTCCACCTGCGGCCATCCAAGGTAGGCAAACGCTTCATCAACCGCACGCTCATCGCTGATGTCACAAAGGACATCCACGGCATTGGTCTGCCCAACCTTAAGATCAAAACTAGCAACCTCCCAGCCCTCGGTGATAAGAGCCTGACAGATACCCGTCCCAATCAAACCGGCCCCACCGGTTACAATCGCGCGTTTCATCGCCTACTCCAAGTCTTGCATCAACTCCCTCGTAGTCAGCTCAATACTTGGCGACAAAAAGGGGCAATTTAAGGTTTAAGAGGGGCGGAACTTTAAAAGGGGATATGGTGTGCTTTTAAAATGATGGTTGCTGCAGAGACCCGAAGAGAGCAACGCAACAACGAAACCACGCTGCTCAAAACAGGAGGAACTCTTGGAGCTTCTATCAGCCTCTGCGGAGATCGTTTGCGTAAGTGAAGGCAAACGGCCTCAACCCTCAATCATCTCCCGTATAGGACGGAAGGAGCTGCGGTGGAGGGGGGTGACGCCGTGGGCGGCGAGGGCCTCCTGATGTTGTTTGGTGCCGTAGCCTTTGTGCTTGGCAAAACCGTATTCCGGATAATACTTGTCCATCTTCACCATCAACCGGTCACGGATCACCTTGGCGACGATTGAAGCGGCAGAGATGGCAAGGCAGCGGCCATCACCCTTGATCAGGGCTTGTCCTTCCTCTGGCAAGTGATGCGGTACATCCTTTCCATCGATGAAGAACCGCTTCACAGGAATTGCAAGCGAGCGGGCACAGGTGCGCATGCCTTGCAGCGTTGCCTCGCGGATGTTGATCCGGTCAATGGTCCGGGCGCTTTGCACGCACACGCTCACATCAGCCATCTCAAGGATCTGCTCAAAAAGCGCCTCGCGTTTGGCCTCTGTCAGCTTCTTGGAGTCGTTCAATCCCACCGGTAGATTGTCGTAGTCAAGACAGGCCGCAGCAACCACCACAGGGCCAGCCCATGGCCCGCGCCCGGCCTCGTCTATGCCAGCAAAACGCCCTTGCAGATCACGCTCCACAGAGCGCTCGAAGCGCAGGTCAGGAGCATCGGGAAAGGCGATATCAAAGAGAGAATTTGCAAAATACGACATGCCCCTCTTTGCCATGCGTCCCGATTGCTTACAAGCGGTGCGGAGCGTATTCCGGCAAAGTGGCAGCGGTTTTCAAATAAGAATAGGCCTGCGGCAAATGCCTCATCTACAACAATGAAAGCTGCACACCACCGCAGGTTGGTTTGATGAAATGGTCACAGGACAACTTCAATGAGCGTGACGACAATCCCTTGCTTTTGCAGGCCAGCTGAAAGCGTTTGGCCAACTGATCCGCATAGGGCCCTTTGCCCTTGAAGCGCTGGGTCCACTGGGCGTCATAATCTTTGCCATCACGCATGGAGCGTAACAGGCTAAGCACACGCCGGTAACTGCCCGGAGCCTCTCGCAACAGCCATTCCTTGAACAACTCCGAGACCTCACGCGGCAACCGCAGCAGAATATAGTTAGCCTCGCTTGCACCATGTTCTTTACAAACCTCAAGAATGCTCTCAAGCTCATGATCCGTTAGGCCCGGAATAACAGGAGCAGCCAGAACAGCCGTTGGTATGCCTGCATCAGACAAAGCCTTGATCGCCTGCAATCGGCGGGTTGGTGTCGAAGCCCTCGGCTCAAGACTACGCGCAATCTTCCGGTCCAGCGTTGTCACCGAGATTGCCACCTTCGCCAGATTGCGCTTTGCCATGTCGCTCAGAATATCAATATCCCGCATGACCAACGCAGACTTGGTGACAATAGTGACCGGATGGCCCGTCTTGTTCAGCACCTCCAGAATCCCACGCATGATTTTGTGAGAGCGTTCAATGGGCTGGTAGGGATCTGTGTTCGTACCAATCGCGATTGGCTTTGCCTGATAGGAGGGCGCGCCTAACTCCCGCTCCAACACCTGCGCGGCGTTGGGCTTGGCAAAGAGCCGACTTTCAAAATCCAGCCCCGGGGAAAGCCCCATATACGCATGGGTTGGCCGCGCAAAGCAGTAGATACAGCCATGCTCGCAGCCCCGATACGGGTTGATGGACCGGTCAAAGGGAAGGTCAGGCGAAGAGTTCTTGGTGATCACATGACGAGCGATTTCCGTCTGCACCTCAGTTTTGACGGGTGGAAGTTCATCAATTGTTCCCCAGCCGTCATCGACGATTTCCCGACTCTCGGCCTCGAATCGCCCAGCCTTGTTGGAATGCGCTGCCCGCCCACGACCTGTCACGTTTACCGGAAGGGCTGAACCCGAAGGATCAACATCCTCCGCATCGCTACTATGATTTTGTGCAGTTGACATGGGGGATGCACTTCCATTTCATAAGAACATAGAGGGAACATCACTTAGATTAACCAGATTTGCAAGCCTTTACTTTCCGATATCGGGCAAATCACTATAAACTGCTGGAATGATTAGCGCACTTATTCCCGCCCATAACAGCGAACAGCTGTTGGTTCCCACATTATCCGCCCTTGTCCCGGCCTCCGCAGAAGGCATCCTGAAAGAAGTCGTCATCGCGGATGAAGGCTCAACGGACGGTACCGGGGTCGTCGCAGACGCCTGCGGAGCCCACTTTGTGACGGCGACAACAAATTCTAACTCGGTTCTGGCTCAGGGGGTACAACAATGCACCCGCGCCAACTGGGTCTTACTGGTCCAGCCCGGTGCCGTCTTGCAAACCGGTTGGCAAGCAGAAGCCGCTGCTTTCATAGAGCGTGCAGAACGGACCAACTCATCGTCGAATCTCATTGGTGTGTTTCGAAGCCGGACAGAAGAATTCGGCCCATCTGCGCAGATTAAAGACAAACTCACCTATGCGAAGAACCGTTTGTTGAAGTCCTCCTGCCATCAACTTCCCCAATTGATGAAAAAACAGCATCTACAGCAAGCACTGCTGAGTGCACCAAATACTAACAGGCGGCAACAACTCAAAAAAGTTTTGAGCACAAGCCGCCTCCATTGGTTGAACGGAACAGTGGTTTTTCAAAACGCAGAGAAGTAGAGCAGCGCCAGCACGGAGGTCTCATGGACTGGAATCAACACCTGAACCAATACTGCGAGAGAACCTCCACAGAGTTCTGGTCCGAGCCGCTCAACGCGATAAGCAACATCGCCTTCATCATCGCTGCGCTGATAGCCCTTCAAATCTGGAAAAGCGCACGTAGCAACGCAAAAAACACCGGTTCAACGCAAACCAACGCACAAAACAACGCAGCCTTGGTGCTCATCGTATTGCTCACCATCATCGGGATCGGCTCGTTCCTGTTTCACACGTTTGCGAACTACTGGTCTTTATTGGCCGATTCCATCCCCATCGCGGCCTTCATGCTGGTCTACTTCTACCTCGCAATGCGGCGCTACGTGGATGCTAACATACTGATATCACTTGCTGCGACGGTGATTTTCTATGCGGCTTTGGAGTATCTACCGCCGCTGTTTCAGGGCCTGTTGGGCTCCACCGCCGGCTATTTTCCGGCACTTCTGGCGATCCTGCTATTCGCAGTTCTAACCCACTGGAAACACAAGGCAACCTCCAACGCTTTGTGTCTGGCAAGTCTCATCTTCGTAATCTCGATGAGCTTCAGAATGCTGGATCAACCGATTTGTACAATATTACCAACAGGCACACATTACTTGTGGCATATTTTGAATGCCGCGGTTTTGCTTATTCTAATCCGCGCATTTATACGCTTTAAGACGTATAAAGACAGTGCAGAATCCTAGGCAATGGTCTAGGTTTTGCCAAACTGCGATATCTGATCCGGAAGTCACACTGATTTCCGGTGGCGAGCTGCTCAATCACTAGGCCAGGCAAGAATACACAATGACGGACAAAAAGCGCCCTACCTCCGGCGAACTCGATCAACAAGCCCTCTTTTACCACGAGTATCCACGCCCGGGTAAACTGGAAATTCAGGCAACTAAGCCTTTGGGAAACCAGCGAGATCTAGCACTCGCATACTCGCCGGGCGTTGCTGCTCCGTGCTTGGAAATCCATAAGGAGCCGTCAAAAGCTGCAGATTACACAGCTCGCCAGAACCTGGTTGCAGTCATCTCCAACGGAACCGCAGTTCTCGGGCTCGGCGCCATCGGTCCTCTGGCCTCCAAACCGGTCATGGAAGGGAAGGCTGTTCTCTTCAAAAAGTTTGCTGGCATCGACGTTTTCGACATCGAGGTTGACGAAACCAAGGTTGATAAGTTCGTAGATGCAGTCTCCGTTCTTGAGCCAACCTTCGGCGGCATCAACCTGGAAGACATCAAAGCACCAGAGTGTTTCCAGATCGAACAACGCTTGCGCGATAAGATGAACATCCCGGTGTTCCATGATGACCAGCACGGAACTGCAATCATTGTAACCGCAGCTGTCCATAACGGCATGGAACTTTCTGGAAAGAAACTTGAGGACATCAAGGTTGTCGCATCAGGAGCAGGTGCAGCTGCTCTGGCCTGTCTTAACCTGCTTGTGTCCTCCGGTGTGAAGCGCGAGAATATCTGGATTTCCGATATCGAAGGTGTTGTCTATGAGGGACGTGAAGCCCTTATGGATGAATGGAAATCCGTATTTGCGCAAAAGACCGACAAGCGCACACTTGATGATATCATCGAAGGTGCAGACGTCTTTATCGGCCTGTCCGCAGCCGGTGTTCTGAAGCCTGAGATGGTCGCCAAAATGGCGAAGCGTCCGCTTGTTATGGCCCTTGCCAACCCGAACCCGGAAATCATGCCGGAAGACGCGCTTGCTGTGCGTGATGACGTCGTCATGTGCACCGGTCGTTCGGACTACCCGAACCAGGTGAATAACGTTCTCTGCTTCCCGTATATCTTCCGCGGCGCGCTGGACGTTGGCGCAACGGCCATCAACGAGGAAATGAAGCTGGCAGCTGTAGAAGCAATTGCAGCTCTGGCGCGGGAAGAACCGACCGATGTGGTCGCGAAAGCCTATGGCGGCGTGATCCATACATTCGGCCCGAACTATCTCATCCCGTCCCCGTTCGATAACCGCCTGATCCTACGCATTGCACCAGCTGTTGCAAAAGCAGCCATGGAAACCGGCGTCGCAACGCGTCCAATTGAAGACTTTGATGCCTACATGGACAAGCTGAACCGGTTCGTGTTCCGCTCCGGTATGGTGATGAAGCCGATCATCGCAAAGGCGAAGGAAGACAAACAACGCGTCATCTACGCAGACGGTGAAGACGAACGCGTTCTGCGCGCCGCACAGGTGGTGATTGAAGAAGGTCTTGCAACGCCAATCCTGATCGGTCGCCCGCAGGTTCTGGAAAACCGCTGCGAGCGTTTTGGCCTGCGCATCCGTCCGGGAACAGACTTTGAGTTTGTGAACCCGGAAGACGATCCACGCTACCGCTCCTATGTAGACACACTGGTCCAACTGGTTGGCCGCAAAGGTGTAACGCCGGAAGCTGCCAGAACCGTCGTCCGCACCAACACAACAGTCATTGGTGCACTGGCGTTGCATAGAGGCGAAGCTGACGCGCTCATCACCGGCCTTGAAGGCCGCTTCGATAAGCACCTGCGCGACATCTCTAACATCATTGGATGTTCCGACGAGTTCACCGACTTCTCAACCCTGTCGCTGCTGATCAACTCAAGCGGTGCCTACTTCCTTGCAGACACCTACGTGACCGAGTGCCCATCTGCTGAAGAAATTGCTGAGATCACCCATTTGGCCTCCGAGCAGATCAAACGCTTCGGCATCACCCCACGCGTTGCACTGCTGTCGCACTCCAACTTCGGCTCCCGCCCATCTGTGACCTCTAACAAGATGCGCGAAGCCTTGCAGATGGTCTGGAAGAAAATGCCGGATCTGGAAGCTGAAGGTGAAATGCATGGTGATGCAGCACTGACGCCGGAAATCCTGCAGCGTTACATGCCGGATGCGCATATCTCTGGTCCTGCAAACCTGCTGGTGTTCCCAACACTGGATGCCGCCAACATTGCCATGAACCTCATCAAGGCAATGACAGATGCACTCCATGTTGGTCCGATCTTACTGGGCGCAAAGAAACCTGCGCACATCATCACGCCATCCGTGACCTCACGCGGCATCGTCAACATGACAGCGCTTTCCGCTGTTGATGCGCAATGCCGTAAGCGCACTAATGCCAGCGTAGCAGCGGGCATCGCATAGCACCTGCTAGTTAAAACAACGCCTTCGGCGGGCATGGGTTAATATGCCCGCCGAAGTTTTGTCAGCTTGAAAATAACTTCCCTTTGCGGCATGCTAGCCGCATTCATGCTGCTTGATATTACGGGGAGGGTAATATGAGCCTATCAGAAGCGACCGGGCGTCGCATCGACCGCCTGCTTGGCGAGTATGGCGAAAGCCATCAGGATCATAAAAACAAAGCAATTCACTGGATCTGCGTACCCGTCATTTCCTGGACGGTAACCGCGCTGTTGTGGTCTATTCCAACACCCATTGTGTTCTCGAGTATTTCACCATTGCTGAACTGGTGCACAATCGGGCTTGGACTAGCGATTCTATACTATCTTTCACTGTCCTTCACGCTGGCAATCGGCATGGCCGTCGCCTCGGCGCTGCTGGTTTGGATCAACATGACCTACGAGCAGTTCGGGCTCGGTATTCCACTTTGGCAAACAGCGCTGGCAGTATTTGTAATTGCTTGGGTTGGCCAGTTTGTCGGCCATCATATTGAGGGGAAAAAACCTTCGTTTTTCAAGGATCTGCAGTTCCTGCTGGTTGGTCCTGCCTGGATCTTGCACTTCATCTATAAAAAGGTTGGTATCCCGTATTGAGGGACGAAATCTGACGGAAAGAATAAAAAACGCTGCTGTTAAGGCAGCGTTTTTTCTGGGTTGATGTAAACATCACCAATTTCGCGAGTATCCATGCGCTGAAGGGCAGGGTGCGCAAGCGGATCAGCACAATAAGGCTTGGAGCCTGCTGGTGCTTTAGATTTACGCTGGGATTTTCCGCGCAACAGATCTTTAAAAAGATTTCGCATTGTCATTTCCTCTGTGACTTGATGAGGTGACAATGCGCCAATTGCATTGCAAGCGCTATCTGGAATAACTAAACCCCGCTTTAGATTTACTGCTCGGAACTGTTCTCGATGAAAAACCTCAATCAAGTCAGCCTTGCCGGCCTTCGTGTTGTTGAAGCCGTGGGCCGCTTGGGATCGCTAAAAAATGCTGCTGAAGAACTGGGCATCACCTCCGGTGCCGTCAGCCAGCAACTGCACAAAACCGAGCATCAGCTGGGGCGTCCGCTCTTTTCGCGTGAGCCCGGCGGACTAAAGCTGACAAGGCTCGGCGCTGAAATCTGCCGCGAACTTACATCCGGCCTCAAGCAGATCTCCGAGGCCGTGGCGCTGGCAGATCGTGACAGGGAAGAGAGCCTCTTCCTGTCCGTTGCTCCAGTGCTGGCTGAACGTTGGCTGGTCTGGCGCTTAAGCAGCTTCATGAGTGCAAACCCGGACATCAATCTCCGGCTGGATGCCAATGATCAAGTGGTGAACCTCAACCATTCTGATGTGGACGCCTGTGTCCGCGTCCACAAACGCGCACCGGATGACGTTTACTCAGAGCGCTTGTGCGAACACTTCATCTATCCGGTATGCTCTCCTGAGGTCGCAGAACGCCTCAAGGAGCCGCAGGACCTGCTCAATGAGGTGATCATCCGCGACTACAATTCCCACTATCGCTGGAGTGACTGGCTCTCCGCCTTCGGCATGAAGGAAAGCCACCTTCCCAAAGGCCATGGCTTCTCCAACGCCTCTTTATGCATGGATGCAGCAATCGCAGGGCACGGTGTCTTTCTGGGCTGGGATACACTGGTGGCCAACGCCATCAAGCAAGGCCAGCTAAAGATCCCGTTTGAACACCGTTGCTCAACAGGGCGGTCCTATTGGTTCATCTGCCGCGAAGGTGCACTGCGAAGCCCGAGCGTCCGCAAGCTACGCGACTGGCTCAAAGAAGAGATCGCCCAGACGGCAGTGGAATACGAGAAAGCCGTCAAAGCGTAAGCAATAAAAAAGCCCTGACCTCAAGGGAGGGCAGGGCTTTCAAATGTCTTATAAGACCAGCTTAGCCAGCGATCTTTGAAAAATCGGCAACTTCATGAACAGCTGCACGAATGCCAGCGAGGATCTTTAGGCGGTTCTCACGTACTGCAGCGTCTTCAGCATTTACGTGGATGTTGTCGAAGAAGCCGTCAACCGGACCGCGCAGCTTGGCAAGAGCAGCCATTGCACCGGAAAAGTCTGCGGCATCAAGCAGTGGCCGGATCTCAACCAGAACGCTGTCCAGTGTAGAAGCAAGATCTTTCTCTGCCTGTTCTTCCAGCAAAGCAGCATCAGGCTTGCCTGCAAAGGCCTTGCCCTCTTTCTTCTCTTCCGCACGCAAAATGTTTGCAGCACGCTTATAGCCAGCCAGCAGGTTGACACCGTCTTCAGTGCCCAACAGCGCGGCAAGTGCTTCCGCCTGCTTCACGATCAGAAGGATATCGTCCTGACCACCACGAGCTAGCACGGCATCAATCAGATCATGACGCACGCCCTTGTCTTTCAGAACCACCTTCATACGGTCGGCAAAGAAGGCAAGCAGATCGTCAATCAAACCGGATTCCAGAGAAGTCTCGGGGATTTTGTCGGAAACGTTCGCCAACACCACGTCAGCAGCTTTGGAAACCATGGAGAAGATGTCTTTAACAACGCCTTCGCCGGTCTGGCCTTTGCCGATGAACGGAAGATCAGACAGCGCACTTTCACCGCGGGTAGCAGCAATGTCTGCAAGGTTACGGCGCAGGCTCTGCACCAATACATCACGCATTGGCAGACGCAGGTCGTTTTCCAGCACAAGGCGGATAACGCCGAGGGCTGCACGGCGTAGCGCAAATGGATCTTTTGAGCCGGTTGGCTTCTCGTCAACGGCCCAGAAACCAGCCAGAATATCCAGCTTGTCCGCAAGCGCCACAGCGATGGAAACTGGTGCTGTCGGTACATCATCAGAAGCGCCAGCAGGCTTGTAATGATCTTCAATCGCCTGAGAAACAGCAGGGTCTTCGCCCTGTGCTTCAGCATAGTAACGACCCATCAGGCCCTGAAGCTCAGGGAACTCAAAGACCATTGCTGACACAAGATCTGCTTTCGCCAGACGCGCCGCGCGCTTGGTTTGCTCAACATCAGCACCAACGAGCGGAGCGATTTCTGCGGCAAGACGCTCAAGACGATCAACACGTGCCGCAACAGTGCCCAGCTTCTCGTGGAACACAATGTCCTGAAGCTTGGAAACATTGCTTTCCAATTTGGTCTTCAGGTCCGTTTCCCAGAAAAACTTGGCATCAGCCAGACGTGCCGAAACAACCTTTTCGTTACCGGCAATAATCTTGGTACCACCATCCTTCGCAACGATGTTCGCAGTCAGCGCAAACTTGTTGGTGAGACGGGAAGTGGCAGGATCGCGCAGCACGAAGTTCTTCTGGTTCACCTTAATGGTGAGCTGGGTCACTTCATCCGGCAGCGCAAGGAAGCTCTCGTCGTAAGAGCCGATGAGAACTGTCGGCCACTCGTTAAGGCCAGCCACTTCTTCAAGAAGGCCAGCATCTTCAACCAGTTCAAGGCCAAGCGCCATCGCAGCGTTCTTTGCGTCGGCATCAATGATGTCTTTGCGGCGGTCCGCATCAAGCACAACCTTGGCAGCTTCCAGCTTGGACATGTAGTCGCTGAGGCGGCGCACTTCAATTGCCTCAGGGGCCATAAAGCGGTGACCGTAAGTGGTCTGCCCGGACTTGATGCCGTCAACTTCAAACGGAACGACTTCCGGCTCTTCCGTCTCAGGACCGAAAGTGCAAACGATAGAATGCAGCGGACGAACCCAGCGCAAGCTGCCTGTACCCCAACGCTGGGATTTAGGCCAAGGGAAGTTGCGAATGATGTCTGGCATCACATCAGCAACAATGTCCTCGGTCTTGCGTCCCGGCTTCTCGATGACAGCGACGTAAAAATCACCCTTCTTCGGGTCATTGTGCACTTCAGCGTCGTCAATGGAAGACAGGCCTGCGCCACGCAGGAAGCCAGCCAATGCTTTCTCAGGCGCGCCAACGCGCGGACCCTTCCGCTCTTCACGGGTTGCTTTGGAGCCAGCAGGCAAGCCGGCAATGTGCAGGGCCAAGCGGCGAGGAGTGGCATAAGCCTTCGCGCCTTCATAGGTCACGCCTGCATCAACAAGAGCATTGGTAAGGAGGGATTTCAAATCCTCAGCCGCACGACGCTGCATGCGGGCAGGAATTTCCTCGCTAAAGAGTTCGAGGAGAAGATCTGGCATTGGTGAACGACGCCTTTAACTGGTCAATCAATCGCGAATTTCTAAGGTGCGTAGTGCCTAGCAATACTCAAGGGGCTTGTCACCCCCAATAGGCGGCGCAGAACCGTTATTGAGCAAAAAACTTGAGGCGAATGCGGCCAATCAACAGGGGTATGAACAGCTGCCCACACCAGATGTTGATCCGTTGGAGAGATCTGTCGGCGTTTATGCTGGTTCCTCAGTAGTTTCATCAGGTTCAGCAAACAGGTCCAGTTCCACCCGCAAGCTGTTTGGGTCCTGACTGGAGTTGCCGACAATCACGTCGTAAGTGATACGCTCAACCACCATCTGATTGCACTCACTATCAAAAATGGCAAGTTCCTCAATAGGCACCGTAACGGAAACCTGCCGGTTTTCGCCAGCCGCAATACTGACCCGCTGAAACCCTTTCAGCTCCAGCTTTGCACGGTCCACGGCAGACCCTTTTGGCGCAATGTAAACCTGCGCAACCTCATCCGCCGTAATCTGTCCCGTATTGGCCACGGTAAATTGCACCTGAATGCTGCCAGTCCTGAGCTCGTCCGGCGGCATGACAACAAGCTCTGAATATTGGAACTGCGTGTAGCTCAGCCCAAAACCGAATGGATACGCCGGTGTCACATCATCGTTGTCCAGCTTCCTGTAACCGTGCCAAAGATCATAGATTACCTTACGCGCGTTGCGGTCAAAGTCCGGCAAATCGGCCTCCCGTCGCGGAATGACAAATGGCAGCTTGCCACTGGGCGAAACCTCACCGGAAAGGAGATGCGCAAGGGCAGTGCCGCCCTCCATTCCCGGATACCAATGCAGCAAAATGGCAGCAGGCAAATCTTCCCACTCGTTCATGAGCAGAGTACCGCCACCCATAACAACCACAACGCAATTTGGATTAACCGCGCAGACCTTCTTGATCAATTCAACATCATGTGGTGGCAGACGCAGGCTTTCGCGGTCTCCCGAGCCGTACCCGTCTTCCCCGCTGTGATCTGTCTGCCGCTTGCCTGCCGAACCACCACCGCCAAATGACCGCAGAAACTGCGAGGCAATCTGTGCTTCTTCACGATTGCGCGGTTGAGGCAAAATCTCATGAAACTGTGCCGCCACCGCCGAGGAGACCCATTCCCCCTCGCAGCTATGATCGTTGCCAACCACCAGAACCACAGCGTCCGCCTGATTTGCAATTTGTAGCGCCCGATTGATGTTCTGACCGCGCTCCTGCCAGATGTCGATCTTGTGTTTGTAGTAGGCGCGCAGACCTGCAAGCGGTGTAATGACATGTGCCGGTTGTGTATCACTCGTCCCTTTGTCTCCAGTGTTGGCAACGCTCGCCAAACGGCCAATAACCCCAATGCTCCTTATGTCTTTTAGGGGTAGAAACCCACCCTTGTTTTTCAAAAGAACGGCGGACTTCTCAGCAGCTTCCAGCGCAACAGCGCGAAACTCTGCACATCCTACCTTCTTCTTTTCATAGCTCCCTTTGCGCAGCACCCGGAGCTGTTGCAGGATTAGCCGATAGCACGCCTCATCCAGAGATTCTTCGCTTACCTCACCCTCATCAATCAGGTCCGGTAGGCTCTGCTCAAAGTGCAACTGAAACGGCATCTCCAGATCCACACCGGCAAGTGCAGCAGCTTTTGCATTGCGAATGCCAAAAATAAAATCGCTCAACACAAACCCTTTAAAGCCCCAGTCTGTTTTAAGCAGTTGGGTGAGCAGTTCCCTGTTATGACTGCACAGCTCTCCATTGATGGAGCTGTAGGATGTCATGACAGCAGCAGCCCCAGCCTCAACCGCCTTGCGAAAGTGGGGCAGATACATCTCATAAAGTGCCCTCTGCCCAATGGTCACATCCAGTGTCAGCTTGGAATGCTCCATGGAAGCCAGTGCAAAGTTATTCACGCAGGCCATCCCATGCTGCTGAACACCGCGCACAAGAGCGCTGCCCATCGCACCAATCAAGAAACTGTCTTCGCCGTAAGATTCCTGCGCACGCCCCCAGGCTGGATGCCGCATCAGGTTGAGCGAAATCCCGCCAAACAGCGTTCCGCCAAATGCCCGCATTTCGTAGCCAATGACAGCTCCAATGCGTTCCTCCAAATCAGGATCAAACGTTGCCGCCCGCGCCATAACCACAGGAAACGTGGTTGCGCCCTTCAACACAATTCCGCGAGAGCCTTCCGTGTAATGGATGCCGGGTAGGTGGTGCAAAGGCAAAACACCAGCGGCCCATGGGCCGGACTGAGAGCCGCTTATCATCATGTCACGAACACCCGGCCAAAAGGCTTGATCCCCGTCCCGCATGGCCAGTTTGTCATCCCTACTGAGCCGAGCAACAATGGCGCTGGCGATCTGTTCATCTGTCAGATTTTGTGTAGGGGATGGCTGTTCGGCCATTGCAGGTGAGGGATTGGAAGAGGTAGCTGCTTCGTGCTCTTCATACGCCTCTGTGCTTTCAACAGTCATGGAAGACTAAACTCCGCGAATGCACCCCAATTCGGTTCAGCGCAGAGATACGCAGGCGGCTGGAAACAGGGGAATGATTTGCAAATCAATCAGGATATCGCTTTTGAAAATATCTGTTTAATTGCAGCCCTGAAAACCTACAGATTATCAGCAGGCATCTTTCAAGGAGTCTTAGGGTCGGGGAGACCTATAACAAAAATGCCGAGGCAATTTTTGCCCCGGCACTAAAAAATTATCATGTTGGCTGTGGCTAGCCCGTGTAGCCCACACCACCAGCCTTGGTCTGCAGGAAGGCAGCTCCGCAAGCTTTGGAAAGTTCACGCACACGTAGAATGTAGCTCTGGCGCTCGGTCACGGAGATCACGCCGCGCGCATCAAGCAGGTTGAACACGTGGGAGCATTTAAGCGCTTGGTCATAAGCAGGCATAACAACCTTCTGTAGGCCATCGCCAGCTTTCTCCATAGCTTCTGCACTTGCTGCTAGCAGGCGCTTACATTCACGCTCATGGTCCGCAAAGTGGCGGAACAGCATTTCAGTGTCGGAATGCTCGAAGTTGTGACGGGAGTATTCCTGCTCAGCCTGCAAGAACACATCGCCGTAAGTGACTTTCTCGTCGCCTTCAAGCCCGTTGAAGTTCAGGTCGTAAACATTGTCGACACCCTGAACATACATGGCAATACGCTCAAGGCCATAAGTCAACTCACCAGCAACAGGCTTACATTCAAAACCAGCCACCTGCTGGAAGTAGGTAAACTGGGAAACTTCCATACCGTCACACCAGCATTCCCAACCAAGGCCCCATGCGCCGAGTGTTGGGTTCTCCCAGTCATCCTCAACAAAACGGATGTCATGGATGTCCGTGTCGATTCCGATTGCTCGCAAGGAAGCCAGATACAGTTCCTGAAGGTTCTCAGGAGACGGCTTCAGCATAACCTGAAACTGATAGTAGTGCTGCAAGCGCATTGGGTTTTCACCATAGCGGCCATCGGTAGGACGGCGAGATGGCTGCACATACGCCACTTTCCATGGACGAGGCCCAAGAGAACGCAGTGTTGTTGAAGGATGGGACGTACCCGCGCCGACTTCCATGTCATATGGCTGCACAATAACGCAGCCCTGATCGGCCCAGAATCTCTGGAGAGTCATAAGGAGACCCTGAAAGGACTTGGTCGGCTGCATATGTGCCGGAACGGCTTCACTAGACATGGGAGTGTTTCCTGAAAATCCAAAATGTACTGCACCAAAACGGCGCAAAATCCTAGTTGAGGCACAGGTGCCACGTCAAACAGGGAAGGTCAAGCATTCCTGAAAAATCAAAGATATTTTGTGAAAAAGACGGGGAGTAAGGCCAGATATTCTTCCCATTTGCTGCAATGCGTGGATGCAGCCGCGTTCTCGGAATATCAGAGATATGATGTCTGGGAAAAGAACAGGCGGCGAGGCAATAAGACGTTCAGCAGGGCAAGTATCACTAATAGGCACCTTTAGTGCCGCGCTCAAGGTTTATCAAACCCAAACCCACAAACTGGTGCGTGAGAACACAGTCTATTCCTGTTAAATCAAGAATGCTGGAAAGATCACGACCATCTAGCCCGCAGACCCAATGTCATGCGGGCACCTCAAACAAGTCCATAAGCGCAGGGGCGCTTAGTAGTTGCTGACAGGACGGTATTTGCCGGTTGCTGGGTCTTGAACCAGACGAGTATAATCCGGATCAACTGTGCGCTTGCGAGCAGTTGCATAAGCAGGTTGCTTCTTCAACGCCATAGTGGAGATTTCCTTCTTTACGGCCTTGTAGAGTGCATATCCGCCTGCAATCAAAGCAACAGTTCCCAATACCTCAGTCATCTACATTTTCCTTCCATCACGTATGTGAAGAATTGTTTTTGAAGGCAAATTTTGTCAATCCTATGAAGATTATTTAAAGTCCAAACTTTGCCCAAAGACTTCTTTCTTCCAGAGTTGCAAGTGCCGCAGCCGGTAGTGCGCCAGCAGCCTCACTCATGTCTCCCTGAAGATTCGCACCAGGTATAAAGCGGCTGAGAAAGCGCTTTTTGGTACCAACAAATTTTACTTTTGTGTCCTTGCCGTACCGCTCTTGGATGGTGGAGTGAAGATCGCCTAGACTATCAACAAGGCCTAAGTCACGAGCCTTCGCACCTGTCCAGAACAGGCCGGAAAACAGGTCGTCATCATTACTCAACACGTCGCCACGGCGGCTTTTCACCATGTCGATAAACATCTCATGGATTTCGTGCTGCAACGCCTTGAGGTGCTCGATGTCCTCTTCCACTTCCGGCGCAAACGGATCAAGCGTAACCTTCTTCTCACCACTGGTATAAACACGGCGCTGAATGCCAGTTTTCTCCAGAAGTTCGGTAAAGCCAAAACCAGCAGACACAACACCGATAGAGCCAATGATTGAAGATGGGTCAACGATGATATCATCGCCAGCCAGAGCAATCATATAGCCACCGGAGGCCGCAACATCTTCTACAAACACCAGAATCTGTTTGTTGTTCTGGTCCGCCAGCTGGCGGATGCGCTTGAAGATGAGGTGGGACTGAACGGGAGAACCGCCGGGTGAGTTGATAGAAATAGCAACTGCGGGAGCTTCTTTGAAGCTGAATGCAGCCTGCAATGCGTCTTCAACACTGCTCAGGTTCAAACCTGTTTTCAATGGAGACGCAGCTCCGATAGCACCACTCAAACGGACGACAGGAACGATGGGTTTTGATTTGCCCCATTTGCCCGGAAGGTAGCTGCGCAGCTTGTTCAACAACTCTAAATTCTCCTTTACACCGATAACTTGTGTGTCGCTGGGTCAACCAGTTCCAAACAATATAAGCAGCATTTGTCAGGAGAGAAGGGCACTAGCCGAAAGAAAGGACAAAAAACCGAATAAAACGCAACTGTGTGATCTCAATAACAAATCCACTCCCTAAGAACTCAGAGAGTGCAGTAAAACAGCGGGGATTATTCGGTTGTTTCAAGCTCCGCGCGAATCTGAAGCATGTCACGCCATGCATACCGTTTCTCCGCAGGGCTGCGCAATAGATAGGCAGGGTGATAGGTCGCAATTGCCTTGCGCTGAGTGCCTTCACCGTTATAGCTCAGCCACTTACCACGCAGTCTGCGAATACCGTCACGGGCACCGCTTAATGTCTTGGCCGAAGCTGCTCCCAGAAAAACAACAATTTCAGGATCAACCAGCTCAATCTGCCGTTGAATAAACGGGCGACAGATTTCGGTTTCATGCGGTGTAGGAGTGCGGTTACCCGGCGGACGCCACGGCACAACATTGGCAATGTAAACAAGCGATCGGTCAAGTCCGGCAGACTTTAGCATACGATCAAGCAGATGACCGGACCGTCCAACAAACGGAACACCTTGAATGTCTTCCTCGCGCCCCGGTGCTTCCCCGATAAACATGATGCGCGCTTTAGAGCTGCCGCTGCCAAACACCAGATTCTTGGCTGTCAGACGCAGGTTACAGCCTTCAAAGCCAGCAAGAATATGCTGCAGCTCTTCAAGTGACTGGGCTGAGCTTGCTGCGCTTCTGGCAGATTTGACGGTTTCAGCATTGGGAATAACGGCATTACTGTCAGGCGCTGCATTGGGCATGACAGTTTGAACAGCAGCCTCTTTGGCAGCACGTTGCCGTTCCAGTATTTTCTTCGCTTCCTGCTTGGCATCTGCTGAGACGCCGTTCTCGCGCAGGTTACGAGCCATCTCGGCAGGAGAAACGCTGAGGGTCTTGGGCTGTGTCCGGGAAGGTTGCTGTGCACTGGTGGAAGAGGCTGGAGCGAAGTTCTGCTGCGGAGCAGAGCGAACCTGCGCTTGCTGCGCCATCTGGTCCTGCGTTTGCGCAAAACGATCCACCGGAGCATCTTCTAGCGCACAGTCGACACCGACAGCGCTCAAATACTCCAGATACGCCTCCAGTTGGGCGGCATTTGCGGCAGGAACTTCAGACATAGCCATTTACTAGTTGTGGCACACAGGTGAGTACAGGCGAAAGGGAATAACTCTTTTGCAATGCACCATGGTTGGGTAGTAAGCCTAACCCGCCCTATATTCTATATGGAAGCGCAACTGTCCAATAGAAAAACGAGATTGCGCCAACTCTATTGGTAACAGTGCAAAGTTCCGCACGTAGACTTGGGGAAATCACAATAATTCCGTAGGATGCACCAAGTTTTTTTGATGGGTGACCTGATGGAATGCACCTTAAAACGCATTGCACAACACTATCCGGTCAATTACACAGAAACTAAATAAAATTTTGACACTTAAGGTGCGGGAAAATAGTGCACTGCCACATCGTTTGACGTGAAATGAAGTGGATAAAGTGTAGAGGGAGAATAATATGTCTGAAGGGGAAACTCTGGCACCACGCGAATCCATGGAGTTTGACGTTGTCATCGTAGGTGGTGGGCCTGCCGGTCTGTCAGCAGCAATCCGGATTAAGCAGCAGGCTGAGGAAAAGGGAGAGGAAATCTCCGTTGTCGTTCTGGAAAAAGGTTCCGAGATCGGTGCTCATATCCTGTCCGGTGCTGTGATTGATCCGATTGGTCTTGACCGTCTGCTCCCTGATTGGCGTAAAGACGAGACCGCTCCGATCAAGACGCCAGTGACAGCTGATCACTTCAACCTGCTCGGACCTGGCGGTTCCCTTCGTCTACCAAACTTCCTGATGCCGAAGCTCATGAACAACCACGGCAACTACATTGTGTCTCTGGGCAATGTCTGTCGCTGGCTTGCAGAAAAAGCAGAAGCGCTCGGCGTGGAAATCTATCCAGGCTTCGCAGCGGCTGAAGTTCTCTATGACGATGCTGGCAAAGTAATCGGCGTTGCAACAGGTGATATGGGCGTTGCGCGGGATGGTACGCATAAAGACGGCTACATGCGCGGCATGGCTCTGCTTGGCAAATACACGCTGATCTCAGAAGGTGTTCGCGGCTCCCTTGCCAAGACCCTCATTGATAAGTTTGACCTTGACCGCGACTGCGATCATCCGAAATTCGGCATTGGCATCAAGGAACTGTGGGAAGTAGACCCGGCCAAGCACAAGCCTGGTCTGGTACAGCACTCCATGGGCTGGCCGCTGGACAGCAAGACACAGGGTGGCTCTTTCCTCTATCATCTGGAAGACAATCAGGTCGCAGTTGGGTTTGTTGTGAACCTCAACTACCAGAACCCGTATCTGTCTCCGTTTGATGAGTTCCAGCGCTTCAAAACCCATGCGGGTGTGAAAGAGATCTTTGAGGGCGGCAAGCGCATTTCATATGGCGCGCGTGCAATCACCGAAGGGGGATATCAGTCCGTACCAAAGCTGTCTTTCCCCGGAGGTCTCATCATCGGCTGTTCCGCTGGCTTCGTAAACGTGCCGCGCATCAAGGGCTCCCACAACGCGATGCTCTCCGGCATTCTGGCAGCAGAGGCCGTTGTTGAATCGCTTGGCCGCGGTGAAGCAAATGAAGAGCTGGACCAGTTTGATTCCGCATGGCGCAAATCCGAAATCGGTAAGGATCTCTGGAAGGTACGCAATGTAAAGCCATTGCAGACCAAATTCGGCAACCTGCTGGGTATGGTCTTCGGCGGCTTCGATATGTGGACCAACGAGCTGATGGGCTTCTCCCTCTTCGGCACTATGAAGCATGGCAAAACCGATGCGGCGAGCCTGAAGCCGGCAAAAGACTGCAAGAAAATCGAGTACCCAAAACCAGACGGGAAGATCTCCTTCGACAAGCTGTCCTCCGTCTTCCTCTCCAACACCAACCACGAGGAAGACCAGCCGATCCATCTCAAGCTACGCGACGAAACCTTGCAAAAGCTTTCTGAGCACGATGTGTATGATGGACCGTCGAACCGTTACTGTCCCGCTGGTGTCTACGAGTGGGTTGAAGAAAATGGCGAGCCGCCACGCTTCCAGATCAATGCTCAAAACTGCGTTCACTGTAAGACCTGTGACATCAAAGACCCGAACGGAAACATCACATGGACCGTTCCGGAAGGCACAGGCGGACCCAACTATCCAAACATGTAAGGTGTTGGATAAGATCAGAACAAGAAAAAGGCCCGGTCATCCGATCGGGCCTTTTCCGTTTTACTTAAAATATTCTGAGGCTAAAGTAATTGTGCTGGCCCAAACATCTTCTGGCGTCCAGTTTCGTTCGAACGTAATCGGGGGTTCGAAGAGAGTCACGCAGACACCGAATATTGCCACGCAAATAGTTATTAGATCGATTTTCCTTTGTGTTCTTTGAAGTGACTTGTTTATCCCCTCTTGGGATTTTCTACTATTTTCTTGTTCTAATTGCGTTTGCCTATTTTCATTATCTCTGAGAAGGTCGTAAACAGCGGAAGACTGTTCCATAATTTCGGTCTGCCGCTTCCTTATGCCATAGGCTTCATTGACCTTATTCCAATAAGCAGATAGCTCGTGGTGTCCTTCATTTTTGACGGGGCTTGTGAAGGAAAAGGCCGCCGTAAACGATACGATCTTCTTCCTAAGTTCATAAAGGTTCTCAAAAGAGGCATCCTCTTGGGATAGCAGCAAAACGGCATTGGTTTGTTCTTCTACAAACCGATCAAGAACATACCGATTGGCCAATGCCAAGGCATGAAGCAAAGCTATACGTTCGAAACGTCCTGAAGTATGGTTTGATTGCTTCTGATTTTCTATTGTTGTTGCTTTAGTTGAGCATGGAAAGACGATAGCTGCATTTGGACCACTCGATGCAAAGTGAGTGTCGTTGGAGTGCGCAGCAAAGCTTGATTTTGGCAAGGTGTCTGAGTTGCGCAAAAAGTGAGAGACTTTAGATCTTGTGCTTTCTGAAAAGCCATGTGCTCCAGAGAAATCTTCAATAATCTCCCATAAAGAACCGTCTACTGTTTGCGGACCTTTTAATAGTGGCTGCTTGTCTTTGAAGAACCGTACTTCAACGTCAACTGGCCGCTCGGAGCTGGAAAAGAAGCGGAGTTTCCACTCTTTCTCTGTTTTGTCAGGCCCGTGAAAGCTAGATGAAACGTACGTCGTTTGCATGATGGGTTCGACAAAGAAGCGAACCCTCCTTTGTCGAATTTGAAACTCGGACGTATTTGCAAGCGGCTTCAAGTAAGGTGATTGATGCTTGCATAAGCGAAATTCAGCATACATGAATATTCTCGATATGAATGTGTATGCTGAATGTATTCTCGATATTGATTGAATTTTTATTAAATACAATCTAAAGGCGTATTGCCCGTGCTGTGAACCTAGTATCGTGCCCTCTACCCGATCTCGATATCCAGACCAAGGTCCAGAATTGGGGCAGAGTGTGTGATCCAGCCTGAAGAGATGATGTCGACGCCGCTTTCCGCAATCGCCTGAACGGTGGAAAGGGTAATCGTACCAGAAGCTTCCAGCACAGCCTGACCTTTGTTGATCTCAACCGCCTGCTTCAGAAGATCAGGCCCCATATTGTCCAGCATCACCACATCTGGCTTGACGCTCAGCGCTTCCTTCAACTGCTCCAGCGTATCCACTTCAACCTCAATGCGCACAAGGTGGCCGACAAAGGCACGGGCGCGTTCAATCGCGGGGATAACACCACCAGCAACTGCTATGTGGTTGTCCTTGATCAGCACTGCATCATCCAGACCAAAACGATGGTTCATACCGCCGCCGCAGCGCACCGCATATTTCTCGAAACTACGCAGGCCCGGAGTGGTTTTGCGGGTGCAAACAATGTTTGCGTTGGTATGAGCTATTTTGCGTTGAAATGCGTTGGTAGCGCTCGCAACACCGGAAAGGTGGCTCAAAAAGTTCAGCGCCACACGTTCTGCCGACAACAGTGCGCGGGCAGGGCCGTGGATGCGGGCAATCAACTTGCCCGGTTCCAACTTATCCCCGTCCTGCGCCAGCACTGTAACATCGAGGGTAGGATCAACCTGACGAAATGCAGAAAGAGCCAGATCAATGCCAGCCAGTACACCTTCTTGACGAGCTGCAATCACGCCAGTTGCAGAAGCATCCGCCGGAATGGTCGCCTGCGAGGTGATGTCTCCTGCACGACCAAAGTCCTCAAGCAAAGCTGCTTTGACCACGTCGTCGACCATGATCATCGAAAGTTCTGGCAAGGGTGAAGCACTCATAGCATGTCTTCCTTTTCGACGGCCTGCTGGCCAATGTCACTGGCAGCGGCCTGTTTTGCGAGGCTCTCGATCTGTGCAAGCTTGACGAAAGAGCGTTTGGCTTCCGCCGCTTTCTGTGGGAAGTCAGTGCGGAAATGACCGCCACGGCTTTCTTCGCGCAGCAGAGCAGAGCCGGTGATCAGCTTGGCTGCAATCACCATGTTCAAAATTGAATCGCGTCGGCACAGCTTTTCAGCGTTCTGCAGACGCGCAAGGGTGCTGGTCAAGCCTTCTGCATCACGCGCCACACCAACATGGCGGGACATGGCAGAGCGAACCAGAGACACAACGGCACGCTCCTGCGGGTTGCGCTTTGAGGCCTGATCGTCCTGATCATCAATCTCCGCCCATGCATGCACACGGTGATGCGGCATCAAAGCCTGAATGTCTTCCGCAATGCGAGCGGCAAACACAACAGCTTCCAGCAGGGAGTTGGAGGCCAGACGGTTGGCACCATGGGCACCGGTTGCTGCAACCTCGCCCGCAGCCCAAAGGTTATCGACAGACGTGCGGCCAGACGCATCCGTCAGTACACCGCCCATATGGTAGTGCGCCGCCGGAGCCACAGGAATGAGACCGTTGATTGGATCAATATCTGCCTTTTCACAGGCAGCAAAAACACGGGTGAAGTGTTCAGGGAAGCTAGCGCCAATTGCGTCACGGCAATCAAGGAACGCACCGCGCCCCGCAGCAATCTCGCTATGGATAGCACGGGCGACAATATCACGTGGTGCCAGCTCCAGATCAGGGTGCACACCCTCCATAAACCGGCTACCATCTTTGTTGACCAGCAGCGCGCCATCACCCCGAATTGCCTCACTGGCCAGCGGAGCAGGGTCTTGGTCAACATCCAGAGCCGTCGGATGGAACTGCACAAACTCCGCATCGGAGATCAGAGCTCCGGCCCGTGCCGCCATGGCAAGGCCGTGGCCGTTGGCTTCACCCGGATTGGTGGTGGTGGAATAAAGATGGCCAACACCGCCTGATGCCAGCACAACAGCCTTTGCCGGAATGGTTATACGCTGTGTACCACCACGGCGACGCGCGGTGATGCCAGTGACATACCGGCCTTCCGTGATCAGCTGACAGCCGATGTACCCTTCAATAATGCGAATGGACGGTGTCTTGTAAGCCGCGTCAATAAGAGCCTGCATAATGGCTTCGCCAGCCATGTCGCCACGCACACGCACCACACGGTGGCTTGAGTGGGCCGCTTCTCGCGATAGGGCCAGTTTGCCCGCAAGGTCTTTGTCAAACGGCACGCCATAATCCAGCAGATCATGAATGCGCTCTGCTGCTTCGCGCGTCATACCTTCAACAATGGCAGCTTCACAAAGTCCATCGCCCGCAGTCAGTGTGTCTTGTGTATGAGCGGAGTGATGGTCACCCTCGGCAACAGCGGCTGCAATACCCCCTTGTGCCCAGGCAGAGGAGCTACCGCCACCAATGGGGGCATTGCTCACGATGGTCACCGGCCTTGGCGCAAGCTTGAGCGCACAAAACAGGCCAGCAAGACCTCCACCTAAGATAACAACATCATCTACGCCGTTCAGAGCAACAGCAGGGGCGAGAGAAGAACCGAACCGAGACATTTCAGAGATTATTCCAGACTAAAGGGGGACCTGATCGCAAAAGACCTGCTGCCCTTGCAGGCAGCAGGGTGCGCTGAAGACTTTTCAGTACGCCAGCTACACGAAAGCCTCTAGTTCTTCAAGTTGATCATGCGTTCCACGGAGGCGCGTGCGCGATCAGCCACAGCTTCATCAACAATCACTTCACCGGACATGTCGAGAAGACAATCCAGAATCTTGGCAAGGGTGATGCGCTTCATATGCGGGCACAGGTTGCACGGGCGGATGTAGTTGACGCCCGGTGTAGAAGACGCAACATTGTCAGCCATAGAGCACTCGGTGATCATCATCACCTTCTCAGGGCTATTGTTCTTAACCCAGTCAATCATGTGAGAGGTTGATCCGGCAAAGTCAGCTTCTGCAACAACTTCTGGCGGACATTCCGGGTGCGCGATGATCTTTACGTCCGGATCGATCGCGCGGTAGTCACGCAGTTCTTCAGCCGTAAAGCGCTCATGCACCTCGCACGAACCTGCATAGGTCAGCACTTCTACATCAGTCTGGTTGTTCACGTTGGCTGCAAGATACTGATCAGGGATCAGCAGAACCTTGTCAGTGCCCATCGCTTCAACAACCTGCACTGCGTTGGAAGAGGTGCAGCAAATATCGCATTCTGCCTTCACATCAGCCGAGGTGTTCACATATGTGATGATCGGCACGCCCGGATTGGCTTCGCGCAGCTTGCGCACATCTTCGCCAGTGATGGATTCTGCCAAAGAGCAGCCCGCATCCATATCAGGGATCAGAACAGTCTTTTCCGGAGACAGGATCTTGGAAGTCTCGGCCATGAAGTGCACACCGCACTGAACAATAACCTGCGACTCTGTTTTCGCAGCTTCCTTGGCCAGCTGCAGGCTGTCGCCAACAATATCAGCCACACCGTGGAAGATATCCGGCGTCATGTAGTTGTGCGCTAAAATAACCGCGTCACGCTCTTTCTTCACCTTGTTGATCGCATGGATCAACGGCGCAAGCGCAGCCCATTCAATAGCCGGAATGAAATCCTTCACCTTCTCATAGGCTTCTGCCGTCGCTTCAGCCACCTCTGGCGTATAGGAAAGGTCAGGGCGTTCCAAAGGTGCGTATTGCTTTTGAGCGGAGGACCCGCTCTGAGCAGCACCGCCAATGCCGGCAGCAATTTCATTGACAGCAGAGCTGTCGGTCTCAGCGTATGTAGTCATGGAGGACATGCGCTATCCTTTATTCTGCCGGTCCTTAACCGGTATATACTCAATATGAGTATAAAGGGTCTATAAAAAAACACGACTACAAAGCCGATGCCACCCCTTATGCTCATTTTGAGTTTTTATAGACCGCTTGCCCGCTGACGACAACCTATTCTTTTGCCCGATGCATAAATGCAGTGCTCGCGCTGGGTTTACGCTTAATGTTTAACCACTTAATTTGCTAAATTTGTTGGGTACAAACACGAGCATTCCACTGCCCGGACTTAGAAAAGAGCAGTGCGGGGCACCAGCAGCCTTCCAACCGACGCGGGCCTCGTTAAGTGTCGCCAGTGCTCAAACCGGGAGAAACACAGGCGGATGCAGCCTTGCGCTGTACCTGTAGCCAGCCGGGTAAAGTTCAGCTGTAACCTGCACTCATTACAATTGCTGATAGATGACCTCAGTAATATTCATTATTGCGGGGAGCAGATTTAGATTAGTCTCAGCGGCTCTGCGCTAATCAGTGAAAAAAGTGACCTCATTACTCCGGCATCCAGCGGCCTTCCGCACGGATGCAGGAAAGGAATTTGCCATGTCCCAAGCGACCCAAGTCGAGAACCAGTCCTCTGTCAGGTGGGGTCACAGTATCCCTCTCATCATCATCAGTGGCTGTATCATCGCCGTTCTGTCGTTTGGACCACGTTCCACGCTGGGGCTGTTCCTGACCCCCATGTCCTCCGAATTCGGTTGGGGCAGGGATGTATTTGCCTTTGCGCTGGCAATCCAGAACCTTATCTGGGGTGTGGCGCAACCCTTCGCGGGCATGATGGCAGACAAGTACGGCACTGGCAAAACGCTGGTGCTGGGCGCGATCATTTACGCCGTTGGCCTATACCTCATGAGCATGTCGGGAACACCACTCTTGTTGCAGGTCTCAGCAGGTGTGCTGATCGGACTGGGTATTGCCTTCACCTCGTTCTCTATTGTTCTGGCAGCATTTGCCCGCTCCGTTCAGCCCCAATACCACGGCATTGCCTTTGGTCTGGGCACAGCGGCCAGTTCCTTCGGCCAGTTCCTGTTTGCACCGCTCGGGCTTGGTCTGATCGAGATGTTCGGCTGGTCCAGCGCATTGGCCTATATGGCGGCTCTTGTGGGGATCGTACCTTTATTCGCCTATGTCCTACGTGGTCGTGCTGCAGCACCAGCAACCGGCAGCGCCGCGACGCTGCAAGATACCATGACCATGTCTCAAACCTTGGCATTGGCCTTCAAAACCAAAGACTACATTCTTCTGATCTTTGGCTTCTTCGTCTGTGGGTTCCACGTGGCCTTTATCACGGTGCATATGCCCACCTTCATTGTAGATCAGGGATTTGATGTTTCTGTTGGCGCATGGGCGCTGGCCTTGATCGGCCTGTTCAACATCGTTGGGTCCATGTCTTCCGGCGTGCTGGGCTCGCGTTTCCCAAAACAATACTTGCTGTCATTCATCTACCTTGCCCGCGCCGTCGCCATCACGCTTTACATCCTGCTGCCCATCTCGGTGGCATCAACACTGATCTTCGCCGCCACCATGGGCATCCTCTGGCTCTCCACCGTGCCGCCGACCTCCGGTCTGGTTGCGGTCATGTTTGGCCCGCGCTTTATGGCGACGCTGTTTGGCATTGTATTCCTCTTTCACCAGATCGGTTCTTTCCTCGGCGTTTATCTGGGCGGGGTTCTTTATGAGCAGAGCGGAAACTACGATGTCATCTGGTGGTTGGGCATTGCGCTGGGCATTTTTGCTGCCGTGGTGCATTGGCCGATCCGCGAACAATCCGCCACCGCAGGGCGGCTGGTGCAAAGGCCTGCGTAAGGCACTCATCTGGTAAACTAATTAAATTTTTCAGTGAGTTATAGCGGAGTACTGCCTGACGTTATTTGCTTGCCTTGTGGCTTTTCTTCTGCCAGCTTCCCGCCATCCTAATTGGAATGGAGGATTGGCCATGAAAGAGTTTGACGCCCTATGGATTGAAGCAGACGAAAGCACAGGTGCTCCGCTGCCTGCCAAATGGAATAAGGTCACTGTCGATCAGCTCTCACCAGGGGATGTGACGGTCAAGGTAACCCATACCACGATCAACTATAAGGACGGGCTGGCTCTGGCAGGTCACCCCGCTGTCACCCGCAAGTTTCCGATGGTGCCGGGCATTGACGTGGTTGGCGAAGTGCTCACCAGCGAAAGTGACCGCTTCAAACCCGGCGATAAGATCATCCAGAACGGGTATGGCCTTGGCGAAGTACACACCGGCGCATACGCTCAAATTGCACGCCTGAAATCCGAGTGTCTTCTGCACTGCCCGGCAGAACTCTCTGCCCCTCGCGCAGCCGCTATCGGCACTGCAGGCTACACCGCTATGCTCTGCGTTATGGCGCTGGAGCGACACGGCATCACCCCTGACCACGGCCAGATCGCCGTCACCGGTTCCTCTGGTGGTGTGGGCTCAGTTGCCATCAGCCTGCTTTCCAAACTGGGCTATGAAACGGTTGCCTTTACAGGCCGTATGGAAGAAACCGATTTCCTCAAGAGCCTTGGCGCATCCAAGGTGCTGAACCGCGCGGAGCTTGGTGGAAAAGGCAAGGAGCTGGACAAAGAACGCTGGGCAGGGGCGGTTGATGTTGCTGGAAGCCACACACTGGCAAACCTGCTGTCACAGACAAAATACGGCGGTGCAGTTGCTGCGTGCGGTTTGGCACAGGGCATGGACCTGCCTGCCTCCGTAATGCCGTTCATCCTGCGCAATGTCGCACTGCTGGGTGTGGATTCCGTGCTGGTGCCAATGTCTCTGCGAGAGCAGGCTTACCGCCGTCTGGTGCAGGATCTCGACTTGCACAAACTGGATTCCCTGTCTGAAACAGTCAAACTGACCGATGTTGTTGAGCGCGCCGCCAAGGTGCTCAAAGGCCAGATCCGCGGCCGGACCATCGTCGAAGTCGGCTGATACTAGAGCGTATTCCCGAAAAGTGGGTACGGTTTTCGGAGAAGAATACGTGTGAAAATAAATGCTTAGAGCTTGGTGCGTGAATTCATATGAACGCAACATGCTCTAAGACCCGAGCAAATACAAAAACAAACCCTGCACCGGCGCAAGGCTGATGCAGGGTTTTTTATTGGAGCGGTCAGGCCACCAAAAGACCTTAAGGATCAGGGGGAGGGGTTAGCTCCACCCGCCTCTGTAGGTCTTGTAGAAGATGTGCTTACCAATGCGCTTTTTACGCTGCATGGTCGGTGCCCAGTTCGGGCGAACATATGTGGCATGGTAGTGGGTGGAGGCATCCACTGCTGGAATGCTCGCTTCACCATCAACCACCTGCTGTGCGATCTTCTTCGCTCTCGCCCATGGACCAGCTTCAGTGATGCGCTCTGGAATACCGTCACAGGCAAACGAGAACTGACAGGCGTTCCGCATGCTCTTGTTCTGGTAAACCACACCACACACGGTGCTTGGATAGGCTGGGTTCTTCAGGCGGTTGAGCACCACCTGCGCCACAGCAATCTGACCGTCACGCGGCTCGCTGCGTGCTTCAAAATAGATCGCCTCAGCCAGACACTGCATTTCCTTCTTGGAGTGCTTTACGGAACTTGGCAGTTCGCGCATATACCACCAGTGTGGGTTGGTCGCGGAGAAGGAAGCCAGCTCTTTTTCAGTAAGGTGAGGTTTGCCCGACGGCGTGATAGAAACTTTTGGTTTGCTCAGCAATGCATCAAACGGCGCTTCGTCTGTCTGTGGGAGTGCCGGTGCATAGGCTGTTGCCATTGCAAGGTCGTTCTGCTTGGCGATGGAAATCGGGAGAGGCTTGACATTACGCTGCACAATCTGCTTGCGAGCGGCCAGCGCCGCACGGCGGGCAGCCTTGCCAAGAGGCGTGTTATCCACCTTGCTTTTGTCAGTGGAAAGACCCGCGAGCGTCTCTCCGCCATAGTGACCATTGAAAGCCATCTGCGGAAGCTGCGAAACGAACCGGTCTGTACTCTTGGGCTTGCCTGCATTCTGAATGAAGGCAACGACGCGTCGCGGTAACGTGGCGACTTGCATATCACCTTTGCCGCTGCGGTTTATTGCCTGACGCTGAGGCTTCGACTGCTGGGGATCCGCTAAGTAGTTTGCAAGTTTCTCGCGGTCCTGTGTAGAGCCAAACTGCATCCAGCGCGGTAAATCTTCATCAAGCATGCCGGTAAGCGCAGGAATATCTTGCAGCGCAACCGGAGAGGCAGTGATGCTACCAGCTACAAGTCCTGCAGCAAGAATAGGGTATTTAAAGTACATGAAGACTGTACGACGTCCTTCGTTCTTCTTAATCCTATGGCCCGACATACGCAATCAACTCCAAATCAACGCTCAGATATCCAGCGTCCCACGGTCCCGAAAAAGGGAACCCATAATTCTGAGATCGACAGGAAGGAAAAGCCCGATAACACCCGAACCCGTCATTTTTCCGGATGGCTGCATCTTTCACTTTTAACCTTGATATAAAGTTAAGCTCCCCAAAACCCCAGTTTTTCTGCCGCAGTTTACCCCGCTAACAGCCAGTATATGGTTAATATGCAAAGAGGCTGCTCATCAAAAACTAGGGCTATTTCATGTCTGGGTGCATTATTTCGCGGGCCAGAAATCATAGGAAACAAAAGGCATCATGCAGGAAATGACACAGATGATCCAAAGGTGTGGCAGTAGGACACCAGCACAATCAAAATCTTAACAAGATAATCCAGGAGCTTATCTGTGGAATTCGCACCGTGATTCTTCCTATGGATTTTTATGGAGGGAAGAATCAAAATTCCTGTAGATAACGCAACGTTACTTAGGGCGAAAATGTGAATCAGAGCAGGCTGACACGCAACCCCGGTGCAGGGCGCTCTTTCAGGATGTCTCTTCTGAATCGGTAAAGCGCGGCAGGGCGGCCACCAGTCGCAGTTGAGGTTCTGCCCGTTTGCTCAACCAGCTGCCCGGTTTCCACCAGACGGCGGAAGTTCTGCTTATGCAGATGGCGACCGGAAATAGCCTCTACTGTCTGCTGTAGATCGGTCAGCGTAAACTCTGGTGGCATCAATTCGAACACCACAGGCCGGTATTTCAACTTGGCCCGCAACCGCGAAAGCGCGGTCGCCAGAATGCGGCGGTGATCATGGGCAAGGCCCTCGCCAAGATCCGGCTGGGTGCCACGCTCCAATGCCGTCGGCTGACCATCCCGTAGTGCTTCATACATGAGGCCAGAGCCATAAAGCAGCTCGTAGCGGTCCAGCACACGTTCCTCATCCCACTTCAACGAGCCCACGCCAAAAGCAAGCTGGTAGCGGTCTTTCCGGCTCAGTTCCTGATAGGTCCGCGCATCCTCGTCCGGTGTCCTGCTGAAAGCCTCCATGCTGGGGTGAATAATCGTCTCCAGCATCTTTGGCTGTCCGCCGCGCCAGTCTTCCCAGGGAAAGAAATCATACCAAGGCCGCCACCGTGCGCCTTGTTGGGCAAGCAACCTTTCAGATTCAGGGGTCTGACGGGTCAAGGCCAGATAGCCCACAGAGACCATGTGGGGTTCGCCAGCTTTTGCCAGAGAGTACCTGCCACGGTCACCAAATGTGTAAAGCTGCTCCACATGGCCAATATGAAGCGCAGTCTGCTCCTCCACAAAGGCCCGCAAGCCCAACTCAAAGGTGCGGTGAACCCGTGGGTCAAACGGGCCGGAAGGCAAACCGGAAAGTTCATCCGGCACACGTTGCGGTACGGTCAGAACAAATGGAACCTTGTCTTTCACGGAAACAATCACAGCGTTCAGACCAATGCCAAGCTCGACAGGCTCCATGTCAGCACCTTCTGGGGCCGCATTTCCTGTTTTCACCGCATTGCTCATCAAGGTCTGCTCCGTTTTTGTCATGCCAGTTCAACAAGGGCGGCAGGGTCCAGTAAGAACTGGTTGCCCTCAAATGTGTCTGCGCCGCGACCAATGTCTTTGATCGATTGTACCATGCGCCCATTACGCTGCAAAAGAGTGTCTGCCAATGAGATAAGTAATGGATTGGGCGTGGCAACAGGAGAAACACTACGCAAGTGCTGTGCCAGTAAGTGCTCGTCAACCTCGGGCAATGCCGCGCACATAATAATGTAGGCCGCAGCTGTGGACCGGCTGACACCCGCCCAGCAATGCACCAGCAAAGACCCTGCGCACGCGACCGGACGGGCAAAATCCAGCAACCGCTCCACATGCTCTAGTTTAGGCGCAAGCAGGCCATCACGTTCCTCGGCAATATCATTGAACTCTAGAACCAGATGGTGGGCAGGCTTCGGCTCCACCGGCAAGTTCACCTCGGTTCCGGGCGAAACGAGAGAAAGCACATGGCTGGGGCCGGATGAAACCAAGGTGTCTTCCAGTTTGGAAAGAGGGCACACATGCAGCATTAGCGACCTCCACTGGTCTTGCGGGCCTCATTCAGCTCTGCAAACCGCGCCAGAAATTGCGCCTGCGCATCCTTGGTTGGCAGCGGTATGATGCGCTGCGCCAAAATCTCCAACTGTCCTGCACTGACTTTGGCCGGTTTTCCAAAAATCTTGTCAGCCTCTTCCTTGCTAAAGCCCGCCAGATGGATGGCTTCTAAATAAGCGCTGATAATATCAGCTTTCTTCGCAAGCTTGGTAATGCTGACAGGCAGGTCTTCTGGCAAATCAAAGGCGCGGTGAATGGCATGGTGAAGCCGCTCCTCAACCGCCTTGTAGGTGCCACCCATCACGTTTTTAAATGGCGAGATCATATCCCCGATCACATACTCGGGCGCATCATGCAACAGGATCGCCATGCGCCACTGTACATCCAGTTCCGGCTTCAGCATCAAAGCAATCTCTTCCACCACCACACAGTGCTGTGCCACCGAGAAGGCATGATCCCCAATCGTCTGACCATTCCAGCGCGCAACGCGTGCCAGTCCGTGTGCAATGTCGGAAAGTTCAACATCCAGCGGAGAAGGATCAAGCAGATTAAGCCGCCTGCCGGAAAGCATCCGTTGCCAGGCCCGTGGAGAAGATGAGGAAAGGTCTGCGCACATATGTCAATCAAGCCAGTCGTCAGGGTTGGTCGGTCTCAAAGAGTATCTCTTAATCAGAGGAAGGCCAGCTGAAACTTGCCCACTCCTGAATGGAAGGGGTCAGCACAACACCCTCACAGGTCAGCGGCACCCCTGCATCCATCGCCGTCTTGGCCCGGTCAAGCCGCAACAATGCCAGCCCTTTGGAACCATCCGACGAGCCCAGAGAGCCAACACTCTTCTCACCCGCCAGAATATCGCTTCCGGCAGCTGGAAGGGCAGTCTCTGCACAAACCTTGATAATCCGCTTGCGGGCGGTCCCACGGTGCTTCATGCGCGAAACAACTTCCTGCCCGATAAAACAGCCCTTGGAAAAGGCAACTCCATTGAGGCTGTCCATATCAGTATCATGCGGAAACACATCTGCCAGCTTAAAGTCCAGTCCGCTCTGAGGAATGCCAAGGCCAATACGGTGCGCATGATAGTCAGCTTCAGAGGCTGTCTGCGCAACCGCACCAGAAGCAACATAACGAACGCCCATTTCCGCAAGGCGTGGGTCCAGCGGCTTGTCCGTGGGTAAGTCCGCTCCCCATGCTGCAACAACATGGGTGTCTTCATCTGCGTGTTCGACGGTAACTTTGGCGCGCAGCTTGTAAAATGCCAGACGCTTGGAGAATGCCTCCAGCTCATCGGCGCTCACATCCATTAGGAAACCACCAGTCTGCTCATCAGCAAACACAAAGAAGTCCCAGAGGATCTTGCCCTGAGGCGTAAGCAAAGCGCCAAACGCGCTGGATGTAGCGCCAAGGTCGCTCACATCACAGCTGACCAGATTCTGTAGGAACTCCTTGGCATCTTCGCCAAAAACCTTCACGAGCCGACGTGACTGGAGAATGGTGCAATGAGATGCCATGGGCGGTCCCTCCAATGAATAAAACAACAAGAGTGTTTCATAACCTATCAGCCATGCGCGCACCATGGGAAAAGAATTGTTTCTGTGGGTGAACTGGGGTCAATTTTAGGGGAACGCTGCGCTCTCCATTTTGGAAGAATTTTGACAGGACAAGCAAGGTAAATACCTTGAGACTGCGGAGGATCAAAAAATGCCAGCACCCCCGAAACCACAGTCAACTGGCGAGGTTGAGATGGAGCCGTAAGGGACTGTAAACACATTCCCCCTAGCTGATGCCTGAGTACTTCCCGCAAAATCGCAAAAGAGCCGCCCGTGTGCGCGTTGTTAATCGCTCTTTCACGGAGCGTTTGGATAATCAGGCTGCTGAACAAACTTTTGGGCAGGAATATCCAGAACGGCACGATCAGGAGCGCGCGTTATTCTCCACACGCTGGGTCGCTCCACTAAGAATTTGGTGGTTTCCACCTCGACATCAAAAACTAAACAAGAATAAGCATGTGAGGGAAGTGAAATGACGATAGAAAAGTCCTCAGCCTCACTGATGGATAAAATCTATAAGAACCAACGGCATTATTACGATCTGACCAGAAAGCATTACCTTCTTGGCCGTGATCATCTGATCAAGCAGTTGTCAGCGCCGCGCGGCAGCACACTGTTGGAAATCGGCTGTGGCACCGGACGTAATCTCATTGAAGCTGCAAAGGTCTATCCAACCTGCCAGTTCTTTGGCATGGATATTTCCTCCCAGATGCTGAAGACCGCAGAAGCAAACATACACAAAGCGAACCTCTCGCACCGCATCCATCTGGCACAAGGGGATGCAACAAAGTTTGATCCATTCGAAAAGTTTGGCATCGACACCTTTGACCGGGTGTTCCTGTCCTACTGTGTCTCCATGATCCCGCACTGGGAAGAGGCGTTGCACAACAGCGCCAGACTTCTGGCAGAAGGTGGCCAGCTCTCCATCGTCGATTTCGGTCAGCAGGACAGACTACCCAGCCTGTTCAAGTTGATGTTGCAGAAGTGGCTCGGTCAATCCCATGCCTTGCCCCGTGAAAACTTTCATGAGGTCATGGAACACTTGGCAAAAGAAAACCGGGCCAAACTGCGCGTCCTGCCGCTATATCAGGGCTATGCCTGCTACACGGAACTGGATGGCAGCTTCTACACGCGCTTCATGGAAAAACCCGAACAGATGGATCTGTTGCACGCAGGGAACGAGAGCCGCCGCGAGGTCCGCAAGGCCGGTTGATATACCGGCAGGACCCGCAGCAAAGCACTTGATGGTGTTTTAGGGAGAGGTCATAGCAGAGCCTTAATCTCCGGCAATAAAGCTTTGCACATCTCCATCCTTGGAGATTCCGAGGCGGTAGAAGGTCCAGGCACCATAGTCCAGCATCTGGAAGTAATCTGCAGCTGTAACGATCTGGTACATTTCAACCTTTTGAGGAGGGGTCAGATCGTGCAAAGGGTAATGGGCAAAGTAGGGCCAGACATAGGTCTCTTCTGCTGTCCCTTCGTTCAGCCGCAGATAGCCTGCTTCCGCGATATCCAGCAAAATTGCGAGGATCTCGTGTCCTTCACCATCGCCGGAACTGTCTTTCAAGAACCGAACCGGATCGCGCACTGGTGTAAATGAGAGTTCCGGTTGCCGTTCCTGTTTGCCAAACAAAGGTCCTAAAGCCGACACATCCCCACTGCGAGCGATCTTGATGAGTGTCGCGCGAGTGGCCCGCACAGCTTCAGGCAGCATTCCCTCATCATACATCACCTCCAGTTTAGGCAGAGGTGGCTCATCTGCAAGCATATCGTCCAATGCGTCTTCCAGACTGGTATCTCTGTTGAAACCTTCGTTGAGAAGGGGAAATTGCGGGGCCTGGGGTCGTTGAATGCGAATCGTTTCGGTTGGAATTGCCTGGGTTGCCGCCAAAGATGGAGTCGTGGCGCAGAGTAACCCTATGAAGAGTAGGCGAGAATACATTAAGTGCTCCGAAACGGAAAATGGGCGTGTGTTTTGCCTATCAGTTTAAGGGCTTGTTGGGGATCTAGGAAGAAACGAAGGAATACCTATGCACAATCTAAAGGCTCTTTAGAGAATTTATAAGAAGATCTGACTGGTTTCCTCCGCAATCAAGAAGCTTGGAATGAGCCTTTGAACATTGAACTCTTCATCACAGGTTTGATTATCGGTCTGGTCACATCAGCACCGATCGGCCCTGTAAACGTGTTGGCGATCAGAAGATCTGTCCACTACGGCTTTCTTCCAGGCTTCACTGCCGGAGTGGGAGCCGTGCTGGCCGATGGTGTCTTCGCGACCGCCGCAGCGTTCGGTGTTACCGCGATTGCAGAGTTTGTTGCAGACCACGAGCTTTACATCCAGACTGTGGGCGGGGGGCTGCTGATTATCTTCGGCATCGTCGTCTTCAACTCTCAGCCGCATCTGAAAGGGGCCAGCAACGGGGGGACGAGTGCCTGGCATGGATTGCTTGTTTCTTTTGCCATGACTGTGACCAATCCCGGCACAATCCTTGGGTTTATCGCAATCTTTGGCTCGCTGGGAGATCTTGCGCCCGGAGAAGGTGAGTACCTCAGCGCTTTGATGCTCGTGATCGGTGTATTATGTGGCTCGCTTTTATGGTGGGCCTGCCTGTCCGCTCTGGTCTCCAAGCTACGCAATAGCATGAATGACAACTGGCTCTCTGCCATCAACCGTGGCGCAGGTGCTATCCTGTGGGCCTTTGCTGTACTCATCCTCGCCAAGGTTGCAAGTGAACTGCTTTTGTAAAGAGCAGCTACCCTGAATCAAAAAAGCCCCGATCACTCGGAGCTTCCTGAAAAGGTCAGCGGTGCTGCGACTAGTGCAGGCGGCGCTCGATGGAATAATCACCACGCTCAACGCGCTCTGGTATTTCCTGCGCAAACTTGGAAACAGCTTCCTCTCCGTAAAGAGAAACTAGATCCAACATGGCAGAGAACAGCGCTGCATGTGCAAGTGCTGTACTGTCGATACCGTGAGAAAGACCATCCTCCCATGCTTCCTGAATGAAGCTTAGAGCCAGTCGGCGGATGTCTGCATCAGATGCATCGACTTCTTCGGTGAATTCGCCGGCGATAGCGTCGTCCTTGATCATGCTGGCTCCATGCCCCTCTATGTGTTGCTTCTTGTTATTTGCCGTTACATGTAACGAGCAAAAGAAAACAAATGAAGCATCGCTTGCCTTATCTGTTAAAGGGAAGTTAACACGCAAACCCGCAGGAACAACCGACTCACTGATGTTTTGGTAAACTCGTCCAGAGCTTCTGCAAGTTATGGTTAATATTTGTGGCAGGGCCCAATTATCCAAAAAACACGCAAAAATTGTCTGTGGAAAATGAATACAACCTAAGTATTGGTCAGTCTCGACTGTACTTACCAGTAACTTCTTGGGTGATGATCAACCCTTCATCCGCGAATCTGCGAGAGGCTTCAACAGCCGCCGGAGTGCAGGTTTGGTACACCGAGGCGAAGCCGCGATAGCTTTGGTTAAACCGTTCGACCAGCCGCCGCCGTCTCAACTCATTTTGCACTTCAGCCCCCAGCAACGAATACATGCGCTGGCGCCATTCATCCACTTCATCATGACCGCACAGTGGGCGTAGATAGTGAAGGGCCCCAAGAATCTCGGAGAGGCGAATGAGCTCCGGCTCGTAGGGCGGCTCTTTAAGTTCAGGCTGCGTTGGTTGTTCGGGGGCTTCCGGCGTGCTTTGCGCAACGGCAGCAGGTGCCGCACTCAAGAGCATCAGCGCAAGACAAAAACCCCGGCCAAATAAGCGGGCAGGTTTCGCAAACCGTTGCCTCGAGCCATTAAGTTTTTCAATGTCAGTCAAGCCACATCCCACAGCATTTGGTTGCCTTAGATTCTGTAAGGATGGCTGTCTCCCGGCAGTCTGTCCACCATGGAACCTTGGGGATTCCCGGTTTTCCCGTGTTACTCCACCAGAGTTCCGCGCGAGGCTAGTTGCCTCTCAGGAGATCAATAATGTGTTGCTGCATCCCTGGAGCCAAAGGAAGATGCTGCGTTTCTTCCCAAGTGTACCAGCCCAGCTCGGACGCATCAGAACCAGCTTTTGCATCGCCCTCAACTTGCGTGCAGGTGAAGACGTGAATGCGGTATTGTACCTGACTGTCTTTGGGAGAAGGGTAGGAGACCCGCCAGCTCTTCAGGTCTGAGGCGCTTAAAGATGTTTCTTCATTCAACTCGCGCTGGGCAGCCTCTTCCAGTTTTTCGCCCGCCAGAACTTTGCCGCCCGGAAAACTCCACAGACCCTTGGAAGGTGAATTAGCCCGTTTCACCAGCAGAATCTTGTTGCCTTGAATACAGGCAACACTGGTCGCCTCAATATACTGCGGAGAACTTGTGTTGCTCATGAAAACAGTGCGTCGACATCCGCTTGCGTGCTTTCCTGACCACTGACTGCCTCATCCGGCAGATGCCCGTGGATGATCGAACCTGCCCGCGAAAGCAGTGGCCGAATGACAGTGACCGCTTTTTCCTGAACGATCTGAAGTAGCTCGTCGGTTGCATCACCGGAACCCAGCATCATTTGTAAGGAGATCACTTCCTGATCAATCTCGGCAATACACTTTTCAAGCGCAGTGCGCAGCTGTTCGTCAACAGCCCCATAGGCGTGAATGGCCAGTTCTTTTGCAGAAAACTTAGACGCGCTGAAATGTGTGATATAATCTGCTGGTTCCCATGCCACAACATCTTCTGCGCACTCGGGAATGTCAGGAAGCATTTCAAGAAGCATAACCACTTCGTTGAAATGATTTAGATAGTCAGTTGCAAGGCCGGTGGATGGATTAATGTTTGCATGCGTTAAAAATTCCGGAGCAAGATCTCCGTCACCAATTTTATCGCAGTACAAATCCATTGTGCCCTCCCAGCTTCTTATCTCTAGTTCGGAACCTATCTCTCGATTGGTTGCAACTTTACTAAAAATGCGAACAGAGTAATCTGCATGTGTGGTAGATATAGCCTGTCAGCGTCTCCGGAAGAAGTCAAAGCGCTGTTTGATTACGTCGAGCAACCGAATTTTCCACCGAGATACAACATAGCACCGACTCAGCCAATTGCACTCGTAAAGCACGAAAATGGTGGGCGCCACTTTGGGTTAGCCCGATGGGGGCTGGTGCCCTCGTGGGTCAAAGACCCTGCAAGTTTCACACTTTTGCTCAATGCAAGGGCAGAAACGCTGGAGCAAAAGCCTTCGTTTCGCGCGGCCGTTCGCCACCGTAGATGTCTCATCCCCGCAAATGGTTTTTATGAGTGGCAACGCAAGGGTGCGGCAAAGCAGCCCTATTGGGTCGCACCGTCTGATGGACGTCTTCTGGCCTTCGCCGGCCTGTGGGAAACCTACTCCCATCCGGAAGGCGGGGATATTGATACCGCAGCGGTGATCACCGTCGAGGCGAACAGTATGATGAAGCCAATTCATCACCGCATGCCCGCAATCCTTGCTCCGGAGCAGTTTAGCGACTGGCTGAATACCGGCACCATCATGGCCCGTGATGCCGTGAAGCTTCTGCAACCGGCTGAAAATGATCTGCTGGTCGTAACGCCCGTCTCGACCCGCGTGAACAGCGTCGCAAATGATGACCCGTCTTTGTGGGTCCGGGAAGTTATCCCTGCGCCCGCCCAACCAATCAAGGAACCAGCAGATCCAAAACCGCGAAAGAAAGCTGCAAACAGCTCTTCCAAAGACAATGGGCAGCTGGATCTGTTCTAGCCGTTGTTTCGGCGGGTGTGTTTGTAAACTTCGCGGATGCAGATTAGGTGCTCCTGCTAGCTTGAGGAGCACCCGACGCGAGGGGGTTAGAGAATACGGCCCGGATTGAACATGTTGGTAGGGTCGAGCGCAGCCTTTATTGAGCGCATCATATTCATCTCTGTGGCGCTCTTTACTTCCGCCAGCAGGTCGCGCTTCAGGATGCCAATACCGTGCTCTGCGGAAATGGAGCCGTTGTAGCTGGCAACAATGCCGTGCACCACGCGGTTCACTTCATCCCAGCGAGCAAGGTACTCGGCCTTATCGGCACCTTTGGGCTGGGTGATATTAAAGTGGATATTGCCGTCTCCCATATGGCCAAATGGCACCGGACGACACCTTGGCACAGCCTCTTTAACAGCCGCAATGGCTTCCTCAAGAAATGCAGGCACCTTCGCTACCGGTACGGACACGTCATGTTTGATGGACCCGCCCTCAAACTTCTGCGCCTCGGAGAGCGCGTGTCGCAGCCGCCAGAAATCAGCAGCCTGTGCTTTGCTCTGCGCGAGCAAACCATCGCGCAACAGACCCGCCTCGAAAGCCTCCGTAAAGATAGTCTCTGTCAGCTTGGCAATATCAATGTCTTTGGTACCCGCTGATATCTCTAGGAGTACATACCAAGGGTGCTGTGCTTCAAACGGATAACGCGATTGTTCCATATGTTCACAGACGAACTGCATTCCGGTTTCCGGCATCAATTCAAAACCAGTGAGCATGTTACCAGCGTGGCTTTTTGCCAATGAAAACAGTGAGAGTGCCTTGGCAGGCGAATCTAAGGCAACAAGAGCCACCTCAACCGACGCCGGAGCTGGGTATAACTTGAGGCTGGCGCCCGTAATGATCCCCAATGTGCCCTCTGAGCCGATAAATATTTGTTTCAAATCGTAACCGGTGTTGTCTTTGCGAAGGGTCCGAAGCCCCTCCCAGACCTCACCGTTTGCAAGCACCACTTCGAGACCGAGCACAAGGTCGCGCGTGTTGCCGTAAGACAGGACCGCGGTTCCACCGGCATTGGTTGCAATGTTGCCACCAATCTCACAGGAGCCCTGCGAGGCAAGTGTCAAAGGAAACAAACGGTCATGTTTTTCAGCTGCATCATGGATGGCTTGTAAGGTGACACCAGCATCCACCACCATTGTATAGCCTTCAGCATCGACGTGGCGAATATTGTTTAATCTTGAAAGGGATAGTACAATTTCGCTGCCATCTGGATTGGGGATTTGCCCCCCCACCAGACCGGTGTTGCCGCCCTGCGGAACGACCTTCAAATCATACTGAGCAGCCAGCTTGACACACTGTGCAACTTCGGATGTGGAACCAGGCCGCAACACCATGGGCGTGGCACCCCTGAATTTGTCTCGCCACTCAACGAGAAAAGGGGCTTTGTCATCGTCACTGACAAGCACATTTGTGTCCCCGATAATGCTCTGAAACGCACTCACAAAATTTGGAATAGTCATTTTTGAATCGCAGTGTTGGAAGTTGATCTGGCATTAACTATCAGATAATGGGGGCGCAATAACACGTCCATGTTTGATTGGACTTTTTTCGACGGCTTGAAGCCAAGTGAACAGTGTGCCATAGCACCTTTAATCTGTTCACAAGATCAAGTGATATTCACTCAGGAGAAGAATATGGCAGCAGCGCAAGGATTGATGGCCGGTAAACGTGGTCTCATTATGGGACTGGCCAATAATCGGTCCATCGCTTGGGGTATTGCGACAGCACTACACGATGCCGGAGCTGAAATTGCGCTAACCTATCAGGGTGAAGCGCTGAAGAAGCGCGTTGAACCATTGGCCGAAAAGCTCGATGCAATTGTTGTTGGAGATTGTGACGTCACGGACGAAGCAAGCATTGATGCAGCATTTGAGGTTCTGGAGCAAAAATGGGGTAAGATCGACTTTCTCGTACATGCAATTGCATTCTCCGATAAAGAAGAACTGACTGGTCGTTATGTGGACACCAGCCCTGCAAACTTCGCCAAGACAATGCAAATTTCCTGTTACTCGCTGGCGTCAGTTACGCGCCGCGCGGAAAAGCTGATGTCTGATGGTGGTTCGATTATCACGCTCACCTACTACGGTGCGGAAAAGGTTATGCCAAACTACAACGTCATGGGCGTTGCAAAGGCTGCATTGGAAGCAAGCGTCAAGTATCTGGCAGTAGATCTGGGCCCGAAGAAAATCCGCGTTAACGCGATCTCCGCAGGTCCAATCAAAACGCTGGCTGCCGCAGGTATCGGCGACTTCCGCTACATCCTCAAGTGGAACGAACACAACGCACCCCTGCGTGAGACCGTAAGCATTGATGATGTTGGAAACTCGGCTCTCTATCTCGCGTCCGACCTGTCCCGCTCGGTCACAGGTGAAACCCACCACGTTGACAGCGGCTACCATGTGGTTGGAATGAAGGCAGTTGATGCACCGGATATCTCCGTCGTCTGAACTGGTTCTAAGCGTTCCGTCAAGGATCACGCGAATGCGTAACAGCAGAAAAAGTTGACAAAAAGGCGCTCAGCAGAGCGCCTTTTTTGCGCCTTGGCTATCGCTAAGGCCATGTCTTTTGCAGTTTAAGAAAGTGTGTATAAGTGTTGTCTTGAAAAGAAGAATAACACGAGTACCTCGTAAGTAACCGCTACAAAGCAGGTTCCGACAAACAACTACCAAAGGCCCGCTGAATGACAGGTTCGTTGATGCCCCTCGCGAAGATTACGCCAACACCGCTGCTCTACGTGCGTCACGGACAAACAGACTGGAATCTGGAAGGGCGCATGCAAGGCGGTCAGGATATCCCGCTCAACGAGACAGGCCGCAGACAGGCCCGTCGCAATGGCATGGTCATGAAGGATTTCCTCGTTGATCTGGGCAAAACCACCGACGACTTTGTCTTTGTCAGCTCTCCCATGGTCCGGGCGCGCGAAACCATGGAGATCCTGCGTAAGGAACTGGGTCTGGTGCCTGAAGATTACAAAGTGGACGAAAGACTCCGCGAAATCACCTTCGGTGAGGTGGAGGGAATGACTGTTCCTGAAATGAAGGTCACTCGCCCGGAAGTGGTCCGCATGCGCCGCGAAGACAAATGGGGGTATGTCCACCCCGGCGGCGAAAGCTACAAAATGGTCTCCGAACGCGTTGCCCAGTGGATGAGTGAGCAGCAAGACCCGATGATCATCGTCGCTCATGGTGTGGTTATGCGGGTCCTGCGCGGTTTGCTCTGTGGATATGCACCGGCAGAAGTTCCCGATCTGGACACCCCGCAAGACAAGTTCCTGCTTTGGCGCGACGGTTCCGAGGCATGGGTCTGAAGCTCAACGCTCAGCAGATCCTATGAGAAGCGGTCGGAATGATACGTTCGATTAGCCACCAAAAATACTAAGTAAATACAAGAAGTTCGAATGGTGGGCTGCTCCAACTGCCATTGCTGAGTGGTGAATATCCTGCACCGTACGACGTCTCTTGGATCATCGGCTTGCACCGCATTTTTCGATTAAGAATTAAGTCACTTTTTTGCGGCAGTGATGCAATGTGACACACAAAGTGAATAGCAAAACACTGGCAGTCTAAGTTATTTTTAAGTCTCTTACTGCCATCTACGAAAAGGTCCGCTAAAAGGCTGCGGAACTCAAATGTACTTCGTTGCTGCTAGGCCCCAAGCGCTTGGTACTCAACTATGAAATCTCGAACCTCATAAACTTTTTGGAAGATCTGGATGACGATGTCTCGACCACTCAAGGCAATCAGTGGCAATACCGTTTTTGGAGAGGGCGACGTTTTCGTACTCTTCGGCGAGCTTTTTGGACGCGGATATGCGACTGGCCTGCTCGAACAGGCAAAGGCAGCCGGAATGACTGTGATCGGCATTACTGTCGGTCGTCCGGACGAAAACAATAAGCCACGCAAGCTCACCGCAGAAGAACTCGCTGAAGCCGAAGCCAATCTGGGCGGAAAAATCATTAACGTGCCTCTCCGTGCAGGTTTTGAGCTTGACGCGCCAGAAGGCGCAGCAACCCCGACCGATCTGGTCAACGAGATGAGCATCAAAGACTGGCAGGAGCATGAACTCGATTGGGATCATGTTGCAACTTGCCGCGACCTTGGCTCTACCCGCTTTAAGAATGCTCTGTCCGAAGTCATGGAACAGATTGACGCAATGATCCCAGCGGGAAAGAACGTCTTTTTCGCACACACAATGGCCGGTGGCATTCCGCGTGCAAAAGTGTTCATGGCGATTGCAAACCGCATCTATAAAGGTCGCGGTGCACGGTACATGCCGTCTCAATCTCTTCTCGACAGCGATCTGGGCAAACTGATCCTGCAGAACTTCGAGGAAGTGACTGCAAGCAGCTTCGGCCATCTGCTCGAGGCCAGTAAAGCGTTCCGTGACCGCATCGAAGCTGCGGGAGGTGAAGTTCGCTACACCGCCTATGGCTATCATGGCACCCGCATCCTAATCGAGGATGAGTATCGTTGGCAGACCTACACCAACTACACGCAGGGCTATGCCAAAATGGAGCTGGAGCGACATGCCGAAAACGCTTGGAAAGAGGGCGTAAAGGCAACGGTCTTCAACTGCCCTGAAATCCGCACCAACTCTTCTGACGTGTTCTCAGGAATCGAGCTGTCCCTCCTGCCGCTGCTACAAGCTTTCAAGAAAGAAGGCGGCGGCGATTGGGCTGAGGCGCTCTGGCAGAAGTGTCAGGACATGCTCAAGCCGGAAGCTTCTCTTGAAGACATCCTGCAAACCGTAACCGAGTATCAGACCAGCGAGGCCATGCAACCGTTCTACGACTTCCAGGCCTGGCCAATGCCAAACTCGGCGGAGCAGGTCGACAAGACCGTAGGCACCTCGCAGGAAATCGTAGAGAAGCACGATGACCGCGCTGCCTTGATCAGCGATGAACTCAGCCAGCACGTTGTTGCAGCAACAGGAATGCTCATCTTTGGTGAAGCAAGTGAACCGACAGGTCCAGTCCTGTGGCTTGACCACGATCTGGTTGCAAAACGCCTTATTCAGGAATACAGCGCCTGATCCTTCAATAAGGATCACTGACCTGAGTGAAGCTATAATTTGCTCTGATGAACTAAGAAAAGCCCGGGCACGTGACACCACGTCGCCCGGGCTTTTGTCATGTGAACGGGGCTGCGTATACAGATCGCCTGCCGCTGAACGCAATTTTTGATGCTCCAGGTCCCATTTGCAAGCCTGCAACAGGCAGTAACTACCAAAACCATGAGTTCTTTTGGGAAATTGATGCAAGTGCTGCAAGGCTCTCAATTGACCTCTTGCAAGAACCCACTTAAAACCACTTTAACTCCCAGAGTACGCTCCGTTCGCTTGAAAAGAGTCGGCGAATGCGGTCGTGCTCATGCTCTAAAAGTGAACCATTAGAACATGTCCCACAACACCTTTGGTCATCTGTTTCGCGTAACGACTTGGGGCGAGAGCCACGGACCAGCACTTGGCTGCGTCATCGATGGCTGTCCGCCGCTTCTCCCAATTACAGCAGAAGAGATTCAGGTGTATCTGGACCAGCGCAAGCCGGGGCAAAACAAGTTTACGACCCAGCGCCGCGAACCGGATCAGGTCAAAATCCTCTCTGGTGTGATGGCGGACGAAGACGGCGTGCAACGCACCACCGGCACGCCCGTCTCCCTGATGATCGAAAACACCGACCAGCGCTCCAAAGACTACTCCGAAATCAAAGAGCGCTACCGGCCAGGTCATGCGGACTATTCCTACGATGCAAAATACGGCATTCGCGATTATCGCGGCGGCGGTCGTTCGTCCGCACGCGAAACAGCTGCCCGCGTTGCAGCCGGTGGCTTAGCGCGCAAAGTCATCCCGAATATCCTGATCCGTGCCGCTTTGGTGCAGATGGGCCCGCACAAGATCAATCGTGACAACTGGGATTGGAACGAGGTGCATAACAACCCGTTCTTCTGCCCGGATGCTGAAGCGGCCAAATTCTATGAGGAGTACCTTGATGGTATCCGCAAAGCAGGCTCTTCCATCGGCGCGGTGATCGAAGTGGTCGCTGAGAACGTACCTGTCGGACTGGGCGCACCCCTTTACGGCAAACTGGATCAGGATTTGGCATCAGCCATGATGTCCATCAACGCGGTAAAGGGCGTGGAGATCGGCAACGGCTTTGAAGCGGCCTCTTTGAGTGGAGAAGACAACGCTGATCAGATGCGTATCGGCGAAGATGGCAAGCCCGAGTTCCTCTCCAACCACGCTGGCGGCGTGCTGGGCGGCATCTCTTCCGGTGCACCGCTCGTGGTCCGTTTCGCTGTGAAGCCAACGTCCTCGATCCTGACCCCGCGCAAATCCATCACCCGCGGTGGGGATGAGGTGGATGTGATGACCAAGGGCCGTCACGACCCATGCGTCGGTATCCGCGCAGTTCCGGTTGGCGAAGCTATGATGGCCTGCGTTCTGGCAGATCACGTCCTGCGTGACAGAGGCCAGACCGGCGAGCGCTAGGCTCCGACACCTCCAAGATTTATTGGGATTGAAAAGGCGCTGGTTTAGAGCGTATTCCCGAAAAGTGGGTCCGGTTTTCGGAGAAGAATACGCGTAAAAATAAACGCTTAGAGCTTGGTGCGTGAATTCATATGAACGCGACATGCTCTAAGCGGTGCCTTTTTTGTTGGGCACAGCACAAAGCACATCAGAAAAGTTCTGAACCACGAACCGTTTTTTCACCGCAACATCACCATAAGTACAACCTAGGTAGAAAGAGGCATCCTTTTTTCTGATTGCCTCTTGATTTCCGAGCACAAAAGCATGATTTCAGTATCACTGAAAATTGTAACTCCGAGGAACAAGAAGTATGCGCTTGACCGATTGGTTGGAAGGCTCTGGTGAAAGCAGAAGTGCATTTGCACGGCGTGCGGGTCTGTCTCCTGCATCTGTAACTGCACTGTGCAACGACCCAAGCGCATGGATCTCTCGGGATATGGCCCAGAAAATCGCGGAAGCAACGGACCATAAGGTGACACCTAACGATTTTCTCGGACTCATAGAAAACAAGGAGTACGTCATGTCTCAAACAAGAGTAGCCGAAGCCCTGCGTGCGTTCGAAAACGGCGAGATGGTTGTTGTAACTGACGATGACGACCGCGAAAACGAAGGCGATCTCATTGTAGCAGCCAACATGATCACTCCGGAGCAGATGGCCTTTATCATCCGCCACACCTCCGGCATTGTCTGTGCTCCGATGACGCTCAAAGAAGCAAAGCGCCTTCACCTTGAGCCAATGGTCGCCAACAACGACGCTCCACTGGCAACCGCGTTCACAGTCTCCGTAGACTACGCGCCGGGCCTTACAACCGGCATCTCTGCTGAACAGCGCTGTGCAACGGTGCGCGGCCTTGCCAACCCCAATGCAGGTGCAGCGGACTTCGTTCGTCCCGGCCACATCTTCCCGCTGGTGGCAAAAGAGGGCGGTGTCCTCATGCGCTCCGGTCACACGGAAGCTGCTGTCGACCTGTGTAAGCTCACTGGATTACCGGAAATTGGCGTGATCAGTGAACTGGTGAACGACGACGGCACCGTCAAGCGTGGTGAACAGGTTGAAGCCTTTGCAAACGAGCACAAGCTGAAAATGGTGTCCGTTGCCGATCTTATCGCTTGGCGTCAGCGCCACGAGAACCTTGTTAACCGCATTGATGAGTTCGACGTGGAGACCACCGCAGGCAAGGCACGGGCCATCTCATATTCTACTCCATTCGACAGTGTTAGCCACCTGGCGTTGGTCTTCGGTGACATCCGTGATGGTCAGGACATTCCTGTCAGACTGCATCTGGGAAATGTTCTCGATGACGTGTTTGGTCAGAGCAAACCTCTCGAAGCAATCATGGAAGACTTTGCGGAACGAGGTAAAGGCATTATTGTTTACCTGCGCGAAGGTGCAGTAGGTGTTGCAAACAAGTCCAACCGCCATCGCGATAATCTGGAGGCTGCCGAAAATGAGCAGCATGAGTCCGCTCAAGGCCGGTCAGAGGATTGGCGCGAAGTCGGACTTGGGGCACAGATTCTGAAGGATCTGGGGGTAACTTCGATCCGGGTGATCGCATCGCGTGAGCGCCACTATGTTGGCCTTGAAGGCTTTGGCCTGAAAGTGGAAGCAACGGAAACGCCTGCGGACTAAAATATTGGCCCCCGGCGCAACAATGGAGAGTGGCGGGGGTATGTCACAGTTTGATCTTGATCCATGGCAGGAAGACAAAGGCTCAGCCGAGCCATTTTCACTCGGGTATAAAAAGGGAACTGGTGAACCAGTTCTCTACGGTAGCCTACTGCTGGGCGCAGCTCTCTTTGCAGTAGGAATTGTAAGCGGCTCACTGATCCCCACACTGGCATCTCTTCCGGTTTTTCTCAGCGTCTACTGGCATTATCCCTTCATCGACAAACGGTCTCAGATCGCCGCCAATGAAAAAGGCCTCTATCTGGAACGCCTCGGCGTTTTGCGCTGGTCATCGATTAAGGATCTTTCCATCTACGCAACAGCTGTGCGTACGATGGAGTTCAGTCAGTTGCACATTCAGTTGAATGCTCCACTGAAAGAATGCTTGGTCGAAAAGGAGCCCAAATCGCTGCTGCGTATGGCCATGCGAAAGAACTGGCGCTTGAAGCAAGCCGGTTCCAAAGCCCCGGTTATTGAGGTGGATTTGAATTTGCTGGCGTGCAAGCCAGAGCTTCTGCTGGAAAGGGTTAGGCAATTTTCGCGAAGAAACTGATGTTTCTCTGCAACATTGATCCGTAAACAATCGTTGAGAAGAATAAATACCTCATATTTCTTCGTTTCGGCGAAAATCCCAGTATCCTGTTATACGACGTTAACATTCTTAATCTAGCTTTTATGAAGAAGGACAGCATCTGGAAGGTAATTATCATGCAGCTGAACCGCACGGACACAAGGGGCACCACTTGCAGCTTCACTAGTCTGGACAAGGATTGGGGGGCTGATGATGATTATCTTTTCAAATTCGCGTGCGAACCGGGCGGAAGCGTGCTTCAAATCGCCTGCGGTACAGGCGCTCTTTCAGATGCGTTGTCACGTCAGGGCGTAAACATCGTTGGGGTTGACCGCAATCCGGAGAAAATAGCACAGGCTGTCAAGCGCTCGGATACGGTCACATGGTTGGAGGCAGATGCCCGAACCGTCCATCTCAATCAAAAGTTCGACCGCATCATTATCACCGGAAATGCTTTTCAGGCCTTCGCAACCAACACCGATCAAATCCTCGTTCTCCAAACCATCGCTGCCCACCTGAAACCAAGTGGCAAGTTCGCATTCGGCATGGAAAACCCGAAGGCGCGTCCATGGGAAAAGTGGGGCCAGAAGGGCAAACCCGTTCAGGTGCGCTCTGTGAAAGGCCAGCGGGTATCCATGTGGCAGGACACATCAGGGCCGGATAAGAACGGCTTCGTCTCCATGCAAACCCACTATGATAGCAACGGTCAGCACTACTCAAAGAATAACATGCGCCGCTTCGTGCATCGTGATCATGTTTGTGTTCTGCTGGAAGCTGTTGGATTGCAGGCAACCGCCTCTTACGGTGATTGGTCCGCAGTCAATATGAATGAAACAGCACCCTACATTATCGTCAGCGGTGGCCTGAACAACTAGTGTTGCTCAGGCTTATTCCGCTTACATCCCATCAATAATGGTCAGGCTGCACTTCGCAGCGCTGTGGCGGATTTTGGCAACCGGAGCATATCCCGGACTGTTCAAGAACGCCTGCGCACGCTCCATACTTGGGAACTCCACGATGACCAGCCGGTGCGGCTCCCACAGATCACTCTCAATCACATCCATCGTCCCGCCGCGAGCTCTATAGACACCGCCATAGCTCTCTGCAATCGGACGCGCTTGAGCCTTGTAGTCCTCATAGGTGACCGGATCTTCAATTCTGGTGTCGACAACAATATAAGCTGGCATGCTCTTCTCCTCTAACTGGAAGAGAGCCTATCTGATTTGAAGTACCTGCGAAATCAGGCAGCAGATTTTGTGTGATTATCTTTAGGTGGATAGTGCCCTTTGCCCAACCGCTTGCCGAAATAGCGTGGGCGGGTCCTGCGCAGGATCTTCATGAAAAGGCGGGAACGCAACTGCGATCACCGCCTCATAAATTGCACTTAAGCGCCACGTTCCAGAAGAGCAACCACCTCAACGTGAGGCGAGTAAAGGAACTGATCAATCGGCACTACCCGCTTGATCTCATAGCCACCGTCCAGCAGTTCGCGCAGATCGCGTGCAAAACTGGCCGGGCTGCAGGAAACTGCAACAATCTTCTTTACAGGAGACTTGGCCAGCTCCTGAGCTTGCGCATGTGCTCCAGCACGCGGAGGATCAAACACCACGCCATCGTAACCCTTGCCAAAGTTGTCCAGATCCTTGGCAACGATTGGACGGCGGAACAGATCCCGGCGTTCTGTGGTGACCTTCTTAAGGCCTTTCGCGCGGCGCAAGCCAAGATCAAGGGCTTTCAATGAAGACGCCTCACCTTCCACCGCATGTACATTGGCAAACTGTGCAATCCTGAAGGTCAGCGTACCTGCACCGCAGAACAGGTCGGCGACGCGCTTACAGCCGCTCAGTCCTTCTGCCAGAAGCTCACCCATGGCCTTCTCGGCGTTCAACGCCGCCTGAATAAACCCGCCAGCAGGAATTGGAACCGCAGTGCCGCTCATGTCCAGCAAAGGAGAACGGATCTCGATAATCGTCTCACCATCCACGGTCAGGCGCGCAAAGTCGTTCTCAACGGCAGCCTGTGACAGCTCCAGATAATGCTTGTCTTTGGTCTTGCCTAAACCGCCAATGGCAACATCAAGCCCGCTCTGGGTGGTGGTAACGGTAAACTTCAACTCACCTTTGCGCGGCAAGATCACGGCCGCAAGCTTGCGAAGCCTCGGCACAGCCTTCATGATCTCAGGGGCGATGACCGGACATTCCTCAATGTCTACGAGACGATTGGATTTGGCCGTGTGGTAGCCAAACAGAACCTTGTGCCCCGCCAGCACCGCTGCAAACACCGCACGGCGGCGACTGCCTTTGCCGCAGACCACCACATCGTCAACCGGTGTTTCAATACCGCGTGATGACAGTGCATCAATGACCTGTTGCCGCTTGAAGTCCTTGTAGGGCGCTTCACCCATATGCTGCAAAGAACAGCCGCCGCAAACACCATAGTGCTTACACACCGGTGCGATACGATCTGCGCTTGGCTCGATGACTTCTTTAAGGTCCGCACGCGCTCCCAACACGCTGGCGCTCACAAGCTCGCCTTCAAGGGTGTAGGGAACAAAGACTTGTCCGGCATCAGTCTCAGCAACGCCATCCCCTTTGTGGGCAAGGCGTGTGATACGGAGGGTTTTTATAGTGGCTTCAGGCTTCTTAGACATGGCTCTGGCTTTACAGCGCTGCTCTCATTCATGCAATCGCTTTCCTGCATTTATGAGAGGTACTCGTGGATCGCTCAACCTGTCTTTTGGCAGGCCATTAGATATTCACCGTTCCCGTCACCGCCTTTGATAGGTGAGGGGGTCACGCCCAGAACAGTCCAGCCCGGCTGCGCATTCATCCAGTCCTGAAGTTCACCGGAAATTTGCTCTGCGATCTCAGGGGCAACAAGACCGCCCTTGCCAATCCGCTCGCGTCCGGCCTCAAACTGTGGTTTCACAAGAAAGAGGCCAACAGCACCCGCTGCTGCAAGCTCAAGGGCAGGGGGAAGCGCCAGCTTCAAAGAGATAAAACTGACATCGGAAACCAGAAATTCCGGATGTTGGCCGTCAAGATGTTCAAGGGTCAGTGCCCGAGCATTCAGTCCGTCTTGACGCTGTACACGTGGATGATTGGAGATTTTGTCTGCCAGCTGATCGTGGCCCACATCAATGGCATGCACGAGTTTCGCATCATACTCCAGCAGTACCTGAGTAAACCCTCCGGTTGAGGCACCAATGTCCAGACAGATCTTGTCGGCAGGATTGAGCTTGAAAAACTCCAGCCCCTTAATGAGCTTCAACGCTGCGCGTGATACATATGCGGAAGCCGGGTCATCAATGGAGACCTGCATGGTCGCGGCAATCTTCTGCGATGGTTTCTTGGCAGGTGCGCCATCCACCGTGACCGTGTTGCGCAAAATTGCATCTCGAGCGCGGGCGCGCGTTTCGAAAAAGCCATGTTCGACGAGGTATTGATCAAGCCGCATAGGTCACCTGACTGGAGATAAAAAGGTTCGATCTAAAGACCGAAGCAACCAGCCAGTGCATTTAACAGTTTGTCTGAGAAAAGCAAATTGCCGTACCGCATCCACAAAAATGCGGTGGCTCCGATCAGCAGAAGTCCAACCGCGCTCGCGCCTGCATACAAAGCTGCATGATCTTTCATATCTTTATCCAAAAAGGGTGCCTGAATTCTCAGACACCCTAAACTTGAATTAGCTACCAAGCAACTTTCGGATTTTAGGAAGTGCTCTGTCCTCCGGTTCCTGATAGCTGATGGTTCCCACGAAATCCTGATCACCGTCCAGCAGGTAAATAGCTGCGGTGTGGTCCATGGTGTAGTCGCCGTCTTCCAGTGGTACTTTTCTCGCGTAAACGCGGTAGTCTTTGACGACTTGATTCACCTGGTCGACGGAGCCAGTCAGTGGAACAACGCGCGAGTCAAACGCAGCAACATAGTCTGCAATCACGTCTGGCGTATCGCGCTCCGGATCAACGCTTACGAAAACGAAGTTCAGGTCATCTGCCTGTGGACCCAGATCTTCAATCCAACCCTGCATATCAGAAAGGGTTGTTGGACAAACATCAGGGCAATACGTGAAGCCAAAGAACATCAGGGTTGGTTTGCCATTGAGGTCCTTTTCCGTAAAGACCTGTCCTGTGCCGTCAACCAACTCAAACGGACCACCAATGGTAACGGTCGCCGCTTGTTCCACATCCTCATCAAAAAACTTCGTCACTGTTACAGCAGAAACTGCGGCAACGAGTACTACGACTGCAGCCCACGCTCCATATCGAATTGTTTTCGCAACGTTCATCTTATTCCATCCGTGCACAGTTCAATTGGTTAGTCGGAGGTCTTAGCCGATTTTGCGCCCATATTCAAAACAGGGACTGTTACGTCAACCGGATCAGCGTTGTCGAACTCCAGCGTGACCTTGAGTTCTTCGCCCATTTTGAAGGGCTGCTTAAGGCCCATGAACATGACGTGGTAGCTGCCCGGCTTAAGCTCAACCGTTTCGCCGGCAGGGATAACAACACCGTCATCAGCCTTGCGCATTTGCATCACGCCATCATTCATAGACATCTGGTGAATTTCGGTGCGCATGGCATAATCGGAAGCAGCACCAGCCAGGTGCGCATCTTCGCTGCCGTTGTTGGTGATGGATACAAAAGCTCCGCCACCCTTTGCATTTGGCGGTGTCGCGCGTGTCCAGGCGTCTTTGATGGTCAGACTGCCATGTTCAATGGTTTCCGCAAGGCTGGCAGAAGAGGTAAATGCAACAAGGGCAGCTGCAACAAGTAGAGCACGTGTTTTCATAATGTTCATCCAGGAAAGAGCTCTCAAACTGTAAACCGAGGTCATAGAGAACTGTCAAATCAGGTTTTGTTGATCAAGAAGAAAACCTAGACGAGCGGAGGGGCCCGGATGAGGAAATTATGACCGCGGAGGCTTCCCGGATTTAAAAGAGCACTTTCAAGGGATAGAGAACCGACCACCACAAGGGATGGTGTCTGCCAGCTCTCCGGCTCAATGGATAAATAGGAGGCCTGTTTGGACGTATGCGGGCACATGTGCGTGCAATCGCAGCCTATTCCCAACGGATTTTCGGTGTGGGTCGAGCCTTCAATTTTGGCAATGTGCGAGCCACCGGAAGGGGCGCACAAATGCATGAGCGCAGCAGTTGCAGGATCAGCAGAAGCCGCGGGCGAAAAACTCAGTGCAAGCAGGAGGACCCGAGCCAGCATGGCAATGCTGGCAAGCAAGGCAAGCGGATGCCGCTCGCCTCTTAGGACCTGTAATGTTTTACCCTGCTTGAACATGGGTCTTACTTAATTGCTCTTGCCAAAACTGTCTACACTCAGCCAGGAGGTAATCTGGAATTATCCTGACCCCCTCCATTTATAGGAGGGTCGGTATCATCATCATTGCGATAAGGCAAATCCCCAACCTCTTCCTCAGCGATACCCTCGTCCTGCTCATAGGCAGGAAACTCCTCAGGCGGAATAACGTAAGGATCTTCAACGTCTAGTGGATCAGGCGTAAGAACGGCACCCATGTTGGATGTGGCACCATATTCGAAGTCTGTCTTCTCCAGCCCTTCTTCTGCAGGGCGAATGAGAAGCCGGCTGACAACGAAGAATGCCAGTGCTAGTTCTACAACGGCAACCCAGACAAAAAGACCAGTCGGTCCAACGCTGTACATGAGACCTGCTGCAATGGTCGGCCCAATCATGGACCCGATCCCATTTGACATCAAAACGCCGGAGGATGTCTCCACATAGTCTTCCGCTTCCACATGGTCAAAGGCGTGCGCAGCAACAATTGCGTAGGTCGGCTGACTAGCCATTCCTAGCATCAAAAAGATGCTACAGGTCGCCCAGAAGTTTCCGCTCTCCAACATGAACAGGGCAAGAGCTGCAACCGATGCACTAAGGCCAAGAAGCACAATAATGAAGCGCCGGTCAATGCGGTCAGAAATACGCCCAACCGGCCACTGGGTAATCGCGCCCCCCAAAACAATTGCTGCCGCAAACAAGGCAGCTTCATTGGTGCTGTAACCAATCTGGGTGGCATAAAGCGGAGCCAGTGCCCACATGGAACTGTTGGCAAGACCAATAAAGAGACAACCGATCAGCGCCACAGCAGATGTCTGGTAGAGCTTGACGGGCCTAAAGCGGACCAGCGTAATCGGTGCCGGCTGGGCAGCCTTGGTAAGGGTCACCGGAACCACAGCCACACTTACGAGGATAGAGGCGATGGCAAATGGCACAAAGGTGGAGACATCAAAACCAAGGATCATCAGCTGACCACCCATGGTCGCCCCAAGGTAGCAGATGATGTAAAGCGACATCACCGTGCCGCGGTTCTCATTTGTTGCCCGGTCATTGAGCCAGCTTTCCACAACCAGACAGATGCCTGCAAAACACACACCGGTAATGGCGCGAAACAAAGCCCATGCCAACGGGTCCACCAGAATAGGGTGGAATAGGGCGGCGCCGGACATCACAGACACAAGCGCTGCAAACGTTCGGATATGCCCAGCCCGCATGATAAGAAACGGGCCAAAGATACACCCGATCACAAAACCAACGTAGAAGCTGGAGGAGATCAGACCAATTTGCAGGTCGGCAAACCCAGCAAGGTTAGCTCTGAGAGGGATGAGCGTCGAGGATAGTCCGTGTCCGGCCAAAATGAGCACGGTGGACAGCATCAAGGACGCAAAGGTTGCAAGCAGCAAGATCATGCACGTACCAGCCAACAATATGAAACTGGCGCCACATTACATATCGTGCATTAAAAGGAAATGGGGAGGGCAGTTAAAGCTGAACCTCCATTAATTTTCCGCTCAGTTATGAACACAAATGCGTTGTTCTAAACAAGCCTCAACGGAAAATCCTCAGCCTTACCAAGGGTTTCAAAGACGCGGTGTACAATTCCTGATGCATCCAAGCCCGCATCCTTGTACATCTGCTCCGGCTTTGCGTGGTCTTGGAAAGCGTCCGGAAGAACCATGCAGCGAACCTTGAGCGATCCATCAATCAGGCCATTGTCAGAAAGGAATTGCATCACCTGACTTCCGAAGCCTCCAATGGAGCCTTCTTCGATGGTGATCAGCACGTCATGCTCTTTTGCAAGGCGGCCAATCATCTCGGTATCCAGCGGCTTAGCAAAGCGTGCATCGGCAACAGTGGTAGAAAGCCCTGCTGCATCCAGTGTTTCAGCTGCTTTAAGTGCTTCCTGCAAGCGGCCACCCAGAGAGACCAGCGCGACTCGGGTTCCCTCTTTCACAATACGGCCCTTGCCGATTTCCAACGGCATTCCAACTTCCGGCAGCTCAATGCCAATGCCTTCACCGCGCGGATAACGGAAGGCAATAGGACCTTCATCATAGGCCGCTGCAGTAGAAACCATATGCACAAGCTCGGCTTCATCACCCGGAGACATGATAACCATGCCCGGCAAGCAACCAAGGAACGCGGTATCAAACGAGCCGGCATGCGTCGCACCATCTGCGCCAACCAGACCTGCACGGTCAATCGGGAAGCGCACCGGCAACTTCTGGATCGCCACGTCATGGACAACCTGATCATAGCCGCGCTGTAGGAAGGTGGAGTAAATCGCGCAAAACGGCTTGAAGCCCTCAGAGGCAAGGCCAGCTGCAAAGGTCACCGCATGCTGTTCGGCAATGCCCACATCAAACATGCGAGTTGGGTGAACCTTCTCAAATACGTCCAGACCCGTCCCATCCGGCATGGCAGCCGTGATGCCGACAATCTTGTCGTCTTTGTTCGCTTCTTCAATCAACGCATTGGCAAATACACGGGTATAAGCAGGCGCATTCGGTTTCGGTTTGGACTGCTCACCAGTCACAACATCAAACTTGGCTACCGCATGGTACTTGTTGCTGGCGTTTTCTGCTGGCAGATAGCCCTTACCCTTTTGCGTTACCACATGAACGAGGATCGGACCTTCTTTGGCGTCGCGCACATTCTTCAGGACGGGGAGCAGGTGGTCCAGATTGTGACCATCAACCGGTCCCACATAATAAAAGCCCAGCTCTTCAAACAGTGTGCCGCCAGTAAAGAAGCTGCGGGCAAATTCCTCTGCCTGCGCTGCTTTTTCCTGAAGCGGCTTTGGTAGAGCGCTTGCAACTTGTTTGGCTGCTTCGCGGAAACCCGTGTAAGTCTTGCCGGAAACAAGACGTGCAAGGCTCGCGGAAAGGGCACCAACAGGAGGGGCGATCGACATATCATTGTCGTTCAAAATAACAATCAGGCGAGAGTTCAGTGCACCTGCATTGTTCATGGCTTCATACGCCATGCCCGCCGACATAGCACCATCGCCAATAACAGCAATTACGTTGTTGTCGCCGCCCGCAAGGTCGCGGGCCACAGCCATGCCAAGACCAGCACTAATAGAAGTAGAGGAGTGACCGGCACCAAATGGGTCGTAATCGCTTTCAGTGCGCTTGGTAAAGCCGCTCAGGCCGCCGCCCTGACGCAGTGAGCGCATGCGCTCCTTGCGTTCGGTCAGAATTTTGTGCGGGTAGCACTGGTGCCCAACATCCCAGATCAAACGGTCTTTAGGAGTGTCAAAGACATGGTGAAGCGCAACGGTGAGCTCCACAACGCCCAGGCCAGCTCCTAAATGCCCCCCTGTGACAGAAACCGCATCAACCATTTCCTCTCTCAATTCTTCAGCAACTTGGTGAAGTCGGTCCTCCGGGACCTTCTTGAGATCAGATGGGTTATGAATTTGATCTAGCAGGGACATCTGGGTCTTCTTAAGTCTTTTGACTATTGGGCAGCTTAACACAGATCGATCCGACCATGGCAAATGTTCCAAATTATGGTCGATGCGACTGTCTTGTGTAATTGACCACGAATATAGCAAGGCCGCTCACTGTGCAATTGCCTGCCGTGAATTATTGATTGTTTATACTAGGTCCTTTTGTAGGAGTTTCTCCTGAAACACTCTGTCAATAGGGGATGCCCCCCTATTTTTTTCCATTTGCTCCTATTAATTGCCCCTTTATCACCCCATGGGGTGATGCAATCTGCGACGAAACGTCCTATGTCGAATATGTGGTCGATGGGGCCACGTGCACAGTGATCGACTTGGGGCTACGGTTTTCGTAGCCCCCTTTTTTTTGTCTGTACCAATATCCAGCGAAAGATGAAGAATACTTTCTGGTTTAGACTAGTCTCTCTGCCAGCAATACGAACCTGTCCGAAAAATGTATTCTTCTCTGTGAAATAATATTCTGTGAAATATCTCAGGATAAGTATTGTTCAAACTAAGACTTAATGCTTTCCCAAGTAATAATTGATACGAAAAATTGGCAGCAGGCTCTATCCGATTTCTCTTAGTTGGCTAAGCAGGGAGCTATCGTGCAATTTTTATCAGCGAAGCAACGTGATATTCGCAATGTTTCAAAGTCAAACAAAAACCCCACACGAGGCGGGGCTTGTTAAAAAATGAACGCGTGTACAATAGGTTAAATTCTATTTATGGGTTTGCAAATAGAATTTTGGTTCTGGAAAAATGAGCTCCCTTACTCATCCAGCGCTTCTGTACCAACTGCAATGCCTGCATTGTTCATCTGGATTTTTTCCACCTTTTCTTCAGCAGCTTTAAGCAGGCCATCGCACTTCTCGCGCAAGGCCTCACCACGGGCATAAAGCTCAATGCTCTTTTCCAGCGGCACGTTGCCTTGCTCCAGATTGCGTACGATGGTTTCCAGTTCAGCCAACGCTTGCTCAAAGCTAAGATTTTCAATGGAACCGGTTGCTTTTTCTGTCACCAAACTGTCCTCGCTCAGTTGGGAGCTTTCCGCTCCCAATTAGTAATCCATCAATGTCATTACATGAGCTGCAGCAGATCGCGCAAGACCCTCCAGATCATACCCACCTTCTAATAGGGATACGACACGCCCTTCACAGCGATCATCTGCAATTTCGACAAGTTTGCGCGTCGCCCATGCAAAATCCAGCTCTGTGAGACGCAATCCGCCAAGCGGATCACGCTCATGCGCATCGAAACCGGCAGAGATGATGATCAGATCCGGCGAGAAATCCCGGATACGCGGAAGGATCGAATACTCCATAGCCTCGCGGAACTGGGTTCCGTCATCACCAGCAGATAGCGGAGCATTGACAATGTTGTTGTGCTCACCCGTCTCATTCACCGCACCGGTGCCCGGAAACAGTGGCATCTGATGGGTTGAGGTGTACATCACAGAGGGGTCGTTCCAGAAAATCTCTTGTGTCCCGTTCCCGTGGTGAACATCGAAATCCATGATCGCCACTCGCTCCAGACCATAAGCCTCCTGCGCATACCGAGCTGCAATTGCGGCGTTATTGAACAGGCAAAAGCCGGAGGTCACCGCTGTTTCGGCGTGGTGACCCGGAGGTCTGATGGCAGCAAACGCGTTGGAAGCCCGCTTGCTCATCACCTCATCCACACAGCGCGTCGCACCGCCCACGCCCCGCATGGCAGCTTCCCAGCTACCCGGAGAAAGGCTGGTGTCAGGAGCAAAGTCGATGAGCCCTTCCTCTGGGTTCATGTTGTGGATGGAGTTGATGTAGTCGGAGGTATGGACCCGGGCAATATCCTGAAAGGTCCCAAATGGTGCAATATCGCGATCCAGCATGTGGAAGCGCTCGTTCTCAAGCAGGCGATCAATGGCCCGTAAGCGGTCGGGCCGCTCCGGATGGCCAAGCGGGGTGAGGTGATTTAAAAAAGCCTGATGGTGCAGAAGTAAAGTACTCAAGATATTGAACCCGTGAAACATGGAGCAAGGTGCGCAACGAAAAGCCGAGTTGATTGTGAGGCGACCTAAATCCAATCCTGCGAAAAACTGGGCGAATTATGTATACAAGTCCACAATGCTGGGTGCTCTGTCAATTGCACACCTTATTAGTTTATCTCGGCAATTGGGATGAGGTGAGGCCAAATTTCTTTTGCCAGCTCTTAGGAGTACGCGGTGTGTCCTGCGAGGAGACAAGAAAAATCCGGGAGTGCGTGCATAACACACAGTCCCGGACTAAAGGTGCGAGCAATCCGTGTTGCTCGTGGGGGAGGTCCGCTGCATCTCTAAGAATTACATAACTGTAATATTGAGCTAATTCTTGGAATTTGCACGCCCATTATTCTCGTACTCCTTGAATTCATACTGAGAGAAAAGAGAAAAGGTTAAGCTCTATTCTTTCTGTGTTGCATAATTACCAAATTTACTAGAATAAACCCAAAGTATTCAGGGGGAGTTATCCTGTGCTCTCAAAGACTTGCAGCGCAGCTGATTTGGAAAATACAAAGAATAGGCTTGAGCGCTGCGAGGCTGCAGCGCTCAGTGGGTGTGTTAACTGCGCGGGGCAGCTGCACGGGCAAGCCTGTCATTTATGGCTTCCCCCAGTCCAAAATGCGGGATTGGCATAACGGCGATGCGCCCGTTCTCACCCAAATCCGCCTGCCGCAGCGCCGTAAACAGACGAGCCGCCGCCTCTGTTAGGTCTTTTGTGTCGCTCAGCGGAACCAGTTTAGCGGCCCTCTCTGCCCCTTCAGGCAGATCCGTGCCGAACGTAATCAGCGCTTCGCCTTCATCTACATGTTCCGCATTCAGACGAATGTGGGAGTTGGGCGCATAATGGGAGGTCATCATGCCCGGCGCTATTGGAGCACTGTCATCCGTTCCGGCACGCACCAGCTTTTCGCCCAGCACAGCTTCAATGTCTTCACGGGCAACACCGCCCGGACGCAGCAAGGTCGCGCGCTCACCTACAAGAGACACAATCGTTGATTCAAGCCCCACAGGGGTCGCTCCGGAATCGATGATGTACGACAAGTGATCTTTTAGATCGTTGATAACATCTTCCGCTGTGGTTCCGCTGATCCGCCCTGAAAGGTTCGCTGAAGGGGCCGCCAGAGGGCGATCAATGCTCTTGCACAGTGCCCGCATAACAGCAGAGCGAGGCACTCGCAGCGCAATGGTCTCAAGTCCCGCCACAGTCAGGTCGGAAACAGGGCTGGTTGGCCGCTTTGGCAACACAAGAGTCAACGGTCCCGGCCAGAATGCCTCGGCCAGCTTGAGCGCGCGATCATCAAAAAAAGCGTGCGTTTGTGCCGCTTTCAGACTGTCGATATGAGAGATGAGCGGGTTGAAACTTGGTCGCCCCTTAGCCGCATAGATGCCAGCACAGGCCTGTCCATTGGTCGCATCGGCAGCCAGTCCATACACCGTCTCGGTAGGGATCGCGACGAGCTTCCCGTCGCTCAGCGCACCGCAAATATCCTTGAAAATTTGCGTGTCTTCCAACTGAGTGTCAGATGGGTTCAGGCGCCAGATCTTCATACCTTTTCTTTCTTACTTATACGAATGTAGGGGGCCATCTGCCTTTAAGAGATGCTTGACGTATAGGTTAATCACAGTACTGTCCCAAACAGGAAAAATTCTGTAGCGGACTTTTGATGGGCAAATCCCAATTCGTCAAGTCGCTAGAGCGTAGTCCTGAAAATTGCACGCCAGTTTTCGGAGAATGGCTACGTGGAAATACATCTCTGATGCGGTCTGTCGGCTCAATCTGGGCAGCAAATGGCTTCAGAGGGGAGGAAAGATAAAATGTATCGTGCACCACTAAGTGAAATCATGTTCACGCTGAAAGAAGTAGCTGGCCTGAAGCAGTTGCAGGCGCAACCGGGACAGGAAGAGCTTTCGGACGATTTGATTGAAGCTATTCTGGGGGAGGCTGCCAAGTTCGCTGAGGAAGAGATCGCACCTCTCAACAGGGTTGGAGACGAAAATCCAGCGCAGTTGATTGATGGAAGCGTCAAAACCTCTCCGGGTTGGAAAGAAGTCTACACCCGTTGGCGTGAAGGCGGCTGGAACGCGTTGACCGGTGATCCGGAATTTGGCGGCCAAGGCTTGCCAAACTTGCTCCACACTGCGGTTTTCGAGATGTGGAATGCCGGCAGCATGGCCTTCACTCTGTGCCCGACACTGACCATTGGCGCTGTCGAAGCTATCGAAAAACATGGCGCACCGGAGCTTAAAGCAAAGTACCTCGAAAAGCTCATTAGCGGTGAGTGGACCGGCACCATGAACCTGACCGAACCGCAAGCAGGTTCAGACCTCAATGCGCTTCGTGCCAAGGCAATACCTGTGGGCGACGGATCCTACAAAATCTCTGGCCAGAAGATCTTCATCACTTATGGTGATCACGACATGACGGACAATCTGGTCCATCTTGTCTTGGCACGCCTGCCGGACGCACCTGCTGGCACCCGCGGCATCTCGTTGTTTGCCGTTCCAAAGTACTTCGTTGATGACGATGGGAACCTTGGCGAGAAGAATGATGTGACTGTCGCAGGCGTAGAGCACAAGCTCGGAATTCACGGTTCTCCAACCTGTACCCTGTCCTTTGGAGACAACGGCGGTGCCATTGGTTGGTTGATCGGTGAAGAAAACAAGGGCCTCGCCTGCATGTTCACCATGATGAACAACGCACGCCTCGCTGTAGGGGTTCAGGGCCTTGGCATCTCCGAACGTGCGTTCCAGGAAGCTCTGGCGTACGCTCTGGACCGCAAGCAGGGCCGAGGCGTCGGGTCGAAGACCGATGGTATGGACCCGATTGCAGTTCATCCGGACATCAAGCGTACCCTTCTTTCCATGAAGTCACAGACACAGGTCGCCCGCGCCATCTGCTACGCCTGTGCACACGCGCTGGACATGGCAAAGATGGCAACAGACGCAGACCAGAAGAAGTTCTGGGCAGAGCGTGCTGGTTTGCTGACACCAATTGCAAAGGCACTCTCCACTGACATTGGCGTTGATGTGGCCTCCCTTGGCATTCAGGTCCACGGCGGAATGGGCTTCATCGAGGAAACCGGTGCCGCACAGCACCTGCGCGACGCCCGCATCGCTCCAATCTATGAGGGTACCAACGGCATTCAGTCCATCGACCTCGTGATGCGCAAGCTTCCCATGTCCGGTGGTGATCAGGTCCGCAGCCTGATCGAAGAGATCAAACAGATCGCAGCCAACGTGAACGCCGACAACACTGGCGAACTGGGCGACCTTGGCACCAAGCTGGAGGCTGCTGTAGCAGATCTGGAAACGGCGACCGAATGGTTGCTGGCTGCACAGGCAGACGGCAAAGTCTCGGAAGCTCTTGCGGGCGCAACCCCATATCTGCGTCTGGCTGGCATCACACTGGGCGCAGGGCTCTTGGCAAAGGGTGCACTGGCATCCAAGAGTGCACCTGAGCCGCTAAAGAAACCGCGCTACCTGATGGCACGTAGCTTTGCAGAAACAGTTTTGGGTGAAAGCGCTCCATTGAAAGACGACGTTACCCGCGCAGCTGAAACAATTTTGGCCTTTGATGCAGCGGAACTTGCCTGATCTGAAGCGCAAGTAAACCCTATTAGAAATATACAAAATGGTGAGGCCCAAAGGCCTCGCCCAACAAGTTGGGAAGGGACACATGATCAGCATTGAACGGGACGGGGCAGTCCAGATCATTCGCATGGACCGCGTTGAAAAGAAGAACGCGCTGACACAAGCCATGTACATGGGCTTGGCAGAAGCACTCCAGACAGAAGACGAGAGTATTCGCTGCAATGTGGTGCTGGGCCGTCCAGGCGTGTTCACCGCCGGCAACGACATTGCAGACTTCCTGCAGGCAGCTATGTCCAAGGATGGTCTGGAAGCAGGTGCCGTCGGCAAATTCCTCGGCGCACTGCACCAGCCGACCAAGCCGGTAATTGCAGGTGTTGATGGCCCGGCAATCGGCGTGGGTGTGACCATGCTCTTCCATTTTGAGATGGTGTTTGCCACGGAAAATGCGCTCTTCAAAACGCCATTCACCGACCTTGGTATCATTCCGGAAGCTGGTTCTACCATGATTGGCCCGGAGGTCATGGGCTACCAGAAAGCCTTTGAACTGCTGGCACTGGGTGAGCCATTTACCGCTCAGATGGCGAAGGAAGCAGGCTTCGTAAATCACGTGGTCTCTCCGGAAGAGCTGGAAGCGCGTACGCTTGAGGTGGCACACAAGGTTGCGTCCAAGCCTCAAAACGCAATGCGTATTTCCAGAGAGCTGATGCGCGGCAAGCGTGAAGCGCTTGATAAGCGCATCTACGAGGAAATCGGCCTTTTTGGTCAGCTCCTTAAATCCGATGAAGCGCGCGAAGCCTTCATGAAGTTCATGAGCAAAGCATAACTATTTCGAGAGCGGTGGCAGACACCGCCTCACATTTCAGGAATTTGGAGAAAACATGGGAACTCTGAAGGGTAAAACGCTGTTCATTTCCGGCGCATCTCGCGGAATTGGTCTTGCCATTGGTAAGCGCGCAGCTCAGGACGGCGCCAACGTTGTGATTGCAGCAAAAACCGGTGAACCGCATCCAAAGCTGGAAGGCACGATCTATACAGCAGCCAAGGAAATCGAGGACGCTGGCGGTCAGGCACTCCCGATCGTTGTTGATGTGCGCAGCGAAGAGAGCGTTGATAACGCTATGAAAGCTGCTGCCGAAAAGTTCGGCGGTATCGACATCCTCGTCAACAACGCTAGCGCGATCAACCTGACACCGGTTCAACAGATCGACATGAAGCGTTTTGATCTGATGCACCAGATCAACACCCGTGGCACACTGCTGTGCTCCAAGCTGGCAATTCCATATCTGAAGCAGTCAGAGAACCCGCATATCCTCATGCTCTCTCCGCCGCTGGATATGAAGGAAAAATGGTTCAAGAACCATACCCCGTATTCCATCGCAAAATACGGCATGAGCCTTGTGGTTCTGGGACTGGCAGGCGAGTTGCGCTCCAAAAAGATTGGTGTGAATGCCCTGTGGCCACGCACTACAATCGCGACTGCTGCGGTTCAAAACTTGCTCGGCGGTGACATGATGGTTCAGGCCAGCCGTACTCCGGATATTCTGGCAGATGCTGCGCACCTGATCTTCACCAAGCCCGCTGCGGAAACTACTGGCAACTTCTTCATCGATGACACGTTGCTTGCAGAAAACGGCATGAACGACTTCGATAAGTACCGCGTGAACCCGAAGGTAGACCTGCAGCTCGACTTCTTCGTTCCAGACGACAGTGTTGCACCAGCCAGTCTGGCAGCGCTGGAAGCTGAAGGATAAAATCTTGCACCTGAGCACGTCAGGCTAAAGCGGATTGCGTTTGATTTGAATCGAGAGGTTCTCAGCTTGAGCACATTTGTCTGGTTCACTTTCTTTCAGG
>CANLTN010000007.1:0-244547 GCA_947494035.1 uncultured Pseudovibrio sp. | reverse complement strand
CTGTTCTTGGCATCATGCCAGTTTCAGAAGCGAAATCCACTTATACAACCTGTCCGAATTTCCTGAGCCAGCTCTTACAAACCCGCCCGCTCCCAAACCCTGCTCTGCGGAAAGCTCGATATGGGCCTGCAACCACATAACAACGCAACCAAACGCAGGAAAAACGCAAAATCGCGCAAACCTACGCAAACAAAAAAGCCGCCCCCAAATATGGAAGCGGCTTTTCAAATATTCAGGCACTCAGAAGAACGAGAAGCCCCTCTGACTTAAACAGCCAGAGAAACGAACTTAGCGCTCGTCTTCGTCCTCATCGCTGTCACCGGAAGACTTGAAGTTCGCGAACACAGCATCTGCATCCACTGCTTCTTCTTCTTCACGGGTCTTAGGCGCAGGCTTCGCAAACGCTGCTGCAATCGCCTCTTCGCTTGTTGTTTCGTCAACAGGCATAAGGGTTTGCGGCTCTTCACCTTCTATAGGCTTCGGAGCGTTCTTCGCAGCTTTCTCGACTTCAATGTCCAGCTCAATCTGAGAACTCAGGCCCAGCGTTACAGGATCCATCGGCTCAAGATTCGAGGAGTTCCAATGGGTTCTGGTACGAATAGCTTCAATTGTCGGCTTAGTTGTGCCAACAAGACGCATGATCTGAGCATCAAGCAGCTCAGGATGATACCGAACAAGCCACAAAATTGCGTTCGGGCGATCCTGACGGCGAGAAACCGGAGTATAACGAGGCCCTTTACGCTTGTTCTCGGGAACACGAACCTTCGATTCAAAAAGCTGCATCCGGTAGTTCGGGTTATTGGCCGCTTTTTCAATCTCTTCACGGGTCAGCTGACCTGCAAGAACCGGGTCCATACCCTTGATGCCCTGTGCAGCTTCACCATCAGCGATCGCCTTCACTTCCAACGGATGCAGCTTACAAAACGCAGCAATCTGATCGAAGCCAAGTGCGGTGTTGTCTACCAACCATACGGCTGTTGCCTTTGGCATAAGCGGTGCGTTGGACATAGTATAAATCCCTCCTGTGTGCTCCACAGCCTAATCAAAGGAGGCGAAGCCGAATTCCATAAGAGTTTTTGGGGAAACTTGAGCGCACTATACGCTCACATTTCCTCAAAAGCAAACCAGATCAGCACCTGCCTCCACCATCCTAACGAAACCTGTGAGAATTCAAAATCAACCTATGCACGTTCCCTAGGCGACTTTGAGGATGATCTTACCGATATGACCAGAGCCTTCCATCCTGTCATGAGCAGCGCCCACGTCGCTGAAATCAAACACCTTATCCAGAACCACCTTAACCCGGCTCGCTTCTAGATGCGGCCAGACCTTGGTGCGAAGCGCTTCAGCAAGATGCCCTTTATACTCGTTTGTGCGAGGCCGAAGTGTCGAACCAGTATGCGTCAACCGCTTCATCATTAACCGGCTAAAGTTGAGATTTTCCGAAGGCCCGTGAAGCGTTGCGATCTGGCAGATACGTCCTTCAATAGCCGCAACAATCCAGTTTTTCTCAACGTAATCACCACCGACCATATCCAGAATAACGTCAACGCCCTGCTTGCTGGTGATGTTGCCGATCTCATTCACAAAGTCGGTCTCGCGGTAGTTGATCACATAGTCAGCCCCAAGCTCACGAACCGCCTGCGCTTTCTCCTCGGAGCCAACGGTCGTAAACACTTCCGCCCCAAAAACCTTTGCCAGCTGAATTGCTGTTGTTCCAATCCCTGAAGAGCCACCATGAACAAGGAACTTCTCACCAGACTGCAGCCCCAGCCGATCAAACACATTCGACCACACTGTAAAGAAGGTCTCCGGAATACCAGCCGCTTCCTCCATAGACAGCCCAGCCGGAACAGGCAGCGCATGAGCAGCAGGTGCCACGCAGTACTGCGCATAACCACCACCGGGCGTTAAAGCACAAACCTTTTCTCCTAGCCGATGAGAGGCAACCCCTTCCCCCAGCTCGACAATTTCACCCGAGACTTCCAGACCCAGCAAAGGAGACGCACCGGGAGGCGGCGGATAAGCGCCCATTCTTTGAAAGACATCTGGACGGTTAACACCGGCAGCCTGCACCTTGATCAGCACCTCACCCGCTTTAGGCTTCGGCACCTCGACCTCTGCGATCTCGAGAACATCCGAGCCCCCGACACCATTCATAACCACGGCCTTCATCAGTTCTGGGCGATCATCTATTGTCATTTTTTTCCTCGATCTTCGCAAATAGCTAAAACTGCCGCTTGCTCACTTATTCAATTCGGAGAAGAATAGTTGGCAACCAGAGCCCGTCTACCCCACCAATGGTGAATTCTCTGTTTTTTTAAAACCGAGAATACGCTGACTGCCAAAAGAAGGAGTTCGTAGAAGACATGGGTATATTTGATGATGACGATACACCACGCCGAGCCCCCTCCGGAGTAGTTCTGGGAGAGCCACTCAGCGCCTTATCGATCCACGAATTAAACGAGCGCCTTGAGCAACTTAAGGCAGAGATCACACGTGTGGAGAATGAGATCAAAACAAAGTCCAACGTCAACACCTCAGCAGAAAGATTCTTCAAGTAGTGAAACAGCAATTAAAACAAAATATACATCACAATCTAAATTAAATTAAGGACACAACACAAAACAAACAGATGATATACTTATAATTTACCTATCGTTAACTATTTTAAATTAAAACTTAGTTATTCCAGTTGATCTGGATCCAGAGTGTTTACTCACTCTGCTTGACGCCTCCCTGTTAAAACACCTCAGAGCCGCACCGATGCGGCTCTTTTTTTGTCTGAAATCCGCCCTGCCCCAAATCAACCACTCAATTTGCAACCCTGACTTGGCACGGGCTTTGCTGCTCTCAAAATGAAGTAAGATCTCTTGCTCCATTTCGAGACAGTTTTAGTCTTTCCCAAAGGCTCACCTCAACTTTCGAGCCCTAAGTGTTTCAGACTGGGAAAGCCGGTAACGAGCGCAAGAGAAACCTAACGTGATCACTGAGGGGTTTTAAAATGGGTGAATTCAGAACTGAAACAGGACCAGAAAATACCTTCAGCTTTGCGCAACGGCTCATGTCCTCTGAAAACTTCATGGTGCTTTTCCGCGAAGGCATGGGGCTGATTGAAGAAACAGCCTCCTATCTTGACGGACCGGGAAGAAAACAGAGCAAAGCTCTGGGCCCGGCAGCGTCACTTGCCTACGCTACAGAATCCATGCGTCTCACCACCCGCCTCATGCAATTGGCATCGTGGCTTCTCTTGCAACGCGCCGTCAACAACGGCGAGATCATGCAAGCCGAAGCACAAAACGAGAAAAACAAGATCCGCGTCGACAATGCGTCCAAAGACCTGCAGAATCCGGTCTGGACTGACCTGCCCGAAAATCTGCGCTCCCTGATCCAGATGTCATTCCAACTTCAAAGACGCATCAAGCACATCGACAACATGCTCAAGGAAGAGCTCTTGCGAGAACAAGCCGCCAACACCTCTAATCCGGTAGGCGATCAGCTGTCTCACATCAAGGCCACCTTCAAGTAAGTCTAGAGCGTATTCCCGAAAAGTGGCTCCGGTTTTCGGACAGGAGTACGCATGAAAATAATGAGTTGGAGCTTGGTGCGTGATTGCATATGAACGCAACACGCTCTAACAAAATTCGCTGGCCGTAAACTCCGCTGGCAACCCTGCGCACTCCTCAAACGCGCACAAAAAAACCCGAAGCAAACGCTTCGGGTTTTTTAATTTCGCAAACTTCGGAGCAATTATTTGCCCAGGAAGCCACCAAACTTGTTGGTGAAGCGGGACACGCGACCACCACGGTCCATAAGCTGACGGTCACCGCCAGTCCATGCTGGGTGGGAGCTCGGGTCGATGTCGAGCTGCAGAGTGTCACCTTCTTTACCGTAAGTAGAACGGGTGGTGAATTCGCTACCATCAACGAGCTTAACAGTGATGGTGTGGTAATCTGGATGAATGTCCTGTTTCATGACTAAACTGTCCTGTCAGCGACGGCCGGGCCACCTCAATCAAAAGATGGGTTTTGGGCTGGCCTGAAGCATCGGTAGAAAGAAGCCGCGCTCTATTAAACACGGCATAATCGTGATCGGGTCTATAACCCATCCAAACCGAGGAGACAAGAGGGAACGGCTAGCAGAAATCCAGAGAAAGTGCTTGCAATTAAATCTGGCGGGACACATCTACTGCATCATAATATAAACATTGATGATTTGGCACAAATCCGGGGGTGGCATGAGCCAGCGGGACTCAAACAATCAGGAAAAGATCTTGCGTCCACTCGCAACGCTTTTCCCTTATCTTTTAAGACACAAAGCCCGTCTGATTCTGGCAACCTTCGCTCTGTTGGCTGCAGCTGGCCTCACTTTGGTACTGCCAATTGCAGTGCGCTACATGGTCGATTACGGCTTTACGGGCGACAATCCAAACCTGATCGACGACTATTTCATCTTCATCATTTTTGTCATTGCCTTGCTCGCGATCACCAGCTCCCTACGCTATTACATGGTGATGATGATCGGAGAACGAGTCGTTGCTGATTTGCGCTCTGATGTGTTCCGCCACCTCACCTACTTATCTCCGTCGTTTTATGACAAGACCAAGTCCGGCGAAATCATCTCTCGCCTCACAGCAGATACCACGCTGATTCAATCCGCCTTCGGCGCCAGCGCCTCCATCGCCCTACGCCACTTGCTGATGTTTGCAGGCTCCACCACCTTGATGGTCATCACCAGCCCGCGCCTCTCCTTGTTTGTGCTCCTTGCAATTCCACTGATCGTGCTTCCATTGCTAGGCTTTGGACGCGCAGTGCGCAACAGAACCAGCCATGTACAATCAACGCTCGCAAACGCAATCGCCTACGCAACAGAAGTACTTGGCTCAATCCGCACACTTCAGGCCTGCACAAACGAAAAAAACGTTTCTGACAGGTTTGAGGGAGACATTGAGACAACCTATGAAGCTGCTCTCATTGCCACCCGGGCCCGCGCCCTCCTCATTGCAACAATCATCCTGATCATCGCTTCCAGTATTGTAGCGGTACTTTGGGTCGGCGCACTGGACGTGATTGAGGGCCGCATGACGGGTGGTCAGCTCACCCAGTTCCTCATCTACTCCATCATTGCCGCCGGGGCTATGAGTGAGCTCTCACAAGTGTGGGGCGAACTGGCCAAGGCCGCAGGCGCAGCGGATCGCATCACCGGACTGCTTCATGTGCCCTCAGATATCAACGCTCCAGAAAACCCGGTCGCTCTGCCCTCCCCAGCCATCGGCGAGCTTGAATTTCACGATGTGACATTCCACTACCCCACCGCAAAAGAAGCTGGTGTTCTGGAAGGGCTGAACCTGTCAGTCAGGAAAGGCGAGACCGTCGCCATCGTTGGCCCAAGTGGCGCTGGCAAGTCCACTCTGTTCCAGCTCCTGATGCGGTACTACGACCCCGTTTCTGGCAAAATAACGCTGGATCAGACCGATCTTGCGGCCACTGATCCAAGAGACCTGCGCGAGCACATTGCATTGGTGCCTCAGGACACCGCGATCTTCGGCACCTCAATTGCAGAAAACATCGCATTTGGCAAAGACAACGCAACCCGTGAGCAAATCGTAGAAGCCGCCAGGTTCGCTCTGGCCGACGACTTCATCAGCACCATGAAGGATGGCTATGACACACTCATCGGCGAGCGCGGTGTCACCCTCTCCGGCGGTCAACGCCAACGCATCGCCATTGCCCGCGCCATCCTGAAGGATGCACCTGTGCTCCTGCTGGACGAAGCCACCAGTGCATTGGATGCTGCCAGCGAGACCATCGTTCAAAAAGCACTCGATAAGCTGATGGAAGGGCGCACAACACTCATCATCGCCCACCGTCTTGCAACAGTCCTTAAAGCAGATCGCATCGTTGTGATGGAAGACGGCAAGATCGTCGAGGAAGGCACCCACGACACACTGGTCGCCCAAAACGGCCTATACGCAAAGCTCGCCAGAATGCAGTTCGAAGTCGGTGCAGAAGCGCTCAACTCGAAGCAACAGGCAAGTTAGAACAAAAAAAGCCGCGCTCCTCAAAAGCGCGGCTTTTTTAAAATGCGATCAACCAGATTACTCTGGCTCGTTCACATTCACCGTATAGTTCAGCGGCATACGTGCGCCATCTGCAAAGATCGTCTGACCGGAAATATAGCTCGCATCGTCTGAGGCTAGGAAAGCCGCAATACTTGCAATTTCCTCTGGCTGGCCAAGACGGCCAAGCGGAGTGCGTGAAAGCACAGTTTCCATCTTGCTTGCATCTTGCACGACACCCTTAAGCATATCGGTCTCAATGGAGCCCGGCCCAATTCCGTTCACACGGATACCATGCTTTGCCAACGCAAGAGCAGAGACATTCGTCAGCTGGTTCAATCCACCCTTGGAGACTGAGTAAGGCACCTGATCAGCGATCGCCAGAACACTGTTTACCGAGCTGATATTGATGATTGAGCCTGCAGACCCACCATCTTCAACCTTCTCCACCATGTGCCGGGCAACAGCTTGGGAACACAAGAAAGCGCCCTTTAGATTGACACGAAGAACCTGATCAAAATCTTCCTCGGAAACCTGAAGGAAATCGCCTGCAGCAGTGATACCGGCGTTATTCACCAACACATCAATATCACCAAACTCATCAAGGGTGTTCGCAACCATATTGCGTACGTCCAGACGAACACTGACATCACAATGGCTGAACGCAACAGGTCCAAACTCCGAGAGAGCTTCCTGTGCTGCTTCGCCTGCATGCTCATCTGCGTCGGAGATCAAGACTTTGGCGCCATCTTGCAAGAAACGCTGCGCTATAGCGTAACCGATGCCTTGAGCGCCACCGGTTACAATCGCAACTTTTTTCTCTAGTTTCACTTTGAAGATACCTCTGGCATTGCCGAAAATTTTGCCGACCTTAGTCGTAAAGGTCAGTCATGTCGACGTTCTTCTACAGTAAAAACTACTTAGCTCCTCCGAATTCAACCAACGGAGGCCAGACCACGAACAGAAACAGCCACGGCGATCTCCTCCAAAATCGCAGGGTCATCAATCGTTGCGGGCATCTTGAAGTCTTCGCCATCAACGATCTTCCGCATGGTCCCACGCAGGATCTTGCCAGACCGCGTTTTAGGTAGCCGCTCAACGGTAATGGCCAACTTAAAGGCCGCAACTGGGCCAACCTTTTCACGCACCAGAGCAATCAGCTCTTTCTCGATCTCATCCGTGGGTTTTTCAACCCCGCTCTTGAGCACAACAAACCCGCATGGCAGCTGGCCTTTGAGGTTATCGGAGATCCCAATCACCGCGCACTCGGCCACATCAGGATGCTCGGAAAGCACCTCTTCCATACCGCCAGTGGACAGCCGGTGCCCGGCAACATTGATGATGTCATCGGTACGCGACATAACGAAAAGATAGCCATCCTCATCCATCAGACCGGCATCCGCAGTCTTGTAATAGCCCGGGAACTCGGCAAGATAGGCTTCTTTGAAACGGTCATCTGCATTCCAAAGTGTTGGCAGAGAGCCCGGAGGCATTGGCAGTTTTACCACAATATTACCCAGCTCACCGGCACTAAGCTCATTGCCTTCATCATCCAGCACGCGCATATCATAACCCGGCATCGGCACTGTGGAACTGCCCAGTTTGACCGGTAGTTTGCCAAGTCCCAGAGGGTTTCCCGCAATGCACCAGCCAGTTTCCGTCTGCCACCAATGGTCAATCACGGGCACACCAAGCAGGTTCTCAGCCCACAAAATGGTATCCGGATCAGCACGTTCCCCAGCAAGGAACAGGGAGCGCAAACCAGATGTGCTGTACTTGGCAAACTCCTTGCCTTCCGGATCTTCCTTCTTGATGGCCCGAAACGCGGTCGGTGCAGTGAACAGCGAGACCACAGAGTGCTCGGAAATCACACGCCAAAACGCACCGGCATCCGGCGTTCCCACTGGCTTGCCTTCATAAAGAACTGTCGCCGCCCCATGAAGCAGAGGTGCGTAAACGATGTAGGAGTGTCCAACAACCCACCCCACATCAGATGCTGCCCAGAACACTTCGCCCGGATCAATGCCGTAAAGGTTCTCCATGGACCACTTCAGCGCAACCATATGGCCACCATTGTCACGCACCACGCCTTTCGGCTGGCCAGTCGTCCCTGAGGTGTAAAGCACGTAAAGAGGATCAGTCGCAGCAACAGGAACGCACTCAGTGGTCATCTTCTCGGCCACCGCCGTTTTCATCAGCGCACCCAGATCAAAGTCACGACCTTCAATAAGATCCGCAGGCAGCTGCTCTCGTTGCTGAATAAAACAGAAATCAGGTTTGTGGGAGGACTGCTCAATCGCCTGATCAAGCAGTGGCTTATAATCCACCACACGCCCCGGCTCGATACCGCAGGAGGCACTGATGATTGCTTTTGGCTTGCAATCCTCGATACGAACAGCAAGCTCCTGCGCAGCAAAACCGCCAAAGACAACAGAATGGATCGCGCCCAAGCGCGCACAGGCTAGCATCGCAAACATCGCCTGCGGGATCATCGGCATATAAATCAGCACCATTGTGCCTTTTTCTACGCCCCTCTCCCGAAGCAGAGCTGCCATAGCAGCCACTTCCTCTTGTAGTTCATGATAGGTGTAGGTCCGCTTCTCGCCCGTGACCGCGCTATCGTAGATGATTGCAGGTTGCCCCGGACGGCCATGCTCCACATGACGATCAACGCAGTTATAACAGGTGTTACACTCACCACCGACGAACCAACGACCATAGGGCCCCAGCGACGCATCAAAGGTTTTGGTATAGGGCGAGAACCAGTCGATGCCCTTAGCAGCCTCATCCCAAAAGGCTTCGCTGTTTTCCTTCCATCCATTATAGATGTCTTGATATCGGCTCGTCATAACTGCTCTCCTCCCATGCACCCCTGCACAGTACCTGACCACAGGTTCGCGTTAGACTGGGCCCAGAAGGTCCCAAAGGCAAGTTGTGCCATATTAGAAAATCGGCTTATAACGAATGATGAACCCGCGCCTCCAATCCGGGTATTTCTTACTTTCCCTTTAAGTAAAAAGGACTTGCCTGCACCTCTGCAGGGAATACATCATGCTGCCAATCACCGACCCGTTCTTTTACCTCTGTGCAATACCTGCCGTTTTCATTGTTGGCATGTCCAAAGGTGGATTCGGCGGAGGCCTCGCCCTCGTCGGAGTTCCACTCATGTCCATGGCAATTCCACCAGTGCAGGCTGCGGGAATACTCCTCCCGATCCTGCTCGTGATGGACGTCGTCGGACTGCTCTCTTATCGAGCTATATTCTGCAGGAAGACACTACTCATTCTCATACCAGCTGGTCTTGCAGGAACCCTGATCGGCTATTTTGCCGCCGCTCACATCTCTGATACCCATATTCGGCTGATCACCGGAGGCATCGCCTTGGTCTTTGTGCTCGACTACTGGTTCAACAACAAAGCCAGCAAACCACCTAAGCCGCATAACGTAATTATGGGTGGATTTTGGGGAACAATCTCTGGTGTCACCAGCTTCATCGCCCACGCTGGCGGAGCCCCTTTTCAGATGTACGTTCTCCCGCTCAGGCTGGCGCCACCCGTCATGGCTGGAACGGCAGTCATCTTCTTTGCGGTCATCAACTTCTCCAAGGTCCTGCCCTACTTCGCACTTGGCCAGTTTGATGCCAGAAACATCGCAACATCTCTGGTGCTGCTCCCCCTCGCCCCTCTGGCTACACTGGCAGGCATCAGGGTGGTAAAACACATCGACAAGGAGCTGTTCTACAAGATCACCTATGGAGCACTCTTCATTGTCGCGCTGAAACTGATTTGGGACGGCGCTTTAGGCGCTTAAGGCCGATAGTACGAGACAAGCATATCGCGTTTTAAAAGGTAAGTTGCCGCGCACATGATAAGGCCAGCGTGAAAGCTGATTGAAAACAGTTCAGTTCCGCTCACCCAGACCAAGGTAAAGCACCCGCTTGATAGCAGCAATCGGCCCCTTGGCCTTATAGGTACCCTCCGGCAAGGGCTGCCATGTCACTGTCTTATGAAAATAGCTGGAAGGATCTGTCAGATCCAGGTCTCCACGCGCTGGCGAGACAATGCGATATCGCACTTGTTTTGCGTCGTAAGAACCCGTTGGATCACCGGCATATTCCGAGTTGGCTGGCTGGCCTTCCACCCACGAGAAGAAATGGGTCCGCAGCTGATCTGCCATGCTACCTGAGGAGTTCATCTGAGCATAGTTGAGCTGAAGCCCGACAACCATTGAGACCGCAGTCGTAACCGCCCATAGATACCAGTGTTCCCGGAGGTGACCGAGAATAACCGCACGCTTAAGATACAGCTGGATCACAACTGGAAACGCCACCAACAGCACGAACCACTGTGCGTCCTGCGATGCCTCTGGGCCAAGTATGAAGATATACCCAGTAAGGGCCACCGTAAGCACACAGAAAACTACGCCCAAAAATAAGGCGATCTTTCCCTGCGGATTTGGTGTCGTTACGGTCATATGTGCCCTGCTTATCATCACGCACCGCATCAAACGGGTCGCAGTTTATTCTTTTGTCAGACAGGTCCACATTACAAATCGAAGAGCAAGCGGGGAAGGCTTCCAAGGTGTTGCAAATTGTCGCGAGCATTCGGTCTGCCCGACTGAGCAATAGGATTTCGCTTTTTCCGTTATATAGACATCAGCATTTCCGGAGGTGAGAACATCTCACCTATCGAGATCGAAGAGCTCCTCTACAAGCACCCGGATATCTCGGCTGCGGCCGTAGTCGCTCGTCCCGATGAAAAGTGGGGCGAACTCCCTGCGCATTTGTGGAATTGAAGGAAGACAGCCACGCGTCGGAGGAGGATATCTTAGCCTATTGCAAGCAGCATCTGGCCAGCTTCAAAGCACCCGAGACCGTTGCCTTCACAGACCTCCCCAAAGCCTCAGCCAGTAAAATTCAGAAATTTGTGTTGCGATGGGAACCCAAAACGCTTCGTGATTCCCAACAAAAAATGCGCCGCTTTCGCGGCGCATTCATTAAACTCGTAGAAAAGATAAGGCTACCCAGTCACTCGTAATCGCGAGATTTCGTCCTTAAGCTTCAACTTTTGCCTTTTTAGATTGCCTAGTTCAATTTCATCCATGGAAGGATGGTGCTTGGCTGTTGCCAGTTGCTTCTCAAGAGTAGCATGGCGGCGTTCCAGCTCAGTCAAATGCTCACGGATGGACATAGGTTCAGATCCTCCTACATTGTCTCTGTTACAAGAATATGATGGCACCATTTTATTCAGTTGTCGAACGATGAATAGCTGTTTTTTTACGGCCTCTACAACGCGAGATCGGTAGTTCATGAAAAACTTAGGGAACTAATAAATGACCCAGTAAATGTAATGGGGCCGAGACACCACCCAAGAGAGAACTTTACTTAGTATTCAACCCATCATATACGCTACGTAATCTCCGCAGATGCACACACTTCCTGTAAATATCGAGAGACTCATGTTCATCGCACCGCCAGTTTCGCTATACTGGTGCAAGGCGGCAAATTGCGACAATGCGCCCCATCAGATTTTTTTCTGACGGATGGATTTGCACACAGGCCGTTTGGTGTCAGGTGAGGATAAAACAATGACGGAAGACAACCTAGATCAGCGAAGCCTTCGCTCCGAGTTAGCTGAGCTACGACAGGAGCACCGGGATCTCGATCATTCCATCGAAGCCCTCATCGAGACAAGACGTTCAGACATTCTGCAGCTACAGCGCCTAAAAAAGAAAAAGCTTATGCTAAAAGACAAAATCCAGATGCTGGAAACACAGCTCTTACCTGACATTATTGCCTAATTTGGAAGCCTCGCCCTAACCTTCGTATACTATTGGCATTTCTTGTTATAATTGGGTTGAAACACGCTGCGGTATTCCTATAATCCGCGCTTTCTACCCAGACCTTCAGAGGGTGCCAGTTTTATGAGCCGCACAGACCAGCCAGAAGTCGCCATCATCATGGGAAGCCAATCCGATTGGCCAACCATGAAAAACGCAGCAGACACGCTAGAAGCACTGGGAATCTCCTATGATGCTCGCATCGTCTCCGCACACCGCACACCGGACCGTCTGGTAGAGTTCTCCAAAACCGCAAAAGACAACGGCTTCAAGGTTGTCATCGCTGGTGCAGGTGGAGCGGCCCACCTTCCGGGCATGGCAGCCTCCATGACCCCACTGCCTGTATTTGGTGTGCCAATTGAGTCGCGTGCGCTGAAAGGTCAGGACAGCCTGCTCTCAATCGTACAGATGCCAGCAGGCATCCCGGTCGGCACCCTTGCCATTGGCCGCGCCGGTGCTGTCAACGCAGCTCTCATGGCTGCAGCCATTCTGGCGCTCAACGATCCGGAAATTGCTGCCAACTTGGATGACTGGCGCGAAAAGCAAAGTCAGGCGATTGCAGAAAAGCCGGTCAATCCACAAGAGTAATAATTCAAAAGGCGCCCAATTGCAGGCGCCTTTTTTTGTTTCAACCTGCGCTAACATCTAACCCTAAAATATGGCCCCCTAACATCTAGGAAGTTTTTGAAATGGGTTCCACACTACGTCCTGGTGACACGATTGGTATTCTGGGTGGAGGCCAGCTTGGCCGTATGATCGCGCAAGCAGCCAGCAGGATGGGCCTTAAATGCCACATCTATTGCCCTGATGAAAACAGCCCGGCTTTTGAAGTCTCCGGCGAAAAGACCGTCGCAGCCTATGAGGATGAACAGGCCCTCACCCGATTCGCAAAGAGCGTTTCCGTGGTCACCTACGAGTTCGAGAATGTGCCCGGAGAGACGGCCCGCATTCTGGAACAGTTCGTTCTGGTTCGCCCGGGGCCACGCGCCCTAAAGGTCTCACAGGACCGTCTGGTAGAAAAGACATTCCTTTCAGAAGAGGCCGCCACACAAGTCGCGCGGTTCATCAAGGTGGATACCCAGGAAGAACTGGAAGCCGCTCTTGTGAAGCTAGGCGGACAAGGTGTCCTCAAAACCCGCCGATTTGGCTATGACGGCAAAGGCCAGATCATGATCCGCACGCCGGAAGATATCAAAGGCGCCATGGAGCATCTCGGCAACCAGCCAGCCATTCTGGAAGGGATCGTGCCGTTTGAAAAAGAGATCTCTGTCATTGTCGCCCGCGGCGTGGACGGCACGGTGAAGTGTTACGACCCTGCGGATAACTACCACAAGAACCACATCCTCAAGACTTCCAGCGTACCTGCCGACATTCCGGAGCAAACCAGAGAGGAAGCCATCCAGATGGCTACCCGCATTGCAGTGGCACTCGAATATGTTGGTGTGATGGGCGTGGAATTGTTCGTCGTCAAAAACGGCAACGCAACCGAGCTGAAGGTGAACGAGATCGCTCCACGCGTTCACAACTCCGGCCACTGGACAGAAGACGCATGCCCGGTTTCCCAGTTCGAGCAGCATATTCGCGCCATCGCTGGCTGGCCACTGGGTGTACCCACCCGCGCACATGATGTCATTATGGAAAACCTGATTGGGAGTGATGTCGACATTTGGCAAGCAGCCTTATCAGAGCCAAACGCACGCCTCACACTGTATGGCAAGGCAGAAACCCGTGATGGGCGCAAGATGGGCCACATCAACCGCCTCTCTCCAAAATCCTGATCAGTCAACAGAACAACAAAAAAGCCCCGAAGAACTGGTGATCTTCGGGGCTTTGTTTTTATGACTTATTATCCGAGCTTGACCAGTCCAAGCTGCTCACGCCTCTGAAACCGGATCAGCAACAGGATGCCGGTGATAAACAGACCGCTGGCCAACCCAACCCAGATTCCCTCCGGGCCCCAGTCAAAATTGAAGGCCATCACGTAAGAAAGCGGCACGCCGATGATCCAGTAGCCAATCACGGCAATCACCATTGGAATGCGCGTATCAGAAAGACCGCGCAAAACGCCACCAGCAACCACCTGAATGCCATCAACCACCATGTAAACCGCAGCAATAAAGACCAAAGGCACTCCAAGGCGAATGACGTCAGCTGCATCTGGATTAGCGCTATCCAGATAGAACGCAATTAACGTGTCAGGAAACGCAACAAACAAGATTGCTCCAAGCACACCCATGATAATCGCCCAGATCAAAGCAACCCAAGCAGCACGGGTGATACCATCTGGATCAGAGCGACCCGTAGCAATACCAACGCGCACAACGGCAGCACTGGAAAGCCCAAGCGGAATCATGAACGCAATACCGGAAAGCTGAACAGCAATCCCGTGCGCCGCAAGCTCCAGCGTACCGATCCACCCCATCATCAGGGCTGCAGCTGCAAACAAACCAACTTCAGCAACCAACATCAGGGAGATCGGCCAGCCAAGACGCAGGATCTCGAAGAAAGCAGGCCAGTCTGCACGCCAAAAGCGAACAAACACTTCATACTTGCGCGACTTCTCTTCAGAGAACACGTAGGCGATCAAAATCACACAGGATGCAAAAGCGGTTAGAACAGAGGCAATACCTGCACCAAGAATCCCCAGCTGAGGAAAGCCCCAATAGCCAAAGATCAGCACATAATCGAGAAGCGCATTGATCACCGCACCCACCACAGTCGCCCACAGCACGATCTGCGAACGCTCGATGCTGGTGAGAAAGCTACGCAACGCCGCAACAAACAGCGACGGATACATCGACCATTGCATGACACGCAGATATTCCGCAGCAATCGCAGAAACCTCTGGGTCCTGCCCCAGCGCGAGCAAAATGCTCTCACCGTGCCAAAGTACAAACATCGCCAGGGTCGTGTAAATGAGCGCCACCCAAAGACCCATACGAGAAGCACGGCGCACATTACGGGTATCGCCTTTGCCTTCTGCTCTCGAGGCCAATGGCATAACCGCCTGCAAGAACCCGAGTCCTCCCAGCCACATTAGAAAGAACAGCTGCAAAGCCAGCACAGATGCTGCCAGCTCTGTGGCACCCAACCACCCGATCATCAGTGCATCGGTAGCATTGATTGCCATCTGCGCCAGTTGCGCGCCGATCAACGGCAATCCCAATAGCAGCGTTGCATTAGACTCCCCCCACCATGCAGACATGCCTGTGGGTTTGGCAACGCTGGTGTATTCAACCCGCGTCATCATAAGCTCCTGAAGAAAAGGGCATGGAACCCCTCCAGAACTTGAGCCTCTCAAGATCATAAACGAAACCGCGAGCCGTAATTGACCGCAATATCTCGCTGGGAGGAAGCTTCCTATAAAAGAAACAGACCGCCACTTTCACAAGCGATTTGCTTGCCCAAGCAAAACCACTCGAAAAATGTTGACTACGCTACTTCGCAAAACTCTTTGGGAATGTCCAGAGGAATAAAGCAAGGCGCAGCATCACCGCCATACACCATGACGTGCCCGCAAGGCACTTCATACCAGCCTTGCCCACCCTTTTCCAAGGGCTCCGAGACCACACTCAAATTGCTGTTATGTAGCCGATAGTAAAGGCTTGGCACGATGTTATCGCTAGAGCAACGCACCGCATAAAGACGCTCGCCATCAGTCAAAGCCATCACCACGCGCAAAGGAGCAATGACATTGTTGTAATTCATGATCTCGAGCGTTTTCGCAAGCACCTGTTGCACCGCGCCCACAGGGTCCTCAGCCAGACCATGGCTTAGCATGGCAAGAAACAGAGCTTCACTGTCTGTCGTACCCTGCCGATAACGATAGAAGTCATCGCTTATTAGGCTTTCGATCTGCCGGCGTACATCATCATACCCCCCGACCTGCCCGTTATGCATAAACATCCATTTGCCGACGGCAAACGGGTGACAGTTGGGACGGGACGTCGCCGTGCCGGTAGACGCACGCACATGGGCAAAGAACAAGGAAGACTTCACTTGCTTGGTAATGCTCAAAAGATTTTCATCACCCCACGCAGGCTGTGTATCCCGATAAAGACCCGGCTCCGCGTTGTGCGCATACCACCCAATCCCAAAGCCATCCCCATTCGTGTTCACCTTGGCTTCTGCAGATTGCATGCTCTGCGCGATCAGGGAGTGGTTGGGCATAGAAACGAGCTCCTCCATAAAAATGGGAGCTCCACGGTACGCAAGCCAGCGGCACATTACTTTATTCTTTCTTCTGATCGATTACCCAAATAAGCCCCTCGGAGTATGCATGATCCACCTGCAAGCATAAACCCCTTGCGGAGAACAAGGACCGAGAGTTTTCTCAATAATCGATCCATGGGTCTAAAACGACCTCTTCAACAGCACAACTGAGCGAGCCAAATGAAGTTACCCGACTCAGCTCCAGGCCGGATAAGAGCGAACGTCGTTTGAAGCAAACTTCACTCAAATTTCCACCTAGATTTCCACCGTTCAGAAAAGCTCTTACGACTTTTTTCCGCCCAAAAGGAGAGAGCACAACCAATGCAACTTAAGATTGCATACGGACCTAGAAGAGAAGGAACATAAGTCATAATGAATTTTGAAAGCAATTTTTACTTATCTTTTACTTTATGGCAGAGTGCCTCGGCAGGGCGATTTGAAGCATACGAACGCATGCTGCTGCGATTGCCTTGCTTTTCAAGAGGTATTCCCCCTTATCCCATCTATAAATTAACATGGATTCTCAAGTAAGGAGGTAGACAGCCTACACTCAGTCTGCTAGTTACCCCGTCAAGAAGCGACGCATAAGCGGCGACGGTGTTCTTGTAACCCGTAGACATGTGCTAAGTATCGCTATCATTCATTTCATCTATGTCGTTCTGGAGATGCTATCCGGAACGCTCGAAGGTAAGGATAAACGCGTGCAGGTTCTCGTTCGCGATAATAACGTCGATCAGGCGCTGAAAGCGCTTAAGAAAAAGATGCAGCGTGAAGGCATCTTCCGTGAAATGAAGCTTCGTGGCCACTACGAAAAGCCATCTGAAAAGAAGGCTCGCGAAAAGGCTGAAGCTATCCGCCGCACTCGCAAGCTGGCTCGTAAGAAAGCACAGCGTGAAGGCCTGTTGGTCGGCAAAGGTCGTCGTTAATTCGGCGATATCCGGAACTGCGCACAGCTAAGGTTCAACAATGCTTGGCAATGGCCTGCGCACTGACCGGAAATAGAGTTTAGAACGGACCATCCGGCACACCGGTTGGTCCGTTTGTTGTTTCTGCTGGTTCATTCGACCTTTTTTTGCCACACTAAGGTGTAGGCTACTGTGTTATTGCAAGGACACTTCAAGAATGGGGCACATTCTCGTGAACAATAAACTGGCTAAAGGCGCCTGCGCGTGCCTGCTTGCCCTTGGCGTCGCAGCATGCCAATCCAACTCATCCGGACTTGTTTATCAGAATGTACCTATCGACAAAGCTGTTGGCTCATCCTCCAACATCGATAGTCTGAGTGCTGTGATCGAAACCAATCCTGTCGATGCGGACGCGTATAACAAACGCGGCATTGCCTACGCAAAGGCCGGACGCCTTGATCAGGCGATTGAGGACTTCAATAAGTCTCTTCGGCTAAGACCCAACTCCTATCAGGCTTATGCAAACCGCGCACTCGTAGAGCGCCGCAAAGGCAACACCTCTCAGGCAATTCAGGATTATAGCAATGCGCTATCTATCAAACCTGACTACGTGAAGGCTCTCAATGGACGCGGGAACACCTACCGCTCAATTGGCCAGAACACCGCAGCCTTGCGCGATTACAATGAAGTCATCCGCCTGAACTCCGGTGATGCACAGGCCTATCACAACCGCGGCCTCATCTATCAGGCACAGGGAATGCAAGAAGCCGCGCTGAACGACTTTTCCGCAGCAGTCGGCCTGAACTCCAGTGCCTACTCACCTTTGATCGCACGCGGCGCAACCTATCTTTCTCTCGGAGATCCAAAGTCCGCGCTGAAAGACTTCAATGCCGCAATCGCGCTGAACAGCCAATCCGCATCTGCCTGGGCAAACCGTGGTCGTGCAGAAGAAGCTCTCGGCCAGATCACCGAAGCACGCCAGTCCTACAGCAGAGCTCTGCAAATCTCTGCATCGAACCAGACCGCACGGGACGGCTTCAAACGCTTGGCTGTAACAACGGGTGTGCCGCAAGCTTAAACCAGCACCCAATCAGTCCCCAAAGGCCGGTCTCACCGGCCTTTTTTATTGCCCATCTTTTGACGCAGCAGACAGCATCCAGTTAATCTCGTCGCGCCAATCAATCATCCGGATGGGTGTTCCGTGAGAGCCTGTCTCAAACAACCGAAAGCGCACCGGATAGTTCTTCTTTCTCGCAAGAACTGCACGAAACAGCTGATATTGCCTCTCCCAGTCGTAAACCCTGTCAGCACTTCCATGCCCAAACACAATCGGCACACCTGACCTAACTGCTTCACTGGTCAACAACCGCTGATCCGTTGCACCTCCCAAAATAAAGAGGCCGCTCAACGCACCTGCAACACCAGCATCATCCGCAAGCGCATAACAAACCTGCGAGCCCATCGAACCACAGGCCACAATCACCTTGGCCCGAGGCGCTACCTGTCGGTACTGCGCAATCAACTCGCGAATTTCCTGCGCACCTCTTGGGCTTTCCAGCTTCACATCCGGAGACAGATAGACACCTTGGTTCCGCACCATCAGGTTCTTGAGGCGATTGAAGTTTCCCCCAAACGTCCAGTCCGCATTGCCCTGCTTGCGGTTCCCCCCCTTGCCATGCAGATAGACGAACACCAGCCTCGTGTCCAAACTTGGTGCCCCAACACGGATGTACTTGCGCTTGCGACCAACAAGCACGGCAGAGCGTTCTTTCACGTACCAAGAGGGCCTGCTTGAAACATAACGCCCCTCAACACGCCGCTCGGGCACCTCATCACGATCCCGCAAATCCCGCTGGATCTGATAATCAAGCCGCAAGAAAGCTCCACCCATCCTCTGTTCGAGCGCACGAGGGTAGGCAAACAGCTCATCCTTAAAGGGCTTCAACTCAAAGCCAGCCGCATGGGGCAACCATTGAAGTCCAGCAAGTAAGCTGATCACCACAAACCAGAGAACCCCGAAACAGCGTCGCATAAGCCTCCTCCCCTTCAGCAAACCCATTAGGGGTTTAAGTAGTCATACATGACCCGACCATAAGGCAGAGTGAGATCTGTGATAAAATGAACCCCGCCAAGTGACTTAAGCATTGGCAGCTCAGCAACCGGCGCATTTGCATGATGGAACAATTGCAAGCTTGCAGGACCGGACCATGCCCCCTTCACCGTGACATCACAAACTTCATAGGCAACAAGCTGTGCAATCGCCAGAGAACCATCCACATCAGGAATAAGCTTCAGGTTCACCTGTGTTTTTTGCAGCTTTTTGAGAATTGCATCGGGATGGCACTGTGTCCCATGCTCAACATCATAGAGGAGATGCTGATACTTATAGCCCATGGTCGCGATGGCGATCGTCACCCCGTCAAACTCCAGGTGCCCCGTCAGCGTCGCTCCCTCCACGCTCAACTCTGGATGACCGAGTTTCTTCGGAAACCCCCAGATCTCACGCCCACCAAAAATCGGCGGAGCGTCATCAAGGAACATCTGCTGAGTAAAGTTCACCGGTTTGCCGTGGTACTTTGCCGGAATCACAATGCCAGACTCGGTGTAGTCCCCAAAGCCAGCGGAGTCCGGCATCCGGATCACCTCAAACATCACAGTATTGGACCCATCCGGCTCCAAAGGTTCGGGCAATGCTGCGCGAATGGCATCAGGATCACTTTCATAGGAGACCACGAAGAACTCGCGATCTACAAACCTGTATGGCCCTTTAGGGTAAGCAGGTGAAGCAATCGGCATAGAAGCCTTATCAAGAATATCGGCAATTTTCATGGACCACCTCGCTCATGAAAGGGCATAAGGCGCGGCCAATCACCAGCCAGCGCGCTCTCACCATAAGCACCGATATTTTGATTGTTGCTCCTTGGGTTTTGGGGTGGCACTTCCAGAGTTCACCCCAAACACATTTCTAATCAGCTGGTTACGTCAATTTCTGCAAATGTGGCCAATGGCGCTTTTTCGCGGATAACCCAGTTCAAAGCAGCAAGCTCTGTTTTCAACATGGGATGAACCAGCCCCAGCACGCGCAGTTCATTCGTACCAGCCTCAGAACGGGCATGATTGACCCGACCGGCAATATCGAGAGTGGCGGCAGATTGCTCAGCATCCCAACCAATTCTATCTCCGGCAATAAAGGCAACCATCCGACCGGTACGGGTTGTACCAACCGGAACGCCATCAATAAGCTCAACAGATACAAGACGCTCGCTATCAATATGATAGTCGGCGATCATCATCAGACCCAGCAAATAATAGTAACCAGCGTCCTGCGAAATCCCATTGCGGCTGACCTGATCAACCAGTGCACTTCGACCGTGAACCCCCTTCAGCGCTTTAAGGCTTGCAACAAACACAATCTTCTCACCACGCGTCATAGAAGTGGCACTCAGGAAGGCCTGTGTCGTGGCCTGAGGAATAGCCATCTCGCTCAGCATTTTGCGCATGGTTTCATCCGCAACCGTAGGACTAGCCTTGAGCGATTCACTAAAATTCGACGTCGACACAACGCCGTAAACGGCAGTACCAACACCTCCAGGAATGAAGATGGTCGCAAAATTGGCCAAACGGTTGGACGTTGCATAGGCCCAAGCAGCTTTATCAAGTTCATCTGATAGTGGAGGAAAGGTTGTGTAAGGGTCCACGTTCGCCGCAACGGCAATGTACCGACGCGCTTCATCTCGCCCCACCACCGCAGCTGCTATACTTTCCACCGTAGAAGGCTCTTTTGGATCACCTTGTGAACGAGCAGTCATACCTGCCTTGCCGTTAATCGCATTCACGGTCCCATTATACAACAAGCCAACCCCATCAACGGTTGAGCTCAGCGTTTGCTTTGGGGCAGTCACCAGACTTCCAAGAAACCTCAGAGGCTTGGCAACGGCCGTTACAACGCCCTCACCTGCCTGAGAAACCGTATCCAGCCTCTCGATGTTCTCAACCGCATAGAGTTCGTTGATGCGCTTTTTCAAAGTCGCCGTTCCGCGCACTTTGTAAATCTTGCCTTGAACCTTGAGATTATAAACGAGCAGCGTCCCGTCTCGCAGAACCGGAGGCACAATCTCGTAATTGTCGCCACGCACTGTAAGGCCCTCGTCCCTCAAAACCTGAGAGAAACCTGGATCAGGTGCGGCAGAATGCGAGGGCGATGACACGATTGCAACCACAATGAAGATTGCAAGTAGCAACGAGCAGCGCAGAAGGACGCGAACAGTTTGCGCAGTAGACATAAGATACCCGAACTCAGAACAACTTTACGAAAAACCCTACCCTTCAATAATGATCGGAAAAGGGCAGCGCTTCTGGCAGATCTCGGGGTTGAAATGAAAAATCGCAGAAACACACGGTTCCTGCGATCCTCAAGAAACATCTAAAACCCGAAGGTTTCTTAGACTGTCAGTACAATTGTCACCACGCCTGCAAGCAGGAAGACAATTCCTGGCACAACGTGGGACCTGTCGCCAGATGCCATTCCGACACCTGCTGCAATCACAGTTGCGACTGTGGTGATGCTTGCCCAGACCGTCCCGGCAGTACCACCAAATCCAACCATTGCAATAGCGAGTACAAATGTAAGAGCTGCAAGAATCCCAACTTTGGAGAAGTTGATGAAGTTCTTGTAGGTCTTCTCGTGTTCCTTATAATCCATAACAGACGCACTCCCGTCAGCCATGTTTCCCCCTCGAAACAAGTAGTTTTCCTAATCCAGTCTTTAACACCACATCGTCGTGTGACGCAACTTCCGTTGGGAACCGCTCAGAAAATAACCGGCGTTTCGGGGATAATTCCAACAATGAGAGTATGTACCTCAACGCTCATCAGTCAAACCACACAAATTCAGCTGATGCTTCTGATGGGCCGTCAGCACATCCTGTCCAAATCCATCAATCTGCTCGTTAAACAGACGGTGGAAGTTAAGCTCAGCCCGCAAATGAAGGAACACGGACCCAAGTCCGATAGCGGCCCGATCCATAAAGACGAAGTAACGAGGGATCTTCACCGGCCCCAGTTCTTTGAGAGACTGGTGCACTCTGAACGCCTCATTACGCCCATAACTCGCTGGCGAAACACCATCGGCGATCGAGCGGACCTGATCACTCAAGAGAGGACCAAAAATGAAGTTCGCCCAGATGTTTAGCGTTTCGATGAGTTCATTGGACAGCCCATTGAAACCCCATGTCTCATAGGCGGCAACCACGCGCTCCGGATGGTCATCAAGCAAGCCGTAGTACAGATCCACCACCCCTTGAACAAAGTCAGGCGGAAAGATGCGCACGCAGCCATAATCCAGTAGGTTCACGCCCACCGGCTCCGTACCATCCTCAAAAATTGTATAGTTCCCCAAATGCGGATCACCATGGATCACGCCATATTTCGCAAACGGATGCCACCATGCCTTGAACATGACCTGCGCAATCTTGTTGCGGGCCTCCAGCTTCTCCTGCCGGTAGGCCAGAAGCGGACGGCCTTCCAACCAAGACATAGAAAGCAGACGCCGCGTTGACAGATCTTCAAACACATCTGGAACCCGAACCTGATCATCTGTAGCAAACACATTGGCGTAAAGCTTGGAATGCCGCGCTTCCCTGCGATAATCCAGCTCCTCCCGCAGTCGGTCTCCAACTTCTTTCTCTATCTCAGAAGTCTCAATCGCAGGCCGGAACCGCCGATGCAAAGCAAGCAACATTTTAAATTGGTTTAAATCAGCCTCAACAGCACTGTCCATATCCGGATACTGCAGTTTGCAGGCGAGCTGAGCTCCTTCCAGATCCATGGCTTTATGCACCTGACCAAGAGAAGCTGCAGCTGCAGGTTCCTTCTCGAAGCTGTCAAACTTATCCTGCCAACCCGGCCCAAGCTCAGCACGCATGCGCCGTTTAACAAACGCCCAGCCCATCGGTGGAGCATTCGCCTGCAGGATCGCCAGTTCAGTCGCATATTCAGGTGGAACCGCATCCGGTATGGTTGAAAGCAGCTGCGCCACCTTCATCAATGGACCTTTTAGCTCACCGAGAGTTTCAGCAATAGCAGCTGCATTCTTGGTCGGGTCCTGTTCCCACCCAAGCAACTTGCCAGCTGCAAGCTTGGCTGCAATACCGCTCATATTACCACCAACCTTGGCATAGCGGCCAATGCGGGCAGTCATCCGATTTGCTTCATGGTCACGTGTGGAAGGCATATAGGGTTCCTGCGCCTCATACTCTTGTTGCAAGACATAGTGCACTGCAAAACTAGCAGAAAACGCAGGAAACCCAAGGGAACTTTTAAGAATTACCTAATCACATCTTTGTTCCTGCGAATTCAACTCGCTCCGCAAACTCCAGCTCAAACCGGCATTCGACAGTGCTGCCATGGGAGCTAATAAAATTACCAGAGCCTGCAATACCCTTGAAATCTCCAGTACCTGAACCGGGAACAATGCGCACTGAAGAACGGACACCTTCCGCATCAAACACCCCGGTTTCCTCAATAAGAAACGTGCCGTCACGCGCACCATAACATCCCGAGATTTGCGTATACCCGGTGTAACTCCCCAGCTTCTCAGCCACATAAGCAAGCAAGTAGAACGTATTCACCTGCCCGACAATATCTCCCGCGACAGGACCACGTGCCCGTACAGAAGATACCTTTCCTGCTTGGGAGAGTGCCTCAACAACCTCTTCCTTCCACTCTTCAAGACTATATGTGCATACCACCTTCACCATCATCAGCTCCTTGTTCAAAAGAAACCGAACATCTACAGTGAGAGCCCAGTAAGGGCTTGTAAAAGCGCGACAGCTGCGATCTTTTATGCCTATGCCAAATCAGATTGAAACTCCAAGCCAGATCAGCGGCCTACTGAACCAGCACAGCAGCCTTCAACACTTCAATCTGGACAGGTTTCTTCCGGCAGAACCATTGCAGCCAGCAATTGAGTTTTACTGGCTAATCACTTGGGATTTAAGGGATAAACCACCTTACCAGCAGGCCAACCTACCCCACCCATCCCAGCACATTGTCATCGACACATCTCACGACACAGGCGTTTTTGGCATTAACACGGGCGTGTTTTACTACACCCTTCAGGAAACTGGCCGTGTGTTTGGCATAAAGTTTCGTCCCGGCGCTTTTGCGGACTTCTTCAGATATAACCCATCCCGGCTCCTCAACACCCACACAGATATCGAGCCATTCCTGAAACAATCCGATCACCAACTGGAGGCTCAGCTGAGGTCTGCTGAAGATCCCAAAGACTTTGCCCGCCACATAGATAAGCTCCTGATCTCACATCAACAGCCCCTTACCACAAAGGCCCAAGATGCAAATGCACTTGTTGAACTCATCGCCAAATCAGAAGAGATCAACAACCTGACAGACCTATCCCAAGCCTCCGGATTCCAAACAAGAACGATCCAGCGCCTGTTCCAAAGCCATATCGGCATCAATCCCAAATGGGTAATCGAGCGTTATCGTATGTTGGCCGCAGTCGATACGATCAATTCCGGTCGAAGCCTGAACCTGACAGACCTCGCCCAATCCCTCGGCTACTTCGACCATGCCCATTTCAGCAGGGCATTCAAAAAACTGACCGGACACACACCGAGCTACTATCTGTCAGAACATGCAAAGGCCTAAATCGGCTCTCGAACAATCATATCGAACGAATGCGCCGCCTCGCCAAACTATTCCGCCTATGAGCAGTTGGAGGGAACTACAAAGAAAGGTGGGTGTGTGCAAACCGTTCCTTGACTGCCCTCCAAGCATAAAACATGCACCGTAAGGTGGGCGATCAGCAAGATAGACGAGCTACCCAAGCTCTTTCATAAAATGAGCAAACGAGATGATCCCCTCCGGCCATGGCCCCTGCCCGCTATCAGAGTTAATATGGCCCGTCTCTCCGGCATCCTGCAAACGCACATTCCAGAGCTTCGCAAGCTGCTCGGCACGCTCAAATGTGCAATAAGGATCATTGCGGCTCGCAACAAGCTTTGCATGGAATGGCAACGGGGATGTCGGGAACGGCCCAAACCCTTTCAGTTCAGAAGGTACACGGGAGCTGTCATCCACATCAGCTGGCGCAACCAGATAAGCACCCTTCACCCAGTTTTTGATGCGCGGCGCAGCATGAACCACCGTAGCAACGCCAGCAGAATGTGCAACAAGCACCACCGGGCGCGTCGCTTCCTCAACGGCTTTAACAACAGTGTCGACCCAATCCTCAAGATTTGGCTTGCTCCAATCACTCTGTTCAATGCGCCGACCAGTGGAGAATTTTGCCTCCCAACGGCTCTGCCAGTGGTTTGCGTCGGAGCCAAACAGGCCGGGGACAATAAGAATGTCCGCCTCAGAAATCTTCATAGGGTTCCTCAATCCGTGGTCGTGCTAAAAACTCTGGCAGCTTAATAGGACGAAAATAGCCGGTTTTCAAAGCACCAGCCCAATCTCCCCGTTGATTACGCGCAGCTTTTCTACTTGCTTGGTCCCAATCGTAGTTCACCGCCCGCTCTTCAAAGGACCACCGCGTCCCCACCCGCGTCACAATCGTGTACCGCGCATGAGGGCTTCCCACTTGCATCACATGCGGATGTGGCTTGTCATCCTCATAAGCCGGCAGCCCGACACTTCCCGCATTCATTACAATCTGTCCGGTCGTATCCACCCAGATCACCCGCGGGATATGCGAGTGCCCACACACAATCAGCGGAGAGATCACCTCGCCAATGTGCTTCAACACATGTTCCGGCGATGCAATCTTCGTGTGACCGTTACAAACCTCTTCAGTAAGATAGACATCATCTGCACTCGGTGTTCCGTGGCACAAAAACACATTCTCCACATGCTCCATTTGCGTCGGCAGCTGTTTCAGCCATGCTTTGGATTCTTCCGAGAGAACTGAATAGGCATAAGCATCACTTGGCCCCATCTCCGACTGGCTATGGTCCACCAGATGCCGATCATGATTGCCGCGTACAGTGTGCCAGTTCTCCGCAATCAGGTACTGTGCCGTTTCTTCAGGCCACAACGGCCCGGAAACGCAATCACCCAGATTAAAAACCAAATCCGGCGACTTGTACTTGATGTCGTGATGAACAGCTTCCAAAGCAGGCAAGTTGCCGTGAATGTCCGAGATAACCGCAATTCTCATAGCAATGACTCCTGATCCGCCTACGCTCCATTAAAACAAACGCAGCCGTATTGTCAGTGAGGTTCGCCCAGCAGTGTCAAAACATTACCAAACGGATCATGAAAATGTGCAAGAACTCCGCCCCACACCTGTTTTTCAGGGGGACTGGAGAAAACAACGCCCTTCTCACAAAGGCGTTCATAGGTATCGACAATGTCATCGACCTGAAGTGTGGTGCCCAAAAACCGGCCTATATACTCGCGGTCTTCTTCGTTATGCGCCTGCTCAACAATGAGTTCAGCGTTGTCGAGCTTGGCACCAAATGCGCCAAGCTCAGGCATTTCCCAGCTAAGAGGAAGACCGAGCGTTTTAACATAAAACTCCTTGGCCTTTCCGATGTCACTTACAAAAATCCGTAGACCATAAAGCTTCATCATCCTCTCCACTTGTGTGTACTCGGCGACTTAGGCCTCGCCAAAGACCCTCTTGAAGATCACATCAACATTCTTGGTGTGGTAACCAAGGTCAAAACGATCGCGGATCTGCTCTTCAGACAGGTAGTTGCGAACATCTTCATCCGCCAGCAACTCAGTCAGGAAGTCGACCTTCGCATCACCGGAAACCTGATAGCTGTCCCAAACCTTCATCGCATTGCGCTGGACCAGACGGTAGCTGTCTTCACGAGACGCACCAGCCTGTGTCAGTGCCAGCAAAATACGCTGGGAGTGCACCAGACCGCCGAGACGATCCATGTTACCCATCATGCGTTCTGGGTAAACCACCAGATTTTCCATTACATTGGTCAGACGAGCCAACGCAAAATCCAGTGTCACAGTCGCATCAGGACCGATCATGCGCTCAACGGAAGAGTGCGAAATATCGCGCTCGTGCCATAGCGCAACGTTTTCCATCGCAGGCATTGCATAAGAGCGAACCATACGCGCCAGACCGGTCAGGTTTTCGGTCAGCACTGGGTTACGCTTGTGCGGCATCGCAGAAGAGCCTTTCTGGCCTTTGGAGAAGAACTCCTCGGCTTCCAGAACCTCGGTCCGCTGCAAATGACGAACTTCAGTCGACAAACGCTCGATGGAAGAAGCGATCACACCCAGCACCGCAAAGAACATGGCATGACGGTCACGCGGAATAACCTGAGTGGATACAGGCTCAGCACCCAGACCCAGCTTCTCCGCAACATGCTCTTCAACACGCGGGTCAATGTTTGCAAATGTACCAACAGCGCCGGAAATGGCACAGGTTGCGATCTCTTCACGAGCCAGCTCAAGGCGCTTCTTACAGCGATCAAACTCAGCATAAGCCTGCGCCATCTTCAGACCAAAAGTCACTGGCTCAGCATGAATACCGTGGGAACGACCGATGGTCACTGTGTCTTTGTGTTCAAACGCACGGCGCTTCAATGCAGCCAGCAGCTTGTCCATATCAGCCAGCAGAAGGTCTGCAGCACGAACCAGCTGAACGTTAAAGCAAGTGTCCAGAACGTCAGAAGAAGTCATGCCCTGGTGCACAAAGCGCGCATCCGGACCAACAATCTCAGCCAGATGGGTGAGGAACGCAATCACATCGTGTTTGGTCTCACGTTCGATCTCGTCAATGCGAGGGATATCGAAAGTCGCAGGACCGCCCTTCTCCCAGATCTTCGCAGCAGACTCTTTCGGGATCACACCCAACTCTGCCAAAGCATCACAGGCATGAGCTTCAATCTCAAACCAGATGCGGAATTTCGTTTCAGGAGACCAAATAGCGACCATGTCAGGACGCGAATAGCGCGGGATCATGCTAGTCCTCGTATGCTTTACAATTCTGTCGCAGCATGTAGCAGGACAGGCCCTCCAGAACAATGCCAGATAGCGCCGGAAATGCCGAAAAATAGCGTTTTTTTGGAGAATCTAGCGTCGCTATGCGCACGATGAATATTTCTTCATCACTCGAAAAAAACACCTTCGATTTCAATGCAATATTTCTTCAAGCAACGGCAGTCAGGATAACCTCGCCAATATCCACTCTAACCCTCTTCGATAGTCCTCGATCCGCAATCCTTTTACATCAGAACTTCCATCTCGATAAGTTGCCACACTGGTCGCGAAGCCATGAGTGTAGTCAGCAATTAAACCGACAACGATCTCAACCTCACTTTCGTTAGAAAGCAAAGAACGGACGTAGGAGCGGATTTGCGCTGTCAATAAATGCAGCTGGTGCGGCATCAAAGCAGGATTTGCCAAAATACTCTGCATAAGCGCTGGATGCGCAATCACTCTCTCACAATAGCTCTCAAGCCTATGAGTAAGAGCGGCAGCGCCACTCAGCTCTTCAGGTACATCCGTAGTCCCTTCAAAAGCACGCACAATAAGCTGCTGAAACAACTCCTTGCGCGACCCAACATGGTGTTTAACAGCCATCGCAGTAACATCGAGCCGTTTGGCAAGCTCTCGATAGGTGACCGCAGGTTCACTCCCCTCATCCAGAAGCAGCATCGCTTCCTCAAAAATCCGCTCTTTGCCGAGTAACTTCTGCGATTTCGCCGGCCGTCCCATCCTCAACTCCCCAGGCCTGACATCAATCGATAATGGCTCTGCACCATACCGGATTTGAAAGCCCGGCTGGAAACCAACTCAAGATCAATATCCGCAGCAAGATCACCAAACAAACGCAATCCGCGACCAATCAAAATTGGAACATGAGTAAGAAGGATATCTTCTACCAACCCTGCTCGAATAAATGACTGCACCACCTTGCCACCATCAACATACGCACGTTTCCAACCTTCCGCTGACAGCTCCGCCATAACCTCCACTGGATTAGATGCGGTTATACGAATTTTGTCTTTCAGCGCGTCTGGCACATCGGTCTGCGTAAGTGTCTTGCTCAAAACAACAACCGGCTTTGAATAGGGCCAAGTCTCAAATCCCAACACGGTCTCATAGGACCCTCGCCCCATGATCAGCCCATCCATTCGCTCCATAAAGCCATCATAGCCATAGTCTTCTCCGGTGCTTGGCTGTTTCATCAACCAATCCAACGCCCGATCTTCCCGCGCAACAAACCCATCCAAACTGGTCGCGATAAAAACATGCCCACTCACCATAGCACCAATCCCCATTTATTATACACCGTATAATAAACTGCAATAAAGGAATGAGCGTTGCAACACAACCTCAAACTTATGCAGGCTCACCCCTTGCCGGTTTAAGAGCTAGCAATCTTCCGTTACGCTGTTCTCAAAATGCTTTACTATTTTTCTTGAGGGGGAAGTCACATGCAACTCGGTGCATTTTCAATCAGCTTGGCGGTCAAAGACATCAAAGCTTCAATCGCATTCTACCAAAAACTCGGATTCACATGCGATCCAGCTTGTGACGGCACGGCTGGTTGGGCCATCATGAAAAATGGCGAGACAATCATCGGACTATTTCAGGGAATGTTTGAGAAAAACATGCTGACCTTCAATCCCGGATGGAATCAGGACGCGCAGGCCCTTGATAACTTCACCGACATAAGAGAGCTCCAGAAGCACTTGAAGGCAAATGGTGTCGAAATTCATGGGCCTGAGGCAGATGAAACCACGTCAGGCCCAGCAAACTTCACAGTGATTGATCCGGATGGCAATCCCATCCTGATAGACCAACACCGCTAGCAAGATACCACACGCTATTTTGCAATAAAAAAGGCGAGAGCACGAAGCTCCCGCCTTGAAAAGCTCAAGCTACGTATAACTTACGCCTTGTCCATCTCTTCCAGCTCATCGATAAAGCGTTCGATCACTGCCAGACCTTTCTGCCAGAAGGCAGGGTCGGTGGCGTCGAGGCCGAATGGAGCAAGCAGTTCGCTGTGGTGTTTGGTGCCGCCCGCTTTCAGCAGGTCGAAGTACTTCTGCTGGAAGCCCTCTTCTGTTTCCTCGTAAACCGCATAGAGCGAGTTCACCAGACAATCACCAAAGGCATAAGCGTAAACATAGAACGGCGAATGGATGAAATGCGGGATGTAGGTCCAGTAGTTTTCATAGCCACCTTCAAGATCAATCGCCTCACCAAGGCTCTCTTCCTGAACACCCATCCAAATCGCTGAAATCTGCTCGGCAGTCAGCTCACCTTCCTTGCGTAGCTCATGCACCTGACGTTCAAAGGTGTAGAACGCAATCTGGCGCACAACCGTGTTCAGCATGTCTTCCACTTTGCTAGCGAGCATGATCTGACGCTTCTCAGGTGTCTCGGCCTTCGCCAGTAAATCCTTAAAGGTCAGCATTTCACCAAACACAGAAGCCGTCTCAGCCAGTGTCAGCGGTGTTGGTGCCATCAACGCACCATTTGGTGCAGCAAGAACCTGATGCACACCATGACCAAGCTCATGCGCGAGTGTCATGACATCGCGAATTTTGCCTTGGTAGTTGATCAACACAAACGGGTGCGCACTTGGCACTGTGGGATGAGAGAAAGCACCCGGAGACTTTCCTGGGCGAGCCGCGGCATCAATCCAGTTCTTATCAAAGAATTGCTCCGCAATATCAGAGAGCTCAGGCGCAAACTTGGAATAGGCATCCAGCACTGTGCTCTTAGCCTCATCCCACGGAATTTCGCGGGTATCAGCCTGCGGCAATGGCGCGTTACGATCCCAGAATTTCATCTTCTCAACACCAAGCCACTTGGCTTTCATTGCATAGTAGCGGTGTGACAGACGCGGATAAGCGGTCCGAACCGCATCCACCAGCGCATCTACAACTTCGCGCTCTACCCGGTTGGCTAGGTGCCGACTGTCAGCAATGTCCTCAAAGTTATGCCAACGATCGTAGGTGTCTTTATCTTTTGCCAACGTGTTCGTGATCAGCGTGAAGATGCTCAGATTATCGGAAAACGTTTTAGAAAGCGCCGCAGCAGCCTTCTCACGCATTTCCCCATCTGGACCTTGCAGCAGGTTCAGCGTTTGCTCGATGGAAAGCTCTTCACCATCAATCTCGTAACGAGAACCGGAAATCGTCTCATCAAACAAACGGTTCCATGCAGCAGCACCAGTCACATGCTTTTCATGGAACAGCTGCTCAATCTCCTCACTACGTTCATGAGGCCGCTCTTTACGCAGGTCTTCCAACCATGGACGGTAATAAGCAAGCTTTTCAGAGGCGAGCGCTTTTTCCAGCACTTCATCTTCAATCTTGTTCATCTCAAGCGAGAAGAAGAGCATATGAAGGCTTGCTGTGGTCAGCTTCTCCTGCACATCACCATAGAACTTCTGGCGGGCCGGATCCGTGGTGATGTAGGTATACGCTAGGCCAGCAAATGAACCAATGCGCCCCATCAGATCTTCAAGCTCTTCATAGCGGCGAACAACCGCTGCAAGCTCGTCACCGGAACGCGCTGCAATCTCGGCAAGTTTGCCCTTGCAATCAGTCTCGAACTGCTCCGCCAGATCTTTCGCCCGCGCCATATCCCGATCAATCTCCGGATCGTCAATAGAGCTATAGAAAACAGAAAGATCCCACTCCGGAAGATCACCAAGGGCAGACTCTGCCGTGGCTGCATCAGCACTTTGATAGGCGATGGAAGAAGGAGTGACGTACTTGAGTGTCATATGAGCGTCCGATTATGGGTTGGCATTGCGCCAAAAAAACAACCTGAAGTGCGCAAAACCAGTTCTGCAGCACACCGTTTTAATATGCGTCCAATCCTTCCACATGCAATGGCGTCTTTTTGCAAGATCCCCAAATTGAAGTGGGCATTTTGTTTACCAAATTGCGTGCAGGATGACCTGAATTGGCACACTATGCATTACTCTCCAGTCAATTTGAAGGGATTTCCATGGCACAGCGCATTTTGATCGTAGACGATGATCCGGTCCAACGTCGCTTGCTGGAAGCCGCAGTAAAACAATTCGGATATCGCTCCAAAAGCTGCGTTGATGGCCGCGAGGCACTGGAAATCCTGACTGGTAAGGCGCAGTCAGAAATTGACTTGGTGATCCTTGATCTCATGATGCCCGCAGTAGACGGGTTTCAGGTTCTCGAAGGGACACGCGCTGCCAAAAATGCAGTGCCTGTCATCGTGCAAACATCGAATGGCAGCATCGAAACGGTCATTGAGGCCATGCGCGCCGGAGCTCAGGACTTCGTCGTAAAGCCATGCCGGCCAGAACGGTTACAAGTTTCCATCACCAACCTGCTCAAGGTTGCCGCGTTGGAAGGCGAACTCACACGCCTCCACAAACACGCAGATGGCACTCTCACCTTCAAGAATATCGTGACACGCTCAGAGCCCATGGACCGTGTGTTACGACTGGGCGAAAGGGCCGCTTCCTCCAACATTCCAATCCTGATCGAAGGCGAGTCTGGTGTTGGCAAGGAGCTGATTGCGCGCGCTATTCAAGGTTCCAGTGAAAGGCGGTCCAAGCCATTTGTCACTGTAAACTGCGGAGCTATTCCGGACCACTTGGTGGAATCCATTCTTTTTGGCCATGAGAAAGGTGCATTCACCGGTGCCGTAGAAAAGCACATCGGTAAATTCCAAGAGGCTAATGGCGGCACTTTGTTCCTTGATGAGGTTGGCGAACTGCCTCTTGAAGTTCAGGTAAAACTCCTCCGCGCTTTGCAGGAGGGTGAAGTGGACCCGGTCGGAGCGCGCAAACCGGCAAAAGTGGACTTCCGCCTGATCTCCGCAACAAACCGGCGCCTGATCGATCAGGTGAAAGAAGGTAAGTTTCGCGAGGATCTCTACTACCGTCTCAATGTCTTCCCAATCTGGGTCCCTCCCCTCCGGGATCGTAGTGAGGATATCCCTGAGTTAACCCGCCATTTTCTCGCGCGATTTGCTGCAGAAGAGAGCAAACCTCAAATCACGGGCATCACTTCTGACACAGTTAATATGCTTAAGAGTTATGACTGGCCTGGCAACATTCGCCAGCTCGAAAACGCAGTATTCCGCGCCGTTGTCCTGTGCGATGGTCCAAGCCTGACATGCGAAGACTTCCCACAAATAGCTCAAGCGACTGATACGCCAATGAGTTATGCGGCAGCATCGTCTGTCGGAAAGAAAGAACCGCAGACTGACGTCTATTCTTCATCCCTTGGTGTGGCGAGTAAGTGGGAGGAACAGCAGGACGAACAATTTCTTCAGGTCGAAGCCGTTTCAGCCTTCGATGCGGAACAACCTCCCTTTGGATACATGCGCTCCCTTGATGGTGAAGGTCATGTGCGCACGCTGACCAGCGTGGAGGAAGAGATGATCCGCACAGCAATCTCTCATTACGGGGGCCGTATGACAGAGGTTGCTAGGCGCTTGGGAATTGGGCGTTCAACGCTCTATCGCAAGCTAAAAGAATACGGTCTGGAAGAAACGCCAGCACAGAAAGCAGCGCACTAAGGATCAATCCCTTTGGGTTCACGTTTGCTGTGCAAAAGAAGCTCTCTCGAACAGAAGTTGGAGCGAGCCACAATAAATCGATTAAGCACAGCAACCAGCAAAAAACCGTGGGTTTAAGTTAAAATCACTAAACCTTGAATTTAAAACATTGCGCTGCCGTGCTATCTCAAACGCATTAGTGTATATGCGTAATAAATATAAATTTGGGCAAAACAACACTCTGAAATTTCAAGACGTTCTTCTTACGCCGTGAAAGATCAAAGAGTTATCAGGTGGGTAGTCATAAATGTTTGGTAGAACGAGCACATCAGTATTGCTCGCAGGGGCAGTTTTTGCGCTTTCATCAACTGTGTACTCTGCACAAGCAGCGATTCCTGACAATCTTGACGCGCAGTCTGAGCAAGTAAACCTTGCTCTGGGCAATCCCGTTGCACAGGAAATCCAACAGGCATTCAGCAAAAAGCTTCACCCACGGAATTTCCATGCAAAACGCGAGGCCGCCGCTGCAAAGCTGTTCTACGAAAACAGAAGCTTCCAGCCAGCTTGGATCGTGAAAGGCAAACTGACCACCAGCGCCCTTGCTGTTATGGAAACTCTGCAATCCGCTGATGACGAAGGCCTGCGCTCCGCCGACTACCCGGTGCCGGAGACCAACTTTAATACCGATGGCAAAGCCACGCCCGAGCAAATCGCAGCAGCAGAACTTGAGCTAACCCATTCCATCCTCAAATACGCAGAGGATGCGCAGGCAGGTCGTGTCAGCCCCTCTGCAATCTCCAAGGATATTACTCTCCGCCCGGAAAGACCCGATCCGATTGAAGCGCTGGCCTCCGTTGCGCGCTCGGTTGCCCCGGCACAAGTACTCGCTGCCTTCAACCCACAGCATGTCGAATACAAAGCACTAAAAGAACAACTGGCGCTGCTACGCGAGCAAACCGAAAATGGTGATTTGGAGAAGCAGGTCGTCATTCCATCCGGCAAAGTTCTTAAGGTTGGTACAAAAAGCTCCCGCGTTGCCCTGCTCCGCGAACGCCTGAGCGTTCCAACCGTAGAGTACCAAACAAACGTTTACACGCAGGAATTGGCTTATGCAGTCGAGGCATTTCAAGCTGCAAACGGCTTGCATCCGGATGGTGCAGTCGGTCCACGGACGCTACTCGCCCTCAATGGCCGCGTGAGCGGTGACCCGATCAAAGATATTATCGCCAACATGGAACGCTGGCGCTGGATGCCCCGTGAACTCGGCGAAACCCACTTGCGGGTGAACATCCCTGAGTTCATGGTTCGCCTGAACATGGATGGCTTCGTTCTTTATGAAACCCGCGTTGTGGTCGGCAAACGCTCCAACCAGACGCCAGTGTTCTCAGACAAGATACAGCACGTGGTCGTAAACCCATATTGGAACGTGCCGTATTCCATCGCATCCAAAGAACTTCTGCCGGAGCTCCGGGCAACCAACCCGCAAAACTACCTGCAAAAGGGTAACTACGAGATCGTGTACGGCGGCAAGATTGTGGACCCACGCCGGGTAAACTGGGATACGGTCACCTTCAAGCAAATCCGTATTCGTCAGCGCCCGGGACGCGGCAACGCACTTGGTAAAATCAAGTTCATGTTCCCGAACAAGCACAACGTATACTTGCATGACACGCCGTCAAAATCGCTGTTCAACCGCTCTGAGCGTGCCTTCTCCCATGGCTGTGTCCGCGTGCAAAACCCGTTCGAATTTGCAGATGCTTTGATGGCGACACAGAACACCATCACCGGCAACTACATCCGTTCGCTGGTCGGCAAGAAGCAGACACAGGTGAATCTGCAAAGGGATATTCCGGTGCACCTTTCCTACTTTACCGCCTTTGTGGATGAATCCGGAAAGCTGCAAAGACGCCCCGATATCTATGGCCACAATCAAGCGACCATCGACGCTCTAAATCTCTAAAATTGTCACTATTCACATGTATCCACAGTGAAACGTAGACTTATGCGTGCGGATTCGCGCGCATTTGTCGCAGGTAAATAGCAGATTCTGGCAAAAAACAATGATTGTTGCAGGGCTGCCACTAGTTCGCGCTAATTGTCACTAAAGTAAAGCATCGTTAACCTTGCCCACACTAAACAAAAGAGGTGGGGCTCTTGGGTAAGGTAGTAGCCAAAATAACGCGAAAGCGAGATTCAATTGCGTGACATAATTGCATTCGGGCGCTCGGACTTTGGTAAACGTCTGCCAGGCATTTCTTTGCTGGTCGCAGCTGTTTTTTGTGCCTTCTCCCTCACCTCAATCGCCTCAGCTAGCGCGAGCACACGCACGCTCAAGCTGTACTTCACCCACACAAAAGAACGGGCGGAAATCACCTTCAAGCGGAATGGTCGCTATGACAAAGCAGGCCTTCGCAAGCTCAACAACTTCCTTCGGGATTGGCGGCAAAAAGAGCCAACAAAGATGGACCCGGAACTGTTTGACCTGCTTTGGGAGGTTTACCAGAAGACCGGTTCAAACAAATACATCAACATTGTCTCTGCGTACCGCTCACCCAAAACCAACAACATGCTTCGTTCACGATCCAGCGGTGTTGCTAAAAACAGCCAGCACACCCAAGGCCGTGCCATTGATTTCTTCATTCCAGGCGTAAGCACAGCCAAGCTGCGTGCACTTGGTCTGCGCCAGCATGTTGGCGGCGTTGGGTACTATCCGCGCTCGAACACACCGTTTGTTCACTTGGACACCGGCTCAGTGCGCCACTGGCCACGGATGACCCGCTCCCAGCTGAAAAAAGTCTTTCCAAAGGGCGACACCATTCACATCCCCTCCGACGGGAAACCAATGGCGCGCTATAAGCAGACACTTGCTGCTATCCAGAACAAAAAGTCAGGCCGATCATCCAGCGTAGCGAACTCCTCCTCCAGGAGCGGTGGAGGCTTCTTCTCTCGCCTGTTCAGCAACTCTGGCAATAAAGAGAAGAACACATCCGCTCCAACGCCGATCTCGAAAGCACCAAGCGTAGGCGAGAAGGATCCTGGCCGTCTGGCAGCAACAGAGTTTAATGCTATTCCACAGCCGAAAGTTGCACTGGCGGCATCTCAACCAGCAGTAAGCCCGGTACCGGAAGCAGCATTACCAACCACTCTGGCTGCTCTAACACCCTACACAAAACCGAAGGCTGAAACCGAGGCTGCACCATTAGCAACCGAGCAAACTCTATTTGCATCAGTTCTCCCTCGCATAAAGCCAGAACAAATCATAGAGGTCGCCGCTTTACCAGCGGCCACCCCTTCTGAGCCACGACGCACCCCGCTCATGCCGCAAAAGGTTGAAACCCCCAAAGACGGGATTGCCGCGATCATTGCAGCAACTGGCGAGCAAACACCAGACAGTCTGCGCCCTCTCATAAACACGCAGCTGGCCTATGCTTCACCAAATGCTGGAGCAGATCTGGCACAGAGTAAATTCAACAAAAAGTCTGCGCTCTCAGCGCAGGCCCCATTTGTTGAACAGCGCTTGCCTAACCTCCTGCCCAAGCCGCAACCGGCCCCACAAACAGTTGCCGCCAGAACTCCGATTACGGAGGCTGCCTTGGTCGGTTTCCATTCCGCCCCACAAGCCAATGCGGTGTTGATGCTGGATCCAACATGGACAGCAAATAACCGCCGCACCATCACCATGCAGCATCCGGATCAAAACCAGCTAACGGCTCTGATGGCGTCAGTAACATCAATCCTAAAAGACTCACTGACCAAAACGCCATATCAACCAGTCAGCAAAAGAATCAAACGTGGCTCTGCCATCGCTTGGTTGGATTCGATTTATACCGGTGAGATAAAGGTCTCCTCCAGATAATCAGATCTGCAAATACAGTTAGGTTTTACCCTTAGAATTTTTCATTCTGTTCGGTGAACTGGTTAGCCTCTTCATGCTGGACGGCACCTATATATTGACGTCTTCTTTCACCACTCCCCAAGCCCTGAAGCCTCGCCCCAAGGCACACGGAGCTTCCTGTAGATAGCCTCCTATCTGGCAGACATAACAAACCGCCTTAGAAATATTCAGGCATCTTTCGCTCAAGACCATCTTCTCGACTCCCCATCTTGTTCACTTTTTGTTCTGATGCATAATTATGAAAGCCATGCTGACAACTACGGTCTGCTGCAGTCATATTTACGCTTAGGATTTCTATGAAGAACAAACCGCTCCTGCTAATCGTTACCCTCCTGAGCATCAGCGCTTGGATCGACCTTATTAGCATCATGACGTATGTAGGTTATGAGCTGGAGTTCTCAGCAATTAGCGTAGCATTAGTGTCGATCTCGATGCTCGCTCCACAAGCCATACTAAATAATTTCATTTCCAGATGCGTCAATCGCTTCAATGCCAATCATCTTCTGATAGCAACCACCATCACCCGCGCACTTTGCACCCTCGGCCTCATCTGGGCAGACACACTCGGCACGCTCCTGCCTTTGCTGCTCATTCGCTCGCTCAGCATTGGTTTCTTCCAACCACTAATCGCAGGAGAAGCACAATCCGTGAGCAGGAGCCAAAAAGCTCAGTTCGCTGCTCTGCTCAACCTCATCAATACGCTTTCAAAGATTATCGTTCCCGCGATCGGCGGGCTCTTTGCGATCTATTTTGGTGAGCAAGCTGTCTTCGTACTCAGCTTCTGCCTTTGCTGCGTCGCGACCCTATGCCTTTTGAAGTACCCTCTATCTCGCAGAACCCCAACACAGAGCTTCAGCACCGAAACCCCAGAGACAAACCAGACTCCCACCATGTTCCTCGCAGGATTCGGCTGTTCCATCCTATTGGCCTCCGGCTTGTCACTTACGTTCTCCAACCTGCTGCCCTATACCTTTAATTTCTACGGGATTCCCAAGTCGCTGTTATCCCTATCCTTGTCAGCGTCTGCCATCGGGGCAATCATCTACAACCTTGCTGTCGTCAGGCAAGAGCTGGTTGTTGAAACGTTTCCGCAAAACCACCTAATGGCCGCCTGCATCATGAGCGCTGTCGCATTTGCCGGCCTCACCCTCACTCTGGATTTCGATGCGCTACACTGGGTTCTGATCCCCCTGCTATTTGCCATACTCTCGATAGCCCGCGCCTATTTTGAAACCTTCTCAAACGCCTTCATTTTTTCATGCACCGGAACAGTCTCCGTCACTTTGGCAGCCTTCAAGCAAAGCTTCGCAGCTTACTCTGGCATTGCCGCAACTCTCCTTGGCGCTGCAAGTTTGACGACGGGAGAACCCTTCACGTTCCTCATCTCGATTTCACTCGGCGCCTTCATCCTCGCAATCATGTGGGGACGATGGGATTTTCAAAAGGCGCTGGCACCAGTCCTTAAGCTTTCCTCTTAGAAGCCTACGCCTGCTTTCAGAGAGGCAACCCGCCGCAGCATTCCCACTGGCACGAAAAAAGGCCCCTCACCGCAGTAAGGAGCCTTTTTCAATGTCTTCGAGAGAGGCAGAAGCGTTACGCTTCTTCCATAACCGGACCAGACATGCCAAGAGCATGCAGGTAAAGGTCAAGGATTGCTTCTTCTTCTTCACGCTCGTGCGGCTTACGCTTACGAAGCGAAACGATTTTACGCATAACTTTCACGTCAAAGCCTTGTCCCCCCAGACAGAAATTGTAGCATGAGTCAATAACGTCACCCTTACACAAACATCCGCACTCATTTCCACCCCTTTGCGAAAGTGTGTTCTATGTCATCTAAGAACTATTAACCCCCCCGCCGGAGCATCCAAGCAAGGCACGTGGCCCTGTAGGCCGGAGACCTCAAATATCGCAGGCCGAAAGGGCCACATTTGGGGAACGTATGCAGATATTTACACACTGATCCATATCATTAGTGGAACTCAGTTTCAGGTGTCACTCTTCAATTAGGATATTCGCAATCTACAGCTTTGCACAAGATCGCAGATCCAAGTATCAAGTGTTTGTCGTGCAATATTAAACGAACAACTTTTACAGCCAACACCAGCTCAACAACCAACTTGATTGCTTGGCAACTCATTTCTGTTCCACCAAAAATAAAGTTCTCATTCTTGATTCTTCACCCGAAATAATCGAGTTATTTATGCGGAACTTCCTTTAGAACAAAATAACAAACATCATTAAACAAAGCATCGTCCTCGAGCAATCTGCTAAGTCACTTTCAACCGGCAACAACTCGGCTCATTGCAATCGACGCTACTTAACAATCCCACCCTAAAAGACATTCTCGCAAATTTACGGAACTCCCATTATCACGGATAGTCGGCTGCTGAACTCGAGTACTTTTTCTCCGAGTTTTTGACCCCGACTTTGACCGAGGCCGCACTCTCATGTCTAAAAGTGAGCCGCAGATTTCTCTTGTATGATCATGCGCCAGTTCCCGCAGATAGGCTTCCATACCTGCCACAGTATCATTGATCGGAACATCGAGTACTCTGTCAAGGTTTTGACTGGACCAAAGACCAGGGGGCAAATACCCGACTGCATTCCAGTCGACAGCTCCACAAGTATGTCCATACAGTCGCAGACCTCTTTGAGTAAGATGATGTGCGAGGAGGAACGCAGCAGTCTCCCACTTTGCCCCAAGAGGTTCAGCAAATACAGCACGCGCGCTGCGTCGGCGAACCATAACAATTGGGTACAAAAACTGCTGACACCTATTGTAAGCTACTATATTGAATTTCAATTTGAAATCACCGAAACGTTCCATGCGAAACAGTTTCTTGGAAAGATTATTGCAGCCTGATTGCTCAGCGCTCCGAAGAACGTGTTCAGAGACAAAGACTGAAACATTGGTTTCCACTTCAAAACGACCTGTTTGTTGACGCAATGCATCAGCGATGCATAACTCCACAAGATGAGTGTAACGTGCTTCAACTCGTTTTAATCCCTGTTGTAAGGAGCTCAAATCCCTTCCAAAGATCCTATCCTCTTGTATAGAATGAGAAAAGGAAGCTGAGATTACTTGTTCAACAGCTGCTTTTAGTGAACTAGAAATTTCAGTCATGGGGCACACGAATTTTTCATTGTTGCTTATTGATTGATGCGGTGGCTCACTTTTCTGCCATCATCCTTCAATCAAAGAACTCAAATGGCGATCATGCGTATTTGCCATATTGTGCATGATCACTTAGGCATTCTGCATGGTGTCTTCCATCGCTGGATGCATAATTGAGAAGCAATGTGGTAAATGTTAGAATGTTCATGCACGCAAAACTGAATAATTAAGAAATTGGACTGGTTCAGGAAAAGTGGAGAGCCTTCTGATAGGTTAAGATCAGGAGGACTTCATGGGGCGAAAGCATTACACGGAAGGGCTTAAGCGCGAAGCGGGGCGGCTGATAGAAATGAGTGGTCGGCTCATTCCTGAACTCGCGGCAGATCTGGGTGTGGGACGTGCTACGTTGAACCGCAGGATCAAGGAGTTCCGAGATCAGGATTTACTGGCGGGGCCGCATGAGGATGTAAGTAAAGAATTGGCCCGCTGGCGCAAAGAAAATGAGCTTTTGCGACAGGAAAGAGATTTACTAAAAAAGGCGGCAGCATTCTTCGCTAGGGAAATAAGTCGATGAGATTTCAGTTCATCGATGCACAGAACGTGTCTTACTCGGTAATCCCCCCATTTATGGAGGAGTTTAGCGTTAGAGTTATGCCACCAGTTTCAGTTTGTCGACAGGTGTAATGCCGCCTATGGCCATGTTGGGCCGTTCGTTGTTGTAAGTCCAGAGCCATTTTGCGGCTTGTATCTGTGCTTGTTCGATGGTTTCAAAGCAGCTTTGATCTAGCCATTCGTGCCTGACCGTTCTGTTGTAGCGTTCGACATAGGCATTCTGGGCCGGTTTTCCTAGCTGGATATGAAGGATCTTGATGCCTTGCTTGTGTGACCACGACATCAATGCTTCGCTGATATTCTTCGGGCTTAGGTCTCTTAATCGCCATCCTTGGTCCTCCGCTTTCCTAACTATAGGAGCGGACCACTCAACTGGGGCCGCTCACTTGAACGAAGCTTTGTACTCATTATTGAATGAAGCAAGAGCTGAAATCAGGTGGTGGCAGAATGACTACAGCCCCCAAAGACCGCATTCGTCTCTGGAAAGCCTAACCCTAGCCTAATTTGCGAGACCGAGAGGACTGGAAATGAGGCTTGCATGCAAATGGAAGGCTCTTTCGAGAAAAGATGTGGCTTGGGTTGCTGGTCACATACTACATTTCTACAAAAACAGCGGGCTGCTCACTGCAAAACCTTGCTGTCAAAATAGCAATTTTTGTACGCACAGAGAGAAGCACCTACGCCCCGCCTAAAGCATTCTTATTGCAGAGCTCCTTAGATTTGTAAGCGGGCCGTTTATATGATGGTATCTCGTCTTAAATTAAGCCAAAACGCCCGCAACGAACAAATTTAGTGTCTAAGAGCCTGACCCAAAAGTAATTGAGTGATATCAGCGGATTATGGTTCCATTGTTTTGCGAGAACAGATGGAGGGTCATATGCCGTGGTGTGATATCACTCGGTCAGATTATAAGCGTGAGACGTGTCGTTATCCAAGCGATTTGACGGATCGGGAATGGGATTTGGTGGCTCCGCTCCTTCCTCCATCCAAGCCAGGAGGGCGCCCGCGCAAGACCGGCCTGCGCTGCGTCATGAACGCGATCCTCTATATCGCCTCCAGTGGCTGTCAGTGGCGGATGCTACCCAAAGACTTTCCTCCCAGCTCCACAGTACAGCACTATTTCTATGATTGGGTTCGCTCCGGGCTTTGGGAGACACTCAACCATCTGCTTGTTCAGTTGGATCGGGAGATGGAGGGACGACAAGCCAGCCCGACAGCCGGAGTGATCGACAGTCAATCGGTCAAAACGACAGAAAGCGGCGGAGTTTGTGGCTATGATGCAGGCAAAAAGACAAAGGGACGCAAGCGCCATATTCTAACCGATACACTTGGAAATCTCCTGATCATTCTTGTTCACTGCGCTGGCGTTCAGGACCGGGACGGCGCACCTGAAGTGCTCAAGGCTGCCCGCCGACGGTTCCCGTGGCTACGTCACGTATTCGCTGATGGAGGATATTCCGGCGATAAACTCCCTCTGGCCCTGGCAGGTCAAGGAAAGTGGACAGTGGAAATCATAAAGCGCTCTGGCCAGAGCAAGGGCTTTAAGGTCCTTCCCATGCGTTGGGTTGTAGAGCGCACATTTGCTTGGATTGGTCGATGCCGCAGGCTGGCAAAAGATTGGGAGAATTCAACCTGTGTATCTGCTGCATGGGCAACCATTGCCCATATCAGAACCCTCACAAGGCGAATTGCAAGGTATTACGTTTATTAGAGAACTTTTGAGTCAGGCTCTAAATACTATTCAAGAATGGGACAAACCACACAACAACAGACATCTACCGGACTTTTAGTAACATTAGGACCAATATCCATGATGAAACCATATGAACCAGGATAAATCTAACCAAAACTTGAGTTCCGCTCCAATCAAGCACGCGACGCATGTGATCATGTAGCGGGAATAAAGTGTTCGAAAACAACCGTATTTTAAACAATCTTATAAGAGCAACTTTGAATAGGCCAGTAGCGCCGTTTGCAAGTATCAAGCCACATACAATGAATATCAAAAACGGATTTCCGGTCACGGTAATACACATACCTATGAATAAGCCTATTGGGCGAGACCCAGCATCCCCCATCAGCAACCTACTAGGTGGAGCATTGTGCCATAAATATCCTATTATGGAGCCTGAAATTATCAAAGCTGCGATTGCCCAGTTGGATCCAGCACTTTTGTATGGGATTAGTAGGTACTCAGCGTTAACAGAGTTCCCTACGACGAAATAGAGCAGAAAGGCTAATGCCCCAACTGTAACTAGCGCTAAACTGCCTGATAGCCCATCCACACCATCATTGCAATTCAATGCGTTCACACATATCCAAATCACGGGTGCAAATAGTAATATGCCCTGTAAGGGCGTCAATTCAATCGTATAAGAGGTAAAGGGAAACCAAACTATATTCGATTCGGGCCCAAGAATAAAAAACGCAGCGACAACAGAAAGAACTAGATCAGTAAATCCTAAAGTAAACTCACTTAGGCCTCCCGGTATGCAATCATCAACATACCCAACTATTGATGATCCAAGGAGAATCATCATGCAGAGATATAATACTGTATCTGGGTGTAGAAATAGAAATCCCCAAACACATGAGATCGAAATCATGAATAATCCAACACCGAGAGGTTTTCCGACGCTTTCCGTCGCATTAACCGCGTGAGCTCGGCCTTTGTCCGTCGTAAAGTAGGTTTCAATCATTGGCAAAAAAATAGCAACAGACGAAATAGAAAGGAACAAGCCCATGGACGATACCACCAGTATCGAACTCAATAGTCTGAAGGGTCCCCACAACGCGGCTAACTCTGGTCTAAAAATCTCTATCATACCTACTAATTTCTAATTTGCGGAAATTAAAACTCTACGGCGTTCTATTATTTATCTACTGGCACAAAGCAATCTATTTCTTGCCGCCATTGCCGTAAAGTAGCAATGACGACCGTTGTCAGAAATGACTTCGCAATGAGCGCAAAATTGACAGAAGCACACTATCTAAGTTAGTTCTCACTCTTAAATGATTGTTTTCCTTGCACGATCTTCTGAGCTCGGTCAACGGCCGAGTAGAGGGATACGAGTCTTGGCGAACCAGGGAGCCACCAAGTTTCCAGCTTTTTTTCCTCTTAAGTCAAGCAATTTGGCCACATTCCCCTTAATTGCTTCCAGGCCATAAATAATATCAGAGGTTGAAGCTCTAATCTATGCTGGGCCCATTCAAGTTCACTGCATTTGTCATCGTCTTACAACAAGAAAAATTGTCTATACTTAATTGTTTAGAATTCGGGTTTGACGCCAGAGCACAACACCATCTCAACGGGGGAGTCATGCGACAATGTTCTCTGATAGGTGTTCCATGAGCGTTTTGCGTTGCTCAGGCAAAAACTCTAATGTTCCTTGAGATTTTGCACGCATGAAATCTTTAATAAATGACCCAACATCAGAAAAATCAAAACTGCCCAAAGACGACAGGTGACATTCCCACCACGCTGTGTCCTCCAAAGCCAGACGAGTGTGCTCATCGAACCTATAACGGATATGGCGCGCGGGTGCCCCGCCAACGATTGAATATGGTAATACATCTCTTGTCACGACAGATCCGGCCCCAATTACAGCACCATTCCCAATGGTAATACCACCCTTCAAAATAACCTGTTGCCCAATCCAAACATCATTCATTATTGCTACTGGTTTAGGTTTAGTTGAAGGTTTTTCAAAGTCTAATTGGCGCGAATGATCAACCCAGAAGCCAAACTTCTCAGTCGAATAAAAAGCTGAACTAGTGGAGACCCAATCCACAGGATTTTGATCCTGCATCACCCGCACATCAAGTCCAATCGCGCAATACCTTCCTATAATATTACAGGGAGAAATAGGACTATAAGTATAACTAAATGCACCTAGCGGCGCTATGTGCCCAAGTGTAGAATGTTGAGAATAACGTTCAAATCTTACAGAATTAACGAATTCCTCAGAAAACTCTAAACCTGTCAAAAATATCTTCTTGTTATTCAACTTCTTAATTTCTATATCAGTCAACATATATTTATACTTTTATTTTAACTAACTTATATATTATCAGTAACGGTGCTCATAACCTCTTCTATCTTATGGATACCATATTCAAATTGTTTCTTAGACAATGAAAGATTGATGCGCACCCGCATTTCTCGTGGATAAAGCGCATCCCAACTTTCGAAGGTACCACCAAAGATAACACTTGGGTTAAAGAATATCTTGTGTTCTCTTCCAAACTCATTTGCCCATCCCACAAGTTCTCTGTGTGATGACAAAGAAACCTTTAGCTTCGGAAAAGTAGAGAAGCCAACAACGTAACCATCATCCTGAATACTAGGAAATATAGGTGAAAGAGAGCATAACGCTTCGTGATTTAAAAGACAATGAGAAGCCATTGCCACCATCTCCTCACACAAATGCCATAGCGCTGATAGATCAAGCCAATCGGCTACACCTACAGAGCTGAGCAGCTCTTGGAGTTCAACAATACGTTGCCTCGCGGAATTACGCCCCTCTAGATTCATCGCCTTTGTGATTCGAACGACACTCAAATAAAGAAGGCATATTAAACTTACCATAGGAGATATACTAAAAATTCGACTCCGAAAGTCATCACTAATATATTCCAATAGGTCTGCATTGTTTGTGTAGATTATTCCTGCACGGAAGCCTGGAATAGAAAGATCTTTAGATGGAGTTAGTAATAACGCCGAACTATCAAAATTCAGCAAATTTATGTTTTCTGCTTGTGTCGAATAAAACCTCTTTGCTTGGCGCGGATGTGGCATTTGAAAAACAGAATCATATATGTCAAAAGATGATCGGGTTAGTAAAGATCCTAATTCATTAAGGTTTCTCAGTGATCCATCTAATGGATTCGGTTCAGTTAAAACGTTAAAGAATTCACCCTTATCGAAATACTGATCAATGCGAAATGGAGATGAGCGATAACGGTAACGAATAGGAACTCCATGATCAATTACACTTTGCTCATATATATAGTATGAAGGCTGAGGCAAGCTACAATATAATCCTTGTCGAGCCAAAGCACCTACACATAAGTTTATGGCTTCGCTACCGCCATTGGTGAATACAACTTTTCCGGTGGTATTTTTTATGTCAAAGATTTGCTTGATTAACTCGGCACAAGCGTACTCGATATTTCGATCAACTTCCCCTGAATAATCGTTTATTCGACCGTGAAGGCAGGTGAAGTCCAAAATGTTCCTTAGCAGCACCAAACAAGAACTGGACATTGGAAATTCATTAATTCCTTGGCCAACCTCGAGTCCTGTTCTAAAGCCGCTTCTCACATCTCTGTACACTTTATAGCAGTGGGCTTCATTGCTCATAAGCATGACTTTTCTCCTCAAAATTTTTAATTACCAAACAGCTTATTGTCTTTGAGACTGTAAAACTGACGATTGGTTAAGTGAAAGGAGCAACATCATGAAAGAAAAGCTCATAAACAAAGGAACCAGAAGAAAAGAAGGACGCAGGCCAAATAACTCAATAGCTCCTCCCAAAATAATAAGTGATAATGGGCTTCCAGCGCTCACAAATAAACGAATAATTGCATTTGTTTGAATTCTTACATGCGCAGGTATTACTGAGTATCTCACGACTGCACTTCCAATATTGATGGCAGCTGCACAACTTGTTACCAGAACAACTACTAATGGCAATGTAAAACTTGGATTCGCCACAAGTAATATAGTTGCCGCCAATGATATTAAGCTAGGAATCTTCATGAGCTTAATTGGAGATGGGTTAAATGTAGTGAAAGATATTGTGAAGGAGACAACAGCTGACAAAAAGGAAGCAACAGATATCCAAATAAATGAACCACCGAATTGCAGCATTTGCGCTTCGCTCAAAAGAAGAGTAGGTATCAAAGCACCAACTGCCAAGTTGAAGGTTAACAAAAACAAAGTAAGAAAAAAAAGTGTTTTATTTACGAGTAGCTCCTTCGCTCCAGCCCACGGCAACGGTCTTTCAAGAGTAAGATACGACTCTAGCTTCGGAACAAATAGAATAGCTAGAAATGAAAAAATAAAACTCAGTCCATTAATGGCAACAAGTGCTTTTAGCCCCACATGTTCATATAAATAATATGAAATCAATGGCGCAATAACATACGAAATGTTGAGCAGCCCGAAATGAAGTCCGTAAATACTAGATATACTACTTTTCTTGATCTCCGGAAGTACCTTGAAGTCAATGACAGTGTCTGATAGTGTTCCACAAATATTGTAGACGATCACCAACGCTATGAAAACGTAAATATGGGCATTAAGGTCGAGAATTAAAATACTAAAGCAAAGTATTAGTTGCAATAATTCCAAGAGAACAAACAAGACCTTCGAATTTGACCTCTCAAAAAGGCTTCCAAAAATTGCAACCAAAATTGATGGTGCCATCGAAATCCCATACCCAATGAACGAAGTAGAAAGCGAACCACTAAATTCATAAAGTATTAAGGGGACTGCGAAAGGCATAAGTGCAGACCCTACTCTCGAAACAAAGACGAGATAAACAAAAAAATACATAGTAAATCAAAACCTAAATTTCACGTAACGATAAACTTTAGCTTTATACCACCAGCCAAATATCGCAGCGAGGTGCGCGAGACGCGTCAATTTTAATCTTTTTGAAAAGTAGTAATTGCTGCCTATCTTCTTGTATTTGTAACCCCATTTCCATAGGAGCCTCAAGCAATGATGAGGATACTTTCGTAACGTATCATCTCCCCACGGATGGAGTTCTAGCAGAAGATCAATATTGTTGTGCTTCGACAAGATTTCCGCACCAGACAACAATAGACCGAATTCTTTGCCCTCAACATCAGCCTTGAGTAACAAGTGGTCATTACTTGCCAGAATTCCACTCAACACGCCATCGAGGGTATTTACGGCAACGGTAACAAACCTACCACTATCTTTTCGCTTGTTGACTGCAGTAAGAGAGCCACTTGTTTCCGATCCGGTAAGCCAGAAATCAGCAGTTCCACTAACTTTGTCTATAGCGCAATTGAGAACGTTGACATCAACCTGAGTTTCTTTACTCCAATTTTCACAATTCTCTTTTAATTTCGTAAATCTGATAGGGTCAGGTTCAACTGCGATGATTTTCCCCTTATCCATATGCCTAAAGGCCTCTCTTGTATACTGACCCAAGGACGCACCAATATCTACAAAAAAGCTTTTTCCAACTAATAAGTCCCGCAATTTTCCGACCTCATACTCCTCATCTGGAGTAGATCCAAAGTAGGTATCTTCAAGAATGCTGATGATTTTACTTTCATGAAAATTTGACATTCGACAGCACTCTCTTTTGTTAATCATCAAGTCTTAGTAGTCTTGAAAACTCGGCTTGAACTGAAACGAATAACTCGAGAAGCGCTTCTTCAGTCTCAGCAGCGCACAGAATCATTCCACCTCTATTCGCCGAAGAATCCCTCATATCCGGGGTCTTATCCCCTTCTGCAATATCAATCCTACACTTCAGTACGCCCGGAATCTTCATCAAATCTTTGATGCCTGGCGCACTAGCTACAGTTCTATTTGGTGGAACTCTCAAGTATTTCCACCCGGTAACCAACTCCTCACTCGACCTGTTTTTCGTATGTAAATATGATGATTTATTGCACTTAATAAGTACATCGGCCTCAGGTAGAGTATAAGAAAACATTTCTTTATATAGCTCCTTAACGTATGCGCCTCCGCTCCTAAAACCTATCTCCCCAAATGATAAATTATCTTTATGCAAGAACATTTCGGCATGAAACACTCCGGAATACTCAGCTGGGATGAATTTATTTAAGATTGAAATAGCCTTTTGTTGGAGCTCCGGTCGGTCGTTCACCCCTAAAGCAATCGCGCCAAGCCCATGCCCCTGTTCCTTTGTTTCTATTACATTTTGAGTGTATTTTGACATAACAAAGTGTTGCACACGGCCATTCTGGAACCAACCATCTACCAAGTGTTCAGCACCATGCACGTACTCTTCAAAGACCAGGTCTCCCTCGCTCACGCATAACAAACGATCGAACTCAGTCCTATTTTTTATTAGTTGGGTTCTGTATCCACCAGCTCCATTAACTTCCTTTGCAATTACGGGGAAATCACTATCTAAAACTTGATGTTGCAGCTTGATCTTAGCCGCCGGGATACCTAATTGCTGACACCTAGCCTTTTGCAAGTACTTATTTCGTGGCAATAAAATTGTATTTTCATGAGTAGTGGTCTTCTGAAATAGATTACGTAAAATCTCAGCTATTACAACCAAATCCTCTGAGTCAGAAATTATAGAAGAATAGCCAGACCCCATGCCAAATGTCATGATTCCATTTAAGATGGAATCAATATTCACGTGATCATCAACCAAGATTATTTTGTGGTCTAATGATGCAGGGAAAAATTTATCTTCAAGAAACTCTTTTTTGCATACGAAATCAACACCAATTGAGTGCTGAGAACATGCATCGATGGTATCCTGAAAACAGCCAAGTGAAAGTACTCTTTCGTTCATTCTCATCTCCTAGCGAGATTTACGCGATATATGGGCGATATAACTCTCTCTGACATCTAATGATCTTGGTAAATTAGCCTCCCGAACGCGCTCAATCGCAAAGTCTAACTCTTGATCAGAAAATGTTTCTAGATATGGAAAGCATCGAAGCCTACGATTTTCGGTTTCTTGTTCTAAACACACGGAACGCGAATACTTCCCAATTTCAATCGTTTGCGTTGGGACTCCGTTTGAACGCAGTTCATCATTTAAAATCGCGTCAATATTGTCTCCAACAAAGCATCGTGGTAATCCCGCGCAGGCAGCCAATTCTTTATTGAAAATATGCTCAAACTCGTTGAATGGATTAGGATATTCACTCACCCTTTCGACTCTAACGAGCAAGCCACCTGGTGACAGGATGCTTGCAAGCGTGCGAGCTAACCGGCCAGGATTTTGATGCAGGAAAAAAGCTTCATGCTCAATACAGATGTTAAGTTCTGGAGAGGCCTCCAGAAACTCATCAACCCCTGCATGAATTACTTCCCACTCGAGACGCTCACAGTCCATATTCATCCGCCTAAATTGATCAAGCATCGGCTTAGAGCGGTCCACCAAGGTCACTTTCGTAAGGTCTTTGCTGGCTTTCACAATTGACCGGGACAAGCGCCCAGTACCAGCGCCAAGCTCAACTAAGTCATTGAACTGAGTGGTTCTAATTAATCCAGCAACGAACTTACCTACACCCTCGGGTAAGGCCCTGCTTTGATCGTATAACTTAGCAATACCGGAACTATAGATTCCCTGATGTGGTAGGGAGAGATCATACTTTGCATCGTGATCGCACAAGAATTCGTCTTTTAACGTCCAAAGGAATTCTTGAACTTTCCCCTCAATCGCAGACAAGCTGCACAATTGAGAATCATGGCCCTTATCTCCGCCGGTTCGATGCAAGCAGAAATTTTCATACATCTGGAACTGAGGTTCAGCAACAACCCTCCAAGCCAACGCAAACTCAATCTTTTCGATAAGAGCATTTAATGTATTGAGCTCCGCTCCATGTGGCTCCAAACCAAACATCTTTAGTTTGTTAATTGTACGCCTGATTGCATAAATTTTTTCAACAACATATTCTTTAATACGATACTCATCATAATCAGAAAGGAATTCAACATTTATGAAACCAGGGTGTGTATCGGACTTGCTGGAGATTATTAATATCCGGAAAGGGGCGCCGTTAGAAAACACAACATGCAAATAATCTTCAAATGAATAAGCCTCGCAAGATATCGAAGTTACATAGGAGATAAAATCATTTCTCGGGGCACTTATCTCAATCCAACCGTACACAAATTCTTTTTGATCCACCAACGAATAGAGACGATAATCTACTATCTCTGGATATCGTAGCAAGGAACTACCCGCAGCACTTCGCAACAACTCGCGCCTCATTTAGGTTATAAATGGTCTTTCAATATCTACATTATTATATTTTTCGGATAACTTAATTATTCTTTCTAGTTCATCTTTCCCTCTAATGGATTGTTCATTTCTAGATTTTAACTTGTCCATTAGATGGATAATATTGATATCCAGATACCTTTTACTAGATTCCTCTCTAATATTCCGCCGAAATTCGGTATAACGATCAATATCGTCAAATATCCGAAGTGCTTCGGTTAAACTATTCCGATTACTTTCAACAGATAGACCTATACCTAGCTCCGCCACAAGTTCCCCAGTTGCCCCATTGTTATCGATGATCACAGGAATTCCATGCGCAAAAGTGTCGCGAAGGCGCAATCGTATGCATGTTTCGTTTTCAATACCTTTCTTCGCAAAAGTAACAAACGCCTTTGCTTTCCGAATTTTATTAGCCCGACTAGAATGATTTACTTCATCGGGCCATAATGAAATATGTGGTCCCGCGATGCCTTCGTTGAATATGCTGTGTGCAGTCAGAGATTGATCCATCGGAGGCTTATACATAAACTCTAGAACATTGTTAGTATCGACGTTCTTCGAACTTAAACTAAAGTCTTCAATTAAAAATTGGTAATTCATATAATCCCATAGACCACCATTCCACAAATAAAGATTACTACTATAATTAGTTATATCATCATCGATCATATCGACAGACGATTTTAAACATCCGATAGGAATATCAGTTATGAGATGCGATAATGTTCGAGACATTTGCACATCATTAGGTACGACTCGGCCAGACCAGAGTAAACTTGATATGATCCCAAGCCTCTCTACTTGAGATCGACAGATAAAATGATCCGCCAACATCATTTGAATTTTAAATTCTTCCAGGTAAGCACTATATCTTTCACGTCGAGATACCTTATCTAAGCCTGAATTGTATTCAAGGTGTTCGATAGGTATCGCATTTTCTACAACAATAAATTTGTTACATGCAGCAGCTTCAAGAAGACTTTGAGGAGATGCTAAATCGAAAAAGAAAACGAAGTCATTTTCTTTGATCAGTTGAGGAACATCGGCGTCAGAATACGCTAGATTACGATACCTTGTGGATAGGTCGCCGCCTACCGCACTAACAATCGTTACACTTGCGTGAACTGAGATTGCACAAGCAAGTTCATGAGCACGAACTCCAATTCCACCCATGAACTCATCAACTCGATATTGCGATAATAAAAACAGGACCTTACAATTCATATTTCATTCTATCTTTTAAGAACCATTGTAACCTAGGCCAAGTACCCAAGTCATAGTATTCATCTACATAAATTATCGGAGATTTGAAAAATATAGTCTGAGCGATATCGCCACCTGATAACGATGCTTGAGTATATAGTAGTGAGATATCAAGAATAAACTTCGAATACTGTTCTGCTGCAAAGCCCACACCACACCACGAAGCGTTGTATTTTGAGCAGTTATTTAACCCAGGTTTTTCCGCGATACTTTGTAACTCACTATTTTGAACCAACAAAGCACCGTCATCAGCTAACTCAGAGCTATCACTCTGGTCTTTGGCTAAAAAAACTGCTTTAGATCTATTACGAAGCGCTTCAAATGCCTCATTAATACCATTCTTTGAAGAAACGAATTGATCTGGCAAAAGTACTAAATTGAATTCACCTATACAATGCTCAAGATTTGTTAAAGAGCCAACAAACTCCTTTCCTCTTTGCACCACATACTTAATCTTAAAGAAGTTCCATTTCTTCTCAAGATGCACAATTAGCTCAAGTTTTTCTATAGAAATTACTATAAGGATGGCGCATTCAACACCAGATTCCGTTATCCATTTGAGTGTTTGATCAATTAACGCTTCATCTTCTGCAATATAGTGCAATTCTTTTGGGTAAGACAGACCAAGACGCGTACCCTTTCCAGCACATGGCAATATTATGCAATTCTTATTCATCATGCGCTGATCTTTTCAGAAACCACTTTTGCTTTGCGCATAGCCGCTCGTAGAGTTAAGTTTATCTTTTCAATTCCATCAACCCCAATCGTCAAAGGCGGTGTAATTTGTAAGATGGGACCCTGTGCTCTTATAAGCAAACCTAGGTTTTCGCAGTGATCGACGATCGTTGCAGCCAGTTCAGAATCACCGACGTCAACCCCGAACATGAGACCGTAAGAACGTAACTCAAAGGAGTAGTTATGGCAAATTGTACCAAGAAGCTCGGCTAACCGGCTACCCATCGACGATGCATTGTACAGAATGTTCTCTTGTACAATCACATCGATCACGTGGTTTGATATAGCACAAGCGACAGGATTACCAGACATCGTGTGACCGTGCCTAAGTGCTGTATGTCTGTCGCTTTTCAACAGGTCATTATATAGCTTCTTTGTCATTGTGACAGCGGATAAGGATGTTAAACCTCCAGATAACCCCTTTGACGTTAACAAGATATCTGGATAAACTCCAAAATGCTCATATGCGAACATCTTTCCTGTACGACCGAATCCAGTCAACACTTCATCAAAAATCAAAATCACATTGCGATCAGAGCAAATTTTTCTTAGCTCCACGATATAATCTCTAGGAAAAGCCCTTATTCCACCCAATCCCTGAATAGGCTCAAGTATTATAGCAGCTATTGTTCCTGAGAACTTATCCAAGGCCAGCGTTAACTCGCGAACTTCGCTGACTGAACGTGGAAAATTCATTAATATATTAGGATTGTGCTGATTTATAACTGCATCTTGCGTCGCAAATTCTATACCAGTTACCGAAAGAGCACCTTGAGTACTACCGTGGTACCCTCCGTCGAACGCTATAAATCTAGTCTGGGAACTAGGAACATTTTGGACTAAGTGGGCGATTTTCAGTGCAGCTTCTGTTGCTTCAGACCCACTGTTACAGAATAAGGTTTTACTTAGATGCCCATTGGTAAGCTCCTTAATCTTGTTCGACAAATGCAATGCCGGTAAGTTTAAGAAACGATTTGCATCAACGACCGGAAGCTTTGATATTTGTTGAGATGCAATTTCAGCGATGTCTTGCCGACCGTATCCAAGCGAGAGATTCAGAGCTCCACCTTTTGCATCTAGATACACACGCTGTTTTGTATCCTTAACATAAGAACCGAAACCACTGGTTAGGGCTATTTTGTTAGATACATTGTTGTCGGGATTCCACGGGATGCAATAACTATCCGCATCAAAAGCGATGTTACTGTTAGCTTCGAGACATTCCTCAGAATAATCATATGGTCGCGTTGAATTAACAATTATCTCAGATATTTGTTCACTTGCTGAGAATTGGCCGCTCGAAAAGATTACTTTCGACATAAGATAAGCAACCTTATCCAACTCAAGCTCACCCAACCCAAGGTGTGTCAATTCACTTAATCCCAATCGTAACCCTACGGGAGAAAGCGTTGGCAAGTCCGGAAGCAGGTTCACCATAATCGCATTCTGCGTTAGTGCCTCAGCAGCATCTGCGGCACCATGAGGGAGCGACTCATTTGCTATCCACAGTTGATGCCACCCAGAAAAACGTCCGTTATGACTGACTGCGTTTATACCATAGTTACTTAAGCGCTCTGCAAATAACTGTCCATTCTTAGCTAACTGCATCGCATATTCGGTACCGCCACATTCCTCATATTCAACTAATGCGGCAGACAGTGCAATTGCTGGAGCAAGGTGATGATTGCTTATAAGGTCAAACTGAGCTGACCTGAAAAGGTAATCGATTTCATCATCATTCGTTAGCAAAACTCCCTTTTGAGGCCCTGGGAATGTCTTGTGTGTAGAACCACCATAACTATCGCAACCTATAGCCAACGGATTGCTTTCCGCCCCACCTAGGATCAACCCAAGAGAATGACTTACATCAGCATGTATTCTTACCCTAGGGTTGATAGATCGTGCTACTTCCACGATCTCCTTGATGTTTACAGGAAACAGACCATGACACTGGTCAATATATATCAAATCAAAGGGTTGATATTGGGCAAGTTTCACGAGACTTTCATGACATCCTCCACCTCCTAGCTGAACATTAAAATAGTCATGCTCGCGCCCAAGGCGCTTTGCTAAACTGCCTGTTGCGTAGTGCCCGCCACTCTTTGGAGCGATAGAAACAATCCGCTCTCCTGGTTTAGAAAGGGCGCAGATCGCAACTGTCATTGCGTGCAATCCAGACAATGGTCTGATATTCACAAAGTTAGCTGATCCGAGGCGACCAAGCGTGGCCTCACCCATTTCCTGCAACTGAGACCAAGTATATCCAGATGGGAAGGCTCGCCTGCCTTCATCTCCATCGAAATAATAACGGCAAGATGCCTCAAGCGCGAGTGAACTTCTCACGAACGGGCTTATTCTGTTTTCACTAGCGACAAGATTTGCAACATTAAGCTGTTTTCTATTCAATGACTTCATGACTGAAAGAAAAGATTCAAACATACTTTAACCTAAAAATTTAACAATGTATCGATGACTATTGGCTCTAAAACTGGCTCATCTGGAGATATAGAATAAATACACCTAATTATATTTGTTAATTTCTCCTCGCAAAGCGTATTACTGTCTATGGACACGAGAATATCTCCAACATTAACTTTATCACCTACTGTTTTATGTAAGTAAATATCGCCAACATTACCATCTTGCTCTACATGCAAGCCAGCATTAAGCTCTCCAAGAGCCCTTGCATCGACAGCAGCAACCCATCCTGAAACATCGGCAGACACCTCGAACTTTACTTCCGAAGGGTTTTCTACCTTACATTGCTCTCGATTTATGCCTCGAGCATCTAACCAAGTTACGAAAAGTTCGTATGCTAAACCACTTCTCCAAATATTCTCTGTTATGATTTTCGCTTCGGACAGAGCAATTTTTCTATCAATGACTAGGAGGCTTGCAACCAGATTGACTGCCAACTCATGCAGATCGCAAGTGATATGTTCACCTTTTAAGAAAGAAAGGGCTTCATTAACTTCAATTCTACCACCAATTGACCTCCCCAAAGGATTTTCCATTCTAGTGAGGTGCAACACAGTAGGAATCTTGTGATCTTGAGCAATCTCAAGCATTGCTTGTGCTGTATCAAATGCCAGTTGGCGGGATTGAAAAAGGCCTCCAGGGCCAACCTTCACATCAAGAACTAAACCCTTCGGGTTTAGAACCATCTTTTTTGACATTATGCTCGCAGCAATTAAATCCGGCACTGCTGCTGACCCACAATCATTTCTGAGTCTATATGTTAGATTATCTCCAGCGCATAAAGTGGGGCCCGCTTTACCGATAGAAAATCCAAATTTTGCAGTCTCTTTCCTTAACTCTTCGATGTCATCAACATGCCTAAATCCATCAAACGCGGATAGTTTATCAATAGTACCTTTGCAATGTAATAAACTAGTTCCTGATAATTTTGTTACGTTCACACCGGCCGCCGCCGCAAGCGGACAGACGATCAGAGACATCTTATCACCCACCCCACCAGTGCTATGTTTATCAAACGCAAAAGTACTACTACTTAGATTCGCCCCATGATCACCAAGATAACATCTGGTAATCTCTGATCGCACTTCCCGGGTGACACCATTAACTGCAACGAGAGCGAGAAAGGCACTTACCTGCTCCGAGGTGATGTCGCCAAATATCGCGCGCTGAAGAAAGTGCCTAGTCTCTACAACCGATATTTCGCCACTTTTGACAAAATTACTTAATATGTTTGAAGCAAATTGCCGGTCCGCGCCAGAAATCATTTTACCAGTGCCCGGATCATGAACCGCACTTGCTTTAATGAATTCTTGTACGTCTCTCGCGCATGACTTATCCGCATATTGTTCATTATTAATATTTCACCACGTCGCAGCGAAACACGTTTAATATACGCATTAGTTATACTGGCTTCGAAATCAACTTTGGCCTCTCTTAGACCCTTTACTCTTTCAAATTTCCACTCGTCTCTGGGTGTTATGCAGTATCTGCTAATATAACCACCATTGGCCCTCAAGAATACAGGGCCATCTTTGTATTGCTTCTCTTTAGACACAGTGCTGTGGCGTCGCAATGCCGACTGATTTAACATCGGGCTCAGATTAAGTCGATTACTTGCCACAAGGTCTTCAAATAGCCGAGAAGTTAGAAAAAGAAGATTATCTCCCCCTTCATGCGCAGGACTCACACATCCAAGCAGGGAATACTTCACTTCACCCGGATCATTTAGACTCCCATCTACGTGCATTTCCAGCGCATCGCTAACAGAAAATGCTGGATGAGAGCTATTTATTGCTGGACCGCCTACATAGTTAAATTTAGCGCCATTAGTGTAATTTTTGTCGATATTCTCCTTATATAGGTCAGGTACGAATATCTGCCCCATACCGAGCTCGCGCACTATTTGAACAATGCTGCTTTCAATTGTTTGCCTGTCACCACCAGATGCCCTATCAAAAAGGGTCTCATCGAAAGCGGATACAACTGCATAATCATCTTTACGCAGCTGGTCCCTAACAAGATCAAGCTTAGTTTTCTGCTTCGTAAATTGGTACAAAATAAACACTCACTTAAAACTTAATATTTCAAGTGATAATACCTATATCAACTACAATTTCAATTATTAATTCAAATATTATTTTATAAAACACATTGATTAGAAGTATTAATCTTTCAGTGCAACTAATTAATCATATTCAACTAAATACGTTTATTATTTAAGCTTCGATGAGGTAAGATCTTGATAACAAAAATGCCTACACCCTAGGATTAATAAATATCATCATGGCACAAACCTCAATCGTTTCAGAACATGTTAAGTCTGGTCTGATACAAGCAATTTATTAATCTAAGAGGCATTTGCCGAATCTGATTTCCGAATGGTTCGACTTTGAAGAATGCGTACAGCGTTCACTTCCATTAGAGTACTGCTGGGGAACGTACGTTTAGTTCGTAGGTTTCGAGGTCTTTCACGTTGTACTGAAGAAAAATGGGTTATTTGGATAGGGGTAGAGTAGTTAGTTCTCGGAAGAATTTTGGAAAAACAAGCAAAAAAGTCTATTGCGTACTGATGGATCAATGGTTTATCTTTTTGCACGTCTCATAAAACGGCACTACCCCGAAAAACATCGTGCTTAGACCTTCCGAAGCGATTAGGGACGAGACTCGTAACCAGTAACAGATAGTAGCTACTAAGCAGAGTACGGACAGGAAGTTACTGGCGTTTCGATCATATCTGGTTGCGATCCTGCGGAAGTCCTTGATCCTGCAAAACATGCGCTCAATGGCACTACGGTCCTTATAAAGAACTGATGAGAAGCAATTTTCGATTGGCTCTTGGCGGGATGTTTGGGACAGCACCTTGCTCTTGGATTTGCTTGCGGATAGCATTGCCGTCATAGGTTTTTCTGCGTGCAGCATGCAGCATTTGGGAAGTTCTTCCAGCAACCGCTTTTCGGCGGCGCAATCTGCCGTTTGTCCACCTGTAAGCAGAAAACTAAGGGGACGGCAGGCAGCATCAGTTAATGCATGGAATTTGGTCGTCCGGCCACCACGTGACCCACCTATGGCTTGCGCTTTCCCCCCATTTCCGCCAACAGAAGAGAGGTGCGCTTTAACCACCGAACTGTCGATCATGACATGCGCCGGAGGTCCGCCAGCCTTTGCTAAAACTGTAAACAACTCTTCCCAAACACCTTTTTCAGACCAGCGCACAAAGCGATTGTAAAGCGTCTTTATGGGGCCATAAATTTCAGGAGCATCAACCCAACGCCACCCGGATTTCAGGACATGAATAATACCACTGATAACATGGCGGTCATCCACACGAGATTTACCCCGTGTGTCTGTGGGAAGGTGTGGCTGTATCTGATCAAACTGCTCTTACGAAAGCCAAAAGTGAGAACCTGACATAATACTCTCCTGCTGGAGAGCCTGAATCACAGCTCAATCCAAATCGGAAATACTTTTATGGGTCCGGACTCTAATGCCTGATCAAACTCGATACTGCTTGTCTTTCCATAGCAGTGCCCCTTTTCCAACATTCCCAGAGTTTTCCAAGATCAATAGCCGCCATCTTAAGGGTTCTGATTAGGCAGAATCACACCTTGCTCTAGGCAGTCATCATTGTCCCCTGACAGCGTTTCAGTTGAACCCGATTGCCATCCATGCAATGATAGCCATGAAATATGGACATGGTTTATCACTTTAGTCAGATTCAGAAAACGCTTAAATAGCCGCTCTTAAACTTTTCAGCCAATACCCAAACTCCTTGACTTTAGAGCTGACTTCGGCTGCGATTAGTTATGTAACTCTTTAGCTGGCTTGCAATACGATCAGGCATGATAGCACGCGCCATCGCACTAAATATTTGACGGTATTTGCATGCGCCGCTTGGTTGCATCGCGGAAGTCTCGCCTTTGAACCAACCAAAGCCATGCAGAACCGTGCCAACGTCTCATTGGTCAACTTTGATGTACCCCCATGGTTTGTTTGGTACGACCGTTCATGCAAACATCGTCCGTCCGCATTCCAGCTTCCATAGCTGTCAACAGAGAGCTTAACCGAAAGGGTCTTCCTCTTAGTTAGCAAGTTGCCGCTTGGGACAAGCTTTTGGTCGACAGAAAACCGCTATTTTCTGTGTCTAGAAACAACCCGAAAATCCTCAGTTTCCATTTATGGCACACAACTGCAGATGTCACAGCAATGGTTTCAGTGTAAACATCCCAGGCCACAAAACAGTTCCTTTCAAAAGCTGTACGCTTACAAACTGCTAAAACCAGCTTAAGAAAACCCTACGACTAAAGGCAGTACACGCCCGCGCCACCTAAGATAATGTTTAGTTGTATAAGTTCTTGTATTCGCATTTAAGATCAATGTGATTATCTCAGGGTAAAGAATGCATATCGTCGACGCCTATTCTACAAGTCAATCAACTTAAATAGGTGCGTTTTCGCTCTCCATCACGACAACAGCAGTGAAGTATGGAGTCCGAACAAAACAGGGCACCATGGCTGCAGCGGAGACTTCTAGCAAGGACATCCAACGTAACCCTCCAAACATTATTATACTAAAGTCGAGATCCGCATCGTAATCACCTATTTAACCCGTGTTCTACTCTGCCCACCTCTTCAAACAAACAAAATAGCAGCTCTTGAGCTGTGTAAAGCTAGGAGTGAAAACTTTCGAGCCAGAACGAGCAAGATACCAAAAAAGAAATCACACACAATGAACGCGGCGGTCCTAATTCAATCGAAAACGCTGTGCCGCAAATAATAACGGGTTTTTGTGGACAAGCTATCGTGCTTTCATCGTGAGCAATTCTAATACCCTATCACAAAAGTGATTATGAGATTTGCTATGAATCTGATTGCCACAGTAGTTGAGATCCCTGTTTCTGGAGTTCATGGTATTTCCTTTCTCCCCGTTATTGTCATCGCGGAGAGAGGTGTCTTCACCGAAGCACTAAATTATGTGCGGGACTACAGCCTAAACCTTACAGGCCGTTCCCTAAGGGCAAGAGCAGATTCGATTGCACGACTTCTCAATTTCTGGAATTTATTTATCGAGGATGAGCAACTTTCTATTGAAGAACAAACAAATACGATTTTCACATATGTAGATTTCAGAATTAATGGCACGCTTGATCTAGACGAAGACCACCCCTTATGCGATCTGCACTGGAAACCTGTCCAGAAAGAGCACGCACGAAACGAATTCAAATACATCACAGAGTTTTTCAGCTACATGGCGGCATCGTTTGACGGCGATGGAAGCGTCAAACTTTTTGATAATGCTAAACTCTCAATTTCTGGCGTAAGAAAGAAGCACCTCGAAACATATACCCAAATGGCACGAAAAGACTTTTTCGCCCATTTGGGAAAGTCCCGGCGGTTTTGGGCCGAAATCCGGGAAGATGGTTTCGCATTACCCCAATGGGCGCGACCGGCAACAACGAAAGCCGTGTTCCGCCCCTTCCCGACAGAGGATGAAGTGACTGCTCTGATTTTGAGCGAGCCAAATGTTACTTTCAAAGCCATCTGGATTGCTTTGGCGTTTGGATCGCACCGTATCAGTGAAGTCTTGCACGCGTGGCAATGCGATGTTCTACCAGGAAGCGAACGTGCCAACTTCTTTGGGCCAACAACTGCGAATGAGCAGGCTCTCTTCTTACTGGCCCATCCATCTGAAAGCACATATACAAACGGAACAGCCACACGAAGCATTACCCGAGAGCAGTATCTGAAAGTACACTATAATCGCATACCGCGGACCATGCTTGCTGACAGAGACAAAAATAAAATTGGATGGAAAGCCAAGACACTTATCGGAGTAGCAAAAGTTACGGATACATTCTGGCTAAATCCCGGCGCAGCTTTGCTTTTTGAAGATTGCATAGCCGAAATTCAGAAATTCCATTTACATAACAGAACATCCAGAAGGCACCCTTACTTATTCGTAAATACAGGTGCACGAGACGAAAACTTCGGAGAGCCAGTTAAATACAACCGCATAGCAAAAGCTTTGAGCGCTGCATATCGTAGAATAGGACTTGAGCCTGGTACCAATGGCCGAAACCTTCACGGTTTCAGGCATTTCGCTAAATGGTATGCCTCAGATGTCCTTGGCCTTCCACCTCAGCAAATCCAAATGATCCGGGGGGATGTTTCAATTCACTCTCAGGATGAGTACGGCAGAAATGTGCAGCAATTTCACCAGACCATGAGTCAGAAGAGGCAAAATCCACTGTTTCAGGACTAAATACTATGCGTTTCAAATTATTGAAAGATTGTACAGAAATAGTTTCAACCAGTGATGAGCGTTTCTTCTTCAACAACTCGGCAGATGAAGTTGCGGTGCTAAAGAGTGATCTGTCTGCTTCTCATCTGCTGGAAAAGCTTGATGAAGTTGAAGGCATCATCCGCTCCGGGATCGTGGATACCTTATCGAAGCCGCTAAGCGAGGTTTTGAAAGATCCCATTAACAGAATGGGGTCAAGAAACGATCAGCGAACCATCCCAGACGAACTAATAGGGCGAATTGGAACGCCTTCCAGCTCTGGACAGACAAACGCATTCAAGTATCTGTATCTCCGAGGCTTGGACGGGCCTTATAGAGACTACTTGATCAAGGCGGGCAAATGGCCCCTGTTCACGTCGCAAGGAAAAAAGAGATATCCCAAGCGCTTGAGAGAGGACCGCCACGGCACAACCGCCAATCAAATAATCAATGGGCTTTCCTCTAAAGAGTTCCGCACAATGATGCAGGACATTATAATCGACGCCAAAGTGCCACTAACATCCAAATCAGTTAGGCTTCTGGAAATTGACTTTGAAGGGCTTAGAGATAGGATCAGGACCCTTTCTAATGGAGGAACTGAACTTCTGCTGAAAGAGTTGTCAAACTTAGATACGGAAATCCTGCCACCTCTTGCAGTAAGACAATCTGGAAAAGAAAGAGGCCTTACCCCTATAGCAAAGGCATGGATGTACCTCCTTTTCTATGGTGCACAAACTTTATGGAAATTGCCTGCAAGAGTATTTGAAGGCTCGGCAAACACCACATGGGCCTTCGCCAGAATACCGAGATTTACGGGGCAGATAGCGCATGTTTTTCTACCCAAGGAAAAACATGCTGAGCTGCGCGGCGTAATGCACTCCATAGGCATGCTTTACAAAGCTGAGAATGCGAGAGATATCCAAATCAAAGAAATCTATCTCATCTTCGCTTGCTCAAACTATGAAACCTCTGAGAAGTTTGATTTCGAAGGCCTTGATCTGGTGCGTGCGTGCATTGCTGACTGGTTACCGCATCACAACATCGTCCCTTACATAAGGGGATGCATTGATCACTATGAGATCGATGGTCGAGAACGCGACAAAATCGAAGCGCGCATAAGTGTGCGAGCCGGAGCAAGGGCACAATCAGTCGATCCGTTCATAATATACCGGATGCCATACAATGAAGCCCGAAACCTGCTAAAAGCTCAGGTATCAACCTTTGAACGGCACACAGGATGTCCCTTTCCAGATCAATTCCCTCCATATTTGGAACAGTGGATCTGCGGACTCGAAGAGCTAATCGCAACAATACCAAACATCAGTTTTAGGAATTACATTGTTTCAGCACATCACTGGCTTAGATTTTTATGGCTTCTGGGACCTGATGCACCGCAAACTTGGCATGACGTAGAGCGTTCAAGGCACATCCATAACAATGATAGTACCATTTTCACTCTTAAAGCTCATTTGGAAAAGAATGATATAAACTTTAAGGCCTTAGCTGTTTTAGAAAAACTGTGGTTACTGTGGGAGAGTAAAAACCAGACTGGGAAAGCCTGCCCTTTCCAAAGCAAAATAGATTGGAAAGCTCCAGAGAAAAGAGGGCGCACCTACCGCCGAAGCATTCCAGATCTAATCGTTGAGGTCCTGATTGAAGAAAACGCCAGAGAGACTAAAGATGGTGAGCCCTATGCATTCATTCGGGAGTGCTTACTAAGCGATAGGTCTGGCAACAGCATAGAGCACGAGACAAGAGTACGCGGCGACATCAAAACCGCACAATACCCGCTACAAGCCGCCATCATTGATTGCATCCTTCACCTTGGCATGCGCAGCTCATCTGCAAGATGGTTGGACTCCGGGCAAGGGGATGGGAAAGCCGTTGACATTGACAAGGTGGAGTACGTTGAAAACCCTGTAAATCCAGACAGCAAAGAGAGAAACGGCGCTTTGCAGATCATGCAAATCGGGCTAGATCAAAAGGTCCTTTCTCTCTTGATGCTAAAGAACAAGACAACAGACTTTCATGAAATACCGTATCTGCCAGAAGGCCTTGCAAGACGACTGGATTACATCCGAAAGCTTCAGGAAGAGTTCAATCCGATCAGCGAGCCCATACAAGCCATTGACCGCAAGGACAAAAATAAGTTTTCGAAAGAGGTTATAACGGCAAAGGCCTATCCGCTGTTCAGAGATCCGGCTTATTCCGATAACCTACCAATCTCTACCGACAAACTGCACAGGTATTGGCGCAGATTGCTCAAGCATTGCGAACCGATTGTTCATGCGAAACGCAAGAAGATTTTCGGCGAGAATACATCATTTTATCCGTTCTTCGATGTGAATGATAACCCAGTCTGGGACATACACTCTATTCGCGTCGCAGTTGTCACTTCACTTCTTGAACAGGGCGTTCCACCTACAATTGTTCAGCTTCTTGTCGGCCATAAGAGCCCGGTCATGACGTTGTACTACGAAGCCATTGACAACGCCAAAACACACCAAGCTATAGCAACCGCACTAGAAGGTCGCCGCCGTGCAGCTGCAAACGCCATTGCCAGCGCTACGAGTGAAGAAGAAGTCAATGAGAAAATGTCCACACTCTTAGGTGGCGTTATTACACCAAAATCCAACGAAGTTGGAGCTGAGGCCAGTGAAGATTTAAATGACCTAATATCAGACAATCTGACAAAATTTGGTCGGCTGCAGAATGTTCCTTCCGGCTTCAATGTCTTTGCCCACGGGATTTGCCCAGGTGGTAATTGCAGTCAAGGCGGGAAGCGCAAGGGGCGGACATTCACACCCGTTCATCGCGATAAAGCGTGTTCCCGCTGCCGCTTTCGCTTAACTGGGCCAGCATTCCTGGCTGGCCTAGCATTGAATGCCAATATTTTAATATCGGAAATTTCAGCCAGTGCTGAAAAAGAGCGCAATTTGAACAGGGAAATTCTGGAACACGAAGACGCAGATATGCCAACGACAATCCTTGAAACCCGCGTCAATCAGGAGATCGCATTCCGAGACGAATTGTGGGCTGACTGGGCTGCTGAAGTGGCGACAATTCAGGAGTGCATTACAAAAACCAATAAATCTGGCGAGGGTAGCAGAACGCTGCCTGTTGAATGTGCCAATATCGGTTTTTCGTTTACCGAAAAACATCATCTGTCAATGCTACACACTATCTGCAAAAACTCAAAAATCATTCTTGGTTCCAGCATGGATGTTCCAGCTGGCTTAAAAGAGCGTCGGAACTCGATGCTCTTCGATATCGTGGCAAACAACAACACTGAGGCATATTTGGTGAGGCTCGGCAAAAAGGAACGAGAGAAGGCCTTTGAAGCACTCGGCGACATGATCGACGAGTTAGAAAACAATACACCCGAAGGTGCCGATTTTGTCGAAAAGTTGCTCAAAGGAGAAGAGAAGCTGCCGCCAAGTTTGCTACCAAGCCCTACCCAGAGACGACCAGATTTGGAGGTGGTTAATGACTAAGGAAAAACCAAGTACTGTCTGCTTCCAGAATCTCCTACATGATGCGGAAAATTACAAACGACCGGATGTTCGTATCGAAACTCTTGAACGTCTAAAAGCGGCCTGCGACGCAATTGAAAGTGGCGAGGCCAAGCGCATTATTGAAGAAAGCGCAGGCATCAAGAAGTCAGCAGAACTGAAGATAAATGCCACTAACGTTCAAAAGTATGTTCGGGCAATGGAATGGCCCGGTCCTCAGCGGACGACGATAGAACGAAAAAGCGGTGTAAACAGTTTGAAACCATACGTAGAAGCGCGCGAATACGAACGTTCGAAAACTACACTACCTAAGTCTCGCCAGTCCTCTAGGGAACTCGAAATGGTACTTCGCGAGATCAATAGCATTGAAGCCCGCCAATATGTCAGAAACTTAGCGGAAAATCGGAAAAGAGCAGAAAGCCAATACAATGCATTAGTGTCAGGCCTTCGTAAAATCCCAGCGCTTTCCATCGATGAAATATTAAACGCTTCCAAAACGCCTGATAAAACCGCTCTAACGCCATCCTCAGTTTCATGCATGACAGCCGTCGACAGAATGATATTGGGCACAATATTTGAAAAACTTACGGATAACGAAACACTGACCCGACACTTTAACTTAAAGTTCGATGGAGCCAGCCTACAACAGGGGCAAACTGCGAAGAGGCTACTGACAAAGAAAGAGCTTGACGCACTGAAACGTCTTGCCAGTCCTTTTCGAGTGGGGTTGAGTGAGCAGAAGTAGTCTCTTTTCTAGCACAGATCGGTCGCATCATTTGAACAGTCAGTGCTGCAAGCCATGCCGTTCTCAAGATTTGCCCAAAGAGTTGTCCGCTTCACCGCCGAGCAAGTTTTAAAAAGCTAAGAAAGTATCTCCCAAAAAGATAGGGGCTGCGCCGATGAGCAAAGCCCCTTTCCGATGGCCTGTGAAAGTTGAAGCCATCTAAACTGCCAATTAGGCGTCTGCTTCAACCGGACCAGCCATGCCAAGTGCATGCATATAAAGATCGAGGATCGCTTCCTCTTCCTCACGCTCATGTGGTTTCTTTTTTCTGAGACTTATAATACGACGGAGAACTTTAACATCAAAACCGCTACCGCGTGCTTCTGCGTACACGTCCTTCACATCATCAGCGATGACTTTCTTCTCTTCTTCGAGCCGCTCAATGCGTTCAACGAAGGCCCTGAGCTGGTCTGCCGCTACTCCATCACTCATATATTTATCCTTTCTCGCGCTTTGCTGTTCCGCAAAACAGAATGTTTACAAACTGTGCTATGGAATCTCAAAATCGGTTTATGAAACAGTGTGCTTCGCATAAGGGATTGTTATTCCACTCATACAACAGATTGGTGGGGTGATTAAAAACCGTTGCCCTTGGCTTCCGCATAAACATCCTTGATGTCGTCAGCGATAACCTTTTTCTCTTCTTCCAGACGTTCAATACGTTCAATAAATGCACGCAGCTGGTCTGCTGCTACACCACCGGCATCTGCCATGTGAAATCCACCTTACGTTCGTGCGAAACACCAATTAACCTTACAGTCTTGCTGCCAGAACAAAGCAGATGGGTCAACCGTTGACTACCGCTTTTCAGCATGCTTCACAGGTTCTGGGGGAAGAACTAAATTTCAATGGTAATATAAAACAGATGCCTCAATTGACGCACAATCCGCTGGCACAAGCCCAACAAAATTTCAGGTAAGCGATGTTGCGTGAGTACCCATTACTGGACACAAGCATCCAAGGTTGCACAACAGTCTGTAGCAAAAATAGGCGCGGCTACGTACGCATCGCCACATAGCTCGCCAAATACTCACAGTTGTCCAAGGATAATTCGGCGCGACAAATCACCCCGCCCAATATATCAGAGTACAGACATAATAACCGGAAGTTTTCAATCAGTAATTTAAGATGACAAATCCAACGTTTCCACTCAGCGGAACAATTACCCCGATCATTGTCTGGCAAAGTGTCGCAGTTTGAAGAAATAACTTGGCGCGCACCTGTGGAAGGCGGGTTCTGTTGTCATCCAAGTCCTTTTCCTAACATTTCCAAAACCGCACATCTGCCCCAATACTGTTTGTCTCTTTGTCATAACTTTTAAAAAATCTCACGCAAAACATGAGGAACTGTGGGGGGCGGCAGGGTTTTTTGGCTTTTCGCTTGATTCCATGCAGAACTCAGGTCAATAAAGATATTCGGATTCCTAGAAGTAAGATCCGGCTCTTGGATCATATTTCAATTGTTGACGGGGGTCATCCACATTCATCCAGAATTAGGGTGACGCAACCAAAGCATGACATGTCGGGTTTATGCCATTCCATCATCCTGCCGTTTTTATATGGCCAATGGTGAGTTAGGGCGACGTTCTTCACTCGGAACAACCTGCATTATCCTCTAGTCGTGCTCCAAAACGCTTCAGCCGTCGGCTGTACCACGTTGACAAGGGCATAAACTGAACGCATTAAACTGCCGTTTGTAGCTGTACATATGACTGTTATGAAAACATCCAGAAACGACTTTGCATTAGCCGTAATTAATCTTTTGCGACAAAATACACTGGCTCTTGCCTGTGTTGCTTTTGGAGTTCTCAGCTTTTTGCAGGTCCCCTCTGCAAGAGCAGACTTTCGCGCATGTAATAAGACCGAAAGCACAGTCAACATCGCAGTAGGCTACCGCGATGGCGCTGATTGGATCACCGAAGGATGGTGGACCATCAATCAAAACACTTGCGACACACTGGTGTCCGGTGATTTGCCGTCACGCTACTATTACTTGTACGCAGTACAAACGGATCAGAAAGGCGAATGGGATGGCAAGGCATATATGTGTGTGCGTCAAAAAAAGTTCACCATTCGCGGGATAGAAGACTGTGTCGCTCGCGGTTATGAGCGTACAGGTTTCTTTGAAATAGACACAGGCGAGCAAAGCAGCTGGACGGTCCAGCTGACGGAGCCGGTAGAGCAAGGAACAGGTGGACGATGAAGCGTAACAGACGGGTCAAAATTCTAGCAACTCTCGGCCCGGCGTCTTCCCAAAAAGAAGCCATCAAAAAGCTATGGCTCGCAGGTGCAGATGTTTTCCGCATCAACATGAGCCACTCCTCCCATGAAGTCCTCAACAATCTGGTTGATCGCATCCGCGAAGTAGAAGCGGAAGTAGGTCGCCCGATCGGCATTCTCGCAGACTTGCAGGGCCCAAAACTGCGCGTTGGCACTTTTGCAGATGATGCAAAGCCAGTTCTCGAAAATGGCACAAGCTTCGTTGTAGACGCAAATGACACCCCAGGTGACGCATCCCGCGTTCACCTCCCACACCCAGAAATTCTCAGCAGCCTTGAAGTCGGCCACCGTCTCCTCGTAGACGACGGCAAGATCAGCCTGCGCGTGACAGAAGCCTCCGCGAAGCGCTGTGTCACCACTGTTGAAGTTGGCGGTACCATCTCCAACCGTAAGGGTGTTTCTGTTCCTGATACAGAAATCCCGGTTGGCGCACTGACCGAGAAAGACCACGCAGACCTGCTGGCTGCTCTCGATGCAAAAGTTGACTGGATCGCGCTGTCCTTCGTACAGCGTCCGGAAGACCTCATCGAAGTGCGCAACATCACTCAGGGCCGCGTTGGCGTTCTGGCAAAAATCGAGAAGCCTCAGGCAATCGATCGTCTCTCCGAGATCATTGAACTGTCTGACGCAATCATGGTCGCTCGTGGTGACCTCGGCGTTGAAATGCCGCTCGAGAAGGTGCCAGGCCTCCAGAAGCGCATGATCCGCGCATGCCGCAAAGCTGGTAAGCCAGTTGTTGTTGCAACGCAGATGCTGGAAAGCATGATCACTTCTCCGGTACCAACCCGCGCAGAAGTTTCTGACGTGGCAACTGCGGTATTCGAAGGCGCTGATGCAGTTATGCTCTCTGCAGAATCTGCAGCAGGTGACTTCCCGACAGAAGCTGTCGCGACCATGGACAAGATCGCAATCGAAGTTGAGCAGGACGAGAACTACCGTTCCATCATCCACGCTCAGCGTACAGAACCAGAAGCAACCGGCGCTGACGCAATCACTGCAGCAGCTCACCAGGTCGCAGAAACTCTGGATCTGGCGGCAATCGTCTCCTACACAGCATCTGGCGGCACAGCGCTGCGTGCAGCCCGTGAACGTCCAGCAACACCAATCATTGCGTTCTCTCCTGAGATCTCCACAGTTCGCCGCCTGACCATCGGTTGGGGCTTGCACTGTGTTGCCAATCAGGATGCCGCGACTGAAGAAGACCTCATCGATCGCGCTTGCTGCCTCGCAAACACAGAAGGGTTTGCAAAGCCAGGTCAGCGTATTCTGGTTTCCGCAGGTGTTCCATTCGGCACCCCGGGCTCCACAAATATGCTGCGCATCGCGTTCGTTGGCTCTGCAGAAGCATAAATCGCCAAACGGCACTGCTGCAAAATCATTGAGAAAGCCCGTGATCTCGCATCACGGGCTTTTTTTATCATTGATCAGACGGAAATCTCCGAACATCGAAGCATCATGGAGCACCTAAAGGTCAGCAGTACCGAGGAGAGCACTATTAGCCCCAAAACCAATCTCATGGTTATCTCCTGTTATGATTTATCTCTTACTGCTCAAAACACGGCGATTCAGTTGCAGTCTAGCTCCATACCGAGCCGCCCCTGTTCGCTGTACTCACGACCCTTTTCAATAGACGTCCCCGCAGAATACCGTAGTAAAGTTGACAATATCACCATATTCGTCAACTAGGCAGACATGAAAATAAGCTTTGATAAAAAGAAAGCGCTGACTGTTTTTGCTCAATATGGCTTTCGCAAAACTTCCGTCGACGACATTGCAAACGCGGTCGGCCTTTCACGCCAGTCGCTCTATAAAAAAATTCAAAAATAAAGAAGAGTTGTTCCAGACCATAATCGCGGAATATTCTGAAGAGGTTGCTCTTCAGGCCCTCGAAATTCTTTCCGAGAAAACCAACGATCCCAAATCTCGCATACTTTATGCGCTGGACATCATGATCGGTCAGCACGTTGACCTGATCAGAAACTCAGCTCATGGAGCCGAGCTGATGCAGATCGGTGAACAGGTAATATCCGCAGTTGGGAAAGGCCTTATACCGCAGGTCATGTTCAAGATCGGAGAGGTCATTCTGGAGGCTCACAGTGACCGTACAAAAGATCAGGCAGACGATGACGCGTTCATCCTCTACACGCTTGCAAAAGGTCTATCACTCACGGTTGCTAACTACGCAGAATATCATGCCGGAATAACCAGAGCCGCTGATCGCGTTCTGGATGAGCACAAGCGCCTCACATCAACTGCGTCTAATGATATTGCCCCCACAGCTCCTCACGAAGACTTGTGACAGCGTCCTGAGCATTTTCCAGCAACGGATAGATGCTCAACACATGCTGGAACACCTCGAGTGCCTTTTCGTTCTCCCCCGCTTTCCTCAGGATCATGCCAAAACCGGAAAGTGCAGGGAAATGACGTGGCTCAATCCGCAGCACCTGCTCAATATCAGCAAGTGAGCGCCCCAGATCTTCTTTCATGAAATACACAGTTGCCCGACGGTTCCAACCTTCAACATAGTCCGGATCAAGGCGAACAACCGCATCCAGCAAATCAAGAGCCAAACCGTAATCTTTGTTATCAATGGCCGTGCCAGCACGCATCATGAGCAAATCAAGCGTATGACTGCCAGACTGCATGAAGAGGCTATGAATGCGCCTGGAGATCGCCTGAGCGTCCCCCAGACTGTCAGCATCCCTTAACTCAAGGAACAGCGCATCCAGAAGCTCTCGGCGTGTGTAGTGAGCAGGAACGCCACGACCGGGAACAGACCGACCGATCTGGGCAGGACCTCCCGCAGGCCCCTCAAGAGCCACATCAGGTCCCGCACTCAGCTTGGGAAGCCCATCAGGCAATCCCCGCACTGTCTGCAGTTCCAAGCCACTCCTAGCGCCCCGCCCGCCTTCAGCGGCGACCATCTGAGTGCTGCCAATAACTAACAACAACCAGCAGAAGACCAAAGCGGCAACGCGAAGCCCAGCAGGATGCTTGAGCCGGTTTGAGTGTCGTGAAGAAGATACCCTTCTGGAAGTCCCGACGAGCTGAGACATCAGAGGCATCAATGCCCCGGAGATCGGGTTGTTTGGGCGAGCAAACGAAAAAAACCGCATGGCAAAAGCATCTCACTTTTGCCATGCGGCTCGCAACTCTTAGAACCAAGGGTTTTTGGCGCTGATTTAGTTCAAATCAGTGCGAAAAACTTAACCCTGACGCGCTTTAAAGCGTGGGTTCTTTTTGTTGATGATGTAAACGCGACCCTTGCGACGTACCATCTGGTTATCACGATGGCGGCCCATGAGTGCCTTAAGAGAGTTCTTAATCTTCATTATCCTACCCCGGTTAGGGACAATAACTTAGGGATCCTGAAGTACCACGATCCGCCAGTGAAAAGAGGCGCGAAGCGCCTCCAGTGATAGCCTCTGACTTCGCCGCGCTGCATTCTTACGAAGCGGCGCAGGGACTGAAGTCAGGACCCGCTCCGCCGGATTGACATCTAAGATGTTAACCGACGAAAAATGGTGGGCGTGACAAGGATCGAACTTGTGACCCCTACGATGTCAACGTAGTGCTCTCCCGCTGAGCTACACGCCCGAAACTTTCAAAGAAGCTCGTCCGTCAGCGGTTTAACGCTGCGGTGGAGAGGCGTATAAGTGGAATTTGGAGAACGTGCAAGTCCAAAAATGGAAATTTGCGGTCTCTTTCCACATTCACCCCTAAAAACTAACTAAATGAGCATTTTTTCCACTTCGCGCACTAAATCTTTTAAGTGAAAAGGCTTGGAAAGAACTTTTGCATCCTGAGGCGCTTTGGAATCCGGATTGAGCGCAACAGCAGCAAATCCTGTGATGAACATGACCTTGAGGTCCGGATCTAGCTGAGTAGCTTTGCGAGCTAACTCAATACCATCCATCTCCGGCATCACGATGTCAGTCAGCAAGAGGGCGAAGGGCTCTTCGCAAATACGTTCGTATGCGCTCTTTCCATTATCAAAGGAAACAACAGTGTGCCCAGCCTTCTCAAGTGCCTTGGACAAGAACTGGCGCATGTCATTATCGTCTTCCGCGAGCAGAATTCGAGACATGTTCGACAACCTTAAAACTCCAGGTGCAGCGACGAGGGTCCCCTTTCAGAGCGGCCCCGTAAATCAATAGAATATGTCAAACGCACTCCCCCTCGCAATCCGACAGATTCCGAATACCGTACGCTGTTAGGTTCAGGAAGCTACTCGGGAATACCAGTCAAAACAATAGGGGCAAATGAAACAGGTACACTTCTAAAGAGACTTCTGCGTCAAATAAAGGCCCAGTGCGACCTCCCCGTCACGTCTGAGCAAAATATCCGTTCTCTCTTGCCTATTTCACAAGCTCGCGCTCTAAAGTCTGGCCCATACGTAGATCTAGCTCTATACTGGGGAGAATTGCGGCAATTAAGGAATGTTGGCTCTGTGTCAGTTTTGGAAGACCATCAGATTAAAGCCATAGCGAACTATAGTCATACGCACGGCGCCGGAGATCAGATACCCGCTTTTGAGGTCCTCTCCCCTGATGAAGACTCTGTCCCATTTGTCTTCAACAGCCCCCATTCCGGGCGGGCATACCTTTCCTCGTTTCTTCAGGCATCCCGCCTGGACTCTACACAGATCAGGCAGAGCGAAGACGCCTTTGTTGATCTACTGCTCAAAGACGTTGAGCAACTGGGAGCACCAGTCCTGAAGGCGAACTTCCCGCGCGCATACCTTGACGTGAACAGGGAAGCCTACGAGCTGGATCCCAAAATGTTTGAGGGTAAGCTCCCCAAGCACATCAACTCTCGCTCTCTGCGCGTTGCTGGAGGCCTTGGAACCATCGCCCGCATCGTTGGTGAGCGCAGGGAGATCTATCGCACCCGTATTCCTGCAGAAGAAGGTCTGGACCGCATTGAGAAGGTCTATAAACCCTATCACAACACCCTTCGTGGCCTCCTGAACAATGTGCAGGACAGATTTGGCCTCGCGGTCCTCGTCGACTGCCACTCAATGCCATCCGCAAACTCAAACAAGAACCATGACCCTAAAGCAGATTTCGTCATTGGAGATCGCTTTGGCACCAGCTGTTCCAGTTGGCTCTCGTCCTGCGCTGTCGGTTTATTGCAAAACATGGGCTACAACGTCGCCCTGAACCGTCCTTACGCTGGCGGCTACATTACCGAAAACTACGGCAAACCAGAACGCGGCGTGCATGCCCTCCAGGTCGAGATCAATCGTGCGCTCTACATGGATGAGCACACGCACCACCCGCACGCAGGTTTTCATGACTTACGTGAGGATCTCCTGGTCTTCCTGACTGCACTCGTCGAAATGGTCACAGAAACCTTTGCGAGAGAAACACTGGCAGCCGAATGAGCTGGTGCCAAAAGCGCGCCCCTCAAAACCCAAGCCAGTAGTCGTAAAGCCTCTCAATGCCTGACGAGCACAAAAGAGGCATAGCGTCTTTCAGAACGTCATCCGGCCAATCCCACCATTTCATCTCCAAAAGCATCTGAATTTGCACGTCAGAGAACCGGGATCGCACCACCTTGGCCGGATTACCAGCAACAGCCAAACAAAAAAAAGGCCGCACCCATAAGGGAGGCGGCCTTTAGTCTAGGGAGGAGCGCCCTTTATCGCGAAGGGCGGCGCAGACACCGAATGTCGCGCTGCAATAAAGCTCGCACTGCGTCGCAAGAACGTCAAGCGCTCAGCATAGAACTTGGGTTGTTCCTAGACGAATTGGCCAGTTTGTATCTTGGCGATCACACCCCTATTTTTCACGGATAATAGCAATTCCGATGACATATTCGAGCCTATCAATGAGAGGCCGCTGACCTTGCCGAGCCGGCACAAAACAACTCATCACGAATTAAGTTGGAGCTAACTGCCCAACTCATTTGCACTTTTCAAAATCCCGACTATTGTGCGCAGGCGATTGACTGCTCCTACCGGATGACCTGATATGACCTCTTCCAATCCTGACTACGCTTTTCTTCACAAACTTGCCGACGCGGCAGACACCAAGACTATGCAGCACTTCCGCAGCGGCTACGAGGTCGTGAACAAGCTGGAGGCAGGTTTTGACCCGGTCACAATCGCCGACCGGTCAGCAGAAGAAGCGATCCGCGCAGTTCTGGAAGTCGAGCGCCCCGACCACGGGATCATTGGCGAGGAATACGGCAGGACCCGTGAAAACGCTGAAAACGTCTGGGTTCTAGACCCCGTCGACGGCACACGCTCTTTCATCTGTGGAACACCGCTATGGGGCACATTGATCGGTCTCAGAACCAACGGCAAAGCCGTTCAAGGCATCATGAGCCAGCCCTACAACAGCGAGCGTTTTTGGGGCAATTGCAACGAAGCCTTTATGAGCGGCCCTCTGGGAGAACGCCCACTGAAGACCCGTAACTGCGCGTCTCTGTCAGAAGCAGTCATCACCACCACTGAGCCAGCCCTCTTCAATGAAACCGAACGCCCAGTCTGGGATGCCATTTGTGCAGAAGCCCGCCTCACCCGCTACAGCACAGACTGCTATGGCTATGCCATGGTGGCAGCAGCCGGCTTTGATGCAGTAATTGAGTCCGGCATGAACACCTACGACATCCTTGCCCTGATCCCGATCATCGAAGGCGCAGGTGGTTTTGTCACCAACTGGACAGGCGGCAACGCAGCCGACGGTGGTCAGGTCGTAGCCACTGGCGACAAGCGCCTCCACGACGAGCTCCTCATCAAACTGGCAAGCGCTGCTGTCTAATCCGCACTTCCGGGAATAAATGCATCAAACGCAGCCCAGAACTGCTCGCGATAAGGATCTCGCTCCATCAGAATCTCGTGGCAAGATCCTCGTATTTCCAAGAAGCTCATGCTAGGACAGGAACGACAGAGTTCCTCGGCATCATCCGTGGAAACCATCTGATCATTCCCGGCTCCGATGATAAGCGAAGGCACCCCGAATTCAATTTGGAATTCCGGCTCCCTGAAATGCTCTGTGGCCAAGCCCATAGCACGAAACCAACTCACAGTTGGAGAACCCAGCCCCAGCTGAGGCGCTGCTTCGAGAATGGCATTCATGCGCTTGAAGCGGTCCGGGTCAGACGTCAGCTTGTTGCCATCATAATCCAACATGATCTTGTCATTACCACCGGGAACAAAAGAATTCCCCATACCAACCCAGACCAGCGTCTTGGCAAGCGCTCCAGCCATCTTGAACAGACGCCCTTTCATCGCAAGACTAACCAAAGGCGCGGTCAACACAGCCCGATCAATCTTCGTCTTCAGCCGTCGATTCGCGTGCATCACGACTGCGCCGCCAGTTGAATGCCCCAATAGAAAATGCGGTCCCGGACAGTCGGAGAGCGCCACATTGTCGAGCACAGCGTACAGATCAAGCGCGAATTCATCAAAACTTTCAACGTGACCACGGCGCTCATTCTTCAGCAAACGCTCAGACCCGCCCTGCCCACGCAAGTCAAATGCGACCACATAGAAGCCTCGCGCCCGTAGTTCCTCAACAACTTCAAAATACTTCTCAATAAACTCGGCGCGACCCTGAACGATAGTCACAGTCCCCTTCAATGGAGAGCTGGTCGGAGCCCAACGAGCCCAACGGATTTTTACATTGTCTTCCGTCTGGATAAAGCCAGACTGCGCCCCCTCGGGAACCCGATTGAAATCCGTATCGATCAGTACCATCATCACGCAACCCCTAGTTCACCCATACATAATTTGATAGCCTGTCCGCATAACCCACCGCAAGCGCAATTTCTGGAAATTTGTCCCGACCAATGCGTAATATTAGGAAACTTAGATGCAAGACACAGACCCGACATCTGTATCACACGACATAACAAGCCTGTCTCAACTTGAGGACCTCTATGGCAACCCGGTGCCAATCTCTCTCGAGAAAGAAATCGACTACATTTCCGAACATTACAGAACTTTTATCGAAGCGTCTCCGTTCTTTGCGCTCACAACCGTATCTGAAGAGGGAACCGACTGTTCTCCTCGTGGAGACCCAGCAGGCTTTGTAAAGGTCATTGACGAAAAAACCATTGAGTTCCCGGACCGTCGCGGAAACAACCGCATCGATAGTCTGCGCAACATTGTTCGCGATCCGCGCGTCTCTCTGCTGTTTTTTGTCCCCGGAGCGGGCAACACTATTAGGATCAACGGCAAAGCCACAATCTCTATAGACCCAAATCTTTTGGAAGAGCACCAAATGCAAGGCAAGACACCAAAGTCTGTCATCAGGGTCACGGTAGATAAGATCTACTTTCAATGCCAAAAGGCCATCTACCGCTCCGGCCTATGGACCGAAGAAGCTAAAGTCGATCCTAAAACACTGCCAACAGCGGGCCAGATGACCCAAGCACTCACAAAAGAAAAGTTCGACGGAAAAGCCTACGACGAAGCATATCCGGCACGCCTGAAAGCAACTGCTTACTAAGCGCCAAGCGCCAAAAGACCTGCCTTGATCAAAGGCAGGTCGGACAAATAGCGATCTAGAATGTGGGGAGCAGCAGCAGAAAGCCGAATTAACGCTTCTTCAAAATGCGTCCGCTGTAGGCATCTAGAACCAAACGTGACTTGCGCATACCACGCCAGCTGGCTTTCACAATGTATCGATCACCCTTGCGTTCTATCTTATCAAAATCCCGGTAGCCCCAGGCACGCAATTTACGCTTGATCTGCTTCTTATTCAGCGCCTGACGCTTTTCCTTTTTCCAATGCTGTACGTTCTTGCCGTGAGCCTGAACCAATTGAACACTTGCAGTCGGGAGTTCCACGGTAAACTTGGTACCTGCATTTGCCGGAGCCACAGTACCGGACACGCCCAGCGCAACAACAGCAGCAACGGCGAGGCCAGCAACTTTTTTCTTTAATGTATTCATCTGTTTTCTCCTTCTTGGCAATCGAGGTTGCCTAAACACAAGATGAACCTAACAAGCCGTGGATGTACGGGATCAGAAGCTCCTGTTCAGGTTCTGTTAATCTTGAGAACACAGAGCGCCACAATACAAAAACACGTATTTTGAAAAATCGCTCTTGAAACTTATTTGAGCTATTCCTATCTCAAAATCACAGGCGCCACAGAGTGGGTCTGTCACCGCTTAGAACCTTCGCCAATGATGGGAAGGCACTGTAAGCAAAAGGAAAATTTCATCGTCCGCGCGTTTTGCGGCGAATGGTGAACGTTGCTCATATGACCAGAAGGTCACGTAAAAGAGGACAAATAAAATGCGTCATTTCGATCTTACTCCCCTCTACCGTTCTACTGTTGGTTTCGACCGTCTTTTCTCCATGCTGGATGCAGGAACGGAACAGCAGGGATCAGCTTATCCTCCCTATAACATTGAGCGCACAGGAGAGAGCGCCTACCGCATCTCCATGGCAGTCGCTGGTTTCAAGGAAGATGAACTGACGATTGAAGCAAAAGAGCATGTCTTGACTGTTTCCGGCGAGAAAAAGCCTGAAGGCGACGAAAAGGAAGTTCTTTATCGCGGCATCGCCTCCCGCGCTTTTGAACGCCACTTCCAAATCGCGGAATATGTGAAAGTGATTGGCGCAAGCCTGGAGCATGGACTGCTCCACATTGACCTCATCAGAGAAATTCCTGAGGCAATGAAGCCACGCAAAATCAACATCACAGCAGGAGACAAAAAAGAACCGAAGCAGATTGAAGGCGAAACAGTAGCTCACTAATAACCGACTGCCCTCGCGAGGACCTTCCCCCCAAACTCCCGACCTCGCGAGTGCCCCCCTTGTAACATTCTGGAAAATCTCTCAAAGATTGGTTGGTACGCCCCTGCCAACCAATCCTCCTCAAATCAACAGGTTCCTCCTCCGCACTACTCCCATGCGGATCTGTCTGGCTATCTCTCCCCCCGATTAAGGCCAGACACAATCAACGCCCCGCTTGCCCCAGCGGGGCGTTCTTTTATGCGCCCTTCAATAAGATATGTAATCTTCGATCATCGCGCTAAAGAGACACCCACACTACAATCATCTGACGCAATCGAGATGCAGGCAATTTGACATAGCTACCCACGCAGATGCGTCAGGAACTCGTCGACCTGTTCAGGCGTGGTAGCAAAGCATGTCACAAGGCGAAGGAATACTTCGTCCTCGGAAACAAAATCCGCAGGAACCTCATAGAATTTCGCACCCGCAGCCTGCAAACGCGCAGCCTGTGCCTTGGTGAAGACCGGGAACAGCTCGTTTGCCTCTGGCTTAATTGGTAGCCGCACACCGTCAATATCACGCATCCCATTGGCAAGGCGCATGCACATCTCGTTGGCATGGCGAGCAGTTGCCAACCAGTTGCCATCGTTTAGGTAGCCCTCAAACTGTGCAGAAATAAAGCGCGCTTTAGAGAAGACCTGTGCTGCACGTTTCCTTAGATACTCAAAACCCTCAGCCTCTTCCGGATTGAAGAAGACAACAGCTTCTGCACACCAGCACCCATTCTTGGTACCACCGAAGGACAGCACGTCCACACCGGATTTCCATGTCATCTCAGCCGGAGAAACATCCAGCGACACCAATGCGTTCGCAAAGCGGGCACCATCCATATGCAATGGCACATTGCGGGAATGCGCTACATCCGCCAGCGCCTGAATCTCATCCAGCTGGTAGATGGTACCATACTCGGTCACCTGAGAAATGGAGACCGCAGCAGGACGACCATGCATGGGATTGTTGTCGGGTACTTTGTTCATAGCGGTACGCAGAGCGTCAGGCGTAAGTTTGCCGTGTTCTCCGCCGATTCCGATCAGCTTATTACCGCCGGTAAAGAACTCTGGCGCATGACACTCATCTATATTGATGTGCGCATCTTCATGGCAGAACACTGCCCCACCGGGCTTAGCATAGGTCGCAAGCGCCAGAGAATTGGCCGCAGTACCGGTCGAAACCAGAAACACAGCAACTTCTTTTTCAAAGAGATCATTGAACTGCTGCTCAATAGCGCGGCTCAAAGGATCAACCCCGTAAGCGGTGGCAAAGCCGCCTGTGTGGTTCGAGAGAGCTGTCATTACTGCACTCGTCGCACCTGCCCAGTTATCACTCGCAAAAATCATAGGGCTTGAATAGCAATAAACCGAGGAAACTCAAGCCATTTGTAAGAAAACGAAAAAGAGCGCAGCACCGCATTTGTGATACGCTCTTTGATATGTAGGAAAGCTGGCAGCTTGGTTAGCTCTTGATAGGAGCCTTACGAAGGGCTCTTGGCACCTGCAACACCACCACCCTGCTGAACACCCCACCATTTGCCCAGCACCCAATCCAGAGAAAATACGCCAGGACCGCGGATCACAAGTACAATAGCAAGGAAGATCCAAAGGGACCGCTGATCGACAATCATTGAAGACGGATTACCGTCAAAAAACGCCCCGATTGTTGCCGCACCAACACCGTGCCCAACCACATCCACAACAGACATGACAATCACAAAGCCAATAAAACCGATACTCGCAGCTCGTGTGAACAAGCCCAAAACAATCAAAATAGGAATGATGATCTCAGCCCACATTCCAAGCAGAACGATCAGGCCATATGGGAAAAATGGGATCTGCGAGACATCGTAGCTAGCTGCTTCAGTGATCTGCGGCAAAATCTGCGCATAAGCACCAGCGCTAGGAAACAAGAAACCAAAGAAACCATCCCCCAATTTGGTCATGGCGGATTTCCAAAAGTACATGAATAGAATGCCCGCAAAAAGGAACCGCGCGGTCAGACCGAGAAACCAGCCGTCTGTCACCCGTTCCAGCCAACCAAATATACCTTGATACAGATTTACAAGCATTCTCATAGGTTCCCCCCTTTGGTGCTTCCAACCACATGCAAGAGCCTCACCGCCCGGACACCTTGCAACCAATTTTAGTCTTTGACGTCGACACACGCAAAAACACCCGCTCCCAGCAGGCTGCCCAATGCCTGTGACAGGTCAAAATCTTCGTAAGCTGACACAACCGCTTCAGCAGCTTCACCCAATGTCTTGCCGAAAAACAACAAATCGGCGAATGCTGCCACGTCCTGAGGCAATCCGGTCAGTGTCACGTCCATATCCGGGCGACAAATCAAAATCGCTTGATCAGTTTCCGGCGTAAAGCCTTCCACCTGATCCGAGCGTGTCTGCTTCCAAATCTTGCTGAGCGGAAAACGGGAATAGATCAGTCTATGTGCAGGAATAGGCGTAAACACCGCATTCCCAAGGTGTGCAGGATCAATGGATGTCAGAACATCCGGTGCAACAGGTGTTGCATCTGCACCGTGATACACACGTAACCACGCCCATTCCATCCCAGCCACATCCTTCAGATAAGAATAGTTTGCAAGCGGAGGAAAGGTGCTGATGAACTCGGAGAAGTCGCCGCCAAACTCGCTCAGAACAGGTTGCTCCGGCGGATGTTGGCGAATGAACTCTGCAGCCAGCGCCCGGAAGTAGTCACGCCCGACCAAATCATGTACCGCTGGAAAATTGGCAGCTAATGCGTCAATCAAACTTGCCATGACGTTATTGCGGTAGACGCCATAACGCTTCTCGGATGGACGCCCATCGCGACCAACAACACCATCAGGCACAGGTACGTCAGGGTTCATCAGTCCATCAGAAAATCTGTCAAAACCTTGCAGGTTCGACTGAGAATCTTGCAAAGAAACGCCAAGCCCTTTCAATGTAACGTTTTCCTGAGTGCTATCAGTCACCTGAGACATGGTCACCCCGCTCTGCTGAAGCTTCTGCATGCGCCTTGATGTGAGATTGAATCACCACATCAGCTTGCGCGGCTTCATATGACAGTATCTCCCAACTAGGAACGTTTGCATCCCACTCAATAAGTGTGGGTAGAGGCCCCGTCCGATCCATCGTCCGCGCATAGAGTGCCCACACAGGATCAGCAACTTTGCGATCATGTGCGTCGATAAGAAGGGGATACCCCGCCTCATCGGTTTCGGGAGCATGTCCACCAAGATGGATTTCATGAACATGCTCAACAGGAAACCGGTCGATATAGTCTTCAGGTGACCCACCGGAGTTCGTCGCTGAAACAAAAATATTGTTCACGTCCAGCAGCAACCCGCAGCCAGTCCGCTTCACAATTTCACGAAGAAACTCGGTTTCGTCGTAGGTGCTCTCTTTGAAAAACACATAAGCACTTGGATTTTCAAGCAACATTTGGCGGCCAAGGTAAGTCTGAACTTCATCAATATGCTCAACAACCTGCTGCAAAGTCGCATCTGTATAAGGTAACTGCAGAAGGTCATTGAAATACTCGGCATCATGCGTTGACCAAGCCAGATGCTCGCTAAAGAGCCCCGGATCATACCGGTCAACAACGCCTCTTACCCGGGCAAGGTGATTTTTGTTCAGTGGATCCGCACCGCCGATGGACAGGCCGACACCATGAACAGAAAGAGGATAATCCAGGCGGATCGCTTCAAGGTAGCCATGTGGAGGTCCACCAGCACCCATGTAGTTCTCCGCGTGAACCTCGAAGAAGCCCAAATCAGGCTTGTCATTGAGAATGGTACGGTAGTGATCAGCCTTTAAGCCGACGCCACCTCGTGCAGGTAGTTTTGCATTGACCCGTTGTGCAACCATATCCGCACCCCATCTTTTGGCAGCCAGCTTCTTAACGAAGCACCGGAGGGAACAACCCGCCCCGGTGCAGCGCGGTAGAATGTTTGTTAAAGAGCTTAACTTGGTAGATCGCGGGTAAGTTCAGTCAAAGAGCCTTTCCGGTCGCCAGGAAGTTCCATGCTCTCGCAGGTGCCAGCTGGTACGAGTGTCCAGGCATTGCCCTGATAATCAACAGTGGATGTACCAGCGCATGTTGTGCCAGCGCCGGCTTTGCAGTCGTTCTCCCCAGCAAGAGAAACACCGTAGCACTTTTCTTTAGCAGCAGCTTGAGCAACGCTGATGTTCGCACCAGCGACAGCAGCAGTAACAGCAGTTGCCAGAACAGCAGCAGAAAACATTTTCTGAGACATTTCAAAACTCCTCAAATTGAAATTCGACGATGTGCTCTATAGATTTGGCCCACCCCTGCAGATAGTTTTGGCAAACAAAACGATCAATGGGAAATCAAAGGCCTGTTATTCGCACGCGATTAAATCAACAAATTCTGGTCATCGCCCTCACAGGATCGTGAATAGTTGAAATATTATTGCATCTAAATTGAGTTTTAGGTGGCAATGCGACAAACGGCCTAATAAAATTAAAAGAATAGGAATAAAGACTTCCTGAAATGCTCTTGCTCTACCTCTTTAAATCTGGCATGTTCGCGAAGCGGAAAAGGACAGGAGTGCTGTCCTTATTATCCCGTACGCGTTGATGGTGACTTGGAATACACCTTCCAGCTGATCCACCTCAGAGATCCAAGCAACGCAAACAAGAAGAATGTAGGCGCGTTCCCAACGCCGCCACATTCTCCCCCAAATGTGTGCTCTGCGGACATATCGCAATGCATGCGCCAAAGGGGTAAGATAAATCGGAGGAAACTCCGAATGGGCGGCCCTACAACACAGAGGCCGTGCTTCATTCGACAGATCCGGGGCAAGCCGTGCCGGGGCTTCGAACGAGCCGCGAGGAAGACATCCGCGCGACCCGAACGAGGAAGTGACCTTTGCCGGTCACATTGAGATGAGTGAAAGTGAGGCCAAAATGGCAGAACAAGGAGGAAACACGATGCATATGAGTGGAGGGGAAACTATAAAAACCCGTGCTACCACAAAAGGCACCGTTACGGAAAAACTCCGCACTGCTGCCACTGAGGGGCTTTACAATCCAGCCAAAGAACACGACGCATGTGGCGTTGGCTTTATTGCGAACCTCAAAGGCGCAAAATCTCACCATGTGGTACAAAGCGGCCTGCAGATCGTTGAAAACCTGACACACCGTGGCGCAGTAGGCGCCGACCCATTAATGGGCGACGGCGCAGGGATGCTGACCCAGATCCCACACGAGTTATTTAAAGAAGACTGTGCGAAGATTGGATTTGATCTTCCAGACGCTGACCAATACGGCGTCGCATTCTTCTTCCTCCCTCAAGACAAAAAGCTCCGCGAACAGTGCGAAAGCATCGTTACTGAATGTGTTTCCGAGGAAGGTCTTGAAGTATTAGGCTGGCGTGATGTTCCGGTCGACAACTCTTCTTTGTCAAAAGCTCCGGATATTGCAGCGACCGAACCGGTCTCCCGCCAACTGTTCGTAACACTACCTGACAACACCGATGGCGATATTCTAGAGCGCCGCCTCTTTATTCTGCGCAAGGTCATCTCCAACGTAGTGCGCGAGAAATCCGACGCAGTAGAAAAAGGCTTCTACATCGTTTCATTCTCCAGCCGCACAATCGTTTATAAAGGCATGTTCCTCGCTTACCAGCTTGGCGCCTACTACGATGACCTGCGTGACGAGCGCTATGTCTCTGCTCTGGCATTGGTCCACCAGCGCTTCTCAACCAACACCTTCCCATCCTGGGATCTGGCTCACCCATACCGCATGGTCGCACACAACGGTGAAATCAACACCTTGCGCGGCAACGTCAACTGGATGGCCGCCCGTCAGGCATCTGTATCGTCTCCTGCGTTCGGCGACGACATTAACAAGCTCTGGCCAATTTCTTACGAAGGTCAGTCTGACACCGCCTGCTTCGATAACGCCTTGGAATTCCTCACAACCGGCGGCTATTCCCTTGCACATGCAGCTATGATGCTGATCCCTGAAGCTTGGGCTGGCAATCCGTTGATGGACGAAAACCGCCGCTCCTTCTACCAGTACCATGCCTCGATCATGGAACCATGGGACGGACCTGCAGCGGTTGCCTTTACTGATGGTCGCCAGATCGGTGCGACTCTTGACCGTAACGGTCTGCGCCCTGCCCGCTACATCGTAACAGACGACGATTTCGTTATCATGTCTTCTGAGGTTGGCGTTCTGGATATTCCTGAAGAGAAGATCGTTCAAAAATGGCGTCTCCAGCCAGGCAAGATGCTTCTGATCGATCTGGAAGAAGGCCGCATTATTTCCGACGAGGACATTAAGCGCCAGCTCTCTACCGCCAACCCATACAAAGACTGGCTGCACCGCACGCAGATGGTTCTTGAAGATCTACAGCCCGTGCGTGAACGCGCGCCGGTTGCTGGTGAAACTCTTCTCGACCGCCAGCAGGCTTTTGGCTACACGCAGGAAGACATCAAGCTTCTCATGCAGCCAATGGCAACAGTTGGTCAGGAAGCTCTGGGTTCCATGGGAACTGACACACCAGTGTCCGTACTCTCTGACAAATCCAAACTTCTGTATACCTACTTCAAGCAGAACTTTGCGCAGGTGACCAACCCGCCAATCGATCCGATCCGCGAAGAACTGGTGATGAGCCTCGTGTCCTTCATCGGGCCGCGTCCAAACTTGTTTGACCTGAAAGGTCTATCAACCTCCAAGCGTCTGGAAGTCCGCCAGCCGATCCTCACCAACGCTGATCTGGAAAAGATTCGCGCAATCGGTGACATTGCAGACAATCAGTTCCAGACGAAGACCCTCGACATCACCTACTCTTCTGAGAAGGGAACCGAGGGCATGGAGGCTGCACTTGAACGCCTGTGCGCACGCGCCGAGAAAGCGGTTCATGGTGGCTACAACATCATCATCCTGTCTGACCGTGTAATCTCACGTGCCCGCATCGCAATCCCTGCACTGCTGGCAACCGCAGCAGTTCATAACTATTTGATCCGCAAAGGTCTTCGCACCTCTGTTGGTCTTGTGGTCGAAACCGGTGAAGCCCGCGAAGTCCATCACTTCTGCGTACTGGCAGGTTACGGTGCAGAGGCAATCAACCCGTATCTCGCGTTTGAAACAATCCGCTCAATGCATTCTGAAGGAAATTTCCCTGAAGAAGTGGATGAGCATGAAGTTGTTTCGCGCTATATCAAGGCCATCAACAAAGGCATACTCAAAGTCATGTCCAAGATGGGCATCTCCACCTATCAGTCTTACTGTGGTGCGCAGATCTTTGACGCTGTTGGCCTGAACTCAACCTTCATCAAGAAGTACTTCTTCGGAACCGCAACCACCATAGAAGGCATTGGCCTGAAGGAAGTGGCAGAGGAAACAGTTCTTCGTCACCGCGATGCGTTCGACGATATTCCAATCCTGCGTCGGTCTCTGGATGTTGGCGGCGATTACGCCTACCGCACCCGTGGTGAAAACCACATGTGGACGCCAGACAGCATCGCAACGCTTCAACATGCGGTTCGCAACAACTTGCCAGAAAAGTATCTGGAGTTTGCCAAGGAAGTGAACGAAAGCTCCGGTCGCTTCACCATCCGTGGCATGTTCCGCGTCAAATCTGCGGAAGAGATGGGCCGTACTCCGATCAGCATCGATGAAGTTGAATCCGCAGAAGACATCGTCAAGCGCTTTTCAACCGGTGCCATGTCCTTCGGCTCCATCTCTCGCGAAGCACATACCTCGCTTGCGATTGCCATGAACAAAATCGGCGGTAAATCCAACACCGGTGAAGGCGGAGAAGAAGCAGAGCGCTTCAACCCACTACCGGATGGATCACCAAACCCGATGCGTTCTGCAATCAAACAGGTCGCATCTGGCCGCTTTGGCGTAACCACCGAGTATCTGGTCAACTCTGACATGATCCAGATTAAGGTGGCGCAAGGTGCAAAGCCGGGTGAAGGTGGACAGCTGCCGGGCCACAAAGTCGATGCGGTGATCGCAAAAACCCGTCACTCCACTCCGGGTGTTGGCCTAATCTCACCGCCACCACACCACGACATCTATTCAATCGAAGATCTGGCACAGCTGATCTATGATCTGAAGAACGTAAACCCAGTTGCGGACATCTCCGTGAAACTGGTGTCTGAAGTCGGCGTGGGTACGGTTGCAGCTGGCGTTGCAAAAGCACGAGCCGACCACATCACCGTATCCGGTTATGACGGCGGTACCGGCGCATCTCCGCTGACCTCGCTGAAACATGCAGGTTCTCCATGGGAAATGGGTCTGGCTGAAACCCAACAAACACTGGTTCTCAACGGCCTGCGCTCCCGCGTGGCTCTGCAGGTAGATGGCGGTCTGCGCACTGGTCGCGATGTTCTCATCGGCGCTCTACTGGGCGCAGACGAATACGGCTTCTCAACAGCGCCACTGATTGCAGCTGGCTGTCTGATGATGCGGAAATGTCACCTGAACACCTGTCCGGTTGGCATCGCAACACAGGACCCTGTGCTACGCAAACGTTTCAGAGGCACTCCAGAACACGTCATCAACTACTTCTTCTACGTTGCAGAAGAGCTGCGCAGCCTCATGGCAGAACTCGGCATCAAGAAGCTGGACGAAATCATCGGTCGTTCTGACATGCTCGACAAAGAACCTGCGATCAACCACTGGAAGTCCCAAGGGCTTGATTTCTCCAGAATCTTCTACCGTCCAGAGGCAACGCAGGACGAAAGCCGCTGGTCCCAGCTACAGGAGCACCCGATCAACGACATTCTTGATCGCGAGCTTATCAAAAAAGCAGCCCCTGCCCTTGAGAACAAAGAGAAGGTCTCCTTCCCTGCGCAGATCAAATCCGTGGACCGCTCTGTCGGCGCAATGCTCTCTGGTCAGATTGCAAAACGCTACGGTGCAAAGGGCCTGAAAGACGATACCATTCATATATCTATGACGGGTACAGCAGGTCAGGCATTTGGTGCCTTTGTTGTCAAAGGCGTGACCATTGATCTGGCAGGCGACGCCAACGACTATGTTGGTAAAGGCCTTGCAGGCGGACGTATTATTGTGCGCCCACCAGAAAACACACGCATCGTGCCAGAGAACTCCATCATCGTGGGCAACACCGTGCTCTACGGTGCAACCAGCGGTGAAGTGTACTTCCGCGGTGTCGCGGGCGAGCGTTTCGCTGTACGTAACTCTGGTGCAACTGCAGTTGTCGAAGGCGTTGGCGACCATGGGTGTGAATACATGACTGGCGGCGTTGTCGTGGTCATCGGCCAGACAGGCCGCAACTTCGCGGCAGGTATGTCCGGCGGTGTTGCCTACGTTCTGGACGAAGACGAAACCTTCAACTCTCGTTGTAACCTGGCCATGGTAGATATTCAGCCAGTGCAAGAAGAAGACGATCTGCTTGAGAAGCTGCATCACCATGGCGGCGACATCGAGTACAAAGGACGCGTGGATTTGTCTGCTGATATGACACGCCACGACGACGAACGTCTGCGTCTCATTCTTGAAAACCACGTGAAATATACAGGCTCCACCAAGGCAGCAGACATTCTTGCCAATTGGGAAGTATGGCGTCCAAAATTTGTGAAAGTTATGCCGGTTGAATACCGTCGCGCGCTTCAGGAAATGAAAGCTGCGCGTCTGGGCCTTGCGGCTGCGGAATAAGAGGGGAAAACATGGCTAAGGTAACTGGCTTTTTGGAGATCGACCGGCAGGAACAAATGTACCAGCCTGCGTCAGATCGCATTCGCCACTTCCGTGAATTCACGGTTCCGCTTTCACAGACAGATGTAGAGCGGCAGGCAGCACGTTGCATGGATTGTGGCATCCCGTTTTGTCACGGTCCGGCGGGTTGCCCCGTTAACAACCAGATCCCGGACTGGAATGATCTGGTGTATGCTGGAGATTGGGAAGAAGCAGCACGCAATCTGCATTCAACCAACAACTTCCCGGAGTTCACGGGGCGCATTTGTCCAGCTCCCTGCGAGGAAGCCTGTACGCTGAATCTGGAAGACATTCCGGTCGCCATCAAAACAGTTGAACAGGCGATTGCGGACCGTGCCTTCAAAGAAGGCTGGATCAAACCAGAGCCAGCCACTTCGAAAACTGGTAAAACGGTTGCTGTCATAGGATCAGGCCCAGCAGGTCTGGCTGCTGCGCAGCAGCTGGCACGGGCTGGTCATACTGTACACGTTTACGAGCGCGAGCCCCGCGCTGGTGGCCTGCTGCGTTACGGTATCCCTGACTTCAAAATGGAAAAGCACTACATCGAGCGTCGAGTTACCCAGCTGGAAGGTGAAGGTGTCACCTTCCACTACGGCTGTGAGATCGGCAAGGATGTAGAGTTCGAGGAAATCTACACCCGCCACGATGCAACACTGCTGTGTACCGGTGCAGAGCGTCCGCGTGATCCGGGCATTCCCGGCATGGACCTCAAAGGCGCCATGTACGCAATGCCGTTCCTCGTGCAGCAGAACCGCCGTGTTGGTGGGGAAGACATTTCCGACGAAGAACCATACTGGGCAGGCGGCAAACACGTCGTTGTTGTCGGTGGTGGTGATACAGCATCTGACTGTGTCGGAACCTCTTTCCGTCAGGGCGCACTATCTGTAACCCAGATGGACATTCGTCCAATGCCTCCACTGAAGGAAGACAAGAACAAGTTCTGGCCTTACTGGCCAACCAAGTTCCGCACATCAACCTCTCAGGCAGAAGGCGCAGAACGTGAATTCTCCGCAGCGACACTCGCAGTCGTCGGTGATGAAGACGGTCATGTAACTGGCGTAAAGTGTGCTCGCGTGGATGAAAAGCGTGTACCAATTGAAGGCACCGAGTTCATCCTCAAGGCAGACCTTGTTCTGGCAGCAATCGGCTTCTCAGGTCCAAACATGGAAACCTACATCAAAGAAGCAGGTGACGAACTGGAACTGGACCCGCGCACCAACGTGAAAGCCAACACCGAAGACTACAAGACTTCCATCAAAAAGGTCTTCGCAGCCGGTGACGTACGTAAGGGCCAGTCTCTTGTGGTCTGGGCAATCCGTGAAGGCCGTCAGGCAGCACGCTCCATTGACGAGTTCCTGACAGGTTCGTCTAACCTGCCACGCTAATCCAGGCGGATAATCAAACTTGAAAGCCCCGGAAAGCCCCGCTTCCCGGGGCTTTTTGATAGTCCCACGTCAAACACCTCATACATTCTGAGTTGAGCCTACAAGCACGAAGAGCACCACATGGCATCCCATGCAGTGGTGAAGCTGGAGTTCCCGAAGGTCGGGATGAGCAAGGCGGCAGGCAATACCTGCGCTACTTATTTAAAATAGAGTCTTCGGCATTGGCTACACGCCTTGCCCGGGCATTTTGGTATGGACAACATCGCCTCTTATCCTGAAAGACACGGATAGCCGGTTTCCCGGAAAGACAAAGGCTTTGCTCAGATAAGTTTCCATATCCAAACAGGTCCATTGCCCCTGACATTTATCACTCTGGCTGACAAATGCCACTGCGTGATGCCCTTCAGGCTTGGGCCCTTCCTCTCAGACCATGCAGTCACGTCTGAAAATCGGTTCCACCGGACCACCAAAAAATGCGTTACCTCTTCTGGCAGCCCCACCCAGCCCACGACAAACCGACGGACGGTCCGCCAGCAGCCCGTCACGTGGGCATGCAATTAGTATGAGGGCATATTCGCGTGAGGGGGATAAGTTTTTGAAAAACGCCCCATTCCTCACCGTTTGCCCGTACTTCCCGCGGGAGTTCAACGCAGCTTAGGCAGCTTTCACGTTCTCAAGGAAACTGGCGACTTCAGACCGTAGGTTCTCTGAGAGCAGGCCAAGCTTGCCGGCAGCCTGATGCAAATCATTCGACGCATCTTTAGTGCCCTGGAACCCACTGTCCAGATCCTGCATATCAGAAGCAACCTGAGACACATTCCGGTGTGCGCTGTTCAGATTCCGGGAAATATCCTCGGTCGCCTGTTTTTGCTCTCCAACAGCTTCATTAATACCAGTCGACAGCGTGTTAATCTGCTCAATCGTCTCTCCAATGGAGCGAATTGCAGTCACCGCCTGTTCAGCGACTTTTTGCACAGACACCACCTGAGCCGAAATTTCTTCCGTCGCCTTTGAGGTCTGACCGGCAAGGCTCTTCACCTCACTGGCAACAACAGCAAAGCCACGTCCGGCCTCCCCAGCGCGGGCAGCCTCAATGGTTGCATTGAGTGCAAGAAGATTTGTCTGATCAGCAATCTGATCAATCAGATCAATCACTTCCCCAATCGCCTTGCCGCTCTCCACCAAACGGCCAACAATCTCATTGGTCTTATGTGCATGCGCGGCTGCATCCTTAGCAAAGCTGGCCGCCTGTGTCGTATTATCACCGATCATGCCTGAGGAGCGCGAGACGCCTTCAGCCGCCTCAACCAGCGCCTTTACCGAGGTCTGCGTAGTCTGTGCGACATCACTAGACGAGGCCATCGCACTATGAGCGCCCTGAACACTGGCATCCAGCTCTCTGGAGCGTGTCTCCACCGACTGACTGATCTCCAGCAAGTCATGTACAACATGACCGACAGACGCCTCGAAGTCTCTCGCAACGCTGGCTAGTGCTTCTTTACGCGCGTCTGCAAGTTCCAGCTCCTGTTGTATCTTCGCCTTCGCATCAGAATCCGCTTTTTCTTTCAAAACAACGCGGAACTGAGCGATAGAACGCGCAATCGCGCCAATTTCATCACCACGGTGGGTGCCTTTGATCTCAGAATCCAATGCACCAGCAGCAAGTGCATCCAACCCGCTTTGCAGCGCCGCCATGTTATTTCGCATTCCGCGCGCAAGCGCTGCAGCAGCGATGAAAAACACCGCTCCCACAGGGGCGCAAACCATCGCTATGAATACGAGATTGTCGAGAAGGAGTGCTTCCAACGCATTCTGTCCATGATCAGACATGAGCTGAGACCTCACGGCATCATCTCCCAGTGCAGAACTCATCGCCTGATAAATTGTGACAAAGGAAAACAGCGTTCCAAGGGACATGATTGCCATCGCCAGAAACACGACCAGAACAAACTTTGCCACCATCGACAACTTGAAAACCTGCGGTTGGGTAACCATCAACAACCCCACTCCACCCATAAGTTTAATGTGAGTAATGTTACCCATGGATGTAAACAGATCACTACCATGCAGCTATAAATTGCAAAAAATTTAACAAAATAGCGAGAAATTCGGTTTTATGCAGACCATTCCGAGCACCTTCTAACTCTCGGAGCGAACACATAAAAGAATATTTCAGATATTAAAATCCGTTCCAGCGAGTATCATCGGAACGCCCTGAGACGTCTGGCAAAGGCTCACCCGAGACAGTTAGTTTGTGAAGGGCACTCCCAGCCGCTGCTTTACCGCCTTTGTCATCTGGCCCAATCAATTTGGTTTCCGGAGAGGTCAAACGTCCGGTCAGAACAATGAAATTTGGATCATCCTTCACGCCCTCAAAAATAAAGGCCGTCGCGCTCCCAAAGATGCGCGCAATTTCCCGCTCAACAAAATACGCCACTTTCCGGTACCCGGCCCAAGTAAAATAGACACCATCAGACGCCCGCAAACGCGCTGGCTTACCGGTAATATCCGGACCATTAGCCGTGTATTCTCCATTCTCATTCTGGAAAGCAGTCCAGATATCAACGAAGATTCCACCAGCAGGTTCAACCTGTTCAGTGAACAAGTCATTCAAAAAGCTAAAATTGGCACTCGTCAGATAGTCTTCTGCAGGCGCAAGTCCCACCCAGATCAACGGGAGCTGCTCATTGCGAACAGCAGCAACTAGGGATGCAGTCCTAAAGCGGTATTCTTTTTTCCATTCTTCACCCTGAAACTGCAGTTCCGCCGCATAACTGACGGTTTGTCCGTCTTGCACCCCCTGCTCGATCACTTTGATGTTTTGGTTATCACGCGCGCCTAAAGCAACAACAACAAGACCAACATCCTCATCTTTGAGCGCCTCCGCCACATCCTCCGGCCAATCCGGATCTTTATCCGCGACTAGACCAGCTTGAGGATAAACGAGTTTTTTGACCTTGATTGAGGGAGTTTCGGCATACACCGCCCGCAGACCATCAGCCAACCCCTTTGCCAGATCATCGCCAACGACGAGCAGGATCTTGGCATCCTTGCTCTTTTCTTTCTCGGTGATCTTAGGAGCTTTCACCGCCGCTACGCCAGAGTTCCGGCTTTGGCCTCGGCTCGGGCTGCTTCGCCGGCTCTTTTGTCGGGAAGGTCTTACTTGCTCGATCCTTTTATTGCCGCCACCAAACAGCCAGCCAAAGAAACCCTTGTTGCTCTTCTTTGGTTGGTTGTTACTCCGTACCTGCGCGACAACTTCCGCAGGCACCACCAATACACCGACAAAGCTGACGCTTATCAGAGCAACAAGTACAAGCGACAAAAAGGATCGTTGCATAACCGCATGTCTCCAGCAGGAACCAATCACCACCATTGGTTTCCGTCATCAGGAAACCCGATTATGTTCTACCTTGCAACCTCTTAAGAAGCTTTACTGAATCGTGACCATCAGGAACAAGCCCGGAGGCTTTTTGATAAGCTTGAATAGCCTCACGTGTTCTCTGGCCAATCTTGCCATCAACCGCGCCCGGTTTATAGCCAATTTCAGTCAGACGCTTCTGCAGCGCCTTCTTCTCACTGAAGCTCAAAGGGCGATCTCCGCGCGGCCAGTCCGCAACAAACCCAGGCATTCCAAGCAAGCGGTCTGAAAGATGCCCGACGCCAAGAGCGTAAGAATCTGAGTTATTGTAGCGTTTGATGACATAAAAGTTCTTGAGCAACAGGAACGCAGGTCCCTTTGCACCCGCAGGGGTATATAGCCGCGCCATATCAGCGTCACGCGGGAAGTCCACACCACTGGCCCGCTTCACACCAAGCTTGCTCCACCGTGCGATGGACTGCTGCTTGCGCTGATTACTCAAACGATAATTGAAGTTCTTCGGCAGAGTGACCTCATACCCCCAGGTCTGACCGGATTGCCACCCCATCTTGGAAAGGTAAGCCGCTGTTGAAGCCAAAGCATCAGGAATACTGTTCCAGATATCCCGCTTCCCATCACCAGTGATATCAACGGCATAGGCCTGATAGGTAGTTGGAATAAACTGTGTGTGCCCCATGGCACCAGCCCAGGACCCCTGCATCTGCTCAGGTGTTACATCGCCGTTTTGAAGAATCTTGAGCGCAGCAATCAACTGTTTGCGAGCATACTTGCCGCGGCGACCACCATTATAAGACAAGGTTGCCAGCGCACGCGGCGTTGATCGCACGATCGACTTGTTCTCAAGGATACGCCCATACGAGCTTTCCATACCCCAGATCGCAAGCACAACATGACGGTTCACGCCATACTCGCTCTCGATCTTATCAAGCCAGCCTGCCCACTCATCCACCATCCGACGTCCGTGGAGCACACGGTCCTTCGAGACAGCGCTATCCAGATACTCCCAGACTGCTCGGGTAAACTCAGGCTGGTTATCAGCGCTCTTCTTGATACGTGGATCAGGCGTCATATCCTTGAAAACACGATCGTAAAGCTCGGAATTTACCCCCTGCGCAACAGCTGTTTGCTTGAAGTTTGCAATCCATTTTTGAAAATCACTCACTTGGGCAAAGCCGTAGGAGCTACTGAAAAATAGAAACCCAGCGCACAGGACAGCTGGCAAAGAAGAAAATCGCATTAAGCTTTCTCCAGTCACCCGAATGGGAGTTAATTTGGCGCACTTCGCGCAGTTTTTTTTCTTAGCCCACGGAGGCAGTACTGCCATGACTACCAACCATGGTAAAAAAAAGGCAGTTTTTAATCAAAACCCATTTTAATACTGGTAAATTTTTACATGACAAATCATCAAAGGTACAAAATCTTAAATTATGTTAAGAATTCAACGTCTTATCCGCAGACCAGCTTCGATAAGACTGCTTGTATAGCTGCTGTCTGAAGAGGAACTCTCAAACGCGCGGAACGTATAGCGGGAAAGGAGGGCCGCATCCTTAGAAAAGGCCCACGCTAGACCAAGGGACCCCGTCCCCTCATGCTCAACAAGGCCGATACCCTGATACGTCCTGTAGGTGTAGCCAAGCTGGATATCACCAACCAGATCCGCGGTAAACTGATGCGCGTATCGCGCATCCCCCGAGTAAAGAATTGATCCGGATGCCCCATCAATGTTGGTCCCGGCAAAGCTGGTGGCCCCACTCACAGTCACCGTATCACGGCGCGTTGGCGACCAGACAAACGCACCGTCAAAGACCAACCCTTGCAAGACATCGAGACGGTTGTCATTCAGGTATTCCGCCCGATACCCAACACCAAACTCCCCGCGAAGTTTCGGCCCCCGATCAACAGTGAGACCGGTTTTGACAAGATACCCGCGTGATGTTCTGTCAAAGCACGAAGGATCCCCGTGACAACTTTTGTCGTATTTTCGGTAGAGGAACCCGCCTTCCAGATACGGTTCAAACACCGCCCCGTTATCGAACGACGTACGCAGCGTAGCGTCAAACACGGTGTTATCACGCGGCTGAGCGCCACTCGTCTGCCCTCCGTAAACCGTGCGCTCTACACCAAGACCACCCCGCAGCTGAACCAGTGCAACTTGCCGGCTGAATAAAAACCTCCCGCCCATCTCCTGCACCGAATTCGTCCGCCCGGTAACCGCTTCATTTTCTGCCGAAGAACGCTCTTCCCGAGAGAAGGCGTACACACCATCAAGTTCAGCGGTTGTTAGCTCCCCCATATCAAGCCGCAGATTGCCTCCAGCGGTGATCACAGGTTGGTTGTTATCAGGCTCACTTAAGAAAGCACGAAGGCTACCACGAAGCTCCAGCCCCAGTTCATGCCGTTCCCAATCCGAAGTCACACCAAGGGCTGAATCTACTGAATAAAAGCCATCCGAACTGCCGCCCTTCGCCTGCTCAGCGTTGTCGGTCCAACCCAGACCCGCATCAAACGAAGGTGTCAGTCGCAAAGACCCCAATCGAAATCCATCCGGGCGATCCTGTTCAGTTTCCCCGTCAAAGACACCTTCATCAGCAAACACACCACCACTTGATCCAGACAACCGCGAGGCCGCTTCAACGCGCTGGGAAAACCGCATCGCTCGACCACCACGGCTTGGACCCGAAAGTTGCTGACGGATCGTGGGAGCAAAAGAAGGTGCACTGGATCGCTGCTCATCTTCTTCGCTCAGCTGTTCAAACGAATCGGCGTCCGCCTCAGAAGAAAGCTGAAACTCAGCGTTCGGGTCATCATCAAAAACGAAGCTCTCCCGAAACCCCAGATCAATACCCTGTGCGGCAACCTGGTACATTGGAAATGCGCCCAGAATCAAGGCACAGGCCAGAATTGACCTTCCTCGAATGCTCTTCAGGAACTCACGCCGCAACCACATAAAATATTCCAGCAACCCACCTTCAGATGAAGGAAATTAAACCAGTCTCACCCTCGCCGAACATGGTTAATCTTTCATTGCCAAAACTGACACTACCTCTGATTGTTTTAACAATCGAAATTTGATAGAGGGGAAAGTAAGTCTTGCCTCAGAGTGCTCACAATGCACTCTTATTACGTGCAGAAATCTAGCTGCCAAAACATCATCGTGCTCGTGAGAGCAAAGCTAAGAAGTTGTGCCCAATGCATATGCCATCATTTTTAACGGAAGAAGATCGTCCTTTGCGGCCTGCTAGTGAGTGGATTAACTCCGCCGCAAAAACGATTAAAACCGAGATCGCAGCGCTCAATGCCTTACAAGAAAGCTTGAGCAATGGCATGGCAGAACCCTTCACGAGAGCTGTCGAAGCAATTGCACATTCCAAAGGACGTGTAATCGTTTCCGGCATAGGCAAGAGTGGCATTATTGGTGTCAAACTCGCAGCAACACTGGCTTCTACAGGAACCCCAGCTTTCTTCGTGCACGCAAGCGAAGCAAGCCACGGCGACCTCGGGATGATCACTGAAGAGGACGTCGTGATCGCATTGTCATGGTCTGGCGAAACACAGGAACTGGCAAGCCTGATCACGTTTACCCGACGTTTTAAGGTTCCGCTTATTTCATTCACACGCAATGCATCCAGCGCGCTAGGGAAGGCCTCCGACGTTTGTTTGGCACTACCTCAGGTCCCAGAAGCCTGCCCGCATGGTCTGGCTCCAACATCCAGCACCTTGATCCAGCTCGCTCTGGGAGACGCACTTGCCATCGCACTTCTGGAAGCTAAAGGTTTTACGGCTCAGGACTTCAAAGTTTATCATCCAGGCGGAAAACTGGGCGCGAGTTTGATGCATGTTCAAGACGTCATGCACAGTGGCGAGCACTTGCCGGTTGCACAAGCAGGAATGCTGATGAAAGAGGCCCTCGTTCTAATGACGCAGAAGGGCTTTGGTGTTCTCGGAATTACCAATAATGAGGGAGTTCTGATTGGCGTCATTACAGATGGTGACTTGCGTCGACACATCAGCCCTGACTTTCTGGATAAGAAGGTCGAAGATGTTATGACCCGCGATCCCAAGACCATTGAAGGGACCTTACTTGCACCCTCCGCTCTGGAACTGATGAATTCTCTCAAGATCAGTTCACTGTTTATCGTGCAAGATGGCAAACCAGTGGGAATCATTCGCACATTGGACCTTCTGAAAATCGGCGCAGCCTAGGTCTCAGCTCCCAGCAAACTATTTGATGCCCGAGACTTCTCCTGCTCGGGCATTTTTACTCGTACCTTAATCCCAGCGATACATATCAGTAGTCCTGATCAGCTCAAATTTTCACATTTATTAGGATTTGGTTAGCCATAATACCCCAGATTAACACTAGTTAAATTGCCTCATCAAAGGCGCATTCGGGTAAGTTAAATGGATCTAGCCACGATAATCGGCGTTGTCGCCGCTTGCGTAACCGTGCTGACAGCTATTTTTATAGGTGGAAGCTTCAGCCAGTTCGTTGACCTTCCGTCCCTTTTGATCGTGGTTGGTGGCGGTCTTGCAGCCACACTCGTCAGATTTCCTCTGAATGGATTGCTAAGTGCTTTTGGGATGGGGGCAAAACTGGCTTTCACCCACAAAAAAATTGAGCCTCGCGAACTCGTTGAGAACATCGCGCATCTTGCCGAAACCGCTCGCAAAGAAGGTCCCCTCGGTCTGGAAAACATCAAGATCGATGAACCAACTCTAGCGAAAGGTATGCAGTATGTAGCCGACGGTTACGACTACAACCTTATTCGCGACTCGATGGAGAAAGAACGCGATCTCTACCTGACCCGCTTGAACGAAGGTGCCCGCGTTTACCGCGCCCTCGCCGACTCAGCCCCGGCCTTCGGAATGATCGGAACGCTCGTTGGTCTGGTTCAGATGCTTGCGACCATGGATGACCCATCCACCATCGGCCCCTCAATGGCGATTGCGCTTTTGACAACGCTTTACGGCGCACTCATCGCCAACGTGGTGTGCATCCCTGTTGCCGATAAGCTGGATTCTAAATTCGAGCAGGAAGAACTCAACCAAACCCTGGTCATTGATGGAGTCCTGCAAATTCGCGAGAGCAAGAGCCCTTCCCTGATCCGCGAGATGCTACTGGCTTACATCCCGGAAAAAGGCCGCACCAGCATGAACGAAGCAGCGGCCTAAGCGACCGGTCAAAGGGGAACCACAATGTCGGGCAGAAAAAAAACACTTCGAAAGGGCGCACCCGCATGGTTGTTGACCTTTGCGGATTTAATGTCCCTGCTTGTGTGTTTCTTCGTCCTCATCATCTCGTTCTCGGTGCAAGACAAGCATAAGCTACAGGTGGTTGCTGGCTCGATTAAAGACGCATTCGGCATTAAACAGGTCACCAAGCGCGCCGGTGTCCTTGAGATCGAAGGCGTCCCCCTGCGCGACTTCATGAAAGACATCACCTACGAGCTGCAAAACACCGATGCTGATTTTGCGGTTGAGAGCCACCCTGAGAAACGCAAACAGGGACCGGAAGCAAACACCCATACCACCAAGAAAACAGCGATCGAAAAACCAAGGCAGTTTGCAACGGCCGCCGTTTCATTGCGGCAGGCGTTTCAGGAAATGCCTGACATAAACGAGATCTCGAACAATATCATTCTCGAAGAAACCGATGAGGGCCTCAACATCCTGATTGTCGATCAGGAAGGCCGTTCCATGTACCCCGAAGGTTCCAAGTATCCCTACGAGATCACACGTCGCCTGCTTGCCAAGATGGCACCTGTTCTGGCAAAACTTCCCAACCGCGTCCGGATCACTGGTCACACCACAACAGGGCAGATGGTGACCTCTCCGAGCGAAACAGGCTGGGAGCTCTCCGCAGACCGCGCCAATACTGCGCGTCAGATCCTCTCCGAGTATGGCCTACCTTCAAACAATATCTATTCTGTCGTCGGAAAAGCAGATTCTGAGCCCCTCTTCCCGAATGACCCGTACCTTGCAGCGAACCGCCGTATTTCAATCCTTCTGATGGCAGAAGAACCACCACTACCACCAGACTTTAATCCATATCAGTAGGCGTTAAGCCGCCGTATCCTCAGAAGCAGCTTCGACAACCAACGCCGTCCCCTTCTGGCCAACGACTTTTACAGAGGTGCCCGCTGGCAAATCCGGACCGCTGATCCGCCAGAGTGAATCGCCGATCTCGAGCGTACCTTCTCCATGGGCGAGCGGCTGCTTCAACACAAACACCTGCCCGTGATAACGGCTCCCTCTTTTATTAAGAAAAGGATCACCTTCCTTAGCACTGGTTCTAACCGTTACACGGCGCCCGACAAGTAGCAGGCTCAGCGATAAAATCCCCCACAGTACCAGTTGCCAGCGCCAATCGACGTCAACGTAAGCAACCAATGCCCCAACTATAAGAGCCGCTGCTCCAAACCAGATCAGGAACGAGCCCGGCACTGCCAATTCCAATCCAATGAGGACCAGTCCGGAGGCAAACCAAACCCAAGGTTCGATACCGTTTTGGAACAGCGCTATCAACATATCAATCAGCCCTCTGTACCACCAGTGTTAGGAACACGGCTCGAGCGGCGGTGCTCGGCGTCCTTCAACGCCTCCTTACCAATCTCCGCAATGCCGGCAAGGCTACCGAGCATCCCGGTTGCCTCCATAGGCAGAATGAGAGTTTTCTGGTTTGGCGATTTGGCAAGTTCGCCAAATGCTTCAACGTACTTGCTCGCAACGAAGTAGTTGATTGCCCCCATGTCTCCTTCTGCAATCGCCTTGGAAACCATCACAGTCGCCTTGGCTTCCGCTTCGGCGAGGCGCTCACGTGCTTCCGCATCACGCATTGCGGCCTGCTGACGTCCTTCCGCCTCAAGAATGAGCGACTGCTTCACGCCTTCTGCCTTGGCAATCTCAGATTGTCGCGCACCTTCCGCTTCCAGAATTGCCGCACGCTTTTCGCGCTCTGCTTTCATCTGACGGGCCATGGCGTCAACAAGGTCATTCGGAGGATTGATATCCTTGATCTCGATACGAGTGATTTTCACACCCCATGGTTCACAGGCGGCATCAACAACCCGCAGCAAACGTGCATTGATCTCATCACGATTGGAGAGCAGCTGGTCCAGATCCATGGACCCCATGACACTACGTATATTAGTCATGGTCATAGTCAGGATCGCATTCTGCAGGCCCAGAACTTCGTAAGCTGCCTGAGAAGCGCTCAGTACCTGATAGAAGGTCACACCATCAGCAGTAATCGTAGCGTTGTCTTTGGTGATTACTTCCTGTGCAGGCACATCAAGCACCTGCTCCATCATATTCACCTTGTGGCCAATCTGGTCAATGAAAGGAACAATGATGTTCAGGCCCGATTGCAACGTCCTACGGTATTTTCCAAATCGCTCAACCGTATAGTTGTATCCCTGAGGGACCATCTTCGCGCCAGCAAATACAACAAGAATAATCACAACCACCAGAATGAGAACGGTGATCGAACTGCCTGTCAGAATATCCATAACTATGAGTCCTTTGGAGTATTAGGCCTAAACTATCGTAGCTTTGCCCTATAAAGGCCAGAGAAAACTGCAGGAATAAATGCAAAAAGAGCACCGCTTTCCAAAGGAAGCTAGCGCTCTTCTTTACATAGTAAATTTAGACTTAATTTCTAGACCCAGCCCTGAAGCTCACGCCGAACCACGCTCTCCAGCACAGCCATTCCTTCTGGGGCATCATTCAGGCATGGGATATGCGTAAACTGCTCGCCGCCATGCTCCTCAAAGATCTCTGCAGCTTCACCCGCAATTTCTTCCAGCGTTTCAAGGCAGTCAGCCACAAACCCCGGATTCAAAACCGCGATCCGCTTCATACCTTCCTTGGCCAGCTTCTCTACTGTCTTGTCAGTATAAGGCTGCAGCCATTCTTCTGGTCCAAAACGGGACTGGAAGGTGATCTGAAGTTTCTTGTCATCCCAGCCCAACTTCTCACGCAGCAAGCGCGTTGTTTTCTGGCAATGACAGTAATACGGGTCGCCCTTGTCAAAGTAGCTTTGCGGAATACCGTGAAATGATGCAAGAATGGTCTCCGGCTCTTCCTCCAGCTCAGCAAGCTTATTCTTGATAGAAGCGGCAAGCGACTCGATATAGGTCTCATCGTCATGATAAGGCGGCACAATCCGAATGGTCGGCTGCCAGCGCATCTTCAGGAGCGTGCGGAAGACTTCATCATTTACGGTCGCTGTTGTTGAGGCTGAGTACTGCGGGTACAGCGGGAAGACAAGGATACGATCGCAGCCCTTTTCCTTGAGCGCATCAAGACGGCTTGCGATGGACGGATTGCCATAACGCATCGCCCAATCGACAATCACATCCTCACCCAGATCCGATAACATTCCGGAGAGTCTGTCCGACTGGCTTCGTGTAATCGTGCGCAGTGGGCTCTCATCCAGCTCGTTGTTCCAGATCTCCCGATAAGCCGCGCCTGATTTCTGCGGGCGCTTGCTTAAGACAATCCCATGGAGAATGGGCAGCCACAAAAAGCGGGACCACTCAATCACACGGCGATCAGACAGAAACTCCGACAGGTAGCGGCGCATAGACCAATAATCGGTCCCGTCCGGCGTCCCGAGATTTACGAGAAGCACGCCTACTTTCCCGAAAGAAACCGAAGGATGATTGTTGTGGTTTGTGGCGTTACCGCTTGTATTCTGGTTCATGAGACCCCTTGCGCGTCCGATCCAATCCCTTAGCTAGATAGAGTTTCCAGCTGCCCTCGCCAAGATCAAACCCTATGATTTTCTGATTATTTCCGAGAAACTACCCAGAATAGGAAATGCCAGCCCACATGAGCAGACTGGCATTTTCGAGATTTAACAAGGAAGAGACGGATTAAGCCGTCACTTCCCGCTCATCCGAGATCACTTTTCCATCATTTGGCAAGGCATTTGGAGCAACCAGTTCCACGTCCCCATTCAGCCCGGTGTGCTCCTTCAGGGCTTTCTTCAGCGCAGCAATAAAGTCATCACTCGCAGCTTCCGTTTCCACTCTCAGGATCATGTGATCCTGCTCCCCCTGACGCACGACTGAAAGGCGCGCACGCCCGATCTCATCACCAGCATTTTTGCGAAGACGTTCAATCTGCGCAGGGTCCACAAACATGCCCTTCACTTTGGTGCGTTGGTCAGCGCGCCCCATCCAACCTCTCAGGCGCATGTTCGTACGACCACACGGTGATATTCCCGGCATGATGGCGGACAAGTCCCCCGTCGCAAAACGAATAAGCGGATAGGTTGGCGAGAACGTCGTAACAACCAGTTCACCCACCTCACCCGGAGCAACAGGCTCGCCTGTACCCGGACGGACAATCTCGATGATAAAGTCCTCGTTGGCGATCATGCCTTCCATGGCTTCACTTTCATAAGCCACGATACCCAGATCAGCCGTTGCATACGCCTGCAGAACCTTCACGCCGCGATTGGCGTATTCTTCACGAAGGCTCGGATAGAGCGCACCGCCAGAGACCAGACCGCGAGTGAGGGAACTTACATCAGCGCCAAGTTCATCAGCACGGTCCAAAATGACCTTCAGATAATCCGGCGTTCCCGCATAAGCCGTTGGTCGCAGGCTGGAGATCGCAGAAACCTGCATATCCGTATTGCCAATACCAGCAGGAAACACCACGCAGCCATAGGCACGCGCACCCTGATCCAGAATGAACCCACCCGGTGTCATGTGATAGGACAGCGCGTTGTGAACAATATCACCTGGACGAATACCTGTGGCATGGAACGCACGAGCTGACTTCCATGGATCAGCTTCTGGCCCCTGAGGCTCCCAGATTGGGCCGGGAGACATGAAGATTCGTTTGTAGGTAGAGAAATCCCCCGTAGCAAAACCACCAAGCGGCGGTTCTGCTTCCTGTGCCGCCAGGAGATCTGACTTGCGCAGCACCGGAAGCTTGGCCAAAACCTCACGACTTGTAACCGCCGCTGGATCGACATCAGCCAAATGCTTGGCCCAGCCCGAAGCTTCATTCTTCGCCATGGCAATCTGCACCGGCAAACGAGCCATCAAATCAGCTTCGCGCTCCTCTGGCGAACGGATCTCCAACTCATCAAAATACTGGTTTCCCATAGAAGCCCTCCCATGGCCTCAAACTGCACTCAGGCAGAAGGCCAAGCCTCCCGCCCATGCATTAGAGCAGGTACCTCAGTTAAAACCCACAGGATCAACCCGGCCCTGACAATTTGATTGCACTGGCTCTGCAGCCAGCAATAATTCACTCATTGGGGTGTCTGGCTCGATCTGCCCCTTCAGGTTGACAAAGAGCTCCGTGATCAAGCCACCCCGACAACGCACCTCAACACGCTCTCCAGCACCTGCACCGAATGTCTCATCAAACGCCGCCCTCACCTGCGAGGTGGTGAGAACCTCACCAATGTTGGAGGCAAACAGATCACGCACAGCAGAACCGTTCAGCTGCATCATGAGATCAAGGGAGTCAGCGTAATACTCTTCCGCACTGTCGCTGTAACACGTGCCATGCTTCACCCACTCGTAACGATCTAGATGCGACTGAGCGCCTGGCATTACCCTGTCCAACTCCTCACGGGTTGCCGCTTCAAGCTCAACGGGTGGCAACTCTCCCCATGTGGAGCGCTCGTCAGCAAGGCCCTTTTCTTCGTGGGTGACACCGCACCAGAAATTACCTCGCGGCTGCGGCCACAAACCATGTAAGGCGAAGTGGTTTGCATCAAACCGGCCAGTCACCTGAGACGCGCACTCGGCAGTATCCTGGTGGGTTTGACAAAATGCGGGCTGCCAACTTGCAGCAAGCACAAACTCCCCATCGGCAGACGGCCCCTGCACCGCCGGACGAACCACCTCTGCACCATCAGAATTCCCAGAGCCATTGCCAGCATCCTGATCGTTCCCCTCTGCTTCAGTCAGATGAAGGCCGCAGGAAACTTCAACCCACCGCTCAGCGGGACTCACACCGTTCATGCGGATAAAATAGTGAGAGGCTTCAGCTTTGTTCTTCCCGATCAACTCATAGGCACGCATACGCTCAACACGCACACTTCCCGGATTAGTCTGCTTGCGGAATGACTGAAACGCCGGACAGGCCTCTTCAGCAAGAAAGAAACCATCCAGCTTAACTTGAGAGACAGCGGGTAAAACAGAAGCCACACTCACAAAAGCAGCCCCGACAATAACCCTAGAAAGCAAATGCATATGGTCCTCCAAAATACCTTTTGCAGCAATAAGCGGCATGCAGATCATTCAAAACCAGATACATTGACTTCCTGTAGTAGTTCACCCCCATGTTTTAGGGGCTTTCGCTCGATTGACGCGGATTATGCCAACCAGCGCTTACGCCGCTTGTAGTGTTTGCCATCTCGGAACGACTTGCGTCCTTCCCCGCCAACACCAAGATAAAACTCTTTTACGTCTTCATTTTCACGCAAAGACTCAGCATCTCCATCCAGCACAATGCGCCCAGCTTCCATGATGTAACCGTAGGTCGCATACTTCAGCGCTACATTGGTGTTCTGCTCAGCCAGCAGGAACGACACGCCTTCATTCTTGTTGAGCTGCCGCACGATCTCGAAAATTTCTTCCACCAGCTGCGGTGCAAGTCCCATGGACGGTTCGTCAAGAAGGATCATCTCCGGACGGCTCATCAAAGCACGGCCAACTGCACACATCTGCTGCTCACCACCCGAGGTATAGCCCGCCTGCGAACCACGTCGCTCACGCAAACGCGGGAAATAGTCATACACCATCTCCAGATCACGCTTGATCGCAGCACTGCCATCCTTGCGGGTGTAGGCACCAGTCATCAAGTTATCTTCGATGGACAGGTGCCCAAAGCAATGACGCCCTTCCATAACCTGAATGCATCCACGACGAACCAGCTCGTTTGGAGAAAGAGCCTGAACCTCTTCGCCCTGAAAGATAATATTGCCCTTGGTCACTTCTCCGCGCTCTGCCTGCAACAGATTGGAAATTGCTTTCAAGGTCGTTGTCTTACCGGCACCGTTCGCACCCAACAGAGCAACAATCCCGCCCTTCGGCACGTTCAAAGACACACCTTTGAGAACCAGAACCACGTGGTCGTAAATGACTTCAATGTTGTTAATAGACAAAATGTCGTCGGCAACCTGCAGGTTAGCGGCTGGTGCCTTGGAGTTTGATGTCTGTTCTGCAATTGCGTTCATGAGATCAGCCTTAGCCTGCGAACATTCCGAATGTTTGAATTGGTAGAGATGGCCGGGCACCAAAGCGCCCGACCATTTTACAAATGCTTAGTTACAGGCAAGGTCGCCACGACCCGGCCAAGGAGCATTGTTCTGCGCGTACTCCGCAGCTTTTTCCAGCTCAAGCGGCTTGATCAGATCACGGTCAGGCTTCAGCATATCGCTTACGCGGACGAACTCTTCGCCGTTCCACTCAAGCATCCACGCACCTGCGTGTCCGGTGTGGTTGTCGCAGCTCATCTGCAGTGGCGGAGTCATACCCTTCATACCCAGCTCTTCAAGGCGAGCTTCGGTGATGTTCAGGTTCTCAAAGCCCCAACGCAGCTGCTCTGGATTGATATTCTTCACACCAAAGTGGTCCTGAGCAGTTTTCGCAGCTTCTGCCAGATAGAGGGACAGAACAATCCCGCGCTGGTAGAACACTGTGTCCATGTCGGCTTCAGACTTGATATAAGAATTACCTTTGGCAACAACGTGCTTGCGGATATCGTCCATCACCGGGAAATTGCCCGGAACATTAAAGCTGATGGACTTGTAGCCCTTGGCTTTTGCCCCAACGTTCTGCAGGTCTGCATCCGAACCAGACCACCAGATGCCGACGAAGTTTTCCATTGGGTAACGGGTCTTAACCGCTTCGGTGATCGCACCAGCGTTCATGGCACCCCAACCCCACATGACCACATTGTCTGGACGTTCACGACGGATCTGCAACCACTGTGCAGACTGGTTCTGCATTTCTTTCAGACCAACCGGAACCGGAACCAGCTCAAAGCCATGCATTTCGGAGAGCTTTTGCAACAGCGGGATTGGCTCTTTCCCGAACGGGTGATCAAGGTGCAGAAGAACAATCTTCTTACCCTTCAGCGCAGACATGTCACCCTTAGCAATGTAGTCGAGGATCATGTACGCGCCATCCCAGTAAGACACTGGCGGGTTAAACGCCCATGCAAATGTATTACCGTCTGACATTGGCGAGAAACCATAGCCCGGTGCCAGAATTGGAACACGGTCAACATTGGTACGCGGCATAACCTGCAAGGTGATACCAGTGGACCATGGCTGCGTGACAAGAGCATCACCTTTGGTCTTCTCGTAGCACTCAACGCCTTTGTTGGTGTTGTAGCCCGTTTCACACTCAATGTAGTCGATTGGTACACCGCCGATACCGCCATCACGCTCGTTCAGCATCAGCATGTAATCACGCTGGCCGTTCATGATCGGAGTACCAGTCCCCGCAAATGGGCCGGTACGGTATGTCAGGTTTGGAAAGTTAAGACCGTCTGCTGCCACCGCAGCAGAGCTCATAGCGACTGCAAGAGCACCTGCTGCAACGACCCTACTAAAATTCGCAAAGTGTTTCATATTTTCCTCCACATGTGCGGCTCCCACCGCGGGCCATTTCCTCTATTCCCCAGCTGCTCGTGCAGTTCTTCATTAGTGAGGGAACGGCCAAATAATGAGCTTTTCACGAATAAGCGCCCAGAACCGCGCAAGACCGTGAGGCTCGACAATCAAGAACATGATAATCAGTGAACCAACCACCATAACATTGACGTGTTCCATGGTGGCAGAACCAATGGTCAGACCAAGTAGTTCAGGTAAAAGGCCCAAAACAACCGGCAGAGCTACAATCAGAATCGCCCCTAGGAAGTTGCCCATTACACTGCCAAGGCCACCGATGATCGCGATAAAGACGATCTGGAAACTCATTGGAATATCAAAGAGGTTTGGCTCAGCAGCGCCTTTCCAGAAGAACACCATCAGCGCGCCGGCAATCCCAACGATGTAAGAGCTGACCGCAAAGGCAGAAAGCTTCGCACGCATCAGATTGATACCCACCAGCTCCGCAGCAATGTCCATGTCGCGAACAGCCTTCCACGTACGGCCATAACGGCCACGTGTAACGTTGATCATCGCAAAAGTCACAACCGAGACGATGCCAAGAACGAAGTAGTACTGAACCATGGGCGACGCAGTCGGACCAGTCACAACAAGACCGAAGATATCCATGGTACGAACTTCAATCGCACCAGATGCGTTGTAGTTGTAAAGCCACGCCCACTTCTCAAAGAGCCACACCAGAAAGAACTGCGAAGCAAGTGTTGCAATCGCAAGGTAAAAGCCTTTGATCCGCAGCGAAGGCAGACCGAACGCAACCCCAACGGCTGCCGAGAAGAACCCCGAAAGGAACAGCGCAATAATGATGTTCATTTCAGGGAAGATTGTCGTGATCTTGTAGCAGGCATAAGCGCCCACCCCCATGAAGCCCGCAGTCCCGAGCGAGAGCTGTCCTGCATACCCCGTCAGAATATTCAAGCCAAGCGAGGCCAGAGAAAAAATCAACACCGGCACAAGCAGAGCCTTGTAGGTGAATTCCGAAGCAAACATCGGAAAGATCACATACATAATGGCAAGGATCACAATCAGCAGGAACATATCCTGTTTGATCGGGAAGAGCGCCTGATCGCTTTCGTAAGTCGTTTTGAACTGACCAGAAGTTCTGTAAAACACGGCAGGCCCCCTTACACGCGCTCGATGATTTTTTCACCGAACAGCCCTTGCGGACGGAACAGCAAAACAATCAAAGCAAAGATAAAGGCGAACCAGGTTTCGGTGTTGCCACCGAACAGAGGCTGACCCCAATAAATTTCGAAGATTTTCTCAAGAAGGCCGATCGCAATACCGCCAATAATAGCACCCGAGACCGACTCCAGACCACCAAGCATCAGCACCGGCAGCGCTTTATAGGCAATCACTTCAAGAGCAAAGGACACACCTGCACGAGCCCCCCAGACAATCCCGGTGGCAAGCGCAATCACACCAGCAATAAACCACACCAGAACCCAGATCGTGCTGAGAGAAATACCCACCGACAGAGCTGCCGTATGATCATCCCCCAGTGCACGGATAGCACGACCCATCGCGGACTTGTTCAGGAACACCAGCAAGCTGATAACCAGCACAATCGCCATGACCACCGCAAACACGTCTTTTTCTTCCAGAAGCAGGAAGCCGCCGAACGGTTCAAACTCGATAGAACCAGTTGGAATACCAAGAGCTTCGGTGATCATCACCTTGTTCTCACCACCGAACACAAACTCACCAAAACCGATGAGGAACATGGTGATACCAATGGTAGCCATGAACAAAATGATATCCGGCTGGCCAACAAGCGGACGAAGCACCATACGCTCCACGCCCATTGCCAGAGCGTACATGATGCCCAACGTGAGCGGCATCGCGATTGCAGCAGCAACAAACTCATTGCCAACATATGGAACGAGGAAGGAATGCAAGCCCACCAGAGACAGCGCTGCAAACACCACCATAATGCCCTGCGCGAAGTTGAAAATGCGCGAGGACTTGAAGATAAGAACGAAACCAAGTGCGATCAGAGAATAAAGAACGCCGGAGACCAGACCTTCCCACAAAACCTGCAGAAAGAAGTCCGGAAGTTCAAACATCTGAACAAATGGATCAATAAATACACTGTAAAGCGTTTCCATGGGGAACTCCCTAGTGTGAGAGGCCCAGATAGGCATCAATGACTTCTTGATTGCTTTGCACTTCGTCTGGCACGCCATCAGCGATCTTGCGGCCATAGTCCAAAACAACGACACGATCGGAGAGATCCATAACAACACCCATGTCATGCTCAATCAGAGCAATCGTGGTACCGAGCTGATCATTCACATCAAGAATGAAGCGGCTCATGTCCTCTTTCTCTTCCAGATTCATCCCTGCCATCGGCTCATCGAGCAACAGCAGTTCAGGCTCCATCGCCAGCGCACGAGCAAGCTCAACACGCTTTTGCAAGCCGTATGGAAGCGTCCCCACAGGCGTACGACGGATATGTTGGATTTCGAGGAAGTCGATGATCTCCTCGACCTTCTTGCGGTGCTCAATCTCTTCCCGCTGCGCAGGCCCCCAATAGAGCATCTGCCAAACCATGTTCCGCTTCATCCGCGTTGCACGTCCTGCCATGATGTTATCCAGTGTGGACATGCCCTTAAACAAAGCAACGTTCTGGAAAGTTCGGGCAATGCCCTGACTAACCGCAAGGTGCGGTTTCATAGAGCTGCGCCTTTCGCCATTAAAGGTGATCACACCTTCCTGTGGCTGGTAAAACCCATTGATCACGTTGAGCATGGAGGTCTTGCCAGCACCATTGGGACCAATGATTGCGCGAATTTCACCCTTCTTGATGTTGAAAGAGATATTCGTAATTGCCTTAACGCCGCCAAAGGAGAGAGAAACGTTCTCAAGATCCAGCAGAACCTCGCGCTCCTCAGCCCGCCTTTTGACCTCTTCGAGCGTTGGATCCATTACAGTCATTCTGCCGCCTCCCCAATCGCGGACATTGCATCAGTACGGTAAGTATCCATGTCCCGAATCTCGACGGTGGCTTCAATTGTGCCCTGACGGCCATCTTCAAAGACCACTTCAGTCACCACATGTTTAGAGGTCTCACCTGTATAAAATGCCTCAATCAGCGGCGCATAACGCTCGGCAACAAAATTACGGCGAACCTTCTGCGTGCGTGTCAGCTCACCATCATCCGGATCCAGTTCCTTATGCAGAACGAGGAAGCGTTTGATCTGGGCACCAGCCATCACCGGCTCTTGCGAGAGGTCCTTGTTCACCTGATCCACATGGCTTTGGATTGTCTTGTAGACTTCAGGATGCGCCGCAAGTTCCTGATAAGAGGCATACGCAATGTTATTGCGCTCTGCCCAGTTACCAACCGCAACAAGATCAATGTTCACAAAGGCACAAACGTAGTCACGCTCGTTCCCGAAGGTCACAACTTCTTTGATGTTCGGGAAGAACTTCAGTTTGTTCTCAATGTATTTTGGCGCAAACATGGAGCCATCAGTCAGCTTGCCCACGTCCTTTGCTCGGTCAATGATCTTCAAATGCCCGTTCTCAAGGAAAATGCCAGCGTCACCGGTGTGAACCCAGCCCTCCTCGGTCTTGGTATCCTTCGTCGCATCATCATTCTTGTAATAGCCAAGGAACGCACCCGGAGAGCGATACATAACCTCACCGCTGTCAGCGATCTTGACCTCAACATCCGGCATAGGCACGCCAACCGTATCCGCATAGATCTGGCCATCAGGCTGCGAGGTAATGAACACGGAAGATTCAGTCTGGCCGTAAAGCTGCTTCAGGTTAAGCCCGATGGAGCGGTAGAACTTGAAGATCTCCGGCCCGATCGCCTCGCCCGCCGTGTAGGCCACCCGAACACGGGAAAAACCCATCTCGTTCTTCAGCGGCCCATAAACGCAGAACTCACCAACCGCGTACTTCATGCGCGCAAACAAAGAAACCTTGTCTCCGTTCAAAATGCGCTCGCCAACCTGATTGGCATAATCGAGGAAGTAGTCGAACAGCTTCTTCTTCATCTTGCTCGCATCTTCCATGCGAACCATGATGTGCGTCAGCATGCCCTCGAACACCCGTGGCGGCGCGAACATGTAAGTTGGCGCGATCTCCTTACGGTCGATTAAAACCGTCTCGGGACCTTCCGGACAGTTCACGCAGTACCCAGCTGTAATGCACTGGGCGTAGGAAAATACATGATCACCAACCCAAGCCATCGGCAGGTAGGCGACCGTGTCTGCGTTTTCATCCAGATTATCGAACTCGTTCGCATTCTGAACAGCAACAATCAGGTTATTGAAGCTCAGCATCACCCCTTTTGGACGGCCAGTCGTACCGGAGGTGTAAAGGATCACAGCAACGTCTTCAGGCTTGCCTGCTTTGACAGCTTCAAACCACTCATTGGCAGTCTGCTCATCAGTGTCGAGCAACGCCTGCCCGGCTGCCTGAACGCTCAAATAACGATGAAGACGAGTGTGATCGTAGTCACGAAGACCTTTCGGATCTTCATAAATGATGTGCTCGAGCTGTGGCAGCTTCTCGGACATCTCAAGCAGCTTATCAACCTGCTCCTGATCCTCAACAACTGCAAAGCGAACCTCTGCGTGGCCAAGAACGTATGCAATCTCTTCGGCCACAGAGTCCGAATAGACCGGGATCGGCACACCGCCCAAAGCCTGTACTGCTGCAAAAACCCAATAAAGGTGCGGACGATTTGCACCAATCACCGCAACCTTGTCGCCCTCTTTGCACCCAAGGCTCTTGAGCCCTAGGGAAAGCTTGCGCACTTCATCAAGAACCTCGCGCCAGGTCCAGCTCTGCCAGATCCCGAGGTCCTTCTCGCGATACGCGGGGCGATCCCCCCAATCCCGCGCATTCCGAATAAGCAACTGCGGGAATGTATCCATACCCGCTGACGGAGGCACCTGCATCTTTGATTCACCTCTCGCCAAAGGTCATATTCTGACCTTTGGTCTGCCTGTTTACTCTGAGGAATACGAAAGACAAACACCCCCGCCTCGCAAGTCCTCCACCTGCGAGTTCCTCCCTAGGTTAAGTCTTAGCAAGATACGAAAGGATTTTTAATCGGTTTTATTTATTGCGCATTGCAACCTTTAGCAATTGTGCAATGCAAAACCGTGATATTTCAAGGCGTTATATTAGAAACCCTCTAGACTAAGGTATACATGCACTATATTTACCAAGCACAAGCGAAATACCCTAGGGAAATCAAGCTCCAATACTTTTGAATAAGGATAAATTCCTTTTTATAGAACATTGGGCTAACTCAAAAAAGAATCACTGGTTTCGATTAGTAGCACTGCAACAAAAAAGGGGCGCGAATACTCGCGCCCCTTACTAATACTAATCGATTACTACCTTTAGCCGTAGATGACTTTCGGCAGCCATGTTGCCAGATCTGGCAGGTACCACAGGATCACCAGCATCAGCACCTGAATGAGAACAAACGGGATAATGCCGAGGTAGATATCTGAGGTCTTCACAGACGGCGGAGCAACACCGCGCAGGTAGAACAGCGCAAAGCCAAACGGAGGCGTCAGGAACGATGTCTGCAGGTTCACAGCCATCATCACACCCAGCCAGGCCGGGCTCATTGGCTCACCATTGGGCATCTCCAGCTGCAGCAGAATTGGCGCAACAAGTGGCACGACCACGAACACGATCTCAAGGAAATCGAGGAAGAAGCCGAGCACGAACATAACGACCATAACGGCAATAATAGCACCCAACGCACCACCCGGCAGACCGGTCAGCGCTTCACGCACCAGCTCTTCACCCCCAAGATCACGGAAGATCAGGGAGAAGAACGTTGCACCGATCAGGATCACAAACACCATACAGGTGATCTGTGTGGTGGACTGCATCACAGGCACCAGCACATTACCGGCAAACACGCGGTACAAACACACCAGCACTCCATAGGCAAGCACAGCGCAGGCAAGACCCGCAACCCAGATACCTACCATATCACCAGTCGGAATCACGTTACGTGCAACGCGCAGATCCATGAACGACGTGAGAACCAGTACAACAACGAGCGAAAGCACCGCCATGTACACCGGCCACGGCTTGTTCTGGTTCACGCGATAACCAGCAAGCAACAACGCACCCACAGCGCCAACGGCAGCTGCTTCAGTCGGCGTAGCAATACCGAACAGAATGGAGCCCAGCACTGCAATGATAAGCGCAATTGGAGGAACCAGTGCATGCATGATCTGGCTAAAGGATGGTGCTGCTGACCCGTCATCGCGCATTGGCGGCGCTTTGTGCGGCTGTGTGAACGCAACAAACAGCTGGTACACAATGTACATGCCAACAAGTGCAAGACCTGGAAGAAGCGCACCTGCAAACAAATCCCCTACAGAGAAGGGCTCTGGCGCGAAATTCCCCATCTCGCGCTGTGCGATCTGGTAGCCGTTAGAAAGCTGGTCAGCAAGGAACACAAGTACGATGGAAGGCGGAATAATCTGCCCCAACGTGCCAGACGCAGCGATTGAACCACAGGCAAGTCGCGGGCTATAACCATTACGCAACATGGTCGGCAGAGACAAAAGCCCCATGGTTACCACTGTGGCACCAACAATACCGGTCGAAGCAGCCAGCAAAGCCCCCACAATCGTAACGGAAAGCCCCAGACCACCCGGCATCCGCCCAAACAGGCGACCCATGGTTTCAAGCAGCTCTTCAGCAACCTTAGAGCGTTCCAGCATCACCCCCATGAAGATGAAGAGCGGAACAGCAATCAGGGTTTCGTTAGACATCGTGCCGAAAATACGGCTCGGAATCGCGCCGAGCGTAACGCTACCACCAAGGAACGTTGCAATCAGAGCGAAAATTAGTGCGACACCGGCAAGCGTAAATGCAACAGGAAAGCCTAGAAGCAAGAAGACGCAGGCAACCGCGAACATCAAGATATCAAGAGTATGAAGAAGTCCATCCATCTCCGTTTACTCCTGGATCTGTCGGAAAGAGTCGAGTGCCTTCTTGTCACCGCCAAGGGCAAGAATGCATCGAATAATAATAGCAAGCCCTTGCAGGGCAACAAGAACAGCAAAGGCAATGATTGCGCTCTTCAGGAGATAACGCCCCTGAATACCCGATGCTTCCTGGGACCCTTCCAAGATTGCCCATGAGCTGGCCACATAGCCCCAGGACCAATAGACAATCACGGCACACATAGGAAGAAGGAAGGCGACCGAACCGAACAGATCAACCATTGCTTTGAAGCGGGGACGTGCATCACGGTAGAATATGTCGACCCGCACATGCCCATCCACGCTAAGCGTATAGGCAGCAGCCAACATAAACAGGAAACCGTGCATGTAGGTGATGGATTCTTGCATCCAAATGGAGCCGAGACCGAAAACGTATCTCATCACCACCACTGTAAACTGGACAAGCACAATGCCCAAAGACAGCCAGGCGCAGCTTTTGCCGATCCCGCCATTGACTGAGTTAATCAGGTTCATAAGGGCGCGCATGCCCGCCTCTTTGTCTTGATCTAAGCCAAGCCTCTAGGATCGTTATTGGGCCCCAAAGGCCGGGGGTAGAAGTATGAAAGAAAAGCTCCCCGCAACGGGTGCGGAGAGCTCGTACGTTAGAATAGAAATTAGCCCAAGATGCGATCACGCGCTGTCAGGAAGTTACGTTCCGCAATGCTGGACCAAGCAGAGGTCTCCTTACGAGACTTCAGGTAGCTTTCATAGATGCGCTTAGAAAGATCATCTGTTTCCGCCACTTCAGCCACAACTTCTTCCGACTTGCGGCCGATTGCGTCAAACACATCGTCAGAAAAATCACGAACCTGAACGTTGTGCTTTGTTAAAAGTGTCTCAAGAGCTGCACCGTTCTTATAGTTATATTCAGCGAACATGTAATTGTTCTCTGCCATACATACAGAACTGATCAGTTCCTGCTGACCTGGTGTAAAGCTCTCCCAAACGCCTTTGTTCATTCCCAGAGACAGGCCTGCACCTGGCTCATGGAAGCCTTTGGTGTAGTAGTACTTCGAAACTTTGTAGAAACCGAATGCCATGTCATTCCATGCACCAACCCACTCGGTCGCGTCGATCGCGCCGGACTGCAATGCAGGGAAGATCTCGGAGCCAGGCAGTGCAACAGCAGATGCACCCAGACGGCGAAGCACTTCACCACCCAGACCAGGCATACGCATCTTCAGACCTTTAAGGTCCTCAAGAGAGTTAATCTCTTTGTTGAACCAGCCACCAGCCTGAAGGCCAGTGTTACCAGCCAGGAAGGATTTGACGTTAAACTCAGCAGACAGCTCGTCCCAAAGCTGCTGGCCGCCACCGAAGTGCATCCATGCTTCCAGTTCAGCAGCAGTCATACCATTCGGGACTGCGGTGAAGAAACCAAATGCCTTGTGCTTGCCGAGCCAGTAGTACTCAGCACCATGGTACATATCAGCTGTACCATTGGAGACAGCGTCGAAGCTCTCAAATGCAGGAACGAGTTCACCAGCGGCGAAAAGCTTAACAGTCAGCTGACCTTCACTTGCAGCCGTGATGCGGTCAGCAACGCGTTGAGCGCCCACACCAAGACCCGGAAAGTTCTTCGGCCAGGTGGTGACCATTTTCAATTCACGCTTACCAGATGCGAGAGCTGGAGCTGCAAGAGTGGCAGCGCCTGCGGTTGCGCCCGCTAAACCAGCATTTTTCAGAAAACTACGACGGTCCATAAAAACTCCTCCAAGAAGCTTCTTGTTTTAAATCCCTCTACGTATCCGCAGAAATCTCCCTCTACCTCCGAGGTCTCTACGGAACACGATCGATTTGTTATAACCCTAATTCTAAGTGGAAATACACGGAAAATTACAGAGCATTCGACAAATTAACTATACTTGGATCAACTGAGCGCACCTCATCAATACGTTTTCAACCAAAATCAATCACCAAGTAGTCAACGTAATTTTTGTAGGAAACAGCCATCAACAAGGCTAACAATCGATCCCGAAATGCCGCGATTGTAACTATTTATTTCACCACCAAGAACTGCGCAATATTATAGGAGAGAAGCCTGCAAGGTCAGCAAGAACCCCCTAAGCAACACAAAGAAAAACCCAGTGTATTCTTGGTATTGCAACATTTTAGGTATAATTGAATCTAGATTTCTTACAGTCTACACGTTTACGCATAGAAGCGCCAAATCACCCCAAATGGGCACCGCAGCAAGACCCCATACTGGTGATTTTCTCAATGTAGTCGCAACATTTTCTACGAGGATACAGCGACCTGCAACGAGGCCAGCATAACGGGTGTAGTATCGCTAAATTTCACCCGTTAACGATATCGCGCACTTTTCTCCAGATCAGGCTCTTGAGAGGGTTTGGGAGCAATTCTTACATGCACTTTTCATTCAGCCCACTCCCGAGTTGAACGAATCTAGTACAGAGCCGCAGCACCACCGCCGTTAAGCGCAGCCACCAGCATCAATGTGCCCATGAGCAAGATGGTAACAGCACCAGCCACCTCAAAACCACGCAGGATACGCGTACCTGCCAAGCTTTCAGCACCCCAGATCCGCAAGGCCACATCGCGTGAAAGCACAGCAAGGCTTGCCAAAATGGAAACCGTGATGCCCGTCCCCAGCGCCATCACCAGTGTAGACGCCACACCGGCCCACACCATGCCCTGCGAAAAGGCAAAGGCCAGAACAACCAAGGCTCCCGTACACGGACGCAGTCCAACAGCCAGAATAATGGACCAGATGCTAGTTAGTGTCATCGCACTGTCTTCAACCATCCTCGGGTCTGGTGCATGTGCATGTCCACAACTGGAACAGGATCCGCCGTGTTCTTTGTGCCCTGCATGGTAATGACCACAGTTTGAGGCAGGTTTACTCATAAACCACGGTTTCAGAACGCGCTGCCAGACCAGATATAATCCAAGCAGGGAGACAAGTGTATAGGAGCCAAGCTCAAACCAGCGCGCTGTCGAACTGATCGCCACACTGGTCAGGCGCAACAGGACACCGGCACCACCAACCAAGACAATTGCAGTCATAGCCTGCGCTAGCGCAGACGCAAAGGACAGCACAATGCCTTTCTTCAGTGTCTGGTCATCCGCAATCACATAGGAGGAGATTATCGCCTTACCATGACCCGGCCCGGCCGCGTGGAACACGCCATAAGCAAAGCTGAGCAACATAAGAAGCCAGCCCGCAGACGGATTATTTCGGAAATTCCTCAGTGCATTTGTAAGCTTGAGGTAGAACTCGTTCTGCAGCTGGGCAAGGCTTGTCATACCCTGTTGGATAATATTCATACTTGGGCTGCGAACATCAGTCCTTGCGATGTTTTCAGGCACGGTGATGGAAGACAGAGACATAGGAGCACCGCCCTGCGCAAGTCCCAAAACGGCCTGCTCAGCAGATTGAGGCGGGCTTTCAACTGAAGCCTCAGGAGAGATCTCGTAGACAAACTTTGTACTGCCGGTGTTACGACCAGTCCCGCCGGACGCAGCGCCCGACGCGACCTCATCACAAGTCAGAACCACCTGATTGACGAGCGTCTCGGTGTAATTGCGCAGCTCATCGGGAATATCGCGTTTGTCAGCGTCAATTGTTGCCAACTGCGCTGCAATCTGCCCGTTTAGTTCTGGTGGATGTACCAGATGAATCGAGCAGTTCCCGGGGGCATTGTCCAGTGTCACCGCCACCCCCATCTTGTCCCACTTAAAATCGATGTAGTATGTGGGATCATAAACATCCAGTGTGATCGGCTTGTCAGCCTTGACCTTCTCTTTTAGCGGTAGAGTAAAATTAAACTCAACCAGAGATACAGGACCAGTGACCGGTTTGCTTCGTCCGGCTGCAATGTCCTCGGCGATCGCCTGACGGTCCTCATCACTAATCAGCCAATAGTCATCTAAGTCGACCTGTACCATCCTCATGGAAGACTCTAACGGCGCAGAAAAATCTATCTCTATTTGGCTGTCATCTCCGAAGGTAAAGTAGCCATAATCTTTAAGCCCTTGAAGATTGCTTTCAGCAAGCACTGCAAGCTCGCTTTCCTCCAGAATTCCGTTCCTGTTGGTGTCCAGCCCCTGTGTCGCATAGGCTGTATATAGATCATCAAACAACCATCTATGTCGGATATGCGTCAGGTATCCGTCATCATCAAATACCAACTCAGCACGCGCCTCCACAAACATATGAGGATGCGCCATAACCTGATGAGAAGGCAGTACGAATGCCAGAACCATAAAAAATGCGGCTAGATACCGTAGGAGCTTGTAAGACATGGCACCTTAACAATATGCGAGAATTCGACGAAACAAGTGTAATAAAAGAACGGCGAATTCAAGACCCGTTTTTTTAGGATCGCAAGATACGTTTTTTCCGAAATTCAGAAACACTCGGATAATTATTCCGAATAAGATGGCCTGTACCTACGAAATAAACCTGATATTGCATTGGGAATAAACCAAAATCCCTGCAACGCTTCTTGTTCAATTTCGTTTGGGAGGGCTGAATGAACGTGCCATTGCATAACAAAATAACGATAGATACCTACATGACCCCATTGGATCATCCAGAATTCGCTGGTCACGAGCAAATTGTTTTTGCAACAGACAACGAAACGGGCCTGAAAGCGATTATCGCGGTTCATAATACCAATCGCGGTCCGAGCCTCGGCGGATGTCGCATGTGGAATTATGCAAGCGCAAATGAAGCACTCACAGACGTGCTCCGCCTTTCAAAAGGCATGACCTACAAAAACGCATTGGCTGACCTTGCTTTGGGAGGAGGAAAGTCAGTCATCATCGCAAATCCCCGCACAGATAAGACCCCCGAGCTTCTCAAAGCTTTTGGCCGGCACATCAATCGTCTGGCAGGCAACTACATCACTGCAGAAGACGTGGGCATCAGTTCTGATGATATGGAAATCATTGGCAGCGAAACCCAGTACGCTCGTGGAACAGAAGCAACAGGCTTTGGCGATCCATCTCCATACACGGCACTGGGAACCTTCGTCGGCATCAAAGCCGCAGCCAAGCACAAGTTCGGATCAGATGACCTCAAAGGCCTCACCGTATCTCTGAAGGGCTTGGGCCATGTGGGATACGACGTCGCCCGCCAGCTCCATGAAGCCGGTGCAAACCTCATCGTCTCAGACATCTACGATCCGGCCGTTACCCGCGCCGTCGAAGAGCTCGGTGCAGCAAGCGTATCTCCGGATGAAGCCCATCTGGTCAAAGCCGACATCTTTGCGCCATGCGCATTGGGTGGAGGTCTCAACGCCGAGACAATTCCGCAGCTGAAAGTGGCAATTGTGGCTGGCGCTGCAAACAACCAGCTGGAAACACCGGAAGACGGTACTGCTCTCATGAAACGGGGCATCCTTTACGCACCCGATTATGCCATCAACGCAGGCGGCGTGATCTCGGTCGCTTTGGGAGAGCCGGGCATATCAGACAGTGTCGTGCGCCAGAAAACCCTCGCCATTGGCAACACACTGACCCAGATCTTTGAAAGAGCTGCTGCCGAGAACCGCCCAACCAACCTCATCGCAGATGAATTGGCTGAAGAGCGCTTTCAACACCAGCACTATTCAGCCTAGAGCGTATTCCCGAAAAGTGGGCCCGGTTTTCGGAGAAGAATGCGCATGAAAATAAACTCTTAGAGCTTACTGCGTGAATCCATATGAACGCGACATGCTCTAAGTGGTCTTCGGCTCCGGCCCTTTAAGCATATTGGGGCAGTCACCCTGCTGCTCCAGTTTCTTATGCCAGTCGACCATGTAGTCTACAAAAGCCCTAACCTTCGCCGAAAGGTGCCTGCGATGCGGGTAGACCGCATACATCGCAGGCCCCGGCACTTCAAACTCTTCCAGTGCCGGAACCAGCGTCCCGTCCATCAACTCATCCAGCACATAAAAGATCGGCAGCCGCACCACGCCAAGCCCAGCCGACGCAGCAGCCACCGCCGTCTTGGCGCTGTTCACCTGCATGGGACCTTTAACGGATACAGAAGACCGCTCACCGTTTTCCAGAAACATCCAGTTGGTTTTGTGCTTGTAGTTGGTGTCAACGATGCAGGGCATATGGGCCAGTTCACTAGGCCTTTCAGGCATGCCATGCGTTTCCCAGTACGCAGGGGACGCACAAATAATCACCCGCACATCACGGATTTTCCGCGCAATCAGGCTGGAATCTTCAAGCTCGGCCACACGAATGGCAACATCATACCCCTCCTCGACAATATCGACGAAGCGGTCTTCCATCTCGATATCCAGCTCAACCCGTGGATGGTTTTGCAGGAACGAAGCAAGCACCTTGCTGAGCGTCGCTTCTGAGAACGAGCGCGGTGCACTGAGCCGCAACCGGCCACGCACTTCCCGATGATCCTGCTGCACGGCATCCTTCAGGTCGTCGAACCGCTGCAACAGCTCACCCGCTTCACGGAAATAAGCTTCCCCAACCTGCGTCAGCGAAATCTGCCGGGTAGTCCGGTTCAGCAACCGCACGCCCAGCTCATCTTCCAGTTCGCTCACATACTTGGAAATCAGCGCTTTGGAGCGTCCCATATCCCGCGCCGCTGCCGAAAAGCCACCGCTTTCTACCACCTGCAAAAAACATCTAATTCGTGTGATGGAATCCATCGGTCAAACCTCTAACAGCGGATATCGAAAAGTGCCTACGAGCTCCGGAGATACGCAAAAACAAAGACGAAAGTAGCGCAGCAAACCTGACTAAACAGCAACCTGCTTTGTATGGTCGCCATCAACGTGCATCAGGTATAGCCTTGGACGGGCGCTTCCGCCGCCGCCTCACAGGTGCCGCAAGGCCGATCATCCGCAAAGCAAAAAGCCCTGCGGCAAAACCAAGCCCAGCCAGCACACCACCTTCAGCAGTCACAGGCACAGCTGGCTCAAAATCATCCCAGGTCGCCTTGGAAAGCTGGACATCCGGCTCTTTTACAAAGATCCAAACCCGTTCAAACGCAGCAGCGCTCGCCATCGCCACTTGCTGCGCTCGCAACGCCTTAAGACGCGCCAGCGACCGTTCAATGCTTTCCCCGCGCAGCTGCACGAATTCATCAGCATTCTGCCCCATATGCTCCAATGCGGCGGAAGCGCTCCTGTTGGTCGCAGCTGCATCCGCCACGAAGTCAGCTTTCACCGCCTCAAGTGCATCAATGGCACCGCCCATGCGCTGTCGATACTGCTGGGCAAACTCCGGAAGCTGAGAGGTCGCAGTTCCACTCACAAGTGCAACGCCCAGCGTCAGAACCCTTGCAAAATTCATCGCAACCTCCCCCTTAAATTAATCCACCAGAGTAATCACTCCGGCAGCGCCTTCTTCCGTACCAAATGCAAGGCGGCTCCCCTTCTTGTCCCAGGCAAGGGCAGAAACAGGACCAGCCCCCGGACGGCGCAGCAGAACCTCGGCATTGTCATGGAAACGAACGGCCATCACCATGCCGTCCTGATAGCCAATCGCCAGCATATCTTCCTGCGGATGGCAGCAAACAGCGGTCACCATGCTATCACCACGCACACCAAGTTCCAAAGGCGCCTGCCCCATAGGGCCACTCTTGCCCATAAACGGCCAGAGAATTGCAGCCTGAGCACCCGACGTTGCCAGATACTTGCCCTTGGCAGACCAGCTCACCGACTTCACCTTACCCGGATACCCGGTCATGCGCATATCCTGACTATCAGCCAGACGCCAACCGTGCAGAGCGTTCTCCTGCATGGAGGTCACAAGGTACTTCCCGTCAGGAGAATAGCTGATCAGACTATGCGCGCCTTTCCAGCTGAGCTCCTGCGGATCACCCGCCGCATTCACCCAAAACAGCGTCACCCCATCATATCGGGACGCCGCCAGTCGCATACCCTTGGGGGCAAACGCCAAACCAGAAAACGCACGCGGCAGCTGAAACTCTTTGATCTCGCCGCTCTTCAGGCGAACCCACGCGGTACGGCCAGAGGCATAGGCCACACTATCTTGCGGCCCCGCAGCGATAATGTCGATCCATTTGCGCGGCTGTTCAGCAAGCTCTTCAACACTACCATCAGCATTGACCTTGCAGATGCGGCCATCGCCGCCGCCTGTGATCAAAGACTTGCCATCCAGAGTGGCCGTGGCGCAGAGCAGTCCGTTTTTGTGAACCGGCGTTTGTGTTTCCGGCCCACCGGCAAAAAACACAGACCCTTCACCACTGGCAAAGGCCGCAACATCACCAAGGAAGTGTGCGGAGATGACAAAGCCATCAATATCAAGAGGAGCAGTTACAGGCACCAGAACTTACTCCGCAATACAAGCTTCAAACGCAGTTTTCAGCGCAGCACCGTCCAACTCACGACCGATGAAGACAATGCGACTTTCGCGCTTCTCATCGTCTCTCCAGTCACGCTGGTGGTTGCCTTCCACAATCATGTGAATGCCCTGTACCACATAACGCTGCGGGTCATCCTTAAACGCCAGAATGCCTTTCATGCGCAAGATGTTCGGACCCTGAATCTGGGTCACCTGATTGATCCAGTCAAAGAACACCTTTGCCTCCAGATCACCAGCTTTGAAGGCATAAGACTTCACAGAATGCGGGTTCTCATGTTCATGATCGCAATCCGGTCCACATTCATGGTCAGGATGGCCGTGATCATGCGTATGGTCATGTCCATGGTGGTGGTGATGATCATGGTCGTGATCACAATCAGGCCCACACTCATGGTCGTGGGCGTGTTCTGCCTTTTTCAGGAACTCCGGGTCCAGATCAAGAATACGGTCCAGCTCAAAAGCACCCCGGTCCAGAACATCCGCAATTTCGATCTGACAACGCTCGGTGTGATGGATCTTTGCATAAGGGTTGATCTTGCGGATCGCAGCCTCAACACCAGTCAGCTCTTCAGCAGAAACAAGGTCGGTCTTGTTCAGCAAAATCACATCGGAGAATGCAATCTGGTCTTCCGCTTCCTTGGTGTCTTTCAAACGCTGCTGCACATGGCGCGCATCAACAACCGCAACAACCGCATCCAGCTTGGCCGCGTTGCGCACATCATCATCCATAAAGAATGTCTGCGCCACAGGAGCTGGATCAGCCACACCCGTTGTTTCCACGATGATCGCGTCAAACGCACCTTTGCGCTTCATCAGGTTCTCAACGGTGCGGATCAAATCACCACGCACGGTGCAGCAAATGCAGCCGTTGTTCATTTCATAGACTTCCTCGTCGGACTCAACGAGAAGGTCGTTATCAATACCAATTTCACCGAATTCATTGACAATCACAGCATAGCGGGTGCCATGGTTTTCGCTCAAAATACGGTTCAGCAAGGTGGTTTTACCTGCGCCCAGATATCCGGTCAGCACGGTAACAGGAATACGGCTCTCAGCAGCCTCGGACATTTACGTCTCCTTGGATGGGTGTGCCCTTGCAAGCAGCTGGCACATTATTCTCGTGCCCTCAATATAGACAGTTGCACTGCCAGCAAAAGACCCTGCCCACCTATTAGCGAATATCCTTCCTTCTGTCCCCCACGAATTCAGTCACCCAGTAAGGATTGAAGAACACCGCTCAGCAGTGATCGCAGGCCAGTTTTCCGCCACAGCGCACGAGCCAGACGGAATCGGGCACAGCGCTGAGACCAACTGGCGCAGTGCTAAAGTAAAACGGAGGAAATTGCAGAAAGGAAAGGAGACCACGAACCGCTCTGCCAACTCAAAGGCGACCGTCAGCCCTCTATCGGACTTCCATGGGTGACATGCTGGACACCCACGACACATGACATATCTGAAGACGCTTTTAACGCTGCGCCGTCACCACAATCGCTTTTTCGATCAGCTCGGAAAGACCTACTGCGTTACTATCTTCATGCACTGGCTGCATAATGAGGAAAAGCGATGAAGGACCAAACGAGGTCAATCCGTCCAGCTCATCAATATCGAACTGAAGCACAACCTGCCCTTCTGGATCCAGCAGCGACAAACCATCGTCAAAGTTCCACTGCCACGCAGTTGCTTTAGAAATTGGAGCGTAAAGCCCATGACAGTTTTTGGCCTCAAACGAGTGGCCGTACCCGCTCGGAGCAGGTTCAGAACCCAGCTCAGCCGAGCAGGATTTGGAAGACAACACGTCAGAAATGGACCAATTACCGGAGATAACACTGGCGTGACCGGAAAGGACAGCAAGACTTACTAGCGCAAAGACTGCACCAACAGCCACTACTATTTTTTTCAAAATCCCATACATGAGAACTGCCTCCAGGACCTGTTTTTCCTACAGATTCTGGGCTGAACCAGTTAACCTAAGGTTAACAATAAATTAAGCAATAGATAACACCTCTAAAAACACAATTTATTCATGCATTTAACTCAAAAACAAATACATCACTTACTTGTAGAGAACATATACAATCTAAGATAAATAAAATTATATACTGGCTATTATTTACATGAAATCATCGAAGCACCTCGTTAGCAGTGATTTGCTTCACAAACCAATAGCCTTTTCATTCTCTCAGATCAGCGGCCCTCACCGTAATAAAGAACCACAAAAATGAAATAGGAAATGGCGTAGATTGTGAAACCGGCCTGCAATCCTAAGGCATCGGCAGAGCAGGAAGATACCAGAACAGCAAGCTTACTGGACGTCGCGATACCTTCAAACCTGACAAGTCAGGATGACGGTGACAGACCTTACTTCATATGACTGGTAAACGGAGACTTAGACATCTCCAATATGACCAACTAACAATGCATTTAGATTTTTGGGCCCGAAGCGCTCCGCTGTAAGCATGTCACCCTATCAAAGCAGATGAATCGCTCAGAGGCTTAACCGACGAGAAGCACCATACAAGTCATGGCAAGCGTAAAAAAGCCAAACATCTTCAATTCTTTACGATCTTCGGCATCATTGCGATTATTGACCATGACGAACTCCCAAACGCCCTACAACACACCGCTTATGTAAGCGCGGCATAGTAAACATAGGGTTTCAATCAGGCAGTTTCATGATGCAAACAGCCAGTTGCGCAACCGACACAACCTTACTCAAGGTTAACTCACAGGCCACCCACAGACACCAAACGCTCACCAGGTGGTGGGGCACTCTCACGAATACGAAGCTTGGGCTCGATTAACATCAGATCATTACTGATCTTTTCGCCCTTCATCTGCGAAAGCATGAGCTCTGCAGCCTTTAGACCAATGGTTCCGGCACCATTGTCCACAGTGGTCAAAGCAGGCGTACGATTTTCCGTTCCCTCGGTATCATCGTAGCCCACGATCGCCAGATCAGGCCCTGGCTCAACACCAAGCCTCCGCACCGCGCTCATCACGCCCAGCGCCACAAGGTCGTTGAAACACACCACGGCTGTCGGCCTCGATTCTACCTCCACAATCTGCTGGGCAACAGTGCGGCCATCATCCTGCGTCATCAACTCGGGAATATCCAACTGCTCATCCGCATTGATCCCGGCATCCTCAAGAGCAGAACGCCACCCCCGGTTTCGGTCACGTCCAGCTGAGCTCTCACGCCGACCACCAACCATAGCAATCTGCGTATGCCCTTGCTCGATCAGATGTTTCGTAATGCGGTAGGAGCCAAGAAAATCATCTCCGCGCACACACGGTGCATCCGCTCCGGCCACATCCCGGCAAACAAGCGTCACCGGCACCCCCTGACGCACGATGGAGTTGATGTCCTTGTCAGTAGTCCCAACCGATGCACAAAGAATGAGCCCATCCACGCGGTGCTGAAGCAGCGTATCGGTAAAGTGCTTCTGCCGGTCAAGAATATCGCGGTGATTACAAATCAGGATCGTCTTATTGTGCTGCGCCAGCGTTTCTTCCAGCCCGCGAAACACTTCGGCGAAGTATGGATTGAGAATATCGTGAACTGCCACACCGATCATATTGGATTGAGACGTACGCAAAGAGGCAGCGGACCGGTTATAGATATAACCCACTTCCTCGGCATAGGCTTTCACCCGCGCTTTCGTGTCTTTGGCAATCAACGGAGAGTCCCGCAGGGCCAGAGAAACCGTAGCCGTCGAAACGCCCAGTTTCTCAGCAAGATCGCCTAATCTCAATGGCTTGCCTGTGCCGCTCAATGCTGATGTCCTCGCATATCCAGCCGGATCCAGTTCATCTTCTTATGCACAGCAACATTAGTAAATAGCAATACACCACACGGTCAACAAAGAGAAATCATCATGGATTCTCAAGTGCCAATCACTTGCCCCCATGAAGGGCGCTGGTCTGATTTGGCAGTGCCGTCACACACAGCACGCAGGAAGCAATAGGCACAGATTAATCCGCGGCTTCCAGCTCTCTCACCTTCCCGGCCTGCTTATCAAATGAGTCTGCATCAGTCTCCAGCTCATCTTCAAGGTCCGGATCATCTTCAAAGCTGGCGGATAGGTTTTTCTCCACCTGACGCAGCAATCGGCGCAGCTTTTTGCGGTCCTTGTCCTCCATGCCTGCCAACGCTTCTTTCTCAAGACGCTTCCACGCACGGTCAACCAGCAATATCCGCTCACGACCTTCCTCGGTCAAAAACACCCGCGCCAGACGGCCATCACTTTCGGAAATTCGGCGGAACACAAGCCCCTGTGCGGTCAAACGGGTCACCATCTTTGTGACAGTCGGCGGCTGCACCCCAAGCGCCAGCGCCAGCTGGCTCATAGTCTTGCCATCCGCCTCAAACAAAACCTTCAAGACAGCTTCCTGCCCCGGATGCAATCCAATGAGCGAAAGGTGAACCCCCGACCGCGCACGTTGCGCCTTTGCTGCCTGTGCAAGACGAAAAGTCGTACTCTTTTTGAAATTAAATCCCATAGTCTGGCAAAACTCGCTGCTATTGCAATCAATATAAACGCCCCAAAATGCTGAAGCGTATTCGTAAAAAGTGGCCGCGGTCTTCCAAAAGAAAACCAGCGAAAATATGAACTTAGGTCTTGCTGAGTGAGTATATATGAACGCCACCTACTCTCATGCAGAGCAGTGGTAGACCCCGAATATAAAAGTCAGATGACAGTTCGCCGATTATTTAGCGGCCTAACCAGATTTTTTAAAACGCATAAGCTTTGAAAGCCCCGCCAGCACCTAAGCAAGCGGAAAAGCAATAATGAACGAGACACAGCGCTACCTGGAAAGTGCTGTTCCGTGCCCCATCGCCTGTTCCAACGCCTCAACCGCCTCACGGCAATAAGCTGCATACTGCGCTTCCATACGGTAATTCAAAGACCGCGGATAAGAAGCATCCAGCCTCATATCATGGGTAATCCGCCCCGGCCCAGCCGCCATCACCACAATGCGCGAGGACAAGAACACACTCTCATAAACAGAGTGGGTCACAAACAGGATGGTCCAGTCATGGGTGGACTTCAGCTCAAGCAGATCATCATTCAGCTTGTTGCGCGTAATCTCGTCCAGCGCCGCAAACGGCTCGTCCATCAGCAGCAGTTTAGGTCTGGATACCAACGCCCGCGCAATGGAAACCCGCATTTTCATCCCACCAGAAAGCTCAGATGGCATGTGCTCCGCAAAACCGGACAGCCTGACCATCTCCAGCGCCTCCTCCACGCGATCCTTCGCATCCCGTCTGGAAACACCCTTCACCTTCAGCGGCCAGTAGACATTGTCAGAGACAGTGGCCCACGGCAGCAGCGTAGGCTCTTGAAACACAAAGCCAACCTCATCCTGCCCGGACCGGATGATCCGGCCAGCGCTTGGCTGCTCCAAACCAGAAATGAGCCGCAGAATAGTGGACTTGCCACACCCTGACGGCCCAAGAATGCTCAAAAACTCCCCCGCCTGCACATCCAGATCAAACCCATCAACAGCAGTCGTGCCATTCTCAAAGGTCTTGGAAACGCCCTTCAGGGACAGGAGGGGGGAGATCTCAGCCATACACTTGCTCTTCCTATTAAATCCGAGAAGGATGTATATTACATCCCCACAGATCGAACCAGTGCCTCAAGCTCGCGTACTGAGCAACCCAGCACACAAGCCCTTATCAAGAAACGCTGCTATTCGTTGGAAGGACAATCTGCGGCTCGGCCACAAGTCACGTTCGCGACGCCACCCTTGTCGTAAGAATAGCTTGTAAGCATGTTCGCTACGTTGTTCGCAGGAACCACGTCTTCCTGTCCAAACTCACGAATTACTTCACTGATGAAATTCACCAAGTCTTGCTTCTTATTCTTCACATCGGCAACAAGTGCTTGACAGGTAGTCTTATAGTTCTGGTCCGCCGCGTAAGCGCCCTGCGCAGTCCATTTATCGCTAACATTGCCAAAAATCGTACCATCGGCAATTGTCTGAAATGCTTGGCGCACCACTGGATTTGGAATACCGCCAAAGTCAGCATTATCTTTCGATACAGCACCTGTGCGAACCTCAGCGCCTGCATATCTCATCACAGTACTAGGAACGAGCTGACAGCCTCCCGGAGGGCCTGAAAGAACACCGATTCCTTTCGTTCCGGAGGTCCAACCATCCTCATTTTTAAACTGCAACTGCATATACCGAAGCAGGCTTGGTTCCCCCGCTGGGGCTACTCCAGCTTCGCACGATTTAAAGAACACACTATCTGGAGCCTTATCCTGCGTCATGTAGAAGTGCTCCGCAAAATCTTCATTGCTGTTAGGCCCAATTTGCGTATCGTTGCCATGAGAAAACACCATAAAGTCCTTGTAGTCATGAAGGTACTTTGTCGTGTTCAAATTATATACTGCGCCAGCGCCCGTCATAAAAAACAGATCTTTGCCGTAATCATTTGCATTTGCCCAAGCCACAGCAATTGACACGTTTACGTTTTCGCAAACGTCTTCATCAATCAAGATCGCGCGATTTTTGCCTGATGCCAGTGCCGCATCTGCAGCTCCAGCCTCACCAGCCATCACCCCAGCCAGCGCCAGTGCAACGCCGCCAACAAATCCTTTACGTGTTTTCTTGGAAAACATAATCGTCTTCTCCTTCTTGTTATTCGCCAACAAGAAAGACGTGGCAACCAAGCTCCCGTGAGCCATCAGGACCGCTGAGCAACCAACAAACTAAACACTTTGCTACCCTCAACCTCTGAAAAACCAGAGCATCACCCACCTCCACCGATGACGCCTGCTCCCAAACGCGCTACTCTGCACGCAAGACAACAAGCACCGGATAACAACATGAGCGCCTTGCCCCGCCCCTATTGGCACGAGATGACCACCACCGACTTCTCTGGGAACGACACCAGCGAGTGGATCGCGGTGCTGCCAATTGCGGCAATCGAGCAGCATGGCCCCCACCTTCCGCTCTCAACCGATACCTGCATCGCAGAAGGTCAGATCTCCCGCACCATTGAGCTATTGCCAGATGATCTGCCAGTCACGTTCTTGCCAGTGCAAGCCGTCGGCAAATCAGACGAGCACCTCTCGTTCCCCGGCACGCTGAGCCTGAGCTGGGAAACCGCTGTCAAAGCTTGGGTAGAAATCGGAGAGTGCGTCGCCCGTGCAGGAGTTCGCAAATTGGTGCTCGCCAACTCCCACGGCGGCAACTCTCCACTGATGGATATCATCACCCGCGAGCTGCGCTACAAGCACAACATGCTTGCGGTCGAATCCAGCTGGCTTCGCTTCGGCCAACCGCAGGGTATCTATTCTGAGGATGAGTTCAGCTATGGCATTCACGGCGGAGATATCGAAACCTCCATCATGCTGGCCCTTTGCCCGGACCTTGTGCACATGGATAAGGCAACAGATTTCACCTCCACACAGACGGACCACATTAATAATGATGCACATCTGCGTGCTCATGGTCGCCATCAGTACGGCTGGATGAGCGAAGACTTGAATAAGACCGGCGCACTTGGCAACGCGGCTCTGGCAACCGCTGAAAAGGGTCAGGCCTCTCTCACCCACGCCTCTCAGGAATTCATCAAACTGCTGAGGGACGTACAGCGATTTGATGTCTCTGCGCTGGACAAGACCTGATCTGAAAACGCAGACGAAGAGATGTATCCTTCAGACACATCTCAGGCATCAAACCGCCTGCAACTTATGGAAGCCGCAGCGGAAGCTGAACCACTTATTTAATACTCACCCGAAGCGGCACTCAAACAGGTTCCACGGATTTTTCGTCGGTAAATACTCAAAGTCTCTAGTTTCCAACACTCATGCACATGGAAATATGGCTGACATTACCTTCGGTCCTGACCCAACAATAATACACTAGAAATTTTCAGCCAAACAGCAAGTTCGCCCTAAAATCGAAGGGACCATCGCTGGACCTCAACGCGGTGCCCTGTGCCTGTCGCGGCCCCATAAACACAGCTGGAGCCTCAACCCCAAAAGACATCTAATAGAGACTTTCTAAGTACGGCGGTCAGCTTCGAGAAAACTTCGTCGAGTAAAATATCTCAGGCTGGCAGCTTCCCCTTAGAATTCCCGGCTGCCAGCGCCTCGTACCATAGGCAGGACGGCGAAACTCCAAGGTGCTCCAACCCTTGAAGTTTCCCGTCCAGCAACTGGGAACTATGACAGATCGACAGTCACGAAAGCTCGCCTTTTTCCAACAGCTCCCCCCACAAACCCGCGTCAAACCCAAGCAACAATTGCTTGCCGCCGGTCACAAGCGGTCGTTTAATGAGTGAAGTTTCCTGCATCATCAATGAGATAGCGCTGTCCTGATCCGTCACACCCGCCTTGGTTTCATCATCCAGCTTGCGCCAGGTGGTCCCGCGTTTGTTCAAAACAGCTTCCCAGCCGAACCGCGCACAGGCATCCTTCAGAGCCTGCTCGTCAGCACCCTCTTTCTTGTAATCGTGAAAAGTGTAAGTCGCTTGACTTTCATCCAAAAGCTTACGCGCCTTGCGAACCGTATCGCAATTGCGAATACCATACATAACCAACAAGAACAGAACCCTTCATTTTTAGTGATGAGATGAATTTTACTCACCTAACGCTAGAATGCCTTTCAATTGAAACACATCAATGCGCCAGCAATACATGACTTAACCTCTGAATAAGCTATGAAATTGCGCTGCACTCACAGTAATTCCGCGTTTCAACTACTCAATGCCCCCTAGACGCATTCATTCATATCGCTAATATCACTGGGACGCCAGAATCCAATTGAAAAGGTGTTGGCGAAATCAGAGGGGCCCCGCAGAAGCATTTTTTCTGCATTAAGGGGATTAGGGGAGTTAAAAGAGAATGCGTTTAAAGATTGCATCCGCTGCATTGGCTATGGTGCTTGCTGCTGGAACTCAAGCAAATGCAGAGACACTTAAGTTCGCGTTTCAGGGAACTTACAACCAGCTGGATCCATACAGCCTGAATGAAACTTTCTCGCTCAGTATGCATGGCAACGTCTATGAAACTCTCGTCCGCCGCTCGGCAGATCTGAAGACTGAGCCAGCATTGGCAACCAGCTGGGAAGTTATCGAACCGACCCGCTGGCGCTTCCACCTGCGCAAGGGCGTCAAGTTCCACAACGGTAACGACTTCAATGCAGACGACGTGATCTTTTCCGCAGACCGCGTGCGTGCAGAAGGCTCGGACCTTACACAGGTTCTCGCAGCAGACGTAAAGGTCGAAAAGGTTGATGATTATACCGTCGACTTCATTCTGCCAGGGGTCAATCCAATTCTGCATTCCGAGTGGGAAAACTGGCCCATCATGGACAAGGAATGGACAGAAGCAAACGATGCGGTGAAAGTCACCTCCGCTTCTGACACCAATCCAAACTACGCCTCTTTGCATGCAAATGGTACCGGTCCATTCAAGATCGCTTCCCATGAGCCAGGCGTGAAAACGACCTACACCGTGAATGACAACTGGTGGGACGAGAAGCAACACAACCTGACGGGCGCTGAATTCACTCCAATCGGATCTGATGCAACCCGCGTTGCAGCATTGCTTTCCGGTGAGCTGGACATGGCTTATCCGATCCCGGTTCAGGACATCAAGCGCGTAGACAACAATGCGGGCACCTCTGCTCTGACAGGACCAGAGCTACGCACAATCTTCCTTGGCTTCGACCAGCGCCGCGATGAGCTGACCTACTCCAACATCAAAGGCAAGAACCCGTTTAAGGACGTGCGCGTTCGTAAGGCGTTCTATCAGGCAATTGACGTTGATGCGATCAAAGCAAAAATCATGCGTGGTCTGTCCGAGCCATCAGCCCTGCTGATCTCGCCATTCCTCTTTGCAAACTCCGGTGACTTCTCTCGTTACCCATACGATCCGGAAGCAGCGAAGGCACTCCTTGCAGAAGCAGGTTATGCAGACGGCTTTGAAGTATCCATGGACTGCCCGAATGACCGCTACGTGAACGACGAAGCAATCTGTCAGGCAACAGCGGCATTCCTCGCTCGCGTTGGCATCAAGATCAACCTGAACGCGCAGCCTAAAGCGAAATACTTCGCTAAGGTTCTCGCCTCTGGTGGCTTCGACACCTCCTTCTACATGCTCGGTTGGACCCCAGGTTCCTTTGACAGCTACAACATTCTCAAGAACCTGAACAACTGCCGTGATGACAAAGGTACAGCAAGCCCATTCAACCTGGGTGGCTATTGTAACCCGAAGGTCGATGAGCTGACCAAGCTGGTTCTCTCTGAGAACGACGAAGAGAAGCGCAACGCTCTGATCTCCGAGGCCTACACCATCATTAACAACGAAGTGTCGCACATCCCTCTGCACCAGCAAGCTCTGGCTTGGGGTGTATCTGACAAGGTTACAGTGACACAGCGCGCAGACAACAAGTTCCTCCTGAAATACGTGAACTTCAAATAAGCCTGCAAACACATAGAGAAGAGCCCGGCATCAGTGGTGCCGGGCTTCCTTTACTCAGGAACAATTAGAAAAACATGTTTGGCTTTATTTCCCGGCGTATCGCCATGGCTCTTGTGGTCATGTTTGTCGTAGCCCTCATCTCCTTCCTGCTCTTCCGCTTTGTTGGAGACCCCGTAAACCAGATGGTGGGTGTTGAGACCACCCCGGAACAGCGCGAGGCCCTGCGCCAGCGTCTTGGCCTGAATGACCCTGTTCTTACTCAGTTTTTCCGATATGTCCTGGGTGCAGTCCAGTTCGACTTCGGCAACTCCTACCAGTTCAAGCAGCCTGTCGCAGACCTGATTGGTCGCCGTCTGCCTGCAACTCTGGAATTGTCCTTTGCATCAGCCATCTTTGCCCTGCTGCTCGGCATTCCAATGGGCGTTTACACCGGCCTGAACCGCGATTCATGGCTCTCTAAGCTGTTCCTCTCGGTATCCCTCGTAGGTATCTCTCTGCCAACATTCTTTATCGGCATCCTGTTTATCTTCTTCTTCTCGGTCACATTACAGTGGCTGCCAAGTTTCGGTCGGGGTGAGGTCGTCCAGATCGGCTCGTTCTGGAGTACCGGCTTCCTGACCATAAGCGGTCTGAAGGCCATCATCCTGCCAGCCATCACGCTTGGCCTGTATCAGATGACCCTCATCATGCGCCTGATCCGCGCCGAGATGCTGGAAGTTATGCGCACCGACCACATCAAGTTCGCCCGCGCCCGCGGTTTGCCGAACCGGTCCGTCTATTACGTCCACGCGCTCAAAAACACGATGGTCCCCGTCATCACCATCACGGGCCTTCAGCTCGGCTCCATCATCGCCTTCGCGATCATCACCGAGACTGTGTTCCAGTGGCCGGGCATGGGCATCCTCTTCCTGCAAGCCGTGCAGAACGTGGATATTCCAATCATGGCAGCCTACCTGCTGCTCACCGCGTTCATCTTCGTTGTTATCAACCTCATCGTAGACATTCTCTACGTCGTGATTGACCCGCGCCTGCGTACCGAACGCAGCCGCGCATAAGAACCGCTGAGGAAAACAATCATGACAGATAACACACCAACCCTCTCCGGCAGCGAGGCTCACGAAGCTTCCCGCTCCGCCTTGGCCCGCTTCCTCGACAGCGACCTGCTGCACAGCTTCCTCAGCTCAAAGGTTACAATTCTTGCGGCAATCGTCACTGTGACGCTGATGCTCTCCGCCCTGTTTGCCCCGCTCATTGCGCCGTTCAATCCGTTTGATCTGGCCCAAATCAGCATTATGGACGCACGCATTCCGCCAATCGGTATGGAATGGTCCGACCCACGCTACCTGCTGGGCACTGATGATCAGGGCCGCGACCTGCTCTCCGGCATCCTGTACGGCATGCGTATTTCGCTGGCTGTGGGCTTCCTGTCCGTGGCCTTCGCAGCCATCCTCGGCATCACTCTGGGCCTCATTTCCGGCTATGTCGGTGGCCGCACAGATGCAATCATCATGCGTATTGCGGAGGTACAGCTCACCTTCCCGGCGATCCTGCTGGCCCTGCTCATTGACGGCATCGCCAACGGCATCTTCGGCAACATCGACCGCGAGACTTGGGCAATCTGGATCCTGACCTTTTCCATCGGCCTGTCTTTCTGGGTGCAGTACGCACGCACAGTTCGGGGCTCAACGCTGGTGGAACGAAACAAGGAATACGTTCAGGCCGCCCGTGTCATCGGCATTCCGGCATGGATCATCATGATCCGCCATGTTCTGCCAAACGTGCTTGGTCCGGTGCTGGTGATTGCAACGATCAACCTTGCTCTGGCCATCATCACAGAAGCAACCCTCTCCTTCCTCGGCGTTGGTGTTCCATCAACACAGCCATCTCTGGGCACACTGATCCGCATCGGAAACGACTTCCTGTTCTCAGGCGAGTGGTGGATTGCGATCTTCCCCGGTCTGGCGCTCGCGATCCTCGTTCTGGCGGTAAACCTGCTGGGCGATTGGCTCCGCGACGCACTCAACCCAAAACTGCGCTAGGGAAAAGAGACCATGAGCATCCTTGATATTCGCGGCCTCACAGTTGAGTTCCCAAGCCGCAAAGAAAACTTCGTGGCATCCCGCAATGTCACTCTCTCCGTAGACGCCGGAAAAATCCTCGGCGTTGTGGGCGAGAGCGGCGCGGGCAAGTCCACCGTCGGCAACGCCACCATCGGCTTGCTGGAACACCCCGGCCGCATCGCCGAAGGTGAAATCCAGCTGGACGGCAAGCGCATCGACAATCTCGATCCCGAAAGCATGCGTAAGCTGCGCGGCAAGCGCATCGGCATGATCTTTCAGGACCCGCTGACCTCTTTGGACCCTTTGCAGACCATCGAGTTCCAGCTCATCGAAACCATCCGCCTGCACCTGCCGCTTTCCAAAGCAGAAGCACGGGCACACGCGGTTGATTTGCTGGATCAGGTTGGCATTCCGAACCCGTCAGAACGCATCTCGCAATACCCGCACCAGTTCTCTGGCGGTATGCGCCAGCGCGTGGTGATCGCCCTCGCCCTTTGTGCAAATCCGGAAGTTGTCATCGCAGATGAGCCAACAACCGCGCTGGACGTCTCCATTCAGGCCCAGATCCTGAAACTGATGAAGCGCCTGTGCACCGAGAAAAACGTGGCCATGGTCGTCATCACCCACGACATGGGCGTGATCGCAGACCTCACTGACCACGTTGCGGTGATGTACCGTGGCGATCTGGTAGAATACGGCGAGTCCAAGCAGGTGCTAGGCGTACCAAAGCACCCATACACCCAAAGCCTGATCGCCGCAGTGCCGCGCCCAGACGTGAAGGTGCACCGCTTCCCGCAAGTGGACTACATTGAAGGCTCCGCAAAGCCTTTCAAGCAGATCGACATTTCCACCCATTGGCTCGGCAAGGCGCGTGACTACAAGCCCGTAGACGGCCCACTGCTCTCCGTTAAGGACATCACCATGCAGTTCCTGACCAAGGATGCATGGATTCGCAGGAACAGACAGTACTTCACCGCACTGGATAAGGTCGGCTTCGACATCTACGCAGGCGAAACCTTTGGTCTTGTGGGAGAGAGCGGCTCCGGTAAGTCAACCGTAGCCCGCGTTATCACTGGTCTCTATCATCCAGTAGGAGGCACCGCCCACTTCGCAGGGCAGGAACTGACCAGCCTGAAGGACAAAAAGCAGGTTCTGGCAATGCGTCGTCAGATGCAGATGATCTTTCAGGACCCATTCTCGTCTCTCAACTCGCGCATGCGTGTGCGGGACATCGTGGCGGAACCAATCAAGTTCCACAAACTCGCCAACACCAACAGCGAAGTCAACCAGATCGTCGATGACCTTCTGGAACACGTCGGCCTTGGCGTTGCAGCTGCAGCCAAGTTCCCCCACGAGTTCTCCGGCGGTCAGCGTCAGCGTATTTCCATTGCCCGCGCACTGGCAACACGCCCCCGCTTCCTTGTCTGTGACGAGCCAACCTCCGCACTGGACGTGTCCATTCAGGCCCAGATCCTCAATCTGCTGAAGGACCTTCAGGACGAACTCGGCCTCACCATGCTGTTCATCAGCCATGACCTTGCCGTCATCCGGCAGATGTGCAACCGCATCGGCGTCATGCGCCACGGCCAGCTTCTGGAGGTTTCCGAGACAGAAGCGCTCTTCGACACACCAAAGCATCCCTACACCAAGGAACTTCTCTCCCTTATGCCAAGCATGGAAGGCCTGTCACGCAGCAATCTGGAAGAAGAGCTGGCCTAGCACTGCGTTAAGATCTGAAAATCAAAAAGGGCCCCAACGGGCCCTTTTCTTTTGCATCGCCCATAAGCGCTGGAGTTAACACGGTGGTTCAAGCTTCATTTCAATATTGCTTAAATTTCAAAACAACTGCTTCAGCATGCATTACCCTAGGATGCACATCCACCGCACCAGTACTGTTTTCATTAAGGCTGTCGTCCTTAAGCTCTGCCCGTCCGCAAGGATGAAATATCAATTTATGCCAACCCAATTTGATCAAAGCAGGCTGAAAACATGAAAAGAACAACTGCTACCATCGCAGGCCTGGGCATCCTGGCCCTCGTCGCTTACCCAGCATTTGCCGACACCCACAATGCAAGTGCTGATGCAACACCAACCTCTGGTGGACCAGCAACTATCTCGTTCTCCGACCTGTCAATGGCGGACGGATCGGCAGATGACGGTACATGTGCGGCCCGCTATTCAAATAGCTACACAGCACCTCAGGCAGGTCAGACGGATCAAACCGATCAGGACCAAGCCCAGTCCTTCGAAGACGCCAATGACATTGTGATCACTGAAACAGACGGGACAGTTGGCGCGGGGATTTACACTCTCAGCAACACCTACGCTATCGTCTTCCCGGACAGTGACAATGGCGATGCTGTTGAAGTGCAGATGTTTGCGTCTGGTCTGAGCGGTGAAAGCCCGGTAACAGGCGTTTTCTCCGATGGCACATGCCGTGGCCGCATCTCGGTTGAGGTTGGCACTTCCGCGTCATAATCAATCAAACAACGAAGACAAAGCTTCAGGTCTCTCATCAGAGCTGAAGCTTACCTTCTGGCAACGGGAGCCGAACATATGGACTGGTATTCAACAAAACGCTCCAGATATGAAGAGGGCCGCGAGAAAATCGCAGCTCTTGATCTGGATTGCGTTTTCAACCAGCTCACGGCTCCCGTTGAAACCGGCGGTTATGAGTGGCCGCAAAAAGAAGCCCGGCGAGCCCTGAAGGACTACCGGGAGTTTCTGATCAGCGCACTCAAACTTGAAATCGACCACGATAAAGAGCGTGCCCGTGATGCACGCGCCAGACTTTCCAAAGCCGTAGATATCGTCTGGCACACGCACATTCTCTTCACCGAAAAGTACTTTGAAGATTGCAACGCAATCTTTGGACGCTACCTGCATCACCTCCCACAGGTCCCCGCACCTGTAACCGGGTAACCCCCTAAAATCTTTCAGAGATGCTCAGCAGCGGACACCCATCTGGTGCCTTCGCTCTCACAACGTCTTGTCAGGCTGCCCTAGTTCTTACGCGCCACAATAAACCTCCCCATCGGTGAGGCAGGATAATTGCCAGTCTCGACAATCTTGAAACCCGCCCGCTCAATCTGACGCTCCAAATCCACCTGCTTAAAGTAGGTCACATGAGGCGCATACCCGACAAGTCGCAGCACATTAATCATCCAGCGCCAGTAAAACGCTGAATCGCCAAGGCACGGTGTCTTGGAAATGAACAATCCACCCGGCTTCACAAGCCGTTGCACCTGATTGATTGCATCAGCCGCGCCCTTGATCAGATGGATCACATTAAACGCCATCACCACGTCATAGGTCTGACCAGAAAACGACGATCCGCCTACCGGAGAATGCACAAAACTCACATTCTCGATCCCGTCCTTCTGTGCTTTCTCACGCCCGAATTCGAGCATCTTTCCAGAAATGTCACTGGCGGTCATGTGCTTGACATGCTTGGCTAGAAGCATCGCAGTCGCACCACTGCCACAGCCCAGCTCCAGCACCTCTTGCTCCGAGGTAAGGTAAGAGCGTACCCGCTCCATTGCCTTCTCATAGGAAGCAACATCTTTCATTGGACGCGCCACGTATCCCGGCGCATGTTTGTCCCAAAATCCTGCGGTATCCTGCATCGAAAACCCTCCATTTCCTGCAGTGTATCCATGCATATTCGCAAAACAAATTGCCAAAATTCGCAGTTGAGATATACAAATATGCATGAATTGGCAGAGCGTCTCATTCGACTGGAATCAGGCCCGCGCCTTCCTCGTCACTGCTGAGGAAGGCTCGCTTTCGGCTGCGGCAAGAGCCCTCGGCCTCACCCAGCCCACATTGGGCAGACAGGTCGCAGCATTAGAAGAAGCGTTGGGTGTCACACTGTTTGAGCGTATTGGCCGCTCCCTCTCCCTCACACCGGCAGGCCTTGAGCTGCTGGACCATGTGAAATCCATGGGAGAAGCCGCCAACCGTATCTCGCTGGCGGCTTCGGGCCAGTCACAGGAGATCGACGGCACCGTCTGCATCAGCGCCAGCGATACCGCCTCCGCCTACCTACTCCCTCCAATCCTGAAGCGCCTTCGACAGATCGCACCGGGAATTAACGTGGAGATCATCGCCACCAACGCGGTTAGCGATTTGCAGCTCCGCGAAGCAGACATAGCCATCCGCCATGTCCGACCGGAACAACCAGATCTGACAGCAAGGCTTCTGCACGAGACCACGGCCCATTTCTATGCCAGCAAGGCGTATCTGGACCGCAAAGGCCGCCCGCAATCTGCCGGTGACATGTCCAGCCACGAGTTCATCGCCTTCGACAGACCAGACCAGTTCCTCCAGTATTTCACCGAAACCGGGCTCCCCCTGCAAGAACACAACTTCAAACTGACAACCGCAAGCGGGCTGGTCGGATGGGAACTGGCAAGAAGCGACCTCGGCATCATCGTCATGATCAAGGAACTTGCAGAACAGTTTCCAGAGATGGAACAGGTGCTACCCAGCTTCAAGCCATTCGTCGTCCCGTTCTGGCTGGCAACCCACCGCGAACTCCACACCTCAAGACGCATTCGTCTGGTCTTCGACCTTCTGGCAGATGCGCTCTCTGGCAAACAGCTAATTAGCTAGACCCATCCAGCACGCTCACTCAGAGAATCCCACTCCCATTGACGTAACTTGCAAATATCGCCACCAACTTCCCATTGCGTGACTATCCACAGTGTCTCTTATGGGAACGGAAGGTCATTAACACGCCAAACATCGAAAAAACCCATGAGTTCTCAGTAAAATTGATCAAATCATGAACATTGCTTTGCTCAGGATCACAGCAACTCTACATCACATAAGGGAGCTTGCGTATTTACACTCTCTACAACCTCTTGACCCGCCATCAACAATGGTAATAAGTCCTGAGGGTCTAAACTCGGCAACCGAAGATAGCTCTGATGAATGTACACGCAACCGCCACAGCCAAAACCGTCAAACTCGACATAACCGGAATGACATGTGCAGGTTGCGCATCTCGCTTGGAAAAGGCCCTGCAAGCAACCGAAGGCGTGGTCGACGCCACCGTCAACTTCGCATTGGAAATGGCAGAGGTGGAACATACCCCTCAGCTCGCAGCACATGACCTTGTTGATGTGGTCACCACAGCTGGCTTTGAAGCGAAAGAGCGCCGGGAAGAAGCAGAGGCAGCGCAGAAGGCATTTGAAGAGCGCGAAGCACATAGCGACGCAGAACAACGCAAAACCTTTCAACTTTTTGCGCTTTCAACGCTACTAGCAATTCCTCTTGTTATTCCAATGGCTTTGATGGCTTTTGGAGTGCAATTTGAGCTCTCCGGACTGATGCAGTTTGCGTTAGCAACGCCAATTCAACTTTTCGTCGGTGCCCGATTCTACAAAGGTGCGTTTGCAGCCCTGCGCCATGGTGGTGCCAACATGGATGTCCTCGTTTCACTGGGCACCTCGGCAGCGTATCTATACAGCGTTTATAACGTCTTCTTCGCCGCGAATGCCGGCACAGCAGACCTTTATTTTGAAGCTTCTGCAGTCATTCTTACGCTTATCTTGATGGGTAAATATCTGGAAATTAAAGCAAAACGCTCCACCTCGGCAGCGGTACGCTCATTGATTGCCCTGCGCCCGACCATGGCCAACAAGATTTCCGGCGACAAGATTGTCCCCGTCAGCATCTCGGACCTGCGCCTCGGTGACTACATTGTTGTCAAACCAGGCGAGCGCATTCCAACTGATGGCTTGATTGAAGATGGCGAAAGCGAGCTGGATGAATCTATGCTCACCGGCGAGAGCCTTCCCGTGCACAAATACACAGGCGATCAGGTAACCGGTGGAACAATCAACGGCTCCGGCGCAATTTTTATCCGCACCACCGCTCTTGGCGAATCAACACGCTTGGCCCAGATTATCCGCCTTGTAGAAGGCGCACAGGCCTCCAAGGCACCATTGCAGAAATTAGTCGATAAAGTTGCCGCTATTTTTGTGCCCGTTATCGTGCTGATCGCTCTGGCAACCTTCGCTGGCTGGATGATGTATTCCGGCGACCTTACCCAAGCAATTGGCGCAACCGTCGCCGTCCTCGTCATCGCCTGCCCGTGTGCATTGGGACTTGCTACCCCTACTGCTCTTGTCGCGGGCACTGGTGCTGCTGCCAAAGCTGGCATACTTATCCGCGATATCGAAGCGCTGGAACGCGCCCACGAAATCGATACCATCCTCTTTGACAAGACCGGTACCCTGACCGTTGGCAAGCCAATTCTGACGGATGCTCAGGCATTTGACCGCAACGACAACCGTCTGCTCACAATCGCCGCCAGCATACAGCTCGGCAGCGAGCATCCTCTCGCCAGCCCACTTATCCGCGCCGCCGAAGAGCGGAACCTGAAGCTGACCCGCCCGCGCTCCATCAAAGCTATCCCCGGCAAGGGTCTGATCGCAGAGCTGACCGGCCAGCAGGTCTCCATCGGCAACGCCGCGCTGATGAATGACCTCAACATTACCCCATCCATGATGGGCGAAGGCCTTATAAAAACTTACGAATCTGCTGGCAAAACCGCTGTGACAGTCGCGTTGGGAGACCGCGCAATCGGCGTCCTCGCCTTTGTCGATCAAGCAAGAGAATCCGCGCAGGAAGCCATAGAAACCCTTAAAAAACAAGGCATTCGCACGGTAATGATCACCGGCGACACCGAGCTTGCAGCCAAAAATATCGCAGATCAGGTTGGCGTCGACGAGTTCCTCGCCCGCGTTCAGCCAGAAGGCAAGAACGAAGTCGTAAATAACCTGAAAAAACAAGGCTATAGAGTAGCGATGGTTGGCGACGGCATCAACGATGGCCCGGCTCTCGCAGCCGCAGATCTCGGCATCGCCATGGGCTCCGGCACTGATGTGGCGCTCGAAACCGCAGGAGTTACTCTCATGCGTTCCGAGCCAAAGATGATCCCGGCAGCACTGGACATTTCCAAGGCAACCCTTAGAAAAATCAGGCAAAACCTATTCTGGGCCTTCATCTACAACATCATCGGTATCCCGCTTGCAGCCATGGGGTTACTCTCCCCAGTCATCGCAGGCGCAGCTATGGCCATGAGCTCCGTCTCCGTCGTCACCAACGCCATGCTACTCCGGCGCTGGAAACCGAAATAATGAGCCGAAACAGCACTCTAGCCTCTGAAAGAGAATTTCGGGGGCTGGTTCACGATCATACCCAGCAGAACCCGCCAAGAAGCATTTATCCAACAAATTTCAAACGCCCTTACCCGATAGGGATTATGCCCCTACAAAAAGCCTATAAACGTTTTATGCCCTTTACAGTCGATTGTCTTCGCGAGATGTTTACTACCTAAAATCAACAAGAGTGGGTTGGAACAAGCTTCCACTTCGCGCGCTGTGCACAGGGTGGTCCTGCAATTATGCACGAGATTGAGCTTAAGCTTTCTGTAGATGAAGCAACGCTGGAGCAACTGGCCAAAGCAGAGCCACCCAAGGGCTTTGCGGTCAGCGAGCAATCCGTTATCCCCCTCCGCTCCGTGTATTATGACACGCCGGAGCATACCCTCAAAAACGAACGCATCGCACTCCGAACACGCTACAACGGCACCAACTGGCTGCAAACCATCAAACAAGGCGGCAGCATGCAGTCCGGTCTCTCCAAACGGATCGAACTGGAGTTCCCAATCGACGGAATTGAGCCGGATTTCGACGCCATCCCGGATGACGAAGTTCGGCACAAGCTCGTGTCTCTGCTGGAAGACAAGAACTGGGGAATCCTTTTTGAAACAACCATTTCCCGCAGGCTAGCCTACTACACGGACAAAGCCGGAGCAAAGATTGAGGTTGCGTTCGATTCCGGCATTGCCAAAACCAAATCAGATGAACACCCGATCCATGAAGTAGAGCTGGAGCTGATGGAAGGCCCGGTCGAGAGCCTGTACAAACTGGCAGCAGCACTCATGAAAGACCGGCCAATCCTGTTTTCCAACACCAACAAGGCAGGGATCGGCTATCGCCTTGCAAGTGGGCAGCCGCCGGAACTGCGAGCAGAAGCGCTGCATGCAAGCCACATCGAACTGAAGCCAGAAGACAGCGCCGGTTCAGCATTTCAGACAATAATCGGTGAATGCCTCAACCAGATTGTTGCCAACCGTTCCTGCGTTCTCCAGCAAGAAACCTCCGAGGGCACGCACCAACTTCGTGTCGGACTGCGCCGTTTAAGAAGCGCCATCAACATCTACAAAGGCGCACTGGCGAAGAATGAGGTTATCGCAGAGCTGGATACCTCAGCCAAACAACTGGCAACTACTGCGGGAAATCAACGGGATATCGATGTGCTGGTGGAAGATATTATCACGCCAGTCATTCCGCTCCTTCCTGAAACCCACTCTGTAACACCGCTCTTAGAGGCCATTGAACTGGCCCATACTGAAGCGCAAGCCGACCTCAGGCGCGAACTGATCAACCCGGCCCTCAACAACTTCCTACTCCAGCTGGGTGAGCTGGCACAAAGCCCGTCGTGGAAAGAAAACCTCGGGCTATCGAAAAGCAAGAAACTCACACAGCCCGTCAAAACCTTCGCACAAAACGCACTCACCAAACGCTGGACGATCTGCGAAAAGCAGGCGGAAAACCTTCAGGATCTCCCAATCGAGCAGCGCCATGAGCTGCGTAAAGCACTCAAAAAGATGCGTTATACGGTTGAGTTTTTCCGCTCATTGTATGAGCCGGAAGACCTGCGCATCTTCCTTAAGTGCTTGAAACGCCTGCAAAACACTTTCGGCTACCTCAATGACGTTGCAATGGCCGAGCGGCTGGTCGCCATGAAGCTTCCCCAATCCTTGCAAAACAACGAGGTATCAGCCGTCATTGGCTTCGTTGCTGGCTGGCATCAGGCCCGTGCAGACCATGCATGGCTGACCGCTCAGGAGCGTTGGAACGCAGCAGTAGAAGCGCCCAAGTACTGGCTTTGACCCATGCTCAATCATTCCTGACAGTCAGGTGCATCCGGTCGGCAGCCACATAAGACCTGCCAACTTGAATCGGAATGCCACCGCCAATCACGTTGATGGACTCCATCACAAGCACAGGCGATCCCTCAGAGATCTTGAGCAACCCCGCATTGCGTGCGCTACAAAGCACCGCTGTAATCCGCGTTTCCTGGCGCTTATAATCGCCAAAACCATACTTCTCCATGATCTTGGTGACAGAGCTGGTTTCCTTCAGGTCTGAGAGCAAATTCGGAAAACGAGAGACCTCAAACCAGCGTGTTCCTACCGTGATTGGTACGCCATCCGCATAGCTCACTGTCTCGCATTCAAACAGCGCTGTGCCCTGCTCAACCTCCAACAATTCGGAGGTATAAGCATCTGCGGCCACTTCGCTTGTGCGGAAGATATCTCCGTAAATTTCCTGAGCCTGACCCGACAAATTCTCGGAAAAGCGCGTTCGTGGACCGAGGGGATAGACCAACGGAGCCTTGGCAACAAACGTTCCCCGCCCCTGATCCGAGCGCAGAAAACCCTCTTCAATCAGCGTCGAAATTGCCCGTCGCACCGTATGTCGGTTAACCTCAAAACTCTGCGCAAGCTCTTGTTCTGTAGGTATTTTCTCACCTTCAGAAGCCTCAGCCCGTGAAAGCTCGGACCGCAACACTTCAGCAATCTGCTTCCACATTGCAACGCCCGCACGTCTCTCCATCGGAGAGAACTCAAATTTAATCAGCTTCGTCATGTCACCGTCATGAAGCAACACCAATCACTTGGTGAGTGAATTATTTGTATAGACAACTAGACAATATTAAGTCTAACTTAGCAACCATATTCTAACGCGCAAACAGAATCTCTCACGGCTCCGCAGCGCGTCACCACATAATGCCAGAGAATCAGAGTGGCGTGTCATCGGGTTGACACTGTACGCTCGGTTACGGGAGGCCAAGGGATATTCTGAACATGCGTTACGCAATCTATTTCACCCACCCGCAATCAGCAAAACTAACAGAACTGGGCAGCCAATGGCTTGGCCGTTCAGCCTTCACCAATGAAAGCATAGAACATCCTTCATTCACGGGCATTGAGCCCACACGCCTGCAATCACTTACAAAAAACGCCCGCCGCTACGGCTTTCACGCCACCATGAAACCGCCGTTTCATTTGGCGGAAGGCCGATCACCCGACGAGGCAAAAGCCGCCTTCGCCGCATTTGCCAAACGAACATCTGCCTTCACCATCGACGGATTGGCGCCCAGTTTCCTCGGCAACTTTCTCGCCCTCACCCCAAACCAGCCTTCTGATCAGCTCAACCAGCTGGCAGCTCAATGCATCAAAGAGTTTGACCACCTTCGCGCCCCGCTAAGCGAAAAAGACATCGAACGCCGCCGCAGGGCAAAACTGACACCCCGGCAGGACGCTTACATGCTGCAGTGGGGCTATCCCTATATTTTTGAGCATTTCCATTTTCATTTGACCCTGTCAAAACGACTGGAAGACGAGAACGAACGCAAAGCTCTCAAAGCTGCCGCAGAAGAACACTTTAAGCCCGTCATTCATAAAGAAATTTCCATTTCCCACCTCGCGCTCTGCGTTGAACCAGAGGCAGACGCACCATTCCAAGTTATTGATATTAAACCATTGGAAGGACCAGCAGCATGAGCGACGTATTAGTCAGTGAAGCACCACACCAACAGTCAACACTGCTCAAGCCCCACACCCCAATGGCCTTCACCAATGCAAAGCTGATCCTTCCAGATCAGATTATCACAGGCTCTCTGGCAGTCGAGAACGGCATTATCCACGACGTGAGCAGCGGCAGTGTCTCCAACGCACTGGACTGCGAAGGCGACTACCTCATTCCTGGCCTTGTCGAGCTGCACACTGATCATCTTGAAAACCATTACAAGCCGCGTCCGGGAGTAATCTGGAACGCTGTCTCTGCTGTTCAGGCCCATGACGCGCAAATCGCGTGCTCCGGCATCACCACCGTATTTGACGCATTGCGTGTCGGCACAGAAGCCAACTCTGAGCTTACTGCAAAAGACATGCGCGCGATGGCAGACGCAATCGAGATTGGCCAGCAAGAAGGCCGCCTGCGTGCTGACCACTACATCCACCTACGATGCGAAGTCTCAGCCGACAACTGCATTGAAGGTTTTGAACTGTTCAACGAGGACCCACGTGTTCGCCTCGCCTCTTTGATGGATCACACACCGGGACAGCGCCAGTTCACTTCAATGACTGATTACAAATTCTTCTATAAAACGAAGAGGGGTTTTTCTGACGAGCAACTGCTGAATTTCACGACAAAAATGCAAGCGCGCGCAGAACGCAACTCTGACAAGAACCGCCATGCCATCGCCGCTGCCGCCAGAGCAGCTGGCATGATACTGGCAAGTCACGACGATGCCACGCTCGCCCACGTTGAAGAAGCGACCCAATTCGGCATCCACGTGGCAGAGTTCCCCACCACACTGGAAGCTGCAAAAGCATCCCACGAAGCGGGCATGGCAGTGCTGATGGGAGCACCAAACGTGGTGCGCGGAAAATCCCATACGGGTAACATCTCCGCGCTTGAACTAGCGGAAGCTGGTTATCTGGACATCCTGTCCTCCGATTATGTCCCCGTTTCCCTGCTGCAGGCAGCATTTGTGCTAGCACAGCAAGTCAACACTCTCATGCTGCCCGAAGCCCTTCAGAAAGTCACCAAGATCCCCGCAGAGGCAGTCGGTCTTTCTGATCGTGGCGCACTTGAGGTTGGCCGCCGTGCCGATCTGGTTCAGGTGCGAATGGTTGGTGATGTGCCAATCGTCCGCGGTGTCTGGCGTCAAGGCAACCGCGTAGCCTGATGGCAACCTAAGAGATAGGGATCTCGAATGACAGTTTTGGACAAAGACGAGAGACAGACCAAAAAGCTTGGCCCCGGCGCTTTGGTCATGGTCGTTGGTCCAAGTGGCGCCGGCAAGGACACACTTATCTACGGCTATCAGGACCGCTGCAAAGGCGACACACACATCCTGTTCGCCCGCCGGTTGATCACCCGCCCCTCCGATGCCGGCTCCGAGCCACATGAAGCCATCTGCCATAAGCAAATGGCACAGCTCATTGATCAGGGCCGCGTAGCCTTATTCTGGCCTGCTCATGGGCTAACATATGCACTGCCGGAGAGCATTGATGATCACATCGCCAAAGGCGGAACCGCAATCGCTAACGGCTCCCGCAAAGCCTTGGCGCAAGCCGTTTCAAAATATCAAAGGCTGCTGGTCATCCACATCACCGCGCCAGTTCACATCCTCGCAAAACGTCTTGCGATCAGAGGTCGAGAGACGGCAGAGGACATAGAGCAACGTCTCAGGCGGGCAGATTTATCCCTGCCCGATCTTCCAGATTTGGTGGAGATACAAAACATCAATGACCCAAAGGTCGGCATCGACCAGCTCGAACAAGCGGTCAGAGCTTTTATTCGCTCAGCTTCTTTATAGCTTCCAGACCGAGCAAGTGGGCCGTGATCATACCAAACAGAGTCGGCGCAAATTCATGCTTAAATGCATCAAACTCCGGTTCTTTGTAGAGCGTATCGATAACTGGCGGAGGATTGGTAATAGGCCAAAGGCCAGCAACGAACACGTGAATGCTAAAGAAGACAGACATGGCCTCGTCAGCATCAAGCCAGGGCAGTCCGCGTTGCAACACAGCGGTTGCCCGTTCCGCTTCAGCAAGCAAGCCGCGTTTGAAATCGCGGACACATTCTATGGAAATGTTCTTTTCCATAGTCGGCGCAATCAGGCTCATGAGCTCACATAGCCGATGGCGCGAGGCAAACCTTTCCGAGAGAAGCTTCGCCATATCCGCAGACGTCATCTCTTCAGTAACCTGCTTTTCAAGGTCTGTGGTCAGTTCCACAAAATCGTGCAGCAGCAATTCCATGAGAAGAGCTTCCCGCGTCTCAAAATACCGATAGATATTTGACTTTACGATCCCTGCACGGCTGGCAATAGCCTGCAAAGTCAGCCCGTCAAATCCGTCCTCTTCAAGAACACTGGTCGCGGCACGGATAAGATCATTGTGGCGCTGCGCCTTCGCTTCGGCGGATCTGGCGCGCTGAAAACTCTGGTTGGTCATGAAATGGAGATATGCCCCCTTCTATCGCATGTCAATTATTCTTGGCATGATGCATTGACAAAATGCCGCAAGATCATAAGTTAAGAGAACTTAAGTCTCCTAAATAAGTGTGCGAGATCCCCAATCAATGTACCCGAAAATACCTCTGACCGTGAATGGTCAAAACCAAGAGATAGAAGCTGATCCGGAAATGCCACTCCTGTGGGCGCTTCGGGACATTATGGACATAAAAGGCCCCAAGTTTGGATGCGGAATCGCCGCCTGCGGTGCCTGCACAGTTCTGATCGACGGTGAGCCGGTGCGCTCCTGTTCCCAGCCTGTTGGCGATGTGGAAGGTGAGATCACCACCATTGAGGGCATCTCTGAAGGCAATGAGCTGCACGCTGTCCAACAAGCATGGATGAAGCACTCAGTCCCACAATGCGGCTACTGCCAGTCCGGCCAGATCATGGCTGCGGTTGCTCTGCTGGAAGAAAACCCGGCCCCAACCGATGAAGACATCAGCGATGCCATGACCAACCTGTGCCGGTGTGGAACCTATCCAAGAATCAAAGCCGCGATCAAAGACGCAGCACAAACGCTGGGAGCCTGATGATGAGCCGTTTGGGAAAATATACCCGCCGTGCCTTTCTCGGCCTCGGCGTTGCAGCAGCAGGTGGCCTCGCCGTCGGCTACTACTTCTACCAAAAGCCTTATGCGAACCCGCTGGACGCGAACAAGGCGGAGGGTGATACCCCGTTCAACCCATATGTGATGATCAGTGCGGACAACACCATCACCATCATCGCACCTCGCGCGGAAATGGGTCAGGGCGCGCACACCACACTGGCCGCTTTGGTTGCAGAAGAGCTGGAAGTTCCGCTGGAACAGGTTGTTGTCGAACACGGCCCGTCCAGCCCTGCCTATTTCAACGCCGCAATGTTTGAAGAATCGGCACCCTTCGCCTTTTATGACGAGAGTGTCTTGGCAGAGATGGCACGCAGCTCAATGAAGGTTGTGGCCAAGTTCATCGGTATGAATGTGACCGGCGGTTCATCCTCCATGACCGATGCCTTCGTGAAAATGCGCGAAGCTGGATACACTGCAAAGTTCGTCCTGCTCAAAGCAGCTGCGGAGCACTTTGGCACCAGTGAGGACAATCTCACACTCGCAAATGGAACCATCACCGACACTGCCTCCGGCAATTCTGTCACTTATGGTGAACTGGCAAGCAAAGCAGCAACCATCTCACCACCAACCGAGATGAAACTGAAGAAAGCCAGCGACTGGAAGATCCTCGGGAAATCGCAGAAGCGCGTTGAGCTGAAAGACAAAGTCACCGGCGGTCGCATCTTCGGTATCGACGTACAGCTACCGAACATGGCCTACGGCTCCGTAAGAATGGCCCCGCGTAAGGGTGTCGGCCTCAAGAGCTATGACAAGACTGCAGCACTCGCCATTCCCGGCGTGAAAGACGTGGTTGAAATCAGAACCATCGCGGGCGAAGGCCTTGGCGTTGTTGCAGATAACACTTGGGCCGCGTTCAAAGGGGCAGAGGCTCTGGAGATTGAATGGGACGACCCGCTCTCCCTGCAAAACACCGACCAGATGTGGTCCGCCCTTGAAAACGCTCTGACACAGGAAGCCACCTTCGAGCTTGGCGGCACCGGGTCCGATGCAGAAGTCTACACCTCAATTCCGGAAAGCGAAGAAGTATCAGCGCAATATCGCGTTCCATTCCTCGCGCATGCCACTATGGAGCCAATGAACGCCACAGCCCAGCACGACGGAGATACAATCGGCATCTGGACCGGAACGCAAGCGCCAGGCATCGTTCAAACCGTTGTTGCAGGCCATTTCGATATGGACAGCGCTGACATTGACGTCACCACCACCCGCCTTGGTGGCGGTTTTGGTCGTCGTCTGGAAGCTGACTTTGCGCTCTATGCCGCTGTCGTTGCTGAAGCGACAGCACCAAATCCTGTGAAAGTGACATGGACCCGCGAAGAAGACACCCAGCATGACACCTACCGCCCAATGGCGATTGGTGAGTTCAAAGGTCAGGTGACACCAGATGGCACCCTGAAGACCATGGACATGCACGTGGCTTCGCCATCCATCATCCAAAGCGTGATGCCAAGGACCTTCCCTGCCCTCAGCCCTCTGGGCCCGGACAACACTGTTCTTGATGGTGCCTACAACCAGCCACTGGACGTCGAAAACCAACGATGCCAGGCACATGTAGCAGACCTTCAGGTTCCAATAGGGTTCTGGCGCTCGGTCGGTAACTCCATCAACGGTTTCTTCCATGAAAGCTTCATTGACGAAGCAGCCCACAAAGCAGGCAAGGACCCGCTGGAATTCCGTCTGGCTCACATGACCAGCGAAGAATTCCTGCCAGCCCGCGAAGCGCTGAAACGCGTCGCAGAAATGTCAGGTTGGGGAACACCTCTTCCAGCAGGCAAAGGCCGCGGCATTGCACATGTCCTTTCCTTCGGCACATGGACCGCTCAGGTGGTGCAGGTGGATGTCACAGACGATACCGTCACTATCGAGGAAGTCTGGGCAGTGGCAGACCCAGGTATTGTTCTTGATCCGGGTATCTTCAAAGATCAGATCATGTCCGGCATCAACTTCGGTCTCAGTCAGGCACTGGGGCAGGAAATTACGTGGGCAGATGGGCAGGTCGAACAAGCCAACTTCGACACATACGACGCCATGCGCATGTATCAGGCTCCAAAGATCACCGTCGAGCTGCTGGAGAACTCTCCGCGCATGGGCGGAGCTGGCGAACCGGGCACACCGCCTTCAACACCGGCACTGGCGAACGCGATCTTCGCAGCGACAGGCAAACGCATCAGGCAGATGCCACTCAGCAACGAGATCGACTTCATCTAGAACGCGTTCTGTCTGTTTTGCTTCAATCAAACGACAATAACTCGCACTAATAAAAAAGGCCCGGAGAAGTCATCACTCCGGGCCTATATTTTTCTCTGTACTTTTGTCAGTCGGTAAGGAAGCCAGCAGGCATTCCAAACGCCTCCTCTAATGAGGTCAGCGTTGCATCCGTATCGGCCGTCCCGTCCGCAACTGCTTGCACATTCACATTGCCCGGTCCACGAGGCACAACATCACGGCGCTTGAGGTCACGCTTCGGCGCGCCGCTCTTGGCAGATGTTTTGATCGTTGAGGCCACAACAGCAGGCGCTGGCACATCCTCTGGCTTTGCAACAGGCACCAAAACCTTCGTACCATCCGTATTCGCCGCAACATCGTCAGTCAGCGGAGGCAGATCCTCTTCAGCAACCGAAGCCGTCGTTACACTGGCGTCTTCATTCGATGGCTGCGTAGCAACAGGCAGTTCCTCTGCAACCGTCTCGGAAGGCTCCGGCGCATTCACTTGTCCGTCCTTCGCCGCAGCAGTACGCAGGCGCTGCACCTCTTCAACGGTCTTCGCTGTTTCCAGATCTTCCGCCAGCTTGTCAGAAAGCTTCTGGGTCTTCTTCACATCCCCAAAAGACGCACTAGCGTATTCCTGATTATCGACAGCCTCAAAGCTCGGAAGATTGATCGAGCCACGGATCTTTAACGGTGCCATGTCAGCAGACTGCGCCGTCTCGGTGCCTTCACCGCCAACCTTGCTCTGATCCAGCAGACTTGGCTGCAAATACCACAGAACCTCACCGTCCTTGATGTTGATCGCACCCCGCCCTTCAACAAGAGCGGTTTTGCTCTGCAAGGTCAGCGCCTGGAACTCCGCGGTGCCCCTATCAAAGACAACATCCGCACCCCAGCTGGAAAACTCTGTCCGGTCCGTGTCGGTAAACGGCCAACCGGAGATACCTTCACTGCCAACGGAAGCGACCAGTCGATCAACATCCAGCTCGTGCAACATCCCGTTGCCAAGCTGGAAGCTGAGCGCCCCGCCCATGTTGACCCAGAAATCACTTGGGGTGTTGCCAGAGGTGTTCACATCCATCTCGGCATAAAGATTGCCATCAACACGCGGCATATCACCTAGCGAGGCAAGGAAAGGCGCTGCATCAATACCCTTGAGCGAGAACTCGGCAGAGATGCCAGGTTTGATCGTTGCGCCATTCAAAAGAAGCTTACCAGCGCCCTCACCCTGATAAAGTCCAACCCGCGCAACGTCCAAAGCCAACCGCCCTTCAGACAGCACAGCTTTCAACTCGGCATTCTTACCGCGAAGCGCACCAAGGCTGAGGTCCTCAATAGAAAGTGCCAGATCCAGATCGAAGCTGCGCAGAACCGAAAAGTCATAGGCACCTTCACCCTTTTCATTCTTGGCGTCACTGCGAGAGAACATCTTGTCAAAGGAGGCCTGCTTGATCTGCAACTCACCACTGAGTTTTGGAATCTCGCCGGTATCTAAGCGGCCACTACCGGTCAGGCTGGTGTCATCCAGTCTAAACTTTGCATTCTCAAAGGAAACGCCATCTACGTCAGCTTCAAAGCGCCCAGCCAGCTCAAACTTGTTGCCACGCAGGTATCGAGGCAGCGGACGTCCGTACCAGCGTGCCAGATTATTGAAGTCATCCGTCTGGAAGGCAAAGATCCCGTCAAAGCCATCACTTAAGGAATACGGCCCGGTCAAACTGCCTGAAAACATCTCGCTGGAGAACGCCAGATCAATATTCGCATCTGATCGCAACCCACCCTGCAGAACGATCGGCTCACCCTGCCAACGCGCAGTGCCTTTCAGCTCCATTGGATTGGAAAGGCCCGAGAAGACCACGGTAAGATCCATATCGTCAAGCGCTTCATCGCGCCCTTCAACCGCTAGCATCTCTGGCAGTTGGATGTTGGCGATACGCCCCTTTCTCAGGAGTGCACCACCCTCAACTTCAAGACCGGAAACCAGTTCCTCGTAAGACTGCCCAACGCCATAGAACGAGGCATCCACATTGGCAAAGCCCGACGCCGCTGCATCCAGCCCGGCAAGACGAAGAAGCTGCTCAAAATCCAGAGACTGGCCGGTAACCTGACCTTTCAGCTCATAGCCGTCTTCGAGATAATTGAGCGCAATGTCACCGCCAAAAGCAACAGAACCTGAGGTGATGGAAAGACCTTTGGTACGAATACCGCGTTTACGGAATTGTACTTCACCGGTCAGTGCACCGCTTCCAATGCCTTCTGGAAACTTCACACCATGCTGTGCTGCAAAGGCAGCAAGGTCCGGCAGTTCCGCTGACACTTGCAAACGCCCAACAGGTCGGGCACCAAACGCTAGTTGACCTTCAAAGCCAAATTTCTCCTGTGCCGGTCCGACAACGTGAGCCTCAACAGAAGTCGCTTGCGCATTCTGCAAGGCAGTTACAGATCCGACACGACCACCAACCACATACCGCTCATCGCCAAGAGCGAACGCTCCCTCAGCGGTCAGAGCATCACTGCCGCTCTCAAAGTTCAGCGCCAGGTCGATATTGGAAAACACCAGCGGGGCTTTAGGGTCAGGTTCATTGTATGAAATCTGACCTCGTTCAATGCTGAGTGTATCCAGATCCAGCTGATCCATAAAGGAAGCAACCCGGCCTGCAATATTTGCAGCAACCACGGGAGCCTCCCCGTCGTCATCACTGGCAAACAGCGGCTGCCAGGAGGCAGCTCCCGCCTGATCAATCTCAAGAGTCCAGTTAGGTTCGATAAGTTCAATATTCCGAATGATGTTGCCACCAGTCAGCAGACGCAGAGAGTTCAGCTCAAATCGGGCTTTTTCAACCCTGGCAAACTCGATCCCGTCAGCCCTTGCGGCACCGGCAACACCAACATTTTCAACCTCGATAGCCAGTGTCGGAAACAGATCCACACTCGTGCGTCCATCAAGACGCAGCTTCCATCCGGTTGCCGTCTCAAATGTTTCCGCAATTTGGGCTTTCAGCTGTTGCTGCGGAACGAGAAGCGGTGCAAGCACCAGACTACAAACCAAAAGAGCAGCCAGAGCTCCAAAGATAAGAAGAGAGCGTTTCATTTAGTCTAAGTATCCTAGTGGACGATTTCTTGAAGCCCAAAATTGGACTCACATGTAAGCAGCTTGTACTCAACAAATACAGGGCACAAAGCCCGTAGAAAACGTCTAAATTATGATTAGTTAAAGTCTTACAAGACCCGGAACAAAGCCACCAGTCGTTCTGAACCAAGGACTTATATCACATTTGCTACCAAGTGTCGCAGTATCAAGAGGTATCAAACTGGCGGTATTAATTCCCTTTCTTTCGTATTTGTAATTATTTGTGCGTATCAATAGTATTCCAATCAGAGCCGAGACACTTTACGCATCTCAGAAAAGCACTAAATAAAGCTACAAGAAAACAAAAAACTGCATGGAGCATATGAATGCTGGACGCCCTGAAAAAATTCTTCAAAGGCCTGTCAGGCGAACAGGAGCAAGAAGGCCGCTTTTCTGAAGATGATGAACGGCTGGCAGTGGCGGCGCTCATGTTCCATATCATCACAGTAGATGGCGAAATCGGGCAACAGGAGCTGGACCAGCTCAAACGTATTCTACAACAACAATACGATTTGAGCGAGGACGACACTCAGGAGCTCATGGACCTTGCACGCGAACGCGACGAGGATTCTGTCGATCTTTACCGCTTTACATCTGTCCTCAAGCGCAAGCTTGAGCCGGAACAGCGACTTAGAGTCATTGAGATCCTCTGGGAAATGGGCTTCGCAGATGGGTCAGTTCACGAATTTGAAGACAATACAATTTGGCGCGTTGCCGAGCTGTTAGGAGTCTCGTCCAGAGACCGCATGGAGCTCAAACAAAAAGTTGCTCATCGACAGGGGGGGCAATAATTCTTAGTCTACTTAGTGGTTAGGAGATAAATGAAAGAAGGTATTTCTCAACACCAGCCTAAAGTGCTGGTGGTGCTGCATCAGGAAACCTCAAACCCCGGTCGCGTTGGACAACAATTGGTCAAACGCGGCTTTGAACTGGATATCCGGTGTCCACGCTTTGGCGATCCATTGCCGGAAACACTCGCAGAACACGCGGGCTCAGTCATCTTTGGCGGTCCAATGAGTGCCAATGACAGTGATGATTTTGTGAAACGGGAAATCGACTGGATCAACGTTCCACTCAAGGAAAACAAGCCATATCTGGGGATTTGCCTCGGCGCACAGATGCTCTCCAAACACCTCGGCGGCACGGTAACAGGGCGTGACGACGGGTTGGTCGAAATCGGCTATTACCCGCTGAAAGCAACACAATCCGGCACCAAACTTATGGCGTGGCCCGAACAGGTTTATCAATGGCACCGCGAAGGCTTCTCACTGCCGTCAGGTACCGAGCTGCTGGCATCGAGTTCGACCTACGAAAATCAGGCAATCCGCGTTGGCAAAAATGCATTCGGCATTCAATTTCATCCGGAACTGACGTACGCCATGATGCACCGCTGGACGACCCGTGCCGCACATCGTCTGGTACTGCCAGGCGCTAAGAAACGCGGCGAGCATTTCCGCGAAAGCTTCGTATACGACCCCGCAGTGCTGCATTGGCTGGAAGCATTCATGGACAACTGGATCGGTTATGCATCCGAACCTGCCAGACAATGGTCATCGCATGCAGTTAAATAGAAAAGCTTGGTCACAGGACCAAGCTTTTCACATCGCTTTGTAGCTGAATTATTCAGCTGCAACAACATCGGCGCCAGAGAGGCCTTGCTCCGGCCGTAAAATCGGAGAGCCAACCGGCAGAACATCGCGCCCGCAAACATCTTTGTAAATGATGTGCGCCATCACATACCAGGCACAGAAGGAACACAGGATCAGCACGTAGCCTGCCATCACGTTAAAGAACGCCGGACCAAAGTGCCCAAAAACCAGCAGGATAAAGCCAAGGAATAAGCTACCGAAAACCGAAGCTTCCGCAGTGTGCACATGCAGCGCAGCGTAGAACATGATGCCGGTGTAGATAGTGAATGGCAGTAGGAAGAAACCTATATCAGCGTGCGATGCTGTATAAAAGCCCAGCTCATTACCAGCAAGAATGCCTGCAAAAGCCAGCCAAAACGCCCCATAAATAGTGAAAGCGCTGTAGCCGAAATTGTTACCGGTCTTGCCCGTCTGGAAGCCAGCAACCATCTGCGCAAGCCCACCAACAAAAACGCCAAGCCAGAGCACCGGCCCCATACTCTCAAGCAGACCAATGTTCGCCATCTGCAGAACAAAGGTCGTGATGCCAAATCCAGCCAGACCGATGACTGCCGGGTTTCCTGTTTTAGTTTGCACCGTTGCACCCTCAATAAAAAACCCAACTCTGGCCCGATAGGAGATCAGTTCCTAAAGATCAGAAATTGGGAGACACATTCATGAATTGATTGGTGCGCTCAATACAGAAGGGCTCAATCAGGAACAATCGCACTACTACGAAACGTAGCAATACCTAACGGCAAACATCACTGCGCATAATATACAACATATTGATATATATAATATTTTATCTCTAAAAGCTGAAAAACCAGCAATGCATAGTGCTTATGCACCAAACGCATTGCTGGTTAATCTCAGCAGACAAAACAGGCTTTAGGTCTATCCCTTAAAGGTACAGATCAGATCCTTAGCATCAAGCTGATCACCCGGAGCAACACAAACCTCGTTGATCTCACCATCCCGCTCGGCATGAACCGACGTTTCCATCTTCATCGCCTCAATGGAGACCAGCAGATCTCCGGCTCTGACAGTCTGACCTGCCTTGACACCCAGTGTTGAGACCACACCTGGCACAGGCGCGCCCATTTGAAGCTCATTTCCTTCATCCACCTTGCGCCGCGCAGGTGCATTCGCTGCACTGTGGGTACGGTCGATGATACGGATGTTGCGTGGTTGACCATTCAGCTCAAAGAACACGCGCTTTTCACCACGATCATCAGTCTCACCGATCGCGAGACAAGAGATAACCATCGTCTTGCCCGGCTCCAGCTCAGCCATGATCTCGTCACCCACATTGAGACCATAGAAGTAGGTTGGCGTTGGCAGCACGCTGGTCGGACCATATTTGTCCTGCGCCTTGGCAAACTCCGTATACACCTTCGGATACATCAGCATGGAAGAAAGCTCCTGCTCAGAACCTTTGCGGCCAAGAACGCCGGCAAGCTCCTCGCGCTTCCCATCCATATCCTCTGCTTCAAGCAAGGACCCCGGACGAACCGTGATCGGCTCCTGCCCTTTCAAAACTTTCTTCTGCAATTCAACAGGCCAGCCCCCCGGAGGAATACCAAGGTCACCGTGCAACATGTTCACGACAGATTCCGGAAAGGAAACTTCTTTCTTCGGATCAAGTACATCTTCGGTTGTGATGCCCTGCGACACCATCATCACCGCCATATCACCAACAACCTTGGAACTTGGCGTAACCTTCACGATGTCACCAAACATCATGTTCGCATCAGCATAAGCCTTGGCAACCTCGTGCCAACGCATCTCCAGCCCAAGCGAACGCGCCTGTTCCTTAAGGTTGGTGAACTGACCACCCGGCATCTCATGCAGGTAAACCTCGGAAGCACCGAACCGCAGATCACTCTCGAAGGCACGGTACTGGGTACGCACCGCTTCCCAATAGAAGGAAAGCTGCTGGATGCGATCTGTATTCAGGCCGCTATCACGAGAAGTCCCCTTCAGCGCTTCAACAACCGATCCCATACATGGCTGAGACGTCAGGCCGGACAGAGAATCCATCGCCAGATCAACAATATCAGCACCGCTTTCAACCGCAGCCAGAACAGAGGACGCAGCAATGCCAGAGGTATCGTGCGTATGGAAGTGGATCGGCAGATCAACCTCTTCCTTCAGCGCCCTGACCAGAACCTTCGCCGCCTGCGGCTTCAGCACACCGCCCATATCCTTAATGCCAAGAATATGCGCACCTGCTGCTTCAAGCTCTTTCGCCAGTTTGACGTAGTACTTCAGGTCATACTTCGGACGCGCACTGTTCAAAATGTCGCCAGTGTAGCAAATCGCTGCTTCACACAGCTTGCCTTGTTCCTGAACAGCATCAAGCGACACGCGCATGTTCTCAACCCAGTTGAGACAATCAAATACGCGGAACACATCTACGCCAGCTGTAGCTGCTTGCTGCACAAAGTGCTGAACCACGTTATCCGGATAGTTAGCGTATCCCACACCATTGGACCCACGCAGCAACATCTGCATCAGCAGGTTCGGCGCTTTCTCGCGCACAAGGCGCAGACGCTCCCACGGATCTTCCGTCAGGAAGCGCATAGACACATCAAAGGTCGCACCACCCCAGCATTCCAGAGAAAACAGCTCAGGCAGACCCTGCGCATAACTGTCCGCCACCTGTACCAAATCATAGGTACGCATGCGTGTAGCAAGCAATGATTGATGTGCATCACGCATGGTAGTGTCAGTAACCAGCACTTGTGGCTGCGCTTTTACCCACTTGGCGAACTCTTTAGGGCCAAGCTCCTCAAGCTTCTGTCGAGTCCCGTCCATCACAGGCATGTTGAACTTCGGTGCAACCGGCACCGGTGCAGCAGCCGGTGGCTTAGGGCGCCCCTTGGTTTCCGGATGCCCGTTCACGGTCACATCAGCAATGTAGGTCAGCAGCTTGGTTGCTCGATCAGCCGTCTTGATGTTCTCAAACAGCTCGGGCGTATTATCAATAAAACGCGTTGTATATGAGTTATTCTGGAACGACGGATGACCGATAATCCGCTCAAGAAAAATTAGATTGGTCGCGACACCACGAATACGGAACTCGCGCAGTGCCCGGTCCATACGTGCACATACTTCATCTGGCGTCGGCGCCCAGGCGGTCACTTTTTCAAGCAGTGGATCATAGAACCGGGTAATCACTGCGCCAGCATAAGCCGTACCGCCATCAAGACGAATACCAAAACCGGTCGCCCCACGATAGGCAGTCAAGCGGCCATAATCAGGGATGAAATTGTGTTCAGGATCTTCAGTGGTAATACGGCACTGAAGTGCATGACCATTCAGCACAATTGCGCTCTGCTCAGGCACACCGGTCACAGCCTCATCGCCAATACGGCCACCCTCCGCAATGCGGATCTGGGCGCGCACGATATCGATACCCGTAACTTCTTCAGTAACAGTATGTTCCACCTGAATACGCGGGTTCACTTCAATGAAGTAGACCTTGTCGGTATCCGCATCCATCAGAAACTCAACGGTACCCGCACCGCAATATCCGACTTCGCGGCCAATCTTCAGACCATACTCACAAAGCTCACGACGCTTTTCTTCATCAAGGTAAGGTGCTGGCGCACGCTCAACCACTTTCTGGTGGCGGCGCTGAATGGAGCAATCGCGCTCAAACAGATGCACAAGATTGCCATGCTGGTCGCCAAGAATCTGCACTTCAACATGACGGGCACGCTCAACAAGCTTTTCGAGGTAAACCTCATCCTTACCGAAAGCAGCTTTCGCTTCACGCTTTGCCTCAACAACCTCGCGAAGAAGCGTTTCTTCGTCATGGATCACGCGCATGCCACGACCACCCCCACCCCATGACGCCTTCAGCATCACCGGATAGCCGATCTCCAGCGCAAGACGCTTCACTTCTTCCATATCATCTGGAAGTGGGTCCGTCGCTGGCATTACAGGAACGCCAGCTTTAATAGCCAGCTCGCGCGCAGCTACTTTGTTGCCAAGACGGCGCATGGTGTCTGGCGAAGGGCCAATAAAAACAATGCCGTTTTCGGCGCACGCTTCAGCAAACTCCGGGCTCTCGGAAAGAAAACCATATCCAGGATGGATTGCGTCAACGCGCTGCTCTTTTGCAACGCGGATAATCTCATCAATAGACAGGTAAGCTTCAATCGGCCCCATCCCCTTGCCGACCTGATAGGCCTCATCCGCCTTAAAGCGGTGTAAAGCCAGCTTGTCTTCTTCCGCGAAGATGGCAACCGTCTGGAGACCAAGCTCATTTGCAGCCCTAAAAACACGGATTGCAATCTCTGAGCGGTTAGCAACCAATATACGTTGAATAGCCAAAGTAGGTCCCCCAGTCGTTATGTATTTTGGGGGTTTATAGTCGAGCAGGTACCTTGATGGGAAGATTAATTTATAGTCACTAGAAACATTACTATATTTACCGGACCACAAAACATTAAGAAAACGGGGAAATTCTAGGTAATTTTTCACATAATTGAGAAAAACTAAACACGAAAAACTATTTACACAAATCTGTTGAACTTTGTATTTACTAATATATCTCAGCAAAATGTTATACTTAAGGGATAAAAACTGAGAACCCGAAGGCCGCTGCAAACGTGCAAACAGCAGGATTCGCGGTGCGAACCCTGCCGAGAGCATAGGTAGGTGTCATGTAAGCTTATCGAATAAGGCCGAGCCGGAAACCCTCAGCCACTGCGTGTGTTCTGTTTGCAGCATGCAGCTTTCTGGCAGCCGAAGCCAGGTACCAGTCGGCGGTATGCTGAGAGATATTTAGGATCTGACTGATTTCCCAACTTGTTTTGCCTGCAGCAGACCACTTCAGACACTCAAGTTCACGAGGTGTAAGGCGATGACGTGGACGAGTTGTGTTGGCACCAACCAGCTCACGCACCTTATTACTCGCGTAAATACCAACCAGATGAAGAACACTAATTTCGCGTTCGTTCAGTCGCACTTCTGGTCCACCAAAAATCAGCATACCCTGATAGCCCTGAAGGCCATGTACAGGCACACAAACGCCGTCATACATTCCGTAATCGCGCGCTTCTGACAGAACTTGCTGTGCAGCTGCTGTGATATTGCGATCACGGGCAACACTGGACCAAAGGAATGGACGACTGGCAGTGCGCGCTTTCGCGACAATAGGATCATTCTGTATGTAATCACGGTCGAGATAACGTTGTTGCCATTCAGGCCGCCATCCGCTCAACATGATAGACCCATCAAAGGATGCGCCAGCTTCGGGGATCGCAGCGAGACAGAAACTTGTAAAGCCAAAAGACTGACCAAGCTCAGCAATACGCTTGGAAACGCCGTCAGACGTCTCTTCATTATTAACAGATTCAACAAATTCTAGTGCAGCAGTCAACGGATTCATTTTATACACCCCTACATATTATGCCTCCAACAACCTTACTCTACGCAATCTCCACCTAATATAGAAGGTGTATCTATCACCCATCTTCTATTTGAGGCTACTTCATTTCATAATAGGAAAGAAATCTATTCAATTTAACTTTCTATCCAATAGAAATACGCCCATATATATTGTCATTGTTAAATTGCACTATGTCTTTTTGGAAATTTTTGTATAGAAGAACTTTAATCCTAAAATGAGCACTAGTTTTTCTTTGAAAAAAGCCATTGAAAGGAGCAAGTTAACGTTTCGTTAACTTTGCACTCCTCGGGCTTCAGCACGGTTGCGCATCTATAGTCTGGCAAAACCATTCCACTATTTCACAGGCAATCAAGTTTGGATTTTTCGTTTCTTTTTGCCCTGCATAGATGCAAAAAACTTAACGATGGGCCTGAGGGGAAAGCGGGGATAACTCCGTCCCAGCGCTGCTTGGGGGTCAAAATATGCCCCTTACCATACCCCATTTTACTCTAATCACCCGTAGACCTTTGGGGATTTAGAAGTGGCGAATTCACGCAAAATTAATGATATTCATTAATGAAATCAGTTGGTAAGAATAACATATACGTTACCAAAATTTGAGTGAATTCGCATTTTTAGTAACTCAAGACCACAACTTCCCCTCACCCAAACGATATGCGCTATACCTTATAGTCATTCATCATATTCAGCGAAAACAACATAGACATAATCACGTACACGCTAGTAAGCGCTTACATGCTGCTGTGAAACTAAACCCCCATTCCGGCTCTCATCATCAGCATTTTTCGTCTTTCTTCATTCCAGAGCTTTACAGCGCTTTTCACTGCCATATAAATGCCACTTCATTGGGTGAGGCACCGCAAGGGCATTTTTCAGTATCCCAGCCAAAGAATTGAGTGCCGAGATACGTTTGGCCATATGACTACGGAATTGCACTTCTAGATGAACAAGAACACGCTGTACCGAACAACAAGATCACGGTCTGTCACTGCGATCTTGGGGCCAACGAACACTGGTAAGACACATCTGGCCATTGAACGCATGAGTGCGTACTCATCTGGCCTCATAGGTCTCCCCCTCCGCCTGCTGGCCCGAGAAGTCTATGGCCGCCTCGTAGAGAAGAAGGGACCAGACCTCGTCGCACTGATCACCGGCGAAGAAAAGATCATCCCAAAGAAACCACGCTTCTGGGTCTCCACTGTTGAGGCCATGCCAAAGGATCTGGACGTGGACTTTGTCGCGATCGACGAAGTTCAGCTCGCAGGTGACTTGGAGCGGGGCCACGTCTTCACCGACCGCATCCTGAATTTGCGCGGCAGAGAAGAAACTCTGCTGCTTGGCTCCTCCACTATTCGCCCACTCCTTGAAAAGCTAATGCCGGGCCTGAATGTGATCACCCGACCGCGCATGTCCATTTTGACATACGCAGGCTCCAAGAAGATCACACGCCTCCCCCGCCGCTCCGCCATCGTCGCATTCTCATCCGATGAAGTTTACGCCATCGCGGAACTCATCCGACGCCAACGCGGTGGCGCTGCTGTCGTCCTCGGCTCCCTTTCTCCAAGAACGCGCAACGCGCAGGTTGACCTGTTCCAGAACGGCGACGTTGACTGGCTCATCGCCACCGACGCTGTAGGCATGGGCCTCAATCTGGATGTGGACCATATCGCGTTCGCCGGACACCGCAAATTCGATGGCTACCAGTACCGTCAATTGACCCCGGCTGAGAGCGGCCAGATCGCCGGACGCGCCGGACGACACCTCAGAGATGGTACTTTCGGCGTAACTGGCCGAGTCCCCGGTTTTGACGATGAATTGGTCCATCAACTCGAATCTCATGAGTTTGAACCACTAAAAGTGCTGCAATGGCGCAACCCAAACCTAGATTTTTCCTCGATTCGCGCACTTTTGCGCAGTTTGGAGCATTCTCCGCGCGAAGAGGGCTTGACCAAAGCCCCTCCGGCAGAGGATATCGGTGTTCTCGAACTTGCTAATCGTGACAGGGACATTATTTCCCTAGCGACAACGCAGGAGCGAGTTTCATTGCTATGGGATACCTGTCAGGTTCCAGACTATCGCAAGATTGCTCCGGCAAACCATGCAGATCTCGTTACAGGGATATATTCACATCTGGTCCAGGACGGTGCCATTCCTGATGACTGGTTCAATAGTCAGATAAAACTGGCGGACAGGACCGATGGGGATATCGACACATTGGCGAACCGGATTGCTCATATCCGAACGTGGACCTTTGTTGCAAACCGTGCCGACTGGCTGAATGATCCTGCTCATTGGCAGGACGTGACGCGCGGCATAGAAGATCGATTATCAGATGCCCTTCACGAACGGCTTACCCAGCGGTTTGTGGATCGGCGAACCAGCGTATTGATGCGACGTCTGAGAGAGAACAAAATGCTCGAAGCGGAGATCACCGCAACCGGAGATGTCCTTGTAGAAGGACAGCACATTGGCCAGCTTCATGGCTTCCGGTTTGCTCCGGATGCAACGGCAGAAGGACAGGAAGAAAAAGCTGTCCGTGCTGCGGCCCAAAAAGCACTAGCTAGTGAGATTGAAAACCGTGCAGAACGGTTGTCTCGCGCGCCTAACGAAGAGTTCATCCTCTCCGATGATGGCACACTAAGATGGCAGGGCGAAGCGATCGCCCGCCTGGCAGCTAGTGAACAGACCCTGCGCCCATCCCTGATCATTCTTGCTGATGAGCAATTGACGGGACCTGCACGCGATATGGTGCAGGAGCGCCTTGATCTATGGATCAAGACTCACATCGAAACTCTCCTGAAGCCGCTTTTCGACCTGGAACAGGCCGAAGAGGTTGAAGGCATCGCTCGTGGCGTGGCCTTCCGCCTGACCGAGAACCTCGGTATCCTTGAGCGTCAAGAGATTTCAGATGACATTCGCCAGCTCGACCAGCAAATGCGCGGTTCGCTCCGCAAGCTCGGTGTTCGCTTTGGTGCTTATCACGTCTATGTCCCGGCTCTTCTGAAACCAGCCCCAAGCCAGCTGCTCGCGCAGCTCTGGGCGCTGAAAGAAGGTAAGAGCGGCATCAAAGGCCTGACTGAGCTTCCTCAGCTGTCCGCTTCTGGTCGTACCTCCGTTCCTGTCGATCCGGAAATCGAACATGCGCTTTACCGCGTCGTCGGCTTCCGCGTTTGCGGCCCACGCGCCGTACGTGTCGATATTCTGGAGCGTTTGGCTGACATTATTCGTCCGCTGGTTGCCTGGAAACCACTGGAAGAAGGCATCGAGCCACCAGAAGGTGCCTTGGCTGAGGGCGGCGTGTTCACCGTCACCGTTTCCATGACGTCCCTGCTCGGCTGTGCAGGCGAAGACTTCACAAACATCCTGAAGTCTCTCGGCTACCGTCTGGAAACACTCGAAGAGCAGCGCCCGGTTACCAAGAAACCTGAAGCTGCCCCAGCTGAAGCAACCGAACCTGCGCAAGCAGAACCGGTTGAAGGCGAGGCTGAAGCACCTGCAGCAGAGAAAGCTGAAAGTGAAGCAGCGACACCTGCGACAGAAGAAGCAGTCTCTGAAGAAGTTCTGACTGAAGCCCGCGAAGAGGCACCAGCAGAAGTTTCTGAAGAACCAGCTGCCGAGCAAGAGATGGAAACGGTTACCGTTGAAATCTGGCGCCCGGGTCGTTTCGGCGGAAACCGCACCAACAACGAACGCCAGCGCAACGCACGCGGTGGCAACGAACGTCGTGGCGGTCAGCGCAGTAACAACAGCAATCAGCAGCAGCGTCGCAACCCGGGCAAACCAGGCGGCAAAGGTCGTGGCTTTAGCAAAGGCCAGCAGAACCGCGGTCATCAGGCCAAGTCTGCTCCACGCAAAGACAAGCCGTTGGATCCGGATTCACCATTCGCAGCACTGATGTCTTTAAAACAGAACTTGGAAAAGGGCGACAAATAGTCGTCCCTTCAGGATAACGCAGATGGCAGCACCAGAACCACAAGGCTCAATTCGTATTGACAAGTGGCTCTGGTATGCGCGCGTCACGAAATCCCGGACACTGGCACAGAAGCTGGCAGTGTCCGGCCACGTTCGACTCAATAAAGAAAAGATTGCGGCCGCCAAAGCCGCTGTAAAGCTGGGTGATGTACTGACCATCACAATGCCGCGGCGCCTTTTGATCCTTAAGGTCTTGAAACTTGGAACCCGGCGCGGTCCGGCTCCTGAAGCGCAAGAACTTTATGAGGACATGTCACCCCCGCCTCCCCCCAAGGAAACTCAGGTTCAGGTTGCCAAGCGAGAGGCCGGTGCAGGCCGCCCAACAAAGCGGGATCGACGCCAGATTGCCCGGATTCGGGGCTTCAACGAAATTGATCCTTTTTAGCACCGACTTTGGGCAAATTTTGCCCCAAAATAGCCAACTCTTCGCTTATCACACCGCTTGCACTACCCACTGAAAACCGATAGCAAAGAGTTCAAAGTTTAATGGACGAAAAATCGTCAGGGCCCCAAGAGCCCATGCCGTTTGTCTCCAGACATAACTGCAAAGCCAGAGACTAAGAGGATTGCGATGACATACGTCGTCACGGACAATTGCATCAAATGCAAATACACCGACTGTGTTGAAGTTTGCCCGGTCGATTGTTTCTACGAAGGCGAGAACATGCTCGTCATTAACCCGGACGAATGTATCGACTGCGGTGTGTGTGAGCCGGAATGTCCAGCAGACGCGATTCTCCCTGACACTGAGCCAGGTTTGGAGAAATGGGTTGAGCTTAACGCCGAGTACTCCGAGAAGTGGCCGAATATCACCGTTAAAAAAGATCAGTTACCAGAAGCTGCAGAATTTGATGGTGTAGCAGAAAAGCTAGATAAGTATTTCTCTGAGAAACCTGGCGCCGGAGATTAATCTCCAAAAAGCCGCGAATTACCAGTCATTTATTATTTGCCAAACAGTATCCGCGGATGTCTTAATTCCTCTCTTGCTTGAGAGAGGTTGGAAATCCGTGGATAATGTGCTATACAGTTTTTTACAGTTATTTGGCAATCTGGTGCATCCTCCCCAACCGGAGGTTTTTTTATGATCGCAGTTTTATAGAACGGCGAAAATTAATTTATGCCAGAATTCGCCAAAGTCGCCAAAACAGTGAATTCGACTGATCACATTTGAACGCGAAACCAATTGGTGCGAGAAAGACCTTTCCGCATAAGTTGGACTTTTCACGTTTTTCTACAGAGAAAGATGCTGCGAACTCGCTGCATCTAGGTTGCCTTTGTCTGCCAGACAAAAAGTAACCACTGCGCAGGAGAAGTATAGCGTATGGCCACACCCGCAAAAAAGACCGCGCAGCGTCAGGGGTTTAAAACAGGCGAGCACATCATTTATCCATCTCACGGTGTTGGTTTGATTACTGCGATTGAAGAGCAGACCGTAGCTGGATACTCTCTTGAACTTCTCGTAATTGAATTCGAACAGGATAAAATGACGCTCCGCGTTCCAGTAGCAAAAATTGCTTCTGTTGGAATGCGTAAGCTTTCTGATGCATCCACCGTTAAAAAATCTCTTGAAACCATTGCAGGCAAGCCTCGTGTAAAGCGCACCATGTGGAGCCGCCGCGCACAGGAATATGAAGCAAAGATCAACTCGGGCGATCTTGTTTCTACTGCGGAAGTTGTTCGCGATCTTTATCGCTCTGACGCTCAGCCAGAACAGTCCTACTCCGAGCGCCAGCTTTATGAAGCTGCTCTGGACCGTATGGCACGCGAAATTGCGGCAGTTCAGAAACAGACTGACACAGAAGCAATTCGTCAGATCGAAGGCGTTCTGTCCACTTCTCCAGGCCGTGCAGCAAAAGTTGCTGCTCCAACAACAGACGGTGAAGGCGGAAGTCAGGAAGAAGCTGCCTGATCAGCCTCTTCTAACTTAATTCTTTCAAAGAAGCCCCGCTCTGAGCGGGGCTTTCTTTTTCGGGCCAACAGATCCAATGGAACACCTACGCTGTATCCCATTCAATAGCGGACGGCGATTATGGCTCATCAGGAAAGAGACCAAAGCCTCGGACCTCTTGCTCGTCTCACAAGAAAAGCCCCATATCTATCAAAAGAAGAAGACGCGCTTTTGGGGCGCTTGAACTGCCCGCCAGCGAGATCACCGCGCGTATGGAAAAACTTTCGCTTTCCCACTCACATCTGATGATTGTTCTCGCCCTACGATTCAAAGTCCTTTGGCGTGCTACTCTCCGTTTCAGAGAACAACACCACCGACTGGCCTTAGTCAGTAATGACCTTCAGCAGCTCGCCCTGCTTGAAGCGCTGGTTGGGCTGAACCTGATTGAGTATCGTAAACAGCTCCAAACGACGGGATGGCTCAACACCGCTCATACCAACAGCAAGCTTACGGGCAGTCTCGCCACCCTTCGCCTGAATGATCTTAACTCGAAGTGGGTTAAGACGCGCCTGTTCGGTGGGACTAAGCTGCCTGAAACTTCCAAGAGATTTCTCAAAATCACTTGTAAACACAGCGGTTGGCGAGCGATTGGCAAAGATAAACCGATATCCAGTTAATCCAATCCGAACCACACCAATGCGGAACGACCAACCGTCTGTAATTGCTGAACCAATAACCGCTGGCAGACCGTTAATTGTGGTCGGGCGGACACTGTTGTCGATCAGGCCATTGATCCAGCCCGATAACATATAATCGGTTAAGCTGGCGTATCCGGTCAGATCCGCGCCATCAAACCGCATGGCTGTGCCGGATTTATTGCTGGCAAGAACCGCTTCAGCAGCATTTTCAAGCACAAACCCCTTTGGCACACTAAAGGAGATACCAAGGCCTTTATGCAGGAACTGCCGCCCTCGCACATACCCTTCAAGTGGATCATCTCCGAACAGCATTCCATCCAGACTGCGCAGGTATTCATCACGACCATGAAGCCCAATCCCCGGAGCACCAATCTGCCGTGCACTGAGCACCGCCCGACGAATACGCTCAGGTGTGTTCGGATGCGAGGAGAGGAAGTCCGGTGCGGTGCTGGTCTCTCCGCCAAGCTGCTGGTAACGCGCAAACTGCCCCATCGTGTTCAGGAACCGGGCAGCGGCATAGGGATCGTATCCCGCACCTGCAAGCGTTCTCACGCCCACATCATCCGCTTCAAGCTCCTGCTCCTGCGAGAACCGCGCAAACTGATGCTGTTTCGCTTTCACAGCAGCATCAATCGTCTCCTGATCCTTGCCGATATTGGTCATCACCTTGGTGACAAACTCGGCCTCCTCAGCCTGACGTTGACGCTTGATCGCATGGCGGGCTGTCACGTGCGCCATTTCGTGGGAAAGCACAGCAGCTAGTTCAGATGTATCGTTTGCCAGCGCAAGCAAACCACGGGTGACATAAAGATAGCCACCAGGAAGCGCAAAAGCATTCACAGCAGGGCTATTGAGGAGAGTAACACGGTACTGCGCCTCGGGATCTTCCGAAGCAGCCACAAGACCACCAACGACCCGGGCAATTGCTGTCTCAGCCTTAGTGTCGTTGTAAACACCGCCGTACGTCGCAACCACACGCGGATGCTCTTTCGCCCCGACAGCACTTCCAAGCCCACTACGCAAACTGCCGGGTTTCGGAGCGCTTTGATTGCCAGAGCCCGTCAGCTGACACGCAACAAGGGTCGCGGCCACTGCAGATACCGATAAAATTCTCAGGCTCGTCCGTAATCCAGACAATGCACTACTCAAAATCATTCGCGTTTCCGGCTCTTCGCCTTAGTCCAGAAGCTCCAACTGCGCTGGATGTTTGAGCTCTATTCGTGGTCCATCGTCCAGTTGCACAATGCCCCTGAGACGAACTCTACGACCATCAATCGTTGAAAGATCATGCCCGAATTCCGAAAAATCCGCCAGCTTTCTCCTTTGAATAATCCCGGTTAAATCCTCTGTCCAGCGCTCTCCAAAGTTCAAGTATGCTCTGGATCGTGTTTGCCCCACAGAAACCAGCTCGGCTTCCACAATCCCGTAAAGTCCAATTTGCGTGTAGCCTATTGACTTATAATCGATAATTACATTTTTAATGACCCATAATCCACTGGTTGTCTTACGAGCCTCACTTTCAAGTTTAATAAGGAATTTCAGACAATTGAAAGCTCTCAATTGTGGCTTAACAATGGCCATTCCGGCCTCTACCAGTCTGGCAGACAAATCCCGCCGATCACGGCCAAGCAGAATCGCGGGCATCCGCCCCCATCGGTCGCTCTTGGTAGCCAATGCATGAACGTAAACCTCGCCGCCGCCAAGAAGCCTCGCGCCTTTTCCCCCAAACGGCTCTGGAACCATTAAATCTGCAAGATAATAAGCGCGCCCGTCGCTAGCAGTAAAACTCACCGGATTCCCGAGCGCTTCCTCCAGCAAGATGGTTGGCAATGCCTGCTCAGCAGACAAACCCTCATCACACGGCCCGGCTAGCGCTCTCCCCGTGCAAAACAGCAATACCAAAAATAGACCCAGAAATCGTGCGCACACTGCTACTCGCCCTTCAAGATACAATTGAAAATTATATCAGGTCACCGGGCCATGGATGCCCCTCAGAACTCTCGGGCAAAAAAAGCAGAGAAACACGGACCGACCAAATTCCTATGCTTAAACCGACACCTAGCTTATTCACAGCCAAGCAAACAGCCTCGCATACCTCCGATTTTCATGATATTTGAAAGCACGCAGCATCTTCAGCTGCCAAGGTCCTATGCGAATAGCCGTGAGACATTTCGGCGAACAAAGCACGGCCAAAGGCCCCGTAGCTCAGCTGGATAGAGCAGCCGCCTCCTAAGCGGCAGGTCACAGGTTCAAATCCTGTCGGGGTCACCATCTAAGCTTATGAAATATATTTCATCTTCACAGTACACCCCACGCTTTGGACTCAAGCGAACGCTAATGCGCGTATCTTCGAAACGGCTGCAAAAGCACTCAAGACAAGTAAATTCAGTAAGTTACTTACATTTCAAACTCCAGCTACAGCGAGCAAACAGGCGATATCTCAAAGTATTTTCCGGATAATTGATCACCTCTACCAACCCATCTCCCAATACTTGTAGACGCAAGTCGTATGCCTGCAACATTGACATATCACCGATACGTGCAATCCCTTTATACGTAAGAACGAATGTTTCGGGGGGAGGCCCGTACATGGCACCAATGTTAGAAATCAATGATCTTAAAGAGCGTGCTCGCAGGCGCGTTCCAAAAATGTTTTTCGACTATGCCGATTCAGGGTCATGGACCGAGAGTACTTACAAAGCCAACGAGAGTGACTTCGGTAATATCAAGCTGCGCCAGCGTATCGCAGTTGACATGACCAACCGGACCCTTGCCACCAAAATGATCGGGCAAGATGTGTCCATGCCGGTCGCACTGGCACCAGCCGGCCTGACCGGAATGATGCACGCCGATGGTGAAATCCTCGCAGCACAGGCAGCGGAAGAATTCGGAGTCCCCTTCACGCTTTCAACCGTGAGCATCTGCTCCATCGAAGCAGTGGCGGCAAAAACGACGAAACCCTTCTGGTTTCAGCTCTATGTGATGAAGGATCGCGACTTCATCAATGCGCTCATTGACCGCGCAAAGAACGCTGGCTGTTCTGCACTGGTCCTCACCTTTGATCTTCAGATCCTGGGTCAGCGCCACAAAGACCTGCGCAACGGCCTGTCTGCCCCGCCAAAGTTCACACCCAAACACATATGGCAAATGGCAACACGGCCAATGTGGTGCATGAATATGCTCGCCTCGCAAAACCGCAGTTTCGGCAACATTGTCGGCCACGCCAAAGGCGTTAGCGACCTCTCCTCGCTCTCCTCATGGACAGCAGAGCAGTTTGACCCGCGCCTGAGCTGGGATGACATTGAGTGGATCAAGAAGAAATGGGGCGGGCCACTCATCCTGAAAGGCATTCTGGACAAGGAAGATGCCCGCCACGCAGTCGATCACGGTTGCGATGCGATCATCGTCTCCAACCACGGCGGACGACAGCTCGACGGTGCCCCCTCCTCCATCGAGGTCCTACCGGAAATCGTTGACGAGGTCGGGGACAAAGTGGAGATCCACGTCGACGGCGGTATTCGCTCCGGTCAGGATGTGCTCAAGGCCATCTGCCTCGGCGCAAAAGGCACCTATATCGGCAGACCGTTCCTGTACGGTCTAGGCGCTGGTGGAAAGCAAGGCGTAACAAAGTCACTGGAGATCATCCAAAAGGAATTGGATATCACCATGGCGTTGTGTGGCCGCCGCGATCTCAATACACTCAATCGCGACAACCTGTATTCGATCAACGGTGTCAAAGTCTAACGCAGATACGACAATCAGGCGGGAGACCCGACGGTCTCCCAGCTGTTGTTGCGTTCAGAACGGAAAATCGCTCCAATAATGTCCATATTCTGGATCGCGTCAGCCACGCCATAAGGCAGCTCTTCCTCACCGCGAACCACGCGCGAGAACAACTCTCCCTGCAACGTATACTGATCACAGGCCGGAATACGCTCCACCTCCAGCGCACCATCTCCCAGCACACTGCCAGAATCCAGACGCAAAATAGTCTCTGCACCCGCAGGCGCATTAAACGGAATGAGGATTTCCAGACGCTTGGCCGTGCCCACCAGATTGATGCGCTGATACGGCACCGACTGCGTGGAGACCGTAAACTGCGCCTGCCGCCCGTCACCAAAGTCCATCATGGCGGAAGTCAGCCGGTCCGTACCAAAGGTCTTGTCACGGTCAATCAGGCTCACAACGCGCTTAGGCTCCGCGTTAAAGAAATAGCGTGCTGCCACAATCGGGTAACACCCGATATCCATCAAACTACCGCCACCAAACTCAACTTTATTGCGGATGTTCTGCGGGTCCTGATTGTTGTAGGAAAAGAACGCCTGAACACTCTGCAATGTGCCCAGCTCACCCGACTCCACAATCTCCAATGCCCGCTGCCACTGCGGATGTGTCCGCACCATAAAGGCTTCCATAACAAAGCGATCATCAGGCATGTCCAGCAGAAGGCGAGCCTCCTCCGCATCCAGCGCAATTGGCTTTTCACAAAGCACATGCTTACCAGCTTTCACCGCCTCAATGGTCATCGGCACATGCATGTGATTTGGCAAAGGATTGTAAATCACATCGATATCAGGATCTGCCAGCAGCGCCTCATAGGAGCCGTAAGCTTTTTCGATCCCCAGTTCAGCAGCAACCTTCCGCGCATTCTCTTCATCGCGTGAAGCAATCGCAGCAACCTCAAGGTTCTTGGCTTTCTGCAGCGCTGGTATGACCTTCTCGCGGCCAATCCGTGCAGTGGATAGAATACCCCACCTAACCATTATAATACTCCCTATCTATCCAACCCAAAACGCTACTTGGTATTCTCAAACGCAATCACCTTCTGCCCAACTTCGGTTCGCGAGAACCGGTCCAGCTCGGAGATTGCCGAAATGATGTGGTAAAGCGAACTTGCCGGAGCCGCTTCATTGACAAAGCTTCCATCCGGCAAAAGCTTATCTTTCCAAAGGCCAGCGGGCACGTTTTCAAAGAACAGCTCCAGCGCCGCCAGTGCATCTAGCATGGATTGGTGATACCGCGGCCATTCACTCTCAGGCGTACTCTCCAGCATCGCCAGAGCGCCCTTAAGCCACTCCGCCTGCGACCACAGACGCGCCAGCGGATCACGCATGGAGAAGTCATCGTTGATCCCCATCACCGCAACGCCGCGCTCACGATCAACACCATACGTCTCCGCAATCTCGAACAAACGCGCAGCTGCGGCCTTGGTGCGGTCATCCCCGCGCAGTTTGCTCCAGCGGATCAAAAGCCAGGCCCATTCAAAATGGTGCCCCGGCTCCAGCACCCTGCCCTCGTCACCCGGCATTGGCGACCAGTCCAGCGCAAAGAACTCACGCAAGCCCCCCGTCTTCTCGCAGATGAATCGCTTGAGGCAAAGCTCACCCAACTCATCAGCCAAAGCAGACCAAACGACTTTCTGCTCAGCACTCAGCTTGTCAGAACGCTCCCATTCCAAACACATCTCAAACAAATGCATATGCGGGTTGGCACCCAGCGGCGCACGCGCAGGCTCAGCCTCCAGAAACCCAGCAATAGGATGCTTGAAGCGGCTGTTCAGCACATCAAGCAGTGCCTTGGCTTTCGCACAGGCCTCTTCCCGCTTCTCACCATTCACATCAGCAATACTGGAAAGGGCAAGCAGCGCAAACGCCTGATTGTAAAGATCAAAGGAGGTATCCAGTAGCTCACCCTCAGGCGTCGCCAGCGCACCGATATACCCTTCAGAAGTATCGTAAACCCGCTCCACATAAGCCTGCGTACGCAGCGCAACATCCATCCATGGACCATCCCAGCCCAAACGACCGGCTTCGCAATACACAAACACCATGCGCGGGTTCACCCGACCACGCCTATTATCAGCGCTACCCTGACAATCCAGCGTGATGGTCTCTGCAAAACCACCGTTCGCAGCATCTTCACCCGCCTTCAGCCAAAGCGGCAATGCATCTTCAAACAACCACGCGCGCAACTTATTCAGGTGATCGACAATCACTTCCGGTACTCCACACCATCAGCGGTCCGCTCCCACGAAACCACTGAGGCTTCCATCTACGCAAAAACAAAAGGACTTAGAGAACGATGCGTGACTAATAACAACCGCGACGCGCCCTAAGAGATCAGCATGTTCAAAAGTTCGACCAAAGGCCCAAAAAACACAAGTCAGAACCTACGACGAGTAAGCCACAAGACAAAGCCAAACCAGCAAGTTTGTGGGGGATTATGAAGTATCAGAGAGAGGATGTGGTGCCGCTGAAAGGACTCGAACCTTCGACCCCATCATTACGAATGACGTGCTCTACCATCTGAGCTACAGCGGCTTACCAACGGGCACAAGGAGTGTGCCGGAAAGTGGAAGTTTGATACCCAAGCTCCCCAAAAGATGCAAGTATGATTTGCAAGGATAGAAGGTGCATCCACCACCTATCAACATGAGCAGAAGGAACAGGAAACCAGAAAACCCTTCTGCCCATGCAATTCAACTAGCGGAAGAACCTAAAACCTTGTTCCTTCGGCGCTTTCGGATCATCCTCGTCTGTATCAAGGCCCGGATCATCAGGAAGATGAGAAAGCGGGAACTCCACAAGCGTTTCCTTCTCCACCTCCGGCTTCTTGCCGGTCTTAGAGGCAGCATCCGGCTTCGCTTTGGACGGTTCCTCCACCTTCTTCGCATCTTTCTGATCAGCTTTGTCCGTGGCAGAGCCTGATGACCCCACAGGCACAACAGTTGCCCGTGGCTTGTCAGCCTTACTGGTTTCCGTCGGCTTTTTATCAGGCGCAGGCGTTTCCTTAGCTGCTTCTGTCGCAGTAACGGGTTCCACGACCTCGGGTTTGCCCGCAGCAGCAGGTTTTTCTGTCTTTTGCGATGGCGGCACCACAATATCAGCGGCAACCGGCTCGTTCAGCACCTGTACAGGAGCGGCCAGTTCTGGTGGCTCAAACAACTTGTCATCAATGACTTCGATTGTCTGGTCCTGATCAATTGCACTTTCCGGTGTTGCCCATTCATAGGCGTCCACCCGGCCAGTCTTTGGAGAAACCGGTGCCCAGTTGGCGGAAACAATACCATCTGCAATCCAGACTTTATCGTGAGGCGCCCGCACAGCACGGGACAACCACTCACGAATACGCCCCTGATCCCCATGCTCCCGCTCTTCAAGATCAGCCATCAGCAGGAAGGCCCGCTGCGTTGGCTCGGAGCGTAGAACACGCTTGAGCTGCTCGCGGGCTTCGTCAAACTTCTGTGCGTCAATCGCAGCAACTGCAATCGCAATCGCCCCTTCGCAGGAGTAAGCCCGCATACCCGCCAAAGTTCTGACGCGGCTCAGGCGATCACTAACAGAATCCCCAGGACGAACGTGCGCATAAGCCTCTGCAATATCCGGATGCGGGCTGAGTTTCCAGGTCGCTTCGAGGATCTTGCTTGCCTTGCGAACTTCACCGGCACGAGTGCGCAGACGAGCTGCAACAAGCGCAGCAGGCACAAGCGCAGGTGCAAGGCCATGCGCTTCAACAGCCAGCGTGCGTGCACGGTCCGGATTTTCGTTCTCCAGCTCAAGCGCACGTGCCGTCAACAGAACAGCCTTCTGGCGACGAAGGGTTTTCTTGTCGATCATGCTCGCAGCATAGTTGCGCTCAAGCGTTGCAATGGCTTCTTCCCAGTCACCGGAAACCGCTTGATACCCAAGCACCGCATTGCCTGCCCAATGCAGACCCGGAACCAGATTGAACGCTTCCTCGGCAAAGTGGCGCGCAGCAGCTGGTTCGTTCTCGCGTTCTGCTTCAATGTAAAGTCCATGCAGGCCAACTGCAACGGAGCGATCATCTTCCAGCATCGCCTCAAAACGGCGACGGCTTTCAGGGTGATCACCATCCAGCTGAGAGGTTTGGGCCAGCAGCAAACGCGCAGCAGGCTCCCTCCCATCCAGCAGTTTATCAGCCTTCAACCCAAACTTGCGGGCGTGCAACGTATCACCGGAACCAAGCGCCATCAGGCCCCGAGACAAGGCATCATAGCCTTTGTCCTTACGGCGACGCTGCATGAAGTGAGAGACCAGCGTTGGCGACTTCCAGAGCAGCCGGAAGCCCCCCCAGAGCACAATCGATGCCACAATGGAGATGCCAAAGGCAACAACCGTCGTCAGCAGGCTTGCCTGAATGACATACCCCTGCCAATCAAGCGTAACCAAACCAGGGCGATCTGCCATCCAGGCCCCACCAAGGGCCAAGAGAAATACAAACGCGAAAAAGATGAGAACGCGGACCATGTCCTTCGCTCCTTTCCGATACTACTTGTTTTCAGAAACAAGCGACTTCAAAACTTGCCCGGTGATCTTCTTCACCAATTCATCTGCAGCCAAGCGGGCTTTCACCTGCTCCGCCCACGCTTCACCAACCTGTTGCATCGGTTCTGGCAAAGCATCATAAGCTTCAATCGCTCCGGCAAGATCACCCGCAGAGACCCGGGCCTCCATCCTGCCAAGGACCTCACTGGAGCTTGTGCCAGTGCTGTCATTTGGCTTGCGAACGGACACAAGCGACTTGGCGCTGGAGAACAGACGCTCAACCACATCATCGTTCTCGTTCGTAAGCGCTACAGCACTCATGTCGCGCGCAACCTGCCCAAAACCAGCAATCAGCGAAGCAGAAGACGGAATGCCGCTCGCAGCACTCGCTTTCAGCGGCTCAAGCTCAGCAGCATCACTCGGCAGCACCGCTTCCACAGCAGCCAGTTCAGCCTCATAGGTCTCACCTGAGTCAACAGCGTTGCGCAAAGAGGCAATCGCAATCGCCCGCGCCGCACGTTCCTGCGCGCTTGCAGTCCCAATTGCCTGTTCCAAGCGGTCAACCCGTGCGGACATCTGATCGGTCGTCTGGGTATTTGCCTGAGTGAGCGTATCGATCTTGCCGTCCAGAACCGTCTGTTCAGCAGTCAGCTTACCAATTTGCGCGAGCGCCTCATCCACTTTGGAACTGGTCACAGCAAGCTGAGAAGTCAAATCCTTCAGCTGCGTCGGTGCCTCCTGCAAGGCCTGAAACTGCGTTTGCAAATCTGCCAGACTCCCCTGCACGCTTTGAAGAGCTTGCTGGGTGTTCTGTTGCGTCGTTGTCATCAGGTCATGAACCTGCGCTGCCAATTGATCCTGTGACTGTTTCAAGCTGGCGACAGCAGCACCATCACCGGCTGCACCGTTGGCAATCAGATCATTCAGCTCTTTAATCTCGGCACCTAGCGTCGAAACCTGCTCCTGCACCTGTGCCGTCACACCAGCAGTCGCATCGCTCAGCTTAGTGCTGGTTTCCTGCCGGATAGCATCCAGCTGCGTACTCAGGTTTTGAATAGTCTCTTTCGCGGCAAAGTTACCAGTGTGGTCTCTCAGATCGGAAATCTGTTGTTCCAGCTGCGAATAGCGGTTCTGCGAGCTTTCCAGCATCGCCTGAACCTCAGCCGCATTCTGTGCGGACCCGGCTTCAATCATCTGCAGCGCACCGACCTGATGCAAACCAACCCCAGCACCGGCAACGATCAACGCACCGATCACACCGGCACCAAGCATGGCACCAATACCAGCACCTTGTTTACGCGGATGCGGAGGTTTGTCAGAAGGGCCACCCGGCCCCTTGCCAGATGGCGGCGGCGGTGGAGGTGTATCCTTGCCACCACCTGATCCACCAGCACCGTCTTTGCCCTTCACAGGCTCTTTGCCAACGGAAGTAGCTGTGGTTTTACCGGCAGAAGCCGTCTTGTCAGAAGCACCAGTCTTTGCACCTGCTGTAGGTTTAGCAGTGCCGGTCGCAGTTGTACCGGCCGTCGTCTTCTCTCCCACAGCTGGTTTCTTCTCGTCACCTGCGGTCTTTTTCTCATCACTCACAGGCTTCGCGCTTGCAGCCGCGGCAGTTGGCTTGGTTGAGGTTGAGGAAGACTGAGCGCCTGCAGCTGGCTTTGCACCTGTTGCAGGCGTCGCATCAGCTGCTTTAGTCGCTTCAGCTTTTTCACTCTTTGCCGATGTTTGTGATTGCTGTTTGCCAGTTGGCGGAACAGAACCCGGTTTGGAAGAAGCCGTCTTGCTCGCAGGCGGCTTAGCCCCGGCACCACCAGCATTTGCAGCAGGCTTGTCACTCTTGGAAACGTCTTTTGCAGGCAGATCAATCACCACTGGCTTCCGGGACCCGCCAGAGAATGGAGATTTCCGTGATGAGTTGCCACCACCCGAGCCTGCCCCGGTGGAGTTCCCACCCTTTTTGTCATCAGCAGCCATCAAAACCTCCTAGAATGGCGCGTTTCAAGCAGTTTCCAGCCGCGCCAAGTTTTATACGCACGCAAACTTAATAAGGCATCCGAAGAGGCCTCTTCCCTAACATAAGCATCCCATCAGCAAACTACTATCAGGGAGAATTAGCACCTTGCCAAAAAACGATAACTCCTCCAGTGGAACCGGAAAAGTCCAAATCACGTCCTCTCAACTTATGGCAGCTCAAAGAAGTTCAAACAAACCATCCTCACTGGGTGTTTTCGCAGTCAAAACCTCTCCAAACACCCCAGCCTGCTCCGCAACCCGCTTAGAAACACATAATGCTTTCATTGAGTTAAGAAACACTGTGGTTTTTTCAAGTTTTGTAATCATGAGAAAAATTTGAATTGTTCGCAGAGAATAAAACAATGCACAATCCACTGTTCCAGCATGAATCTGTTCAAGGGTCGTCTCAGAGAAACCCGTTACAGCAGCCATTTGATAAACCTCAGCCAAATGGCAGGCAATGCCTTGTTGCTTAAGTTGTCCGGCAAGGTCTCCACTGCGGTCAACAGCAGCAGGATAAAAGACAGGCCCCCGCTGACCGCTGCTCGCGATCAGTCGGCCAAGGGAATCAACATCCCCTTCCGCCTTGAATACATTTTGGAAACCGGAAATCTCTGCAGCTTTGGCTGTCGCCTCGCCCACTGTATAGAGAGGAAGGTGCTGTAACTGATCGACCAGACCATTAACGGCCAGAGCCTCAATCGCATTGGCGCTCGTCACAGCAATCGCTTTGGCATCCCCAGCCACATCGCGGTCAACGGTCAGCGGCTGGAAACGTAGCATCGGCTCAACAATAACATCGTGCCCCATAGCAATCAGCTTTTGTGCAGTTTTACCTGCTTGTGGCTGAGGACGGGTCACGAGTATATTCATTAGAGCTCCAGAAAGTTCGGACCGGATTTGGCTTTCAGCTCTTTGCCAAGTTCGCGGCCAATCTCTTCCGCATCACTCAACAGGCCTTCACCTTCCACCGTGTGTGTCTGGCTGCCATCCGGTTTTATAACCTCCCCACGGAAGCGGATGCGATCCCCTTCAACGTGAGAAAGACCGGCAATCGGCGTCCGGCACGACCCATCCATCTCGGCCAAATAAGCCCGCTCCAGCAGAAGCCGGCTTTCAGTCTCGGCGTGATGGATCGGCGCAAGAATGCGTGCCGTCTCTTCATCCCCAAGACGCGCCTCTATGCCTATTGCACCCTGACCAACAGCAGGAAGGAAGTGCTCCAGATCCATTAGCGATGTCACCAGATCCCCCTGCCCCAGACGGCGCAGACCAGCATAAGCTAGGAAAGTTGCATCAACCACCCCTTCATCCAGCTTACGCAAACGGGTCTGAAGGTTACCACGATACATCACAACATCAAGATCAGGCCGCAGACGTTTTATCTGTGCCTGACGGCGCAAACTGGACGACCCGACCACAGCCCCCTGTGGAAGATCTGTCAGCTTCTCCACCTTTGGCGAAATGAAAGCGTCACGCACATCTTCACGCGGAAGGTAAGCGGTCATGCCCAGACCATCCGGCAGAACTGTCGGCATATCTTTGGAAGAGTGCACGGCCAAATCAATGGACTTATCCAGCAAAGCTTCCTCAATTTCCTTGGTAAACAAGCCTTTGCCGCCAGCTTCGGAAAGAGGCCTATCTTGAATTTGGTCTCCCGTTGTCTTTATAACAACAATCTCGAAGTCATCATCGGTTAACCCGTGTGCCTTCGCGAGACGAGCGCGTGTTTCATGCGCCTGAGCCAGTGCCAGGGCGCTTCCACGTGTACCAATTCTTATAGGTTTTGTTTGCAAGGATCACATTCCCAATGCTAGGGGCTCATGTTAGATGAGCGACATAAAATCATCGGCCCGCGAAATCAACCATGCTTTTCGCATGAGAGAACGACAAAAACCATGCGGCCAAAGGAGACCAAAACGTGCTGACCATCCTCGGCATCGAAACGAGTTGTGACGAAACTGCCGCCGCTGTCCTTGAGATTGATCAAGATGGCAAATGCGAAATTTTGTCCAACGTGGTGCATTCTCAAATCGATGAGCACACACCGTTCGGCGGTGTTGTACCAGAGATTGCCGCGCGCGCCCATATTCAGTTGCTGGATGGTATCGTAGAACAAGCGATGAAAACAGCAAATGTGAATTACTCCAATCTCTCCGCAGTCACCGCAACCGCCGGTCCCGGCCTCATTGGCGGCGTTATTGTGGGCTTGATGACAGCAAAGTCCATCGCCATGGCGATCAATAAGCCGTTGATTGCAGTAAATCATTTGGAAGGTCACGCCCTCACCGCCCGCATGACGGATCAGGTTGAATTCCCGTTCCTGCTGCTCCTCGTCTCCGGCGGCCACACCCAGTATCTCCTCGTAAAAGCACTTGGGGAATACGAGCGATTGGGCACCACCATTGATGATGCGATTGGCGAAGCCTTCGACAAAACAGCCAAGCTCCTCGGCCTGCCATATCCCGGTGGCCCAGCTGTAGAAAAAGCTGCAAAACTTGGTGATCCCACCGTCTACAAACTGCCGCGCCCACTGCTCGACCGCCCCGGCCTCGACATGTCCTTCGCCGGTCTCAAAACCGCCGTGCGCACCGCGGCCCTGAAGGCAGAGCCGGTCAGCGAGCAAACCGTCAACAATCTGTGCGCATCCTTTCAGGAAGCCGTGGCAGATGTGGTCGGCCAACGCAGCGCACGTGCCTTTCAGGTGTTCAAAGACCGCTATCCGGACACACCACCCAAGATGGTCATCGCAGGTGGTGTTGCAGCAAACGAAGCAATCCGTACTCGTCTGAATCAGGTTGCAGCAGAACACGCAGCAGAATTGATCGCCCCACCGCACAAACTATGCACAGATAACGCGGCCATGATCGCATGGGCCGGAGCCGAGCGCCTGAGACAACTGGTAGCCGAAGACCCGTCCATTCTGGAGCAAAACGGGAAAGGCGACGACATGAACGAAGCCCCCCGCCCCCGTTGGCCACTGGACAAAAAATCCGAAAGCGTCGTTGGTTTCGGCCGCAAAGGCGCGAAGGTCTAACAAGCACCAGCAAAGCCCGAATAACATAAGCTATATGAACGTTGCCCTAGATCCCTGATCAAGTCAGGGATGACGGCGGAGAAGGACGCGAAGCAACAAGATCGTCAACAACGTCATGCCGCACAAGCGAAGCGCGATGCGGTATCCAGAGTCAGAGAAACAGGTATTAGAAATTTTCGCCCTGAGCCTCGCAATACATTTCATGTGAGCGGGAACGCTATTCTTTCCCGCGAAATAACTTATTCCCCTCACCCAAAACACCCGCACACTGTTCATCAAGCTCATACAAACGGGCAGTTGGGGGAACGTCCCTCAAACTGTTGTGAGTTGGGCGGGGCTACTGCGAAAAGTAACGTATTTTGCAGCAGGTCCGTGGAGGTTGCCCAAACGCCATGAGTGTTGGGGCGGGAGGATGCGCGGCCAAACCAAAGGGCGTCAGCACTGGGAGGCACCTGCATCAGTCGGGTTCACCTTCTCAAAGCGTCTTTTGGACCTTGGCCATAGCCTCCTACAAAAACGCCCGGGCAAGGCGACAGCCAATGCCGAAGAAACTAATTTAACAAGTAGCGCAGGCACTGCCTGCTCGCCTTGCCCATCCCGACCTTCGGGAAGCTTTAAGCCCAACACTGCATGGAACAGCATGCGGTGCCAAAATGCGTTCCACTCGCTCAAACGCTGTGCAGCATATCCTGTACAAACAGGCCTCGCGCCTTGTCTAAGACAAACTCCTGCAACTAACATCTGTCAGAATTTTATAAGCACGGATTCGTTTGCGTCATGACAGAAACCATTTTGCACCCGCGCCACAAAGCCTACGTTTACATGACTTGCGGCACGCATCTTCTCGTATTCGATGAGCCTGAAACCAACATCGCAGGCAGGTTGCAGGTGCCCGGTGGCACGCTGGACCCCGGCGAAAGCTATCTGCATGCTGCCAAACGCGAGTTTGAAGAAGAAACCGGCCTGCACATTTCCGGCGCTCTTGAACAATTCACGGGCCACGACTTCCTGTATGAAGACGACAAAACCGAAGGCCCCGAACTCCACCGCCGCAAATTCTTCCATCTCAAAGTGCAGGAAAAAGCAAAGCAGAGCTGGGATCACTACGAAATGAGCCCAAATGACGGTGGAGATCCCATCCTCTTTCGCTTCTTCTGGGTTGATTTGGCAGACAACGCAACTAAGTCCAAGCTAACAATGCACGGAGGGTTCGATCTCCCTCTTGACCAACTTTGCGAACGATTGAACATTGTCCACTAAGGGAAACGACATGACCACTGCTCTGAACAAGATCGCTGTAATTGGCGGAGGATCTTGGGGAACTGCGCTCGCGCTGGCAGCAGCAAGAGCCGGTCGTGAAGCCACCATCTGGGCACGTGATGCTGAAACCGTCACCGCAATCAACACCAGCAAGCAAAACCCGAAATACCTGCCCGGCATCCAATGGACAGAGCAAATCACCGCAACCGACAGCCTGAAAGAGGCCGTCAACGATGCTGATGCACTCCTGCTCGTGACACCAGCCCAGACAACACGGGCCATGACAGAGGCCATCAAGCCGTTCCTCAAGCCGGCAACGCCAATCGTGCTCTGCGCAAAGGGCATCGAGCAACAGACGGGCCGTTTGCTTTCTGAAATCATCAAGTCCGTTGCACCAGACGCAATTCCAGCAGCCCTGTCCGGCCCAAGCTTCGCAAGCGATGTGACCAAAGGCCTGCCCACTGCTGTGACAATCGCAGCAGAAGATGGCGCAGTCGCGGATCAACTCTCCGCAGCATTGGCTTCCAATAGCTTCCGCCCTTACGCAACTGATGACCTCATCGGCGTACAGATCGGCGGTGCTCTCAAGAACGTTCTGGCCATCGCATGTGGGGCTGCCATCGGTTACGGCCTCGGCGCCAGCGCACAGGCAGCACTCACCGCTCGTGGTTTCGCAGAACTAACCCGCCTTGGCATGGCATTGAACGCAAAAAGTGAAACCCTCACCGGCCTGTCCGGTCTCGGCGATCTGGTGCTCAGCTGTTCCTCCACCCAGTCACGCAACTTCGCGTTTGGCCTCAAGATCGGTCAGGGCAGAAAACCGGAAGAACTCGTTGCACCGGGCCAGAAACTCGCAGAAGGCGCTCACTCAGCCAATATCGCGGTAGATTTGGCAGAAAAGCACGGCGTCGAGATGCCAATTGCAAGAGCGGTTTCACAAATCGTAGCGGGTAAAATCGACGTCGCACAAGCATTAAGCGACTTAATGACGCGCCCCCTCAAACGAGAGACCCACCCCTAACAGAATCCACTTAAAGTCAGATTTACCTGATTAAAAATCAGGGTTTTAAAGGTTGGGATGAAATCCCGCTACTGGAGTATCCAATATGCTGTACGCTCTCATCTGCACAGACAAGCCACATTCGGTAGAGCTTCGTCAGAAGACCCGCGAAGAGCACCTCAACTTCCTGAAGGGTCTCGGCGATCGCCTCAAGGGTGCTGGTCCGTTTATGTGTGATGATCTTGTGTCCCCAACCGGTTCGCTCGTCATTGTCGAAGCTGCAAACCGCGACGAAGCACTGGCTGTGGCGAACGAAGACCCATACGCTCTGGCAGGCTTGTTTGAATCTGTTGAGATCCGCCCATGGAACTGGGTATTAAAGAACCCGGAAATGTAATTTTGCTGTAAGTTACGTTTTACAACATATCTAAACTGGAGCACTCGCTTGTTTCGAAAAGCTGGTGCTCCATTTACTGTGTGTTCCCGAAGCATCGGCTCGATCACTTCGGTCAAAACACACATTCAGTTTACATGGAGGAAGCGTTGCAATACTGGCTGTTCAAATCCGAACCTAACAAATGGTCTTGGGAACAACAGAAAGCCAAGGGCGAAGAAGGCGAAGAGTGGGACGGCATACGCAACTATCAAGCCCGCAACTTCATGCGCGATATGAAAATCGGCGACCGCGGCTTCTTCTATCACTCCAATATCGGCAAGGAAGTCGTCGGTATTGTAGAAGTGAGTGCGTTGGTGCATCCGGATTCCACGACCGATGATCCACGCTGGGAATGCGTAGACATCAAAGCCGTCAAAGACCTGCCTCAAACTGTCACTCTGGCACAGGTAAAGGCCGAAGAACGCCTCTCTGATATGGCTTTGGTGACCTCCATGCGCCTGTCCGTTCAGCCGGTAAAGCCGGAAGAGTGGGCAATTGTTCTGGAAATGGCAGGCATGGACCCTTCCGAGGTCTGATCTGCAATGACAATTAGGGATCGGCGCAGCTTTATTCTGGAACAGACACGCATTCACCCTGTCCCACATGCGCCGTCCCTCTCCCTCCATCTCGCAGACGAAAGCGTTGATCTGTGGCGCATGGGAGAAGAGGAGCTGGAAAAGCTCGGCGTCCCCTCGCCCTTCTGGGCATTTGCCTGGGCTGGCGGACAAGCACTGGCACGCTACATTCTGGATAATCCGGAAACCGTCAAAGACAAGCACATCCTCGACTTTGCCAGCGGCTCCGGTCTCGTCGCCATCGCAGCCATGAAAGCTGGCGCGGCCTCAGCTCTCGCTGCTGACATTGACCTGTTTGCTGCAGACGCTGCACTTATCAACGCAGCTCTAAACCAGGTTACAATTCAAGTCACCACACAAGACCTTCTTGAAAGCTCTCTGACCCAATATGACCTGATCTGTTGCGGCGACGTCTTCTATGATCCGGAGATGACAGCAAGGGTATTAAGTTGGCTGGATGCAAACCAAGTCCCTGTTCTGGTTGGCGACCCGCAGCGCTCCTACTTCCCCGCATCACGGCTCACACACCTGCAAACCTACGAGGTTCCGGTTCAACGAGAGCTGGAGGATAACGAAACAAAAAAGACCTCTGTCTACGCCTTTGCGTGATCATAGGCAGCAAGGCTCAACCACTTGGCCTGCTCATTTCCTCATAAAACCGAGTAAGAGAGTCCACATTGGCATCAGTGGTATAGGGCGTCGTCAAAGCACATTCGACAATCACACTGCGCTTTTCAACCTGCAACGAAAAGTCACTCGTCAAAGGCCAAAGGCTCCAGCTGTCACGCAACGAATTGTAACGTAGTGATGTACCGTACAAGCCGCCATTCACAAGCAGATTTACTGAGGCATTACGGCGGAAATCAAAAGGCCCGGTTTCAAATTCAGAACGAGCTGGCAGCAGGCTGACATATCGATTGGCTTTATTGAGAAACATCCAGTGTTGCTTCTCTTCTGTGACATTCCGAAAAACGCTCCGATAGATCGCCATACTGCCTCGCTATTACATAAGTTGAACCAAGCGCAATATGTGTTCTGACGACAGCCATAACCTCTCGTGATCTAACTGTTTCTGAGTTGGTAAACAAACACCACAAGCAGTCCATTTAAATTTACTCAACCGACCTTTTTAGGATTGATTTGCTCTTGCAATATTTCACTGCACTGGGCCAAAGTGAGACACATTTTTTCATAGCAATAAAAATCCGAAGTTTTTGAGGGAGCGCTCTAATGCCAACTATCAATCGGCTTGCTGAAATGCATGATGAAATCACCGCATGGCGCCGCGATTTTCACGAATATCCCGAAGTTCTTTATGAAACTCACCGCACTTCAGAAAAAGTAGCCGAGATCCTGACTGAAATCGGCGTTAATGACGTGACCAGAGGTGTTGGGCGCACAGGCGTAGTCGGCGTTATCAGAGGTCGTAACGGTGGTGCAGGCAAATCCATCGCACTTCGTGCTGATATGGATGCCCTTCCCATGAACGAAGAAACCGGTAAAGAATACGCTTCCAAAAACGAAGGCGCCATGCACGCATGCGGTCATGACGGCCATACCGCCATGTTGCTTGGCACCGCAAAATACCTTGCTGAAACCCGCAATTTCGACGGAACCGTCGTTCTCGTCTTCCAGCCCGCCGAAGAAGGTGGAGCTGGCGCAAAAGCAATGATCGACGACGGCTTGTTCACACGCTGGAACGTTGACGAAATCTACGGCCTGCACAACCTTCCAGGCACCCCAATTGAACACTTTGCGACCCGCTCGGGTCCATTGATGGCATCAACTGACGAATTCACCATCACCGTAAAAGGTGTTGGCGGTCACGCAGCCTACCCACACAGCACAATCGATCCGGTTGTCATCGGGTCTCAGATTGTATCCGCCCTACAGTCCATTGCTTCCCGCAATATTGACCCGCTGCAATCCATTGTAGTTTCCGTGACCTTTTTCCAGGCAGGCACCGCCTACAACATCATTCCCGGTACTGCAAAACTCGGCGGTACTATCCGCACTCTGGATCCGGATGTTCGCAAGCAAGCGGCTGAGCGTGTGAAGCAGGTTGTTGAAGGCATTTGTGCAGCAAACGGCGCAGACGTCGACTTCGAATTCAAAGATGGCTATCCAACAACATCAAACCATCCGGAGCAGACCAAGTTCGCAACCCAGATCGCTGCTGAAATTGCAGGTAGTGCAGATAAAGTTAATGAAAACATCGCCCCAACCATGGGCGGAGAAGACTTTGCCTATTACCTGGAAGAGAAGCCTGGAGCTTTCATATTCATCGGAAACGGCGACACCGCAGGTCTGCATCACCCCAAATATGACTTCAACGATGAAGCCATTCCATATGGATGTTCCTACTTTATCAAACTGGTTGAAACCGCATTGCCCGCAACTTAAGGCGACTGCCACAATTTACAGAGCCTCGGGGTTTTCCGAGGCTCCTAATATCAAAAAGAACTTAGGCCATTCCCGTGCACATATCCAAGCAACAAGTTGAAACCGCCCACGAACGAATCCAGAAATACATTCGCAAGACCCCGTGTATTGTGAGTGGTAACGGGACCTTCGGCCTGAAATACAACATTTCCTTGAAACTGGAACACCTCCAATACTCCGGCTCTTTCAAAGCACGCGGAGCTTTTAATTCTCTACTGAACAGCCCTATTCCCGAGGCTGGAGTTACCGCAGCTTCCGGCGGAAACCACGGTGCTGCAGTCGCCTGCGCAGCTCATGCACTCGGTCTCACTGCCAAGATCTTTGTGCCAGAGATCTCTAACGCTGCAAAGGTCGACAAGATCCGCAGCTTTGGGGCTGATCTCCATATTGAAGGCGCAACTTATGCAGATGCTGCAGCCCTTTGTGCCCAATACCAAAAACAGACCGGTGCAATTGATATTCACCCCTATGACGCAATTGATACAATCAATGGTCAAGGCACAGTTGCGCTGGAATGGGCAGAGCAAAGCCCTGATCTGGATACCATCCTCGTTGCTGTTGGCGGCGGCGGTCTTGCGGCAGGCATTGCAAGTTACTACGCCAACACCCCAACCAAGATAGTTGCAGTCGAGCCAATTGGCTCATGCTCTATGCATGCAGCTCTCAAGGCAGGAGAACCGGTAGATGTTGAGCTCGACAGCATAGCCGCCAACGCACTTGGTGCAAAGCGGTGCGGCACTTACCCCTTTGAGGTGGCAAGCAAGCACATTGCACAATCCGTTCTGGTAGAAGACGCCGCAATTCTAGCCGCACAACGTTGCCTCTGGAGAGAGATGCAGCTTGTTGTGGAACCCGGCGGTGCAACTGCATTGGCAGCACTCATTTCTGGTGCTTACAAGCCTGCAGAAGGTGAGCGCGTCGGCGTTCTTCTCTGTGGTGGTAATGCGGAACTCATACAGGTTAATGATGCCCTGACAGGCCGATAAATGAAAAGCGGTACCTCCATCAATGGGTACCGCTTTCGGATTTTGTTATAGAACCTTGCGCAGGAAGCTACGGGTCCTAGGGTCATCCGGACTGGTAAAGATCTTCTCAGGCGGGCCCTGCTCAACGATCCGGCCACCTTCCATGAACAGAACGCGGTCGGCAATCTCTTTTGCAAACGCCATTTCATGGGTCACGATCAGCATGGTCTGATGAGCCTGAGCAACCCGTGTCAGCAACTGCAGCACTTCATCCACCCACTCAGGATCAAGTGCTGAGGTCGGTTCATCAACCAGCATTAGCTCTGCGTCACTGGCCATAGCGCGGCCAATACCAACACGCTGCTGCTGACCACCCGAGAGGGAAGCCGGATAAGCATTAGCTTTATCTGCCATCCCGATATCCCGCAGGATCTCATCCGAACGCTCAAACGCAGCCTCTTTGGGCTCACCGCGAACGGTAATCAGCCCTTCAGCAATGTTCTCGCGGGCAGTCTTGTTGGCAAACAGCGCATAGTTCTGAAAGATAAAGGCCGTTCTCAAGCGCATCTCTTTGATCTGCGCTGCATTTGCCTTTTGCACATCGATGGATTTGCCATCAAGGATGTACTCGCCCTTTTCAGGCGTCTCAAGAAAGTTGATGCACCGCAGCAGGGTGGACTTGCCCGTTCCGGAAGGTCCGATAATGGCGATACGTTCGCCTTTTTCAATATCCAGGTCGATCCCGTTCAACACAGGAACACCATTATAGATTTTTGTGAGCCCGCGGATCTGGATCATCTGGAAACAGCCTTTGAGAGTTGTTTTTCAATACGGATCTGGATGAAAGCGAGGCTCTCGACAACCGCCCAATAGATCACCGCAACCACAATAAATGTCTCGAAGTACAGGAAGCTTCCCGCAGCTTCTTTCTGCGCAGCCCCCATCAACTCGGTAACACCCAATGTAAAGGCCAGACTGGTGCTCTTGATTAGGTCAATGAAGTAGTTGATCAGAGTTGGCGCAGCAACACGTGAAGCTTGCGGCAGAATGATCCGGCGCATCATCTGGCTGGTAGACATCCCGATCGACTTCGCCGCTTCCCACTGGCTGCGGTCGACGCCGAGGATCGCAGCACGGATACTCTCTGCCATATAGGCGGAAAAGTGCAGCGTCAGACCAATAATCGCCGCCGTAACCCCGTCAATCGCGGTGAGAAACGAAAACAGCTGCGGCAGCCCGTAGTAAAACAGAAACAGCTGCACCAGCAGCGGTGTTCCGCGGAAGAAGCTGATAAAGAGCCGCGTGGCCGCATCCAGAACAGGAAAGCGAACCACACGGATAATCGCAAAGAGCGATGCAAGTATGAGCGCCAGAATCATGGACAAACTTGCCATACCCAAAGTTAGGGGCAGGTATTTTAAGAGGACTGGCACAAGGCCAAGCATATAATCCAGATTTAAGGCGTGCATACTCAGGTCTTATTATAGTTATTTAAAAACAGACGGCTTAGTCAGCTTTAGTGATGTCCGCACCAAACCACTTGTCGGAGATCTCGGCAAGCTTGCCAGAAGCCTTCAGCTCAGTGATAGCAGCATCCACCTTAGCAGCCAAAGCTTTACCTTCTTCATCACTACGGAACGGCATTGCATTACGGATCTCGGAGAACGGAGAACCAGCCAGCGCCAGCGGCAATGGAGTTTCTTTGATCAGCTGAGAAGCACTCACACGGTCCATGACAAATGCATCAACGCGGCCAAGTGCAGTATCCTGAGCCACATTGCCTTCGTAGGTACGGATGTCAATCTCATCAGCGTACGGCAGCTCGCGCATCAGGTCTTCATAGTTAGAACCGAGGTCGACCGCAACGCTTTTACCCTTCAGGTCTTCAACACCAGTAATTTCCTCATTACCGGCCTTAACTACAACCTGTGCACCATCAAAAACGTATGGCTGGGTAAAGGTGTACTTCGCTTCACGCTCAGGAGTAATGGTGATCTGGTTTGCAATAGTGTCAATGCGGCGTGCTTCCAAAGCACCAACCAAACCGGAGAAGCTCATGGTCACGAATTCAACATCGTCACCAGTCTGCTCTGCAATCGCACGGGCAACGTCAACTTCAAAGCCCTGCAGAACATCCTGCTGGACGAAAGTGAATGGGAAATAACCACCAGACATGCCCACGCGGATTGTTTCAGCCTGAGCAGGAACAGCCACCAGAAGGGCAAGGGCAGCAACAGTAGAACGAGAGAACATATCTATTCCTTATTCGTATTTCTTTATTGAGCGTGTTTTACCAGAATGAGGAAAATTTTCTACAATCAAGCGGTCAAAAAGCCGATTTAAGTCAGATAAACTACCAAAAGTAGTCGCTATTAGAAATTACCATCAAAAAACACAATACGCATAAAAAATACTTCCGAGAATGGCCAACTTAACAAAATCTCATTTAGGAACGGTTTGCGCGCTCCTTCAATTATCAAGTAAAATCACTGCGCAGATACAGCGCAAACGTGTACTTGCCCCTGTTTTTAGGCCAAAGGTCTGGCTCGCGACTCACCAAACTGAAAAAAAATGCTCCCCGCAAAACAGAGAGCATTTCGCGCCCAAGTTGAGGCCTGTTGATCAGCTCACCATGTCGAAGAAATCCGCCTCCAACTCACACATATGAGTAAAGCTCTCCGATATTTCGCTCTGGCGCTGCATCCTCTCTTCTGCTCCGTGCACATTCACTTCATGCTTGAGCCAGTCGATGAACTCGCCAAACTCGTCACATGCCAGAAACCCGACCCATTCAGCAAGATAGGCCCGTTTAGGCTGAGGCTTGGAACCTTCACGAAGCCCCCACTCACGGTAAACCCATTCAGAAGCAAGCAGTGTCGTCATGCCATCAATGTAGTGGCCCTTACCAGCGGTCGATAGCAACATGGCACCAATCGCGCGGGTAACGCTGCTTGGCTCGAAGTTCTCGTAGACCTCGGGATCAACACCCAACTCCTTGAAAGTCCGCTGGAAGAAATCAAGTTCATTGGCAGTCAGGTTATGCGCAAATTCGGAAAGGCGCGCCTTGGCAGCCATTGTAGGCGCTTTGGCAATGAGAAAACCAAGAGCAGACGCAAGATCCTGGATATAGTGATAATCCTCCAGCATATAGCGTTTAACGGATTCAGCGCTCACCGTGTCATCGCCAATCGCACTCGTAAACGGATGACTGATTGCCTTGTGCCACTTCGGCCCCGCAGATTTCACAAGCCAATCCGTGAAGGTCTCATCCGTATGAGTGAGCTTGTAATTGGCATAACTTGCAGTGTTCAGCATTCTCGTGTGCCTCCCAACACATTGTCCTGGAGCGTATTCCCGAAAAGTGGTTCCGATTTTCGGACAGGAACACGCATGAAAATATAGAGTTGGAGCTTGGTGCGTGAATGCATATGAACGCAACAGGCTCTAGAGTACATCTACGTCAAACAATGCCACTCAGAGTCATGCTGTGCTAGACGGAACTCACCGTATATGCCCCCTGATATTTAGGGGTATTATGCAGCTTCCGCCATGGACCAACACACGGAACCATCAATCTTGCAGAGCAGGCTAACCCTGCCACTCATACAAAATATCCGGCGCGCCTTCTTCATTCTCTGAACCGCTTGTCCGCTTCACTTCCTTAAAGCCATGCGCTTCGTAAAATACTCTGGCATCCCTATTCTCAACAAAGCACATAAGCTTCAGAGTCCCGGATGATTGAGCTTTTGCCAGCTCCAGGAGCTTGGAGCCAATGCCTTTCCGCAGATGTTGCGGGTCCAGATAAAGCTGTTCTATCCAGTCATCGTTGGTGGCCATCATACCGATGATTTGCTCATCGCCTATGACTATTGTCAGTTCATTGCTCTGAAAAACAATATTCTGAAAAAACCAAAGGTCTTCTTCCGGTGTATGCAGTTTTGGCAAAAACGAAAGGCAGTGATCCCGTGACTGCCGATACATGCGTGCAACTTCCGGCAGTTCGTCATACCGCGCTGCTCTGATCTCACCCCCCTGCATATTCCCCCCATCTTCTGGTAGAAATCTAGCATAGGCACTGCCCAAAGTGTCCAGCAAACACGAATAGCACCACATGGCATCCATGCAGTGTTGCACCTGAGTTTCCCGAGAAACGGGGTGAGCAAGGCGAGCAGGCAATGCCTGCGCTACTTGATTAAATTAGTTTCTTCGGCATCAGCTGTCGCCTTGCCCGGACGTTTTTGTAGGAGGCTATGGTCAAGCTCCAAAAGACGCTGTAAACGACATTTCTCGTAGAGAAGTGTCGTTAGTGCTGACGCCCTTTGGTTTGGCCGCGCATCCTCCCGCCCCAACACTCATGGCGTTTGGGCAACCTCCACGGACCTGCTGCGAAATACGTTACCTTCCACAGTAGCCCCATCCAGCCTACGACCAACTGACGGACGGTCCACCAGCAAGCCCGTTACGTAGGCATGGGTTTAGTATGAGCACATCTCAGAGTGAGGGGATAAGTTTTTGGCGGGAAGGAGCAGTCTTCCTGCTCAAACGAAATGTGGTTTAGGGTCAGGGCGAAGACTTCTAGAGCATGTTGCGTTCATATGAATTCACACAGTAAGCTCTAAGCGTATATTTTCACGCGTATTCTTCTCCAAAAACCGGACCCACTTTTCGGGAATACGCTCTAATGCCTGCATTGCTGGCTCTGGATACCGCATCGCGCTGCGCTTGTGCGGCATGACGTCATTGAGGTTCTTGTTGGTTTGCTTTGGTTGGGTTTGGTTGGGTTGGGCTCGCTTCCCGCCGTCATCCCTGACTTGATCAGGGATCCAGCGCAACCTCCATGGACCTGCTGCGAAATACCTTACCTCCCACAGTAGCCCCGCCCAGCCTACACCCAACTGACGGACGGTCCACCAGCAGCCCGTTACGTAGGCATAGCTTTGGTATGAACACATCGCAGAGCGAGGGAGATAAGTTTACGATGCACAATAGAGCCGAAACACGCTTACTTGCTGTAGATAGATATGGGATAAAGCGGTCCTTAGCTGCCGTGCAGAAATCTAGGTCAACATCAGATTATTGCTAATGCAGTGGGCCGAACCCAGCCATTTCACGACACAAATCAACAGTCTGGAGTTGGTACATCGAAGGCACAACGAGCCCATTTCGGTAATCCCGACGCCTTAGGCCACAGCTGTAACAAGTTGTTTTTTGCTCCTTGACTATGCACTCTGCAGCAACGCTCACAGTCTTTGTATTCTGCCCATTTCTCACTCCTGTCGTTGTGAACACGAGCAAAAACACCCCCTTATTCAATGTAATCAATCTGTCCATAAGGCGTCGACGGGGAACACGAAAATCCACCTGCAGGAGCGAAGGTGGTGCAGGCCATGCCCTGCAATGAACCGCGGCGGAATGATGGGTGGGGAACCTGCTTTATCCCGCGTATCGGCTATAGTCGATTGGCCCGTAGCTGGGATTTATCCCCTCACTGAAGATCGAACTATTGGCATCTAAGGGCGGCAAACGTGACCAATTCAAACTCGGTGATTTGCGCCGATTGGTATTCGTACGTATATGATGACGAGCTATTAAATACAATCTATGGTTGTTTTGGTTGATATGGAAGAAAACTACCATGAGAAAATTTGTATTTTTGGTTGCGTGTCTGGCTCTTGGATCTTGCCAAGCTACCTCCGGTAGTGGGTCAAAAGGTTCAGTTGCTGCTGAAGACCCCCAAATAATTAATTCGTTAAATAGCGGCAAAGCCGTTGTTGTAGGAGACGTTTACTATAATAAACGTCACTGCTCTCACAGCACAATCTCAATGTCAAACGTGACGACCGGCGATACTGCAACAATATACAACGGATCTTTAGTAGAATTGGGGATTTGGAAATACACAGCAACCGTGAAGCCGGGAACCTATAGAATTAACAAGGTCTCTTGCGGCGAATCCAACGTCAAAATGAACGGCAGTTGGTCTGATGTACTGACTGGTTTAGATGAGATTAAGAAATTGCGTTCACCCCAATTTACCGTCGACAGAGGCGAAGTGCTTCATATTGGCGCGATACGGATAAATACTGTTAAGAAAAAAACATTGTTCTCTCACGCCAAAGTAATTGTGACGCGCGAGGCATCACCTAGGCAATCAAGGACTAAATTTCAAAAAATATTTTCCTACCTTGATAACCCTATAACTTTTACAGATTAACACATAAGAATGGTGTCCCTGCAGGGGCATACCCCATTTAGGGCACCCAACTCTTCACGCTCTTTAAGATGCAAACCGTTTCCATGAGTTCGCCATGCTGCACTCGCAAAGGCTTTCGTATTACGAATGGCAGCAAAGGGCTCATCAGGTCTACCGCTTCTTGCACACGAGGGCCCGTTTTGGGATGATTGCATTCCTGACATCAAAAAGGGCACCTGAAAAGGTGCCCTTCGTAATCGCATCAACTGCTAACCAGCTTATGCAGCTGCTTTTGCTTTTGGTGTGATCAGGCCGCGGTTCACCAGAACCTCGGCGATCTGAACAGCATTCAGAGCAGCACCCTTGCGTAGGTTATCGGAAACAACCCACATGTTCAGGCCGTTCTTAACGGTTGCATCTTCACGGATACGGGAAACGTAGGTCGCATCTTCACCAGCGCACTCATAAGGGGTGACATAGCCACCGTCTTCACGCTTGTCGACAACCAGAATGCCCGGCGCTTCACGCAGCAGATCCTGAGCTTCTTCAGCAGAAAGCGGGCTGTCCAGTTCCATGTTCACGGACTCGGAGTGACCAACAAACACAGGCACGCGCACAGCGGTACAGGTAACTTTAATGGCCGGGTCCAGCATCTTCTTGGTCTCAGCCAGAACCTTCCACTCTTCCTTGGTGTAACCGTCTTCCATGAACTCGTCGATATGCGGGATCACGTTAAACGCAATACGCTTGGTGAACTTTTGCGGCTCGATCGGGTCATTCACAAAAACAGCGCGGGTCTGATTGAACAGCTCGTCCATCGCTTCTTTACCACCGCCGGAAACGGACTGGTACGTGGAAACAACGAGACGCTTGATACCGGCTTTTTCATGAATAGGCTTCAGCGCAACAACCAGCTGCGCGGTGGAGCAGTTCGGGTTTGCAATGATGTTCTTCTTTTTGAAGTCAACGATATCGTCAGCGTTCACTTCAGGCACGATCAACGGCACATCCTGATCATAGCGCCACGCAGAAGAGTTATCGATGACAACACAGCCCTTGGCAGCAATCCTTGGCGCCCACTCTTTTGCGATGGAACCACCAGCAGACATCAGGCAGATATCAACGGAAGTGAAGTCGAAGTTCTCCATGGCCTGAACTTTGAGTGTCTTGTCGCCAAAGGAAATCTCTTTGCCCTGAGAGCGGCGAGATGCCAATGCAATCACTTCATCTGCCGGGAACCCACGTTCAGCCAGAATGTCCAGAATCTCCGCGCCTACATTACCGGTAGCACCTGCAATCGCAATCTTATAACCCATTGGTTTTGTCCTCTTCGTCTCCCCCGCTGGCTCCGGAGGCTGATTGCACCCGGTGAGCCCTCTGGCGCCCTCCGTCCCGGGGAGAGCGCGGGAAAGAGAGGCACCTTAGACGGTGGTCTTTGTCGTTTTCGTGGTGATTGTCTTGGTAGTCTTCGCGGTCACTTTTACAGCCGACATCATACCCGCGATTTTAGCCGCAGTGCGCATGAATTTTGTTGTGTCGGTCTTGCGAAGGAACATTCCGCGTAACTCTTTCCAATAAATAGATTGCGAGTTTCATGCCTTCACACGAAAGATTTGTCAACACTCTTTGCACTGGCCGGTCGACAGCACCACAATAGCGTGGCAGCACAGCACCTGCAAAACCGAGGAATTACAGGGGGTCTGGAACACGAAGCTTCATTTAGACAAAATAAACCCTGATGTAACCTCAACTTTTGATCCCGCCTCACCTACCCGCGCAACATCCGTAAAAGCCGCAAGTGCTTGCCCTCCATGCTCCACCTGCACCAATTGGGGCACACAACTCTCCGAATCCATCTCCGCCGCCCACTCCACATCAGCCGCGTAACCGTAGTGCGTCAGCTCCTGTCCGCTTGCACAGCCCTGCAATACCTCTGGCAATTCATCAGAACAGGCCAGATACCCAGCCTCGGCCAAGGATGCTTCTGGCGACATCGGGCATCCCAGCAAATGCGCAATCGCACCACACGCCAGCTGGTCTTCAAGCGCAGGCCGCAAACTGCCATCCGGCCACTTCTCCCCGGCAGCAACCAGTAGAACCTTTCCGGATACCTCCTTCAGATAATCCGCAACCGCCCCCGCATTGCGAAGCGCCCCGGCAAACACCCGCCCTTCTCGCGGCAAAGCAGAAAGCGTTGAGCCATTGGGGCTGGGCAACACCAGAACATCACCAGCAGAAAGCCCCATAAGCGTTGGCGGCGACAGAGAATAACCACCCTCACGACGCTTGCCTGCACAAACCCCGCCAATCTCCGCAGCCAGCGCTTTGCCCTCATCCCAATCCGCAATCGGCACCACCAACGCACCTCTGCCACAAGCAACAGAAGTTGCTGTCGAGAAGCTCAGACAATCAACAATCACAGTGGCAGCAAACCCATCGCTGCACGCGTTCCGCCCCCATTCCAAATGCACGAAGTCGACCATAACCACCCCCAATTGATAAATCCGTGGGCACCTGAAAAAGAGTGCCATTCAATTCTTGCATAGGATCGCATCTGCACTCAGTCTGAGCACAGCGATCAAAACCACAATGGGATACTGATGGATCTACTAGTTCAATTGCAAGCACTTGCTGCCGATCTCGAACGCTCACAGCTTCCCGAGATCTTCAAGTATGCATGGTGGGTCTATCCGGCAGTCAACACAGTCCATATCATCGGTCTGGCCTTGCTGTTCGGTTCCATTGTTCCACTGGACCTGCGCATGATGGGCCTCTGGCGCTCCATCCCGCTTTATGATCTGGCACGCCCCCTCACCCGCATCGCGCTGCTGGGAGCCCTGATCGCGATTACAACCGGCGTGCTCCTGCTCTCGGTCAAAGCGCGTGTTTACGTCAACGCACCAATCTTCTGGGCAAAGTCCGGGTTCTTCACCCTCGCCCTGCTCAACGCCCTGTTCCTGCGCTTCAACAAACCCTGGCGCTATCTGGCACAGGTCGACTCGCGCGGCACCATCCCCCGCTTCAAATCCGCTGGGTTCATCTCACTCATCAGCTGGCTGGGCGTGCTGGCGTGCGGCAGAATGTTTGGCTATCTCTAGAGCCTCATTTACCACCTAAAAAACAAGAGCCAGTCCAGCACAATCCATGCTGTCTGGCTCACTCAATTATCAAAAATTCAGTAGGCTTACGCCCCTACTGCGCTCTCACATAGACCGCTTCGTTGGTAAACGAACCCGCATCCAGCAGATGCACAGTTTGATAAATCGTCAGCTGAGAACCATCCTCGTTCAGCTCACGTTTAGCCACCATGATGGTCAGCCCGCCACGCTTTGCTTCAGAAACCAGATCACCATCCGTGTTCAAAGAAAGGGAAAGCGTATCAGCAAACGGGTTTTGCGGCATCGGGCGGTCTTCACCATCAGGGATACCGGAGAAGTTTGCCTCAACCGTCTCGCCATCGCTCTCTACCGTTTTCATGAAGAAGCCGATCTCGCCATCTTTCTCAAGAATCTTCATACTGCCGCCCCACGGCACAGACCCCTGCTCATAGTTCGAGACATCAGGGTCCAGAATCCAGGTTCCGAGGAAGGGTCTTAAACGTTCATTCATGCTCAGTCTTTCAGCAATGCTTCTCAAAATTCATCTTGGCTCAGCGTTATGACGCACTGGCGTTTTCCACGCAACCGCATCACGCCACGAACTCCTGGAATTAACACCCGCAAAGCTGACCCAAACCCCTCGCACCACCATCAGCACAATTATCGTGCGGTGAACCCAACCTGCAAAACTTGGAAAATTAGGCAATCGCACATATTAATATTCATCCGGCACTGATAATCGCCGTGCAGAGATTTGTCATGGCGGTAAAACTTATATCCGTTTTCTAGCTTAAGTGGTTATTGCCAGAAAACTCTGTGACAGCACATCTGCTTTTTCATTTTAGCTTCTTAAAAAAAGCCAATTACTAATCACATCAAAAGTCATACCAGCAACTCGGCAAGGCATAGTCAGATTTTGCTGTGCTTGACTCGTCAAGTGGATGCGGAAATGAATTTGCAGGGCGGGAGTTCTCAATTCTGTCCCTGCGCAGAAATGTAAACTCCATTACCGGTGGTATGGCAAATCCACTTTTAGATCGAACAGGTAACGCGCAATTATTCGGATGAATATGGACGACTTCAAAGTTCTCTAATAGCCGCCTGAAGATATGATAGAAAAGTTTGAAGGCAATAGGGTCCAGCAACGACTGCAAATCGTGAAATTCAATGACTATTATTCTAAATCGGGAAAGTATGGACTGGCCGCTATCAAAAAGAACATCGTATTCCCCGCATTCGATATCCATTTGTAGAAGCAGATCACCCTTGTTAGGCGCACTCTGCTCTACCCAGCTGTCAAGCCGGATATAATCACCTGAATCTTCCACGCCAAGATACTTTTTCTGAAACGAGAACTTCGGGTTATGCACGGGAGGATGATCCACCGAAGCGTCAACTAAAAAAGACGGAATACCTCTTCCGGCCAGCTCTTCCTCGAAACGGACAAACGGGCCGACACCGGGAGAAAAGCAGGCGGAAATCCCCTCCAAATCATCTGGGATCAGATATCCCCCGTCTCCTGCGCCGCCAATGCGGATAAGTTCACAATTAGTCATCTTGGGTTGCGCAAGTTTGGCAAACCGGCGCAAATTTTCGGCCGAAGCTTCCTGCCCCTTGTAAAAGGGTATCCCCGCCAAGCGAGCGACGCGTTTTCTGATAGATTTTTTTAAATCCATTATCACTCTCCACCCGTGCGCAGCAATTCAGCAACATTTAAATATCCAGTCGGACGACCAGTAACTAAAAGTTCTCGATAACGCTGGAATAAACTATGAGACAACTCAAAGGGTCAGATACTGAACGATACAATCACGCGCATTAAAGTATGATAATGGCTGTAAAGGGTACCCATAAATTAACTATAACTGTTTTTTACTATTAAAATGCAGTTGAAGTATTCATAGAAAGCACCCAATCCAGCTTGTTCTGACCACGGGCAAATTGCCCTCATGCTTCTGGTAAGGTTCTGTTCTTTTTTCGGCTGTGAACCTTCAACATAATAGACATCAATACTAGAACATTAAGCGGTGCAATCAGTAAGCCACTGCTGCCAAAAACCTCATCCCGATAAAAGTGGAAACTGGCTCGGCATGGCAAAGCCGACAACGCTGGCAGTTAGCGCACCAAGGACGAGGCAGACTGTTACCGCCATACCAACAAAAACAGGGCTTCCGAACCAACGGAAGCCCTGCCTCAAGTTTCACAAACTTTCCAGAAATTTAGGCGGAAACACCTGCAAGAGCGGCCAGCTCGGCGACAATCGCATCACCCATCTGCGCAGTGGAGATCGTGGCTTCACCGTCTTTCGCAATGTCTTTGGTGCGAAGCCCTTTATCCAGAGTGTTGGAGATTGCTTTTTCAAGCATGTCCGCTTCGGCAATCTTCTGGAAGGAGTAGCGCAGCGCCATTGCAAAGCTTGCAATCATTGCAATCGGGTTCGCAGCACCGGTGCCAGCGATGTCAGGCGCAGAACCGTGTACCGGCTCGTAAAGCGCTTTGCGTTTACCGGTTGTTTCATCAGGAGCGCCAAGAGAAGCAGACGGCAGCATACCCAGAGAGCCGGTCAGCATCGCTGCAACGTCAGACAGCATATCGCCAAACAGGTTGTCGGTGACGATCACGTCAAACTGCTTCGGCCAGCGAACCAGCTGCATACCACCGGCATCTGCCAGCATGTGGTCCAGCTCAACATCAGCATAGTTTGCTTTGTGTGTCGCGGTGACAACTTCATTCCAAAGCACACCGGATTTCATCACATTGCGCTTTTCCATGGAGCAGACGCGGTTATCGCGGGTACGCGCAAGATCAAACGCAACGCCAGCAATACGCTCGATTTCGTAGCTGTCATAAACCTGCGTATCGATACCGCGCTTCTGGCCATTGTCCAGTTCGATGATTTCCTTTGGCTCACCAAAGTATACACCGCCGGTCAGTTCACGAACGATCAGGATGTCCAGACCTTCAATAACTTCCGGCTTAAGAGAAGACGCATCAGCCAGCGCTGGGTAACAAATCGCAGGGCGCAGGTTTGCAAACAGGCTCAGGTCCTTACGCAAACGCAGCAGGCCAGCTTCGGGGCGAACCTCGTAAGGAACATCATCCCACTTAGGGCCACCAACAGCACCAAAGATCACAGCATCCGCAGCCTGTGCTTTCGCCATGTCTTCTTCAGAGATGGAAACGCCGTGAGCGTCATACGCGCTACCACCAACAAGGCCTTCGTCATACTCGAAAGTATCTCCGCCCTGCCCGTTGAGCCAGGCGATAACCTTTTTCACCTCTTCCATGATCTCTGGACCGATTCCGTCACCAGGAAGAAGCAGGAGCTTGTTGGATGCCATGGGTCAATATCCCGTTTTCTGCAAATTAAAGTTGACCATTTGTGCCGTTTCACCCTCGCTATTGCAAGGCTCAATTTTTCAACGAAAATGGAAAGGGCCTCAACTATTTTGCAGTAGACAGTTTTCTTTAATCCCCGCAGGATAGACTCCAAATCTGACGAGAGGACCGTTATAAGGTACTGTACAATATGAATAAATTATTAGTTATCGGTGGGTCGGGTTTCGTTGGTGCGTCCCTCATTCCGGCGCTACTTTCGAAGGGCTATGATGTAACCCTGCTCAACAGAGGTTCCCGCCCCATAGAGGGAACAAAGCAGCTGGTTGCAGACAGGAACGACCCGTTTGCCATGCGACAGGTTAAGGGCAGATACGATGCTGTCATAGACACCAGTGCCTTTACCCGTGAGCAGTCAGAGATCGCGTTCAATACCTTCGGCAGCCAGACCAAGAGATGGATCCATCTCTCCACTATAGCAGTTTACAAAGAAACCGACGGAAGCTTGCCAAGGGAGCAGGATCCAATCGGCGGACCGGAGGCCTGGGGCAATTATGGCAGAGACAAATCAGAAGCAGACCATTTCCTGCTAAGTCAGGAACTCACTCCAGTTATTACGATCCGCCCGCCCTACCTTTATGGCCCGCAAAATAAATTCGACCGTGAGCAATTTGTCTGGGCACGCGCGCTGACAGAACGCCCGATCATCCTTCCGGGAGACGGTCAAACCAAACTGCAGTTTCTTCATGGTGATGACCTTTCCAGCTTCATTCTGTATCTGCTGGACATGCACGCCATGCCGACAGAAGCCGTTAATCTGGCGGACCCACATATCCTGACCATGGAACAGTGGGTCGAGATGCTCTGTGCGATCGCTGGGGTAAAAGCAAAAATTCTCTACGGGAATGAAATGGCACCGGGCATCCCGGCACTGAAGTATTTTCCATTCCGGGACTACGATTGCGCGCTGGACACCACCAGATATCTGGAGAACTTCGACTGGCAGCCGCAGTACAAGCTACGTGATGGCTTCACGCAGACGTTCAACAGCTACAGCAGGGAAGAGCTTATGCGATACTCTCCTCCAACCCCTGCAGAAATAGAGATCGAGTATTAAGCTAAGGAGCCGTATCGGCGGAAAATGGAAAGCGGTTACTGGTACCGGCCATGCCGCTGCAACACTTCGATACGGTATCCATCAGGGTCCGTCACAAAGAAGAAGCGCGCCAGCAGATTGTCTTCCACGAAGAACTCTTTGATGTCTTCTGGCGCAAGCTCTTCTTGCTGAAAACGTTGATACTCACCATCAAGATCATCAACACAGAATGCAATGTGGCCGTAACCATCACCCAATGAGTACGGCTCGCTACGGTCTTTGTTGACTGTCAGCTCGACCTCAAAATCATTCTCTGCATTGCGCAGATAAACCAGCGTGAAGCTGTCAAAGTCCAGTCTCTCCGCCACGTCCAACCCAAACGCCTTGCGATAAAACGTGAGCGAACGCTTTTCGTCCAAAACACGGACCATCATGTGAATTGCTTTTGCCATGGAAAGACCTCTCAGCAGAGTGGATGAACAGGAGCCATAAATAATTGCAAAAGCAGTAGGTCGCAGGCACGGCCCCCGTCAACCGTAACAACACCCAATTTCAAACCGCAACCTGCCATTTCACAAATCTTGCTTAATTCAGGTGGCCACTTGCAGTACAATTTAGCCGCACGTATAATCGTCATGTGGTTCGGACACCCGCCGCTCGCAAGCTAATCGCTCTGGTGAAGTTCTATTTTTTTAACATCAAACCGCAGGGTTTCAGCGGTTTACTGGCAACGCGAGCACCAGCATTTATCCGCTTTTGAACCGAAAGTCGTTTTGATGTCTGAAGTTTCCCCTTCCAGACCGGACAATATCTTTTTGTCCGGCTCCATACCTTTGCTCTTTGCAAAAACCGCACTGCCGATCAGCCTCGTCATGATGGTGAACGGCCTGCACACCGTTGTTGACGCCTATTTTCTGGGAGCCTACGTGGGCACGCAGGCACTGACCGGCGTCACGCTCATGTTCCCGCTCTTTATGATCCTCATTTCGCTGTTCACCCTCGTCTCCAACGGGTTCGCCAGCATCTATGCCCGTGCCTTCGGCGCAAACAATCACCGCACGGCAAAGAAGATCATTGATAGCGCAATCGCCCTCGCGCTGATCTTTTGCGCCCTGCTTATCCTGACCTTCCTCGCAACCGGATTTCAGCTCGCCCTGTTACTGACAAACGGCTCCAACGAACTTGCGCAGGTCGGTTATCAGTATATGGCGATCCTCATTCTGGGCTCGCCGCTGGGGTTCATTCTTTCCATCAACATCGACAGGCTGCGCTGTGAGGGACTACTCCCCCTCATGACAGTCATCACGCTCAGTTCCGCATTCCTGAACATCTTCTTCGACTGGCTTTATGTGGTTCAGTTCGGTTGGGGAGTCGCAGGTTCAGCCTATGGCACACTCACCGCCCAATCGCTGTCACTGTGCGCGATGGTTGCCTACTATGCCTCAAAGCATGGGGAAGCATCCTTCCTGAAGTGGCGCCCCGTCAGCTTCCAATGGAAGTCCCTGATCGCCCTCGGCGTCCCACAAAGTCTCGGCTACACCGGCGTATCGCTCTCCGCCGCAATCACGCTCTTTGCGATCCAGCTTTGGGCGGGCAGCAGCTATGAAGCAACGGCTGGTGCATTTGGCATCATCACCCGAATGCAGACCTTTACATTCCTGCCGCTGCTGGGCATCAGCATGGCCCTGCAATCCATCGCAGGAAATAACCACGGCGCCCAAAAGCATGAAAGAACCGCACAAACGCTGAGAGTGGCACTCATCATCGCTCTCATCTATTGCGGCATCGTTCAGGCCACCTACTTCTTGCTGAAGTCCCAGCTGGGTGCAATCTTCGTGGATGACGCAACCATCATCGCAGAGGTAACCCGCATCATACCAATCGTTACCATGGTGTTCTTCCTCGGTGGACCATTGATGATGATAGCCATCTTCTTTCAGGCCATCGGCGATGCACCGCGTTCCGGCATACTTATGCTCTCCAGAACCTACCTGTTCGCAATCCCGCTGACCCTTTTGCTTCCCTTTGCAATGGGAGAAACCGGCATCTGGTACAGCACCATTCTGGCAGAGATCCTGACGCTTGGGCTAACGTTCATCATCGTGCTTGCCTACAAGAAAACACAGGCCCCGGCCATCGCAGTAGCAAGCTCCTAAGCAAAAGCCTTCGCGCAATCTTTCCAATGCGCGAAGGCTATTAAATTTGGCAGTTAACTCCATCACCCAAATAACGGAATATGAAGAGGCCTCAGTCTTCACAAACCTCTCGGCCACTGGTCCCAAACGTGGTCACACGCTGCCAAACTGGAGGAAGGCCAATGAAATTCAACCACATCGGAATTCCAACCAGAGGATACTTTGAGGATGAAATCCCCCTACCTCACCTGCACATGACCGTCAGCGACCACAAGAACAATCCCTTCGGCATCCAGTGGCAACGCTTTGATGAGGATGCGCCCTACCCGGAAATCGTCAAGACGATGGCCCATGTCGCATTTGAAGTAGATAATCTGGAAGAAGCCCTCAAGGACCAGAAGGTAATCATCGAACCCAACTCACCGATCGCAGGCCTGACAGTTGCCTTCATCGAGGTACATGGTGCACCTGTTGAACTGATGGAAGTTGACCGCACCATCTGTAAAGAGGACATCTAGCCCAGCGCGCATAGCCAACGACTAACAGCAACTTAACACCATCAAAGCGCTTCCTATGCGTACTCTCAGTCTTTTTTCAGGCCCTCAATTTAGAGTTCAGGTCATCAAGAATTACACCGGTGACCAATGCAGCAGGACCAAACCCCCAGCACTGAACACAAAATTGCATTCATACCCTTGGTGCTGATCACCACAGCGCTGTTTTTAACCCTGCGCAATATGCCGATGATGGCAGAGACCGGCATGCAGATGGTCCTCCTCAACGCAATCACCGTCTTCGCCTTCCTCATTCCAACAGCCCTCATTTCCGCAGAGCTCGCAACCGGCTGGCCACAAAACGGGGTGTTCCATTGGGTTGAGGCTGCTTTCGGCACCCCTGTCGGCTTTGTTGCTGTGTTTCTGCAATGGATCCAGTCCATCTTCGGCGTCACATCCATCGTCGCCTACGCCACCGCAACACTCACCTACGCCTTTAATCCGGAACTGGGATCAAACCGCGACTACATCACCTTCTCGGTCCTCGCCCTCTACTGGGCCGCAACGCTGATCAATTTCCGCGGAACGGCAACCTCGGAGAAAATCTCCGGCTACGCAGTCTCCTTTGGCGTCTTCTATCCATCCGCATTGCTCGTCGTCTTTGGCATATTCTACTTGTTCTCCGGAGAAACCATTGCCCTCGACACATCGGCAACCGTTGCAAACTGGATACCGTCTCTCTCCGACACCACCAGCCTTGTATTCTTCATGAGCTTTGTCTTCGGCTTTGTCGGTATCGAAGTCTCGGCCAGCCACGCAACCGAAGTCGAAAACCCGCAAAAGAACTACCCGCGCGCCATCTTCACCGCCGCAATCGCTGGCTTCATCATCTCCCTTGCCGGTGGCCTTGCCGTATCGCTCATTCTTGAGAAGGGCAATATCTCCAATATCAACGGAGCCCTTCAGGCGTTCTCCGCCTATCTCAATGCCTATGGACTTTCAATGCTCACGCCCTTCATCGCCCTGCTGGTTGCAGTGGGCGCAGCAGGACAGGTCAGCACATGGATCGTAGGTCCGGTCAAAGGCATGTGGGCTGCCAGTAGAAGAGGATTACTGCCACCGCGCTTTGCCAAAGCCAACAAGAACAATGTCCCCACAACGCTCCTGATCCTGCAAGCCTCACTTATCTCCCTGATCGCGCTAAGCTTCATCGTGTTTGAGGACGTCAATCTGGTGTTCCTCATCCTCACCTCAACCGCTGTCCTGCTCTACTCCTTGATGTACCTGCTGATGTTCGTGGCAGCTATCCGCCTTCGCTACACCCATCCCCACATCCCGCGCCCCTATAGAGTACCCGGCGGCAACTGGGGGATCTGGCTGCTTGGTGGCATCGGCATGTTGACTGCAATCAGCTGCTTTACGATTGGCTTCATTCCGCCGCCCGCTCTGCCCTTCTCATTACAGAGCTTTGAACACCTGATGATTATAGCTGTCATCCTCGCCCTGCTGGTCCCCTTGGGCATCTGGTTTCTGCATCGCAACAACATCAAGCACGCCTCACCGGATAAGAGGCGTAAGGAATGAGAAAAACAGCGCGCACTCATGCTCTGGAAGAGCCGACACGCAAACTGAAAATGCGCAAACGAAAAAGCCGCGCCCAGCATTGCAGAACGCGGCTTTAAAAAATCTCAAATCAGTAGATTTATTTGGAAGCCTGCTTACCAGCGGATTGATCCTTCAGGCGCGGCAACAGATCCTGCGCATCCTCAAAGATCTTGGTTTCCGAATTCATGACCCGCAAAGTGCCGGACCCGATATCAAACCACGCACCATGGATGTGCAGCTCTCCCCTAGCGACAAGCTCTTCGACAAACGGGAAGGTCATCAGGTTATTCAGGCTCTGGCGAATACCGGCATATTCCAGCGCAAGCTGAGGGTCTTCATTCTTATCAACCGGCGTGCAAGCCAGTGTGATCGCAGCTGGTTCAAGCATCTTGATCCAAGGACCAACAAACTGGCCGGTTTCACTGAGCTTGCCATTGCTTTCACGGAACGCCTGCACACCACCACACTTGCAGTGACCCAGAATGACAAGGTGCTTCACCTTCAGGCCAGACACAGCATACTCCAGAGCCGCACTGGTACCATGAGTACTTCCACCTTCAACAAACGGAGGCACAAGGTTGGCTATGTTACGAGCCACAAACAACTCACCTGGCTGCGCATGAAAGATACCTTCAGGAGTGACACGGCTATCACAGCAGGAAATCACCATCACTTGCGGCTCTTGCCCATAGATGGCGAGGTTTTCATATTCCTCCTTGAGCTGACTATAAATACGCTCTCTGTAAAGGTTATATCCAGTCAGCAGTTCTTTCGGGAAATCAGTCATACGTCGCCATCTCGTTATTGCCACTACTGTCTGCCTATATAGCTAAGGCAAACCATCTTTCAACGGGTAATAAAGACAAGAAACCCGAAGTCTCTTGCACAGACTTATCAGTAGGTACACTGCCAGTGCTGGGGCGGAAGAATGATCAACCCTTGCGAGCGGTCACTTCTATCTCAACCTTCATCTCTTCTTTAATGAGATCGCAGATAACCATCGTCGCGGCTGGGCGAATTTCTCCAAAGTACTCACCAAGAACCGCAAAGACAGCTTCAACGTGGCTCCGGTCAGTCACGTAATAGCGCGCCCGCACCACATCTTCCAGCGAGCATCCGGCTTTCGCAAGCGCACCCTTGATGGTTTCCAGCGCGTTGACCGCCTGTGCTCCCACATCCTCGGGCATCTGCATGGTGGAGTAGTCGTAGCCGGTTGTGCCGGAAACATGGACGAAGTCGCCATCAACAACTGCACGAGAGTACCCAGCTGTCTTTTCAAAGGGTGAACCTGAAGAAATTAGGATTTTCTTCGACATAGCAACCTCCCTGAACTAAAAACCACATGCCGCAGCGAAACTGCCTGCAGCATTCATCAACAGTAGAATACTACCGGTGTAGTTCAGATCAATTGAGAAATTGGTCCTTTATTCCTGATTAGTTGACGAGAAGAAGCAGCTCAGGCCAAGAGCGGACCATAAGCCCAGACCAATCCAGTACATTAACGGGTCTGCGGACTTATAGATCACATCGTAGAGAAACGTGTATCCTCCATAAAGCCCCCACACGACCCACGCCAGCAAAACAACCCCTACCCCCCTCCAGAACAAGCTCACCATGGGCCCAAACCTCCATCTGCCCACAATAACCCATTCATGTAGAGGAAAAGACTATGGGTTTTCAGGGGGGGGCAACAAGGGGCCCAACAACGGGTTCAGCATGCAAAATACCGCAGGTGAATCACAGTCTCTTACGAATTTCAGCGGTGACTCGCTTGCACAATCCTACATATCCAATCTCAAAATGGAGTTTGAGGCAGAACTGTGACTTAATTACCTAGCCACTACCTACATATAGCTTGCCTATTTATACTGTTTCTGGGATATAAAGAGCCTCAAACCGACAGAAAACTTGCCTATTTCTTTTAGGCTTTTTTGTCGATCAACTGGAGCACGGGATGCTGAAACCAGCGCATCATCCGTCAACCCTTTGAATTTGTTAGATTAAACAGGTCAATTGGATAACCAAGAAAAATACGAAGGCAAAATAAAAAAATATCAAAGGCGACATCTTGAGTACAAATTGTCAACTTACCAAGGTGTTGCGCGCTAAGTAAAAATACTTCTTATTGAAAGCCTGCCGTGTTGTTGTTGGGGGACTACATACATGACGTTAACTGCGGTTAAGACGAAAACGTCTTGCGGTAACTTTTTTGAAGATTTTCACGTGGGCCAAGTCTTAAGACATGGCACACCAAAGACCATAAACGAGGGAGATACAGCGCTCTATACTGCACTGTACGGAACTCGCTTTGCGGTACAATCGGGAACTGCTTTTGCAGAAGCTATTGGATACCCATATTATCCGCTGGATGACTTGCTGGTGTTCCATGTGGTCTTCGGCAAGACGGTCAACGACATTTCGCTAAATGCTGTTGCCAACCTAGGCTATTCCGATTGCCGTTTCCTGATGCCGGTATATGCCGGAGATACCGTCTCCGCCACATCAGAGGTCATCGGACTCAAAGAAAACTCAAACGGAAAAACCGGTGTTGTTTACGTGCGCTCAACTGGCTACCGCCACAAAGAGCCCGGAAACCCGGAAAAGGTTCTGGAATACACCCGCTGGGTCATGGTCAAGAAGCGCGACGAAACTGCGCCAGCACCACAAACCACCCTGCCGGAATTGCCAGAGGGAGTTTCCGCTGACTGTCTGGGACAAGCTGTTCCAGCACTTTCCATTGATGAATGGGACTTTGACCTCTCGGGTTCACCATTCCGCTTCGACGACTACGAAGTCGGTGAGAAAATCGACCATGTCGACGGCATGACCGTGGAAGAAGCAGAACACCAGCTCGCCACACGTTTGTACCAGAACACCGCGAAGGTCCATTTCAATCATCACAGCGAGAAAAACAGCCGCTTCGGCAAACGCCTGATCTATGGCGGCCACGTCATCTCGCTGGCACGCTCTCTGTCCTTCAATGGACTTGGCAACGCCTTCCACATCACAGGCATCAATGCCGGACGCCACGTCGCACCGCTCTTTGCAGGCGACACCGTCTATGCATGGTCTGAAGTGCTGGACAAGAAGCGGATCGAAGGCCGAGACGACGTAGCTGCGCTGCGCCTACGCCTCGTTGCCACCAAGGACCGCACCTGCGGAGATTTCCCTTTTAAGAATGAAGAAGGGAAATACGAGGACGGCGTAATCCTTGATCTGGATTACTGGGTAGTCATCCCGGTCTGATCCCGAAGAGACAAACAAGAAGCCCGGAGCATCACCTGCCCGGGCTTCAAAGTCATCAATGAACTTACGCTATCAGCTCACTTCGTGCTTCAGCGCATTCCGCGCCAGCATCACGCCTTGTTTTTTGGTCTTCAGAATTTCACGAGCTTTCTCGAACTTGGGATCTTCCCAAAAGATCATGCAGCCGTTACAGCCACGGCCACAACACCCTTCCAGACCAAGACGCGGAGACTTTGGCTTGCGATCCTGACTGCCGTCAGCAATCGCATCAATCAGCCTGTCACGCTGGCTCTCATACTTGTTCTGCTGCGCTTCCGTCGCTTCACCACGCGCTTCAATGCGCTCCGCAGTCCGGTCCAGTTTCAAACGGCTCCACTGCTCAGGCGTAAGAGGCCGCTCCTTGCGCACAACTGTATTGATCGGGAAGCGATCTTTGAATGTCGCCGCATCTTCCTTATCAAACAGGGAGAACGGAATACGCACCAAAGGCTGTTTGCCAGCATGCACCTCCTGTGTCATCTCACCGGATTTCGCATCTTCAAACTCATAGATACGCAACAGCACACTGTCATCGGACATCGGCTGCAGGAACTCCAGCACCTCACCCGCGATGATCTTGTTCTTCACCTTCATATAGAAGGCCTCGTCCGTCACCTCCTCAATGATACCCGCAAACTCCCATTCACCAATGGAGTGCGTGTCCTCGTAGTTGTGAGCGTAATTATTCAAACGGCCTTCATGGAACGCGGTGGTGTAGCCACGGTTGGCCACGCTGTACATCTCATCCATGTACTTCTGCGGGTTCCAGTTCTCAGGATCGCGATAATAGTCATCAATCGCCATGCGGTAGGCACGCGCAACAACGGCCACATAGTACATGGACTTGCCACGACCTTCGATCTTCAAAGAGTCCACACCGATGCGCAGGAAGTCGTTCAGCTTCGGCATCAGGCAAAGGTCTTTGGAGTTCAGAATGTAAGAACCGCGGCCATCTTCCAAAATTGGCATCAGCTCGCCCGGACGGCATCCTTCTTCCAGCAAGAACTCGAACATATTCGTGTTGTCTTCGTTCAGCTCAAGCTCATTGATGGTGCCGTCTTTCATACGCATACGCACTTTGTAATTCCAGCGGCAGGAGTTCGCACAGTTCCCCTGGTTCGCGCCACGCTCCGCCATAAAGTTGGAAAGCAGGCAGCGGCCGGAATAGGTCATGCACATTGCACCATGAACAAACGCTTCCAGACGGATGTCAGGGCACTTCTCACGAATCTCCGTCAGCTCAGGGAAGGAAACTTCCCGCGCCAGCACCACCAGATCAGCGCCCTGCTCTTTCCAAAAATCAACGGAAAGCCAGGAACACACGTTCGCCTGCGTGGAGATGTGCAGCGGCACATTCGGCAGCTCCTTACGCATAAACTGGAACACACCCGGATCTGCAATAATCAGACCGTCCGGATTGATATCGCGAATGGTCTCCGCATATTCCTTCAGCTTGGGAACGTCTTTGTTATGCGAGAACAGGTTCAGCGTCAGATAAACACGTTTGCCGTGCTTATGCGCAAATTCAATGCCTTCAACGACCTGCTCAAGCGTAAACTCGGCCTTCGTGCGCAGCGACATATCCGGTGTACCAAGATAGATTGCATCCGCGCCGTAAAGAACGGCAATCTTGAGTTTCTGCAAGTTGCCCGCAGGCATCAGGAGTTCTGAGGTTCTCATGGTGGTGACCAAATTCTCTGGTGTTTTCTAAAGCTCTGATAGCGAGCTATGACCCAGCGCCTCTGGCTCTGCATTGGGGAAAAGCAAAGCCCCGCGCATTTGGGGGTGCTTCTAAGTGATTTAATCGAAATTGAACAGAAGAAATTTGTCTCAGAGGCTAGCCCGCGCCGTAAAGCGCCCCCACCCAATCTACATGAAGTGTCAGCGGGGCGAAGCGGCAAACCTTGAAACCGAAATTGGACGGATACCGTAGCACCCACCCAATTCAAAAAACATCAACGCATGTTGCCAGTCACTTGCCCCTGCGACCAGCCGCACACATAAGGCCGGTTTAGTCAACCAGCGCGTCAGCTGGCTCATAAGCATCATCATCCACGAAATCATAACGCAGCTGGTTTTCAAGCCAGTCACGGAAGCTGCGGATCTTCGGCTCAGCGCCACGCTTCTCGCGCCACATCAGCTTATGTTCACGACCATCCCGCTGGTATTCAGGGAAAATCGGGACAAGACGCCCGGCGGTTTCTGCTTCAGCGCTCAAAAGGTTGGATTCCAGAATAATCCCGAACCCTTTATTGGCAGCATCAAGCGCCAGTGCCGCACTTTCAAACACCATCACTTCATTGACGATTGGATTTGAAACACCGGCTTCCATCAGCCATGTCTCCCAGGAAACCGGAGCCCGCTCACTTCGAATAATCGGAAGTTTAAGCAGCTCATTGGGCTTCTTCGGATAACCAACCGAATCCAGCAGTTCTGGTGAAATCAGCGGACGGAACTTCTCCCGCCCCAGCGACAGCTCCCGAAACTCGTCAGGAGCATCGGCATCGCGCGTGAAGACAAGATCATAAAGCCCGTCTTCAATACTCTGATCAGTACTACTGCTGGAAACAGTCACGGTGATTTCTGAGTTATGCGCCGTAAAGGAGCGCAGACGACGCAGCAGCCAATTGCTCGCAAAGCTTGAGGAACAATGGATACTCAAGGTATCTCTGTTCCCGATTGCCTCAATGGTACGCGTGGCCGTCGAAATTCTATCAAACGCCTCTGCAATCTCGGAAGCATACCGATACGCTGCAGCTGTCGGAAAAACAGCTCTGGAACGTCGCTCAAACAGCTCCAGCCCCAGATGATCTTCCAGCGCCTTGAGTCGGTGACTGACAGCACTAGCCGTAATTGCCAGTTTTTGGGCCGCCGAAACCAAACTCCCAGTTTCCATAACTGCACGAAACGCGACCAAAGCATTCAAAGGGGGCAGACGATTCATGAAATGCCTTATTCTTGATAGAGTGAGAAATACATCAGATATTTCAAATGACGATGTAGACGTAGCATACCACCTCCCCAATTTGAACACCCCCAAATCAACTAGAAGTCACCGGAAACATGTAAAAACATAAATCTCCACAATAGATAACATCGAACAGAAACTACTCAATTATTGATAATCTAAAAAATACTTAATGGCACTAAGTTAAAATAATCGATATAAAATTCACTACACTAAAACGACATAAACTACATAATCTTACGCTAGGAAAGCGCTAAATTTCCTTGAAATACACGCTCAGGTTAAAGATCAAAAAATCTAACTATTCACCTGAACGGCTCTTTAGGTCCTACGAATACCAACATATGCAGCACGAGGTCGTATTTGTTCTTGCAATTGGTATTGTTCGAGTGCCTGCGCAATCCAGCCGCTAATTCTTGAAATACAAAACAAAATCCCTGCTGATTTTTTTGGAAGATTCAGAATCTGCACCAAAAGTGCTAGTGGAAAATCCACATTCATGTGCTTGCCAAAAAGCTCGTGGGATCTTTCCAGCAATGGCGGAATCAGTTCAATAAGCGGATGATCCAGCCCACTTTGCATGAGCATGTCTAATAGAAATTCACCTCGCGGATCAGGCCCACCATAAACAGAATGGCCAAGTCCCGGCAGATATTCGCCGTTCATACATCTTTCCTGCAGCACACACTCGATGTCTTCCCTCACATGAATGTGCTTCAGCCAACTCAGAACACGCTCCGCGTTTGTGCCATGTCTAGGGCCCATAAAGGCACCCAGCCCGGAAATTAGAACCGCATGCAACGGCGCGCGGGTGGAAGCCGCACACCGCACCGCATATGCGCTGGTGTTGAGCTCATGGTCGGCACACAAAACAAGCGTCGCCCGGATCAGGTCAATCGCCCTCTCATCGCGAATGCCCCACGCCTGAGCAATCTGCCGGTGCATCGGCGCCGTGCTCGGTGGCTGCAACAGCAGCGCACTAGCAGCCACCCGAATAAGGCTCGCCCCTTTTTGCTTGAGTAGCTCCTGAGACAGCGTATAGGCAGCTGTGTCCTGCTCAGGCCAACAGCAAAGAGCGATAATGGCCCGCTCCACAGGCTGCTGATGTTCGCTCACCAGCCCAGCAGCTTGCGGCGCAGACTGAGCGAATGGGTCACTTTTGCAATCCCACAGCAACGTCGCCACGCTTTCAAGCGTACCGGCCTTTGCCAGCTCCAAAGCAGATTGCCCGCGGTAATAGTGCCCTTCATCCGTCAGCAGCGTTAGCTTGGTCTCCAGCACACCTTTTGCCGCCGCACTGCGCGATTGCCCCTCCTGATCCTCAGCTCCCTCCCCAGACCGGCGGCTGCGTAAAAAACGGATGTCGGAGGCATCATAAAGCCTCGTCCGGCCCGGCCCCTGAATGGAGCGGACCAATCCACGGCTCACATAAGCGTAGAGCGTTGCCGGACGCACACCCAGCTCATTGGCAGCTTCTTTTGCGGAAAGATAAATAACCTCGGACATGACGCACCTATTGTATGATCAACATTGATCATAGAACTTAGATGTACGCACGCAATACTCTTAAATGGTCATGCGGGAAACGTTCAGTCAGGAGTGGACTGATTGGCAGCCTCAGCAGCCTCAATCAGATCGACCCCGATTTCCTCTTCAAACTTTCTCCAAACAGGCCGCATCAGATCAACCCATTCCGCCCGTTGCGCAGGCGTCAGCTCACGCACCGCGTAGCCCACATCAATGAGCCTTTGCCGGTTTTCCTCATTGGTCTGGGCCGCCTGCGCATTGGCCTCTTTCAGCGTCTCATTAAAGATCATCAGAAACTGCTCCCGCACATCAGGAGCAAGGCTGTCCAGCCACACTTGATGCGCAAACACCACGTAGGCCAACAGTTGGTGGTTGGTCTCCGTCACGCCGTCCTGCACTTCAAAGAACCGCGAGGTCACGATGTTGGAGTAACTGTTCTCCTGTCCATCCACCATACCCAACTGCAATGCACCATACACTTCCCTGAATTGCAGCTTCTGGGCGCTCGCACCCATCGCTTCAATCATAGCCACCGACACATCGGAGTTCTGAACCCAGAACTTCAGTCTGTTCGCATCAGATGGCACCACAAGCGGCCGCCCTGCGGAAAAATTCTTAAGCCCCTCATAGAGATAACCAAGACCAACAACGCCATATTCATCGGACATGGCCTTCAAAAGCTCCTGCCCCTTTTCGCTCTGTGTGAACCGGTCAACGGCATCTATGTCTTCAAAGAGAAATGGCAGATCAAACACACGATACCTATGGGTATACTCCTCAAGTCTGGAGAGAGAGGGCGCCGCAAGCTCCGTGTCGCCCATCAGCATGGCTTCCATCACCTTATCGTCATCAAAAAGCTGGGAATACGGAAACACCTGCATGCAGGCCTTGCCATCCATCTCTGCGTTCACACGCTCGGCAAGCCTCGTTGCAAAATCTCCCGCTGGGTGGCCGGAGGACTGAGCAACATGGCTAAACTTGATGACCAATTCACCCGGCTTGCACGCGTCCTGAGCAAAGCTAGGTGCGGCTGAACCAACCCCCAATGCCAGACCTACAGCTGCTATCATTCTCCACATAGGTACCTCACTCAAGAGCTAGAGCAATGCCCCTCAGTACCTGACTGATCGGACTAAACCAAAAGTTAGCTATGAGCACAGCTCACAAAGATATTCCTAAGATATTTGGCGGCATTAACCTCAAATAAGCAGAGAAACAAAAAGGCCGGAGCAAGTGCCCCGGCCTTCAATAAAAGCAATTTCAGGTTCGCCTACCTGACCACAACCTCTGGCCCCATCATGTAGGTCGGCAGCGCTGTGGAGAGCCATGGCAGGTACGTGACCATAACGAGGAACACCAGCAGAACCATCACAAACGGAGCAGCAGCGCGCACCACCTGCACCAGACTCATGCCCGTGATCCCCGAGGTCACAAACAAGTTGAGTCCAATAGGCGGAGTGATCATGCCAATCTCCATGTTCACCACCATGATGATGCCCAGGTGAATTGGATCAACGCCCAGCTCCAGTCCAATCGGGAACACCACCGGCGCCACGATCAGCAACAAGCCGGAAGGCTCCATGAACTGCCCGCCAATCAGCAGGATAATGTTGACCACAACAAGGAAGGTGAACCAGCCGAAACCAGCACCAACCATCCAGTCAGTGATGATCTGCGGAATACGTTCAGCAGTCAGCGTATGGGCAAACAGCAAGGCGTTCACAATGATGAACATCAGCATGATCGTGGTCTTACCACTCTCGATCAGCACCTTGCGCGTATCCCGGTGAAACAGCGCGGGAACGAAGTAAAGAGTGATCAAACCAATGTTACGACCCACTGCTTCAATCAAGCTCTCACCCGGCTTCCGCCATTTCTTTTCCTTTAGCGGACCCATGTCGCGGTAGATGAACAGAGCAATCAGACACGCATAAACAGCAGCAACAGCCGCAGCTTCAGTCGGCGTAAAGATGCCCGCATAAATGCCACCGAGGATGATCACGATAAGGAACATGCCAAATGCAGCTTGAGCAAAGGTAGACCACAGCACCTTAAAGCTCGGGAACGGCTGTGAAGGCAGGTTCTTCTTACGCGCGATGACGTAGATCGCACCCATCAGCATAAGACCGGCAACGATGCCCGGAATCACACCGGCAAGGAACATACGGCCAACGGAAACGTTCGTCGCCGCCGCATAAACAACCATCACAATGGAAGGCGGGATCAGAATACCCAGCGTACCAGCGTTGGCGATAATACCGGCCGCGAACTCCTTGGAGTAACCAGCCTGACGCATCGCCGCAATCGCAATGGTACCAATCGCCACCACAGTCGCTGGCGAGGAGCCGGACAGCGCCGCAAAGATCATACAGGCCAGCACACCAGCCATTGCCAGACCACCACGCACCCATCCAACAGTCGCCACCGCAAAGTTCACGATACGGCGTGCAACACCACCGGTGGACATAAAGCTGGAAGCAAGAATGAAGAACGGAATCGCAAGAAGCGTAAAGTTCTGTGACGCATTGAACATCTGAATGGTCACGGAACTCATGGAGTCATGTGAGAACAGTGCGATAAAGAGAACGGAAGACAAGCCAAGCGCAATCGCGATTGGAGCCCCGATGAGAAGCAGCCCGAAGAGCAGCAAAAAGAGAACAGCGGTTTCCATTGAGCTTAGTCCTTCAGAACATCTTTATTTTCTTCAACGAGCTCTTCAGCTTCGTGCGCGGCAATCATGGTGTCCCGTTGCCCCGTTATGATGAGCCAGCACATCTGCAATGACCGGAAGGCAAGAAGCACAAGACCAATAGGCAGGATCACATAGCCCCACCAGCGCGGAACACGCTCTTTCACGCCAAACATCTCCTGATACCACTCAGGAAACTTCAAATCTTCCATGCCAATCGGAAGCTTGTAGTACCGCGCCACATAGTCATAGGCCCCGCCGGTCGAACCGCGGTTATCGAGTCCGAGCAACCAGCCAAACCAGTCAGCATCAAACAGCAGCGCCGCATACAGCAGCGTCACCAGAGCCCCGATTAGTCCGAATGTGCGGAAGACAGGCTTGGGAAACAGGCGGATGAAAGCATCAACGCCAAGGTGTGCCCCAATCTTCAAACCGTAGCTCATGCCGAAAAGAATAAGCCATGCAAACAGCACGCGGGTGAACTGCAGGGCGCCCCCCCAGCCGGAGTTAAAGCCGTACCGCATGACAACCTGCCAGAAGGTGACCAGCGTCATCAACGCAAGGATGGTGGCGATAACCCCTTCTTCGAAAGCATCAATTATTTTGTTTAGTCGAGACAAAGCACCCTCCCCCGCAACAGCATTCTCTTTTCCCGGTGTGTGACGCCAAATCCCAGTGTGTGGCGGCACAACGAAAGAAACCATTGTGGATTTTATGGGTCCGCCCGATCCAATGACCGGACGGACCTCTTTTTATTTGGATTAGTTGTTTGCCGCTACGGCAGCGTCGATCACGTCCTGACCGATATCATCAGCAAACTGGCCCCATACAGGCTTCATCACATCAACCCACTGCTGACGCTGCTCAGGTGTCAGAGTGCGCACGACTGCACCAGACTCAATGATCTTCTGCTTGTTAGCTTCATTGATAGCGGAAGAGCGAGCGTTGGACTCGTTGGTCACTTCAGTAAAGATCGTCAGGAACTGATCACGAACGTCTGGATCAAGGCTATCAAGCCATTCCTGAGAAGTCACAGCAAGGTAAGACAGCAGCTGGTGGCTGGTTTCTGTAATACCGTCCTGAACTTCAAAGAACTTCTTGGTGTAGATGTTGGACCAGGTGTTTTCCTGACCGTCCACAACGCCGGTCTGCAGAGCGCCGTACACTTCTTTAAACGCAAGCTTCTGTGCGTTTGCGTCCAGTGCTTCGATCATCGCAACAGCAACGTCAGAGGTCTGAACGCGGAACTTCAGGCCCTTTGCATCAGTAGGTGCCAGCAATGGCTTGTTTGCAGAGAAGTGCTTGATGCCGTTGTAAACGTAGCCCAGACCAACAAAACCGATGTCGGACATCGCACCCAGCAGTTCCTGACCCTTTGGCCCCTGCGTGAAGTTGTTCACTGCATCCATGTTGGAGAACAGGAACGGAAGGTCAAACACACGGTACTTGAGGGTGTAAGCTTCAAACTTGGAAAGAGAAGGCGCAGCGATCTGAACGTCGCCAAGCAGCAGAGCTTCCATAACCTTGTCGTCATCAAACAGCTGAGAGCTTGGGAACACCTGCATACAGGCCTTGCCATCCATCTCGGTGTTGATGCGCTCAGCAAGTGCGGTCGCGAAATCACCCTTTGGGTGGCCTGTTGCGGACACAACGTGACTGAACTTGATAACAACTTCACCCGGATCACACGCTTCAGCAGCAAAAGCCTGAGGTGCGACAAACATGCCTGCTGCAACTGTGGCAGCGCTAATCAATTTCTTCATAGTATCCTCCCAGATGGAACGGAGCAAAGCCCCTCACGACACTAAAAGCAATTCGCATGCCAGTTTTAATACTTACAATAATTACAGTCACTTACGCAATTTCACCTAATTATTCATTCTGCATTTGTTACGAATAAGTAACATTAATCACTCAAAAATGTGTCGAATTCGACACATCACCTATCACAAAACACGATCATCAATTCAGCACATCTTGCGGTTTAGATATCGTACAGCGGAATCCGACAATTTTGGTTGCCCCACGATTATCCGCAGAGTTCTGACTTTATGGCATCGGATATACTTCTCGACATTGAACTTGGTTTAGCCTTTGAGAAAGCCCTTCATGCCGTACTTCCTCCAAAGATCAATTTACGACAAGGATAGTGTGCCTTTCCAGTTCGAACCAGACTTTCCGGTAGAACTTCTTCGTCCCTTCGCGCTAGGAAAAGAATTTGGAAAAGAGATACTTAAGACATTTCCCAAAACAATGGTGGTTAGTCCGCGCTCTGGGATAAAAATGCCAGATATTCTAGGATGGACCAATCATCCGTTGTTCCTGAGCGAACGTGTGAAGAATAAAATAGAGGAGTTGGAACCAAATACGCATCTCTTTCTCCCAATTCGAGTAGTAGATCGCAAGAGGAGAAGAATCCACGGCTTGTATTATTATGTGGTTTTGCGACAAAAACTTGATCCGTTTGACTATGAGAAAACCAAATTTACCCACGGTTTCGGCTTGGAAGCTGCTAAATCATCAGGCTGGCAAGGAAACTGGGTTCCTCCACGAGCAGCACCTCTGTTCTTGCATAAAGATAAAGTAGCAGGCCTGCATTTATGGCGTGGCACTGATGAAACAAACAGATTTGTTTATTTTTGTTCTGATGAACTCCAAGACTTTATCAAGTCCAACAAAATTCGTGGCTGGACCATGTATCCATGCCAACTTACGCTAGGACAAGAAGCTTCAATTTGAAGCGACTGATAAGGCTTAAATACCCCAACTAACCGCTCCAAATGCCGCAAAGCCAGCTCGGCCTCCAAATTTACTATTTGTCACCTTCACTCCCCAACCTCATCCTTGCTCAAGCCATACTTCTTCATTTTCTCGTAAAGCGCTTTACGAGACACACACAGCGCCTCATAGGTCGGCTTGATTTTGCCGTCATTCTTCTCAAGTTCAGCAGCAATAATATCGCGCTCATAGGCACTTACACGCTCCGCCAGCGTGCCGCTCTGCGCCCCGGCAACGCTTCCACCACCAGCTACTGGCTTCGATTGCCCCTCCAGTCCCAACACGAACCGGTCCGCCACATTGCGCAGTTCGCGCACATTACCCGGCCAGTCGCGCTGCATTAACTCTGAAAGAAACTCTCTCGAAATCTCCGGCACTTCCTTCCGGTACCGCGCCCGCGCCCCGCGCGTCAGATAGTGGAACAACACCGGTACATCTTCCAGCCGCTCCCGCAACGGAGGAATGACCAGCGTAATTACATTGAGACGATAAAATAGATCTTTCCGGAACCGCCCTTCATTGGAGGCCGCTTCGAGATCCTCCTTGGTCGCCGCCACAAAACGCAGATCCAGCGGAATGGATTTGTTCGACCCAAGCCGCTCAATGCTCCGCGTCTCAAAAACCCGCAGCAACTTTACTTGCAAGTCCAACGGCATGGACTCGATTTCATCCAAGAACACCGTCCCACCATGGGCATGTTCCAGCTTACCAATGCGCTGACCACTGGCGCCAGTAAAGGCCCCCTTCTCATGGCCAAACAGCTCACTCTCGATGATATCCGCAGGCAGCGCCCCGCAATTCAGCGCCACAAACGGCCCGTCCTTGCGCACGCCCTCCTCGTGCAACGCACGGGCGACCACTTCCTTGCCAGAGCCGGTCTCACCCAGAATAAGCACATCCGCGTCGGTTCCGGAGAGCGCCGTAATCATATTGCGAAGGGCTTCCATGGAGGGCGACTTGCCGACAATGCGCTCTTCCAGTCCGGAGAGCTTGCCCAGCTCCTCACGCAGCACACGGTTTTCCAGCGTCAGACGGCGCTTCTCCAAACCCCGCTGAAGAACAGTGACCAGCCCACTGACGGGAAACGGCTTCTCCTTGAAGTCGTAGGCTCCGGCACGCATAGCCTCCACCGCCAGCGGCACATCCCCGTGGCCGGTAATCAGCACCACAGGCAACGCACTGTCGATCTCGAAGGCCGCCTTCATCAGATCAAAGCCACCCATCTTCGGCATGCGGATATCGCTGACCAGAACGCCGTAGAACTCATGCGTAATGTGCTCCAGCGCTTGCTCAGCGCGGGAAAACCCCATCACGTTGTAGTCAGCCAGTTCCAGCCCTTCCACAAGCGCCTCACGCATGTCCTCGTCGTCATCGACCAGAAGAATGGTGGCTTTATCAATCGCCCATACGTCCATACTCAATTTCTTCTTCCTTAGGATCGCCGGAAAGAGCTGCCGCATCCTGCAGCACAATCACAAAACAGGCACCGCCAAGCTCGGACCGCTCATAGCGCAACTCGCCTTCAAGGTCCTTGATTATTTTAAAGGCAATGGACAGACCAAGCCCCAATCCTTCCCCCACATCCTTTGTGGTGAAAAACGGATCAAATATGCTCGCGGCAACATCATCCGGCACGCCCGACCCATTGTCCTCAAACCGAATGACCACCTGTTGCCCTTCGTGGGAAACAGAGATCCGGATCAGCGGGCCGTCCTGCGCCTTCATCGCATCCAGCGCATTGCTCATCAGGTTCATCAGCACCTGTGACAGCCGAACCTGACCCGCAAGAACCTCAAGAGATTTATCAGGCTGCAACACCTCAGGCCGCACGCCCATCTGTTTGCAGCGCGGTCCTGTCAGCATCAGCACTTCGCCAATAACGGCAGAAACCTTCACCGGCATCAGATCACGACCAGCTTTACGGGTAAACCCTTTCAGTATCTGACTGATCGCTGCCATCCGCTCCACCATGGCAACAATCTTGCCAAGGCTCTTGAGCGCCCGATCTGACTTGCCACTCTCGATCAGCACCTGCGCATTTTCAGAGTGGGTACGGATCGCGCCCAGCGGTTGATTGAATTCGTGAGAAATCGCGGCAGACATTTCACCCAGCGTCGCAAGCTTGGCAGATTGCACCAGCCCCGCCTGCGCCTGCTGCAATTCCATTTCGGCCACCTCACGCTCTCGCACTTCCTGCGCCAGCAAAGCATTCATGGTGGAAAGCTCTCGTGTACGCTCGTGCACCCGCTCTTCCAACCGCTCCGCATAATCCTTGTCCTGCCGCATACGCTCCAGCAACCGCCGCCGCCGCTCCCCGGCCATCCAGAACAGACCGCTGCTCACCACACACAAAAGCAAAGCAACAAGCGCGGCCCAGATCGCCTGCTGGCGAACCTGAGCCGTGTCTGCAAACAGTGCCACCTGCCAGTTCAAAACCGGAAGGTCCTGCTCGGTCATCTGGAAGTTGGACTTATTGAGCGGTGGGCTCAGCCGCACCAGCTGGAAGTCCTGATCCTCCCAGCGCCGCTCAATCACACCGTTCCGCTCACCCGCAGCACGCCCATTCCGTGCGGTGCGCTGCGTAAACAGACGCTCTCCGCGCCAGCTCGCCTGATTGGTCGCCACCACAATACCGTTCTGATCAACAGCAACCAGCCGGTCCTTGGAAAGCGCCCAGTTTTGCTCCACCTCTTCAAGGCTGACACGCACAGCGATGAAACCATAATCCTGCTCACCCTGCCGCACAGGCGCGATAAAGACGTAACTGGCGGCTCCGCCATTGCGGGCATGCACCAGCTGTCGGCCAAGCCGCCCTTGCCGCGCAGCTTGCAACGCATCCCCATAAGAAGACATACCTTGTTCCGCGAGGCTGGCAGTATCAATCAGATTGGAGGCAACAATCTCACCCTCAGGCTTTTGAAACCAAACCTCCTGCGCGCCAGACATGCCCGCAATCACCTTGGCAACATTCTGCCCGCGCTCATGCTCATTATCGGCAAGTATCCGCACAATGTCAGAGCGCTGCGCCAGCAATGGTGGCAGCAAACGGTATTTGTCGAGATACTTCTCAAGCCCGGCAGCCTGTACAGACAAAGTCGCCTGACTGCGCAACTGTAAGTCAGCCATATAAAACTGACTGCTCAGCTTCATCGCAACCCAGGCAACGATGAGCGCAAACAGCACAAACATCATGAGCGCCACTCTGGACACCCGATGCCATCGCTGCTCTGATCTGCTCTTCCGTCTCACGTCACTTGTCCGATGCGCAGGTTAGAGCGCATCCCCCGAAAACACGAGAGGGTCTCCGTAAGGATACGCGTAAAGACATACGGTAGCTGCGATGCCTCCCATGACATCGCTTAAATACGCTCAATCATCTACGGTTTAACCCGTGTTTGTTCACTGGTCTAGCGCAACACTTTTAATCAAAGCAAATACCTGTTGCCCCGCAGCCAGCTGCAACTCATGCACCGAGTGACGTGTCAGCCGCGCCCGCAAGTGCTGCTCCCCAACCCGGCAATCCACCTCAGCATAGGGGCCGGAGGTCTCCGTAACACCCTCAATCACAACGGAGAGAACATTGCGGATAGACGCTCCCTCAGGCGCTTTGCGTGCCAAAGCCACATCCTTCGCCTTAATGCGAATACGTGCATCCTGCCCCACACCGCCCAGCTGTCCTGGCAATTGAAGGGTCTGCCCTTCCAAACCAAACTCGGTAATCTGCCAATGCTCATCATAGTGGTCCAGCTTGGCAAACAGCAGCGAGCCCGCGTCCGGTCCGCTCGCCAACTGCGGCAACTCCAAATTACTCAGCATCTGTGCAATCGGCCCATGCGCCACCACAGTACCTGCATCCAGCAGCACCAGTGTATCCGCCAGCTGCTCAACCTCACCCAGACTATGGCTCACATAAAGCATGGGAATACCAAACTCGTTCTTCAGCTTAAGAAGATACGGCAGGATCTCCGCCTTGCGCGAGGCATCCAGCGAGGCCAGCGGCTCATCCAGCACAAGGATCTGCGGATTGGAAAGCAGCGCTCGCCCAATCGCCACTCGCTGCTTCTCTCCACCAGAAAGCCCATGCGGACGACGTTTGAGCAGATGAGAAATTCCCAGCAGCTCGGCGATCTCACCCAACCCAAGAGCAGAGTGACGCCCAGCCGCCCATTGGCTGTAAAGCAGGTTCCGCTCCACGCTCATATGCGGAAACAGGCGGGCATCTTGAAACACCATACCGACGCCGCGCTGCTGAACAGGCACGTTGATGGAAGCCGCCCGATCAAACACAACCCGCTCGCCCAGCGCAATACGTCCGCGATCTGGAGCCGAAAGCCCCGCAATCATGCGGATCAGCGAGGACTTGCCAGCCCCCGAGCGACCAAAGATCGCCGTGATCCCACTGTTCACCCTAAACTTGGCGGAAAGCGAGAAGTCGCCCAACTGGCTGGAAACATCAACATCAATCATGCTGCCCTCCCAACTTGCGGGAAAGACGCCTTGAGATCACCTCGGAGAACACCAGCGCACAGATGGATACCACAATCGCAATCACAGTCAGCCGGATCGCCCCCTGATCACCAGAAAGGCTCTGCATCTCGGTATAAAGCGCCAGCGACAGCGTCCGCGTCTCACCTGGAATATTGGAAACAAACGTGATCGTTGCCCCAAACTCCCCCATCGCCTTGGCAAACCCGAGGATCGCCCCACTCAGGATACCCGGCAGCGCCAGCGGCAACGTAATCAGCAAAAAGGTGCGAAGCCGGGACGTGCCCAGCGAATGCGCCGCTTCTTCCAGCTGCCCATCGGAAAGCTCAAAGGAAAGCTTCACAGGACGAATAATCAGCGGAAACGCCATGATTCCCGCTGCCAGTGCAGCCCCGGTCCAGCGGAAGGCGAACACAATGCCAAACACATCAGCAAAAAAGGCGCCCAACACGCCCTGCCGCCCAAACAACACCAGCAACACATAACCTGTCACCACAGGCGGCAGCACAATCGGCAAATGCACGAGCGCATTCAGCAGCGTGCGACCGGGAAACCTCCAGCGGGCAAGAGCATAGCCGAGCAGAACCGCAGGCGGCAGCGCAATCGCAAGCGCAAGGCCCGCAACCTGCAACGACAGCCGGATCGCTTCCCATTCTGCATCCGTCAGATAAAAGCTCAATCGCCGCTCACTTTGAAACCATGTGCCAGAAAGATCTCCTGCCCTTCAGCACTCGTCAAAAACTCTAAAAACTCCGCGCTACTCTCCGAATGCATGGTGGTCAACGCTCCGGGAATAACAATGGGATCATGACTGTCCTGCGGAATTTTCGCAAGCACGCGCACCCCTTGCTCCACTTGAGCGTCAGAAGAATAGACCAGCGCCATCGGCACTTCACCCCGCGCAGCCGCCGCTAGAGCAATGCGCACATTCTCCACCGGAGCCACCCGAGGGGCCACACTCTCCCACAAACCGAGGTGGGTTAGCGCCTGTTTGCCATAACGCCCGGCAGGCACCGTCTCCGGCTCCCCGATAGCAAGACGCCCATTCGCCAGCGCTGCCTGCAACGCTTCAGGCTCCAGCTCAACCGGCTTGGCGTCCAGCTCCTCCGAGCCAACCAGCACAAGCCCGTTGGACGCCAGCTCAACCACACTGTCATCCACCAGCACGCCATTGCGGACAGCGTAATCCATCCACTCATCATCCGCCGTCACCAGCACATCAGCAGGCGCACCGGCAACCACATGGCGGGTAATTGTTTGCGTACCACCAAAGGAGAATTCAGTATCCGTGTTGTGTGTCTGGTCAAACACCGCACCAGCATCCTCCAGCACATCTTTCAGACTGGACGCCGCAAACACCAATATCTGCTCCCGCCCCTGCGCAAACGCAGCACTGTTCCCGCCAACGACCAACACGAGGCTCACAACAGCAGCAGAAAGAAAACGCCAGACACCAGCCACAACCAAGACACTCCATTTCGCGGTTCAGACGTGGACTATAACCACCTGCCCCACCTAAACAACTGACTCATATCAGGCCTCTATAGGTTACATCAAACACATTCAAGAAAAGCAGGCGGTGGCAGCGGGCGTAAGGCTACCACCAGAACACTGCATCAGACTATGAGAACAGTGTCTGATGGAGCTCGAACCCATTTAAACACTCCAAGATAGGACTGTCCGTTCAGCGCTATGGCAGAACAACAACTGCGTCCACCTCAAACCCCATCAAGCATAACGCGAGCGCTCATCCGCTCCTTAAGCAGCTCGGGTGACACGTGCCTCCAGATTTCAGCTGGAGGTTTTTCAGGCAAAGTGAGGTTGCATTCATGTTGCGCGCCAAGTCTTTTGGCAAGCGATCTGGAACCCTCATTTCTGACGTCAATGAGACTGATAGCTGTTTTCCAGCCCAACTCATCATAAGCGTATTGCAGAGCGGCCAGTACCGCCTCTGAGGCATACCCTTTGCCATGAACATCCGCCCTGAATCCGTAACCCATCTCCGGCTCCGGCCATTCCAGCGGATACCACGGCCCAGCGTAACCGATGGTTCGACCATCCTCTTTCCGTTCAACTGCAAAAACGGTGAAGCCACGCATATGCCAATGACCGATGAGGATTGCCATATTCCTCCAGACCATAGCTTCTGAACGTGCACCACCGACATACTGAGCGGTCGCCTCATTACAAAAAATGCTTTTAAGACACTCAAAATCCCGCTCTTGCCAGGATCTCAAGACAAGGCGTTCGGTTTCAATTTTTGGCATCGGAAGTTCGGTAAAAGACAAAGTAAAACCTCGAAGTTCTTAATGTTTAACTGCAATAAACTGGCCTCAACAGGTGCTTAGAAAGCCCAACCTTATTCATATCTTAACCCCATGCCAAGCACGTTGCCCCCACACCCGTGCCTGATCCTCTCGGATCATATCCGAAGCCTTTTTCGCAATCACAATCGTCAGGGAGCTGGTGTTGCATATGACCATAGCTGGCTATAAGTCGTGCCCTATGTTTCAAACGCGCACATCAACTGAGCAAGACACCTCACGTATTTTAGAGATATGGCGAGAGGCCGTCGACGCGACACATCACTTTCTTTCCCCCCAGGACAGAGAAGCGATTGACCGGGAAGTCTCTGCCTTCTTTCCAAAAGTACGTTTCACGCTTGCGGTCGACGAAGCCGACAAACCTCTTGGCTTTATGTTCCTTCACGAAGGGCATCTGGAGGCTTTGTTTATCGACCCTAACTATCATGGTAAAGGCATCGGCAACACGCTGATCAAAGCCGCTCTCGTCGATCATCCCAATCTGACAACAGATGTAAACGAACAAAACGCTCAAGCAATTGGCTTCTATGAACGAATGGGCTTCGTAAAAACGGGCCGCTTAGCGACCGACGGTCAGGGACGACCATACCCGCTCATCCATCTGCAATTCCAACCCACGAAATAAACACCCAAACCATAAAGTGCCAGCAAGCAAGTCCCCTAACCAACACCCCCTCTCCTCCGATCCTCACGGATCATATCCGAGGCTTTCTCCGCAATCATGATCGTTGGAGAGTTGGTGTTGCCGGAGGTGATGCGGGGCATGATAGAGGCGTCGACGACGCGCAGGCCCTCAAGCCCCTTTACCTTCAGCCGCTCATCAACCACCGTGCCCATCGAACATGTGCCAACAGGATGGAAGATTGTGGTGCCAATATCGCCGGCTGCAATGGCGAGGTCTTCATCGCTGACAATATGTGCACCCGGCAAATACTCCTCCGGCGAGAACTCCGCCAGCGCCTTGGTCTCCATGATTTTCCGCGTCAGACGCAGGCTGTCTGCCGCCACCTGCCGGTCACTCTCGCTCGAAAGATAATTCGGCTGGATCTTCGGATGCGCCGTTGCATTGCCCGAGCCGATATGGACACTGCCCCGCGAGTCAGGCCGCAAGTTACAAACACTGGCCGTAATCGCCGGAAACTCATGCAGCGGATCGCCAAACTTATCGAGCGAGAGTGGCTGCACATGATACTCGATATTCGGCGTTTCAAAGGAACGGTCAGAGCGCGCAAACACACCAAGCTGGCTAGGCGCCATGGACATGGGTCCTGAGCGGTTGAGCGCATACTCCGCCGCGATCTTCGCCTTACCAAGCAAAGAATTCGCCCGCTGGTTCAGCGTCACCGTGTTTTGAACCTTATAGATACTGCGGATCTGCAAATGGTCCTGCAGGTTCTCCCCCACCTGCGGCTGGTCCAACACCATCTCAATCCCGTGGCCCGTCAACCGCTCGCCGGACCCGATGCCGGACAGCTCAAGGATCTGCGGTGACCCGATTGCCCCCGCACTCAGGATAATCTCCCCTGTGCAGGCGGCAGAGGTCATCTCCCCATGCACCATCATGCAAACACCAGTAGCGCGGCGACCGCCAAACTCCAACGCAGTTACTTGCGCATTGGTGACAACCTTCAGATTACTCCGTCCTGCAGCTGGCTTCAAAAACCCCTTGGAGGCGCTCCACCGCACCCCCTTGCGCTGGTTCACCTGAAAATAGGAGGAGCCGAAATTATCACCCCCGTTGAAGTCATCAGTCTTAGGAATGCCCACTTCCTCACAGGCATCGCGGAACCGGTCGAGGATAGGCCACGACAAACGTTGCTCCTCAACACGCCATTCGCCGCCCTCACCATGCACGGCAGAAGAGCCGCCATAGTGATCCTCTGACTTGCGGAAGTACGGCAGCACGTCATCCCAGCCCCAGCCAGCAAAACCCAGCTGACGCCAGTGGTCATAGTCCTGCGCCTGCCCGCGCAAATACAACATACCGTTGATGGAGGAACACCCACCCAGCAACTTGCCGCGCGGGTAATTCAGCTTGCGTCCATTAAGCCCCGGCTCCACCTCTGTCTGGAACCCCCAATCCATGCGCGGATTGCCCATGCAATAGAGGTAGCCAACCGGAATGTGTACCCACGGGTGCCTGTCATTGCCGCCAGCTTCCAGCAACAGCACCTTCACATCAGGGTCCTGAGAAAGCCGGTTGGCAACGACACAGCCCGCCGAACCGGCTCCCACCACGATGTAATCCCAGGTTCCCAATGTGCGCATGCCAGCCCTCCCAAGCTCCCATCCTCTTTGGCGCTTAGGATAGAAACTGAACGGGCCAATTGCACTAGTAAGATAGGTTTAGATCAATCCCGATGTGCCACTGCTGCAAAACAACCACGCCGCGCATAATGCATTTGAATATAAGAGACTTCCGGATTTTGAAAAAAGCTCTCCAGCATCGACTTGATGTCATCCCCCTGCGCAATATCCGCTTCAACCATCATCTGGTTCGCATCAAACCCGCGAAGTGAAAGCAAGCGGGAAGACAGCGACACCGGAACCTCATTCACATAAGGCGCAGCGTCAGAGGCATTCTCACGCACAAAAATCGCATGGGAGGCTTTGTAGGGCGTGTCATGTGGCTGGTAAGCATAGTTCAACAAAAACACCCGCTCCCCAACCTCGGCATCATCCAACGTAACGCGGCAAGGAAAGCCCGGCTTCTCATTAGCCACATAAACAACCACATTACGCTCTGCCAGCTGCTCGTCGCTCAAGCCGTTCAGCGCTTCAAACTCGTTTGATTTCAATCCGGAAATAATAAAGGCCATAGGTCACTCCTCAAGTTGGGAGCAACCTATGGCCTACCGCAAACCGTAACCACCCGATTTGCGAGCAATACAAATTTTGGCGCGTTTATGCCTGCGCCTGGGCCGCTGCAATCGCCTTATCCAGCTCCGCAACCAAGCCACCATCCAGCTCCAGCCGCGCCCCCAACATCATCAGGTATGCCTGCTCTGCCGGAGAATCCGGATCAATCGCAAGGCGCGATGCAGCGTAAATCTCTGCTGCCGTTTCAGGACACGTCGCAAACGCAACCACACGGTCAATATCCAACGGCGCGCGCATCTCGTCCAGAACGAACGCTTTTTCCTCAGCACCCAGACCAAGCTCATCCAGCTTTTCAAAGATGCGCTGCATCTCAACGCCGTCCACATTGCCATCTGCTTTGGCAGCTTGAATCATCGCGATGATCAGCGCCATGGCAAACCCTTTGCCATCACCGTTCCCGGTATCCGGGTCAAACGCAGTGCCGGTCGGGTCCGGCAAGGCTAGCGGTTCAGGAACAGGCATAACAGTTGCCCGAGTAGGCTGAGCCTGCGTCGGTGCAGAACCCTGAGGCGCAGCAGTACCACCGCTTCCGCCATTGTTCTGGTTGCTCTGCCATGTCTGGAAAGCTTTGTAGGCAAGGCCGCCAACAAGCGCCATGCCGCCGTATTTCACGGCCTTTTTGCCAAGCTTCTTGCTCTTCTTGCCGCTCAGAAGATATCCGGCTAATCCACCAGCAAGGGCACCACCTGCAAGACCACCAGCGTTATTTTTGATGTACGACTGCCCTTTGTCCAAAGCACCACGGGCCTGATTGCCTCCGTTGGAACCTAAGAACTGATCAAGAAGTGCCTTGCTGTCGAACATCAATAATCCTATCTCGTTGATCCTGACGTTTCACGCCAAGCTCATATGGAGATGGGAAGCCGGGGATTCCACGTCAAGAGACGTTCAACCGCAAAATTGCTACCTAACAAAACTGTAATGTTCATCCACCTAAAGGCAGATGATTATCGTCGCGCAGCGTTTCCATGGAGATCGAACTGCGCACATTCTGCACCGCCTCGTGCGGTAGCAGCTCGTTGTTGATCACCTCACCCAGCGCTTTCAAATCCTTCACCCTGATCTTGAGCATGTAATCCATGTCCCCCGTCATGGCGTAGGCCTCCTGCACGCTGGGGATGGTGCGCACCAAATCCCGAAACAGCTTGGCGTTCTCCTTGTTGTGCGTGGCCAGCGCCACCCCCACAAACGCCATTACATCCAGCCCCAGATATTCCGGCGACAAATCCGCCTTATACCGGCGGATCACCCGCTCCTGCTCCAACCGCGTCCGCCGCCGCGAAACCTGCGAGGCCGACAGGTGAACCACCTCCCCCAGCTCCTGATTGGTCTGGCTGGCATCCTCCTGCAGCGCTGCAAGCAATTTTCGGTCAAACCGGTCAAGCTCAATCATCTTTCGCACCAAATCCATATATGACGCACAATTCGTGCATATACTGCGTGAATTCACGTAAGAATGCAAACCTGTCGCGTCGCAGATATTTCAGAATGGTTCCAAACTGAGATCGCCTTGTTTGAGGAGGAACAAATGGGCCCATTTCCGCATGACGCAGGACCAGCTGAAATCACCAAAGATAACCCAGCTGGCACCGACGGTTTCGAGTTCGTTGAGTTCGCCCATCCAGAGCCGGAAAAGCTGGACGTCCTCTTCCGCCGCATGGGCTTTGTTCCAGTCGCAAAGCATCGAAACAAGAACATCACCGTTTACCGTCAGGGCGATGTAAACTACATCCTCAACGCCGAGCCAAACAGCTTCGCCTCCCGCTTCATTGACGAGCACGGCCCGTGCGCACCATCCATGGCATGGCGCGTTGTGAATGCACAGCACGCATTTGAACATGCCATCAGCTGCGGGGCAGAACCTTACACCGGCTCCGACAAAACCCTCAATGCCCCTGCCATCATGGGCATCGGCGGTTCCCTGCTCTACTTCATCGACAAGTACGGCGACAAAGGCTCTGCCTATTCTGAGGAGTTCGACTGGCTGGGCGAAGCAGATGCAAAGCCAACCGGCAAGAGCTTCTATTACCTCGACCACCTGACCCACAACGTCTATCGCGGCAATATGGACAAGTGGTGGGCGTTCTACCGTGAGCTCTTCAACTTCAAGCAGATCCACTTCTTCAACATTGATGGCCGCATCACTGGCCTCGTCAGCCGAGCGATCACCTCACCCTGTGGCAAAATCCGCATTCCGCTGAACGAGTCCAAGGATGACACCAGCCAGATCGAAGAGTACCTGAGAAAGTACAAAGGCGAAGGCATCCAGCACATCGCCGTTGGCACCGATGACATCTACGACGCCACCGACAAGCTGGCAGACGATGGCCTCAAGTTCATGCCCGGCCCACCACAAACCTACTACGACCGCAGCGCCGAGCGCGTACACGGCCACACCGAGCCACTCAACCGCATGGCCAAACACGGCATTCTCATTGATGGCGAAGGCGTCATCGGCGGCGGCATGACCAGGATCCTGCTACAGATCTTCTCCAAAACCGTCATCGGCCCAATCTTCTTCGAGTTCATCCAACGCAAAGGCGACGAAGGCTTCGGCGAAGGCAACTTCCGCGCCCTCTTCGAAAGCATCGAAGAAGACCAAATCCAACGCGGCGTCATCAATCAAAACGCCGCCGAATAACCAGCAGCACCCGCAGCTGAAAAAAGCCAGAAAGCGTGGGGGGACGCTTTCTGGCTTTTTGTGTTTTGGGAGGAACTTGTACCCTTTCGTACGATCGTATGTACGTTCCTTATCGGGTTAAACATTTAGAATGAAAAGAGAGTTTCATCTTCACTATTATGAATCACTACGCTAAGTCCAACCTCTACAATTTTTCTTTCAAAGCCCATGTTAACAAAGTACTGTATAATTGCCTCGGATCTTTCTGAAGCAGTCTTGGATTTACTAATAAGTGGAGATTTAAGTGCTGCAAGTTTCGCAGCAGAAAGCCAAGTCATCGAGCCATGGTGATAATTACTCTGTTTTCTCGCAGCAGTAATTGGGGAGTTTGAATTTCTCTTCTCTACTCCAGCGCCGTGAGACCGGTTAACTGAAGCTGCAACTGCTTCCAATCGAATCCACGAATAGTCAGGCGAATTTGATTTCGCAAGAAGGTGATCAATATCAATTCCTTTAGGTAGGTCTTGCGTCGAAAAATCCGACCCATAGACCGAATTGATGAAATCTATGTAAGCCTCGCGACATTGTTCATAACATGGGCGCACTAAGACAAATGATTCGTCTGGAGATACTCTACTATTGAAATACAGAATATCTTCAACAGCACCCTGTGTAATTTTCCCATCGAATAGCTGCTCTAAATTCTTAAAATTATGATCTTGAGAAATTGCCACTTTTGGCGGCGCCCCGATTTGTTTGAAGCGCTCCAAAATCGCATTGGTCCGATCATGAATAATCTTTATAAGTTCCATTTATATTAAATGCCTATCACAAGAAAAATAGTTTAGAAGCGTTTGCCTTCCCTCCGCTTCAGTAAGGACTATAGGTTTTTCTCAATTATCATCAAACTAAATTCTCCAGTTCAATGCTCATCTGCAGCACGCATCAACATGCGGATTGTGCGTTGCCTCATTATCCATATTAAATTTATTGAAGCTTATGCTCAGCACTGTCCTCCGAGTTTGCAGTAATGCACAGAAGTCAATGATAATGGTCCCACGTCCAATACCGTGTGTCCCACAAGCCATGCATTGTTCACCACTATACTCAAAACACCGTAATCGACAGCGTCCACCGCATGAAACACGTAGGACTTTTTTATCCCCTACCTAACCATCCCCAAAAACCGCTCCAGCTCTCTGGGATGCTCAAACCTCAGCACCCTGCCATCAAAGTATGCTAGTTTTGCAAGATCGCGTGGTCTGTGTGCTCGTTTGTAATTGAACACAAACCAAAGAAATTTCCAGTCAAAGCGTTCTTCGCAACCCTCAACAAATTCGGCCTCTCGCTTCTTTCCTATGCCAGCCAACATCCGCCGAAACGTGCGGTAAAGACAAATATGTGTCGGGAAGTCGAGGTGGATCACCTTATCAGCACGGGCCACACGATACTCCATCGTCCCCCCATAGTTCCCGTCAATGATCCAACGAGGCTCAGCCGCTAAGGCCTTCACCTTCTCTACCCAAACCTTTTTCTCAGTTGGCACCCAACCAGCCTGCCAATAATGAAAATCCAGATGCACAAGCGGCAAACCGGTAACAGCAGCCAACCGCCTAGCCACCGTAGACTTCCCCGCCCCCGGACACCCAACAACCATCACACGCTGCTTTTTCACTCTGGAGCTTTTCACATTCCTGATCGAAATGAACTCGTCATATGTATTAAGGCACAAAGAGAAATCTATCAGTCACTTCGACTGGCCAACCGTCTTCGTCTTCCTGTACCTTGTGAGAGAAGCTAACAATCTCAGAGAAGTAGGGCGCAATCATAGCTCGTGCCTCACTTTCAGAGTTTGCTTTTGGCAGAACATGATCCCGCAGCAACGAGACTCCTGAGCAATGCAGTTTTACTGTACCCTTGATCTCAATGTTTTGGCACGGATCATTATCAAACCCAGGGAAATCAAAAAGCGCTGAAAAAGCGATCTCAACACAGCGAAAACCATCAACAGACACCAATGAGATAGTTCCGGACTTTGCAGGAATATGCTGATTAATGAAATACCATGTGCAGGTCGGGCCACAAAAACTCTCATTAGAAATCTCAAAAGAAGAACTCTTTGTGGACATCGTCAGCCACTCAAAGGTCAAGCTCGTTTCCCAAACATCATCGAGATATTCAATCGCGTGCAAGTCAACACAAACAGACCAATACAGATTCCGCGGCAAGCCAGTCTCTAAGTTCTCAAATATGTGGCCAGAGACATCACCGGAACCCTTAGCCCCGAGAGATGCCTGCTTTAAGGAATGATCCAGCTCTCGACGTTTTCCAAGAAAAGAAAATAGGCCCAACGCAGATATCCATTCAATTGTAGGGAGTCAAAACTTAGTTTGTTATCACGGTACTGCGAGGCGACTTTGAATACAATTTATAATCGCACAAGATAACATATTGCACCTCTCACCCCACACCCAACCACGTCAGCCCCACAATCCAACCATAGCTCACCACCACACAAAACACTGTAATCGGCAGCATCCACCAGCAGAATTGCCAGAAGGTGAAGGGGGTTGCGCCAAATTTTTCGGCTTGTTGGACGACGATGACGTTGCTGGCGGCGGAGATGATGAAGAGGTTTCCTGCCACGGTGGAGATGGTCGAGAGCATCATGAAGGTGCCGGTGGTGCCGCCGTCCAGCAGCTTCAGGTAAAGCTCCACCACGGGCACATTGGAAAACAACTGGCTGGCCCAAAAGCTCACCACTGCGGTAATCGTCAGGTCCGCCAGCTCACCTTGTAAAGAACCCAACATATATTGCAGGGAACCGGATTCGTAGAGGGAGCCGGTAACGATGAACATGGCCACAAAGAAGATCAGCGTCGGCCAGTCCACCTCACGAAACACCCGCAAGCGCTCATCCCCCGCCAGATAAATCGGCAAGCAAGACACCAGCCCCACCCAGCCAAACGGCAGCGGGCCAAGGTGGAAGTACGTCCGGCCCAAACTATCACCCGTGATAATGCCCACCAGCAGCACAACGGAGACGATCGCCGGCCACTGCCGCCTACTCACCTCAACCGCCTCAGTTTGTTTCTCCACGTCCTTGGAGACCAGCGCACTCTCATCCGACCCGTTCTTCTTCACCAGCCAGTGAAAACGGAAAAACACCGCAACAAGGCAAATCACACCGGGCACCAGCGCCCATACGATGAAGGTCGCCAGCATATTTGGAAAATCAGCCGCGTTCACCACCAAAATGTTCTGCGGGTTGCCAACGGGCGACACCATGGAGCCAACCGTCACGGCTGCACACAGCGCCACCAGAACCACCGTCAGCTTCCACTTGAAAGCGCGGCTTAAGATTATCGCAATCGGCACACCAATCACCGCCGCTGCATCATTGGTCAGCACCGCTGCGCAAATCGCAGAAGCCACAATGAACCACAGTAGCACCGCACCCGCATTGGCCCGCTTTAACAACAGGTCCGCAATTTCCTGAGAAAGACCCGTGTCATACAACGAGGAAGCGATACTGAACACGGCAAACAGATAGATAATCAAATGCCAGTCGACGGCCTGAAGCGCAGCAGCGGGCGTAATCTCTCCCAACAACAGCAGCACAACCGCCCCTGCAAACATAATGTGCCAAATCCGCACCATGGACGGAAGCCACTGGCGAACAGCAATGCCAAAGAAGATAAGCGCGGAAACGCCAAGAGAGACCGACATGCCTAACCGTAGCTATCGTGGTTTGACAGCAGCTTAATCAAGGCTCCCACAATCGAGGAAAATCCTTGGTGGGTTGGAGAGAACTCTCACCTATTCTCGCCCCAGACAGCACAACAGTCAGGGTTCACATGAAGCTCAACAAGGCAATGCTAGGGACGAACTTTTTCGCTGGCGATGTCGTGGGTGGAATCGGACCCTATCTGGCAATCTACCTGCTCACCGGCTTGCACTGGTCCCCCGGCGACATTGGTCTGGCACTGGCCATTGGCTCGCTGACAACGGTTGCCCTGCAAACCCCAGCGGGCGCCTTCATCGACAGCACCCGCAAAAAACGCCTGCTGCTCGCCTCCTGCGCCCTGCTCATTGGCTTTGCGACCATATCAATCCTGCTGTTCCCCCAGTTTCCGGTGGTGATCTACATTGCCCAGATCTTCATGGGTGTTGCAGTTGCCTTCGTCGGCCCCTGCATCGCAGCCATCACCCTTGGCATTTCAGGGCCGGAGCACTTCACAGTGCAAATGGGCGCCAATCAGGCCGCCAACCACTCCGGCAACGTCTTCGCCGCCCTATTGGGTGCGGGTCTGGCATTGTGGATCTCGGCGGACGGTGTGTTCTGGCTGGTGGCAATCATGGCCTTGGGCATGGCCATCAGCATCGGCATGGTCAGCGGCTCGGCCATCAACCACAACACAGCCCGTGGCGGTCTGCACCACACCCCCGATGATGGCGATGAACCCTCCACCATCGGCACCATTCTGGCAGACAAACGCCTGCTCACGCTGGTGCTGTGCGTGTTCATGTTCCACTTTGCCAACGCCGCCATGTTGCCACTGGTCGGGCAAAAGCTCTCGGTCAACTCCAACGTCAACATCGGCATTGCCTTCGCCGCGGCCTGCATCATCGTCGCGCAGTTCTGGATGACCCTCATGTCCATCCTCTGCGCTGCCAAAGCCGATAGCTGGGGCCGCAAACCGCTCTTCCTGCTGGCCTTCTTCATTCTGCCCATCCGCGGCATACTCTTCATGTGGTTTGAAGACCCCGTTATCCTGATCTCCATCCAGTCTCTGGACGGGATCGCCAACGGCATCTTCGGCGTGATTATCCTGCTCATCGCCGCAGACCTGACCCGAGGCACAGGCCGCTTCAATCTGGTGCAAGGCGCCCTTGCCGCCGTGGTCGGCATTGGGTCTGCAGCCTCCAATCTGATGGCCGAAGAGATCGTCCAGTTCTTCGGCTACTCCCCTGCATTTATCATGCTTGCCATACTGGCCCTCATTGGCGGCAACATGTACCTGTTCCTCATGCCAGAAACTTTGCCAGCTCAAAAAAATACGAATGATGGGACTGCCGCCCGGCAAATTGGCTGATGCCAGCGGCCAGATCACCGCAACTTTCAGGTGAAAACATTGATTTATACGGTTACTCTCTTTATTTGAGCACCCTCAGAAACTTATGTTTGTTTCCATACAAATATGAATACGCATTAATGCGAATCGCAGGCCAGTACGCGAATGATCGAAAAAGCCAGTAGAGAGCAGGTTCGCCGCCAAAACCGGTTCGTGGTGTTGTCCACGTTGCGCAGTCACATCAGTCTGGCGCGGGTTGATCTTGGCAGGCTCACAGGGCTCTCCCTTGCCGCCGTCACCTCCATCACGGGTGACCTCAAGGATCGCGGTCTGATTGCAGAGGTCGAGGAACAGCCCAATCCGGATAACACCACACGGGGCCGCCCACGCACCTACCTGCGCCTGCGGGATGATGTGGCGCACGTCATCACCGTCAAAATATCGCTGGACCGTGTCTCTCTTGCGCTCGTGGACTACACCGGCCTGCAACACGCCGAAGCCAAGTTCATGGTGGAATCCTCCGATATGGGCGGAGATGCCTTCATCGCCCTGCTCGCCCGCGAAATCAAAGAGCTGATGAAAGCAGAGCCCCGGCGCGCGCGCAGTGTTATGGAAATCACCGTGGCAACCCAAGGCATTGTTGGCAAACACTACGGCTCCATCATCTGGTCGCCAACCATTGCAGAACGTCAGGTGGAACTCACCGCCAAGCTTTCCAAAACCCTCGGCATCGCCTGCACGCTTTACAACGACACCAACATGATCGCAGAAGCCCTACACCGGCAGGACTCCGAAAAGTACAGCGGCAACTTCGTCATAGTCTATATCGACCGCGGCGTCGGTATGGGTATCTTCATCAAGGACGCACTTTATCGCGGTGAAACCGGAGCTGCTGCCGAATACGGCCACTCCCCGTACACACCAGACGGCGCGGCCTGCAGATGCGGCAACAAAGGCTGTCTGGAAGCCTACATCGCCGACTACGCACTTTATCGCGAAGCACAAAGGCTGCCCAAAGAGACCGCGCCCTCCGCCATGTACTATGGGCCTGAATACATTCAGGATCTGCGAGCCAGAGCGCGCATGGGGGATGCGCAGGCACAAAAGGTCTTTACCGACGCAGGATTTGCACTGGGCGTCAGCCTCGCCCGCACAATCTCCCTGCTCGACCCAAGCCGCATCGTGCTCACCGGAAAGGCAATGCAGGCCTATGACCTGTTCAAACACGGCATGAACAAAGGCCTCGAAAGCGGCCTGCTCGCCCCGCTGCTGGACTCGGTTAATCTGGAAGTCCTCCCATGGGACGAAGACTTCATCCTCCAGGGCCTCCTCATCAAAGCCCTGAAACACTTGGACCAGGCACTGGTGCATTAATATGACGGCAAAAGAGAAATCTGTGGTTTCCCTACTGCTATGGTGAGGCCGCTGCTTTCATTCCCCCGTGTCAGGTTTTGCGCTTAAAACAGCATCAATGAATGGCGATTTACCAGCTAGGTACTCACTCATCCCAGCAGTGTTTTCGGCCTCTAGTTCAAGCTTGAGGCGCTGATATTGCTCTCTTAAATCAACATCCTGTCGCAGAAGATCACGGAAGTACAGCATTCTTGAGATCTCCAAATGCCCAATCGGGCAGACATGCAACTTATGTGTCCGAACACCAGCAACGTCCTTCCGGTAATAGTGATGTTCGGGCGATAAGTCTTTACCACGAATGTGGCCACACGATCGCAGGAACCTGTCGGCTTCAGGTGTACGATGGAGATTTGATACTTCGACTAACATATCAATTTCAGGCTTGGCTGCTAGTCCCGGAACCGCTGTGCTACCAACATGATGGATAGCAACAAGACGATCTCCAAAAGCATCAGAGATTAAATTTCGCTCCTTCTCGAACTTTTTCGACCAAGCTGGATCAAACGCCGTAATCTTGCTGGTAAGCACCAATGTCTCCTTCCCAGAACGGGCATTGCAATTTCCAATATTACCGTGCAACCAACCAAAGAAAAAGCCGGTCCCAACGGAACCAGCTTTCTCAAAAACACATTGTAACTTGCTTAGCTGCGCGACAACATCGCAGACGGCAAACCGCGCGCAATGGTGTGTGCCACCAAGGTTGCCAGCGCGACCTTGATCAGGTCACCCGGAATAAACGGCAAGCTGCCAACCATGAAGGCCTGATCCAGTGACATCCCTGCTTTGTAAGCCAGCACCGGCACGCCAAATGCATGCACCACAACAATGCCGCCAAGCACGCCGGAAACAATCGCACCAAACACGACGTTCATATTGCGCATGGCTTTCATGATTGCACCAACCGCAATTGCGCCAAAAAAGTAACCCGCCAGATAGCCAGCCGTCACACCATAAAATACACCGATACCACCACGGCCACCCGCCAGAAACGGCAAGCCAAGCGCCACGAGGAACAGCAGCAGAGCAACAGCAAGACCGCCACGCACCGGACCAAGCATCATACCTGCCAGCATCACCCCAAGCGACTGGGCTGTGATTGGAATTCCACCAGCAAGCCCCAGCTCAATCTTGGGCACCAGCCCGAGAGCAGCAATCAGGGCCGCATAAAACGCAATCTGAACAAGAGAACGATCACTGGACATTGTCATCCTAACTTCTTTTGGAGCGACATCCCGCAACATGGACACAGGCTGACCTGCAGGAGTGCGCTCAAATTATCTTCTTAGTGCATTCAGCACGAATACTCTAGGATCTGTCAAAGCCATCAGCCCCACCACGGGCTGTCAGAGCTTCAGCAACATGATCTGTCATTTTAATCGCATGCAAGGCAAACGGAGCCAGCAAACGCCAACTGTTTGCGCGCGCGGTTCTGGCCTTATACGCTTCTTGCAGCGAGGCATAAACCGCCAGCAATACCGGAACAAACCGGATAACCAAAGCAACTGCCAGTGACATCCGCATCGGGGAGATGCCAAACACACGCAGAGGCCGGAACAACGGCTCCACCGCGTCCATCAGCGCCTCCATATGCGTTGTTATACATATGAAATTGGCAAGCAGCACCATCGCCAATAGGCGCAACACCGCAGTAATACCCTGCTCGATATCTCCCAAAAACACATGCACCAGTAAGATGATGCCCATCATCCAGAGCAACGGGCGCACCGCCTTCACCTTTTCCAGCCCCTGCCTGCCAAGGCTTGCATAAAGCAAAACCACAAATGCAAGCAGAGCAGCTGAGAACCAAAGCGTGTTGAACGGGATGATCAGCAGACTCAACACAAACAGAAACAGCAGCTTCACTCTGGCAGGAAGCCGATGCGCCCAACTGTTACCCGTCATGTAAAGGGAGATCATGCGCGCGCTGCTCCCTCAAAATGAAGGTGAGCCCCGGAAAGCTCATGGTCCTCATAGGCTGCAAGCACATCCGCAGGCATACCAATCTGTTTGATCCTGCCATCCTCAATCCAGAGCACCTTGTCATAGTCACGCAGTGCATCCAGCTCATGGCTGACAAAAAGGATCTGCTGATCCAGCTGCTCCAGCTTACGCCGCAGCGCCGCCCGCGTCCGCAAATCCAGACTGGAAAACGGCTCGTCCAGCACCACCAACTTCGGCTCCATGATGAGCACCGCCAGAATGCAGATCAGCTGCTTCTGCCCTTCAGAAAGCTCATGAACAGGCCGTTCCGCCAGCTCCACAATGCCGTGCTCCTTAAGCAGAGCCAGCCCCTGCGCCTTCGCATCAGCCTTGCCAACACCAAGCTGACGCAAACCAAAACTCAGCTCCTCCAGCGCAGTTGGAAAGATCAGCTGGTGATCCGGGTTCTGAAACACAAACCCCGTCACCCGCGCCAGTTTCTTGGCACCCTCACCCGAAGCAACTCCATGCACCACCAATGACCCGTCACTGATCGGCAGCAACCCATTCAGACTGCGCACAAGCGTAGATTTGCCAGAACCATTGCGCCCAATAATCCCGACCCGTTGATCCGGCAGCGCAACACTCACATCGCTGATGATGGTGGTACCGCCGCGTTCAATGGAAGCATGGTCAAAAATGATAGTTTTTGAAGTGTCGTTCACGCCGTATCTTCATATCTGGTGCGCAGTCCCCAAAAGGGCATACCCGTTCTCATAAAAGGACTGCGCCTGAAAGCAAAAAAGCTAGAGCCATTCACCTGATCGTTTTCTGGCAAAGGACTTTAACAAGCGTCGCCTTTCTATACACAATGCGGAATGGCAACACCACGGAAAACTAGAAAAGCAGGAGAGACCACCACATCGTGACACACAGGTCTGCCTGTGTAATCTTTGGAGCCTTTTCAGCTATTCATTTATATAGAGGTATTGCCATGTCAGCAGAGCTGTTCACCGACACCCTTGTTGCCAACCATTGGAACCAAAGCCAACAGAAGACGCTATTCAGCAGGAACCACGCTTCCACCGCTGGAGAGATCTCTCCGCTTTCCTCCTGATGGTCAAAGCAACGAAACCTGACGCAGCATAGTCACGAGACTACGCCAACACATCGCGCAAGGAAGCAAGCCAGTCCTTCACCCGTGCCGACACCCTCGCATGGTCCAGCGCTTCAAACTTATCCCAGCTCCACCCATCCTCGGGGCAAAGCTCCTCCAAGAAGGCATGAAGCTCTTTCTGCTTGGATTCTGGCAACGGCAGATTGGCGGCATGTCTCAATAACAGCACCTGCTCCTGAAGCCGCAAGAACACCCAGAAGGCTTCCATCATAGGCCGCAGCAAGTGCGGCTGCGTTTGCCAGCTGCTACCAGAAAACAGATCCCGCGTGACAATCGGCCCAGCCCCGTGACAATGAAACTGAACGCAGCCCATGTAGCCTGTGGTCGCCAGATCAGCATGGATCCGGCACTTGCCGCAATCCTCAAGGTTGCGGCACGGCTCACCTGCCGCTTTATCAAAGGGAAAAACAGGCGACTTATCAAAGGCCAGCGCCACACAGCAAAGGGCCGCACACTTCTCACAGTCCGCCTTCAGGCGCTCATCAAGTTGGTTCAGATCCATAGCGCCTTCTTGACATAAAACCAAAGCCAACGAAAGCGATCTCAAGCCACTAGTGTATGCAGAATACTAATTCAGAGACCAAAGCACTCAACTGCAGTGAACAGGGGGATAACGCTCAGGCCGCGGTTTCAATCGAGCCTCAGCCAAAGCGGGCATAAAAGATCACTGGAATTCCCCGTGGGAAACGTATCCCCATCCCGCAGCCTTATGGTAGCCCCTCACCCGGATACAGCCGATCGAGACACGCCCAGCAATAAACCTCAGGCCCGCCAGTCTCTCCCGGCACAGCAGCCAGCAACAAAACAGCTCAGAAAATACGCTTTCAACGCATTCCACGCGCAAATAACGCAAACCGACGCAAGCAAGCGCGCAGCTGATAATCAGGCGTCCACAAACCCAATTTCTCTCTGCAACTTCTTGCTCAGCTTCTGCGCAATAATGCGATGTGCCTCAGAGATATATGCATTGATATCTTCATCAGACATAGCCCCCGCAGTCTCAAGCTGAACCCACTTTGCCCGCGCCAGATAAGGCGCCGGAATAATCCCGGCCTGCTCCGTCAGGATCTGATAGGAAAGCTCAGAGCACTTGAAGCTGATCTTAATCCCATCCTTTTCCGGGGCATCCTCCCCCCAGTTGGAACAGATCGCAAAGATCTTCCCTCCAACCTTCCAGACAGACGCATTCCCCCACTGGATGACGTGGCTCACACCAACCAAAGACGCGCAATACTGATCAAACTCATCCCGGGTCAAAGCAACAACTCCCTAGTGCGTATTTCCGAAAAATGGTTCCGGTTTTCGGATAAAAATACGCGCAATAATAAGGTTTTAGAGCGTGATGCGTGAATGCACATGAACGCAACACGCTCTAAAACCAATCAACTCAAACAAAGAACCCCAGAAAACATAACACACCCCACCACGATTGCGGCAAGCCCTTATGCCCAATCCCGCCGACATCATTGCTATCCCGCTAGGCGAAAACCAACGACACACCAGAGCCCGCCAAGACAAGGTCAATAACCCTGTCATGCTGGCGCGTACTCATCCTGCTCAAAATACGTTTCGCCCCATAGGTCCCGACAGTAATAGAAGCGCCCACCATCACCCCACTGACGATGATGTCATAGGGCAGAACGCCCAGATGATTGAACGTAAAAACCTTCGCCCCAAACACAAAAAGAGAGCCAGCGGCTTCAGTTGCAATCAATACACCTTTGACCAGACCAAAGCCGGAAAACACAGCAAGACTAAGCGGACCCGTTGAAGCAACAAAACCAGTCAGAAACCCAATACAAACCCCGCCTGCAATCAGATGAATTGGCTTGCTTCCAAATTGCTTCGCCCTGAGAAAATAACGCCCCGGAATAAGGCAAAGCAAGAAGACACCTAGCAAAAGGCTACCCGTTGAATCAGGAAGTTCAATAAGCGTTTTTGCGCCCAACGCCGCCATTGGAATACTCGGCACAGCATAGAACCAGACAGCCCTCCAATTCACAGAACGCCACCAAACGCAAACGCGCCCAATATTCGCCAGCAAAGCGGAAATTGCCATAATGGGAATAGCCGCTTTCGCTCCATAAATGCCCACCAACACCGGCAGTAGAATAATCGAAGAGCCCGTACCAACGATCCCAGACAGCAAACCAGCCAGAATGCTTGAAACAAAAATGATTAGGAAATCCAAATGACTACTCGTCCTAAAACACACTAGATAACCGTAGTCGCTACCAGCAAACCTGAACAATGCCAAGGGCCCAGTCAGACTGACATGCCTATCAGAACAACAAGAGGTCTCTAGAGCTTAAACCCGCGCACTTCCCCAAAACGCACAAAGCAGACCACTCCCAAATCACATGCAGTCCGTCTGCACACCAATGAGCGTAAGCTATAGAGAATAGATCTGAGCCCCAGTCCGCGCTAGATACCAACCTGCTTCACTAGGAGCGTAGGAGGTGTACCCTCACTCTTCGGCTGCCACCCACGCGCCTTATAGAACGCCAGCGCGGTAACCGTACTTTCCAGCCTTATTTGCCCGCGACCGTGACGTTTTAAAACCTCCTCAAGATCACTGAGCAGCAACGAGCTAACACCACCAAACCGATGTTCCGGCGCCACATAAAGCAAGACCACGCTACGCGAAGCAATATGACAGGAACCCACACCGACAATCTCACCATCTCGAACAGCAACCCGCATGACAAGATCGGGATCACCCAGCCACTTCAAAAATGTATCGGTCGTCTTATTCGCCAACCACCCGGAGACCTCACCCGGCTCATTTTTATGATCCGCCTCGCACAACTGCGAAATACTCTCCCGCAACACACGAACCGCCGCAGAAGCATCAGCAGCAAGTGCATTCCGAACCTCGAAATGAACCAGCGCTAAACCAAACCTAAGCACCGCCATAAGAAGCCTTTCCAGGCTGAAAATCCAACCTTAATCTAACGGCTGCAAGACGATGATCTGGCCGACCAAGGCTGTACTTCTACTCCAAAGGTCTCTGCGATTGTCTGTGTGGAAAGGGATAACTGAAAATACCACTGGGTGATGAGACTAGTGTTCCGGGCTAGTATCCGACAGATCCACTATCCAAGGTGATTGCCGTTGGTAAAACCTAATCTCCTAATTGAAGTTAGTCAGGCATATGTCACGAAAGTTATTCCTACATATCGGCAACCACAAAACCGGCACAACATCTATCCAAGAAAGTCTCCATCGAAATAGACAGTACCTAGCGGAGCAAGGGTATAGTGCTTCTAATAGGCCACCCGATGGGAAGCTGTATGACCAAACGAATGCAAATAATTGGCTAAGCTACAATGAAGCAGATCATCCAGAGGATTTATCATGTATAATTGAAGATAAGGATAATTTTACACGATCTTTATCAAGTACCAATCTAAATAAAATCGTGTCTTCTGAAAATTTTTCCTGGATCACATCTTTAGATGAACTACAGCAATTCAAGAATTCACTTGATTATTATTTTGATGACATATCAGTTATTGTTTATATTCGTCGTCAGGATCAACAAGCGATCTCCTTCAAACAACAAATTGCAAAAAGTCAGGGGTTGCCATCTCGTTTGCAGTTTTTCGGATCAGATCCGGTTGCTCTTCCTGAATACCAGAAACACCACAGACGCTATCTTGATTACAACATAAAAATTGGGTACTGGGCGGATGTTTTTGGTGATGAAAATATCAAGATCCGGGTCTTTGACAGAAAGCATTTGATCGAAGGAGATGCGGTAAAGGACTTTTGCCACGTAGTTGGAGCTAAACTCAACTACGTAGTAGAAACCAACCTTTCCAGACCCTTTGCTGCGGTGAAGATAGGTCATCTGTTAAATGAGCTATCTATCAGCAATCCCAAGATCAGGTCGGACCTAACCAAAGCGCTTGAATTTGGAGAGAAAATGCTACCCAGCCGTGAACAGGCGGAAACCTATTACAGCCATTTCCGTGATAGCAATATTGCTCTAAATACCCGTTTTAAGATCACAAAACTTCCTTCAATTTTCGATGAGGACTTCAGTAGTTACCCAGAGCACAGAACAGACCTTTGGGATGAAGACAAAGCAAATGAAGCAATAAAACGAATACTAATCCAATACTCGGAACTGGCGGACGCAACGAACCAGAGTACACAGGCCTCACCTAGTGCACATCGTTCAACCAGATACAGGCTTACCAAGAGCCTCACGAAACTGAAGCAATCTCCTAAGAAATATGTACTAGAGAAACTTAGGAGTAGATAGCCAACATACGCTTGGTCCCTACGGTGTGCGTATCCTCTTTTCAGTCTCGAATAGCATCGTCAAATCTCCTGGACTGCCTTCTCAACTGTGGCACTTAAAGTTTTATGATCTGCACCAAGGCGCGATCGCAATATGGGTCTTAGAACGTCAAAAGCCCCCGAGCATTTCTGCATCGGGGGCTTTTGTGTGTGTCTTATGTTCTGTTTATTTTGTCGAGATTGTTTTTATGTGTTTTATTCATGCCCGGCGGCGACCTACTCTCCCGCGTCTTGAGACGAAGTACCATTGGCGCAGGGGCGTTTCACTTCCG
>CANLTN010000006.1:0-260988 GCA_947494035.1 uncultured Pseudovibrio sp. | reverse complement strand
ACCGTTTTAGGGCAGGGCCAGTCCCTGTCGGTCAATCTGCTCGGCCCCAACCAGCTTAAGGTTGTCTCCATCAGCTCCGCAGACTTCTTCAGAGCTTCCAGCGTGCGTATGACGGATGATCTGATCCGCTTCCTGCAACAGGAGATTACCACCCGTGGGCTCAAAAACCGCCAGTTCCTCAATCAGGAAAATGGCCTCATTCAGGACTTCTGGTTTGATGCCAGCGGCTTTGGCCAGCACAGCACCACCGGACGGGCCTACTCCCATGCGCTGGGGGCCTTCACGGTTGGTTATGACAGAGCCTTTGAAGACAACGGACTAGGCGGTGTTTATGCCGGTTATTCCATCGGCTCCGTCAATCAGGGCAATTCTTATTGGGACAACACATTGCAGACGGCTTATGCGGGGATCTATTACGACCGTGCCTTTGATCGCATCCTGACCGCCATCAACTTGCTGGGCGGCATCAACTGGGATGATGTCTCTCGCACCTATCTCGACAACACGGTTCTCGGTGGCATTGTCAATAACAGCGATAACGGTGTTGGCTTCCTGATCTCGCCAGAGGTGACCGTCGGCTACGAGCTGCCCTACGGGGGCCATCTGTTCGTCCCTTCTGTGGCCGTACGCTATTCCCTGTTCCATCAGGACAGCTACAGCGAAGGCGGGGTGAACGGACTACGGCTAACCAACCGCAACCATCAGCAAATCAACGTGCGGCTGCAAGTAGCCGGTCTGGGCTTTAGTGCGCTCAATCAGGACGCCACCCGCTGGAGCACCACACTGCGCGGCGGTCTGGACATCTACGCCAACTGGGGTGACGACATTAATGCACAAGTCATGGGCTTTGCTGTTCCCTATGATGAGAACCTGAACGATGCGGGTGTGCGCCCATTCCTCGGTGCGGACGTTGAATACCTGGTCACCGACCGCGCCTCCCTCGACTTCGGCGTAGAAGCTGCCTACGACTCCATCGACGCCGTCTTCGGCAGCATCAATGCAGGGTTCTCTGTGTTGTTCTGAGGAGTGGAGCCTCACGGTTTAAGGCTGCCTCCTTCCAGAATGAGGCTGCAAGAAGTGTAGTCATGTTGCCTTTTGTGAAGTTCAAATAAGTATTTATCCAGTTGAAGTTTAATTACGGCCTTCAAAAATAGTAAATTTGACATTGCATAATATATTTACATGGTTTCACTAGGTTCTTCTCTGAATAATACTAAGTTACTAATAATGTGCGAATAAGTTACGTTGCGAATCATCGAATCTAGGCGGTATTTGATGTTCAGTAAAACTGCAATGAGCCAGACCTATCTTCACAGTACAGGCTTGGCCATCATATCACTTGTGGCGGCAACCCTAGCCAGCACCTCTGCCGCTATCAGTGCAGATGATGTGATCAGCGCCCCTCAGGGCACTGCGGTCACTCTGGGGGAAGATGGTACGGTCACGGTCACAGACACCGGTAGTATAGATGTTAATCCCGGCTTCTTTGCCATTAACTCCAACGGCTTTAACAGTGAAATCACCCTCTCTGGTCCGGTTTCTGGAACGATCAATTCACCCGGCAACGTCGATAGTTTGGCTACCATCTTTCAGAACGGGGATACGACCAACACGCTCATCGTGCTCCAAGGAGGCAACATTACCGCCACTGATATTGGAGCAGCCGACTTCGTAAGAGGTGTGTACCAAAATAATCTCACCGCCACCCATACAGTTGATCTGGAAAACGCCCAAATTTCCGTAACAGCCCCTAATGCTGAGGTGGTTCGTGGTATTGACCAACGGGCGGGAATGCAGGACGCAACGGTGCAATTTGGATCAGACAGTGGGGTATCTGTTTTCGGAGGGTCCGAAGGGGCCATAGGAGTCTTACAGTTAACTCAAAGTAGCAACACAACCAGTACGTTTGGGTCAGGTACACACATTGACGTAGAATCGACTGGTTCTAGTTTAGGTGTCAATCAGAGTGCCAATATTTCTGGTGATTTAACAATCGTGTTTGAGAATGATGGCCAGGTTGATGTGAGGAGCACTAGTTTATTGTTTCTTTCATCTACTGCTATCTCTCAATTCACTCCCTTAGGCTCTGCCAGTATAATTCTTGGGTCAGGCGTACATATTACCAGTTCGGGAAACGCTGTCGCAACTGGCGTAGAACAACGTTCACCAGAGAACCGTTTTGTTTTAGGAGAAGACTCTAGCATTACTGTTGCATCAGAATTCTTTGGTTTCGGCCTCGAACAACTTACCGATGCCAGTTCCGGTACCAACAGCGCTGTCCTTCATGACAACAGCCGCATAAGCCTTGCTTCGGAAAACTCTGCCTTGGGAATACGGCAGGAGACTATCACCGGCACAAACACACTCGAATTTAGGTCAAACGGAGAATTATCCGTTGTCGGGGATCAGACGGCAAGCGGTGCATTTCAGCTGATAAGAAACGGTAACAATGAAGCCGAGTTCGGATCAAATACACGCATCGATGTAGATGCCGGACTTTTTATGGCTACAGGAATCGCACAGAATGCCTCAATTACTGGTGATTTAGCAATTCTGTTTGGAGTAGGTACGCGGATCAATGTAGACGGGGTAGGTAGCTCCGAAGGTCTGGTGCAGCGAACTGCATCCGGGCTTGCCACTATGATTTTCGGATCAGATACCCATGTAAACTCAACATCAGACGGCGCCTCTACAGGCATACTTCAAGTTTCAGATGACAGCGGTTTTGTTCTAGGTGAGCTCTCCAGTATCAATGTTGTCGCAGGAACCGATGGTTACGGTCTACAACAAGCCCCTTCCTTCGCAACGAATAGCAACAGCGCTATCATCCATGCCAACAGCCGCATTAACGTCCAAGCGGGGGAGAATGGTTGGGGCATTTTAAGCTGGGCCACTATTGCCAACTCGTCGTTTCTTACGCTGGGACATGGTGTAGAAATTCACGTTACTGGTGATACAGCCTACGGTGTTGATGTGGAAGCAAGCGGATTCGACCTGCAGAACAACGGGGGCAGGATTTTCGCCACGTCAACCAACGCAACGCCCGAGTCGTATGGCGTTCGCATGGTCGGGGACGCCAACAATTTCGAGAACCACGGCAGGGTGTTTGCCGATCTGGCGCCGGACAGCCACGCCATTTTGATGAATGGTGACAACAACATGCTGTCGCTGCTTACCTATCCCGTCATTCAGGGGCAGATCACATTCGGCGATGGGTTTGGTACGTTCGGGAGCGGCAATACGCTGCTTATCGGTCGTGGCTTTGATGCGGCCTTTACAGTGGGCGCTGATCCGTCTCAGCTTACCGTTCTGGGACAGGGTCAATCCCTGTCTGTCAACCAGATCGGCACCAATCTGCTCAAGGTTGTCTCCATCAGCTCCGAAGGCTTCTTCAGATCCTCAAGCGTGCGTATGGCAGATGATTTGATCCGCTTCCTGCAGCAGGAAATCACCACCCGTGGCTTCAAGAACCGCCAGTTCCTTAATCAGGAGAACGGTCTCATTCAGGATTTATGGTTTGATGCCAGCGGCTTCGGCCAGCACAGCACCACCGGGCGGGCCTACTCCCATGCACTGGGGGCTTTCACAGTCGGTTATGACAGAGCCTTTGAAGACAACGGGCTGGGCGGAGTTTATGCCGGTTATTCCATCGGCTCCGTCAATCAGGGCAATTCTTATTGGGACAACACATTGCAGACCGCCTATGCGGGGATCTATTACGACCGCGCCTTTGATCGCATTCTGACCGCCATCAACTTGCTGGGCGGCATCAACTGGGATGATGTGTCCCGCACCTATCTCGATAACACAGTTCTTGGCGGGATTGTCAATGCAGGCGACAACGGCGTCGGCTTCCTGATCTCGCCAGAGGTCACCGTCGGCTACGAGGTGCCCTACGGAAGCCATCTGTTCGTCCCTTCTGTGGCCCTGCGCTATTCCCTGTTCCATCAGGACAGCTACAGTGAAGGCGGGGTTAATGGCTTACGGCTGACCAACCGCAACCACCAGCAAATCAACGTGCGGCTGCAAGTGGCAGGTCTGGGCTTCAGCGCGCTCAATCAGGACGCCACCCGCTGGAGCACCACACTGCGTGGCGGTCTGGACATCTACGCGAACTGGGGGGATGACCTTGATGCCACCGTCATGGGTTTTGCTGTTCCCTATGACGAGAACCTGAACGATGCGGGTGTGCGCCCCTTCCTCGGTGCCGATGTTGAATATCTGGTCACCGACCGCGCCTCATTAGACTTCGGCGTAGAAGCTGCCTACGACTCCATCGACGCCGTCTTCGGCAGCATCAATGCAGGGTTCTCTGTGTTGTTCTGAAGCGGGGCCGTTGGATGAACACCAAAGGCCACAATTCCGCAGAGATGGACTGGTTATTGGTGTTTATTTCGGGAAACAGGAGCGAGCCCCCAACAGAGCACGTAAAGGCGTGAGTATTACTCCGTCGTGCCAAGCTCTAAGCACTGCTCATCCACGTGAGCACCATGAGTCATTTCAACAATACTAAAATGACTAACTCAGTCTTCATGGATATGGGGCCAACGCATTCTCCTGTAAACAGGAATCATCAGTGCGACTATTTCAGTAGTCATCAAGCCGAGGTGTTCTTTGATGTTCATGAAGCCAATACGTCGCAAGATCTATGCCTCTGCATTTGGATTTGTCGCCATCACTCTTGCCTCAGTTGGCTTCTCCAACATCGCCATTGCACAGATTGTGATTGACGCCCCGCAGAACACCCCTGTCGTTCTGGGTGCTGACGACACAGTTACTGTCACCAGTACAGGCAGCATTACTGTTGACCCCAGCTTGTTTGCCATTGATGCCAACGGGTTTAACAGCGTGATCACCCTTAATGGTCCTGTTTCTGCAACCGATGTAATAGGCGCCACTCCACTAACTACCATCTTACAGGATGGAGATACTTTCAACACTCTCATTGTAGGGCAGGGGGGAAACATTTTCGCAGCTGAAGATGGAAGTAATAATGATGCCATTGGAGTGCGACAGACCACTGTCAACGGCCTTAATACAGTTGAATTAGAAAATGCCACTATTAGCGTTATGGCACCTAACAATGATGGTTTAGGGATAGAACAACGTAACACCAACGGCGATAACATAATCCAGTTTGGGGCGAACAGTTCCATCATAGTCGACACGAATGAGGATGCGCTCGGAATTCAGCAGTTTCAAGTCGGGGTTTCTGGTAACGGCAGGATCTCACTGGCAGCAGGCACCAAAATAGAGACAGATTCTCAAATAATTTCCAGAGCAATATTGCAAGCCGCCATTGGAAATGGAGAAACAACAATCACGATTGGGTCAAATTCACAGATCCGTGCGAATAGTGATTTCGATGAGGCTAGCGGTATATTTCAGTTTGCTTTGGGTGGATCAGCAGTCTTGACTGTTGGGAGTGGATCTATTGTTAATGTTACTGCCTCTGATAGAGCAGATGGTGTAATTCATGGTGCAGTTGAATCTGATGTATTTTTTGGAGCAAATTCTATACTTAACGTTATATCTGAAGATGACGGTGCCTTTGGTCTCAATCAGTTCGCTTCAACGGGTGATACTTCGACTACCATCCTTGCCAATAGCCAGATAAACGTTAGAGGGGCAACAAATGCTGTAGGCATTGTTGTTTTTTCAACGGGTAGCTCCTCGTTCCTTACTCTTGCACAAGGGGGCGAGGTGTATGCCTCAGGCGATACAGCTCAAGGCGTCGATATTGAAGCAAGCAATTTCAAGATGCAAAGCAGTGGTAGGATCATAGCCCACTCCACCAATGCCAATCCAGAATCTCATGGTGTTCGCATGGTCGGCGATGGCAACAGTTTTGTGAACCACAGCAGAGTGTTTGCCGATCTGGCGCAGGACAGCCACGCTATTTTGATGGACGGCAATGACAATACGCTCTCCCTGCTCACCAATCCGGTCATTCAAGGCCAGATCACCTTCGGCGATGGGGGCGGTGGGTTCGGGACAGACAATACCCTGATCATTGGCAGCGGTTTTGATGCGGCCTTTACTGTCGGCGCTGCACCGGGTGAGCTTACTGTTCTGGGACAGGGGCAACCTTTGGTCGTCAACCAGATCGGTCCTAATCTGTTTCAGGTTCTCACAATAGACCAGGACGATCTCCTAAGATCATCCAGCGTCCGCATGAGTGATGATCTGGTTCGCTTTTTGCAACAGCACATTACCACCCGCGCCATCCAGAACCGCTCGTTCCTCTATCAGGACAACGGGCTCATTCAGGACTTCTGGTTTGATGCCAGCGGGTTCGGTCAACACAGCACCAGCGGGCGCACCTATGCCCACGCCATGGGGGCGTTTACCATAGGCTATGACCGGGCTTTGGAAAGCAACGCTCTGGGCGGGGTTTATGGCGGCTACTCAATCGGCTCTGTCACTGAAGGCAATGCTTTATGGGACAGCACACTGCAGACAGCCTATGCCGGCGCCTATTATGACCGTGCCTTTGACCGTATCCTGACCGGCATAAATCTGCTGGGCGGCATAACCTTTGATGACACCAAACGCCGGTATCTGGACAACACCGTACCGGGCGGCATTACCACCGGTAAAAGCAACGGCACCGGCTTCCTGATCTCGCCAGAGATCACGGCTGGCTATGAGGTGCCCTACCGGGGTATTCTGGTGATCCCGTCCGTCAGCGGGCGGTACACCTTCTTCCATCAGCAAGGCTACAGCGAAGGCGGCCCCAGTGGCCTCAACCTTTCCGCACTCAACCGCCAGCAGATCAACGTGCGGCTGGAAGTGGCTGGTGTGGGCCTGAGAGCGCTTAATCAAGGCAGCCGTTGGAGCACCATCCTGCGTGGTGGTCTGGATGTTTACGCCAACTGGGGCAACAATGTCGATGCCACCCTTGGCGGTACTCCCATTCCCTACGCTCTGGAGGACAACAACGGCGGCGTGCGGCCCTTCATCGGGGCAGACGCTGAATACCGTCTCACCGACCGCGCCACACTGGACTTGGGCGTAGAAGCTGCCTACGACTCCATCGACGCCGTCTTCGGCAGCATCAACGCTGGCTTCTCGGTGTTGTTCTGAGGAGTGCTCTGATCAGAAGCGTGGTGTAAAGATTCAATTGCATTCTTCAGCAGCCTAAGACTTGCGCCAAAATGACCAGCTCAATCACCCAAAAATCATATACTTAATAATACTTGGTATTATTGCCACTGATTCTTTTATGTACCTAGAATACTTAACTACTCCTCCTCTAAATACTTAGCTATCAATAGTATATCATTAAAACCATTGTACGAATCAACGAATCTAGGTGGAACTTGATGTTGGTAAAGTCAGCTGATCGCAAGACGTTTCTCCGCAGTACAGGCCTCGCCACGATTATGGTGGCAACCCTCGCAGCCTCCGCAGGCAGTGCAAGCGCCCAAACTGTGATCTTCGGACCAGAAACCAGCCCTGTAACTCTGGGTTCAGATGGTGAGGTTATTGTTACCAGCACGGGAAGCATAATTGTCGATCCCGGCACAGTTGCACTCGATGCCGTAGGCAATAATAGCATCTTCACCCTTTTCGGGCCGGTTTCTGCAACAATCGATACACCCGGAGGCACATTGAATACCGTCAATCAGGATGGAGATACGTACAACATTCTCAATGTAGGCCAAGGTGGAAACATCACCGCAATTGATGCTGGAGATGCTTTACAAATAGCAGGGGTGGTACAAATCTCAGCAATTGGTGAAAATACAATCAATCTGGAGAACGCTACTATTAGGTCGTCGTCACCCGACGCGGAAGCATATGGAATATTTCAATTTAATGATACGGGCGAGAACAATATCCAGTTCGGACCAAACGGGCGGGTGTTCACTAACGGGAATGGGCTCGCTTTTGGAATTGTGCAGGTTGGAACCGCTACGGACGGTTTTAGTGAGTTCGGAGCAAATACCCTAATACAGGCCGATGCCCTTGCGGGGGATGCGTTAGGATTCGTACAGGTTGGAATCGATAGCGGTGATCTAACGAGCATCTTTGGGACAGGGGCTCGGGTCACAGCTACTGCTACAGGTGATGCTATTGCAATTTCGCAAGAAAGTTCCGTTGGATTTGTTAGCACTTCTCTAGGGGCGGGTGCTCGAATTACAGCTAATGGTGCAGGTGATGGCATTGGTATCCAGCAAGAGACTTCCTCCGGCCCCGCCAGAACAATTCTCGGAGCGAATACCCAAATTAACACCAGTGGAGGTTCGTTCTCTAGCGCCGTATATCAAGAGTCAACTGACAACTATTTTGTCTTAGGCGAGAACTCCATCATTAATGTTCGGGCAGGAGTTATTGGTTTTGGCCTGATTCAGGATGGTAACGCTGTACCGACCACGAGTAGAGCGATCATCGGCGCCAACAGCCGCATAAATGTTGTCTCAGCGGATGAGGCTATTGGTATATTTAGTGAGGGAGAAGGGACTACCTCTTCGTTCCTGATTGTGGAGCAGGGGGCGGAAATTGCGGTTAGAGGCAATAGTAGAGCCACCGGTGTTCAGATTGATGCCGACAATTTTTACATGCAAAACCGCGGCCGAATAACAGCCACCTCAACCGGTACCCCCCAAGTCTCTTATGGCGTCCGAACGTTCGGGGAGGGCAACAATTTCGAGAACCACGGCAGTGTGTTTGCCGATCTGGCACCGGACAGCTACGCAATCTTGATGACTGGCAACAACAATATGCTGTCGTTGCTCACTTATCCCGTCATTCAGGGGCAGATCTCCTTCAGCAATGGCAGTGGCAGCGGGTTTGGCACAGGCAATACACTGCTCGTTGGTCGTGGCTTTGATGCGGCCTTTACGGTCGGCGCTAGCCCTACTGGCCTGACGGTGTTAGGGCAGGGGCAATCCCTGACTGTCAGCGAGATAGGCACCAATCTGTTTAAGGTTGTCTCCATAGACACGGACGGCTTCTTCAGATCCTCAAGCGTGCGTATGGCAGACGATTTGATCCGCTTCCTGCAACAGGAAATCACCACCCGTGGCTTCAAGAACCGCCAGTTCCTCAATCAGGAGAACGGGCTCATTCAGGATTTCTGGTTTGATGCTAGCGGCTTTGGTCAGCACAGCACCACCGGGCGGGCCTACTCCCATGCACTGGGGGCCTTCACGGTCGGCTATGACAGAGCCTTTGAAGACAACGGATTGGGCGGCATCTATGCAGGTTATTCCATCGGCTCCGTTAATCAGGGCAATCCTTATTGGGACAACACATTGCAGACGGCTTATGCGGGGATTTACTATGACCGCGCCTTTGACCGTATCCTGACCGGCATCAACCTGCTGGGTGGTATCAACTGGGATGACGTCTCCCGCACCTATCTCGATAACACGGTTCTCGGCGGCATTGTCAACGCAGGCGATAACGGCGTTGGCTTCCTGATCTCGCCAGAAGTGACCGTTGGCTACGAGCTGCCCTACAGAAGTCACCTCTTCATCCCCTCCATCGGTGTGCGTTACTCCCTGTTCCATCAGGACAGCTACAGCGAAGGTGGAGCCAATGGCTTGAACCTGTCCGCCCGCGACCACCAGCAGATCAACGTGCGGCTGCAAGTTGCAGGTCTGGGCTTCAGCGCGCTCAATCAGGATGCCACCCGCTGGAGCACCACACTGCGCGGCGGTCTGGACATCTACGCCAACTGGGGCGACGACCTTGATGCCACCGTCATGGGCTTTGCTGTACCCTATGACGAGAACCTGAACGATGCCGGTGTGCGCCCGTTCCTCGGTGCCGATGTTGAATATCTGGTCACCGACCGCGCCTCGTTAGACTTCGGCGTAGAAGCTGCCTACGACTCCATCGACGCCGTCTTCGGCAGCATCAATGCTGGGTTCTCGGTGTTGTTCTGAGGTGGGAAGCTTCACGGTTTAAGGCCGTCCTCTTCCCGATTGAGTGTGCACGAAGTATAGTCATCGTGCACACAATTGAAGTTTAAATAGATTAAATACCAATTTAAGCAACCTAAATTTGGCTCGTTATCATAGTAATGTCACCATTGTATAGAGTAATTACATGTATTTCATAGCTACTTATCTATGGAATGCTTAGTTGTTAATAGCGTACCAATAAATTACTCTGCGAATCATCGAATTTAGGTGGTATCTGATGTTCAAGAAAACTGTTATGAGTCAGACCTGTCTTCACTTTAAAGGCTTGGCTACAGTCATAATGACGGTCGCGACCTTGATTGGTTTTGCAGGGTTAGCAAGTGCGCAAATTGTTATAAGTGCCCCTCAGAACACACCTGTCATTCTGCCTGATGATGGTACCGTCACCGTTACCAACACAGGTAGCATCACGGTTGATCCCGGAATATTTGCGATTGACTCCGATGGCAATGACAGTGAATTCACGCTCTTCGGCCCCGTTTCAGCCACGTCGAATGTACTCGGTGATACTGTGAATACCATCTTGCAGGAGGGAGGTAATTTTAACATTTTGCATGTGCACCAAGGCGGCGATATTTCGGCAAGTGATGATGGAAATGCTAGTGTTCTGAGAGGCGTCCGGCAGTTTGGTCTCTCTGTCGACAATACAATTACTCTGGAAAACGCACGAATTAGTTCCATGTCCACCGGAGCGGAAGCCTTCGGAATTCAGCAACTCACTGGGCAGGGCAGAAACAATGTCCACTTCGGATCAAATGGACATATTGAAGTGCTCGGGGGTTTTACTGCGGAAGGAATAAACCAAACTAATCTTGCTCTTGACGGTACCAACACCAGCGTGTTTGGAGTAGATACACGAATAACCGTTAATGCTCTTGCAGGTAGTGCTAAGGCAATTTATCAGGCTGCCACTGATCGTGTGACGAGTGTATTTGGGCCGAATGCGAGAATTAATGCTCAGGGATTTTTTGACGCAATTGCTGTCGAGCAAGCAGTCAATTTGGGATCTGCAAGTACTACTTTTGGAACAAATGCACATATTAGCGTCTCAGGAGGCGATGACGCTTTCGGTGTAACCCAACGCTCACCTGACAACATGTTTGTGTTAGGGCAAAGTTCTATCATCAATGTTGCGGCAGGAAACGACGGTCATGGGCTCCAACAGCTCCCCTTCGGTTTCGCGAACATCAACCAAACTATCATCGAGGTGAATAGCCGAATAATTGTCACCGCAGTTGGAACGGCCGTTGGCATCGAAAGTTTGACATCAGCTACCGATCCTTCATTCCTCACTCTCGAACACGGTGCCGAGGTTTCCGCTTCAGGCAACATCGCCCGCGGCGTTAATGTCTTCGCGAACAATTTCGAAATGTTGAACAGAGGCCGAATTTTCGCCAGCTCAACCAATGCCATGCTCAATTCTATTGGTGTTCGCATGAATGGGGACGGGAATAATTTTGAGAACCACGGCAGTGTGTTTGCCGATCTGGCGCCAGGTAGCCACGCCATTTTGATGAATGGTGACAACAACATGCTGTCTTTGCTCACTTACCCCGTCATTCAGGGGCAAATCACATTCGGCAATGGCGGCGGGGTTTTCGGGAGTGGTAATACTCTGCTCGTCGGCAATGGCTTTGATGCGGCCTTTACTGTCGGCGCTGATCCGTCTCAGCTTACCGTTTTAGGGCAGGGCCAGTCCCTGTCGGTCAATCTGCTCGGCCCCAACCAGCTTAAGGTTGTCTCCATCAGCTCCGCAGACTTCTTCAGAGCCTCAAGCGTGCGTATGACGGATGATCTGATCCGCTTTCTGCAACAGGAAATAACCACCCGTGGGCTCAAGAACCGCCAGTTCCTCAATCAGGAGAATGGTCTCATTCAGGACTTCTGGTTTGATGCCAGTGGCTTTGGACAGCACAGCACAACCGGGCGGGCCTACTCCCACGCACTGGGGGCCTTCACAGTCGGTTATGACAGAGCGTTTGAAGACAACGGACTGGGCGGCATTTATGCCGGTTATTCCATCGGCTCCGTCAATCAGGGCAATGCTTATTGGGACAACACCTTGCAGACAGCCTATGCGGGGATCTATTACGACCGCGCCTTTGACCGTATTCTGACCGGCATCAACCTGCTCGGCGGTATCAACTGGGATGACGTCTCTCGCAAATATCTCGATAACACAGTTCTTGGCGGCATTGTCAACGGCAGCGACAACGGCGTTGGCTTCCTGATTTCGCCAGAAGTGACCGTTGGTTACGAGGTGCCCTACGGAAGCCATCTCTTCATTCCCTCCATCGCTGTGCGGTATTCCCTGTTCCATCAGGACAGTTACAGTGAGGGCGGAGCCAACGGACTTAACCTGTCCGGCCGCGACCATCAGCAGGTTAACGTGCGGCTTCAAGTGGCCGGTCTGGGCTTTAGCGCGCTCAATCAGGATGCCACCCGCTGGAGCACCACACTGCGCGGTGGTCTGGACATCTACGCCAACTGGGGCGACGACATTAATGCACAAGTCATGGGCTTTGATGTTCCCTATGATGAGAACCTGAACGATGCGGGTGTGCGCCCATTCGTCGGTGCAGACGTTCAATACCTGGTCACCGACCGCGCCTCACTCGACTTCGGCGTAGAAGCTGCCTACGACTCCATTGACGCCGTCTTCGGCAGCATCAATGCTGGGTTCTCGGTGTTGTTCTGAAGCGTGGGGCTTGGATTACCAAAGATCCGGCATTTAAAGAGACCGGATTTGATGAAACCATTTTTACCTTCATTCAATGGGTACAGAGTGCCTCTATATGCGCACTGGAGCATGATAGGTGAAGTTCCGGGTGGTTTATTCTGCTCATAAGTAATAATCGCCATTGATAAAGTATATATACCAATAAATAGATTTAAAATGTAAATTAGACACTGGGTGGTAAATATAGAAATGTCTATTTGTTAACGGTTGTTAATATTAATAAAAATTAATGTCAATTTATACATGATGTCCATTCGATGCAAGGCCAATGCTAGCTGAAGGGGTGATTTTTTATGGAGCCTAAAAGAGACTCTCATAGTCTTTCTTCATATCTAAAATGTTCAGTGGCACTATGTGTTGGCATCATGTCATCCTATGGTTTGAGCGTGCCTGTTTATGCGGAAGATATTGTTATCGATACGCCAGAAACAGACCCGGTCATACTTACAGAAGATAGTACTGTTACCGTCACCAATACAGGAAGCATACTCGTAGACCCCGGTACTGTGGCTATTTTTTCCGATGGCTTTAACAGCAGCATCACCCTCAATGGCCCGGTTTCAGCGACGATTGCTGGCTTTCTTTCAACGACCTCACAGACCGGACTAACCAATGCCCTGACGATCGGCACAGGTGGCAGTGTCACAGCAAGTGGCCTTGCATTTGCTAGGGGTATTTATCAAGAAAATGGTTTAGGTGGCTCAAGCAATACGATTACACTCGATGCCGGAGCTATGATTGACGTAGAGTCGGGAGCTGGCGCTACCGCCTATGGCATAGAACAAAGGTCCTTAAATAATAATCTCACCGCAAATGACTCATCGATTAATGTCGCTGGGGGGGGGACTGCGATAGGCATCTTTATGAGAGATGCAAGTGATACTCTCATCTTCAATAACTCCGTCATTGATGTTGAGAGCATAGCGGGCACAGCCTCCGGCATCGTTATGGCGAGTGATCTAGCCACTGTGGCAACGATAGGCGCGGGTAGCCGGATTAGTGTTATTTCAGACACCGCTTTAGCAACCGGTCTTAGCTTGGCAGATGATGCGAGCAGCCTAACACTCAGGATCGATGAAAACGTAGAAATTAATGCCAGAAGCGCAACCGTTGCTTTTGGTATTAATTCAAGAATTGAATTTGGTTTTGCATCCATAGAAAATCACGGGAATGTGGTAGGAACTGCCGCTCAAGACTATGTGGGTGGATCAACTGCCCTAACCAGTAGTGGTTTCGGCCTTTTAGCAGGAACCCAAACATTCAGTAATGCAGACAGCAATACTCTTAATAGGGGTACTTTGAGGGGGCGAGGGCAGGTAAATGCTTCTGGTGCGATAGCCGACATAGATGCCACCGCAATTGCCTATGGCATTAGAAATAATGGTCGTGACGATTTCCGCTTCCTGACTATCGCAACCAACAGCGGGACCATTTCAGGTATCAGCGGATCTTCGGTGACCCTGGAAGAGGGCGTTACAAATGTCACCGCAAATGCATTCGGGATTGAGACATTTGCAGATATCGGCTTTGGCTACGATAATCAGGTCTTTAACTCAGGCGACATTATCGCAACCGCCAACGCCACTGGGTTGGTGGGCACTGATACAGGTAGCTCAACAGCCACGGCAAATGCCACAGGTGTCAATATTGATGAGCTAAAGCTAACCTTTGACAATAGCGGTAATGTTTCCTCAACCGCCAACGCCCGGATGAACGTTTCCTCCAGCGTAGGTACGCCCACAGCGAGTGCAACTGCCCACGGGGCTTTACTAGCTGACCGTCAGGGGGATCCATTCGATGTGGGGTATCTTCGTAACACTGGAACTATTGTGGCAGTGGCAACTGCGAGGGCGACCGGAGGCACCAATGCAGCTACGGCGGAGGCATATGGCCTCGATTTTGCTGGCACCGGTTACGAATTAACAAACACTGGTTCAATCATCTCAACCGCGACGGCAATAGGCACAACAGCCAGTGATATGTCCATCGGCGTTCGCATGACCGGGGACAGCAACAGTTTTGTGAACCACAGCAGAGTGTTTGCCGATCTGGCGCAGGACAGCCATGCCATTTTGATGGATGGCAATGACAATACGCTCTCCCTGCTCACCTATCCGGTCATTCAAGGCCAGATCACCTTCGGCGATGGGGGCGGTGGGTTCGGGACAGACAATACCCTGATCATTGGCAGCGGTTTTGATGCGGCCTTTACTGTCGGCGCTGCACCGGGTGAGCTTACTGTTCTGGGACAGGGGCAACCTTTGGTCGTCAACCAGATCGGAACAAACCTGTTTCAGGTTCTGACAATAGATCCGAATGATCTCCTAAGATCATCCAGCGTCCGCATGAGTGATGATCTGGTTCGCTTTTTGCAACAGCACATTACCACCCGTGGCATCCAGAACCGCTCGTTCCTCTATCAGGATAACGGGCTGCTTCAGGACTTCTGGTTTGATGCCAGCGGGTTCGGTCAACACAGCACCAGCGGGCGTACCTATGCCCACGCCATGGGAGCGTTTACCATAGGTTATGACCGGGCTTTGGAAAGCAATGCTCTGGGCGGGGTTTATGGCGGCTACTCAATCGGCTCCGTCACTGAAGGCAATGTTTTATGGGACAGCACACTGCAGACAGCCTATGCCGGCGCCTATTATGACCGTGTCTTTGACCGTATTCTCACCGGCATCAACCTACTGGGCGGCATAACCTTTGATGACACCAAACGCCGGTATCTGGACAACACTGCACCGGGCGGTATGACCACAGGGGAAAGCAACGGCACCGGCTTCCTGATCTCGCCAGAGATCACCGCTGGCTATGAGGTGCCCTACCGGGGTATTCTGGTGATCCCGTCCGTCAGCGGGCGGTACACCTTCTTCCATCAGCAAGGCTACAGCGAAGGCGGCCCCAGTGGCCTCAACCTTTCCGCACTCAACCGCCAGCAGATCAACGTGCGGCTGGAAGTGGCTGGTGTAGGCCTGAGAGCTCTTAATCAAGGCAGTCGCTGGAGCACCATCCTGCGTGGTGGTCTGGATGTTTACGCCAACTGGGGCAACAATGTCGATGCCACCCTTGGCGGCACCCCCATTCCCTATAGTCTGGAGGACAACAACGGCGGCGTGCGGCCCTTCATCGGGGCAGACGCTGAATACCGGCTCACCGACCGCGCCACACTGGACTTGGGCCTGGAAGCCGCCTACGACACCATCGACGCCGTCTTCGGCAGCATCAATGCAGGGTTCTCGGTGTTGTTTTGAGGCAGCTGGCCTCGCCCAATAAAAAAGTATGCGTGCATTTGGGAATGCACGCATACAAGTTATCCGGAACCAACGTCAGGTGTGTTGAGCGGCACACCTTCTTATTTGGGATGGGAACGGTTCCGGCTACGCTTTAACGGTGCGTCTGCCTCCCCAGTTCCGATACCAAACCCTGTAGCCTTCGAGAGCAGCAAGAATACCGAAGTGAATGGTGAGGCTGACATATCCGTGTTCAATCAGGATCCAGTGGGCCAAGGTAAACAGGGCGGCCACATAAACCCACCTATGAAGGCTTTTCCAAGCCCGTCCGAGCGTGCGGACGGCCCACTGGTTACTGGTTATCGCAAGTGGGATGAGAATGAAGAAGGCCACCCATCCTGCGATAATGCTTAATCTTGTTGTATCTTCCCAGAAAGCCGCAAAGCTGTGAAATTGCAGAAAGTCAAACGCAACATGCAAGGCAGTGTAACTGAAGGCGGCCACTCCAATATATCGACGACGTTTACGGAGCCAGCGGATAAAACCATTGCCATTGGTCAGGCACATTAAGGGGGTAATAACCAGCGCCAAGACAAGAAAATGGGCGGCATAGTCACCAGCGTCATGCATGTAGTCATGCATGTGGTGGGGATCAATCACCGACCAGAATATCATCGGCACGGATGGCAGCGCGAGCAGCACCCAGAAAGAGTACCGTGAGTTAATTATCCCTTTTACTTGTGTCATTCGCGAACTCCGACAGGTCACATTGTTATATTTGAAATCTTATCTTATTCGACCTAAAGGAAGACGAATAAGCCATTGGGGAAATCACTGGGGACGTCAATGGCTTATCCTTAGATGCCTTAGCCTTCTGTTTTCAGAATATCAGGTTGCGGCTCTCCGATTACTTCGATCTGGGCAGCGTTACCTTTACTTGTCACACGGCTCAATGAGTGGTCAACCAGCGTCACAAGCTGCGGAACTGGCAAGTGCATGTCACCCACAAACGCTGAACCAGGGCTGGAAGGCCAGGTCTGGATGAAGTTCAGCGGTGGGTTTGCCAGTCCACCCTGTGGCCATGCTTTAGACCAAACGTTACCAACCGGGTGGAAGCTGGAAGTCTTGTTAGGGCCACCGGTTACCAGGAAGACACGAACAGTTTCGCCAACGTTTGCTTTAATAGTTCCGAAGCGTCCATTAACAAACGGAGCAACCGCACCGTTGAACATTACGTAAGTCGGATCTTCCTTGACCATGTTGCGGCCACTAAAGCTTGCTTCGCCTTTCTGACCAAATCCTTCTTTAGTATACAGCTCATGTTGACCAAGGTAAATCTCGCGATCTACTTTAGGCAGACCCTCTTCCGGCTCAATCACAATCATACCGAACATACCACGGCTGATGTGCTCGTCCATGTTGGCGACACCACAATGGTAAATAAATGCACCGGCATATAGAGCCTTGAAGGTAAACGACTTGGATTCACCAGCTGCAACTTCGGTGAACGCACCACCACCTCCGGTACCATATACAGCGTGTAGGTCAATAGAGTGGGACTCTACGTTTTCCGCCGGGTTGGTGACGGTAATCCGCAGAGTGTCACCCTGACGTGCACGGATCATTGGTCCAGGGATCTGACCGTTAAAGGTCATGAATGTGTGTGAAACACCCGGCAGAATTTCGGATTTCACACGCTTTACAACAAGCTCTACATCGTGACTGCGCGGTGTTTTGTAAGTGATCGGGGCTGGCAGTTTGGTTGGGTCGGCAACGACCAGACCTTCCTTGACTGTACCACCAACAAGGCTTCCTTCTGCTGGTGCAGGGGTTGGCACAGCGCCATGCTTTTCTTTACCATGTGCGGTACTTGCTTTAGCGCTGGCCAAAATGCCCGCCCCTGCAACAGCACCAATGCCGGCCATTCTTACGAACTGACGGCGATCAGCTGAAAAATCGTTTGTGTCAGACATAGATACACTCCTCTTGTGTCCGCTGACGCTAAAGGTCAGCGGAGCTAATTTTTCTTATTTGGTTTCAGTGTGTTATTTAGATTTCAGGCTAGCCAGAATGGGGCCAAGACGCTCTTTACCGGCTGGGGAAAGATCCGGGTTGTCCTGATAGCTGGCCAGAATGTCGTCCAGGTTTGCAGAGGCGTCGCCAACAACCACTACGCCAACCATTCCGGCTGCTCTGTGGGCTGCGCACTCGTAGACGTATACGCCTTCCTTATCGAACGACACCGAGGTGTCAGCGTTCTTGTAGCCCGAGAATTCTTCTGCACCTTCCGGATGGAGGCCTTTTACGGAGACAAGATCATGGCCAAAGTCCCAGGCAACGAAATCCACGGTCCCACCCGGCTCGATCGGCAGGAGTGCCGGCTCGAATGCTTTGGCAACGCCGTGTGAATCCTTGTTCAGCATCCGCACTTCATTCGGCGCCTGCTCCTGGGCTGATGCTGCACTCATCGCGCCCAATGAAAACTGTAATCCCAGTGCTGTCAGAGCAACTATTTTGCTATAGCTTTTCATCTTCTTATCTTTCTTGAAGGATTAGATTTCGTCGATTTTCTGGCCTTTGAAGCCAGATTGAGTGATGAGCCCGTACCCCTTTTTCATACTTTCAACGAAGTAGAAGTCCGGATCATATTCTTTGCGGCGCCACAGATACCAAGGGTCATCCCGGCCAACCTCGTCGTATTCAATGATGGTGAACAAGCCGCCCGGCGCGTTACCATCGTTGCTCAGGTGGTGATCGTTATGATCGTGAGCTGGCCAGCGGCCCGGGTTGTCACAACGAACGATCACATCCACGCGCTGCCCCATCGCCACGTAAACCGTATCGGCATAGTAAGGTGCCGGAACCGGAAGCCCGTCGCGGTGTGTCACCAGCATGTCATGGCCGTGCAGGTGGAACGCAACATCTATGGATGCACCGTAGAGACGCAGACGCAGCACATCGCCTTTTTGCACCCTGATAGGCTGGTTGTATGGGAACGACTTACCGTTAACGGAGAAGTAGTTCAGGTTATCAGTGGGGTCCTGCTTTGCGAAGTAATCATCGGCAACTTCACTGTTCCACGCAGAGAACATCAGGATCGCATCTTTGGTTACTTCTTTTTCAATCGGAAGCAGCTCAAGTGGATCAACGATCAGTGGTCCCCACATGCCGCGCACGCCCACGTGGTTTGGCACTTCCACATGGCAGTGATACCAAAGGCTGCCCTTACGATCGGCAACAAATTTGTAGGTACCGGTGCCGCCGCCTGAGTTAATCTCAGTAGTGTTGATGCCGGGAGCACCATCCATACGCCAAGTGTTCTTTTGGTGGATGCCGTGCCAGTGAATTGTGTGCGCACCGCGTGTGTTGTTGGTGACGTGCGCCTCAATGGAGTCGCCCTCTCTCACTCTGATCAACGGGCCGGGAACCTGACCGTTATAAGCCCACACATTAGTTTCAAAACCACGGGCCACGGTCAGACGGGCTTCTTCAATGGTCATGTCGAATTTGTGCGTCTGAGGCGCAGGCACAGCGGCTTTCGGAGCTGCCTTCGGTGTAGCCTTGGCGAGGGCCTCGTTTGCGCCCGTCGCTGCAACTGTAGCAACAGCGCCCAGACCTGCAATTTTAACGAGATTTCGACGCGAGATATCAGTCTGACTCATAGAACCCATCCTTCTCTTTTATTGTCGTGAATTTGACTTTTTTGCCGGGTGTTCTTTAACTGGTATTTACAATACCTCTTTAAATGCGCATTACAAGTACCAATTAAAGGAAAGGATGTCGCAGTTGAGAATTACAAAGGGAGTCAGAGCTGGATCGAAGGAGAACGCTGTTTTCATTAGCGGTAAAAAACCTGAGAAAACCGTGGTTTATGCAGATACGGCTTTGGTCCAATACGAACGGACTTTCGCCGCATTCTTTTGTGGAAATCTGTGCGCAGCGGGTTTCGTGCAGAGTGCAGGCTCTGCGCTCCGTTTCGAGGCGCAAGTACAGAGGCAACCAGCACCCCACTGCTGCTGACAATGTTTAAAGGAGTTGGTTGGGGGCGACAAAACACCCCAATAAAACTGAAAAAATGTTGCGTAGCGCCTATATGTTTTTGTGAGAAACCACTATTAATTCAAAGATATCTTTGTGATTGAGCTAACCAGACGGAGTAAACTGCCAGTATGCAACTTTCAAAATTCACCGATTATGCTTTGCGGGTCTTGATGCATCTGGCCGCTGCTGATGGTCAGCAAATGACTACTCGGCAGATCGCAGAAATGCACGATGCGCCATACAACCACCTCGCTAAAGTAACCCAATGGCTGGTGAAAGATGGTTGCGTGACCTCCAATCGTGGTCGCTCCGGCGGTATCCAGCTGGCCAAAGCTCCGGAAGAAATCAACATTGGCGTTTTGGTGAGGAAACTTGAAAGCCAGTACGCTCTGGTTGAGTGCCTGAGACCCGATGGCGGTACTTGCAAACTGACACCGGAATGTGGTTTGTCGAACGCACTCATCATCGCACAAAATGCGTTTTTCACTGCGCTTGAAAAAGTAACACTTGCGGACCTCACCACCAAAAATCCGGGTATGCCGCAATTACTGGGCCAACTTCTGCATGACTCCGAGCTGAACTGAGCCTAGCTCTTACCCAAAGTTCTGATTGAAAAATTCTTTTCAAATCCAGCGCCATCAGGCGCCTTTATTTTGCTAAGCCGAACCTGTTTATTGGGTTCAATACTCTGCTAGAACCCTAATCCGTTCGTGGCAACTCGCACCGGACAGAAATCCGAAGAGCTGTGCTGTCACAGCCATCAGGTCACTCCAGACTCAGATCCATTGAAATGGTGTTGCCTTTGCGAAAAGTCTTGCGCATATAAACGCGAAGGGTTTTGGCGAAAAAGCTGGAAAGGCCAAAGCATTTGAAGCAGTTAATCAGATAGGTCTTGTCAAAACCAGTTTTCATAACCCGATGTTGCCATGGCTTGAAGTAGACATAATGAATGATCGCCGGGCTGTGCTGACACCCTAGAATGTCGTTATAATAGGCGGCGTTGGCTTTCATCCAGATCTGGACATCTCTGATCTTGAAGGAATGGAACAGACTTGTCTGAAAGTTCCAGTTTGGCGAAAGCAATTTTATTCTGCCGTAAAAGTAGGCATTCAGAAGATCCTGATCAGGTGCATAGACAAACTCGCCGGTCGCGATCATCTTCGCAAAGTCTATGTGCACCTCATGAGCGCGCCAGTAGTCCGCATCGATCAGAAGCACACCAGAGTTGATGTAGCTGTTCTCAATGCCAGTTTCGGCTCCCATGCGCACCAGATAGTCCGTAAAAAGCTCTTCCCTACCAGTAATCGGGTGTCTGACCATGCGTCCGGGAAAGGCACCGGGGGAACAGACGGCGGCAATCGGCTTGCCCTCCAGACTTTGTGTGGCAAATCCGGTGATATCTGTTGTGATGATGGTATCGCCGTCGAGATAGAGGATACGTTTGCGGTCTGTTAGCTGATGAAGGAACAGCCGATGGTACATGGCTCTGGAGAGCAGTTCAGTTGTATGGGCGTTCTGTGAGAATGATTTTGGGGCCCTGAAGGCTACCTCAACTCCGGCCTTATGCGCCATCTCCCGCAAAAAGCTTATCTGCTCTTTACTCAGGCCTTCTTGTACGAAGAGGAAAGAGATTTCCGAATGCTTTGGTAAATGCGATAACAGGCTGTGAAACGATATGGCCGTGGGTTCCCAGAAGTTCTGGTCAAGGCAATAACATACACACACATCCTTGCTCTGTATCTGCATTGCCTGTGCGCTCCCCTTACTGCCAGACCCACTAGAGTTCTAACACGAAGAGAAACGCCCCCTGATCATGTGATAATGACCATTGATATTCCACGGTATAGCTTGCCGTTACCTATGGTTTCACAGTGCATGAGGGGGAGGGGTATTTGGGTGAGCTGCTGCCCACCCAAATTTTGGGGTCATTTCCCGGTGCGTGCAAAGGGCACGCAGGGGCTTAGTCCGTTGAGTCTTGCGGCGTCATATCCTGGATTTGGACAGGATCACCCGGTTGATCGGTGGTTCCTTCCACAATCACAATGAAGCGCGGGTTCTGGCCCTGATCGCCGTCGAGACGTTCCTGAATGTTGCCAACTGCGTTGACAATAGCAGCGCCAGCAGGGTTGGTCATGAACTGCGCTAGCGGTTCAAAATTACCAGTTCCATCACTGTTGTCTGCCAAGCCAAGAACATAACTCTGGCCGGCCTGAAGCCCGGTAACCGATGCTTCCAGAATTTGCGAAGGCCCCTGATTGAACAAGGTTACGTTCGTTGGAACAGGCTCGTCCGCAGCTGCAGATACGCCAGCCAGCAGATAATGGTTGGTCTCGTCGGCAACGCCCAGAGGCAACAGGTTGGCGGTCCCATCGCCCTCCGTAACAGCTTGTGGCACATAGACAACCGCTTGCGGGGCTTGCCCGATTGGCACAGTGCCGACAACCTCATTGGTCATGGTATCAATCGCAATGAGTTCATCGGCATTTTCCAGACCCACATAGACCATAGTGCCATCGCCGGATGGCCACACACCATGGGGGAGGTCACCCGTTGGAATAGTCGCCACTTCCTCGAAGTTTTCGGTATTGATGACCTTGATCTGATTGAGGCCGCCGATGGTCACATATGCAAAGGTGCCATTGGCGTTATTGGCGATATTCACGTGGTTGGAGATGGGGCCAGTGTCCATCGTTGACAACATGGCAAAGGGAGGCCGCCCGTCAAACACTTGCGTTTTGCCGGTGTCCTTCAAGGTGAACCACACCTGTGAGCCATCAGGGGTCACCGCAATGTTGGGGCAAAACGGGCTGACCTGCGGCACAGTACCGACGATTTCACGAGTGGATACGTCAATCACCGAGGTTTCAGGTGTAAACGACGAGCAAACATAGGCGTACTGACCATCGGGAGCGAAGATGGTCATTCCCGGCCCATTAGGTACGGTTATGCGCTCTTTTTCTTCATAGGTGTTGGCATCAATCACCGATACATAATCTTCACCACGCACGGTGACCCAGACCTCACTGCCGTCGGGCGTGAAAAAGGCTTCGTGAGGCGCGCGGCCCACATAAGTGGTGTGCTTGACCTCATTTGTTTGTGTATCAATGAATGTCACGGAGTTACTTCCGATGGACACGACTGCCAGGGTCTTGTTGTCCGGAGAAAAACCCAATCCGTGAACCAGTGATTGCCCCGTATACAGGGGGCTGAGCTGCGACGGGCTCAGTTGGCCAAGACTAATCACACCAAGCAAGGTATTTGTGCTTGGATCGGTGACCGAAACCGTGTTGGAGAATTGTTCTGCAGCATATACCCGGTCCTGACTGCTCACCGGAATGTCCGGTGCATCTGTACCGTAGGGCGGTTGCCCGGCTAACGCAGAGCCAGACATCAATGCACTCACAATAAGAGCAGCTACGCTAGGCGTCCTCATATTTTTGCTTCCTTTTAGTTTTGCGTAGGGGCCGTAGGCGACGTCGTCGTTCCGTCGTTCGTCGCGCCATCGTTCATTGTGCCGTCGGGTGCCATTGGCATCATTCCACCATTCGTGGAGTTATCAGGCGAACTGGGCATCATCATCCCACCTTCGTTGGAGCCACCGGGCGACATCGGCATCATTCCGTTGTTCATCATCCCGCCATCGTCGGAGCCACCGGGTGCCATTGGCATCATTCCATTATTCATCATCCCACCACCCGCATTTTCTTCGGATGGTTTCGGAGAGGGCATGGCACTGGTACCTGACCCGCTTGGTTCAGGCGGTGGGGAAGTTGGGGCAGCTGTGTCAGGGAGCGGCTCGCCGATAGCAAGCAGCATGGCGCCGATCTCCTGTTGCTGGGTAATCACGATTTCCTGAGCGATGTACTTAAGCTTTTGATTATTTCCGTAGCGCAGCAGCAGCTCGGCCATTTCAATGGCACCCTGATGATGCGGGATCATCATCAACACAAAATCCCTATCAATGTCGCCTGTAGGGGGAACGTGCATGTCCGCCATCATCTTGTCCATGGCAGCATTAGTGCCCTGAAGGTACTGACGTTCCTGCTCGGACATATCAGGCGAGGCAGCTGTATCGTGGGAGGCTCCATCGCCATCCTGAGCAATCACAGGGCTTAGTCCAAGTAAAACGCAGACTGCAGACAAGGCGGTGGCCTTCACCAGTGTATTTCTGAAATTTTTATAGAACACTTTACCCTCCTCCTCACAATTGCTTTGCTCACAACGTTGACCAGAGACTTATTTTTGCTTGGCTATAATATTCAGGAAGTCGGAATTCCCAGCAGTATTTAACTATTACAGTTAGGTGATCGTACAACTTGAAACTTACTCCGAAGAGAAAGTTGTTGTTCCTTATTATTTAAATACCAACTGATTGGATTTACGCGGCAAAGCAGGGCCTGCTGGCTGCCGAAAAACTCAGCGTAATCCGGGGCAGGGCCATACTCAGTGCATCTTGTTTTTGGCAGGAAAACCCATCAGGCGGCTCATTATGAACCGCCTGCCAGAAGGGTCAGAGAGGGGGAGAAGATAATCCGGCTCTGTGTGGCAAGGCCATGGGAGCAGGATTGGAGGTGCTTCCGTTTTTCAAGCACCCCTTTTTGTGTTTCAGATTAGGCGGAAGTCCGTGTGATGGCAGATTATCCCGCCAATCCCGAATAGGCTCTAACCTGCTTTAGTTAGAACCCATCTGAATGCGGCCATCGAGGTATGGCTCGTAGGGGCCCTGCTGGTTTTGCAGGTAATCCGAAACGACCACTTCCAGTCCTGTTCCAAAGCCGTAGCTGTTCATGGCTTCACGTTTGAAAACATCATATCCGTCACCGCCCTCTACCATGTAGTTTCTGGAGACGATCTTATACGTATCATCGTTGTTCAACGGCGTACCATCCGCCAAAGAAACGGAGGTCACGCGCTCACCAACCTGATTGCGCGGATCGAACGTATATTGAAGACCTGAGACTTGCGGAAAACGGCCAGCACCGGTTTCCAACTGGGACACCCCATTTTCGAGCGCCTCAACAACATACTCTCCCTTCAGCTCGAAGGTAGTGTAGGTATCCTGAAACGGCAGCACGTTGTAAACCTCACCCAGAGTGACTTCTCCCTGATCAAGCGAGGCGCGCATACCGCCGCCATTCATAATCGCAAAGTCCACGCCCTGATCCTGAACGCGGTCAAGCATAGCATCGGCGACCAGATTTCCCATCTCACATTCAAGATGGCGGCAGAGACCCGACTGTACATCAAGTGGGTCTGAAATCGACCCGACAACGGTTTCGCGAATTTCCTGTAGCGGCTCTGCCAGTTCTGCGATGCGTGCCTTGACCTGCTCATTCTCAGGATAGGTGGCATCAACAATCAGCGGCTCGCCATTTGCCTCAATCACATCACCATTCTCGTCGAACTTCACATTCAATTCGCCAAGGAACTTGCCATATGCGTAGGCCTGCACGATCGCCGTCCTATGGCCATCGGGACCCTCAACCCAGGTTGGGTAAGGCCCTTGAGCATCTTCAGAGACGTTCGACAGGTAGGTATTGGAATGCCCACCCACAATCACATCGATGCCTGCAACATTGGCGGCAACTTCTTTATCGACGTTAAATCCGGAGTGGCTCAGGACGATGATTTTATTGACGTCCTGCTCTTTCATTGCCTCAACAGCGGTGGTCATGGAGGCTACTGGATCAGCAAAACTGATGTTCTCTCCGGGGCTGGACAGCTCATCGGTATCTTCGCGGGTCAAGCCAATAATACCAACGCGCTCGCCGCCAACTTCTTTAATGACAGAGCCTGTTAAAACATCTGCCAGATGCTCATCCTGCGAGGCCTCGGTGTTCTCGGAGAGGACGGGAAAATCAACAGCATCCATAAACCCACGCAGCACTTCCGGGCCGTCATCGAATTCATGGTTGCCGACAACCATTGCATCGTAACCCAGCGTGTTCATGAACTCAGCAGCGGCCTTGCCCTTGTAGTAGGTGTAAAACAGCGATCCCTGAAACTGATCCCCACCATCAAGCAGCAGGGTATTGGGAGAGGCGGCGCGGCGCTCCTGAATAACGGTCTCTAACCGAGCAGACCCACCAAAGCAGCTGCCTGCATCATTGTCCTCTGGATCACACGTTGCATCATATTGATTGATGGGTTCAATGCGGGAGTGGAAGTCGTTGGTATGCAGAATCGTTAGCTCAAAAACATCCGCCGCAAACGCCGGTGCTGACATCGCACTTACCAACACAAGTGCAGAGGCGCCCATAAGAATAGGCTTCAACCGTTTTGCCATTGATGTACCTCCGAAGAAGAAGGCGCATTCTATGACCACCCGAAATGGCGAGGCATGTTGCGCCAATCAAATTATGAGATGCGATCACACAGTCACATCTTCGCTGTAAGCTAAAAGAGCAAACAGTCATGTGCACTACAAATACGTTCACATCATTGTTGTTGATGGGTAGATTTACATAAGAAATTTTTGAATATCAACTCCCGCCGCCGCACCAACGCTAATCGTGTTCGTCAGTGGAATGTCGATTTGGTTGGGCTACACACAAAAAAACAGCACTCGCCGGGCAGGGGAGTGCTGTTTTTCTATGAGATGCCCCTGAAGATTCGGGAGGAGTTTAAACCCTCAAAGGCATCTGCTGTCTCTACCGATTACATCTGAGCAGAGAGATCCTTGGCGAGCGTGGTGTACTTATCGCCAACGATGAGATGGAGCGCATTGTCTCCGGCTTTCATGACCTGAACGCCTGCGTTAGACAGGTCGGACATGGACACGCCAGCGAGATCGCGCAGTTCAATACGGACGCGGGTGTTTGCAACAGCTTCAACTGCCACAACGTTACCCTTACCACCGAGCTTACCGAAGATGCTTGCAGCATCGAGACCCGGTGCAGCAGCAGGTTGTGCAGATGCGCCACCGCCTTGCAGGTAGATCTCCATGTCGGTCTTCAGGTTTTCAGAGGCTGTGCCAAAGATTGCCTGAGCGCCGTTACCTACACGAATAACACCGCGTGCACCGAGAGCTTTCAGAGCCGCATCATCCACTTTGGAAACATCCGCAGTAGTCACACGCAGACGAGTGATACATGCATCCAGGTTGGTGATGTTGCTTGCGCCGCCAAATGCTTTCACGAGAGCTGCTGACATTGCATCTTCGTCACTGCTGCTGAGTGCTGCAGAAGCCGCAGAAGCTTCAACTGCGTCTTCACGACCTGGAGTTTTCAGGTTCAATGTCACGATGAGCAGACGGAACACAGCGTAGTACAGAGCTGCATATCCCAGACCGAACACGATCAGCATCCAACCGTTGGTGGAAAGAGGATACAGCAGGGTGTAGTCGATGAAGCCGTGTGAGAAGGTCATACCGTGCTTGATGCCCAGCATGATCATCAGAGAGTAGCCAACACCAGCCAGAATTGCGTGTGCGATGTAAAGAACAGGCGCAACGAAGAGGAACGCAAATTCGATTGGCTCGGTAATACCGGTCAGGAAGGAGGTCAAAGCAGCGGAGATCATGATACCGCCAACCATGGTGCGGTTTTCAGGCTTCGCGCAGTGCCAGATTGCCAGAGCAGCAGCAGGCAGACCCCACATTTTGAAGAGGTAACCACCAGCCATGTTACCGGCAGTTGGATCGCCAGCCAGGTAGCGCTGGATTTCACCAGTAACGACTGTACCAGTTGCCGGATCAACGTAGGAACCAGCTTCGAAGAAGAATGGTACGTTCCAGATGTGGTGCAGGCCGAATGGGATCAGCGCACGCTCAACAACACCGTAGATGAAGAATGCCAGCTCTGGGTTTTCTTCTGCTGCCCAATGGGAGAAGCCGTTGATTGCATTGCCAATTGGAGGCCATACAAACGCAAGGATCACACCAAGGAATATACATGCGAACGCAGTAATGATCGGCACAAAACGCTTACCTGCAAAGAAGCCCAGATAGTCTGGCAACTTGATGCGGTAGAAACGATTGAAAAGTAACGCAGCCAGCACACCTACAAGGATACCGCCGAACACGCCGGTATCGATGGAAGTGATACCGAGGATCTGTTTGGTTTCGATTCCGGCGGATTCAGCAACAACACCCATTGTCGCCAGAAGAACACCATAACCAACCACAGCAGCAAGGCCGGACACACCGTCGTTCTTGGCAAAGCCGAGAGCAACCGCAACGGCGAAGATGATTGGCAGGTTACCGAAGATCGAGCCACCGGCCTGTGCCATCAGGTGGTTGATGAAGTCCGGAATAAACGGCAGGTCGGCAGCGCCGACGCCAAGAAGGATACCAGCAGCTGGAAGAACAGATACCGGTAGCATCAAGGACTTACCAACCTTCTGTAAGGACCCAAATGCGTTAGAGAATGTACTCATTGTTTTTCCCCCAGAGTTGCATGGTGTGCGAGCACTCCATGCCCCCTGATTTTGTTAGGCGCTCCCGACTGGAACACCAACTCCCACATTTACTCCCGCATCACTGCTGTGATTTAAGGAGATCTTTCACATCACTTGTATCCGCGCAGTCCAAAGCTGCTTGCGCAAGCTTGCGGGACTCCTCCATGGATAAAGTGCGAACTTTGTGTTTCACTTCCGGCAGAGCTGGAACGCTGACGGAAAGCTCTTTGACGCCAAGGCCAATAAGAACAGAAACCGCTTCAACCTGGCTGGCCAGACCGCCACAAACGCCGACCCATTTGCCCGCATCTTCCGCGGCTTTCACGGTCAGGTCGATCATACGCAACACCGCCGGGTGCAGAGCATCCGCGCGGGATGCAAGGCCAGGGTGGCCGCGGTCAATCGCCAGAACGTACTGGGTCAGGTCATTGGTGCCGATGGAGAAGAAGTCCACTTCCTTGGCCAGCTTGTCGGCCATGAGAGCGGCAGACGGCACTTCAATCATGATGCCGACTTCAACGTGCTCAACACCCAGGTTCTTCTGCTCTTCCCGCACCAGCGCGTTGACGGCACGCAGCTCGTCCAGAGCGCTGATCATTGGGTACATGATCCGTACATGGCCTTTATGGGCCTGCGAAAGAATGGCGCGGATCTGACGACGCAGAATGCTTGGACGCTCGATACCGATACGGATACCGCGTACGCCAAGGAACGGGTTTTCTTCATGCGGCATTGGCAGGTATGGCAAAGGCTTGTCGCCGCCCACATCCAGTGTACGGATGATGACAGGACGGTCCTTGCCCATAACTTCCAGAATAGAACCAACTTTTTCAGCCTGCTCAGCTTCGGTTGGCTCGTCCATGCGCTCCATATAAAGGAACTCGGAGCGCAGCAGACCAACAGCTTCAGCACCCGCCGCAACAGCCTTTTCCGCATCATCAACACTACCAATGTTGGCAGCAATCTCGATCTGGAAACCATCTTTCGTGATGGCTGGCTTGTGGGCTTCGCGCTGGTATTCTTCAGCGAGCTTGGCGGCCTGTTCGATCTTTTTGGTGAACGCGGCCTGCTCTGCCTCTGTTGGCGCGATTTTGATCTTACCACGTTTCGCATCCAGAAGCAGCACAGTGCCGTCATCCAGATCCATCATCCGTTCTTCAACGTTGACAAGGTAAGGCAGGTCATTGGAGCGGGCGATAATTGCAGCGTGCGAGGAAGAACCGCCGTGCGCGGTGCACAGACCGACGATCTTGGTGAGGTCCAGTGCGACGATCTCAGAGGGGGTAATGTCCTCTTGAAACAAGATGGTTCCTTCTTCAAGGATCTCACCTCCGTCATCCACGCCGAGCAGTTTCTTCAGAACGCGCAGACCGATGTCGCGCACGTCAGCGGCACGACCGGCCAGAAGCGGGTCATCCATCTTGGCAAGGGTTTCAGCCTGCGCCTCATAGGCCAGCTTCCAGCTCCATGCTGCACCTTGGCCCTTGGCAATGTCTGCCAAGGGCTTTTCGGAGAGTTCTGGATCGGAAAGCAGCTCAATGTGCGCGTTGAAGACTTCCGCCAGCTCTTGCTGACCGTTCTTTGTCAGACGGTCGATGATGCTTTGCAGGTCGACGATGCTGGACTTAACGGAGGCTTTGAACGCAGCACGTTCTTCAGCAGGACCAATGCTTTCACGGGTCACTTCTGGCAGGGACTTGCTGTGCTTCACCAGCTTGCCGATGGAACGGCCCGGAGATGCGGTAAAACCAACCAGAACGCCTTCTTCGCCGGATTTGACCTGAAGCAGAGGTGCTTCTTCAATCACTTCTTCCTGTGGCACTTCGGAGAAGCTGGAGATCTCTTCGCCAAGACCGGCTTTAACAGCAGCGATAACGTCCGCCACCACCTGCTGGGCGTCTGGTCCAACAGCTTCAATATCCAGTGTGTCACCGAGCTTTGTCTTCAAAGACATGATGCCGGTTACAGAGGCACCACTGCAGGTTTTACCATTAACAATAAAGGTAACTTTGGCGTCTGCCTTGCGCACTTCAACTGCCAGACGAGCGGCAGGACGGGCATGCAGGCCAGTCGGATTGGGGATCCGTACGGAGCCGGTAATCACCGGGCCGGTTGGCTCAGCTGCTGGCGCTTCGTCCTGCACCGGTGCAGGTGTGCCTTGAGGGTCATTGCTGCTTGGTACAGTGAAGATTGCCTGCGACAGATTACTCTGCAAGCTACCAAGGGAGACAACAGGGGTGACTTCCTGACCACTGGTGATGACGATCGCAGATTGAACGGAAACACATTCGCGAGCGATAAGATCGGCATCAAACGTAATGAGTGCCTGACCTGTTTCAACTTGGTCACCTTCTGCAACATGCAGCTCAAAGCCGCGGCCTTTCAGAGCAACGGTATCAAGACCGATATGCATCAGCAGCTCAACATCACCCTGCTGCAATGTAACTGCATGGTGAGAGTTATGAATCTGGGTAATCTGGCCGGCAAATGGTGCGTATAGAACGTTGTCGGTGGGGTCGATGGCAACACCATCACCCATCATCTTTTCGGCGAACACCGGATCGGGCAAGTCGGTGACAGCCTGAACAACGCCTTTCAAAGGCAATCTGATAGCAAATTCGTTTTTTTGATCCTTCACCATTTTATCTCCCGATTACATTAGGTGAATGCGCGCCTTCTTATTCTTCGGCTTAGTCACGAAAGGACATGAGGCGATTTTGATGCGATGATCATTTGAGCAACGCTGTACAGCAATACGTAAAAAGACTGGTGTTACGACGTGTTACGAATTGTTACAAATAGAAATAATTACAATGTTATATAAAACAACTTACAAATTATAGTAATAGTTGCTTTAGTTTACCTGTAGCGAAGTTTAGATAAAATTATATACTAATATATTTCTTGAGTAGAGCGTTTGTGATAATCGCTGCTCTCCACATTTGCAACAGACCTGTAACAACAGGATGATACATTACAGCGCGACAATTGCGCCCACCCTGACACGCTATAGGTGCAAGAAAAGAATTTACAATACGAAACCGAGCGGAGATCGCCCGTATACGCTGCGTCGTTTTGTTATTTTGTGAGCTCAAAGCGGTCTGATTTGAGCGCTTTTGTAGAGAATGAAGGGCGTCGGGAAGGGAAGGAGCGGCGGTCATATGCAAACCGCCGCAGTCATCTTTTTCGTTTCTACAAGAAGACCACTCTGGCTTCTTTGTCACTCAGATAGGCAGCCTCGATAATGCGGATGGTCTGCATGGCGTCTTGAGGGGAGACAGGAACCGGACCGCTGTCACGAATGGCATCTCGCATACCTTCGTAGAAGCGCTCGTAACCGCCGCGCTGACTTGGGGCCGGTGTACCTTCACCCGCCTCATTATAAAGCGTGCCCCAATCCTCTTCGGCTTCAATGCCCCATGTGGGACTAGCAGGTCCGCCGCCGTCTTTCAGCATGTCCTCTTGTGGGTCCATGCCGTAGGTAATGTAGGTGGCTTTATCGCCAGTCACCTGAAAACGTGGGCCCTGTTCTGTGCTCAGGCAGTTTGCATGTAAGATGACGTCACAGTCGGCGTAACCCAGAACGAGATGGAAGTGATCGACTGCTTCCGCACCTTTGCGCTGAACACGCAACTTGGCCTGAACAGACTTGGGCGTGCCGAACAGGCAAAGGGCCTGATCTATACCATGTGCTCCCAGATCATAGAGGATACCAGAGCCCGGAACATCTAGCTCGCGCCAGCGGCCCTTAATATCCGGGCGGTAGCGATTGTAGTTGCATAGGTAGGAGTGAACGTGGCCAAGGCGGCCTGTGTCCATCAGGTCTTTAACCGTCAAGACGTCACAGTCGAACCGACGGTTATGGTAGACCGAAAGCTTCAGGCCCTTCTGTTCCGAAAGCGCGATCAGCTCTTCAGCCTCTGCACTGGTGATCGTAAACGGCTTTTCGACGACCACATGCTTGCCAGCGAGCAGAGCCTTCTTGGCGTGATCGTAATGCAGCGTATTGGGCAGGCTGAGGACAACCAGCTCGATCTCCGGCTGCGCTAACACTTCATCATAGGATGTGTAAGGTGTGCAATCCGGTAGCTTGCTTTTGACCAGCTCCGGCTTGCTGGACACCACGGCGGAGAGTTCGATGCCCTCTACAAAGGTGAGCAGCGGTGCGTGAAAGCTTTGGCCGGAAACGCCAAACCCGACAAGGGCCGTTTTGATCGGCTTCACAGGCGTATTGCCTCCCATATTATTCATCGCCCGCAGGAAAGTTTTTCTGCACGTTGTCCAGATCAAGGACGGTTGGCAGAGAGGCCTCGTTGCCGAGGAACTGAATAGCGTGTGCAGATGCCGCACGAGCCAGTTTGAAGTGATCTTCCCAAGCCCCTTTAGGATCTGCCAGATAGCCGTAAACATATGCGCCGTGGAACGTATCACCCGCACCGTTGGTGTCAATGACGCGATTTTTTGGTACTTTTAGAGCAGCCAGACGCTTGATCGGGCACTTGTCTTCGTACCAGAGCAGGCCTTTTTCGCCCTGTGTCACACCGCCGACCTTGACGCCCTTGGCGCGCAGATATTCCAGCGTGTCTTCTGGTGACTTACCCAGCTGCTCACAGAACAGTTCAGAGACGATCGCTACATCAATGTAGTCAAGCAGCTCCTCGGTGTTCTCGCGAATCGCACCGCCATCCAGAGAGGTGAGGATACCGTGTTTACGGCACAGTTTGGCGTAGTGCAGGGCGGCGTGCGGGATGTGACCATCCACGTGCAAGGCCTGACAGCCAGCAAGGTTCAGCTCCGGGAACGGATGCAGGAAATCGTTGTCACGGCAGCGCACGATAGCGCGTTTGCCGTCCTTAGGCATGATGAAGGAAAGGGAGCTTTCCTTCACCTTACAGCTGTGGATCGGAATGGAGTATTTTGCAGCCATATCGCGGAACATGCGGGACAGCCAGTCATCTGCCATGGAACACAGCAGGTCCGGCGCGACGCCGAGCTTTGCGCAGACAAAGGCTGCAGTTACAGCGTTGCCACCAAAGCTAACGGCATAATCCTGCGCAATTGCCTTCTCGTCGCCTTCCGGCATGATCTCTGACAAAAAGGTCACGTCGATATAGGACTGACCAATAAATAGCGCTTTCATCCTGTACTCCATTAAAATCCAGACCAAACTACCTAAATGCAGCAATGGTATGTTCCGCTTTCAACGGCGGATTGCGAATTGATTTCCTAGGAAAATCACGAAAGTGCCGTGCTCGCAAATCTGATGTTTCAACTTGTTACAAGAAGGGTTGTTTTTATTGGCCTTTCCCCAAAACGGTGTAGGGTGCACGGGTAACTACGTATACGAGTACCCCCTCCTACAACTCGCGGGGCAACTTCACAAAAATGCAGAATTTGCCTTCTGGTGTTTCGCCGAGGCTGATCTCGCCGCCATGGGCACTGACGATCTGCTTTACGATGGAAAGCCCGAGGCCGACGCTGGAGGAGCGGGTCCGTTCCACACTGTCATTGCGGAAGAACGGCTCAAATACTTTTTCGTGCAAGTGAGAAGGGATGCCGGGGCCCGGATCACTGATGCAAACAAGCAGCTGATCATTTTCAAGGTTTTGCATCTCAACAGTGGCGGCACCACCATATTTCAACGCATTGTCTATAAGGTTGCTAAACGCACGGCGCAATGCAGTGGGCTGGCCGTTCATGACGGCGCGGCCTTCCACTTCAAGCTCAACTTCACCGCCGCCGCCGAAGATATTGCGGCTCTGATCCGCCAGCTTATGGCGCTGCGGAACAAAGACAACGTCATGGCCCGTATCCATATAATCATCGCAAAGCGATTGGAGCAGGGCGGCGAGGGACAGTTGCTGGGGCTCTTCTAAATGCGCATTGAAGCGCAGAAAATCCAGAGATGCCGTAATCAGGCGGGTCATCTCTTCAACGTCGTGTAGCATCCGGTTGCGCAGTTTGGTGGATTCGATCTGCTCCAACCGTAAACGCAATCGTGTTGCAGGGGTGCGCAAGTCGTGGCTGATAGATGCCAGCATGCGCTTTTGTTCTTCAAGCAACTGCGCACGGGCTTCCTGCTCACGCACCAGCGTGTCCTGAAGGGCAACGGCCTCTTCCGTATCCCACGGCTTCAGCTCCGCCCGCTCATATTTTGCCAGTGCGCGGAACGGTGCAGCGGTGAAGTGCACCAGACTGCGCGCTATTATAAACACTGTGGTGAAGCTGAGAATGGCGATGATAAAAAGCACCGGTTCCGTCATCCGGTCTTGCCACAGTGCAGGAAAACTTATGAGGCGTGTGCCCTGATCATCCGGCAGATCAAGATAGAGCCGGGCAGCCTTGTCTTGCCGCGTGACGGCCTCCACAAAAGCCCCAAGATCATCAATCTGAACCGGAACATTGGGTTGATCGTTGGTGATCAGGTCAAGCCTCGGCAGGTTACCGTCATAGTCCAGCGTTGCTTCAAGGGTCAGACCATCGCCAGCAAAAAGCAGAGCTTGCAAAGAGGCGTCTTCCTCAGGGTCTGGTCTTTCCGCTGGCACCACTTGTAAAAACGCCCCGGCATGCAGATCAGGCACCGCTTCATCATGAGCTGACATGCGGATGTAATGGCTTAGTTCCTCACCAGCGGCAAAGGAATTGGCCAGCGCCAGTTCGCGATGTTTGTAGGTGTTCAGCGTAAGCCCCAAAATCGCAAGCACCGCAAGCGCCGCCGCGCTGAGGACCAAAACCATACGGCGCTCAAGGGATCTGGGCAGGAGGACAAGGATCAATTCTCGCATGGCCACACTCTTTCCGGTGCCATGAAATTACACTCGCCTTACGCTTTGCGAAAACAGATAGCCCTGATGGCGCACTGTGGTGATAAAGTCAGTGTTCGGATCAGTCTGCGCCAGCTTTTTGCGTATGCGGCTGATCAGGATATCAATGCTGCGATCGTGGGAATCCACCTTGGCCCCGCGCAGCACACGCCCCAGCGTATCGCGCGAGATTGGCTTTTGCGGTGACTTTACAAAGGTCAGCAGAGCATCGAACTCCGACGAACTCAGGTGAACCAGAACGCCATCCGGTGCGGTCAGATGACGAGTGGCTTCATCAAGCACCCAACCGCTAAACTCGAAGCGCTGCGATTTTGGCGTTGCTGCAGCTTCAACGTCTTCGGTGCGGCGGAAGATCGCAAAGATGCGAGCCTGCAGTTCTCGTGGGTTAAATGGCTTTTCCAGATAGTCATCGGCACCCAGCTCCAGCCCCACAATACGCTCCGTGTCTCCGGTAATTGCAGAGATGATGATAATCGGCATTTTGGAGGTTTGGCGCACACGTTGACACAGAACGAGCCCGTTTTCACCGGGCAGCATGATGTCCAGAACCATCAGATCAATGTGGTTTATTTCCAGAAGCTCCATAGCTTCTTCCGCCGAGTTGGCAGTGAACACGGTGTAACCACGATCTCTCAGAAAATCTGCGGTCAGGCTGGCGATTTCCTCGTCATCGTCAACAATCAGCAGTGTTTTATTCGTGAGCATCATACCTCGGTTTACCAATTTCAATCCCAACCGGCTCGCTGTGAACCCAGTGCTGTATAACAAAACATTTGGCCTGCGCGAGCAGAATGTGCATGCGTCAGGTTGTCTTACATGTGTAAGTTCATTGGATTATGTGCGTATTCGAGCTAAATAGAAGCAAGAGCTTGCTAAAAGCGGCCTCTGAAAACCCATCGGGAGATCATAATGGGTAGCATGCGCCCCGGCTTGGCTGCACTTGCTGTTTTATTCGGTAGCATAACGGCACATGCCGCTCCAACTGCAGAGGTTCTGCATTTTTGGACGGCAGGTGGAGAGGCGCGAGCGGCACAGTCCCTCAAGAGCGCCTTTGAAGCACGCGGCGGCGTTTGGGATGACGCGCCAGTTGCAGGCGGGGGAGGCGATGCCATGGCCGCTGTGCTGCGCGCCCGTGTGCTGGCCGGTGTGCCGCCTTCCGTTGCCCAGCTCAAAGGGCAAAATATCCGCGAGTGGGCCGAGGTTGGGGCACTCGAAGGGCTCAACCCGATCGCAGAGCAACAGAACTGGAACGCATTACTGCCGGAGCTTCTGAAACGTACTGCTCAATATGATGGTGAGTATGTTGCTGTGCCTTTGAACATCCATCGGGTAGACTGGATCTGGGCCAATCCCAAACTGCTGGATCAGGTTGGCGTAACACCACCGCAAACTTGGGATGAGTTTAATGAGGCTGCGGAAAAGCTATTGGCAGCTGGTATCCTCCCACTGGCACATGGCGGCCAACCCTGGCAGGATGTAACACTTTTTGAAGTCGTGCTTTTGGGGATTGGTGGAGCCGATTTTTACAAGCAAGTCTATCAGGATCTGGACCCGGAGGCTTTGGAGTCCGACACCATGATCAAGGTTTTTGATCAGATGCGTAAACTCAGCACCTATGTGGATCCGGGTTCACCGGGGCGTGAGTGGAACCTTGCCACCGCCATGGTGATGCGCGGGGATGCGGCCATGCAGATCATGGGAGATTGGGCAAAGGCTGAGTTCCTGGCAGCAGGTCTAAAGCCGGGCGAAGATTTCATATGTGTGCCCTCGCCATCCAGAGGCGGCTATATCATCAACTCCGACAGCTTTGCCATGTTCAAGGTAGATGACCCCGAGCAACAGGCAGGACAGCAATTGATGGCCTCTATGTTGCTGGATGAAGACGTTCAAAAGAACTTCAATCTGCTGAAAGGTTCAATTCCCGCCAGAATGGGGGTGAATCTGGACGGCTTTGACGAATGTGCAATCAAATCGAGCGAAGATCTGCTTCTTAACGAAGCACGGGGCACGGTGGTAGGCTCCATTGCCCATGAGTTCGTGCAATCCGGCGCGGTGCGCGGAGCGTTTCTGGATGTGGTGACCGAGCACTTCAATACGGATATGTCTTCGCAAGAGGCCGTTAGGAGGCTTGCGGAAACTGTCATGCTGGCAGATTGATTTCTCATAGGCAGTCAGGGTAAAGCGTAGGCATCCAAGACCACTAGTCCCGTTGAGTAAAGCGAGTCCCTATGTCCAACCTCCAGCAGCGCAAGCAGCAGATGTCTGTTCTTGACAGATTGCAGCGATATTTGCCGCAGCTGGTGGTGGCTCCGCCGTTCCTGCTTATTGTGTTTTTTGTGTATGGCTTTATCGCATGGACCGGCATCATCTCGCTGACTGACTCCCGCATGTTGCCTTCCTTTGAAGTGCAGGGCTTTCAACAATATGTGCGGTTGTTCGCAATGGATCGCTGGGATGTGGCCTTCCATAATCTCCTGATTTTCGGCAGTCTTTATATCCTGTTCGCAATCACCATTGGCTGTGTGTTGGCAGTGCTGCTCGACCAGCGCATTCGAGCGGAAGGGGCGCTGCGCACCATTTATCTTTACCCCATGGCAGTTAGCTTTATCGTCACCGGTACCGCGTGGAAATGGATACTCAATCCGTCACTCGGCATCGAAAGCTATATGCAAAAGCTGGGGTGGGAGAGTTTCCAGTTCGACTGGATTGTGAACCGCGACATGGCGATCTATGTGGTGGTGATTGCAGCCGTCTGGCAGGCCTCGGGGTTTGTGATGGCGCTGTTCCTGTCGGCCCTGCGCACGGTGGATGAAGATATCATCCGCGCCGCCCATCTGGATGGTGCCAGCACCACGCGCATCTATCTTGGCATCATTCTGCCCTCTCTCAGGCCCGTGTTTTTGTCAGCCTTTGTTATTCTCGCGCACCTGTCCATAAAAAGCTTTGACCTTGTTGTTGCGCTCACCAATGGTGGGCCCGGCTATTCGTCAACGCTTCCGGCGAACTTCATGTATGAGATGGCCTTCCGCCGTAACCAGATCGGCCTTGGCGCAGCCTCTGCCATGATGATGCTGGCGACTGTTGCCGCGATCATTGTGCCCTATCTTTATTCCGAGTTGAGGGCAAAGCGTCATGGCTGAAGCGAAAACACTTCCCGGTGCCAACGGCAAACGCTATCTGCTTGGCCGTGTCTTCATCTGGTCTTTGCTGCTGATCGCGGCGGTTTTGTATCTGGGTCCGATCTATGTGGTGCTGTCGACCTCTCTGAAGGATCTGGCGGAAATCCGCACCGGGGCCCTGCTGAACCTGCCCCATGAGTTGAATTTCGCACCTTGGCGGGAGGCGTGGTCGCAAGCGTGCATCGGGGTGCGCTGTGAGGGGCTGCGCCCGTACTTCATGAACTCGGTGATCATGTCCGTGCCTTCGGTGATCATCTCAACCATGATCGGAGCCTTGAGCGGTTACGCCCTGTCGCTCTTCCGGTTCCGTGGAGCCAACCTCATTTTCGCGCTCATGCTGTTTGGCTGCTTCATCCCGTTCCAGATCGTCATCCTGCCCATGGCGCAAACACTCGGGTTTTTAGGGATAGCCAACTCGATTACAGGCCTGATTGTGGTGCACACCGTCTACGGCATCAGCTTCACCACACTGTTCTTCCGCAATTATTACGTTTCCGTTCCTCAAGAGCTGGTGCGCGCGGCTACCATGGATGGGGCAGGGTTCTTCCGTATCTTCTGGCACATCATGCTGCCACTCTCGCTTCCCATCATTGTGGTCTCGGTGATCTGGCAGTTCACGCAAGTGTGGAACGAGTTTCTGTTCGGAGCCAGTTTTACCTCGGGCGGCTCTCAGCCCGTAACCGTCGCGCTCAACAATCTCATCAACTCAACCACCAGTGTAAAACAGTACAACGTGGATATGGCCGCTGCGCTTATTGCCGCCGCGCCGACCCTTGTTGTTTACATCATTGCTGGGCGTTTCTTCGTGCGCGGGCTCACCGCTGGCGCGGTCAAAGGCTAGAGGCATACTTCCATATGGCAACCATATCCATCGAACATGCGTCAAAATCCTATGGCTCAACTCCGGTGTTGAACGACATCTCAATTGATGTGAAAGACGGTGAGTTCCTCGTTCTGCTCGGCTCGTCCGGCTGCGGAAAGTCGACACTGCTCAACATCATTGCGGGGCTGGAACCTATTACAGAGGGCACCATTCGGCTTGATGGTGAAGTCGTCAACGATGTACATCCAAAAAACCGTGACATCGCCATGGTGTTCCAAAGCTACGCGCTTTACCCCAACATGACGGTGGAGCGGAATATCGCGTTTGGGCTGGAGATGCGCAAGATCAGCAAGGCCGAACGCAAAGCTGCGGTGCGCGAGGTCGCAATTCTGCTGCAAATCGAACACCTGCTGTCCCGCAAGCCTTCGCAGTTGTCTGGCGGACAGCGCCAGCGCGTTGCCATGGGACGCGCGCTAGTGCGCCGTCCCAAGATCTTCCTGTTTGACGAACCGCTCTCCAATCTGGATGCCAAACTGCGCGGAGAAATGCGCACAGAGATCAAGAAGCTCCACCAGACGCTCAAGGCAACCATGGTCTATGTGACCCATGACCAGATCGAAGCCATGACACTGGCGGACCGGATTGCCATCATGAAAGATGGTGTTATCCAGCAAATTGGAACGCCTCAGGAGATCTACAGTTCACCGGCAAACATGTATGTAGCTGGCTTCGTGGGTGCTCCGCCGATGAATTTTGTCGAGGTTGAAGTGGCGCGTCGGAAAGACCAGTTTGGCGTCATACTTCCCACACTGCTTAAAGGGCAGCCCATCGAGTGCTTTCTGCCACTGCTAAATTCCGAGCACCTTGCAGAACGCGCAGACAGCAAGGTCATCCTTGGCTTGCGCCCCGAGATGATCACGCACAACGCTTTTGGCCAAAGTACCAATCCAGAAATAGAATGCGATGTAGAGCTCGTCGAGCCAACAGGTGCCGATACACTCTGCCTCATTCGCTTTGCGGACCAGCCTGCCAAAGCTCGCGTATCCCCGCTGTTTGCCTGCGAACCGGGAGAGAGTATGACGTTCTCTATAGATGTGTCCCGGATCTGCCTGTTTGACGGAAAAACAAAGAGGCTGATCGGGTAGGGCAGTAGCCCTAGAGCAATGTTCTAGAACCTTACAAACAGCCGTGCGTTTGCGCCGTGGTCCTGTGCCTGACCGGCAATAAGGCCATAGTAGTTGACGTTAAACTCAATATTCTCTGTAAGATGGGTCTGGAGACCGGTCTCAAGCAGGAACACGTTACGCCCAATCGGAACACTAGCGATGGTGAACGGAATGCCACTATCAACAAACCTTTGATCGAAGGTCAGCACATCTTTCGAAGCATACTGCCACGCTGCAAAACCAACGAAGCTTGTGTTTCTGTAGAGGTAGCTTGAAAGGTCAACCTCACCGCGGGCACCCAGTGTCATAAAGGTGAGGTCATTAAACTCCTCGCCCGCTCGCAGAGCAGCGACACCGCCGTGCTCAACAAAACCCGGACTTCTCAAGTCGGCATAAGCCACGCCGATAAACGGTTCCAAATCACCGTACTGAGTTTGAAAGTTGTAGCCCATCTCACCGAACACCTGCACGGAACTAACAAACTGATCGGATTCGAGCGTTTCTTCCGGAACAAACGCAATATCGCGGCTGGTTGAGATGTTGTACCAAGTACCGGCAACACCGCCACGGAGTTGAAAATCCCAGATCGGGTTGGCACTGGCATACCCGCCAACACTGTAATTGTCACTCTGCGAAGCTGCATCGAGGGAGTTGATGAAGATGGATGTGCGCCCAAATCCGGCGATAACACCCAATCTCAGAGTTTCGTCAACTTCAGCATCGACCCCGACAAACAAACCGCCTATGTTCCGGTCTGTTGTCCGTGCGTTCCCATCAGAAAAGAATGTACCCCAGCTGCCGTAGACCTGTCCCCACATCTCGTAGGCCCCAATTCTGTTGGAAGCCGTGTTCTCATCCAACTCTTCGGCAAAGGCACTCCGAGCTTGGAAGAGCCGGTCGTTGACGGCCTGCCGCAGGAACCGGCTATCATCCAACAAAATGGCACGGGTTGATGTATGCAGTTCGCCAGCCAGCGGCGTCAGGAGTACCCTGATTTGTTCGTCATTCAGTGGTGCAAGCTCAGTAAAGAGGGCTCCGCTTAAACTAATAGTATTCAAGCCTGCACTAACGGCATATTCGTTGCGCGTCTCGGCAAGGCCATCGAAGTTGTTATCACTTCGAACGAACTGGATGACCACATCATTTGCATCGGAAGGAATGCCATAGAGCACCCTCACATCCAGCAGGAACATACTATCATCAACCGATGAGAAGGTTCCCACAACCGGCTCGGTTCCCGGTGGTGAGAGATTGTCGATGATCTTAAATGTATCGCCAATCCCAATCTTGTGTGGACCATCAATGTAGACCAGATCTAGCGCAATGTTCGTCAGATCAACGCCGCCGCCGGAAAGGATTTGAATCTGATCTGAGTTTGTCGTTCCGGCCATAGCGTCAGAGCCGACGTCCATAGTAAGAGTACCGCCAACGCCTGTTGCGTTCAGATTGCCCAGAGTGATCGTACCGAAGGAGGCTCCGGGAGATATGGTGCCGCCATCCAGGATCACATTACCGGAAACCGTACCATACCCTGTCAGTGTGCCGTTCGTATGGATAATAAGATCACTGTCCAGAACGGAGTTGTCGATTGCCGATACACCAACCTGCAAAATCCCTTCGTTGATGCTGCTGCTTACCAGCGACTTTGTACCATCAGACAGAATAAGCCTTCCGCTACCGGTCTTTTCAAAAGTACCGCCGCCAGGCGCTATGGATCCGGTCCAGGTGAGGTTGGCTGTGGCCTCGCTAACATCAATGATATTATCTGCATTGCCGACTTGTAACTTAGTCGTGTCAACAGTCTCGTCCCCCAAACCCAGATAAAGCAGTCTTCCACCGTTTACGATCACATTGCCACTCCCGCTGTCAGCGGTTGAGAAGCCTAAGAGATCAACTGTACCGGAGCTGATTTCGATATCGGCTGAATAACCGGAATTGTCACCCAGTAGGGCAATCTCTCCCGGACCAGTGAACAAAATTTGATCAGATCCGGTCAGGCCCGACATAATATTGATGATGCCGTCAGCATCGGTTGTGCTGATTTCGTTACCGGAACTGAGGAAGGATAGGTCGGTAAGTGTCACTGTATCATCGCCAGTGAATGTCAGTTTTGAGGAGTTCAGGGTAATGCCCAGAGCACCATTGCCAACATTTTCAGCGGCATCGAAAATCAACTCAGTTTCGACGACGGTCAGATCACCTGTCCAGACCGAGTTATCACCAGAAAGCGTGAATGAGTTCCCGTCATAAACTGTAAGATTCCCGGTGCCTGATAAGTCGGAGGAAACCTCCAGATCGACGCTGATATCACTAATATCAATAGAATTGGTCGTCCCGCTAACAATCGAAAGCTGGGAAAGAGTTATATCCGAAGAACCGGTGTAGAGAAGATTGCCGTTTTCAAGGATGACCGGGCCTGTGCCGATGTTTTGGAGATCAGAGAACGAGACGAAACTGTTTTCGAAAATGCGTAGCCCGCCGGAAAACACGTTGTTACCCTGAAGATCAACCGTCCCGCCAGAACCGATTGAAAGCTGACCCGCACCGCTACCGTCAGAGATGATACCTGTCAGCGTAAGTGTCCGGCCGAGCGCGACATCAAGCGTACCATTACTTTCCACTTCAATGAGATTGGCAATAGAAGCATCTGCCCCTGAAACATAGCTCAGATCGCCACCGGCAAAGGTAATAGTGCCAAAGCCAACGTTTGCGGCGGCACCAAATTGCACTATCCCGTTCGATAGTTCCAGTCCGCCACTAAAGGTACTGCCTGCGCCACCCAGCACCAAAGTGCCTGCGCCAATTTTCTCCAGACTGCCCGTACCACTAATGTCATTGCTAACAGTCAGAGTATCTCCGTTGCCAACTTCAATTAAAGATGCTCCATCTAAGTCTATGAGATTACTGATTGTAGTTGTGGTCCCGATAAAGGTGAGGTGGCCGTTAATCAGGTCGATGTCACTGGTGCTAAGGTTTGCGGCACTCGAGAAGTGAACTTCAGTACCATCAATAGTTGTTCCGCCACTCCAGGAGTTATTTCCCGCCAATCTGATTCTGCGATCTCCTGTAAACCGCACGGCTCCAGCTCCGGATATGTCGCCATTAAGATTGAGATTGCCTGATTCCGTTATAAAGGTTGCATCATGCGTCTCCGGTCCATTGAGGACCAAAATGTCCCCAGTAACGGTTGTATTTCCAAATACTGTGACGCTACCGCCCGTGAATTCAAACTGGGTCCCCCCAGCGGCATTCGTGTTCCTGAAGCGGACGTTCGCGCCTTCATCCACGGTCATTGTGCCGGTAAACTGGCTGTTGTTGCGGCGAAATTCTATTGTTCCTTCTTCAACGAAGATATCACCATCACCGACTGCAGTTGATGACAGTCGTGTATTTAAATGCCGCCCGCCGGTATTGGTTGTGTTGACGAAAACTGTCGCGCCATTATCAAAAGTAAGAAATTGCGTACGAACCCGGCCAGCTGCTTCTGCTGGATCGCCCGATGCAGCGCCTATATTAACCGTCGCGCCAGAGCGTAAGACTAGATTGTTCTGAGGCGCTCTGATTTCGCCTCCTGTTGAAATAGTAACCGTTCCCTGGGTGCCAATCTCCAGTGAAGTGATAGGTGCCCTGCGCCTCAATGAACTATTATCGGAGATATTAACGGTACCATCGGCGCCGGTTTGCCCAATATTGACGTCAGCGCCAATTCTAACCTCTTCTCCAGCGGACATATTCAAGGTGCCGTCGGTGATCCCGTCTCCGACTTCCAAACCAAGGATTCCATCGACAGAGCTTGGTGGAACATCTACGGTACCCGTGATAACGACTTGAGCACTGGCCAGATTAACCGAGAGGCCAAGCAGGCAGGTAGTAGTTAAACCTACAAGCGTGGTTGTTCCCAGAAACCGCTCTTTGTACCACATTTCCAACCTCATATATTTGCAGCTGGCACGTGTTCTGAACCAGTTGACCGGGCGAGCGACACCATCATCGAGCGCTGCATACAGATGAACGCGGCCGTAGCGCGAATAAACGCGTTGGCAATTTGCTTGGATAGCTCGGTACTATGCGATCAAACTGTATTTAACTGAAAAGCCACGAGGTGATACGAGATACATATTCACGACACAAAGTACAATTACGCACTTCACTTTCAATATTAGCAATGTTATTTATTAAATAAAGATAAATAAAGATTTTACTGTGAATGTTTCAGTAAATACCTAGTATAAACTTGGAGTTTATCGAATTAAGCTGACTTAACCTCAAACGCTTCTGGCACGGGCAGGCCGTAAACTGCGCCTTCGATCGTCATTTGATCGAGCACACCCATGAATGCGCCCGAGGCTCTTTGCATGAGGGGCTTTAAACGACATGTGGGTAGGAAAGAGCAACTGATTGCGCCGCAGTCGTTCTCACGCAAGCATTCTACCACGGCAAAGTCACTCTCGACCGCTCGAACCACATCTCCGACACTGATGTCCTTTGCCGCGCGTCCAAGTTTGAAGCCGCCGCCGCGTCCACGCATGGTTTTTAATATGCCTGCACGCGAAAGCTGATTAACCAGTTTCATGACATGCCCGCGGGAAAAGCCTTGCTGTTGCACGACCTGCTCAATGCGCTGAGTCAGATCGGGCTGCATGGCACACTGCATAACGAGTCGCAAAGCAAAATCGCTTGCCTGATTTAAACGCATATTGGGCCTCCAAAGATACTAATTGGATATATCATATTAATCAGCGACACAGAACAACGAAATCAACATTTTCTACAACCCACCTAAATAATTGAAATGCCGACAATTTATGAGGCAAACGCGGTTTGATCACAACTTTAATCGTCAAAGATGTAAATTATATGTTTCTTTAACTCCGACTCATGCTAAACATACTTATCAAATAGATCTTTAGAGCCAGAGGGGCTAGGTTGCAGCGAAAAGTGAGGTTTCTTCAAGGGCGGGTGGTTCAGGAAGTTCAGCTGAACACAGGTAAAACACCCTTTCAGGTATCCATCGAAGCTACAGCTTAAGTCTTTCGCTCTGAGTGTGATGTTCTTTGGAGGCTCATTATGTTGCCAGCAATCGTCTTAATCGCAGAAGGCCTCGTTGTCCTTTGGTTCCTGCTGTTTCTAACGATGATCACGAGCATTTATTTGGACGGAAGAGATTATGGTCCTTCCAAAGCCAGCACAGTGGAGCTGTCTTTCCTCAGACACGTTCGTATCTTCGTATCCTTGGGCATCCCAGCAGGTTGCCTCGTCGCACTTGCAGACGCATTCCAGTTCATCTGAGAATTATCAGGAGGGACACATGAATATCTATAACTATCTGCCCGCCATATTCATCTGGGGCATTGTGCCTGCCCCGCTCTGGATCTGGTTAGGTCTCGCCTGGTACGTTTAAAGGCCTTTGCCTTTGAAACGGGGGAGACTGCGATATCCCTGTTTAAAGCTGCCTGCCAGCTTTCAACACCAGCCTAAAAGGCGAGCAAAGAGGCAGACTGGCCTGCCGTTTAAGATGTCGAAGAAAAAGACTGTGCCAAAGCATGACAGCTTATCTGAAGCACGGCGAAAAACACATCTACCCACGAAGATAATTGGTCGGATTCCGAAGTGTCGCAACGACACTGACCACCAAATTTATCGCGGCAGGCCAGCATCTGCGAAAGACGCTATCAAGAAACCGCCTGGCACGGCTCAACATAGACCAGTCAGGCCCAAGACCACCCACATCGGCAGCCAAACGCAAACTAAAACTCCAACACACCCCGCGTTTGGTTGCCGGTACCGGCCAAGTTCAGAATGCTAGTCCCGTGTGTTTGATGTTCGATTGGCTTGTTACTTTAGTTCCATAATTGAGGTTCTGCGACTTAGAGCTGTAAGCGCAAAGCTAAACTGTCGCCATCTGTCAATTCTGCATGGTTGCAACAAGAGCTCACCGTCCTTCTGAGGCGGTAAGGCGGACGGCAAGATCACCAAATTTTCTATAATGTTCTAGGGGATAGCAACCGGTTGTCCAACTTTGATCGAGCCCGTCTGGACAACTTTGGCATAGACGCCAAAATTCACATCAAACTCCCGTGCAATCGGTCTCAGGATCTCAGGCTCGAACTTTAGGTCATCTTGTTCGATAGTCACCATTCTGCAGCGCTCGGTCTTGTGGGTCACTTCAAGCTGAACCTCGCCTATCGTTAGCACCTTACCGATCAGGTCGCTATCTCTGGTGTGCTCCGCGACATCCAGAATAATGTTGGAGCGGAACCTACGTTCATCAACCTGTGCATTGGGAACAAGGCTCTGCAGTCTGGCCAGTTCTGAAGAAAGCAGCAGGTGCACAGGGCCATCATCAAAATGCGGCACGTCCTGCTCTGGAACAATCTTCACCGGTTGGCCAAGAAACTCGGTCAGCTGCCCATTGATGTGTTCGGAGTGAACATCAACACATCTCCCATCCGGAAAACCAATGGACAGGCTGTCACCATTTGAGGCAGCTCTTAAGGCAAACAGGTTATCAATGCGCCTGAACCGGCGCGTGTTCTTGCCACTGCCGAACTTACCCTGTTCATTAGCAACAGCAAAATGCCTGTCGCGAACTACGCCTCTTTCATTAATCTCCAGTTTTTGCTGTTTTTCTCCAAGCAGTGACTTAATCGGATAGTGCCATAACGCCTGTATCTTCAAAATTATTCCTCTATTCAAAACCCGTTATACAGCCTGCACAATCTGCTTAACATCCAGCAGGTTGGTCTCTCCCAGCAGGAAGCAGCTAAAGTTGTAGGTTGTATGCTGTGGCTATAATATGTCCAGCTCAAGGCAAATGCTGGCTGGCATTGTTCTATCTGCACCAAATCACTGCGTTTACAGCCATTTCCTCTGCCCACAAACTGCCCACTTTATGACTTTTTTTGCGGCCATACAGGCAATTACTTACCTTAGGTAATCTTCCCTTGACATTTTACAGGACGAACCAAGCGAAATGACTGGCGTAAAAAATTCAAAGAAAGACGTTCTTATCGTCGGTGCGGGACCAACCGGGCTTACGCTTGCCATAGAGCTGGCCCGTCGAGGTGTGTCTTTCGAGCTGATTGATCGAAAACCAGAACCTAACCGCAAAACGGCCTCTGTCGCCGTAAAAGCGCGGACAATGGAGATCCTCTGGAACCTTGATCTCGCCGATCGTTTTCTGGAGCGCGGCTTGGAGATCAAGGCAACGAATTTCTTTCTCGATCACGAGCGGTTTATTACGACGGTTTACAGCCAGCAAGAGCTGGATACGCCCTACCCTTATTTCTTGAGTTTACCGCAGGAAGAAACCGAAGCACTGCTGGCACAAAAGCTTGAGGAGCTCTCAGGGAAGGTCACACGAGGCGTTGAGTTACTGGACCTTGAACAATCCGAGGAAGACGTCACGGTTACCCTTAAATCTAAAGAGAACGGAGTCCATAAGCGGACTGTGAAATGGGTCGTGGGCACAGACGGGCACTACAGCTCTGTGCGCAAGGCGATAGACATGAATTTCGATGGCCCGCTCTACCCTGAGGAATGGGAGGTCATCGACGGAGAACTTGCCAACTGGCAATACCCGATAGACCACGCTTGTGTGCAATTCCAGCCGCCGAATGTTTTTGCTGTTCCACTGGGCAAAGGTCGCTTCCGCATTTACTTGTGGCCCCGCACGGCGGGTAGCGACCATCTTGCTGACATCAACACACGGCTTTCTTCCATCTCACCAGGAGCGCAGCTCATCAATGCCGGGAAGCCTCAGGTCTTCAAATCCGGATCGTGTCTTGCACAGAAGTATCGTCAGGGGCGTGTTTTTCTGGCCGGGGATGCAGCTCACATTTCAAATCCCACCGAGGGTCGCGGCCTGAATGCCGGCCTGCACGACGCCTATAATCTTGGCTGGAAGCTGGCAGAAATCGTCAAGGGAAACCCCTCGCAAGCGCTCCTCGACTCCTACGATGCAGAGCGCAGGCAGATCGGGGATGAGTTTGTCGAAACCGGTAAGGAAGTCTACAGCTGGATGCTCCCCCAAAATGCCGACAAACGTGATGATCTGGTGGCAGAGTTCCATAAGGAAGGCAATCAGAGAAAATTTGCGGTGGCCGAGATGGAAATCACCTTCACCTACAGTCAAAGCCCCATCACCAAGGAGGTTGGTTCCACCCCGTCCTACTCCCCCTACTACACAGCAGTGGGCGCACGCATTGGCGATGTTGACGACCTGATTTGCGATAAGGGAGCCGTTCGCCTTTATGAGCTTTTGAAAGGGCTCGGCCCCAGCCTCTTCATCTTACTTGGCGACGCGGACCTCACACAGGTCTGTGAAGGCTTGCACTTGCTGCAGACCATTCGTAGCAACAGCCCCAATGTATTTGAAGCTGCCGCAGTGGTGGTGACAGGAGATGCAGCGCGAACCAACCAACCCATGGGTGTAGTAAAAGACAGCACAGGTAAACTCCATGAGCGCCTGTGCGGCGATGCGCCCAACCTGTGCATCATCAGACCCGATGGGCATCTCGGTTTCCGTTGCCAGCCACCCTGTGCTGAAAAGACCAGAGACCACTTGTCCCTGATCTACCCTGCACCGCAGACAGCAAATGCAAACATCAGCTGACGCTGTCGCAAGACAGCGGTTTGCTTCAAGAAAGAGAGATCAAATTTGCACGGACTGGCCCTATTGAATGGCCAGTTCCGCCAGACTTATATTTGCCTCGTAAACACCCTGAAGAAAAAGATATGGCCGGAAAGACCAGCTGCGCTGAGGCATATTAGCCGCAACACCAAGCACTACTAAAACAACCATCAATAAAATAAGCCATGCAAATAATAATTACTTAATTATCCCATTAAGATCACGTTTGCACTAAATAGATTAATGATCATATTTACTAGAGCCCAGGCTTATGCTTTCGTGACTTTTACTATGCATAGATCAAAATACCCCACACAGGCCTTCAACCAAACAAGTACAACGGATGGGTGAACATGACGGAACTTAACCCCAAGAAACTGGAAGTCTTAACCGAAAAGGTTATGAACGACGCAGCTGGTGCACTTGCTGTGCTCATGGCGTATCTAGGAGACCAAGCTGGCGTTTACGCCGCCATGGATAAGGCAGGTCCACTTTCATCTGAGGACTTGGCAAAGCGCACGGGGTTGAACGAGCGGTACCTGCGTGAATGGCTCAGTGCAAATGCAATTGCCGGGTATGTAGACTATGACAAGGACGCAGAGACGTTCAGCTTGAGCGAAGAGCAAGCAACCGTGTTTACCCGGGAGGGGCAACCCACGTGTCTGCAAGGGTTCTTCGAGAACATCGTTTCTATTTACGAAACCTATGATAAAGCGGTCGAGACATTCAAATCAGGCAAAGGTCGCCCCTGGAGTGATCATTCCCAATGTTGCTTCTGTTCTGTCGACCGGTTCTTCCGCCCCGGTTACAACGCAAATCTGGCTGACAACTGGATTCCAGCCCTTGCCGGTGTCGAAGAGAAACTAAAATCGGGTGGGAAAATCGCCGATATTGGTTGCGGGTTCGGTTCCAGCACAATCCTGATGGCAAAAACCTATCCCAATTCCAAAGTAATCGGCATTGATTTCCATGCCCCTTCTATTGAGGCAGCCCGTCAAAAGGCTCGAGACGAAAATCTGAGTAATGTCGAATTTGTCGTCGCCCGCGCACAGGACTTCAAAGAAACCGATTTTGACTTTGCGTGTATTTTTGATGCGCTGCATGACATGGGAGATCCGATAGGCGCCGCACAGCATATTAAAAGTGCACTCAAGCCCAACGGTACGTTCATGGTCGTAGAGCCCGCAGCAGGGGACACCCTTGCAGACAACATGGGTCCGATAAATCAGATCTTTTATTCCGGCTCAACCATGGTGTGCCTCCCTGCCTCTTTCTCTCAGGAAGGACAGTATGGTTTGGGCGCGCAGGCCGGTGAAGCCAGACTGACAAAGGTACTCAAGGAGGGTGGATTTACCAATGTCCGCCGAGCAACTGAAACACCAACAAACATTATCCTGGAATGTCGACCATAGTTGACCTGCTTCCCGGAACCTCGCCAAATTGGATAAGATCCCGCCTGACATAAAGGCGGGATCTTATCCAGCCAGAGACTGGAGCGAACGCGTTAAGTCGCGCAGCAGAGCGGCCAAACCGTCAAGCAGATAATCTGCCTAGTTTGTCTCTAAAATCTTGAAGAAGAAGAGTGGTGCCCGGAGGCGGATTCGAACCACCGACACGCGGATTTTCAATCCGCAATTCTTGTCGATAATATGACTTATGGCAGTTGCACATAGTAAAGATAAAGCTACGTAAGGTCAATAACATACCTTATCCCAAAAATATAAGTATAGAAAACATAATTTTTTTTAATGTCCCCTAAACAGCGGACTTTTTTTGTACACAGAACTATGAATTCAACAGAAAAACCATATATTTTTGATTTACTACATGCAGTACACATCATATTACTGCTTTTCACCTCACAATAAAAACTGGGGTTTCTAAAACCACAACACCTACAATTGTTGGAAGCGCAAAAATGGATAAACCTGTAACACTTGAGGACTTAAAGATGGCTAGGAAAGTTGCCGCCAAAGTGGTTATGCGTTTCGGCGACCGCTATCTACCTATACTGGACCGCCTAGATGAGGAGTACAAAAAAATGAAAAACCGTGAGAATGCCAAATCCCGCGCCCGTGCAATCCTTGACGAAGACTAATCCCACCGTAGCATTTCTTAGTTGCGGAGTTTCCAATACAGCCGTGATCGATGCAAATGTCCGTAGTTCGATGTGCCCACATCGCAAATGCTACTCGACAAAATCCTCCACACCAGAAAACTCCTCCTCATCTTACGTCCCTTTTTTGGATGTTCGGAGCAAACAGCGATATGCACCAAGAATGGGGATCTCTCCAACCCATTGGCCTGACTTGCATCAGTCCACCTACCATCTCCTGAGAAGATAAAGGCATACTGGACCGCAGTAGCACTGCGCCCCTGTGCAGCTTTTTTAAAGAACCAAACCTAGACGAGGAGCAAGCCTACATAAATTAGGCCATAAGCATAATATCCATACGACGAATATAGATCGGGCATAGCGCTTAGTGCGCATGCCCTCCTGTCATTTCTTCGTCTGGCGTAATCCCGTCGAAGAAGAACCGGACCACGTAGCGATCAAATAGATCTAACGTCTCAATCTTCGATACCGCGTTTACTCCAACTTCCTTAAAGCGTTCGAGCGTTCGGCTTAGATCCATATTGGGTTCTTCAAAGTTGACCAATCCAGACGTGTGGATTTTTCTCGAAATCATGCGCGGCAGGCCATATTCCTCAAGGTGGTAGACCGCGCTAGGCAAGAATGCTCGACTCATTTTACCGATGAAAGCCGAAATATCGATTGTAGGATCGACGATCATCTTGTGAAGCTCGTTCGTGTCACTAAGGAGGGCTGACAACTTGAAGGTTACGGTTCGTTCAAGTTTGAAAAATTCTTCAATATCTATCCCGTCGTCTTTGAGGGACGAAATTATCTTTGAAAGGTCAGTGCCCCAATTATCTGAAATAGCTTTAGTTGCGGTCACAAGTTTCTTGTATGGAGTATCCCAGTTCCCGGGTTTGAGTTTAAGAACTCTGTAGAGCATGGCGTCCCATTCCTGAGGGTTCTTAGAATTTAGATATCCGAAGCCGCGCCACTCTTCAGGACTTTCCTTCATATCCATAGCCAGACGAAGTAAGAAATCTGCATCACTATCTTGCAGTAGGTTTTCTCGCTTGATACGTGTGAAGTTTTCAGCTCCAACAATCGAGGACATTTGTGTTCGAAACTCAATTATGCGTTCAAGCTGCAACTCTGTGAGTTGATCCGCATCTTGATGCTCGTCCAATGTGCCGAGGATTTTGTCGGGAAACTCAATCTCTAGTTGGGTTTCCTCCGACTTGGGAGGCGCGTCCAAAAGATAAATATTTCCAACGAAATACTTAAACATCCGACCGCCACGCCCAATAATATTCTTATAGCTGAAGTCCGTGAGGTTGTTTCCGCCTAGCTTGCTCCTCCAAATTACAACATTTTGCGCAGACGTGTTCACGCCCTCGATAATTGAAGACGTAGACACGATGCTGTCGAAACCATCTTCGTACTCAAATAATTTTACCTGAAGTTGACTAAGACATCTATGCATGCTGCCGTTATGAACGCCGATTCCTCGATCAGCTAGATCAGCCAGCACCCAATCCGACTGGTAGTTCTGTCGAAGCCATCTAGCAAAACTGCTGGTATAAATAGAATCTCGGATAGGCATATGCTCAGTAACAAGGTCCGAGATTTTGTTTATTTCAGTGTATGTGCCTGCGTATATCAGAGTTTTCTGACTATCTCGGGAAATAAGCTCAATCAACTTTTCCCCTTTTTTGACTTCATCACCACCTAGTTCTTTGTAGGGCTCGTTGATGTCGAGATAGACCGTATTGAAGTCTAACAGTTCCAGAAATTCCATGTCACGAGTGAAGGAGTTTTCGCCCAGCTCTTTGATATTTGGAGCAAGATAGTATCTCTGATTAGCCTTCTTGGATAACTTAAGGATTGCCTTAACAAGTGAGGGAGCTCGCTGAGGGTCATGTTTCTGGCTCGCTTTATAAAACTCATCAACAACGAGCAGGTCAATCACCTCGAGTAACGGGAGGTATCCAAAAGCACGTTCTTGAGGAAAGATGAGGATATTCTTATCCGCGAGTCGCGTATCAGGCGCTGTAATAATTGTATATTCTTCTGAAAACTTTTTGAATAGTCGGCGGCGTGTTTCGTCCATCAGGGCGATCGTCGGGACGATTATCACCACATTATCTGGGCGCTTAGCCGCGATAAATGCATCGATGATGAAACTTTTTCCGAAGCTTGTAGGTGCACTTACTGCAATATTTTTACCGTCCAAAAGTTTAGCAAGGACGTTCGACTGCTCACGATGCAGTGTAGCCACTCCTCGACCAACATCCGCCTCGTATGCTTGATGGACATACCTTTGATCCCACGAAGCATTTTCGAGGCGCAAGTATGGAAACAAGCCAGTTGCGCGAATCATATGATTCACGACCTGCGGATACTCCTGCTTAGTGCGATCGAGATCGGCAAGCAAACGTATCAGAAGATTTCTACCTGCAACTTCGCTTTGCATCGACAAGAGATCGTTTATCTCAAAACAAGTATCAAAAATATCCATCAAGCTTGCTCTTTATAAAAGGCGACAGCTTTTACAAATGCGTCGACGATTTTCTTTTTGTTCGGAACTGGAAAAAGAATTATATGAAAATTCAGGTCTTCATACTTGTGAACCTGTCCAGATTTTGCCTTTTGCTTAATAAAATAGGCGTCGGCGCGACCCTTGTGATACGCGGCGATATCGGCTTTGTAAGTATCAGTCAGTTCATTCGCATGAGACGTTGTCGAGCATTCGTGCAGGACAAGGATTGGAATGTGGATCCTTGGCTTTAGTTGGTCAATAGACTCTCTATTACTTAACGCAGATTTTATTTTATTGAGAAGCTGCGGGTCCATATGAAGGCTATCAAGATCAGACAAACTGGTAATAATTGCGTTTTCTTTCTTCAGTTTGTCTGTCGAAAGTGAGGTAATAACCGAAGCAACGATAGAGTCCAAACGAACGTCGGCAATTGAGTTGTAAAATTTTGCCTCACCAAACCACAGAGTAAAATCATCCCCCTCTACGACGATATGAACGCTATCTGCACCCTTTGCATTGTCCTGCACATTTTGCTTATAGAAAATCTTAGGAACTACTGGTAGCGCCCCAAATCGATGACGCATTAATCCGTACAGAAAAACTTCCGCGATCTCGCTGCCCTGCCCTATATTATCACGGTCCGTGAGCCGTAAATTCTGAGCGGCAGCAACGAGACTTGTGTAATTCTGGTCAATGAGGGCAGATCGCTCCGTCGCCGACAGAGCAGTCTGAGCAATGTTATCCCATAAATAACTTTGGAACTTTGAGTAGCGCCACTCTGCATCCTCGAAGTCATTTATTAGGCTTAGCACGCGTTTATTAACTATGCTGGTAAGCTGGGGAACCGAAGTAACATTGGCAAGCGTATCATCAATTAGAAACTCAAATGAATGTCCGGACAAAAATATTAGGCCTCCAAATTGAGTCGTAATTCGCCGAAAGACAACCTATAGGAGGTAAGGCATACGTCGCAAGTGCTACATATTATCAATCTGGATAATTTTCGCAGTTGTTTGCCATATTAGTTCGCAAGCGTAGTCTTTGCCATTTGAATGTTTCTTAGACACAGTTGTGACGTGCACGCTGGCTACTAAAAACTCAATACAATCGACTAACGGGTTGCAGAAGTCAGTTAGTCGTTAGTACAGCCAGTTGGCAAGCTAAGTCAGCTGCACCAATTTTTTCTCAATGTTCGGGAATAGGTCGCCGCCAAGAGCTTAAAACACGGGGCAAATCACAGGGCAAAACTCATTATGATTTCGTTCTTTACGCCTTAATTGATGCTTCATAGCTTTCCCCCTACGCACAACATTCAGAAGTGAGAGACATGCTAACGCTCGTACTCAATAAGCTAACTGCAAAAATCGACTCCTCTGAGAGAGATTACAAATCGCCTATCGCAGATATCCCACAAATGAAATTTATGTCCCCTAAAATATCGAACAAAACGTCCCCTAATTTGGCACGTAAGCCCACCATATAAATATTCAGAAATTTTAACACATTGATTTAAAAGGGGAAATTGTGGTGCCCGGAGGCGGATTCGAACCACCGACACGCGGATTTTCAATCCGCTGCTCTACCAACTGAGCTATCCGGGCTTTCGCGTTGGGCGCTGTGCCCCGCTGAGGTGAGCGTCTTATAGGGTGCCAGATTTCGTCTGTCCAGCAGGCAATTGCATTTTTTTCAAAGAAATTTGCTTTCTCCACTGCCAGATCAATATTTTTTCGTAACCACCTTAAATCATGAGGGTTTTTGGCAGATTAATGCCTCACTTTTCCTTCCAACAGCCATAAAACCACTCAAGCAGGCGCTCCATTTTCAGAAATATCCCAGAACAACGCCACCATATTTCGCAGGGCATCCCGCGCGACCGGCTTCAGGATGTGTTCATTGGGGGCGTGTTGGGAGCAGCCTGCATAGGAGTGCGGCACCCAAACAGTTGGAAGGCCCAAGGTTTCGGAAAAGCATTCATTGGGCAGTGAGCCTGCAAGGTTTGGCAGAAGATGAGGCTGCTTGCCGCTGGTCTGCTCCAACGAGGCCACCACCATCCGCACCCACGGATTGTCCGGGGAAAGGCGCGTGGCGTGAAAGAAGCCGCGCTCTTCCTGCGTTACCTCCACATTCTCAAACCCGTTTTCATCCAGATGCCTGCGCAGCGACGGCAGGAGACCATCAACGTCCGTCCCCACCACATAGCGCAGCTGACAAACGGCAAATGCCAAGCCATCAATGGCATTCACGGGTGCGTCCGGCACACCGCTTTTCATCGCCAGCACAGCAAAGGAGTTCCAGCCAAACACGCGTTCGGCAGGGGTAAGCCCCTCTTCACCCCAATCTTCATTGATTGCCGGGCCCTGACTGTCGCCTACGGGCAGTTCGCTGAGTGCTTCCCGAATATCCGGCGTCAGACTGGTAGGACGCCAGCCCGGAATTCTGATCTGCCCGCGTTTGTCTGCCACGCACGAGATCGCATTGGCAAGAATGATCGCGGGATCCGCAAGCAGCCCGCCCCAGTTACCAGAGTGGTTTGCTCCATCGCGCAGCTTAACCCGAAGGGTGAAGGTCTGCGCCCCACGTGCACCAGTAAAGACGGTTGGCGTGCCTGCTTGCAAACGAGGGCCGTCAGAGGCAATGAGCACGTCTGCCGCCAGCATCTCCTTGTTCTTTTCAAAGAACTCCTGCAGGCCAGCGGAACCGGTCTCCTCGGAGGTTTCAAGGATCACCTTGCAGTTAAAACCAAGCTGTTCCTTTTCCTCCAAAAGGCACCCCAGCGCCTGCAAGTTGATGAGGTGCTGGCATTTATTGTCCGCTGTACCGCGCCCGTAAATACGCTCGCCATCTTCTTCCAGAACAAAGGGATCTCTATCGCCGATCCACTCTCCGGCCTGCCCAAGCACCACATCACCGTGGCCGTAGGTCAAAATTGTCGGGAAGTTTGGGTCTTCAATGCGCTCACCAAACAGAAAGGGACCACCTGCCGGATCAGGATTGTCAAAGATCTGCGTTTTGAAACCCAGATGCTCAAGAAGAGGCAGCATTTCCTCTTTCAGATAGCGCATGAGCTGAGGTTTTTGCCGAGGCTCCTGACTTTCCGTGGGTATTGCCACCAGTCTGGCCAAGTCAGTGAGGAATGCGCCGCTATCGAAGTAAGTTTCCGCCCGCTGGATTGCTTCAGTGCGACTGGCCATTCTCAACCTCCCTATCAAATTTAATTAGGTCAGTTAATCACTTACGGGCGTTCCAATCCACTCTATTTGCTGCAAAAGCCGCAATGCGCTGTGAAGACCGCTCGCCGTTGCCATGCACATTCCGGGCAGGACCATCCATTCCAGCGCCCATGCCGCGCCAGAGCGTTCCTGTTCATGCACCAGTGTGCTGTGCATGGCAGAGATCTGGCTGCTGTTGTAACGAGCAAGGGTCACCAGCAATTCCGCTTTGATGGGATTGTGCTTGTGCGCCATGGCAGAGGACCCTCCGCCGCCGGAAAGCTTGACTTCCTCGATGCCCTGCTGTGCCATTAGCGTGATATCTGCACCTATCTTGCCAAGACTGCCGGAAATCATGGAGAGAACATTGGCGTAGCCGACCAGATTGTCCCGCTGCGTGTGCCACGAGTTCGGGCTGACTTGCAGCTCCAGTTCCGCAGCCATTTCAGCGGCAATAAACGCTGCATGCACGCCCTGCCCGCTGCAGCTCCCGACCGGTCCGCCGTATTGCAGCACGGCAACCAGCTCAGCAGCATCGCTCAACCTTTGTTGATGCCGCTTTAGCGGTTCAATCCATGTTGTGATGCGGTCTCCCGCTGATATGGGCAGTGCAGCTTGCATCCGCGTTCTGCCCATCAACGTGTGATCTGCATTGGCTCTCTTCAGGGTCTTCAGCTCATCAAGAACCCCTGACAGGTGCCCGAGCAAGATACCCGAGACATCCTTGAGCGCCAAAGCCAGCGCAGTGTCCATCACATCCTGACTGGTGGATGTTTTGTGGCACTCAGCAGCATAAGGCTCAGCAATGCCAGCACGCAGCTGTTTGATGAAGGCGGGGATTGGCACGCCGTCCTGAGCGGCACCAGCTTTGAGAGCGTCAATATTGGGCGTAAAACTTTTGCAGCCCGCAAGCACCGCGTCCTTCGCCTCCGCAGAGATAAGCGCATGGGAAAACAGGGCGTTGGTGAGAGCCACTTCATAGGCCAGATAATGGTCCAGAGTTGTTTCAAGAGAAAAGGCCTGTTGGACCTTCTCATCTCCAAACAATCCGCTCCACATCGGGTCAGTGAAAAGGCTCACACTCACATCAATCCCTTTCCAGCGCGATTGCGATGCCTTGGCCAACACCAATGCACATGGTGGCAAGCGCTCGCTTTTTCCCTTGTAGGCTCAGCTCCAGCGCAGCCGTACCCGTGATGCGGGTGCCGGACATGCCAAGAGGGTGACCCAAAGCAATTGCGCCGCCGTTCGGGTTGATGTGCTCTGCGCTCTCATCCAATCCCAAATCACGCAAAACAGCAATACCCTGACTTGCAAAGGCTTCGTTGAGTTCAATCACATCAAAGTCGGAGGGTTGCAGGTTCAACCGTGCGCAGAGTTTCTTCGCTGCCGGTGCTGGACCAATGCCCATGATGCGCGGCTCCACGCCAGCGGTTGCACCGCCAAGCACACGCGCAATCGGGGTCAGGCCATATTTTTTGACCCCTTCAGCAGAAGCAACGATCAGCGCCGCAGCGCCATCATTCACACCAGATGCATTGCCTGCTGTCACGCTCCCGTTTTCACGGAATGGTGTTGGTAGCTTTGCCAGCTTTTCAGCGGTGGTTCCGGCTCGTGGATGTTCGTCCGCAGAAACGATGATCGGATCACCTTTGCGCTGAGTGATCGTTACATCAACAATCTCTCTGGCCAGGCGACCATTTTCCTGTGCAGCTGCGGCTTTGGCCTGCGAACGTGCTGCAAAGGCGTCCTGATCGGCGCGAGAGATACCAAAGTCCTCGGCAACGTTCTCGCCGGTCTCCGGCATACTGTCGATGCCGAATTGTTTCTTCATCTTCGGGTTCACAAAACGCCAGCCGATAGTGGTGTCAAAAACCTCGTTGGAACGCGAAAATGCGGTGGTCGCCTTTGGCATCACGAAGGGTGCGCGCGACATGGATTCAACACCGCCAGCAATCACCAGATCACATTCGCCGGTTTTGATTGCACGCGACGCTGCAATGACCGCATCCATGCCAGAACCGCACAACCGGTTTAGCGTGGTGCCGGGAACAGCGATAGGCAGGCCTGCCAGCAGTGCAACCATGCGGGCCACGTTTCGGTTATCTTCACCGGCCTGATTGGCACAGCCGTAGTAAACTTCATCAACCGCTTCCCAATCAACCGTCGGGTTACGTTCCATCAGTGCCTTGATTGGCAATGCGCCCAAATCATCTGTGCGAACAGAAGACAGCGCGCCCCCATAACGCCCGATTGGCGTTCTTATATAATCGCAAATATATGCCTCTGGCATCAGGCCGTCTCCACTCTGTTACCCGCATGCGCCGCCGCTGTTCGCGCTTTTAGTCCACGCAGAACAGACAGTTCCTCCTCAGTCGGCGCAGGGGTCTCTTGCAAATCATCACTGAAACGTACAGCCCAAGACACGGTTTGTTGCACCCGTTCTTTCGTCGTACGTGGATGAAGAGAGACCACAGTCATTTCTTTGGTAACAGGATCAGGTTTCCAGATCGCGAGGTCGGTGATCAGCAGGGTTGGGCCTTGTGTGCGGATGCCCATGCGCTCTCTGTGGTCACCGCCCTCCCCGTGCCCAAACGAGGTGAAGAAGTCCAGCTTCTCAACAAACCCGCGCGTGCTCTGCTTCATGGTGATGTAGACTTGCTGAGAGGATGAGGCGATCTCAGGAGCGCCACCACCGCCGGGGAGCCTGACTTTTGGATTGTTATAGTCGCCAACAACTGTGGTGTTGATGTTGGCAAAGCGGTCAATCTGCGCTGCCCCCAGAAAACCCACCGATATCTTGCCACCTTGCAGCCAGTAGCGAAACATCTCGGGGACCGGAACAGTGGTCAGCGCCGTATCACAAAGCTCGCCATCGCCAATGGAAAGCGGCAGCACATCAGGCGCAGTGCCAATGGTTCCGCTTTCATAGATCAGCGTGATGTCGGGCGCGTGGGTCAAACGGGCGATGTTGCAGGCGGCGGAGGGTGCACCGATGCCAACAAAACACACATCCGTGTTGCTCAACGCACGGGATGCCGCAATGGCCATCATCTCGTCCGGAGTAAAGTCTTGCACGCTCATGGTGTCACCTCCAGTCCCTTGATGCGGCCAGCAAAGACCTCTGGTCCCTGCTTCAGCACGTTTTCGTCCATCCATGCCTGAAATGTATCGCGGTCCGCTGCAATTGCATCCCAATCGATATAGTTTTTGTTGTCCCTGCGGTAATAGCCCTGCGCATAGGACGGATGAGCCCCGCCTTGCACTTCGCAAATGGCAGAGATAGTCCAGTGTGGCAGAATGCAAGCGTTCATGTGCGTGTCCAGCTCGTCAACCACTTCCTCAACCGTCACGATGGAGTACTTTGCCGCCAGCACAACTTCCTTCTGCACACCCAAAATGCCCTCGATGAGCACGTTGCCCTTCCGATCTGCCTTGAGTGCGTGGATGAAGGCCACATCAGGCTGGATTGAAGGAACAGCAGCCAGCTCCTCACCGGTAAAGGGGCAGCTGACTCTCTTAATGTTGGGGTTTACGAGCTGAAGATCTGTACCCAGATAGCCGCGAAAAATCGCACAAGGCAGGCCAGCAGCTCCTGCTTCATAGGCATTTGCGAGCGCTGCGTGGGAGTGTTCTTCAATCTCGATGGAGCGGGGCCATCCATGTTCTATTGAATCGCGTACGCGGCGCAACAGTCCAACACCCGGATTGCCCGCATAGGAGAAGATCATCTTCTTCACCAACCCCATACCGACAAGCTGGTCATAAATCAGATCAGGCGTCATGCGCACGATTGTGAGTTCGTCAATGCCCTGCCGGATAACTTCGTGGGCGGCAGCATGGGGGATGAGGTGCGTAAAACCTTCAAAAGCGGCCATGTCACCGCTTTTAAGGTATGTCTTTACCGCATCTTTTAGAGGAAGAAATTCAGCCATACGGATCCATCAGATATCAAAGAAGACAGTTTCGTTTTCACCCTGAATATAAATATCAAAGGTATATGTATCGCCGGACTGCTTGGCGATCAGCGTCGGCACACGCATGCGATGCTCAATACGGGCAAGCACCGGATCAGCCGCGTTGGCCGCCTCCTCTTCAGGAAAGTACATGCGCGTGTTCAGGCCAATGTTGATCCCACGGGCAACAATCCAGAAGTTGATATGCGGTGCCTGCGACCTGCCATCGGGAAACGGCACAGCGGCCGGTTTCACGGTTTCAAAGCAGAACTCCGAAGTGTCCTGATTGACCGGCTGACGCCCCCAACCGGCAAAGTTGGGATCAGCTTTGCCCCGTGTTTCCGAGGGGCTGTTGAACAGACCTTCGCTATCCGCCTGCCAGATCTCCAGCATGGCATCTTTTATCGGGTTTCCGGTGCCGTCAAACACACGGCCTTTTACAGTGATGCGCTGGCCTTTTGTTTTTGCGTTCACCATGCTGGCCCCAAGGTCTTCCTTGAAGATCCCGGTGTTGCCGATGAAGTTTGGTGTGCAGCCGATGTGTACGTAAGGGCCAGCAGTCTGGCTTGGGCTTTCTTTTAGATACTCCAGCTTAGTCATATCAGTTGCCCTCCATACGGTTTTCAAACATGGTCGAGCGGCGGCCCCGCAGAACAATATCAAAGCGATAGGCGCGGGCATCCATGGGCACGGTGTGGTTCATATCCAGCTTGGCAACCAGCATTTCAACAGCTGCCGGATCGTTGATCGTCTTCACAATCGGGCAGAGCGGAATGTGCGGATCACCCTCAAAATACATCTGCGTAATCAGACGCTGTGCAAAGCCGGAGCCGAATAGAGAGAAGTGGATGTGGGACGGACGCCAGTCATTCACACCGTTTGGCCATGGATAGGGTCCGGGCCGGATGGTGCGGAAGGCATAGTAGCCGTTTTCATCGGTGATCACGCGCCCGCACCCGCCAAAGTTGGGATCAAGCGGTGCGACATATCCATCTTTTTTGTGGCGATAGCGACCACCGGCATTGGCCTGCCAGACTTCCACCAGCGCGTTCGGTACCGGTCTGGCTTCTTCATCCAGCACATGGCCATGCACGATAATGCGCTCTCCCTGCGCACTTTCACCGGGTTTGGCGTAGTTCAGTATCAGATCATGATCCAGCTCACCAATAATGTTTTGCCCGAAGACAGGGCCGGTGGTTTCGCTGATTGTACTTCCAAAGGACAGAAGTGCTTTTTGCGGAGACCGCAACACACTTGTCTTGTAGGCAGGCGACATTGCTTTGGGATGCCAGTTCCGGTCTCGCGGAAAGAACGGACCAGCATTGGTCGTTGGCTTGCTCATCTCACTCCCCTGACGCATCAAGCTGCGCGAAAACATTTTTTACGGTTTTGATGGCGCTGTTCGCGGCTGGCACACCAGCATAAATCGCTGTGTGCAGCAGCGCTTCGCTTATGTCTTCCCGTGTTGCTCCGGTGTTTCTTGCAGCCCGCACGTGCATGGCTACCTCATCTAGGTGCCCTAACGCAGCGAGAAGCGCAATAGTTACAACGGACCTCTCTCGCAATGTCCAGTTGGGTCTGGACCACACATGCCCCCAGGCAGCCTCGGTGATAAGCTCCTGAAAGGACTCGTCAAAGCTGCTCTTTTGAAACTCTGCAGCATTGACGTGGGCGTCTCCCAACACCCTGCGGCGGGTCTGCATGCCTTGTTTGTAAATATCGCTGTGCCGTTGTTCATCCTGATCATTCTTTGAGCGACAACGGGAAATCATTTGCCGAACCAGATGGGCCAGATACTCAGGCTGCTCAATGCTAGGGATATGGCCGCAGCTGGAGATCCGCTCAAACGTCGCATTTGGAATGAGGTTGACCATACCCTCAACCAGATCCGGCGGTGTGGATTGGTCATCCTCCCCGCCAATACAAAGAACCGGCAGATCAATTTGCGCTGCCTGAGAGGTCAGATCAGCGTCACGTATTGCTTCACAGGTGCCACGGTATCCCTTCAATGGAGTACGGCAGACCAGATTACGGTATCCGGCAACCGCTGCTGGTTGTTTTTCCAGAAATTCCGGCGAGAACCAACGGGACATCACCCCATCGGCAATACTCTCGATTCCGTTCGCATCAATCAGGTCGATACGGTCTTGCCAGGTCTTTACGTCACCAATCCGCGGTGCGGTGTCACACAGGATCAGCGCCTTCACCAGATCAGGTCGGGCCGCTTGCAGCGCCATGGCGATCATTCCACCGACGGAGACACCGCAGATCACCGCATTGCTGATCCCCTGACTGTCCATCAGCGCAGCGAGGTCGCGCATATGCAAATCAATGGAATAGGGCGCGTCCCCAACATCAGAAAGGCCATGTCCGCGTTTATCATAGGCCAGAATTTCGCCTTGATGCCCGAGATGAGCCAAAAACTCATCCCAAATGCGAAAGTCCGTTCCCAGTGAATTGACCAGAACAAGTGCTGGTGCTGCTGAAGCACCATTGGTCTTTTTGAAGTGAAGCGTTGTCGCGTTTAATTTGATGAAGTGCATGCGCATCCCCCTATGAAGGAATAGTTTGCATACCTATTTCAAAATGAATAATGATATTATTTGGACCAATCATAATGAGATCGCTATGAATAATCTACGCAGGTTGAAGCTGAGGCATCTGGAAGCTTTCGTTGAAGTCTCGCGCCAGAACAGTGTGAGCCGGGCCGCCGAGGTTCTTCACCTAACGCAACCCGCCGTTACGCGCACCATACGCGAGCTTGAGGAGATTTGCGGCCAGCCGCTGATTGAAAAAGACGGTCGCGGAATTCGTATCACCCATTACGGGGAGGTGTTCCTCCGCCATGCAGGCACCAGTCTGGCAGCCGCCCGCAATGGTATTAATGCACTAACTCAGCTCAACCATAGTGACGGTCCCATGGTGCGTATCGGCGCCCTGCCCACAGTTGCTGCCTCCCTGATCCCGCAGGCGGTCAAGGCGTTCCTTGATACGGGCATGCGCAACCGTCTTCACATCGTAACTGGCGAAAACCATGTTTTACTTGAGCAACTCAGGAACGGTGAGTTGGATCTGGTTATGGGCCGACTGCCTGCACCCGAAAACATGCAGGGACTGGTCTTCGTGCCTCATTTTCGCGAGAGCGTTGTTTTTGCGGTCCACAAAGACCACCCGCTCGCTGGCAAACCACAGATCAGCGTTGTCGAAATGAACCGCTTCCCCGTACTCATACCGTCTGGCACCTCAATTATTCGCCCGTTTGTAGATCGCCTCTTCATTGAGCACGGTATTCCGGAGGCAGATCAAGTAATCGAAACTGTTTCGGACTCATTCGGCCGAGCCTTTACTCAGGAATACAATGCAATCTGGATTATTTCCCGTGGCGTTATCGCCCGTGAGATCGAGAGCGGTCAGTTTGTGGAGCTCCCCATTGATACGCGTGCAACACTTGGATCGGTCGGCCTCAACATGCGTGCTAATGAAACGCTGGACAGCGCTGCACAATGCTTTGCGGACATCCTGATGAGGTTGAGTGAGCAGGAGAAAAAGCCCCTACGAGATAACTAGTCATAAGGTATTCAGGTACTCAGAGAACATATTGATACCAAACTCGGCATGATTCACACGGCATTTTTCATTTTTCATTTTGAAAAGCTTATGCAATTCTCATAAATCACAGTGGTGACTTCCAAGAATTTCCTTGGCGGTTCACTCAGGTCGCGGTTATGAGTTTCACAGCCTTAGGGAGCTGAAACTGCCACAAGTAGCAGTATCAGAAAGGCTTGTTTGGTTTAGACCATTCTTTTGGGAGATCACATACGTATGCTTGGCAATTTTAAAGGCCTTTGCGCCTCTACAGCATTTTTGCTTGCCAGTGTTTCCATGGCAGGTGCCGCAGAATACACTTTCAAGCTCCACCATTTTCTAGGCCCTTTGGCGCCAGCGCACACCAAGATGCTGGAACCATGGGCGAAAGCCGTTGAAGAGAACTCCGGCGGCAAGGTCGATATCGAGATTTATCCATCCATGTCATTGGGCGGTCGCCCGCCAGAGCTGGTGAGCCAGGCTCGCGATGGGGTGGTCGATCTGGTCTGGACCCTGAACGGATACACTCCGGGCCTATTCCCACGCAGTGAAGTGATGGAGCTACCGTTTGTGTTCCTGAATGATCCACGCGCTGCGAACCTTGCTCTAAATGACATGTTCGAGAGCGACCTTCAGGCTGATTATAGAGGCCTTGAAGTGATGTTCCTGCACGTCCATGCGGGTAATGGATTGCATACACGCAACGTGGAAGTTCGCAGCCCTTCCGACATGGAAGGCATGCGCATCCGCACTCCATCACGCACAGGTGCATGGGTGATTGAGGCGCTTGGTGCCTCCCCTGCTGCGATGCCGGTGCCAGAACTGCCGACAGCCCTGCAGAAGGGCGTGATTGATGCTGCCTTTATTCCTTGGGAAATCATTCCGCCGCTGAAGGTACACGAACAGACCGAATACCAGATCGAAGGAGCTGGCAGCGCACGCTTTGGGACATCGGTCTTCCAGGTTTCCATGAATAAAGGCCGGTGGGAAAGCCTGCCTGCTGACGTTCAAAAAGCCTTCCGTGATGCATCTGGTCCTGAGTGGTTGGCACAGGTGGGTGAAGTCTGGCGTGCCGCAGATGACTTTGGCATCGGGCTTGCTGTAGAGACAGGCAACCAGCACATCACGCTTACTGACGAAGAAACAGCCGCCTTTAAAGAAGCTTTGATTCCGGTCACTGAGAAGTGGACTTCCGAAGTTTCCAAAAAAGGTATTGATGGTAACGCACTTGTTGCCAAAGCACAGGCATTGATCTCCAAGCACAGCGAGTAGCTATGGGCGCCTTTCAAAAACTCGGACGCACCGGCCTTGCCGGTGCTTTCGAAAAAATAATCGTAGCGTGGGCACTGGCTGGCGGCGTCGTCCTGCTGGCAGTGGTCGCAATCAACATTTACTCCACAATTGGCAATATGGTGACCTCCCCATTCCCGGGAGACTTTGAGCTCACCGAGCTTGGCGTTGCAATCGCTATTTTTGCCTTCCTACCGTTTTGCCAGATCACCGACACCAATGTCAGGGCAGATATCTTCACCAGCAAAGCGGGCCCGCGGCTGGTAGCCTTTCTAACTCTGCTCTCATCCATAGTTGCGTTTTGCTTTGGCCTGCTGCTGCTGTGGCGCATGTATGACGGCATGTCCGATCAACGAGAATACGAATATTCTACCGCAATTTTGCAGATCCCTGTTTGGTACGCCTACGTGCCCGCGCTTATATCGCTCTTGCTCCTGAGCATCGCTGCGGCCATCACGTTGAGCGAAAACCTCAGAGATTTAACGAGGAGAAACTGATGGCGGCAAGTCTTTCTATGGGCATTGGTGCCCTCGTCATTTTGGTCTTCTTCATCGTTATCCGCATGCCAATCGCCTACGCCATGATTTTGGTTGGCGGGGTTGGAATTGCACTGATTGACGGCCCGACGCTTGTTCTCAACCAGTTGAAAACATTGGCATTTGGTCAGTTTTCTTTATACGATCTTTCCGTCATTCCGCTGTTCGTTTTGATGGGCGCTCTTGCCTCTAAAACAGGGTTGAGTCACTCTCTGTTCAGAGCCGCCAATGCATGGCTTGGTTGGATGAAGGGCGGCACGGCCATGGCGGCCATTGCCTCTTGCGCAGGGTTTGGCGCTGTCTGCGGCTCCTCTTTGGCGACGGCATCCACCATGGGCAAGGTCGCTCTGCCGGAGTTGAAACGCTACAACTATTCCGGCGCACTCGCGACTGGAACGCTGGCTGCGGGAGGCGTCCTCGGCATCCTTATTCCACCAAGCGTGGTGCTGATCATCTATGCGGTGATTGTGGAAGCGAACATCGTTACTATGTTCATGGCCGCGTTTATTCCGGGTATGTTGGCCGTTCTCTTGTTCCTTTTGGTGATCGCGCTTTACGTGTTCATCAGCCCCTCCTCCGGCCCTGCTGGTGGTGCCGGATCAAGAGAAGAATTCCTCGCGGCCTCAATTGGCGTGCTACCTGTACTGGCAGTTTTCGGACTAGTCATCGGCGGCATCTACTTCGGATTATACAATCCAACACCAGCCGCAGCGGTCGGTGTGTTTCTGGTCATGGTCTTTGGTTTGGTGCAACGCAAACTTGCCCTGAATGACATGATTGAAGCGCTGAAGGAAACAGCCTCAACCGCAGGCATGATCTACATGATCTTGCTGGGTGCGGAGTTGCTCAAGATTTTCATGTCGCGCATTCGTCTGCCGCAGGAAACCGCAACATGGATTGCCGGGTCTGGCATGGAGCCCATGACAGTGCTGCTTCTGATCCTGCTGGCTCTGATTGTACTTGGATGCTTGATGGACAGCATGTCCATGATGTTGCTCGCGATCCCGTTCTTCTGGCCCGTCCTAATGGAATTGAACGGCGGCGTGTTTCAAATGGCTGATGGTTCAGGCTATGGCATGAGCACCGACGACCTGAAGATCTGGTTCGGTATTCTTGCGCTGATTGTGGTGGAGCTTGGGTTGATTACACCGCCAGTGGGCATGAATGTTTTCGTCATCTCGGCGCTCGCCAAAGACACGCCCATGAGCCAGACCTTCAAGGGTGTTGCACCCTTCTTTGGCGCAGAACTGGTGCGCGTTGCCATTCTGGTCAGCTTTCCCGCGCTCACGCTCTGGCTGCCAAAATTCCTGCTTTACGCGTAAAAGACAGGCTGTTCTTGCCGGACCACGTGCCAGAACAGCCAAACAACCGCATTTCAATAACAATTTTGCTATGATTAGTGCCGATAAATCAATTTTACATAGCAATAATAACCCGCGACACTGCACTGAATTCAGCCGTGTGTTCAGTCCCATTTCCATCTGTCCGAGCGCACATCCTGATTGCCACAACTCGTCAGATGCTTTGAACCGAAGGAATGTTTTATGACCCACCAAAAAGATCGTACCCAGGTTGCGATTATCGGCGGAGGTCCGGCTGGTTTATTGCTCTCCCACATCCTGAGTGAAAGCGGCGTGGACAGCGTTGTTCTGGAACAGCGCAGCAAAGCCTATGTTCTGTCCCGCATCCGCGCGGGCCTGCTGGAAACCGGCACAGTTCAACTGCTGCGGGATTATGGCCTTGCCGAGCGTATGGACAAGCACGGCAAGAGCAAAAAGGGTTCCTGGATTACGCGGCAGGGCCTCCCAAGCCATTTCATTGATACGCAAAAGTGGACTGGCAAGGAGATGATGGTCTATGGCCAGACCGAAATCACCGAAGACCTGTATAACGCCCGCGAACGTGCTGGCGGCAATGTCATCAACGAAGCAACAGACGTGGCTTTGCATGATGTCACCTCAGACGCGCCCCATGTGACTTATGAGAAGGATGGACAAACCTACCATCTGGACTGCGATTACATTGCTGGCTGCGATGGGTTTCATGGTGTCAGCCGCAAAACAATTCCCGATGATATTCTGAAGACCTATGAGCGCGCTTACCCGTTTGGCTGGCTCGGAATCATGGCGGAAGTGCCGCCGCTGCCGGATCTTGTCTACGCCTATCACGAGCGCGGCTTTGCACTCGCCTCGCAGCGCAACCGCCTGCTGAGCCGCTATTACATACAGTGTCCACTCACAGACAATATCAACGACTGGTCGGATGATCGCTTCTGGAAGGAGCTGCTTGCCCGCTTCCCGCAGGACGTCGCTTCAAAGATCGTCACCGGCCCCTCTATCGAAAAGTCCATCGCCCCTCTGCGCAGTTTCGTGGCTGAGCCCATGCAGTACGGACGCATGTTTCTTGCTGGCGATGCAGCACATATCGTGCCGCCAACGGGAGCCAAGGGGCTTAATCTGGCTGCATCAGACGTATTCTACCTGTCGCGAGGATTAGTCGAGCAAATCAAGAACAAACGCTCTGCCCACCTTGAGCGTTACTCAGAGTTGGCGTTACGCCGTGTGTGGAGCTCGGAAAACTTCTCCTGGCGTATGACCCAGCTCATGCATGTGTTCCCCGACATGAATGAGTTTGACGCCAAAATCCAACAAAACAGCTACGAACTGCTGCTGCAAAACGAGACCCACCAGAGGGCATTGGCCGAAGAATATGTTGGCTTACCCTTTGAAGAGCTGGACGCGCTGGCACTGTCCGAGGCTTGATCCCCATCTGCAAGGAAAAAGCCTTCTTCATAGTCAGACTTGAAGCGGGCTACCTCTTGCGCATTCAGCAAGAAGCAATCAAGCTCATCGTAGGGCACCAGCATCCGCAATGCTCCCAGAAAGGTGCATTTATGCTTCTGCAATGAGGAGCATGCGGCGTGGTGTTTATTGGTGAAGTGGCAAGTAGGATCGACGTATCCTGCGAAAGTCAGTTGAAGGACGGCCGGAGAACTCTGGATCAACTTTTTTGAAGACGTGAGTTCAGCGTCTAATCACCTCAAAAAAACTTCTATATTTCAATGACTTAAATAATTATTTCAGATCTTGACCGCGTTTACCACTTCGCATTGGCACTGCTTAGCAATCCCAGATCAACTCATTTCATTTTAAGTAATAAAACGTTATTTCGGACTCTTACCCCTGTGATGTACTAGCGCAAGACTGGGAGATTTAAATTTCTTAGAAGTTGATTACATACTGAATTAAGTAAATAAGCGAAACAAAACTAAAGAAGACTGGGAAGAGATGAATAACCTACAAATTAAAGAAATTCCGGCTGTTTATTTCATCTTATTCACTGCGATTATTCTATTGGCAAGCTTCCTAGGAAAACTACCGGGAGGTATGGTTGGTGGTTTCGCGCTGACAATGGCACTTGGTTATGCGTTTGAGTATATTGGTGACCGGGTACCAATTGTGAATACGTATCTGGGTGGTGGGCCAATTGTCTGCATCTTTGCAGGGGCTGCTTTAGTCTATTGGGGCGTGCTACCTGAAGCCGCGATAAAAACCGTCGATGACTTTATGACGGATGGTGGTTTTCTCACGTTCTATATTGTCTCCCTAATCGTCGGTTCGATTTTCGGTATTGAGGCACGCCTCTTGTTGAAGGCTGGTGCTCGTTTCGCCGTACCAGTTCTCATGGCTCTTGTATTTGCAATGATATTTTGTGCGATTGTAGCCTTCGTGCTCGGTTTGAATTCGCAAGAAAGCATCGCCAACGTCGTTTACCCGATACTCGGAGGCGGATTGGGCGCAGGTGTTTTGCCAATCGCAGAAATTTATCAATTAGCAGCCAATTTGGATACAGAAGACATTCTCGGCATCCTCATCCCTCCTATGGCTCTGGGCAACGTTTTTGCGATCATCGCAGGCGGTCTCCTTTACCGCTTGAGCCTCGCCAAACCTAGCCTCAGCGGCAACGGCAATCTTCTAAAAGGTGAAAATACCATAGATGCTGGAAATTCCACTGAGGATGACCAGTCCTCATATGGAGATTTGGCGACGGGTATATTGGCGTCAGCTACTATGGCTATGGTTGGAGGCCTACTGACCTTCGTTATTTCAGGAGTGCATGAATACGCACTCATGATCATTGCAGTGGTCCTGTTAAAACTTGCAGGTATCGTTCCTGATTCCATCCAAAAAGGGTGCTCTTCCTGGTTCAAGTTTATGGCCAAGTACATGACGCCTGCGCTGTTAGTTGGCATCGGCATGTCCTATACAGACTTGGGCTTGGTAATTGATGCGCTTAATGTGCATACGGTGTTGTTGGTGTTGGCTGTTGTGGTGGGTGCCGTTGTAGGTGCTGGCCTTGGCGGATTGCTTGTGGGCTTTCACTTCATTGAATCATCGCTCGCAGCTGGGTTATGTATGGCGAATATGGGAGGAACGGGCGATGTGGCGGTTCTTTCCGCAGCCCGTCGTATGAACCTGATCCCATTCGCACAGATCGCTTCTCGCCTTGGCGGAGCCTTGATATTGATAGTGGTGGGAATAACTATCCCATTCCTTGTTGGCTAGGACCAAGAGTAGGTTGTGTCGCGGAGTCTGCAACACAACCTCAAATCTCCGCCGTGCACTCATGCTTTGAGCTACACGACCACTGTTTTCTTCACGCTGTTGCGCCAGACGAATCTGGCGGGCAGTTGTACCGTTTCGGTAGAAGGCTGGTCGGTCGTGCACCATTCGAGGCACTTGTCGATAATCCGGTCCATGGGCTGCGCGAAGGTTGTCAGGTCGTAGCCTTCCCATGCGGCCTGCGGGATATCATCAAAACCAATGACGGAAAGATCATCGGGCGTACGCAGGCCAAATCTCTGGCGTGCTGCATCAATCACGCCGCAGGCGATCAGGTCGGTGGTGCAAAACACACCATCAGGACGGTCCTCCCGATCCATCAGCGCAGTGCCAATTTCAAGACCGGCCTCGTAGGAGGTGACACCAGTCGCTTCGCTGATAACCTCAACACCCGCCTCCTCAGCGGCTGCCAGAAACCCCTTCTGCCGTTCCACAATGCTCCATGTGGCATTGCCTGAGTTTGCGAGAGCGATTCGCTGGCATCCGGCGCGCAACAGTGCCTTCAACGCGGTCTTGCCAGCTGCTCTATTGTCCGGCCCGATCTGCAAGGAACCCGGGAAATCCTCTTCACGGTTGATCAAAACCAGTTTCATGCCGTTGCTGAAACACGTGTCAGCTAAAGACGGGTCAGGCGCGCCGGACAAAATGATAGCTGCTTCTGTGCGAAAACTGATTGCTTGCAGCAAAGCATCCTTCACACGCTCCTCAAATCCACTGGTGTTGATAAGCATCGTTACCTTGCCTGCGGCCTGCAGCTTGTCGGTAAGTTCGGCGATCATTGCTGCCCGATACGGCGTATCAATCTCGGCGGCGATCAGTGCCACGATACCGCTTTCGGAACGGTTGAGACTGCTCGCCAGACGGTTAACGCGGTACCCTAATATATCTGCGGATTTCAATACTTTAGCACGTGTCGCAGCGGAGACACTTGCGCCGGGAGTGAAGGTTCTGGAAACAGAAACGCGAGACACCCCAGCATGGCGTGCCACGTCCGTAGCTCTGACCTGCTGCTTTCTTGAAGACACTTTTTCCGACATCAAATCTCGCCGACTTTTGTACACGGTTGCAATTGCATATCAGGTAATACCCCTAAAATGAATAAGTTTTCTTGGAATAAAGTTGACATTGCTCAAAATGTACCGACTATATTATGTACACGTGTACACAACGTGTCTGGGAGGAGAAACTATGAAATCCATTAGGACAGCTTTGCTGGGCGCGACCCTTATTGCGGGTGCCGGTGCAAGCGCAGCTTCTGCAGATGAACTGAACCTCATCTGCTCCGCTGACAACGCTCTTTGTGAAAAGCTCGCAGCAACATTTGAAGCAAAAACAGATATCGACGTTAGCATGATCCGCCTTTCTTCCGGCGAGGCATATGCAAAGATTCGCGCAGAAGCGCGCAACCCGCAGACGGACGTATGGTGGGGTGGCACCGGAGATCCGCATCTGCAGGCAGCAAACGATGAGCTCTCGGCTCCATACGAGTCCCCAATGCTGAAAGAACTTCTGCCGTGGGCAGTTTCTCAGGCTGAAACCTCTGGCTACCGCACAGTCGGCGTTTACTCCGGTGCACTTGGCTGGGGTTACAACACAGAAATCCTCGCGAAAAAGGGCATTGAAGGTCCAAAGTGCTGGGCAGACCTGCTCAACCCTGCGCTTAAGGGCGAAATCTCCATTGCAGATCCAAACTCGTCCGGCACCGCGTACACCGCGCTGGCGACACTGGTACAGCTGATGGGTGAAGACGAAGCCTTCGAATACCTTTTGGCGATGGGCAAAAACGTTTCACAGTACACCAAGTCCGGTTCAGCTCCTGTAAAGGCAGCGGCCCGCGGTGAAGCTGGCCTTGGCATCGTGTTTATGCATGATGCAGTTAAGCAAGCTGTTGCAGGCTTCCCGATCGAGGTTGTGGCTCCATGTGAAGGCACCGGTTACGAAATCGGCTCCATGTCTCTCGTTGATGGGGGCCCAAACCCGGACGCTGCAAAAGCGTTTTACGATTGGGTCCTCACCCCGGAAGCTCAGGATCTGGCGCTTGAAGTCGGGTCCTTCCGCATTCCATCCAACAAAGGCTCAACCCAGCCGGAAGAAGCTCCAAAGCTCGAGAACGTACGTCTGATCGACTATGATTTTGCAGAGTATGGAGACAGCGAACGTCGCAGAAGCCTGTTGGCACGCTGGGATATGGAAGTTGGCGCAGCCGCAAACTGATTGAGACCGGGGCGGGCTGACGCTCGCCTCGTTTCCCCCTACAATCTGGTTCTTTCCAAATGACAAATGAAAATCGTCGGCTGGACCTCGCACTCCTATGCGGCGTCCTTGGGTTGTTTATATTGCCCTGGTTTCACATTCGCAGCGGCTTTTTTGACGTCGAATGGGTTCTGGATCTGCTGAGCAAAGAGCGCTATTGGCCCGGCTTCTTCCAGCTTTTCCTTGGCAAACTGCAATTGCTCCCTGTGTTCGCTCTTGTTGGTGCTGCAGCATACCTGCGCCTGAAGTCCGAGCCCGCCCGCCGTGGCAAACTGCTTGCCATTATCGGCGCGCTTGGCCTGTTCTGGATGGTGCTGGAAGGCCTTTCCATCGGCCTCCGCGGCTGGAACTGGAGCCTGTTGGAAGCAACATTTGGCCGAGTGGATGGTCAGCCTGCGTTTGGCGCAGGGGCGGTGTTGCTTGTACTCACGTTCACCTGTTTCATTTCATTTGGTCTTGCGGAAAAGGGCGCCCTCAAAGGCGACGCCATTGTTCTGACCGCAATCTCGCTTTTGATCCTGCTGGTCACGACCTTTGTTTTTTACCCAATTCTCTCCATGTTTGTTGGGGCGTTTCAAGATTTTCGCGGCAACTTTTCTTCAGAAGGTGTGCTGCGCAACATCACTGATCCGCAAATCTGGAAGCTCTCCTGTCTGACGGGCGGCAGATGCGGTATCGCATGGCGCACCATGTTCCTGGCCATTGCAACTGGCGTAGGGTCTACCCTGCTCGGTCTGGCGTTTGCCCTGATGGTCACACGGACCCAGATGCCATTTCGCAAAAGTCTGCGCCTCCTCAGCATTCTGCCGATCATTACACCACCTTTCGTCATCGGCCTTTCCCTCACCCTGATGCTAGGCCGTACCGGTTTCGTTACCGAAGCGATTGAAGCAGCAACCGGTCTTGAGCTAGGGCGCTGGATTTACGGCCTAACGGGCATCTGGATTGCCCAGATGCTCAGCTTTACGCCAATCTCCTTCCTCGTGCTGGTTGGTGTGGTTGAAGGCATCAGCCCGTCGCTGGAAGAAGCCAGCCAGACCATGCGTTCTGGCCGCTGGAGAACCTTCCGAAAAGTAACCCTGCCTCTGATGGCACCGGGTCTGGCAAACGCCTTCCTGATAGGCTTCATCGAGTCTATGGCAGACTTCGGCAACCCGATGGTTCTGGGTGGTAACGGCGGCGTTCTGTCGACCGAGATCTTCTTCGCCGTTGTTGGTGCGCAGAGTGATCCATCCCGCGCAGCCGTTCTGGCGATCATCCTTCTCGGCTTCACACTCTCCGCCTTCTTTGCGCAGCGCATGTGGCTGGGCAAGCGCAACTTCGCGACTGTAACCGGTAAGGGCGACGGGGGCCGCCATGCAAAACTTCCACGGCGTATTGCAATCCCGGTTGGCACTGTTGTTGCTCTGTGGAGCTTGTTCACCATTTCTGTTTACGGCTTGATCTTGTTCGGTGGCTTCGTGAAAGTCTGGGGTCTGGATCACAGCGTGACACTGCAGCACTACATCACCGCGTTCTCCATCTCGTTCGAAAACGGCTTTGCCTTCACCGGCGTTGCTTGGAACAGCTTCTGGACCACCATGTGGATCGCACTTGCCGCCGCTCCATTGACGGCAGCGGTTGGCATTCTGTCTGCATGGCTCATTGTCCGTCAGGACTTCCCCGGCAAATCCGCCTTTGAATTTGGCCTGATGATGAGCTTTGCGATTCCGGGAACAGTGATTGGTATCAGCTACATCCTCGCGTTCAACCTGCCTCCATTGCAGATGACCGGAACGGCTCTGATCCTCATCTTCTGCTTCGTATTCCGCAACATGCCTGTGGGTGTGCGCGGCGGCGTGGCGGCCATGTCCCAGCTGGACAAGAACCTGGATGAAGCCTCCCTGACACTGGGCGCAAACAGCGCAAGGACACTGCGAAAAGTGATCCTGCCCCTGCTACGTCCGGCCATTCAGGCGGCATTGGTCTACAGCTTCGTGCGTGCCATCACCTCAATTTCTGCGGTCATTTTCCTTGTGAGCGCAAAATACAACATGGCGACAGCCTATGTGGTCGGTCTGGTCGAAAACGGCGAATACGGTGTGGCGATTGCCTACAGCTCCGTCCTGATCTTTGTGATGATCACCGTTATTGTCGGGTTCCAATTGCTTGTTGGCGAAAGAAAACTCCGCCGTTCAGAAACCACTCAAAAATCTCCTGCTAAGGGCAAACTGAAAGAAGTCGCAGCATGACACATTCAAACTTTGGTCAGGTCCAATTCGAAAATGTTGGCAAGAATTACGGCGACTTTACTGCAATACCGGATCTCAATCTGGAGATTGAACCGGGTCAGCTGGTGACGCTTTTAGGTCCATCAGGATGCGGTAAGACAACAACCCTACGCATGATTGCCGGGTTGGAGACCCCAACTGCTGGCCGCATCCTGATTGGTGGGGAGGACGTTACCCGTCTTCCGCCAAACCAGCGCGACGTTTCCATGGTGTTCCAGTCCTACGCATTGTTCCCCCATATGAGCGTACTGGAAAACGTAAAGTACGGTTTGGAATCAAGCGGTTATAAAGACGCGGAGGAGATGGCGCTGAAAGGCCTCGACCTTGTCGGCCTGCGTGAGAAAGCACCACGTCTGCCGTCAGAGCTGTCCGGTGGGCAGCAGCAGCGTGTAGCGGTGGCTCGTGCGCTGGTGCTGGAGCCGCAGGTTTTGCTACTCGACGAGCCGCTCTCCAACCTTGACGCCCGCCTGCGCCGTTTGGTGCGCACAGAAATCCGCGAAATCCAGCAGCGCCTTGATTTCACAGCGGTTTACGTCACCCACGACCAGGAAGAAGCCCTCGCGGTTTCCGACCGTATCGTGGTCATGCGTGACGGTATCATCGAGCAGGACGGCACACCCTATGAGCTTTATGAGAGTCCGGCCTCCGAGTTCATTGCGGATTTCATTGGTGAAGCCAACATTCTCGACTGTGACATTCACAGCGTAAACGCGGACTCGGCGAGCATTCAGGTTGGTGGCAAAAGCTTTGATCTGCGCCACCGCAATCACAGTGTGGGCAAGGGCAAACTGGCGGCACGCGCCAATTCCATCAAGCTCAGCAGAGAGGTCAATGGAGGCCTTTCCGGCAAGATCAAAAGCGCGGCTTATCTGGGAGATCACTTTCAGTATGAAGTACTTAGCGATCTTGGCGCGCTGTTTGTGATCGATAACAACACCGATGAGCTTTTCAGCAACGGAACATCTGTTGGCATCGACTTTGATACACGCGGACTAGCGCTGATCGGCGGTAAGAAATGACAGTGCAAGTAGTTATAGATCAGTCAGCTGAGTTGGAGGGCCGTTTCAACGCGGCCCAGAAAATCGCCAATGAAGCGGCGATGCTGGCGCTTGAGCATTTCGCCAATCGTGGTGATTTGAACATCGATATGAAGCGGCATCCACAGGATGTGGTGTCGGAAGCGGACAAGGCTGTGGAGCAGAAAATCCGCAGTTTGATCAATGGATACTTCCCTGAGGATGCGTTGCTTGGCGAAGAATTCGGCTATGTGGAAGGGAGCACCGGTTACACCTGGGTCATTGACCCAATCGACGGAACTTCCCCTTTTCTCAATGGCTTACCGGGGTGGTGTGTATGCATCGCGGTGATGGACAAGGACGGCCCAGCCATCGGCATCATTGATGTGCCGGTGTTGAAGGAGCGCTTTGCGGCTCAACGCGGAAAAGGCACCACACTCAATGGCGCTCCTGTTCGGGTGACGGAGCGCTTTAACCTGCAAACGGGTATGCTTGGCGTTGGCGCGAATGATCGTGTCGCGCCCGAGCTGGTCGGCAAAATGTTTGAGGACCTGATGAGCGCAGGGGTGAATTACTCCCGTTATGGCTCTGGTGCCTTGATGCTGGCATGGGTCGCTGCAGGGCGTTTGGTTGGCTATGTTGAACCGCGCATGTCGGCGTGGGACTGCATGGCGGCCTATTGCCTGATTGAGGAAGCTGGCGGCAAGATCCTCCCCTTCCCGGTGGAGGATAACCCAAGTGCGCCCTACCCTGTTCTGGGTGCAGCCCCTCAGGTGTTCGACGAGGTTATGACCCTCACCAATCTCACTCAATTCGCCTAATCTTCCCCCCAAGACAACAGATTAGACGAGACTTGCAGGCGCTGTTCTTCACCGGACGGCGCCTGTTTGCTTCCCTCCGCTGAAGAGCCCCCCAGCGCGGATAACAGGCGCAACGACCTGCGCTTTGCGTCTCTTTGCGCGATTTTGCGTTATTTGCGTAAAACCTGCGTTCTTTGCGTTTTTTTTGCGTTGCTAAGCTGGATTGTCGCCACCCCGCAAAATCCGCTCCACGGCCCGCCCCGCAGCCAGCACCTGCTCATCCTGAGCCGGAGCACCACAGATCGAAATGCTGTAGGAAGGCTTCGCCGGATCGACCGGCTGGGCGAGCGAAGGCAGGTTCAAGAATGCAGTGATCATCGTCAACCGCAAAGCCTTCGCGCTGGCCTTCTGGAACGCCTCGGAATCTTTCGACACTTCAGAAAGCCGCGGCGGACGGTCGGGAACAGTTGGCATCAACATCAAGTCGCCATTCAGCTGCACTTCGATCTCAGACTGGAGCACAGCCCGTTCACGCCTCAGGTAGGCGATCTGCTTTGGCGTTGCAGGTAAGGTCCTCTCCAGCCGCTTCCTGATCTGAGGATCGACCTTTGGATCGTTCAAATCCACAAATTGAGAGACCTGATCACGGGCTTCAAGGCTAACCAGAGTACCATGTTCAGAAAACAGCTGATGTGTTCTCAGGATCACGCTCATATCACGGCGCTGGATCTGCACACCGGCAGCATCTAGAGCGTAAATACATTCCTCGAACATCTCGAAGATCTCGGTAGAGATACCCAGTCCCTCTAGATTGGGGACAACGAGCCGGAACGGAGTATTCAGGAACGCCTTGTTTTCAGGCGGTTTTTTGCCAGTCATTACCGCATCGAGCAACGAAATGCCCTCCACGGTACGCGCCATTGGCCCCAACACATCAAGGCTTGCGCCAAGCGGCACCACGCCCTCCATTGGGTAGCGGCCCATGGTGGCCCGAAACCCGCAAATACCCTGAAACGCGGCAGGAACGCGGGTGGAACCGGAGGTATCAGTCCCAATCGCCAGATCGCAAATACCGTTGGCGATGGCTGACGCACTGCCGGACGACGAGCCACCGGGAACCAGCGCCCGGTCCAACCCATTGGGTGAATTTCCATAATGCGGATTCAGCCCTATACCTGAAAAGGCGAACTCGGTCATGTTGGCGGGCCCGATAGGGATGCCCCCGGCCTCGATCATCCGCTGCACAACCGGCGCGTTCTCCTCTTCAACTTCAGTGGAATAAACCAGCGACCCAGCCGTTGTTTCGCGACCCTTTAGCGCAATATTGCCTTTAATCGCAACCAGTTGACCATCAATAGCACTCAAGGACTGGCCCGCTGCACGGCGCGCATCGGCTGCTTTAACCAGCTCCTCGACCTGAGCGCCGTTCAGGCCGATAAAGATGCTGCGAAACTCCTCCGTTCCCAGCTTCTTCCAGAGCCCTGCAAGATCATCAAACACTACCATTCCAGCGCTCCATCAAACCAACTAGACCCCGCATACTAAATCCAGCCATTTAAGGGTGTCAAAGCAGGCCCGCAAAACTAAACTCAGCCTTACCTCAAATCCTTGCCGCAAGACTCCACTGTACGGCCCAAACCCAAAAAAGCCTCCCGCTTGGAGAGGTCTTCGGTGCTTGCTACTGGGAACAGACAGCATCGCGCAGGTTGTCATCTTGCTCGGCTTTGCTGATCAGGCGGCATTTTCCGTCGCGTTCAAGCGCTGCTCCCGTGCCAGCTCTGCTGTGTTCTGCGAGGCGATGGCATCGATCGGGCCGGGGCCTAGTTCATGACCAGGCCCTTTTTGATAATGACGTTGCCGTATTTGCGGGTTGTGCCGGTGACCACAACGCAGTAGGCCTGTTGGGCTTTCTCATAGAACTCAAAGCGTTGCTTAAAGGTGATCTCGGCACCTGCAGGCAGAGCATTCTGGTAGTCCTCTACCATTCCTTCGCACAGCTCCTCGCCTTGCACCGGAGACATCATCATCACGTTCTCCTGATCGTACTGATCCAGTTCCCAAAGCGGCATGATGGCTTGCAAGAGCTCGGTTGCTTCGCAGCCATCTGCGCGCAAGACCGTATCGCAAAGAGAATAGGCCGGAAAATACGCATCACACAGGATGAGCTCGTCGCCATGCCCCATTTCGTCCAGGACCTTCAAGAGTTCAGGAGAGATGACCGGATTAATCCCTTTAAGCATGGAAGCCTCCATCGCCAATGCGCCCGATGCAACCGGGCAACTACAACAAACGAAACAGTCTAAGGCGTACCTGAGATGTGAATATCGGGGAATCGATTGTTGTAGGAAGGACTAATGGTTCGTTGCCAACGTGCTTAATCGCAAAACGTTTTTTAAACGACTTTTAGCTATGTGCAGGTTTGACCCCAATGCACATTCAGGATTCTCTCAGTTTCTCCAGCATTGTGCATTCCAAACTGCCGTTCGAGCAATTTTTCGTCAGCTCGTTTAATGCCGCTTCCAGCCGCCTCAGCTCTGCCATTTTCTGCCGCACGCTCGCCCTATGAATTTCCGCAACTCGCTTTGCTGACTGGCAATCCGAGTGCTGTTGCTCTGATAACTCAAGCAGCACCTTGGCTTCCGGTAGAGAAAACCCCAGATCACGGCACCGCTTCAAAAAGCGCAGCCTGCCCACGTCGACGCTTGAGTAGAGCCGCCTGTTGTTGGCTGCCCGATCCGGCTTGGGCACAACTCCCTCGCGTTCGTAAAACCGGATTGTCTCAATACCAACGCCGCTCTGACGGGATGCTTCACCGATCGCAATCATGTGATCAGACTCACCTTGATCCTGTAGTAACTACAGGATGTATACCCCTGTGGTGTGACCGAGACAAGGAATGGCAATCCACATTGAAAGGGATATTTTATGGGAAGATATCTAGGTTTAAGCTACTTGAGCTCGTTCGGTGCGCTTGGGGTCGCAACGTGCTGCGTTCTACCTATAACGCTCATGTTGTTCGGGCTCGGCGGCAGCTGGGTCGCCGTTTTTGGCAAGGTTGCAGCAGTCAGCTATTATATGCTCACCGTCTCCACACTCATGATCCTGGCAGCTTGGGTGGCCTCATTCCGGCGAAACTCGCTAGGCAGGCTAAAATGGAAGCTCGGCGGGGCGAGCACGATGACCTTGCTGGCTTGGCTCCTTGTTGCAAATGAAACACGCATAAATGACTTTCTAATCAGGCAGATGTAAACAATGACAGATCAAAAGGTGGTGCTCGAAAGCACGATCACTTGCCCGAACTGCGGCCACTGTGAAACCGAGAGGATGCCGACCGATGCGTGCCAATGGTTCTATGAGTGTAAGTCCTGCAAGACCTTGCTGAAGCCCCTCGAAGGCGACTGCTGCGTCTATTGCTCCTATGGGACCGTGCCCTGCCCGCCCAAGCAATCAGGTGAGGCGTGCTGCGGGAACAGCTAACCGGAGGCACTGGGGGCGAAGACCGTCCCCAGCTAAAGGCCATCGGCTTTTTTATCAACACCCGCCGAATCTGACCCCGATACGCACAGGAAACCCATTCAGATGGCGTCAGAGGCTGCCACACATGCTGTGCAGGCCTACGATTTTTGCAGTTTTGCTGCCTGAGACGGGAGATTCTGTTTGAAGCAAGGTGGAAAGAAATTCCTGTGCCGGCAAAAACCGCTCCGGCCAGATTCCACTCTTGAGGACTGCTCAACAAGCGACTTTGTGAGCTGAGTTCAGCTAAGCAAATTGCGCGATGGTCAATTTGCCGAAAAACTTCCGGCAACCTGATAGGTCCACCTACGCAAAACCACCTATTTTCACAGACACGCCGTGAATGAGGCAATATTCTTGCATTCGCGCGGGGCGTTCAATTCATCGAATCAGTAAATATATTTAAGTATTATCGAACAGTGCCCACAGAATAGATTTGAGAATAATTTACCCGACTTTTTTGATTATCTGGTCCAGTTTTAGAATTTCATTCAGATACAGAACAGTTTTTATCTAATTATATTAATAATTTAAATCGAAATAATGAAAATCTTCAGATACTTTATACCTAAAACAATTTCTAAAGCATTCTAGTTACACACCGTGTGAACGTCAATGGTGTCTCAAGTATAAATATTATTATTACTTTCTTCTGTGAATCTAACTCGCAGCTATATTGCTTTTTAGTGCATTGCTCATACGATTATTCTGTTAACTACCACTATTACTGTAAGGGATATAAAAAATGACTAATCCTTATCCAGCAGAACGAGCTCAAATTACTGAAGTCAGCGATGCGCCATACAGCACATCGACGCCCTATACTATTTCAGCGGGCGATACATTTGAGGGAACTCTAAGCTTTGCAGGCGATCAGGATGCAATTAAGCTTCAGGTTGAGGCTGGCGTAACCTACACGATATCAATGGACGGCATCGGCAATGGGGGCGTTGCTGACACATTCCTTTACCTCTTCGATTCCAACACCAATGAAATTGCACGGGACGATGACGGCGGCGGGAACTACAACTCGGAAATCACCTTCACCGCCACATCCTCCGGCACCTACTACATCGGCGCGTCGTCCTACGATAATAGCTACAGCGGCGACTACAGGCTCACCGTAACCGCGGATGGCGACGGGCCAGTCGATTCAAACGCGTTCACCAATGACCAGATCGCACTTCAGCTGACTGATGGGTATTGGGACGGCACAGGTCGTGATCGCCGCGCGTTTGATGTGAGTCCGGGTGGTTCCATCAGCGTTGACATCACCGCACTAAACGCCGCTGGTCAGGGCCTTGCAGTTGAGGCACTGAACGCTTGGACACAAGTCACCGGCATTAACTTCGAGTATGTAACCCGCTCCGCTCAGATCACGTTTGACGACAGCGAGTCCGGTGCCTATGCCAACTCCACCGTGCGCGGCAACGAGATTATTTCGTCTATCGTGAACGTCGGCACTGATTGGATTGCCCGTTACGGCACCAATCTGGACGGATACTCCTTCCAGACCTACATCCACGAAGTCGGTCACGCTCTGGGTCTAGGTCATGCTGGCAACTACAACGGTGCCGCAACCTATGGCATCGACAACCACTACTCCAACGACTCCTGGCAGGGCACTGTCATGTCCTACTTCGATCAGGAGGAGAACACCAGCATCAACGCCGACCGCGCTTATGTGGTGACCCCGATGACCGCAGACATTCTCGCCATGCAAGACCTGTACGGCACCGCAACGGACCTGCGCACCGGTTCCACCGTTTACGGCGAAAACTCCACCGCTGGCGGGTATTACGATGACATTGCGGACCTGAGCCCGGCGACCTTCACAATCATCGACAATGGCGGAAATGACAGCATCAACTTTAGCTCTGTCCGCGCAGATCAGAAAATTTCACTGGTCGCCGAAACCTATTCCGACGTTCAGGGCCTGACCGGCAACATGACCATCATGCGCGGTACCGTCATTGAGAATGCCTATTCCGGCTCCGGCAATGATGTGCTGATTGGTAACGACGCCGACAACGGCCTTTATGCCAACGGCGGTAACGATACGCTGGAAGGTGGACTGGGCAACGACACCCTTTCCGGCGGGTCAGGCAGCGACACCTTCGTGTTTAACGTAGACTGCGGTGCAGACACGATTATTGACTTCTCCAATGGCCTTGATTTCATGATGTTTGAAAGCGGAGCAGACGCGTTTGCGGATCTTCTCATTGAAGACACCGGAGCAGACACTCTGATCAGCTATGATGGCGGCTCGATCACCCTTGCAGGGGTCGATTCAAGCCTCATCAACGCAGACGACTTCGTCTTCGCGTAAGCCCCACGAAAGGTACAGCCTGCCGCAATGGCAGGTTGTATCTTTATTTAATCAAATCAGAAGTTTATGGTCTTTGAATCAATTTGAATAGATGAGCAGATTTAAGTGTCTTTACCCTTCCAAATTGAGTGCATTTTACATACTGTAGATCAACGACTTTTATTGGGGCAAAACTACGGGTTTTTCGCGTTTCAGGTGTGCTGATCTCCTTTGGGAACGGTGTGCTGCTTACCTGAAAACGGGATCTGGTGGTTTCGGGAGTATCTATGAGTACATCGAAGAATGGGCCGTCTCAGCGCCCAAGGGTGGCCGAGGCGTTTGCGGCGTCGCGGTCCGGGTATGCAAGCGTTGGCGTTTTAAGTCTGGTCATCAACCTTTTGATGCTGACTGGCCCCATGTTCATGCTGCAAATCTATGACCGGGTGCTGGCAAGCCATAGCATTCCCACACTGGTCATCATCGGCAGCTTTGCTGGTATCCTCTACCTGTTCTTTGCTCTGCTGGAAGGTATTCGTGCACGCGGTCTATCGCGCATCTCACAGGAGATTGACGCCCGCCTGTCCCGCACAGCCTTTTTGGCCAACATGCGCGTGCCTCTGCGCATGGGCAACAGCGGCAAAAACGTTGACCCACTGCGCGATCTGGAGACCATGCGCCAGTTCTGGGGTGGTCAGGGTCCCGCCGCACTCTTTGATATTCCATGGATGCCGGTCTATCTGGGACTGGTGTTTATCCTACACTTCTGGCTGGGTATGCTGGCACTGGCTGGTGCAGTCATCATCCTTTCGCTGGTTCTTGCCAACGAGTTTATGAGCCGTGGCCCTTCCAAGGAGCTGGCCGCTCAAAATGCTCAGCGCAGCAACACCCGCTCCGGTGCGCGGCGCAATGCAGAAGTGGTGCGCGCCCTTGGCATGAGCTCCACGCTGACCAAGAAGTGGGATGAAACAAACTCCCAGTTTTATGATGCCCAGACCAAAGCCGGCGACCGTGCCTCGCTGTTCTCCACCGCCATCAAAGCCTTCCGTTTTCTGCTTGGATCTGCTGTTCTGGCCGTGGGTGCATGGCTTGCTATCCGTCAGGAAGTCTCTCCCGGCGTTATGATCGCAGCCTCCATCATCACCTCCCGCGCGCTCTCCCCAGTGGAACAGGCCGTTGGTCAGTGGCGCATCTTCATTGCCGCCCGCCAGTCCCGTGCCCGTCTGGAAAAGGCTCTTGAGGGTCTTGACGAGACCACACCGGAAACCGAACTGCCGCTGCCAACGAAAAACCTTGCGGTACAGCAGATTGCAACAGCACCTCCGGGCGCAAGGGCGATCACCCTGCAAGGCGTCAACTTTGCGCTCAAAGCTGGCGACGGCATGGGTATTATCGGCCCGTCCGGCTCCGGCAAAACCAGTCTGGTGCGTGCGCTTGTCGGCGTCTGGCCGGTGCTGCGCGGCTCCGTTCGTCTGGATGGCGCGGAGCTGAACCAGTGGTCCGAAGACCGTCTTGGCACCGCCATCGGCTACCTGCCGCAGGATGTGGAGCTGTTTGACGGCACCATTGCGGAGAACATTTCCCGCTTTGCACCGGAACGTGACGACGCGAAAATCCTGCAAGCGGCCCAACTCGCCAATGTGCATGAGCTGGTGACCAGTCTTGCAGATGGCTACGACACTCAGGTCGGCGAAGGCGGAACCCTGCTTTCTGCCGGTCAGCGCCAGCGCATTGGTCTAGCCCGTGCTCTTTATGACAGCCCGTTCCTGATCGTGCTGGATGAGCCGAACTCCAATCTGGACTCGGAAGGAGAAGCCGCTCTGACCCGCGCCATCAAGTTGATGCGTGAGAACGGCAGCATTGTGATTGTGGTTGCCCACCGCCCAAGTGCTATCGCAGCTGTCGATATGCTGCTTGTCGTCAAAGATGGCCAGCAGGCCGCCTTTGGTCCAAAAGAAGAAGTCCTGCCTAAAATTGCCGGTGCTGCCGGTGCTGCCGGAGCCCCTGCTAAAGCCCCGGCTCAGGCCAAAAAACCAGCCGTCGGTAAATCAATAACAGGACCATTTAGCGTGGTGCCACATGCCTGAGCAAACGTCCCTATCAAGCATTCAAAAATCCCGTCGTAAACACCTGCGCTGGGGCCTCGTCCTAGTGGGCGCTCTGGTGCTTGGCCTTGGAGGCTGGGCCTCCGTTGCCAAGATCAACAGCGCGGTGATCACCTCCGGTTCCATTGCCGTTGATGGGCAGGCCAAGAAAGTACAGCATCAGGAAGGCGGCATTGTCGGCGAAATCCTTGTCAAAGACGGCGATGAAGTTAAAGCCGGTGATGTCTTGTTCCGCCTTGACGAGACTGTGGTGAAAGCAAACCTTGCCATCACCCGCAAGCGCCTGCACCAGATGACCGCTCAGGAAGCCCGCCTTTCTGCTGAATGGCGCGGCGAAGACAAAATCACCTTCCCCGCTGAACTGGTGGAGCTGGCCAGAACCGACGAGGTCGCCGCCACGGCGCTCGAAGGCGAGCAGGCTCTGTTTGAGGCGCGCAAGCAAGGCATCAAGGGCCGCAAAAAGCAGCTCGGCGAGCAGATTTCGCAGCTGGAACAGCAGATTGAAGGCTTGCAGGTGCAACGCGATGCCAAAGCTGCAAGCATCGATCTGGTCACCGTGCAGCTTAATGACTTCTCCTCTCTGCTGGAAAAGCGCCTGATCAACGCCTCTCAGGTCACCGCCATCAAACGGGACCGTGCCGAGTTGGTCGGCGAGCGCGGCGGGCTGATTTCCGAGATCGCCCAGTCGAAGCAAGCCATCAGCGAAAAGCTCGTGCAGATCCTGCAACTGGACGAGCAGTTTCTGGAAAAGGTGCTGTCTGACCTGCAGACCCTCCGCTCCGAGATTGCCGAGCTGGAAGAACAGGAAGTGGCCGCACAGGATCGCCTGAGGCGCATCGACATCCGCGCGCCGCAGTCCGGTTATGTGCACCAGCTCAACGTGCACACCGTTGGCGGCGTGATTGCGCCGGGTGATCTGCTGATGATGGTGGTGCCGGAAGACAGTGATCTGGTGATTGAAAGCCGCGTGCAGCCAACCGATGTGGATCAGGTGCAAGTGGGACAGGACGCCTATGTGCGCCTTGCCGCCTTCGACCAGCGCACCACACCGGAGCTGAATGCCACCGTGCTCAATGTCTCCCCGGACCTGAACCGCGATGAAGTCACCGGCGAGCCATTCTATCTGGCACGACTGAAGATTCTGGAAAGCGAAATGCCAAAACTAAACGGCCAGACACTCGTTCCCGGCATGCCCGTCGAAGGCTTCATCCAAACCGGCGAACGCACCGTGCTCTCCTACTTCGTCAAGCCGCTACAAGACCAGATCGCCCATGCTTTGAAAGAGAAATAGGACACCCCCAAGTTCCGGGGGAGTGCTGCTTCATTGTTTCTTGCGGTGGCTGGGACTAGAATAGGCACCGGAGTGGAAAGGGACACTAGGCCCTTTCCTTTGCTTAGATTATAACTGAGACCCGTAGCAAGCTTCCCAGCTGGCTGCGGGTCTTTTTCGTTCTGAGCGTGAGTAGAATGGAGGGTAACTTCATCCCATTGCCTCTGATTTGAGGGCAAGGCTGGTGCGTTAGCCGCATGTGCCTATCTTGTCCAATGCATCGGCTGATACAACGCCGCAGACTTCACCCTCAAAGCCTTTTCTGCTTAATCCCAAGAAACGGGAGCGGATTTTCCCGATGTTTGGAAGTAAGCTTCAAGCTATTCCCAATATGCTAGCATTGAGAACAGCACTTCAGGTTCAAGACATAGAAGTCCAAAATATCGCTAATTTGACCCTCTGATTTCTGGAATAATAAAACCGTCCTTTTACTTGATCAGTTCACATTTAGTCTTACTTCCAATTCCAACACATTCAGTTTTTACTTGCTTGGCGGTGACGACTTTAAAACCCCTAACTCGTTCACCAAAAGCCTGCTCCAAAGCTTTCTTAAGCTTACTCTGCCAGCTAATCTGAAAAGGTGTACCGCGCCCTCCATGTGGAATTACAGTAATCGTACCGGGAGCAAAACTTCCCGCAAACGTAGCATCACCAATTTTGAGGGAACGGGCTCGATTTGCAAATCTGCCAGAAGATTCAAAAAGAGCATAATCTCCTCTACGGGGCTCTGCTGCTGCTCGCATCACGTAATATTCGCCCTCATATTCGAATGAAACGCTCTCGAATGCAGCGCCATACCCTCTAAAATACAATTTGCTTGGATCTGAATTTTTCTTCCGAGTACAATCCTCAAAGGACTTACCGTCCTCAATAAGGCAAAAGGTATCATTCATCATGATTTCCGTATTGGCATAACGCCAAACAACGTAGCTATTGTTCATTTCTAATGGAAAATCATCCAGAACAAACTTGAAACTCGTAATAGTGCCACATGCACCTAGTGCAAGCGCCAAAAATCCAAATGCGAACCACTTCCGCATGCTACTCTCCTTTTAACTTTGGTTAAAAGGCACATACATAAGATTTTAGTTTTATTCAATGCATATCATAGTATATTAAAGTATTTATAAAATATAATAATAGTTTATCTATACTATAGATTGATATAATCATCACTTCTAGTTTTGATATATGTATTTTTGCAAGAAGAAATTTAATACAACAAAAATCCAAGAGGAGGCGTATTTCTTGCGTATATAAAAAACCGGCATCACGGCGAATTATAATCTCTCGCCTCAAGATAATGACCAACATCAGAGGTTGACGCTAATCTTCCACCCCAACAAAAAAAGCGGCTCGGGAAGCCGCTTTTTTCGTCTTGTGAGGGCCCTCGCGAGTTCTGCGAGGGCCTTCGGTTTGATTATACGAGCATTTCGCTCTGGCCGCCGAGATCCAGACCGATGATCAGTGGGTCGTGGTCGGATGCGCCGAACTGGTCCGGTGCGTAGAAGCCAGCGTCGGAGAAGCCGCTGTTGTAGCCCAGAAGGCCTGGCTCATCAGCGTTGATGTGCCATTCAGCGAGGCCGGTCACCTGATCAGCAAGGCTGTCGGATGCCAGTGCGTGGTCCAGAGAACCGCGCTGACCGTCGAACGCGTAGCTGTAAGCTTCTTCGCCAAGGTACTGTGTCAGCAGGTCGGTCATGTCACCGCCTTCGATCAGCTCCTGTACGGAGTCGCCTTTTGCGTAGGTGTTCAGATCACCGATCACAAGGATGTCCGGGTCAAGGCCCGCACCTGCGTAGTCAGTGGTCAGCCACTCATGCAGCTCTGCTGCAGCATCTTCACGAACCTGCGCCCAGAAGCCCTGTCCGTCGCCCTGATCGTAGTTTGGATCAGCAAGCAAGGCGTCCAGATCTGCCTGTACCTGATCCACGTGCTCTGCCGGGATGGTACCTGCGTCCAGCTTGGACTGAATGTCTTCCGCCAAATCGCTCAGGCCGCTTGGACCCTTGGACTTGAAGTGGTTGACCGCAAGTGTGAACATCTCACCGTTTGCATCCTCAAAGGTGGTTGCAACGGTTGGACGGTTACGCTGGTAGTCACCCACATAGTCACGATCAGCAAACTCATGCAGACGTTCTGCAATCGCAAGTGTCGCGTCTGCGCTGGTTTCCTCGTAGACGTAGGTTTCTGTCTCAACAACGCTCAGTGCGCTTGGACGGTAGATCATGCCGGTGGTGATGGCATCAGATCCGATTGGAGCCCCGTCTGACGGGTTCACGAAGGTGTACAGCTCATCACCGCGACCCTGCTCGATCAGCTCTGCATTGAGAGCCTCAACAAGAGCAACGATTGCAGACGCATCGTCGAAGCCGTTGTTTTCCAGCTCCTGAAGACCAAAGACATCCGCATCAATCTTGAGCATTGCCTCAACGATCTTGTCGGTCTGGCGCACAAAGTCTTCTTCAGTGTACGCGCCACGCTCACGAAGTGTCGTGAAGTAGTTGAGTACGTTGAAGCTGGAAACTTTCAACTGACCGCCAACATCTTCAGGCTCATCAGTACGCGCACCGGAGTTGGTGCTTTCGTCGATGGACAGCTGACCATCGAGGATCAGAGTATGACCGTCAAAGCCTTCTGTCAGAACACCTTCCATTGGCGCGTCGATCTCTGTGCCAAGACGCAGAGTAGCACCCTGAGAAAAGTCGTCGCCAGCATCCAGATAACCGTTGCCGTTGTCGCCGTTCTCTTCAGTCACAGGAATGTAGGTGAACTCGTCAGGGTTCTGCGCGGAAGAACCATCATCCACGAGGATGCGGTTGTTCTCGTTCATCTGCTGATGCTCGATGATCTGATCAAGTTCATCCTGCGGATCGTACAGATGGGTTCCCTGATACTGAACACCAGCGGAAACCGTGATCTGACCGTAACGGCCAAACGTATAGTTTTCGATGATTGTCAGAGCATCATCTGTGCCGGAATCTACGCTGACGCGCATACCTTCAAAGGCTTCCAGATCGTGTTGATTGGTTGGAGCCAGCAGCACCTGTACGTATTCTGGCAGCTCGTTGCCGGAAGACAGAACATTCAGGTCACCAATGTTGGTTAGCTGGGTCTGGCCGCCGTACTCAGCAACAGTACCGTTGAAGGACACTTCATCGCCAACGGAAACGGTTGGAGCGGAACCGGTGTAAACGAAGATACCTTCGGAGGTTGCCGCATTGCCGTCGCTGTCAGTTGCTTCTTCCTGCATGTAGAAGCCGTTATTGGTGACGCGGGTCACCAGCGCGCTGACGTAGACGAAGTCACCAATCATGCCGGATTCTGCACCTTCACCCTGAATGGTGGAGATGAGAGTTGGTGCGTTGTCGTCGTTCACAACAGTGCTGGTTGCATTTTTGCCTGTGATCCGGCCGCCCGTTGAGTTGGACAGGGTCACTGTCAGCTCTTCGCTCAGCTCGGTTGTTTCATCGCCAGTGATGTTGATGGTGATGACCTTGGTGCTTTCACCAGCTGCAAACTCAACAGTACCGGATGGCAGAGTGCCGCCGAAGTCTGCTGCATTCACATCGCCGCCAACAGCAAAGTCGACAGTGCCAGCTTCAGACAGATCGCCTGCGCGGGTCACGGTAAACTCGAAGGAGGTTACGCCGCTGTCGCCTTCATCCTTCGCATCTGCTTCAGCAGCAATTGCGTAGGTTGTGGAGGTGCCAGTGCCTGAGTTATCGCCTTCCAGCTTCAGGTTCTGCAGAACGAACGCTTCGTTGCTGCCGTCTGCAATGCCTTCCACGATAAGTGTCAGCTCGGAGCCGGAGCCTTCCAGATCTGCCACAAGGGTTTGCAGCTGGTTGGAAAGGATCACACCGTTGTCTGCGTCAACCAATGGATCATCAATGTCGACAACCTTGCCACTGGCCATGGTGTAGGACTGAGCGGCGAAATCGTCAGAAGTGAAGGAGAACAGGGTCTGCTCTTCGCCACCATCGATGGAGTAACGGATGGAAACAACATCGCTGGACTCAAAGTCGCCCATTGCGCCGGCATCCAGAGACAGGCTGAGATTGCTGTAATCAGCGATGTCAAAGACCCATTTGGCCTGCAGCGGCTCTGAGTTTTGGCCATTGATGGTGTCTGCCAGACCGAAGAACTCATCGGTGTTGGTAGAAACATCGATGATGCCAACAGCGTCAGGCGCAAAGACAACCGTATCATCGACCAGCGCATATGGAGCGGTTTCAGCATCAAATTTGCCAAAGCCATCCGCAGGGCTGGAGAAGTCCGGTGCGTTGTTGGTGAACTCGATCAGTCGATCGCTCTGGGAACCAACCATGTCAAACGCGAAGACTTCGCGCACAACTTCGTTTTCGTTCTCAACAGTAACAGCAACGCTCTGCGTATCAGTGCCGCCATCAGCGTCGGTGACAGTCACTTCAACCTGATAGACGTTGTCACCATCAGCATCTGCCGGTGCTTCAAAGTCAGGTGCTGTCTTGAAGCTCAACTGGCCGGTTTCGGCATCGATTTCAAACAGCTCTGCGTCCGCGCCGGAAACAGAGTAGGACAGGTCTGTGTTGTCAACGTCAGTTGCCGATGCAGTGGTCACCTCAGTGGTGTTCTCTGCAATGGAAACCGCGGAGTCGACAGACAGAACAGGTGCCTGATTGGAGCCGGTCACAGTAACAGTCACAGTAACGTCTTTGGTGCTGCCGTTGCCGTCTGTAACTGTGTAGCTGAAGGTGTCTGTAGCAGTTTCGCCTTCACGCAGGCTGTCAAAAGCGTTGCCTGGGTTATAGGAGACCTGACCGTCTTCCAGAGAAACCGCTGCGCCAGAAGCGCTAGCTTCAGAAACGCCAATGATTTCCAGAGTATCGCCGTCAAAATCCGTATCGTTTTCGAGCAGAGCAGCTGCGTCGAGAACAAGACCTTCATCGCCGGATGCTACAGCATCGTCGCCTGCAAGGACTTCGTTATTGCGACCATCCAGGTAGTAGGTGTAGTCGTCGGCCTGGAAGTAAACAGCTTCTACGTCCTTCAAGCTGTCTGTTTCAGAGCCGTCGTTTGCGCTGACGGTTACTTTAGGATTCCAGAAAGAGCCACGCTTCAGGAATGAGTAATCGTTGATGGAGCCATCATAAACGGCTGTGTCGAAGCCACGTCCACCATTAATGGCGTCGTTGCCTGCGCCCCCGTGGATGACGTCGTCGCCGCCTGCGGCGTCGATGCGGTCATTGCCTTCGCCAGCGAAGATAAGGTCGTTGCCCTTACCTGCGCGGATCCAGTCATTGCCAGCGAATGTGGAGATGGTGTCGTTACCAGAAAAACCCCAGGCCCAATCATTACCATCCGCACCGTTGAGGACATCATCCCACCACGTGCCAAAGTTTATGCTGATCGAGTAGAAGTTAAATCGAGGAAAGAAATTGAACATGTATCAACCCCGTTACAGTTCATCTTATCCGAGCTCGCAGCTCCCCTCCCTGCATGAAAACAGGAGCCAAGCGAACGGTTATATTTTTATGCTCGGTGCCGAAGATATTTCAGCAGCACCATTGGCAGTTTTCTCGATGTTAAGGTTAACGTAAAGCCGTAGTTGTGCGATTTTTCGCGTTTTGCATATTTTTTCGAATAATTTTTTCTTTTATGAATTTTTTTTCAACTGCGCGTTGCAGTTCCATGTCAAAGCGGTGAATGAAATGCCAAATCTGTGCATAACCACAGGTGGCAAAGCGTCAAACAGACAACTTTTTCAGCTCATATCTCAGTGATTCTCTTTGCGAATCCTTAGCTAAAATTAAAATTTAATTAGCTTCACTCTGAATTCCACCGGACCGTGGCCCATCAGCACTTACTACCGTCCGCAAAATCTCAATTGTTCTACAATTTATCTAATTTGTAGTATGCCATTCTAACTTGACTGACATACGTAGAATGTAGTTTTATGCAAGCGTTCTATTGCGCAAAGAAGAGCAGCTCTGAACGTGTTCAGATGAACAATAAGAGAAAAACAGCCAGAAAGGGTGGGACCAACATGTGTGATCTGATCGGAAAAATCAGAGATTCAGTGATTGGCGAGCAGGCCAGCATCACAACGGCGTTTGGACGCAAGCCTCTGGTTTACGCAGACTACACAGCTTCCGGCCGGTCTTTAGGCATGATTGAGGATTACATCCGCGATCACGTCCTTCCCTACTATGCCAACACCCACACCGAGACCTCCTACACCGGCGCGCAAACCACCGCACTGCGCGAGCAGGCCCGCGAGCAGATCCGTTCTGCTGTCAACGCCAATGACGACCACTCGGTGATCTTTTGCGGCTCGGGTGCAACCTCGGCAATCCATAAGCTTATCGACATCCTCAACCTGAAACTGCCAGCAGACCTGAGCGCACGTTATAAACTGGAGCAACAAATCCCGGCGGACGAACGTCCGGTTGTTTTCATCGGTCCCTACGAGCATCACTCCAACGAGTTGCCATGGCGCGAGAGCATCGCCGACGTGGTCTCCATTCCGCTGTGTGAGGGTGGGCAGATCTGTCTGGATGACCTCGAAAAGCAGCTACTCAAGTATGAAGGCCGTCCGATCAAGATCGGCAGCTTCTCCGCCGCCTCCAACGTCACCGGCGTCAAAACCGACGTGGACGTTGTAAGCCGCCTGCTCCACAAACACGGTGCCCTGTCCTTTTGGGACTATGCAGCGGCTGCGCCTTATGTGAGCATCGATATGGCAGGCCAGCAGGATGAGGACGGCGACAGCTCCAAAGACGCGATCTTCCTGTCCCCGCATAAGTTTGTCGGTGGTCCCGGCACACCGGGTGTATTGGTCGCGAACAAAGCAATCCTGAACAACCGCGTGCCCGCCATGCCCGGTGGTGGCACCGTTATGTACGTCACGCCCGAAGATCATCTCTATGTGGCCGATGCAGAACGGCGTGAGGAAGGTGGCACCCCGGCCATTGTGGAATCCGTTCGTGCAGGACTGGTGTTCAAGCTACAACAAGCGGTGGGCACCGACGAGATCGAGCGACACGAGGAAGACTTTGTTTCCCGCGCCATTGCCCGCTGGTCCAAATGCAAGAATATCCAGATCCTTGGCAATCCGGAGGCCCCGCGCCTGTCCATCACATCGCTGAAGATCACCCATAACGGCAAAGACCTGCACTACAGTTTTATTGTGGCCGTGCTCAATGACCTGTTCGGCATTCAGGCCCGTGGCGGTTGCTCCTGCGCAGGCCCCTACGGCCATACCCTGCTGGGAATGGATATGAACTACAGCAAGGCGCTGGAGGCACAGTTGACCGAAGGGCATATGATCCTACGTCCAGGCTGGATCCGCCTCAACTTCAACTACTTCATTGATGAGGAAACCTTCGAGTATCTGGTTCGCGCCATTGAGCTGGTCGCAGAACATGGCTGGAAACTGTTGCCGTTCTACCGCTTCGACCCCAATGGCAGTGTCTGGCGTTACCAAAACCACAAGACCGAACTCGCCGCCTCTCTCGACACGCTGGACTTTACCGCCCTGCCCGCCGCCCCAACGGCAACGCGCCCGTCTCTTACCGAGACCATGGAGGCCGCAGAAGCAGAACTCCTGCGCACGCATTGCACAGAGCAGCGCTACAAAGTGGAACAGCCAGACAAGGTCGAAGAACTGCGCTGGTTCGTCCGCCCGCAGGATGTGAAGGTTGCCTGACAAGCGCATGGTGCTGGAGACAGGTTCTGGGGCTATTATCCATTGCCCAGGTCTTCAGGATCTCGATGGATATGCCCTCGTTTGCAACTGCTTCGCCTTTAAGAAGCAGTCTTTGCCCATAGCGGGTATCAAGGGCAGGCCTGCAAGCAGGTCTGCCCCCAAAAAGAGGTAGGCATTTTGATGCTCACCTCTTAGCAATCAGCCCGAAGGGGAGAGGCCTGTATGCCACTCATTACTTTCGCTATTATCGTCGTCTCGATGGTCCCTACGGCGATCAAGATCTTCCCGGAGTTGCCTTTGATCTTCCATTAATCGCCTGCGATCCTCTTGAACCCGCCGACGGTCATCTTCTATTCGTGCACGAGGTGGCCCTGAGCGATCAGTATATTCTTCATGATCGGTATGCCCTTTATGATATCTGCTGCCACGATGATTATCGTGATCGCTCATTCGACCGTCTCTATTACCTTTTTTGTGCGTACCCTTGTGTTTGTCATGGTCCGCATGTCTGCCAGTACCGCTGAAGCCTCTGAAATCTTCTCTCAAGCGGTTGAAGTCATTTTGAAGCCGTCTTAGGTCTTCCTCAACCCGCCCATGATGACGGTCGTGCCAGTTGTGACTGTCGTGACTGTCATGCCTGTCGTTACGGTCGCGCCGGTCATGACGGTCGTGATCAACAGGAATAACCATTGATCTAAAATCACCACCTGAACCGGTCGGATTTTGTGAGGGTGCCGCGAGAGTGCTAGCAACAGGAAATGCTAACAGGGTGCCGGTAAGTACGGCTGGGAGTAGCAGTTTAGAGAGTCTCATCTCTGGCTCTTTTCGTTATTATTTATTTTTTTTGAGGCCCAACAAAAGACTGATGCGCACGGAAATTTGCGCAAAGAACAATGTTCAAAGTTTGTCCGCTCTAGTCAAAAATACTAAGTCAAAGATGCCTTTAATTTTTATGTTTTCCAACGGGTTCCGCCCATTGGCAGTAAGGTCTTGAATAAACGGAGAACCCCTCCGCTGGAGGGACCGGAGAGAGCGTCTTGCGCCCTCTCCGTTTTCTTTGAAACTTACGCGGAGTATCTCAGCCGTATGACTTGCTGCTGTGTGTACTCGTCGTAGTTCTCCAGCAGTTCCTCAAATCCGTAGCGCGCATAAAAGCGACGCCCGATTGGGTTGAGCTTGAAAACTTCCAGCTCCACACATCCGCGCAATGCCACGGCCTGATCCATCAGAGCTTTGCCAAGCTTTTGCCCGTGAAAGTCCGGATAAACAAACAGCCCGCCCACTTCATTGCCAAGCAGGGAAATGAAGCCAACGACGGTTTCGTTCACTTCCGCGACCCATGTCTCGGCATTGGGCAGATAGACGCTGCGGATGTTATCGCTCTCGTTTGCTAAGAAGCTTTCCCCCAGAAAGGGATGCGCGAGTTTGCTGGCCTCGAGCCAGATGTCGACGATGCTCTCGGTGTCACGAGTTTCAAATTTTCGGATCATTGTTATGTCCAAAAGAGGGCCGTTAACCGGCCTATGATGTTCGGAAAAGAAGGCATGCATAACCAGCCGCGCAACTTGCACGGTCTTAGGGCCCAATGCAGGCAGGGGCGTTCTTCGACTGAACGCTCAGATCCGGGACATCAAATCTCCTCTAAAACACATCAGAACCGCCAGATTAGACTGGAAGCTCCCAGTGTCAAGGCCGAGAGACAGCCTGAGCTGGAAGATCAGTGGAAGACTGAATGGAGGGGAATGATGGACTTCCAGCCACCCCATCATTTCGAGAAAAACCCCACCGGCTCGGGCGCTTACTGGCTTGTTTCTGCCTCAACACGGCAAAAAATATTTTTAGAAACAGTTTTAAACATATTATTCAGAGGAAAAGGCAGGGGGCTGGTCTTGAGTGTGCGTGGCACCTTACTTGGCCTAATCCTCTGAGTTCACTCATTCCTTGATTTTCAATCGCCGCATTTCCCTCGGACAAGACAACTGTAGGATGCCGATAGCTGAGAAACACTTGCGTTAGATCAACGCCATTCACCTAAGCAACAGTACGATTGCGGGAACGTGGGAGAGGTCTGCAAAATGTCTGTTACTATAGCGCAAAGCGAAGTGGAAAAACTCGCTGAAATTCCCTTGCTTAAAAAGTTGAGTTCCGAGGCGAGAGAGCATCTGCTTCGTGGGGGCACAAAGAAATCAGTCTCACGGGGTGAGATGATATTTTTTCAGGATGATAAGGCGGATTCGTTCTTTATCGTGCTGGAAGGATGGGTCAAAGTTTTTCGGGCCACAAGCAGCGGAGACGAGGCTGTTGTGGGGGTTTTCACCCGTGGGCAAACCTTCGCAGAAGGCGCTGCCTTTACAAATTCACACTATCCCGCCTCTGGTGAGGCCGTGACCGATAGTGTCGTTCTTTGCATCCCTGTGGCGCATCTGGCCAAGTCCATTGCGGCTGACCCGAACATCGCGCTGGCGATGATGTCATCGCTGTCCATGCACTTGCATCAACTGGTCTTGCAGATTGAGGGTCTGAAGACGCACACCGGTGCGCAGCGTGTGGCCGAGTTCCTGTTGAACCTGTGCTCAGATCCAGCAGGCGTGTCCTGCACATTGGTGCTGCCCTATGACAAGGCGCTCATTGCAGGCCGTTTGGGTATGAAGCCGGAGAGTCTGTCACGCGCGTTCCAGAAGCTGAAAGGTTATGGTGTGGAAGTGAAGCAGAACCGCGCAATCATCTCCAACACAAACGCCCTTCGCGCGCTGGTCGAACAGGAACGCACGGCGGTCATGCACTCCAATCTCGGTTAGGAAAACCGGTATTTAGAGATTACAAACGGCCCTGCGCGTGTATTCCATCCCATCCTGTGGTGGCTTCTTCCCGGAATATGCTGCAAGGGCCTGTTTTGTGTCCGGCACCAGCTTCTCAGCCCGCAAATAACTCACCAGATGCTCCGCCAGATCGTGCTCGCAGCCAATGACGGGCGCGAGTTTGCAGCCTGCCGGGGCGCGCTCCATCATTTCAGAGATATCGTCGTGACCATGCAAGCCGCCGCTGGCAAACAGCGGAACCACAATGGCATCCTCTGAGAGCGTCAGCACAGCCTTTTCCACGAGTGGCTCCTCGGAGAGAAACGCAACGCGCAGCTGATTGTAACCGTACCGCTTTTCCAGATGGTCTTTGAGTTTAAGAGCACAGAGCCGCGATTCCGGCCCCACGGTGGAACCATGGGCAACAATAAGCACTTCGCGGTCTAGCTCAGGTTTGAGCAAGGCACTCTTACTGTTTGGTGCCAGTGTAGCCTGAATACTCTGAGACACCAGATCAGGTAGAAAGGGCAATACACCAAGCGGTGGTAGCAGCCTGATGTACTGCCCATCTCGGTTCATAGTTTGCCATACACCTTCTTTCTGTTGCAGTTGATCCGGGTCCAGCCCCAATCTGCGAGGCAGGACGGTTTTGCAGAAGTAGCCGTTACTTAGGAGGAGAGGTAGCACGAGCACACGCTTGTGCGGGAGGTTTGCAGCTACTTCCTGTAGCGGCGGGGTCCCTTTCATAACCCCACTCACCACATCCAGTTGGGGCAATAAGGGCGCCAGAGCATTTTTCAGGCGCACGTGGCCCGGTGTGTTGTCGGCGCCCTTGCCCCCCAAGTCTCCATGAGCAGCAAGAACAAGTGCCAGATCGCTAGTGGCTTGTACCAGCGGAGAAGGTGATCTTGTTCCAGACATTGTACTTTCCAGATGGCTTGCTCATTGGAATACGCTTCACTTCTTCAAGCGTTTTTGCGTCGTAAATGATGATCATGCCGTCATTCTCCCAAATGGAGAGAATGGCGTGGCTGCCATCACGGTCAAACTCAATATGAGCCGCAGTTTTGCCGGGCAGCGGTTTGAGTGTTTTGACAATCTCAAGCGTTTCTTTGTCGATCACGTACATCTGGTCCTTGTTGGGACCAAAGAACACGTCTGCCCAGGCATATTTGGAGTTCTCGTGCGAGCGCATGAAGAAGCCCGGTCCAGCTGTATCCAGTGTCTTGAGCACGGACCAGTTGGACATATCGATTACGGAAATCTTGCTCTCACTCAGGTGCGGGGTCACCATCACCGGCTTGCCGTTCCAGTCCCAGCTGATACCGGAGCCCAGATGCGGGAAGCCGGGAAGGTCAATGGTAGCGATGGTCGTGCCCTCGTCCATATCCACCACAACACCGCTCTTGCCATCACGGGAGGAGCCCATCAGGTGTTTGTAGGACTGGTCGAAGAAGAAATCGTCCATAGGCGCATCAACTGCGATACGGCGCAGTGCAAACAGCCCTTCGGATGTTGGTTTGGCACCTGCCTTGCCGTAATTTTCGGCATCAACGTAGCTATCAAACTCAGGCTCTGCATTTGCATTGGTGGCCACTTCCCACACTTCCGGCACGTCCTTCATGGCGACCACGAAGCTGTCACGTTCCGGTGCCTGATACACGGCGGAAACGCGAGTGGTGTCGCCACCCAGGGACTCTGCCTCGAAGATCTTTTCAACGGAAAGGTCTTCGGCTGACAGCATCACAAGTGAATGCGGCAGGTAGTTTGCCAATGCGATGTGCTTGCCATCGCGTGAGATCGCGATGTTGCGGGAGTTGATGCCGCCGCGCACTTCAGCCACGACTTTAAGCGCCCACATGTCGTACTTGGTGATCCAACCGTCACGGGACATGAAGAACACGTAGTGTCCGTCTGGCGTAAACTTGGGACCGCCATGCAGCGCGAACTGGGTTTTAAAGCGGGTCAGCGGCTCAAACGTATCGCCAACCATCACGGTGGCGTAGTGGTCACCAGTTTCTACAACCACGAACAGGTTGAGCGGATCGGAGTCGTAGACCGGCGCGTCAACGGGCTGATAGTCCTCGTTGAAGATGCGCGTCGCGTCAATTTCGCTCTCGCCCCAGACCGGCATTGCGCCCAGTGGGGTTTTGACCAGATTCACCAGATCGGCAATTTGCTGGTCGTCAAGCTGATCGCCGAACGCTGGCATCTGAGTGTGAACACGACCTTCCTTGATGGTCGACGTTGCAGCACTGGCCTTTAGGCGGGTCAGGCTTTCGGGGATGAGGGCAGGACCAATGCCGCCGAGACGGTCGCCACCATGACATTCCGCGCACAGCCCCTGATAAGTGGCATTGGTAGCGTCGGAGACCGGATATAGCTCAGCCTTCTTGCCGCGAGCTTCCGCAGTGCCTGCAAGCATGCAGGTTGCCAGAAAAACGCCGGCGAGTTTAGGCATAAACGTGTTTTGCTTCATGACGAGCTCCCCGGAAAGGTGTTGTTTCAATACGCTGGTGGTTGGCATCCTCAAGCCCGATTTCTTCATCCGTCAGATAACAGGATGGATCTTCCGCCCAAGGGTCACCGGTCAGCTGCAGCGCCCGAACGCGCGTGTTGCCGTTACAAATGTTGAAGTACTTGCAGGACCCACAGCGGCCTTTAATCTGGCGTGGATTCTGCTTCAGCCCTGCCATGACCGGGTCTGACACATCCTGCCAGATCTCGGAGAACTTGCGCTCTTTCACATTGCCGATGGTGTAGTGCCACCAGAAGCTGTCAGGATGCACCTTGCCGGTGTTGTCGATGTTGCCGATGTTGACGCCAGAGGCGTTGCCACCCCAGCGCTCCAGCATCTCTTCCAGATAACCCGCTTTCTCCGGCATGTTCTCACGCACCCACTGCAACAGATAGATGCCGTCTGCATCGTTGTTGCCGGTCACGTATTCGTTGGACTTGCCAGCCAGCACATCTTCCCACGCCTTTTCAATCAGGTGGGTCATGGCTTTACGGGTCACGTTCAGGTGCGCATCTTCTGCACGGTTTTTGTTGCCACGGCCTGCGTAGACCAGATGAGAGAGATAGATCTTGTCCACTTTCTCACGGGCGCACAGGTCCAGATAATCATCCAGAGTGTCGGCATTGTCCTCTGTCAGCGTAAAGCGCAGGCCAACTTTGACGTTCTCCTCACGCAGGTACCGCACTGCCTGCAACGACAGATCGAACGCACCATCCATGCCACGGAAATCATCATGCACCTTGCCGATGCCATCCAGTGAGATACCGACGTAATCGTAGCCGATCTCACCAATCTTGCGCGCCATCTCCTTGTCAATCAGCGTGCCGTTGGTGGACAGGGCAGTATAAAAGCCAAGCTGCTTGGCATGGGCCGACAGCTCCAGCATATCCGGACGCATCAGCGGCTCACCGCCGGAGAAGATGATCACCGGAACGCGGAAGCCCTTCAGGTCATCAATAACCTCATAGGCCTGCTTGGTTGACAGTTCACCGGGAAAATCCACATCGCCTGAGGTTGTGTAACAGTGCTTGCACTTCAGATTACAGCGGCGGATCAGGTTCCAGATAACAACCGGGCCAGCAGGTTTACGCGCTGGTGGAAGTGGATAGGGATCCGCTAGGGCTTTGAGATAATGGGTCAGACGAAACACGCGGGCTCTCCCCTCTGCGACGAAGTCTAAGTCCTGTTTTTTTCAGGGTTTTTGTCGAAAACAGGACATCATGTTGCTTGCATGATGAACCGACGAGCGCCTCAATTTCCTTGACCAAAGTCAGGCACTCTTCGCGGGTCTTTCCATGCACCATGGCAAATACGTTGTAGGGCCAGGTGGGCAGCCATCTTGGGCGCTGATAGCAGTGGGATACAAAGTCCAGAGAACCCATCATTTGCCCGATGCGCTCTACGTCTTCATCATGGATATCCCACACCGACATGCCGTTGGCGCGCATGCCAAGGGCGCGATGATTTGGCACAGCCGCAATCCGACGTATTGCACCGTTTTCTTTCATGGAGGCGACACGCTCCAGCACCAGTTCTTCACTAACGCCAAGCTGGTGGGCAATCTGCGCGTACGGTTCCGAGACCAGCGGCAAACCCTCTTGCAGCGCGGCTACCAGAGCGCGGTCAAATTCAGAGAGTTCCTCAAAGTTCTGCGTGCTCATGCGGGGACCTTAAACTCGATGAAAAACTCACGTTCTTTCGGAAACAGCCGCACCGGAATTCCGGTCAGCTCTTCAATGCGTTTCCCGCACGCTTCAATTTCTTCAGGGGTTTCTGTGGCCAGAACGAACCACATGTTCAGCTCGTGATCACGGGCGTAGTTGTGTGCCACTTCGCTCAGCACATTGACCTGCTCGGTGATCTCATCATAACGCTCTTCCGGCACTGCCATGGCGCACAGGCAGAACGCCCCGCCCATTTGCGCAATGTCAAACATGGGCCCGAAGCGGGTGAGAATGCGCGTCTTGAGCAGCCATTTCAGGCGCTCCAGAAGCAACTCCTCCTCAATGCCCAGCTCTTCGGCCACGGCGGCGTATGGCTTGGAGACAACGGGCAGACCATCCTGCAAGCGGTTGATCAGCTTGCGATCCAGATCATCCAGATGGACCCGCGCCGCATCATTCAGATGGTCGATATCTGTGCTCATGCACTTACTCCAATACTGCGAGACAGACGGGCACCACGCTGCTTGAAGCACTTAGTAGAAAACAGCACGTTGCTGCTCATCACATGCTGCGTTGCCATGGCGGAAAGTCGATTGATGACCTCCAGCGCCTCTTCGCGGCTGTTGGCGTGGGTCATGGTGTACAGATTGTAGGGCCAGAGCGGCATCTCTCGGTTGCGCTGATAACAAAGGCTGACCATGGGGTCGGCGGAGAACATGGCCCCCACCTCGTCAACATGCTCATCACGCACATTCCAGACGGACATGGCGTTGGCCTTGTAGCCGATAGATCTGTGCCGAACGACCACACCAAAGCGGCGGATAATCCCTGCATCCTGCAGTACCCTCAGCCGCTCAAGCACCGAGGTTTCAGAGCGCCCCAGCTTCAGCGCAATGCGCAGGAACGGGCGGTCAGAAAGCGGGATGCCCTCAGACAGTTCCTCAAGTAAACCGAGATCATCCTGCTCCAGAACCGACAGATCGACAGGCGGGAGGACGGGAGTCTTCTGATCCACCCGCTGCTGTGTCAACGAGAACCCCAGATCCAGATGGATTGCTTTTTCCATGCGAAAGGCATGAACCACCAGATTTGTCGCGTTCTCGATACGCGCAAGCGTGGCCTCCAGCATCGCGCGGTTCCGCTCAACCACCACGAACCAGATGTTGAGCTCATTCTCACGCAGGTAGTTGTGATTGACGCCGGGCTCGTCGTTGATGATCTGCGCTGCCGTCTCCACGAGATGGGGAGGCGCAGCAACTGCTGCCAGACAGCTTGCACTTACGGTATTGGGTGCCAGCACGGCCCCAATGCGCGAGATAACCCCATCGGCTGCAAGCTGTTCGTAACGCCTGATCGCGTCCGAAGCGTGCACTCCGGCTTCGCGGCCTATGTTGTTAAATGGCTTGGGAACAAGCGGAAAATTGTGCTGCCACCTGTCCACCAGCGCTAAATCGGTCTCACTCAGCTGTGCACTCATTTCGCAAACTCCCCAATCGCTCGGGCGATAAACATTCGCCCTTGGAAAGCCGGGACTTAAAGCCCCAGCTGGTGTGCACGTGATGTAAAGAAGATGCCGCTTGGCTTTTCTGCTGGCAGAACCTCCTTCAAGGAGAAGTCGGAGGTGTCGTAGACATGGATTTCGTTCTTGTCGCGAACAGACATCCAGACTTCATTGCCGCGCGGTGTGAACTCCATGTGCAGCACACCTGGTCCCGGCTTCATGGTCTTGATGATCTTGCGGTCCAGAATGTCGATCACCTGAATGGTGTCGTTGTGTGGAGGCGCAAAGTTCACCCAGATCTGGCGACCATCAGGGCGGGCCATGGCGAACACAGGCTGGCCATGCACTTCCACGCGGTCCACTTCGGTGAAGTTGCGCTCATCCATGAACAGCACTTCGTGGCGGCCGATAGCTGGTAGCGCATACATGCCGTTGGCTTTCGCCCAGCCTTCCAGATGCGGCATCTTGTAGACTGGCAGCGGCTCTTCGCCTTTACCGTACCCATCCATGATGCGTTCAACCTTCAGCGGCTTTTTCCAAAGGTCCACGTGGGCCAGACCATCTTCGCCAAACAGGCCAACGATGTAGTGGCGACCGTCTCCAGTCACCAGCGCGTCGTACGGGAAGACGCCAATGTCTTTCAGCTTGGTGATTTCAGGCGTCAGACTTTTGGAATAATCCAAAATCCAAGTCTGCTCACCATCCCACAGGGAAAATGCAAAGCGGCGGCCCGGCAGGTCCACAAGACCGATGGTTTTGGACTGATTGCCCACTTCATCGTAAATAGCAGGCACTTCGGAGACCAGCTCCAGCGTGTCGGCGTCAAACACATTCACGCCGCCGGGCTTGTAGTTGGCAACGGCGATCAGCTTGCCATCATCAGAGATCGCCCCGCCGATAGAGTTGCCCGCCTGCATGACGCGGCCCACCAGCTTGCCGGTGAGCATATCCACCTTGGACAAGCCGCCATCACGGCCAAACACATATGCGTAACGCTCGTCACGGGAGTACACGACAGAAGCGTGTGAGAGGTTGCCCAACCCTTCCACCTGCGCCAGTACGGTTCGATCCGTGCTTTCAACAATCAGGGCTGTTCCTGTGGCTCGTTCGATGATCAGACCCAGATCGCCCGTGGCGCGCAGGTCGTCAGAACTGGCTGCAGAAGCAAATAAAAGACCCGCGCTTAAGGCGGCGGCAGCAAATAACGTCTTCACTTGAATGCTCCTGTTTTCAGACCTTCTGCGATGAAGGCCGCTTCAGTTTCGGTGAGGAAGCCGCGCCATGGAGGCATCGCCGTTCCCGGCAACCCGCCGAGGATCACTTCCTGAATGACATCAGCGTCCATATGCTCCAGATTTTCCGGAAGAATTGGCCCGCCAAGACCACCCTCAAGGGTCAGCCCGTGGCAGGACCCGCAGTCCTGCTGCACGAAGTCTGTCAGCTTGTCCCGTTCGATCTCCTTAAGAGCCTCCTCGTCGGCCAGAGCAGCAAGGGACATTCCAATCAGCAACGGAAGCGCCAGCAAACCGGCTCTCATGCAGGAACGCAGCGGGTTTTGCGCCCTCCGCTCTGTCCTAGCCATGGATAACCTCCAGATGAGGTCGCTCGCCCCATTTCACATCACCGGCAGCAAAGGAGGGCAGCGCCAAAGTGTCTTTCAGACCCACAACATCCCCGATCATGAACAGAGTTGGCGTTGGCAGCTTGGCTTCCCTCGCCAGCTCACTTATTGTGGTGAGCGTGCCAAACACCTTCTGCTCTTCGATTGTCGTGCCCTTGGAGATCGCAACAGCGGGCATATCCGCTGGCATACCGTGCTCCACCAGTCTGACGGAGATCTCTTTGATCGCCGCAAGGCCCATGTAGATGACGAGCGTGGTGTTAGGGTCCGCAAGGCTGGCCCAATCCAGATCGAGAGGGATATCTTTCTGGCAATGCCCGGTGACGTAACGCAGCCCCGTTGCAAGACCGCGATGCGTGAGTGGCAGGTTCAGGCTTGAGGCACAGCCTTGCGCAGCTGTGATGCCGGGCACGACTTCATAGTCGACGCCGGCTATGACCAGTTCAGCAGCTTCCTCGCTGCCGCGGCCAAAAATAAATGGATCTCCACCCTTAAGGCGCACAACGCGTTTGCCTTCTTTGGCGAGATCAACAAGTAACTGATTGATTTCTTCCTGAGGAATAGGATGGCTCTTCGGCTTCTTCCCGACAGGGTAAAGGGCCGTCTTGGGCGGCACCAAATCCATAATTTCCTGAGAAACCAGACGGTCATACACCACAACGTCAGCTACCTGAATGCGCTTCAGGGCTTTGACTGTGAGTAGATCCGGATCTCCCGGCCCTGCGCCAATCAGACTGACCTTACCAATGCCTCTCATAACTCATCCCTCAAACCGAACTGGCCTCAAACCGAAACTGACGAAATTAGAGGGGTTGCTCACGCCCCTCTGGTGATCAGAACTATTGCCGAACCTTACCGGCAGGGTTATGTAAGCTCGCCCTCAGTTCTCTCACATTGACCATCGTCAAGTCCCTGTGAGCGCCCTTTCAAATGAGAGTATACCTATATATTTCAATAGGTTGATGTGTGTAGAAATTTCACGGGGATGCAACCGGTCATGGTGATATTCCAGCTAAATTGACATAGGTCACGCAGTGATAAAAAATAGCTCGACTTCCCACAGTAAATAATCGTTCTAAATTGGAAAAAGCGGGTCTGTTTCAAGTGTTCACTCGTCGACACCCCAAAACAGCACATCTTCAAACCGCACGCAGTGCGCGTTTTGGTAGGGCAAAATGTCTCATCGGAAGCCGGATAATCGCCTAACCGGACCTTAACCTCATTCCCAAGCAAAGATTTCAACGCTCTACCATCCTCTGTAGGTTGAAATAAAACCCGACAAGCACCCAGTGGTGTGCATGTGAGGAGTCGCTACATGAGTGAGGCGAAGCCCTTTTCCTTCCTGAGCCCCATTGAAAACCCACCGGCCTACGTCATGGACGCGGATGAAAAGCATCTGGAAGTTACGCTGGACGTTGAGTACGACACCAACAATGTCTTCAGCTTTGAAAAGCCTCACAATGTTCCCACCTACACCCGTGTTTTCACAAGCGATCTCACCAAAAACACAGGCAATACGCTGACCGGCCCAACCATCGAAGTCAGACCGGGCTCAAGGCTGCAAATTCACACGCACAACAGGCTTCCACCACAGGACGAGGCAGCGCCGAAGGACATCAACGTCCCCTACGGGTTCAACGACTACAACATTCACACCCACGGCCTGCATGTGACACCGGAATCCCCCGGCGATAACGTCTGCATGACCATTCATCCCGGTGAGGAGTACCATTACGTCTACGATATTCCGGCAGACCATCCGCCGGGCGTTTACTGGTACCACCCCCACAAGCACGGCTCGGTTGCCTTGCAGGTTGGCAGCGGTATGGCAGGCATGATTATCGTGCGTGGCGCGTTTGATGACGAGCTGAAGCAGATGGGCGTCAAGGAATACTGCATGGTGTTCCAGAACATCGCCGTCAATGTCGAGGGCAAGGTGGAAGACCAGAATCAGGTCGCCAAGCTTCCCATCAGCGAATACAACATCACCATCAACAGCCAGTACTGCCCAATCCTCAAGGTAAAGCCGGGAGAGCTGATCAATCTGCGGCTGCTAAACGCCACCACCCGCTCCTCCATAAACTTTGCCTGTCCGTTCTTCGCGCAGATGTTCATATACGGTTATGACGGCAACCCCACAGAGAGTTATCGCAAGCAGGACGGCGTAAGTCTTGCGCCCGCAAACCGCGCGTCTGTACTTGTCAAGATCAGCGAAGCGGCCACACCGGGTGCGTTCTATTACGTGCAGAACAACTCCGTAGAATATCAGCACACGCCGCACTACAAGTACCATAACAACCCACCCCTTTTCGCCATTGAAGTGGAGCGCTGCGAGGAAACTGGCGCGGCCGTCCACCGGCCAAGCGAGCCAGCTGCCAGCACCACACCGCCGCCATTCCCCGAGGGTCTGGGCGGTGACCTTCTGAGGCCGATTGGTCCAGAGGAAGTGACTAACAAGCGTACGCTGACCTTTCAGGCCAACACGCCGGACAACCCCGAAAAGTACTATGCCGAAGCCGACGTCATCATTGATCATAGCAAGTTTGGCGGCTGTGAGGTGGTCAACCACTGGGTCGAGCTGGACGCCGTGGAAGAATGGACGCTGGAGAACGAAAGCGAGTTCCCCCATCCCATCCATATCCACGTGAACCCCATGTATGTCTTCGAGATCGAGGGCGAAGACCCGCTGGACTATACTTTGGACCTGCCGTTCTGGGCCGATACCATTCAGGTTCCACCCAATGGACATATTAAATTCCGTATGCGGTTCAAGGACTTCATTGGAACATATCCTTTGCACTGCCATCTGCTTTACCACGAAGATGGCGGCATGATGCAGCATGTGAAGGTGGTCCGCGATATCAAAGAGAAAGACCACTACAACAACTAATAATGGAGCCGGAAAGCGTCAGGTCCCCATGAGCGAAGTACATGGCACCCGTCAAAACAAAGAGCCTAAGCCTAAGCAAGACAGCGGATTTTCACTCACCCGCTTTCTGCTGACCAACCCCATTGGCTTTGGGCTCATGCTTTTGGTGCAGCTGGTGGCGATTGCCTTGATCACCGAGCCTGACCTGCTGCATGTCTTGGAAGTTGCATTTATTCTCACTCTATTCTTTGTTGGCGCGGTGTTCCTGCTTCACACGGTCATACCCAGCAACGTCTTCACCTATTTCTGGAGCGGCTTCATCTATGGTGGATTTGGCATGCTCATCGGCCATCAGATCGACCTGTCAATCGATCCCAATCTGGCGACGCAGCAGTTAAACAGCCTTGCCATTGCGGCTGTCTATCTGAACTGGATGACCCTGACCATGGTGCTTGCCTGCATGGTTTCCTGCTTCTTCGCAGATCAGTGCAAAGGCCACACGGCCCCGAGAGGCGCTAAACTGTTCATTCACGCCATTGCCATTTCCGCAATGATGTTTGGCGTTTATGCAGGCCACGCCCTCAATCTGATACTGCACGAGAACTCATTCGACCGGTTCTACCTCCAACTGCTCTTCATGAGCCTGTTCTTCACCATCGGCTACTTCTGCGCCATCCGCTGCTACGACATCCTGCGCGAAAAAGAAAAGGCTTGACCGACCTTCTCTCCTTACAAACACCGGCCCAAACGCATCCGCGCCTTTATCCAACACATCATCGAGAGCCGAAAGAACAAAGCTAAGACCAAATGACTTATGGGCGCGGCTTGGACAATTGGGTAGTATCCCCCGCAGAAGTGAGTAAACCGATGTATCAGGCGAGATGAGATGGCGCAGGAAACCCTATTAAAAGAGCAGCTTGGCGGCGTTATGAGAATTACGCTCAACCGCCCCGACAAGCTGAATGCCCTCTCGCCAGACATGCGTGCGGACCTGCTGGCTGCCCTGAAAGATGCTCAGGATGACCCTGAGGTGCGCACAGTCATTCTCACCGGAACAGGCCGCGCCTTTTGTACCGGTCAGGACCTCAACGACATCCTGCCCGACAGTTCTGGCAAAAAGCCCGATCTGGGCGATGTGTTGACCCTGCATTACACGCCAATCATCCATTGCATCCGCCAGATGGAGAAGCCGGTGATCTGCGCAGTGAACGGCATTGCAACGGGGGCCGGAAACGGTCTGGTGTTTACCTGCGACATTGTCATCGCCGCCAAGAGCGCCAAATTCATCCATGCGTTCAGCCGCTTAGGTCTTGTGCCCGGCGCTGGTGCTTCCTTCCACCTGCCTCGCATGGTCGGCGAGGTGCGCGCCAAGGGCCTGATGTTCACCGGCAAACCGCTGTCTGCAGACCGCGCAGCAGACTGGGGGATGATCTGGGAGGCTGTGGAGGATGACCAACTTCAGGGTGTGGCCCTAAACCTTGCTCGTGATCTTGCCAAAGGCCCGACATCAGCCTACGCCATGACCAAATCCTTGATACATGCATCAGCTGACAGCACGCTGGAAGACCAGCTTACCCGTGAAGCAGAGATGCAGCGCAGGGCGGGCTATTCGGAGAACCACCGGGAAGGCTTGAATGCATTCCTCGAAAAGCGGCCCCCTGTTTTCAAATAGTGCCGCCTCCTCACAGGTGGTTGCGGCACTTTCTACTATATTTGAGGAGGTTGCTCTATGGGCATTATTGCGCTCGATCACATCCAGATGACCATCCCTGCCGGTGAAGAAGCGGCTGCACGCGCCTTCTTCATCGGGCTTCTTGGGTTCACTGAGGTTGAAAAACCTGTGTCTTTACAAGGCCGTGGCGGGGCATGGTTCACAGCTGGCACGGTCAATCTGCATGTTGGCGTCGAGGACCCGTTTACGCCAAACAAAAAGGCGCATCCGGCTTTCCTGTTGGATGATCTGGACGAAACAGTTGCCCGCCTTGCAGAAGCTGGCGCTGTCTTGAAGGACGACAAGCCCCTGCCCGGTTACCTGCGAAAGTTCACTGAGGACCCGTTTGGCAATCGTATAGAACTTATGCAGAAAACCGTCTGAGCACTCGCATCAGGTTTGATCAATAAATGGAGAATCTTCCGTTTTCCGCAAACGCGACGATATTTTGTGTATGCTAGAGACTGAGTAATGCAAGCAAACGCACTTCGGCACCGGAGCATTCGCAAATGACCATTCTCAGACTGGAGCACGTCAACCTTCCCATCCCTCCGGACGGGGACAAGCTGGCCCGCGAGTTTTACGTGGACCTGCTCGGGTTTGAGGAAATTGAGCGGCCCGGGGTGTTCGAAACGCGAAAAGGCGGTTGGTTTACAGCAGGTTCCGTCAATCTACACCTGAGCGAGCAAGACCCGTTTGTGGCCAATAAAGTGGGCCATCCAGCCTTCGTGGTGGACAACCTCACCAAGCTCACCAAGCGCCTGCTCGCCGCCGACTATAAAGTCTCAACCGGCACCACCTTCAACGGCTACCTGAGAAATACCACCTTTGACCCCTTCGGAAACCGTATCGAATTGATGCAGCCCGAGGATATGGTGCGGCATAAATTATAGGTTCTTCAGCTCTTGCAGCAGCTTGTTGGTAAGGCCGATAAGCATTCCTTCCGGCAAAGGATTATCGTCATTCCATGTCAACGCGATTTGCCAGTGCGTGCCATCCAAGCCTTTGACATCATAGGTGAAGTTCAACACACCCACCTCTCCCCCGGCCTTGAAGGAAATGCGTTGCCAGTCTGCCTTTTCCGCAAGGCCCGGATTGAGTGTCATGGCCTTTTCATCTGCGATCTCGCCCATCACATCACACAGCTCTTGCGCGCTTGCATACCATTCGACGCCTGCCAGACAAGGGTCTGTGACATCCTCAAGGGCAGGTAATGGCTGGCTTTGGATTCTCTCCAGAATTCTCCGCCGCTTCGCCGTGTCTGCCCGACCGTACCTTTCGGCAAGCTTCTGATCCGCCTTTAACTGGTAGAACTGGCGCGAGGTCAGAAACGGTGTGCGTTCCTCGCATGTTTCCAAGGACTTAGTGCCAATGAGATTGAGCACCACATCTGCTGCGGAGTTGTCGGAAGCGGCCATCATATGCTGGGCAATCACGTCCAACTTCACCTTCCCACCACCCATTTTGGCGTATAGGCTGCTCGCCGGATGAGATTGCAGGTCCTTTTCCAGCTTCACTTTCTGGTGCCACTTCAGCTCACCGCTGTTGATCCTGCGGACCATTTCTTGCATGACAAACACCTTGAAGGCTGGGCCAATTGCCAGCGGTGTCTCTGCATCTTTGCTGAAGAATTCCGCGCCATCCTTACGAATGAGCAGACTGGACGAGGTTGCAACCTCCTGCATCCGTGAAAGGCACTCATCGAGGCTTTCCACCAGATACAGTGCAGGCTTTATAAGCAAGCTGTTGATTTTACCGGATCTTTCCCGCTCCAGCAGCACTGTGATTTCAAATTGCGCTGTTTTGAGCAAATAAGCGTTTTTTTGCGTTTCTTTGCTGATTTCCTGCGCTGATCCGTAAGCCTCCAGCGCATCCTTCAGGGACTGGCGCAGAACCTGCTCTCCAATCAGCGCGATATACCCGCGCGTGAACATGGAAAGGTCTTCCCCCTTCCCGTTCCACACCTGAAAGAGAAGGTCTGTGTCCGATGTGGTGCGCAAAGCTTCCATGTCCGGCGTGATCCGTTTGCCGGACGAGAAGTTCTCCAGCGTGTCTTTCACGCTCAGGATCGGATCAAGAACCATCTGTTTAAGGATACGCATTTCAAGTTGCCTCAATTCAGCAAGCGGTAAATTTCACCCCTCTCATAATGCGAGCGACCCGAATTGGCAAAGGTTGACTTTCTCTCCAGTCAGAAAGTCATATGCAGGCTGCTGCTGAATAGCCGTCAATGCTCGTTCAGACCAAACAAAACTTTCTCAGAATAAATGATACCTCGCGCAATAACCAAGCAGATCTACCGGAATAAACCGGGATCGGAAGCTGGTAGGTTTGGCGCGCGCATTCCATTGCAGATTCACGAATACTCAAAGAGGTTGGTGTTGTGGAGATCAGTGTCGTTCTTCCGGTTCACAATTGCAGTAAATTTCTTCTACCCGCCTTGCAGAGCATTAAGTACCAAAGCTACCCGCATTTTGAGGTGCTGATGGTGGACGACCAGTCCTCCGATGGCTCCGATCAGGTGTGCGCTGTCATCGCAGAGATGGATGAACGCTTCAAGCTGCTGCAATCGCCTCATGCTGGAATCTCATCTGCGCTGAACTACGGCATCTCGCAGGCCAGTGGCGTCTACATCGCCAGCATGGACGGCAGCGACCTCAGCATGCAAAATCGGTTTGCCAGACAAGTTGAATTCCTCAAGGAAAATCCGGACATCTCGTTTCTTGGTACGTTTGCCCACCAGATTAACGACGCCGGAGAGATCGATAGTTCCATCGAGTTTCCAGAGGATGATCTGGAGATCAAGGCCCATCTCGATCGCGGTCAGATTGCCTTCCTGCATCCCTCCATGATGATCCGCCGGCGTGCGCTTGTGGAGCTGGATGGTTATCGGGAAATCTTCAGCATATGCCAGGACTACGATCTTTGGCTGCGAGCGCAGGACAGGTACTCCTTCGCCAATTTGCCAGAACATCTGGTGGCCTGTCGCAATCTCCCCGCAAAGGACAATCTGACCGACAGGTTCTGGAAGCATTTTTACATCACGGAACTGGCGGAAGTCAGCGTGCAGCAATGCCGTTCCGGAAAGCGCGATCCGCTGGAACAGATGCGTGACGAGTTTGATCTGGAAGCGATCGACGATCCGTTCGCTCGCGACCGCCTGACGCGAACACGGCAGGATTATTACTGCAACAAAAAGGCCTTCGTTGACCGCAAGTCCTTGAACTCCATGGATATCGAGCAGGTCAAGGCGTTCCTGCTCAAGCACAGGGAGAAGTTCAATAAAAAGGCATTGGCCCATGCCTTTGGCGTGCTCTTTGATCAAGCCATGCGCATTGACGACACCGAGAGCGCCACAACCCTCTTTGAGCTGCAACGCGACACCTCAAAGAGCCGTCACCTCAAATCGCTCCTCGCCAAGCCCAACCGTCTTGTCCAATACGCCGTTAGAAAGGGCCTGGAAGACGTTTGGGACCGATAGCAGCCGTGCCTTGATGCCTTAGCCACCAAACTTGAGTGCGTTTACAACCGTCAAAACATCTTCAGAGATTCCAGCGGAGGGATTGGCAGCAAACAATTGCACGGTAGGCACCCCCGCAGCGCCATTCAGGCCGTCGTACAAAACGACAAACTTTTTGATGAACTTGTCGACTTCTTCCGGATCCTGAAACTTCTCGATATCAAATTTCTCATTAATGACAGCAGCTTGCCTGTCGATATCTGTTCCAACCATGGAGTCAGACATGCCAAGCACAGTGCGAACAACCTGATACAGCGCGGGAGACCCAAGAATATCAAAGGCGCTTGTGATGTCTCCGGCCGTTCGCTGGAAGTTGAGCGCCATCCGCACACCTTCGTTTTGCTCGCCTTCATCCTCTTCAAAATTCACCTGAACATATCGCTCAATAATACCCTTGGTGCTTTCTTCCGCACGCGTCTCCACATTGTCCCGGTATTTGGCGATTGTATCCTTCAGTTCCGATGGCTTTTTTAACTCATCAAGATCGATGTTCTCTTCAAACCAAGCAATGCGCTCTTCTTTTGGACCATCAATAATCTCGGAGGGAACATCGAATGCGGATGCAACAACTTTATAGAGCGCAGGATCTGCCAAAATTTGTACGTGGAAGATCACATCTTTTTGCATCTTTTGCTGGAAATAATCAGCCAGCCTATCGACGTCTTCTACCTCTTCTCCCGGAACGTTGGTGTAGCGAACGATCTTCTCATCAAGGGTGTCATCGGTCCAATCCATCTTTCCCTTGATGGTGCCATCCTTGTTGAAAGGGAAGGTCTCGGCCAGCTCTTTAAAGCGGGTGTCACTCAGCGTGTTTGCAAGTGCTTCGGGATCTTCCGTTCCTTCAATCAGAGCTTTGCGGACCATGGCCTTTGCATAGCTCATGTCCTCCATGCCCATGGTTTTCATCATGAACGTGTAAAGGCGATAGTCATTGAGCAGGTCGTCTACAGTCTCAACCTTGCTGAAGTTCTCTTGGTAATATTGAACTTCACGGGCAACCATTGGGTCTTTGCCCTTCCGGTCAATCGCGGCCGGAAGGTCGCGATTGAGCATTGAGAATCGAAGGTTGGTATCCATTGGTTTGCACCCGATCACACAGAAACAGTTCCGAACAGTCTGACTCAGCTGTCTTGTCTGAAACTGGCATGGTGCATTTACCGGCCCGCATATGTGATGCAGGACAGGATTGGCCGCGTCGCTAGGTAAGAGAGAAGAAGGGAGTGACGACCCAAATCAGGCAATCCTCCCTCACAGCAAGCAAGCCCTACCGGTACACCACCTTAGGACGGAGATGTACCGGTGGAACCCTTTTCTACGCCGCTTTGATGTTCTCAAAGAAGCTGGAGATTTCCTGTCGTATGCTTTGCGCTTCACGGTGGATTTCGTCAGTTACTTCAATGGTCGCACTCAAAACTTTGAGGGACGAGTTGGAGTTGTTGTAGATGCCCGTCACTTCCTCGGTGGTTCCGGACGCACTCGTCGAGGCAGCCTGAATATTAAACGAAATCTCGTTGGCGGCCTCGCCCTGTTGTTCCACGGCTTCGGCGATTGAGCTGGCAATATTGCTCACTGCATCAATCTTGCTGACGATGGAGGAGATTTCTTCCACGCACAGGGCTGTTTCGTTCTGAATAGCGCCGATTTTGCTGGCAATTTCGTTGGTTGCCTGACTTGTCTGGCTGGCAAGCTCTTTCACTTCGCTCGCCACCACGGCAAACCCACGGCCAGCTGTGCCCGCGCGAGCCGCCTCGATGGTGGCGTTGAGAGCCAGCAAGTTGGTCTGCTCTGCGATGGCGCTGATCAGCTCGGTCACCGCACCAATCTCGTTCACCGCACCCTGAAGACCGAGCACGGTCTCATTGGTGCGCTCCGCATCGGTTGAAACGGATTGCGCAGTTTCTGCTGAATGGTTCGCCTGCATACCAACGTTGGAAACCGTGGCAGCCATTTCTTCAACGGCAGCGGCACCGTTTTGCATGTTGTTTGCCGTGTCAGAGGCGGACTGGTTTGCCGCTTGTGCAGAAACGCAACTTTGCTCGGAGGTCTCCTTGAGCGATGTCATGTGCGAAACCAGTTGGTCACTCAACTCGCCGGAAAGCTCCAGATGCTGCGTGATACGGTCTTCAAACTGCTTGATGGCCTGTTCCAGATGCTGCCTGCGTTGCTCGCGCTCTTCCAGAACCGCCTCTTCATAAGCGGAAACGGCAAAGCTCATGTCGAGCAGGATCACCTTTTGCACCGCGGCTAAGTCTCTTGCCAGCTTTGCAGAAGACCAACGGTGCTTCTTCGCAAGCAGCTGGGTGACTTCACTCATGACAAAGTTGTAGCCGCCAATATGCCAATCCGGTGGCAGGCCGATTTTGACGTGGACCTTACCGATGCGATCAATGCTCTCAAAATATTCATTATCCAGATCACCTTTGAAAATCATCTTCCAGTGATTGGTCTGGGTTTTGCGGAGGTTATCGGTTTTACCTGCAATCAACGGGGCGAGTCGGGGCGTTTTCTCGATATGCTTGTAGAACCGAGTTAAGATATCGGGGAAATGCTCTTCCAGCAGTGGCCAGACTGCTTTCACCTGTGCCTTGGTCTTGTCATCCCAACGGGAAAACTCGGCAATATCTTTAATATTCTGGATGTCCATCGCGCTTTTTCGCTCCGCCCTTACCTATTGATCTTATTGGCTTTTAATTGGTTTACGCTTGATATTCGGCATACTGACTATCTGGCACAGTGATCACAGATGTCAGCCCTTTGGCAGACCTCATAAACAGCAGTATTCCTACCAGCAACAGCCTCTTTCTACTCTACAACCCCGGTGTCCAATTGAAGCCTCCAGCCCCTTATCTTTGACCAACCGCCGCAAATCGAGGAGGAGATATACTTTAGCTATCTGAATGAATCGGACAAGTTAATTATATATCTTACATACATGTTAAGAGATGGTTCAGGACTGTTGGCCACTCCACAAATAAGTGTGGAGTAACGCCTAAGCTGAGTTGCCAGATTAAGTTTCAGGCAGGTTCAAACCAAAGCAATTTCAACCGTTGCGTGTTTGGCGTAATCACCTGCGAGTCGCACCAGTCCCGCCGCAGGTTTTAGCCCGTGTGGCTTGACTGGTGCATTCCGTTTTGGTTCTGCTGCGAGAGCCCAAGGCCCCGCTAAGCCACGAACATCAGGTAGAGGCCGAACAAGGCTGTGACGGCACCCAGTGCGCGCAGGATCATTTTGCCGCTGTTCCATTCCGTCAGCGAGCCCAGACCAATGCCGGCAAGGCCAAGTGTGAAGGTGGAAACGGAGAACCCGAAGGCGTAGATCAGCAGATTGCCTGCATTGGCCTCGTTTGCGTGTGCGGCTCCGTGGAACACGGCAAACACGCCAACGATCAGCGCACCCACCACAGCGGGCAGTTTAAGGGCAAAGGCGACCAACAGGCCGATGACAATGACGGAGGCAAGGATGCCAGTCTCAACATACGGCACAACAACGCCGATGTAGCGTGCCCAGAACGCCATGAACATGACCAGTGTAAACACCAGCGGCCAAACGAGACGTTTGTTATGCAAAACCAGCGCCGCCCAGACGCCAACGCCAACCATGGTGAGAATATGATCCAGCCCGCCAAGCGGGTGCCACAGACCGTTAAGAAAATCCGCCTTGGCCTGCGCGATTGAATACGCGGCAGCTTGCGCAGGCAGGGCAATCAACATAAATACCGCCAGAAGACCCGTTAAACCAGCAGTCTTTTCCAATTTCATAAGTACAAATTCCAAGTTTGAGCGCGTGATATGACGCGCGGCCTCAACCATCAGTTTCGGTGCAGGGTGACCGCACAAGGTGAAGCCAAACTGACCTGTTTCCGCGAGGCAAGCAATCAAACCGCAGTCTTTTGGAAAAAACACACCGGATTGCCTGTAGAAAACACCACCGGAGGTTTCTAGTGAGGTCTTTGCTTTGTCTTAGAGCATGTCGCGTTCATATGAATTCACGCACCAAGCTCTAAGCGTTTATTTTTACGCGTATTCTTCTCCGAAAACCGGACCCACTTTTCGGGAATACGCTCTAGTGGGTCATGAGAACCGGAATCTTCATTTCATGCAGCACCCGGCGCGTTGCCCCGCCCAACAGGTACTGCGTAAGTCGGCTATGGCTGTAGCCGCCCATCACCAGCATATCCGCGTTAAGCCGATCAACCGTGTCTAGCAGGGCTTTTGAAACCGAACCCGTCACATTGCTCATCACTTCCAGATTGATGTTGACCCCGTGCCGCTCGAAATACTTGCGAATGTCGGTAAGGTCGCTGTGCTTCGGTTCCTCGTGCGCTGCGATCATCACAACCGAAACAGTATCAGCGGCTTGCAGCATGGACATGGACGCATGGACGGCGTTGGAAGCCGGACCGGAACCATCCCACGCCACGGCGATGTTCTTTGGAACAAAGGTTTTGTCATAGCTGTGCGGCACAATCAACGTGGCCACACCGGTATCAAACACCAAAGCTTCAATTATAGCATCGCGCATGGGTTCAGGCTTGGACGGGTCATCCTGCCGGATCACGGTTACATCACTCAGCCGCGCCAGCTGCATCAGCTCGTTAAACGTACCGCCAAGGCTAATGTTGGTGAGGCGGGTTTCGCCTTGCAGGCCCGAGGTATCAAAGTGCTTCCCAAAGACTGCCTGCGCATTGTTCAATGCTTCTTCAACTTGCTCCTGCAATCGCAGCTCATAATCTGGCGGCATCGGCCCTACGGCGCACAGGTACAACGTGGTCTCAAAGTTGGGCACAACACCAATCAGATAGGCATCCGTCAGCTTGGAGAGTTCAACGGCCACGCGCGATGCAACCTGATCACCAGCGGAGTCGGTCACGGTAACAACTGTTTTGATAGACATATCTGAACCTCCAATTGACTAGATTCATGAAGCGCAAACTACAGCGAAGCTGCCACTGAGTGCTCAGGCTATTCTGTTTGTTGCTCCAGCCTCATACATAGATAGTTGACCTGTAATAGAGACAAATAAATTAGGTGCTATACTTAACTTATGCCGAAATATTACAGGGATACGTGGGACTACTCCTCTTGATGAACTCCAAGCCAAACCTTGGCGTGCTCAGTCTACGATCTTGCGCAAATGCGGGCGACCCCAAGTGGCAAGCACAAGAAGAAAGGCTGAAATCGCGGCGACGAAGGAGATGTAAAATGGCAGGTTGATGTCGATGCTCATCAGGATACCACCCACCAGCGACATCAGGCCGGAAACAAGTGCGATCAGCGACGTGGTAACGCCCATCACCCAGCCTTGTTCATGCTCATCCACGCTGCTGGAAAAGATGCCCAGTAATGTCGGGTAAACAGTGCCAACGCACATGAAATAAACGAATAACGGAATAAACGTCAGCACGGCGACCCCCACCAGCGAAAACATGATGGCGCTGACGCCCATAATCGCAAAGCCGATATAGACGATCTTCTTGCGTGCAAAGCTGGCCTGAAAGGGCTTGACTAGAAACGAGCTGGAAATGCCAAGCCCGATACCAACGACCAGCATGGCCACACTTCCACCCACCACGCCGTAGCCGAAGGCGCTGGTCAGGTAGTTGACCGTAAAGACAAAAAAGGTCTGCATGGAAATGAGAAAGAAGATAAAGACCGGCAACAGCGCAGCGACAAGCGGGAACTGGCGCACCCGCTGGATACCGCTGATAAGATCACTCATGCGAAAGACAAAGGGTTCGCGCTCCTGCCTCACATCGTGGAAGAACACCACCGTAAGCAGCAGGGCAATAAGCACAAGCACGACAATAACGTAAAGCGGCAAGGTCAAACTGGCATAATCACCGATGAAGGTGCTATCAGAGAAAAACGCACCGATGAGCGGCCCACCCACCAGCCCGAAACTACAGCCGGTGATGATCAGCCCCATATTCCGGTCACGCTCCTGAGCGCTATGGCTTGCATCAATCATGGCTGCTTGGGCAACAGCCTGATTTCCAGCGGCAAATCCCGTGATCGTCCTGCCAAGGACAAGAAGCCAAAAGCTGTTGATGTATATGGCAAATATCGCGATCGCGTATCCCAGCACCGCGCCAACCAGACAAATCACCAGCGCCTGTTTGCGGCCAATGCTATCCGAGATCTTGGCGATATATAAAACGCCAACAAACCACCCCAGAAAAAACAGGCCAATCACGATGCCATAATAGATATGGCGTGTGGCGACAGAGGTATCCAGACTCAGGAAATCAGCCTCGGGCTCCATAATAAGCGCGTTGAGGATGGGAAAGACGAGCCCCTGATTCATAAGATCAACGAACACAACAAAAAGCAGCGTAAACTTTGCAATACCGGACATAGTGCGCCTCGTGTTCTTCTTTGTTCTACCAGTAGCCCCTCCGGTGGGTTGGGTGTTCCTCTGGTATTTTCGGGCGAAATAACTCTCGGCGACAGCGGTGGGTTTTGCCAAGAAATCAAACATGTAGGAAGTCGATGCCTCACGCGCCGATTAAGAAGCCGAGATTAGCAGCAAAAATAAGGCAGTTGTGGCTGGACAAGAGCCAGCAAAGCCCTGCACGTCCCGACCAGTCAATCTGCACGAAAAAAGGGCTGGCAACATACATTTACCAGCCCTTTGGACACTTCGATCAGTTGTTACGCCTAGGCAGGGATCTTCTTTTGCTCTGCGTTGGCGAGCGTTGATATGCGTCGTTCGCGCAGCCTCAGCGCTTTTTCCGCATTGCCTGCGCGTACGTAGCCAAAGCCCCGCACTTTCTCCGGCCAGGTGAGCAGATCATGGGCCAGCTTTTCACCCGCAGCTGCAAGATGCATTCGGACCATCTCCATGTCGGCCTCATACGCCGCACGCAGTTTATTCGCCAGCATCCGTTCCTCATTTTTGCGGAACGGATCAAGGAACGATCCGCGCAGCCCTCGGAAGAAGGCCATCACCATAAACACCTTCATCATCCATGGGCCGAACTCGGTTTTCACCGGCTGACCGGTCACACGGTCTTTTTTGGCAAAGGGACCGCCACCGATGTGAAAGCGTACTTTTAGCTCGCCATCAAAGGTTTCACTCAGGCTCTGCTTAAACTCAGGTTTCGTAAACAGACGCGCCACTTCAAACTCGTCCTTGTGTGCCAACATACGAAAATATTGCGTGGCAGCGGTGCGCAGGATTTGCTCTCCTGCGCCAGCCTTTTTCAGCGCCACCAGTTTTTGCCGGTAGAGCTTGCCAAGGCCAGCACCCTGATAGTCCTTGAGGCGGTTGACGCGATCCTCGATCAGCTCTTCCAGCGGCTGCGGCCTGTCCAGCTTGACCACTTGCGCCACTGGTGCCCGTGCTTTGGCAACCCGTTCAGGGTCCAGCACCATCAACCGGCCCCAGTTGAAGGCCTCGAAGTTTTTATCACGGGCAACCCCGTTCAACTCAATGGCCTGACGGATGGAACCAAGCGTGACGGGGATCAGCCCGCGCTGCCATGCGGCACCGACCAGCATCATATTCCCCATCACGGCATCGCCGCACAGCTCTTTTGCTGCCTGCGTGGTGTCAAAGTAATCCAGCCGGTCTGCAACCGCCTCTTTCAGCCGTGCCTTCAGGCTCGCTGTGTTGATGTCCCAATCGGGGTTCTTGGAAAAGTCGACGGTTGGCACCTCTTCCGTGTTCACCACGACGCGGGCAGTTTCCGGACGCAAGGTGGTGAGCGCCTCATCGCCTGCTGTTACCACCAGATCACAACCAATCACCACATCTGCTTCGCCCACAGCCAGCCGTGCGCTTTGCAGTTCATCAGCGCTCTTTGCAATGCGCATATGGGTCATCACCGCCCCGTACTTCTGCGCAAGGCCCGTCAGGTCCAGCGTCGATACACGGCTGCCATCCAGATGTGCGGCCATGGACAGGATCGCGCCGATGGTGACAACGCCTGTGCCGCCAATACCAGTCACCAGCAACCCCGTAGAGCCTTTAATCGCTGGCAGCTGCGGCTCTGCCAAAATCTCGTCGCCAACGCTTTCTATCTGCCGCTCGGCGGGCGTGGTGGCCTTGCGCGGTTCTGCGCCATGAATGGTCACAAAGCTTGGGCAAAAGCCCTCAACGCAGGAAAAATCCTTGTTGCAGGTGGACTGATTAATCTGGCGCTTGCGGCCCAGAGGCGTTTGCAGCGGCTCAATGGAAAGACAGCCAGACTTCTCGCCGCAATCACCACAGCCCTCGCAGATCTCCGGGTGAATGTAAGTGCGGATCTTCGGGTCATCCCACTTGCCGCGCTTGCGCAAGCGGCGGCGTTCGGTGGCGCAGGCCTGATCGTAAATCAGGACCGTCACGCCTTCCATCTCGCGCAGGTCCCGCTGCACCGCTTCCAGCTCGCGTCTGTGGTGCACCTCGATACCCGCCGGAATATGTTGGGCCTTCACCCGTTCCACATCCTCGGTCACCACCACCACCTTCGCCACGCCCTCATTGAGCGACGCGGTGATAAGCTGCGGCACGGACAATTCCCCATCCACGGGCTGTCCGCCAGTCATGGAAACAAAGCCGTTGACCAGCAGCTTGTAGGTCATGTTGGCGTGGGCGGAGACCGCCTGACGCATGGCCAGAAAGCCGGAATGGAAGTAGGTGCCATCGCCCATATTTGCGAAGACGTGTGGCTCGTCCGTAAACGGTGCCTGCCCAACCCAGTGCATCCCCTCACCGCCCATTTGCGAAGGGGCTTTGGTCTTCACCGGATCATTCATATACGCAATGGTGTGACAGCCAATACCCGCTAGCGCACGGCTGCCATCAGGCACCTTGGTGGAGGTGTTGTGCGGGCAACCGGAACAGAACGAAGGACGGCGCACCGGACCGGGACGCAGCTTGATCGGCACCGGAACCTTGGCCCGCAGCGCGTCATCCTCCAGAAACTCGGCAATAGCAGAGGCCACCTGATTGGCTGCCAGCACACCGGCAGTGGGCAGCAACCCCTTGCCCTGCACTTTCAGGGAGCGACCGGCATCAAACAGGATGGATTTGAGCTGCTCCTCAACAACAGGCCGCTTTTCCTCCACCACAAGGATTTTCTTGAGACCCTTGGAGAAGGTCTCGATGATTTTCGGGTCCAGCGGCCAGACCATGCCGATCTTCAAGATACGAATGCCGCGCTTTTCAGCTTCCAGAGAGGTCAGACCCAGCTCATGCATGGCCTGTCGCAGATCAGAATAGGATTTGCCCGAGGCTATAATGCCCAGCTCCGCCTCGGCGGCGTCATGGGTGATCTGGTTGATGTTGTTGGCTTGCGCAAAGGCTATTGCGCGCGGAATCTTTTCTTCCAGCAGCCGTTTTTCCTGCTGCACCGGCATATCAATTTCACGTATCCAGACGCCGCCCTGCGGGTCTTTCAGGTCCGGCTTCACCACATTAACGCGGTCCAGATCCACTTCCACGCTGGAGGCGCTCTCCACCACATCCGTCACCAGCTTCAGGCCCACCCAGCATCCGCTGTAGCGACTCATCTCCACCGCGAGAATACCGTAGTCCAGAATATCCTGAGGGTTTGCAGGGTAAAGCACCGGAATGCCGGAGGCGATCAACGCATGATCTGACTGGCCCGCAACGGTGGAGGATTTCGCCGCATGGTCATCCCCGCACAGCGCCACGACGCCACCTTTGGGGTGGGTGCCGGCAAAGTTGGCATGACGGAAAGCGTCACCGGAACGGTCCACCCCCGGCGTCTTGCCGTACCAGAAGCCGACCACACCATCCTTGGTGCGCATCTTCATGTTGCCCACGTGCTGTGAGCCCCAGATGGCCGTTGCTGCCAGATCCTCATTCACACCCGGCTGAAACACGATGCTGTGCTTGTCCAGATGCAGCTGCGCCCGCCAAAGCTCCATATCGTAGCGCCCCAGCGGGGAGCCACGGTATCCAGAGATGAACGCGCCCGTGTTCAGCCCCGCCAGCTCATCGCGCATCCGCTGCTGCAAGGGCAACCGCACGAGCGCCTGATTGCCGGTGAGAAACACAACGCCGCTGGTCTGGGTGTATTTGTCATCCAGTGATGGCGCGTTATGGCTTTTGGAAGGGGTGGCCGCGATACTTTTTTCTTTAGAAACCATCAGGTAACTCTCACAAATGTCTGGCGTTGCCGGAGTACGGCAGAAAATGATCTGCGAAGAAAAGGGCCGGGTTTTATTGGAAATTTCGTTCTGGAGCGTGGCCTACTCGCAATGTTACATTGGCGCATACTGCATGAAATATCAGCGGTTGTACAATAATCCCTTTGAACACAACGTACAATCTCAAATGAGGGCCAGAGCGCACGGCTTTCCTAGTAGTTTCAGCAAATGTTTGCCGTCGTTCTGGTGTGAGGCATAGCGTGGTCAACACAACAGGAACAGAGCCGAACTAGCTGTTTTAATTGGGAACTTCCACATCAGACAACGATCAGCTTGAGGCCAGCTGCATAGTGTCACCTTTGCTTTCGTACAATGCGATCGTTGACCAACGCGATCTGAATAATACCTGCCAAAATCCTTTGGGAATACACTCCGCGCACCAGTCAATTTCTACAGCTTGGTTTTCTCCGATGGCTGGTCATGGAATTCTTCTTCCAGATGCCAAGCATCCTACCCTACGCAGATGTTTAAGTGAGATTTGATATGACTATGACTGCTTTGGAACGCTGCAAATATTTCGGCGTCGCGAATATTCAAGGGATGGCTTATCACCCTGGCCCCAGTGACTACTCAAAGAGTGTCCCGCCAGATTCACTCTATGCCTGGTCTGATTTTTACAACAACATCTTTACCCAGCTTTGGTCAACAGAATCCAATGAAACCGGCGTGCAGGGCCGGGGAGATCTACTCCGGTTCAACAAGCAATTGGGCATAAACTTCATCCACTGTTATGACTGGTCTCAACCCATCATTCAAAAAGACGAGCATGGAAACGAGGTCAAGCTTCTCGTCCACGATCCTTTTTTCAAGGCCTGTAATGATCTTGGGATGAAGATGACCATCCCGATCAGCAATTATATCCTGACATTGCTGGTAAACGGAAACTTGCCAATTGCTCGTGAAAACGTTCAAAACATCCTGAAAGAGGTTGGCGGCGATCCAAACCCTGCGGCAGGCATGATCAAGGTGTTCAATGAATACGAGCTTCAGCCGGGCGGAAATCCGAAATTCGTTGTTGACGTTCTTGAGATGATAGCAAACCTCGATCCGTATAACCCGGTCGATGAGTGCCACCTCCCCATAATGATATGCACATCGTTTGGGCTGAAGGATGGCATCGAAGGCGCCGGTTACATGCGAGATGTCTATGACGAGATGATGCGCAGGAAAACCATTGGCCCGTCAGATGCTGCAGCCTTCTGGCGAAATCGTATGGTTTTCGCGACAAACCCTCAAAACCCCGGCAGCGATATCAAGCAGTATCTCGAAGATCGGCTTCCTACATACTGGAAGAAGAACCGCATTCCTGCTCCTCCAGTGATGTTCACCGAATTGGGCTCCAGCATCGCGCAAACCGGGAGTGAGGAACGACAGGCGATTTGGATGAGCGAGCAAATCGCTGCGTCAAAGCCGGGAAGTTCTGAAGGCAACATGCTTGGTGCCTGCGTATTTTTGAATGAAGAACGTCCTTGGGAAGACGGCCCCGAAGAAACATTCGGAATCATGCGTTTTGGTGCAGACACAAGTTGGGGTCGACCTGCCAGCAATGGTAAGGCAGCAACGAAGTTTCCTGTGTGGGACAACAACGGTTGGTGGTGGGGCAAATCCGCTACGTACCCCGTAGAGCAACAAAAAACAAAGCTCAATTATGAGAGCGTTGCCAAAGCGTGGAAACAAACAGCCAGACAAGAGGCCGACTAATACCTGCTGACGCGAAAGGGCAGCATGGGCGACTTCATGTTGCCCTTTCCATTCAGTCTCCTCACGAAGCAAGGATCATCCTTGCACGTTTCAAAGTGGGAAGGCAGAGGCCAAGCCGCCCGTTAAGAGGTGTGCAAAGCGAATTCACCCGCCAGCTTATCGTAGGAGCCTGACGAAACAGTTCCCCGAAAACCAATCGGCCATCGGGGAGAACATTGGTGCTGAAGCTTGGGCTATTTCCAATAGTCGTTGGCTGCCGCGATGGTGCGAAAGTGTTCCGCGATGGTTTGGGAGGCGTTGATGAGAGCCTGCGTATCGTACTCGTACATCAACCGCATAGCGGACCGGACTTCGGCATCCGGCTGCATGAACTTGATGGACATGCGCGAAAGCTTGACGGCAAGCTCATAGCCTTCCTGCGGGGTTTTGGTTTTCAGTGTTGGGAGCCAGTTTTCATCCATAATTCGCATCCTTATGATTGGAGGTTTTGGAAGAGTCAGACGGGCAAGAGACCAGCACAATCACCCCAATTTTCATTGGGAGTTGTTGGTGGGCCTTCCTTAGTGCGTAGTCCCGAAAAGTGGGTCCGGTTTTCGGGCAAGATACGCAGGAAAGAAAGTCTATTCCCGAATAGCAATTTCGGGTTTCCTACAGGAACAGGCAGGAAGGAAAGCGTATTCGGGAAAAGTGGTTTCGGTTTCCCTAAAAGAATGCACTCAAAGCAACAGGCAGAAGCTGTGCGCTCCTGCCTGTGATTTCTGCGAGCAAGTTTCTAAGAATTATTTGCCGACGACCTTCTGGTACACCTCTGGCTGGCCACCCACGCCTTTTGGCATGGTGTAAACGGTGTAGTTGGTGTCTGCATCCGGCTCGCCCATACCCAAAGAGCCCATAGGCATACCCGGCACGCTCAGGCCCTTGATGTCAGGACGCTCAGCCAGAACACGTTTGACGGCTTCAAGCGGCACATGGCCTTCCATCACATAGCCGTCCACCACTGCGGTGTGGCAGCTCTGCATATTCTCCGGAACACCAGTCTGACGCTTTACAGTGTCCATATCTTCTGTTGCATGAACGGTCACGTTGAAGCCGGCAGCTTCCAGCGCGTCGGCCCATTCAGTGCAGCATCCGCAATACGGAGACTTGTACATGGTCATGTCTTTGCTGCCCTCTGCATGAGCAGACATAGAGAACGCGCCAGAGGTGAGAGCAACAGCGAAGATGCCAGCGAGCAGGTTTTTCTTGGAGATCATGGTCTATCCAATCCAGATTCTGTTTTTAATTGAGGTAATTACACAGGTGTGCTGCTTAGGCAGCCCATTGGATTGGAGGCCGGTCTATGGCGGATTGATGCGCAGCCAGCAAGGCGTCTTGGGCCGCTACATTCACATGCGCCATGCCATAATACGGCATTAATGGTGAGATTTCGGCGGTAACATTCATCACACCCACACAGGACACAGCCGCATCGCTGGTTTTGCCATCTTCCGAGCAGCAGCCCCACTGCATGGTCTGGTCAGCGGCTTCCGTCGTGTGCTCGGCGTGCATCTCCGCCATCTGAAGGGCTGCAGCTGTTTGTTGCGCAGTAAGAGCCGCCGGCATGCTTTTGGCATGGGGCGCTGTTACAAACACAAGCAGCAAGATGGTGAGGACGCGAAACATGCTCGCAACCTAGGCAGAGACTGCGGCAAGATCAAGTTAAACTGCTGTAATCTAACTGCACAAATGCCTGCTGCGACACTTTGCATCAAAACTTTGCCTTCTTCGGAAAAAAGCGCTTGACCTCAACTTAACTTGAAGAAGTATCCCTTTGTCGTCTCTTCACAGACAGGGTGAGGCTGTTCCCCCAACACCAGCGCACTTTAGCGCTTTGCCTCACCCAACAAACACTGCACAGCTCTGGGTTTGTAAGCAGGCAGCGTGATATGCGGGCAACATAGGAAAGAACCGTGCTGAAGGCGAAGCGGCATGTGTCTTGACTTCCCGTAAAACTTGATCAATCTTTGCCTCCGATCAAAACGCGAGGAGATAAAGCGATGAAGCAGAACAGGACAACCCATTCAATCTGCCCTGTTTCTGTGAAAGTTCATCATCATGCCTTTGTCTATCTCGCTCAACCAGCTGTCGTGGTCCCTACCTGACGGCACTGCCCTTTTTTCTGATCTTAACCTACAATTTGCCCCACACCGAACCGGCTTGATTGGCCGCAACGGCACTGGCAAAACCACGCTGCTGAGCCTGATCAGCGGTGCGCTTGAGCCTGCCTCAGGGTCTGTTGCCGTCCATGGCACTCTTGGCCTGCTCAAACAGCAGGTGCAAAGCGGGCCGCAGGATACGGTTGGTGACCTGTTTGGTGTCGCTGATGCCCTGCACATTCTGCAAAAGGCCGAAGCTGGAACCGCCAGCATGGACGAGCTGGCGCAGGCTGACTGGACGTTGGAAAGCCGCATGGAAGCCTCGCTTGCATCCATGGGGCTGGGGATCACCGCAAGGCATCCGCTTGCGGCCTTGTCCGGCGGGCAAGTCACCCGCTGCCGGTTGGCGGCGCTTCAGTTTCATGACGCTGATTTTCTGCTGCTGGATGAGCCCACCAACAATCTGGACGCAGAGGGCCGCGAGGCGCTTAACGCCTTCCTTGCCAAGTGGCGCAAAGGGGCGATCATCGTCAGCCACGACCGCGCCCTGCTGGAGCAAATGGACTGCATTGTGGAACTGACCACACTGGGGGCCTCCGTCTTTGGCGGCAACTACAGCTTCTACAAGGCGCAAAAAGCACTGGAACTGGCTGCTGCCGAGCAGGATCTGGCATCTGCCGAAAAACGCATGAACGATCTGAACCGTAAGATCCAGAATGTTGCCGAGCGCAAGGCCCGCAAGGATGGAGCAGGCAACCGTGCCCGTGCCAAACGCGATCAGCCCAAGGTTCTGCTCAACGCCATGCGCAATAAAGCCGAAAATTCACTCGGGGAGAACAGCAATCAGGCGGCACGCTTGCGCGAGGAAGCCAAGCAGCAATCGCAAGCGGCGCGCGAGAAGATTGAGGTGCTGGAATCCCTGCGCATCAGTGTGGCCTCCTGCGGCATTGCCAAAAGCCAGCGGGTGCTGACGGCGCAAGGGCTGAGTGCGGGCTACTCAGCAGACAAGCCCCTGCTTCAGGGCTTTTCGCTTGTGATGACCGGTCCGGAACGGGTCGCCATCAACGGGGCCAACGGGTCCGGTAAAACAACCTTGCTGAAGACGCTGGCAGGCCAACTACCGCCGCTTGATGGAACGTGTCAGTTGCACCCATCAACGCGTGTTCTTGACCAACAAGTCAGCCTGCTCAACCCCGATCTATCAGTGCTGCAGAACTTCCGCGTGCTGAATCCGGAGCAGGATGAAAACACCTGCCGCGCTATTCTGGCCCGCTTTCTGTTTCGCGCAGAAGCCTCCACACAGCAGGTCAAAACCCTCAGCGGCGGTATGATGCTGCGGGCGGGTCTTGCCTGCGTTCTTGGCGCGGCCCAGCCCCCAAAATTGCTGATTTTGGACGAGCCCACCAACCATCTGGACATCGAGGCCGTGGAAGCCATGGAAGCCGCCCTCACTGCCTATGATGGCGCATTGCTTGTGGTCAGTCACGATGCGGCATTTCTGGCAAATATCGGGATCACCAAGCGCATTGAGCTGGATGCATTGCAACAGGCATGAAGGGCGACGAGCATCACTGCCTTTGCCATTGGCGGGAGAGGTTTCTCCTGTCACTCTCCCTTCGGGTCTTTCTTGGTCAACGCCTAAAAGAACGGCTGGAAGACGACTTCAATGAACAACCACTCATATTTTAGCGAATCTCTTAGGCCGGATTTGAGCCTTTCTTTCTATCCGTAGATCTAACAATTCATTCAAATGTACTCTGCATTTCTTATTTTCCGAAGGGATGCACCAATAGTCAGGAAATAAAAAGAGCATTCTGACTTGTATACTCCACCTGAGAAAGAGACCTCATGATGTATAGCTTTGATGATCTGGTTCGTTTTTCATCGAAAATTCTACAAGCTGCCGGTTTAAACGAAGAAAAGTCCTCTGTTATTTCTCGCCTGCTCGTAACCGCTGATGCCATGGGTCATGATACGCACGGGTTAAAACTGGTGGCATTCCATATGCCAGACATTGAAGACGGTCACATGCTTCTCGAGGGAGAACCAGATGTTCTTCAGGACAGGGGAGCAACTGTCGTTTGGGATGGTAAGTGCCTGTCTGGTATCTGGCTCGCTCACAAAGCCCTAAGTCTGGCAGCTGAGAGGGCTAAAGAATACGGCACATGTTCCATCGCCATCCAGCGCGCGCACCATACCGGTTGCCTTGAAGCCTTTCTTCCCGATCTGACAGAGCAAGGGTTGATCGCAACCATCACAAACTCTGTTCCATCCTCCAAACTTGTGGCCCCTTATGGCGGAGTTGACCGAGTTTTTTCAACCAACCCCTTTGCAATTGGAATCCCAACGGGGGACGTACCCATTTTGATTGATATGTCCTGTTCGATTTGCGCTGGTACGAAGATAATGCGCTGGGTGGATGAAGGGAAGAAAATGCCTGGAAATTGGTTGCAGGATGCTCAAGGTAATCTGACTGACGACCCGACTGTCCTCTTTAAAGAGCCAAAAGGCTCCCTCCTCCCCATAGGCGGGCATGAATACGGTCACAAGGGATACAGTCTGGCGCTTATGGTTGAAGCGCTATCCCAAGGTCTTGCAGGCTATGGCGGTGCCGACTATTCCGAGCGTATTGCTGCGGGAAGCACAAATGGCGGCAAAGCAGATCTATCCGTTGATACCTTAGGGGCCGTATTTATTCAGGTAACCGATCCTGAGGCGTTTCTCGGTCTGGATGCTTTTGAGAGGCAAACCGGCCATTTAGTCAACAACTGCAAACAATCAAGACCCATTGATGAAAATGAGCCTGTGCGTCTTCCCGGCACCAAAGGATATCTGGGAATTCAAAAAGCTAAGAAAGTCGGTCTTGAGTTATATCCCGGCATTATGGAAGACATCATCCCCATAGCCAAACGGTACGGCGTAGCGCTACCAAACCCATTACCGGCTACCTGAAATGACGCGTGAAAATCGCCTATAAGGTCGCTAATATAAACTCCGGTCGGTCCTATCCTGAATGAGTCGTACCGCTGCTCGTCGGCGCTTGCCTCATGGAGTGGTCAAACGGAGGTTAGCCAAACGTGCAGAAGATCGTTGTTACAGGAAGTTCTGGCCGTATTGGTACCGCGATTGTCTGTGCTCTCAAGCCAGCTTACGACGTCATCGGTATTGACCGCATGGCGGCACCCACCACGACTCATGTTGCAGATATCGCTGATACAGACACCCTGCATCGCTACTGTCAAGGAGCCGTTGCAGTGGTGCATGTGGCGGCGCTGCATGCGCCACACACCGAGGTCTTCTCTGACGCTGAGTTTCATCGGATCAACGTGGAGAGCACAGTCGCACTCGCACAGGTGGCTCTTGAGCAAGGAGTTCAACGGTTCCTCTTCACCAGCACTACAGCGCTCTACGGTTACGCCAATACGCTTGCAGATAAGGCCGCTTGGATCACCGAGCAAACGAAGCCACTGCCGCGCACCATCTATCACCGTACCAAGCTGGAAGCGGAAGAGCGTTTGGCGCCATTCGCCAGTGATCACTTCAAGGTCAGAGTGCTGCGCATGTCCCGCTGCTTTCCAGAGGAGCCCGCCCTGATGGCCGCCTACAGGCTGCACCGCGGCATCGACAAACGCGACGTTGCCGCAGCCCATCTGGCCGCACTCACTGATGAAGGTGGGAATTTCGAGCGCTTCATCATCTCTGGCCAGACGCCGTTTCTCCCAGAGGACGCTCAGGAACTGAAAGTCGACGCCCCCGCAGTCATTACGCGGAGAGCGCCTGCGGTGGCAAAGTTGTTCCAATCTCATGGGTGGATGCTGCCAAGGTCCATCGACCGCGTCTATGACCCCGCCTACGCAAGGCAAGTGCTCAACTGGCAAACCCGCTGGGATAGCTTTGACATTACCCCAGCGCCAAGACTAGCCGACGTATGACAGGGTGCGCTGGTGGTTCTCTGACTCGGCTATGAGCTTTTCTGTGCCGTCGGCAAGGTGGTAGATGCAGCCCTGATTGTGAGGCAGTTGCAGCAGTTCCAGCTGATCCAGCCCCATATAAATCCCGCGAAGAATGATGGAGGTGATGCCGTGGGTGACGATGATGGCCGGGGCGGTCAGCTCATCCAGAAAACTCTGAACACGCGCCGAGATATCCTCGAAGGTTTCACCTTGCGGGCTCATAAAGTGCCAGAGACCGCTTTCGTAATCATCCCCTATCAGAGTCTTCAGTTCCGACCTGGTCTTCCCTTCCCAAGCGCCGAAGTTGATTTCCTTCAGGCGGTCATCCAGTACTTGCTCAATCTGCGGCCCAAGCGCGATCTGCGCGGTATGCACGGTGCGATACTGCGGGCTGATAAACGCCTGCTTTGGCAACGTCTCAACACCGGAAAGCAGTTCGTATTGCAGCTGCGCCTGCGCTTTGCCTTTTGCGGTCAGCGGAGAATTTTTCTGCCCCTGAAACCTGCCCGCCACATTCCATTCTGTTTGACCATGCCGCAGCACAAAAAGTTCCGGATACTTAACCAAAGGACCACCCAACAAAAAATCATCTAAAATCAAGAGATGGAGTGTGACGACAACTGCAGAGTGTGTCCACCACAAACCAAGGAAGCGCCGAACCTTGCGGCTAACTGAGGCCTTTCTAAGGCTATTCGGCTCCACCCCACTGAAACTCAATTGATTTTAACAATAAGCTGAGTTAGCACCAGTACACCTGCAAGGTACCCGCATGACGAGTATTACAAACAAGCGTGTAAGCAAAAATGAAAAGTGACAGTGCAGATCATATCGGCTCTGTAGAGACAGTCGCCGCAACGGTTGCCATCATCGGCGGCAAGTGGAAACCGATCCTGCTTTACCATCTGGTGACCGGCTCCAAACGATTCTCCGAATTAAAGAAACTCATGCCCGGCACCTCTGACCGGATGCTCACCCGCTCGCTGAGGGAGTTGGAGGTAGACTTCATCATACACCGCGAGGTATATGCCGAAGTCCCTGTGCGTGTGGAATACTCACTCACAAAAGACGGCCTGTCGCTCATACCGGTTCTCAATGCCTTGAGCGAGTGGGGGCTGTCCCGCGCTGGAAAGGACGACGAGCCAGCAGAGCCGTCGTCTCTGTTTGACGCATTGCTTCCAACATTTTCGGGGTGACCCTATGAAGATCGCATTTCTGGACCAGAGCACCATCGGACCAACCGTCCGCATCTCAAAACCCGCTTTTGCCCATGACTGGGTAGACTATGACAACACCTCCCCTGACGAGGTGCTGGAGCGGCTACAAGGGGTCCAGATCTGCATAACCAATAAAGTGCCACTGTCAGCAGGTGTGCTGAAGCAGTTGCCGGACCTAAAGCTAATCTGCTTGGCGGCAACCGGCTACGACAACGTGGACATCGCCACCTGTGACGATCTGGGCATCGTGGTCTCAAACGTGCGCGGTTATGCGGTCAACACGGTACCGGAGCATGCCTTCGCACTCATTTTCGCGCTGCGCCGCTCGTTGATGGGTTACAGGCAGGATGTCATCAACGGCGAGTGGCAAAAGGCTGGCACATTCTGCTTCTTCAACCACCCGATCAAGGATCTGGCAGGCTCGCGTCTCGGGATCATCGGCAGTGGTACACTGGGCAAGGGCACAGCCCGCATTGGTGAGGCTTTCGGCATGGACGTGGTCTATGCGGAGCGCAAGGGAGCCACTGAGGTCCGCTCCGGTTACACCCCGTGGCAGGAGGTGATCACCACCAGCGATGTTCTCTCCCTGCACACGCCGCTGACGCCGGAAACGCGCGGCATGATCTCCACGCCGGAGTTCGAGGCGATGAAACAGAAGCCGATCCTCATCAACACCTCGCGCGGAGGTCTGGTTGATGAGGCTGCTCTGGTAGGGGCGCTCGACAATCAGCAGATCACCGCTGCGGGATTTGACGTGCTAACCACAGAGCCGCCACAAGCCGACAATCCGTTGCTAGGCATTCTGGACCGCCCCAATGTGATCATAACGCCTCATGTGGGCTGGGCTTCAGAAGAAGCCATGCAGACGCTTTGGGATCAGCTGATTTCTCACATGGAAAACTTCCACAAAGGCACTCCGACAAACGCGGTTGGAAGTGCGGGACGCTAAAGCAGTGTTTCTCTCAGCTGGCGGCGATGACGATGCCGACACCAGCCAGCGCAACCAGAACACAGCCCGCTAGCTCAACCGGTGTGATCTTTTCGCGGAAGAACATCCATGATGCAGCCAGCGTAAAGACCAGCTCGATCTGGGCCAGTGCGCGCACGTAGGCCACCTGCTGCAACGTCATGGCCGTAAACCAGCCGATGGACCCCGCGATGCCCGCCAGTCCTACCAGTGCCGATAACCGCCAGTTCTTGAACGCCGCACGCAGCTCACTGGGGCAGGTCACAGACATCCAGCTGCCCATCACCACTGTCTGGAACGCCGTCACACACACCAACGTAAACGCCGCTTGCAGGAGGAAAGAGTCTGCTTCAACGGAGAGCGAAGCTGTGCGGTAGAAGGCGGCGGATGCACCGAAGAAGGCGGCTGAGGCCAATCCGATCAAGGCAGGCTTGCCAACCAGAGTGGACAGCACCACAGCCCGCGAAGGGCGCTGCTTTCCAAAGCTGATGAACAGCACCCCGATGATGCCAAGAGCCAGCGCGCCCATGCCAAGCGGTGTCAGTCGCTCGCCCAGTAAGATAAAGCCAAACAGAGCAGCCTGCACCGGCTCCGTTTTGGAATAAGCCGTGCCCACTGCGAAGTTGCGGAAAGAAAATAGGTGCACCAGCAAAAACGTGGCAATGATCTGCGCCAGCCCGCCAAGCACCGAAGCCCAGTAAAACGTTGTGCCAACACCGGGTATACCCTCCCCCGTGAGGCGGAGGATCAGCGCCAGATATAAAACCGCGATGGGAAAGCCAAAGCCGAACCGAATGAAAGTCGCGCCTGTGGTTCCGATCTTACCTTTCAGATACTTTTGCAGCGCAGAACGCAAGTTCTGGCTAAACGCCGCAGCAATGGTGATCGGGATCCACAGTTCCATTTGATATATCCTCAACTAAACCCACCCAGCATAGAGGGCGAATATCGCTATTTTCTATAGTTTCCTGAAGATTACACAGTCCGCGAACTCAGCATAACTTGAGCATTACGAAACAATACCCCGATCCATCAGGTAGGACAGACAGCACACCCTCTTTCGGTAAACTGCCGCATTCTTGGCCCCGACATTGCTCATGCCCTGCCACGAGTGGGGCATGTTGTAGTTCTGGAGAAGAGCAGCCCACCGCAACATTTGATGGCAACCATGGTTGGTTCTGGTGCAGCAGAACTAACAGCGCTGTCACATTATTTTTGCAAATACGCGGAGACTACGAGGTGTTCCAGCCTCCTAGATAAGCGACTCATCAGGTTGATCTAATCGTCATTTCGGACGGTTTCTCCCTAACACACCGGCAAAATGTTCAGGAAAGCCGAAAAATCACCCGGATTTGTCCCCGAATGCACACAGGATCTGGCGACAATCTGTCATGGGTTTGATTACTTATTCCGCGATGCTGTCATGATATATTTGTCATAAAACTAAATTTGTACTCTCAAAAGTGTAAGTAACCCCACCATTCCGCTTCGTCACTTTGCGATTTGTCATAGGAATACACTCCGAACCACGGTAAGGTCCTTAAATCAGCGCTCGCCACACCCGCAGAGCCTACGTACTCCTACTTATTTCAATCTCTCCCATTTCGATGCACTTTCGCGTCAAATCTTTTGCACCCGGTGAAAATCTTTTCACCAGCAAGGTTTGCCGCCACCCTCGGCAAGCCTCATTCGGGGCCTTACCGCCAGCTATCCCCCCTTTTAGCAGGCGTGTAACAACCGAGTCACATGAGTAAAGGCGAAGCCCATACCCTGCTGTTCCTGACAGCATTCCCTCCTCCCGGGCTTCGCTTTTTACTCAAACAACATGCGATCGGGAGACCTTTAAGGTGACGAAGCTGCGTCCAGGCGTCATTTTTGGCGAAGAATACAAAACCCTCATTCAGGCCTCACGCGAAGGGCAGTACGCTCTTCCAGCAGTAAACGTGGTTGGCACCAACTCAATCAACGCAGTGCTCGAAGCTGCAGCAGCCAACAAATCCGACGTAATCGTACAGCTCTCAAACGGCGGCGCACAGTTCTACGCTGGTGCAGCCATGCCGGATAGCTTCCAGGCTCGTGTTCTTGGCGCGGTTTCCGCTGCCCAGCACGTGCATCTGCTGGCGAAACATTACGGTGTTTGTGTTGTGCTCCATACAGACCACGCAAACCGTAAACTGGTGCCTTGGCTGGAAGCGCTGATCTCGCACGGTGAAGACTACTTCCGTGCAAATGGCCGTCCCCTCTTCACATCGCACATGCTGGACCTTTCCGAGGAAACTCTGGAAGACAACCTGTCCGAAAGCGAGCGCCTGTTGAAGCGCATGGCTCCACTGCAGATGAGCCTTGAGATCGAACTCGGCTGCACCGGTGGTGAAGAAGACGGTGTTGGTTCTGATGATGACATCGGATCTGACAATCCAAAACTGTACACCCAGCCAGAAGACGTGCTGGAAGCGTACAACCGCCTCAACCCACTGGGTCACTTCTCTGTAGCTGCCTCCTTCGGCAACGTGCACGGCGTTTACAAGCCAGGCAACGTGAAGCTGCGCCCTGAGATTCTTCGTGAAAGCCAGAAACTGGTTCGCGAAACCCACGGTCTGGGCGAAAACCCGCTGCCACTCGTGTTCCACGGTGGTTCCGGCTCTGAGAAAGCGCAAATTGCGGAAAGCCTCGGTTACGGCGTGTTCAAAATGAACATCGACACCGATACCCAGTTTGCATTCTCCGAAAAAGCGGGCGCTTATGTGTTCGAAACGCCAAATGCGTTCAAACACCAGATCGACCCGGAGACCGGTGTCCCTTATAAGAAGGTCTACGATCCGCGCAAATTGCTGCGGGAAGGTGAAAAAGGCATTGTCACTCGCATGACAGAAGCCTTTGCTGACCTTCGCAGCGCTGGTAAATCCCTGGCGCAGTAAGAATGACCTCACAGACCACACTGTATGTAGTGTGGTCTGGATTTTGATGGAGTACAGGATGAAAGCGCTATTCATTGGCCAGTCCTATATCGACGTAACCTTTTTGTCAGAGATCATGCCGGAAGGCGATGAAAAGGCAATTGCGCAGGATTATGCCGTTAGCTTTGGTGGCAACGCTGTAACTGCAGCTTTTGTCTGCGCAAAGCTGGGCATTGCACCAGACCTTTTGTGCTCCATGGCAGATGACTGGCTGTCCCGCATGTTCCGCGATATGGCCGCAAAATACTCCATTCCGATCCACAGCTGTAAGGTGAAGGAAAGCTCCCTTTCCTTCATCATGCCAAAGGATGGCAAACGCGCCATTGTGCGTTGTCGCGATAACGACTTCCTGCATCCGTTCCCGGAGCTGAACCTTGCTGGCTGTCAGGCCCTGCACGTGGATGGTCACCTTCCGCATGCCGCTCTGCACTACGCAAAACTGTGCCGCAAGCACGGTATTCTCACCTCTCTGGATGGTGGTGCTGTTCGTGAGAACACCGAGGAGCTGCTCGACTACATTGATGTTGCGATTGTCTCTGAACTGTTCTGTGAGCAACTGGATAAATCACCAGAAGACACACTGGAATACCTGCGCGCTAAAGGCGTCAAGGTGGGCGGTGTAACACAGGGTGAAAAAGGGCTGCTTTGGTACGAAGACAAGTGCCCGATCAAACGTCTTGCTGCTTTGAAAGTACCAGGAGATCGCGTCATCGATACCAACGGTGCGGGTGATACCTTCCACGGCGCTTATGTTTATGGTTATCTGGCTGATCCTAAAGGGGCTTGGGAAGATCACTTCAAACTGGCTCGTGCGGCATCTGCACACGCTATTCAGTTCCTCGGCAACGAGGCCTCTCTGCCAACTGTCCTTGATCTGGACAACGTGCAGAAAAACTTTCCTGCGGGCGACTAATCCAGACGGCTTTGCCAACGCATAACTGTGCAGCGGTTGAGCCATCTGGTGCCAAATAAAAACAATAAGAACGAACAAAAATAAAAATAACAGGCCCCACTTGGGCACTTGTTCATGTGGCGCTCGCACACTCCCAAAAACCCCGTCTCTTCATGAGGCGGGGTTTTTATTTTGCCTTGCCCGTCATAACCGCCTGAACTCCACAGCAGCACACCCGTCCCTGTAAGCTATACCCCCTAGATTCAAGCGGAGCAAAAGCAATGGGAACTCGCTGAGACCCATCAAATTCCTCAAATTCACGTCATTGAAAAACGGGATTCCATAGACTTCCCATCACCTAAATATTGTCCTCTGAATTATTACTGGCATTGTTTCACTAATACTCATCCGAAGATCCTGCGAATATAAGTAAGCATATGATGAAGCCGACTGATCACAGGCTTCTTTCACAGGAACACAAATTGCTTTCCAACAACTGCTCGCCTGATGCGACAGAACGATTTCTGCATGCCAACTCAATGGTTTCCGGCAGCAGCATTTAGGTCAGTTTCTATTGTTTAAAACAGGGTTTTTACTATGACTCATCTCAAATACTCATGTGCATTAATCGCTTTGTTGGCAGGCGCAGGCATGGCGCAGGCAGGTACTATTACTATCACCGGCCCCGGCGCATACGAAGGCGAAACAGCCGGCCCCTCAAGTACTCAAAATTACGAGGGGATTGCCGACATGATTGCAAATGAAGTTACCGACAATGCGGGCGACATTGATGCTTTGGGAAATCTAATTGGGACAGCCCAGACTGCTGTAGAAATCTCAGATCTCACAAAGAACGCATTAAAGGATGCAGATGGATCAGCCTTCAAAACAGCACGCGCTATTGAAACTGCACTTAAAGATGGCACAACAGCGAAAGCCGAGTGGAAAGAATATCTCGACCACGTAGAGGCAAAAGCAGCTAATGGCGAAATGATTACCATGGAGGCCCCCACATACCCAGTGGACACTGATTTCGACGGCCAGATACCCGACGAAATGGAGGCAAAACTAGGTGAGCTCGGTACAGCAGTAGAGGACTACTCTACCGAATACGGCACGTTCGTCAGCGAAAACCCCGATTACAGCACCTTCGCCACTGCTATCGGCGACAACGCTTCTGGCCGAGCAGCTGCACAAGCTTTCGCGAAAAAAGAAGATTTTGGCAACGGCATACTCGCCTCCTTCAACGCAGTCGACGCAAAGATTGGCGATATCAGCACCCTGCCGAGCGACTTGCAGGCGGCAGATCCGGCGGACACCACGGTGGTCTCCGCAGTGACCGCGCTCAACGAGAAGGTTGGTTCTCTGGATGACCTGAACTCCTCTTTCACTGGCACCGCCCGTAACAATATGGTCGCCGCTGTCAACAGCAATGCAGACCGGATCACCGCGAATACGGATGCGATTGCCAGCAACAGCTCGCGCATCGTCTCTCTGGAAGAGGACGTGGATGAGCTGCAGGCCGGTGTTGCTATGGCAATCGCGATTGCAAACGCGCCAATCATTCAAGGCGGGATGAACGGCCTTTCCCTCTCCGGTGGCTTTGGTCACTTCAAAGGCAAGTCTGCCGGTTCCATGAAGGCCGCCTTCATGCCCATGGAGAACGTTGCCATCACAGCTTCCGTCGCCACCGACTTTGACGAGAACGTCGCTGCCGGTGCCGGTATCGGTTTCTCATTCTAGAGCCTGTTGCTCTCAGTTACGCAGGAGAGGCACATGAGCCGACTTCTCTCAATCTTCTTTGTCGCCTTCGCCATGGTTTTCCATGGCGGGGGCATTGTCGCAATCTCCTCCGCTCAGGCAAAGGAGGAATGGTCCGTTCAATGCAGCAGGCAGCAATGCCAAGTGTATGCGGAGATCCGGTTGCAAAACGGCGTTTTGTTCAACAACATCGCCTTTCGCAAGCTTAATGCGACCACCTATGCTGGTATCGTCAAGCTGCCTCTTGGCATCCACATCCCAAGCGGTATCAATATCGGCATTGATGACGCGGCCATCATTCAGGCCAAGCTGATCACCTGCAATCCGGAAGGATGCGAGGCCGCCTTCACCGCAAACCAGACGGTCGTGGACTTCCTTAAGCGCGGACATCAAATGTCGATCCTCGTGCGCAAGGCGGGCGACAGAAAGCAGCTGGCGCTTAACTACTCACTCATCGGCTTCACCCGCAACTGGAACGAGTTCCACCACCGCATGGAAACCATGACGCCGTAACATGAGTGGCAAAGGGGTAATTTGGACGGTTCAAAGTCCTCTCAATTTCTACGTTTCCGAGAAGATACGGTTCTCGGCAACCCACTGATCAAACGCACGCAATGTGTTCTCCTGCTCTTTACCAACCATCACCAAATGGTCAGAGTCGGGGAGCACGACGAGCGTTCCGTTTTCCTTGTAACGCTCGGCGGTAAGCTGGGCGATGCGTGGGGACACCATACGGTCCTTGGCACCCGCAATTGTGAGCACGGGCACGGTGATGGCATTCACATCCACCCGTGACGAGCGATGCGGATCAAGGAACCAGAAGGCCATTTCGGCGTAGGCGCGGCCGGATTCCACATTGAGCTTTGCAAAGAGCTCGCGGGCCTTTTCCTCTGACTGTTCGTTTGCCGCACACGCACGGAACGCCACCCAATCCGGATAGAGCGGTTTCCGCCAGAACCCCCATTGAAGGAAGTGCTTGTAAAAGGCTCGCGTCGTGGTTGGATAGAACGGGTACATACCCCATGCCGGTGCCGTGGAGAGTAAGAGCAAGCCTTTGCTTTCCACGCGAGCGCCAACGAGCTGGGCCAGCAAGCCGCCCATGGACCCACCGCCGATGATGGGCGGTTCCTCCAGTGTTTTGACCAAGTCTACCAGATCATTCACATAGTCCAGCAACCGCACATTCGCGATTTTGGTTGCAGCTTCCTGAATAGGCAGATCATGGTAACGCAAAGTGGGGGTATGCACGGTGTATCCACGCTGTTCCAGCTCTGCCCGCATGTCATCCCAGTTGAAGCCATGCCCGCCAGTGCCATGGATGAGAACGATCTCTTTCTTAGTCAACTTGCCGTCCTTCCCTGTGCCTATGAATTCACTCAAAACCGAGGCTCACTTTGAACGCCTTCTCAATATTCGATGTGTAGCGACAAGAAACATCGAGCTACCGACGTTTCTTCAGAAGCCAGCAGGTGACTAAGTTCGAAGCCACCAAAACAATAATTACAACAGGAGATAGCATTAGCTGCATGAATACTCTCACCGTAGTTAAAGTTTGCTTCATTGGGCCTGTCTTAGCGCGCTGCGGTGAGCATCAATGCTGTCTCCAACGTCACTGGACAAATCGTGCCGCTGATATAACTACACGCACCACTCGCGCCCCGCGCTTACCAAGGCAGTGGTGCTGGCACCAAAAGCAATCGGAAGGGAAAGATTGAGTTCATCCTCTTAGAGATAATCCGAGGGTATCAAGCCGCCTCAAGAAGTTTGTAAGATGTTTTCAGCGAGAGTACGCTGTCTGGTGAAAGTGCAGTATTGAACCCATGAGCACACAAGAAAATCCTCAACTTAAAAAGGGCGCGGCAGGCTGGTTTTTGCTGGCCACCCTTGGCGTTTCCTACGTGATTTCAGGCAGTTTTGCCGGTTGGAACTATGGCTTCGCGGTCTCAAGCTGGTTTGGCATGATGATCGCCGTAGGGCTGATGGGCATCATGTATTTCGGCCTCGTTCTCTGCCTTGCGGAGATGTCTGCCGCACTGCCAAGTGCCGCCGGAGGCTACCGGATTTCGCGAAAGGTGATGGGCGATACGGGCGGGTTTGCAACGGCGCTGGCCGTTCTGCTGGAATACTCCATCGCCCCTGCCGCCATCGTGATTTTCATCGGCCAGTACCTGAATGCGCTCTGGGGCATTGATGGGCCGGTGGTGTACGCCGCGTTCTATCTGTTCTTTATCGGCATTCACCTCATTGGAGTGGGCGAGGCCCTGCGGTTTATGCTGGTGGTGACCGTGCTGGCCGTGCTGGCGATTGTTGTAACGCTGGTGGCTTTGGTTCCCAGTTTCAGCATTGCCAATCTGGCCATATCCTCCCAGTCTCCCGCTGATCAGCAAACGCTTTTTGCATTCGACAGCTTCTCGGTCTGGACTGCTCTGCCCTTCGCCATGTGGCTGTTTCTGGCGGTGGAAGGGGTGCCGCTTGCTGCCGAGGAAGCCAAGAACCCTGCGACAGATCTTCCCCGCGGCATCGTCGCTGCAATGGTGTTTTTGTTGGTGAACGGTATTCTGATCGCCGTGATCATACCGGGAGCGGTGACCTCCGGCGAAGTGGGTGGCTATGATGCCCCGCTGGTTGATGCCCTTCATCACGCTTTTGGTGGAAGATCCGCTTTAGCAGCCTTCGTCAACGTGGTTGGCCTTGCCGGATTAATTGCCTCGTTTTTCTCGATTATCTTCGGCTACAGCCGCTTGGTCTTTGCCATGTCACGAGAGGGTTATCTGCCACGCTTCATGTCTGCCGTCAGCTCGCGCAAAGTGCCCCATTGGGCCCTGATAATTCCCGGTGTGATTGGCTTCATCTGCTCCCTGACCGGCGAAGGACAGTTGATGATCAACATCGCGGTGATCGGCGCAACCCTGTCTTACGCACTCCAAAGCATGAGCTATATCCTGCTAAAGCGAAACTACGCAGACCTGCACCGCCCGTATAATGCACCGGGAGGCCAAAAGACCGCCTACGTCACACTGGCCCTCTCAGTAATCGCCCTCACCTCCTGCTTCGCCTACGACCTAGTAGCCGCAATAATCGCCTCAAGCCTTTTGGGCGTGGGCGTTATCTATTACGTCCTGATGGGCAAACAGGCAGCATAGGCAGCGTGTTGGGGCATTGTGCCTTAATAAGGTCAAAACTAGCTGGTTACTGCGTTGGTCTATTTTACACCTACGATATCAGCAGCCTTGGATGTCTAATTCTGAAACGTAAATCTTGGACATAAGACACGGCAGGGGCAAGCTAACTGAGGCTTAAATAATGTCTGAGCTAAAGTCCCTACCTTCCGAACCTCATTTCGAACGCGTTTTAAATAGCTGGGAAGTTTTGGCCCTCGCCTTTGGAGCGATGATTGGGTTCAGTTGGATCTTGCTGACCAGTGATTGGATCGTACAGGCCGGAGTTGGTGGAGCCTTACTCGCTTTTGTTATCGGCGGTTTTGCTATTCTGTTTATAGGTTTAGCTTATTCTGAGCTTGCTTCTGCAATGCCATTTGTGGGCGGGGTTCATGTATATAGCTATCGGGCTATGGGGGATCTTGGCGCTTTTTGGTGCACATGGATGCTTGTTCTTGGGTATGTTGCTATTGCTGCTTTTGAGGCGGTCGCGTTTCCAACTGTGATGGCGGAGCTAATCGGAAATTATGATCTTGGGTATCTTTGGACGGTAGCAGGCTGGGATGTTTACTTTAGCTGGGCTGTGGTTGGGTCTATTGGTGCGCTCCTGATTATGTGGCTCAATATTCGCGGCATTAAGATAGCGGCTAATGCCCAAACAATTGTAACGCTCGTTATAGCTATCGCTGGTGCGGCCTTGGTTCTCGGCGCTATCGGAAATGGTAACACTGAAAACATTTCATACGTTTTCGGTGAGGGAACCTCTGGTTTCTTTGCAGTGTTGATACTGATACCAGCCCTCTTCGTTGGGTTCGATGTGATCCCGCAAACTGCAGAAGAAATAAATATGCCTGCGAAGAAAATTGGCTCAGTACTTGTTCTTTCCGTGCTAATTGCAGTTGCGTTCTACATTCTACTGGTTGTTGCTGTCGCGCTTTCGTTAGACCGGGATAGTCTCACAAGCGCTAGTATGGGTACTGTGGAAGCTGCTCGCACTGTTTTGTGGGGAAATTTTGGTGGCTACTTTCTTCTACTCGCGGGCCTCGCTGGTATTTTGACAAGCTGGAATGCGTTTTTGATCGGAGGAAGTCGCGCGATCTATGCCCTTGCGCACTCAGGTATGTTGCCTAAATGGCTCGCCAAACTTCACCCTGAACACAAGACGCCCGTCAATGCTATATATTTGATAGGCTTCCTGTCAGCATTAGCGCCGTTTTTTGGGAGGCCAATGCTCTTGTGGCTGCTGAATGCAGGTAGTTTTGCAATTATGTTTGCTTATCTATTTGTGGCTTTATCCTGGTTAATTTTGAGACGGAACGAGCCACAGATGAACCGACCTTATAAGGCAGGAAATTCTAACTTTGTGGGGTGGGCTGCTGTTGGTATGTCCATATTTTTGCTTGCACTTTATCTGCCCACGATGCCCGCAGCTCTAACATGGCCAAATGAATGGGCGATGATTGTTGCCTGGGTTTTGGTTGGGGCGCTGATGTATATCTGGTGCCGAAAGAACTATGGACTGGCTGACCCAAAGGCCATTTTACACAAATTGGATAAATAGTGCTCATCACGCGCTTATCGAGATCTATCTGTAGTTTAAAGCGCGTTCTGGCAAGAGCACGCATCATAAGCGTCCGTTACGAGCGCAAAACAACCAACCCCTTTGCCATCAGCAGGATCACTCCTTCCCTCCCACACAGCCATACAAAAAACCCCGCAGTTTCAAACCGCGGGTTTTTTTATTCTGAGCTTTGGTGGGTCGTGGAGCACGCCGCATGCACTTGTTTTCGTGCGGTGTGCTCTCTTTATTGCTGGAGCGGGTTTGTGGCGATTGACCGTAACCAATCAAACACGCTTCGCTCTTAGTGACCTTCTTTAATCAAGCTCAGATCAGGTAGTTTGTGCGCGATGCCTTTGTGGCAATCGATACAGGACTTTTCACCACTCACGAGGTACTTCTCGTGCTGCTCGGTGGCCCTCACACTCTGGCGTGTAAAGTCCATGGACTCTTCACTGTGACAGTTACGGCACTCAAGGGAGTCGTTGGCTTTAAAGCGCGCCCATTCGCGGCTTGCCAGCTCATGACGCTTGGCCTCGAATTTCTCCGGTGTGTTGATGGTGCCGAAGATTTTGCCGTAAACCTCTTTAGATGCCTGAATCTTACGGGCAACCTTGGAGGTCCAGTTATGAGGCACGTGACAATCAGGACAAGTCGCACGCACACCGGACCGGTTGGTGTAGTGAATAGTGGACTTGAGTTCCTGGAAAACCGTGCTTTCCATTTCGTGACAGCCAACGCAGAACTCTTCTGTGTTGGTGACTTCCAGGGCGGTGTTGAAACCACCCCAGAAGATGATGCCGGCGACAAATCCGCCAAGTGTCAGAAAGCCAAGGCTGTAGTGAACACTAGGTTTGCGGATAACCTGCCAGAACCGCTTGATCGCTGAAAACATGCCCGGCGCTCCTACTTCTTGGTTTCGCCTTTGAGCACATCATCAATGTCAACAAAGGTGTTCTCAACCAAAGGCTTAGCTTCAGTCTGTGGCACGTGACACTGGGTGCAGAAATAGCGGCGGGGGGATACAGACGCAAGGAACTGGTTATCACGGTTCATGAAGTGCGTGATAGAGATCATTGGAGCCTGTGACTGCTCAATTGCGCGACGCTCGTGGCAAGTCATGCACTTGTTCACGCGCTTGTCGATCTGGTAGCCATCGATCCTGTGAGGGATCAGTGGTGGCTGCTCAGGGTAGTTACGCACCTGACGTTCATCGCTGTTGACGACTTTCGGCATACGCGGTGCGGAATCCTCGGTGAGGATATCCGCGTTACGCATTTGAGAGATGGAGTCTGCGGCAAAAGAGTTTGCTCCGCCGAAGACTGTGAGTGCAAGGAAGCTTGCGACAACAAGGTTTAGAAGTTTCATGGCGTACCTCACACAGCTACGATCTTGACCGCACACTTTTTGAAGTCGGTCTGTTTAGAAATTGGATCGGTTGCATCCAGTGTCGCTTTGTTGATGAGCTGGCTTGCATCGAAGAACGGTACAAACACGAGGCCTCTTGGCGGCTTGTTACGGCCACGGGTCTCAATGCGGGTTGTGATTTCGCCGCGGCGAGAGATCACGCGCACTTCAGAACCACGACGCAGGCCTTTTGCCTTCGCATCATCCGGGTGCATGAAGCAGACGGCATCCGGGAACGCTTTGTACAGCTCAGGAACGCGCTGGGTCATGGTGCCGGTGTGCCAGTGCTCGATCACACGGCCCGTGGAGAGCCAGAAGTCGTACTCTTCATCCGGCATTTCTGGCGGTGCTTCGTATGGCAGTGCAAAGATGCGGGCCTTACCGTCTTTATGACCGTAGAACTCGAAGCCTTTGCCCTTGCCAACGTATGGGTCAGAGCCTTCGCGGAAACGCCACTGGGTTTCTTTGCCGTTCACAACCGGCCAACGCAGACCACGCTCTTCGTGGTAACGCTCGAACGGTGCCAGGTCGTGGCCTTTCTTACGGCCAAATGCTGCGTATTCTTCAAACAGACCTTTTTGAATGTAGAAACCGAAGTCTTTTGCTTCCTGGTTGTCGTATTCAGAATCCAGCTCGGACAGCGGGAACTTATCAACCTGACCATTGGTGAACAGGATGTCGTAAAGGGTCTTGCCGCGGAATTCCGGAGCTTTTGCCAGCAGGTCTTCCGGCCAGACGTCTTCAACCTTGAAGCGCTTGGAGAATTCAACGAGCTGCCACAGGTCAGACTTTGCATCGCCCGGTGCATTAACCAGCTGTTTCCAGAACTGGGTGCGGCGTTCCGCGTTACCGTAAGCGCCTTCTTTTTCCACCCACATTGCAGTTGGCAGAACCAGATCGGCCGCCATGGCAGAAACGGTTGGGTATGGATCAGAAACAACAACGAAGTTTTCCGGGTTTCTCCAACCAGGGTAGATTTCCTCTACCACGTTTGGACCCGCGTGCATGTTGTTGGTGGCCATGGTCCAGTAGAAGTTCAGCTTGCCGTCTTTAAGCATACGGGACTGCAGAACAGCGTGGTAACCCGGCTTTGCAGGAATGGCGCCGTCTGGCAGTTTCCAAACCTTCTCCGCGTATTTGCGGTGCTCAGGGTTTGCCACAACCATGTCTGCTGGCAGACGGTGCGCAAACGTACCAACTTCACGAGCCGTACCACAAGCAGATGGCTGACCAGTCAGAGAGAATGGACCGTTACCCGGCTTGGAGATCTTACCGGTGAGCAGGTGGATGTTGTAGAACATCTGGTTGACCCAAACGCCGCGGGTGTGCTGGTTCGCACCCATGGTCCAAAGGGACATAACCTTCTTGTCCGGGTCAGCGTAAAGCTTCGCCAGTTCGAGCAAGCGGTTTGCAGGAACACCAGACATCTGCTCAGCGTATTCGAGCGTGTATGGCTTCACGAACTCGGCATACTCTTCAAAGGAGATCTCTTTGGAACCACCAGCTTTGTCTGCATTCTTAGCAGCTTTCTCCAGTGGGTGCTCAGGGCGCAGACCGTAGCCGATGTCGGCGTTGCCGAGACGGAAGTTGGTGTGTTTGCTGACGAAGTCCATGTCCACGGCTTCGTTCTGGATGATGTAATTTGCGATGAAGTTCGCAATCACCAGATCGGTCTGTGGGGTGAAGACCATTGGAATGTCGGCAAGGTCGAAGCTGCGGTGTTCGTAAGTAGAAAGAACAGCAACTTTAACATGCGGGTTGGACAGACGACGGTCAGTCAGACGGGTCCACAGAACCGGGTGCATTTCTGCCATGTTGGAACCCCAGAGCACGAAGGCGTCTGCGTTCTCAAAGTCGTCATAGCAGCCCATTGGCTCATCGATGCCGAAGGTGCGCATGAATGCGCCCACAGCAGAGGCCATGCAGTGACGTGCGTTCGGGTCAATGGTGTTGGAGCGGAAACCGGCTTTCCAAAGCTTTGCAGCTGCGTAGCCTTCCCAAACAGTCCACTGGCCGGAGCCGAACATGCCAACAGCGTAAGGGCCGTTCTTTTTGATCGCTTCCTTGGCTTTGTCAGCCATCACGTCAAAAGCTTCATCCCAGGAAACCGGAGTGAATTCGCCTTCTTTGTCGTACTTGCCGTCTTTCTTACGCAGCAATGGCTGCTCAAGACGGTCTTTGCCGTACATGATCTTGGAAAGGAAGTAGCCTTTTACGCAGTTCAGACCGCGGTTAACTGGGCTCTTGGCATCACCATGTGTTGCAACAACACGGCCTTCTTTGGTTGCCACCATGATGGAACAACCGGTGCCGCAGAAACGGCAAGCAGCTTTGGACCATTTCAGGTCGGTTTTGCTGGCGTCAGTAACGAGGTTAGACGCTTGTGCCGGAAGGCTTGCCCCGGCCGCAGCCGCTGCAGCAGCAACAGCCTGCGCCTTGATGACAGCGCGTCTTGTTAGATTAATCATGAGCAAGTCCCCTCGGGTTGCATTTCACCCTGATCAGAAATCACAATTGAATTAAGGTCGGTGGTGTCGGTTTGATGGAAGATGAGCGACGCGGTGATTACATGATCCAGCTTCTGGATCTCGCTCAGAGCATCTGCGATGGCGCGCTCGCTATCTGTTTCCAGCGTTACGATAATTTTCTCGGTGTCAGGCACATCCGCAATCTCAGCCGATGGCATCTGTTCGATGGCCGCGCAAACTTGCTCCCGCTTCTCCGGGATTGCCTGGATCAGCACACTTGAGATGTGCCAGACCCCGGCAGGTTCTTCGCGCTCAACGGTTGTTGCATTACGCATTTGCTAAAGTTTCCTGGTTCATATTGCTTTGGTCGTTCAAGCTGATTGCATCCACCGGGCAGGCGACCAGACAGGCGCCGCAGCCGTTGCATTGGTCTGCATCCAGTTGGATCTGTCCCACTGGTGCTGCGCGCAAATCGAAGCGGAGTGCCCTTGGATCGCAGCAGTCCGTGCACGAGCGGCAAGAAACGCCTTTGTGCAGCAAGCAGGCCTCTTGCTTTAGCTCCGCTGCCAGTCTCCAGGGTGCCTGCGTCAGATCGAAGAGACCTTCCTCAGGGCACGCGCTCGCGCAGGCTTCACAAAAGGTGCATTCGCCAACACCAGGCTTGAGGTAGGGCCGGTTATCATCGCTGAACAAAATGCCTTCCGGGCAGGCTTTGACGCATTCAAAGCAGCCGGTGCATTTGTCTTCAATCCGCTGTTCGCTGGTCCACGGCGGACGAAACGGGTTCGCCACCTCCGGTGTCGCTTTCAGACGGGTAAAGAATGCTCTGCGGGATAAGTTGGCCACGACCACCTCTTAAAATGATGGTGGGCCAAGCAGAATCTGGGACATCCAGATAATGAAGCCGTATCCGGCAACCGCTACAGTCATCAGAATAGGTGCAAGGACAACAGCCAGAAACAGGAATGCTGTGCGCTCACGTCCTTTGCTCACTTCTGGCGTGGCTGTCTGTGTGTTTTGGCTTATGTCAACCATGTGCGTACTCCGGTCTAACAGCCGCATCGGGCGGCTATTGCTTGGAGCAGACGACGCGACGTTATACGTGCCTGCTCGTACGCGACGGAACCTAGAGCAAATCCGATCACTACAAATTGAGTGCAATCAATTTAGAATTAGAAGATCATTTTTATTGGACTTAGCTCAATATAATTAAATATTCTACATGCCTAATATAAGGCTCTGATCAGAGGTAGGAAACGCTTTTAAGATTGATAGTGCAGATCGTTTTACAGATAGCCTTGATGCGGATATATCTAAACTTTACAATCGCTTAAATGACGACTTCCGCAAAATCACTTACTAACGCAGGTACCCGACGTCACCGAAGAGCCCATGCTGTAACTACTCCCCTAGAGAGAAGTTCACAAACCTTGCAACTCTCTTGATCTCTGGGGATTTTTTTAAAATTGCGCCCTTTTTCCTAGTCCCAACGCCCCTCTTTTCCCCCAAATCACCCCAAACCCAACGTCTTACCGCAGGAGTATGCGTGCAACACATGCGCCACCCCGTCTCCCGCACCGCCGCTCCAACACCCGCTCTGAGGTACTCCATCAGAACCACAAAACCCCGTGGAGGGGCTCCACGGGGTTTCTAAGCTCTGCCTGTTTTTTGCGGGGCAAATCAGGCAGGAGCCTTAGTGGTTTGGCGGGTGCAGACGGAGGCGAGTTCTTCCTGTGCCTGATATTGGGAGAGGAAAACCTTGCCCGATAGCTCGTCAAGGAAGTGGGAGCGTTGCAGGCGGTCCATAACAGGGCCTTTCACCTCGGAAAGGTGCAGCTTGATGCCCGCATCCTTGAGGCGGTGGTTGATGACTTGCAGCGTGTCCAGGGCGCTCAGGTCCACCTCGTTGACCGCAGAACATAGCAGCACCACGTGCTTCAGCTCTTCATCATCTGCTGCCCGCTCATATATATAGTCTTCCAGAAAGCGGGCGTTGGCGAAGTAGAGGCTTTCATCAATGCGGATGGTCAGCAGCTCGGGGCTGGTCAGCACGTCATGCCGGTTGATATTGCGGAAGTGCTCGGTGCCCGGCACAAGACCAACCTCGGCAATATGAGGCCGTGAGGTCTTGTATAGGTGAAGCAGGATGGACAGGATAACGCCAGCAGAGACACCCGTTTCCACGCCCAGCCCGAGGGTCAGCAAAATGGTGGCCGTTACTGCTGCAAAGTCAGGCTTGGAGTAGCTCCAGCTGTGCTTGAGGATGCTGAAGTCCACGAGAGACAGCACCGCTACAATGATCGTTGCAGCTAGCGTCGCCTTGGGCAAAAAGAAGATTAGCGGCGTTAACGAGACTGCGGCAATCGCCAGCCCAACCGCCGTATAAGCACCGGCAGCTGGGGTTTCTGCGCCGGCATCATAGTTGACCACGGAGCGGGCAAAGCCACCGGTGACCGGATAACCGCCGGTAAATGCCGCGCCCATGTTGGCAGCGCCAAGGCCGATCAGCTCCTGATCTGGATCGATGCGCTGCCGCTTTTTGGCGGCCAGTGTCTGCGCCACGGAAACGGATTCCACAAAGCCGATGATGGAGATAAGCAGCGCAGGCACAAACAGAGCACCGATCAGCTCAGCAGAAAAGCTTGGCAGACTGAGCGGCGGCAGGCTCTGCGGGACCGCGCCAACAATACTGACGCCCGCCTGCTGCAACCCGAAAAGCCACACCACAGCCGTTGTCACCACAACCGCAGCAACCGGACCTGCTTTGGTGAGCACATCAGCCAGACGTGGCTTCAGGCCCATAGCAAGCAGCATAGACTTCATGCCCTTGCGCACCCAGAACAGGAACAGCGTAGCGGAAACCCCGATCACGAACGTTGCCGGATTAACATCACCAAGCCGCTGCCAGATAGAAACCACGATCTCCACCAGAGTATGCCCGGAGGCATCCACACCCAGAATGTGCTTGAGCTGGCTGCTGGCGATGAGGATCCCGGAAGCGGTGATGAAACCAGCGATGACAGGGTGAGACAGGAAGTTGGCCAGAAAACCAAGCTTGAACACGCCCATCAGCAGCAAAATACCGCCGGAGAGCATGGCAAGGGTGAGCGCCGCAATGGCGTAGCCCGCCGTTCCCGCTTCTGCCACCTGCCCGATGGCCGCCGCCGTCATCAGAGACACAACAGCTACCGGACCAACGGCCAGCGCACGGCTGGTGCCGAAGATGGCATAGAGCATAATGGGAAGAATAGAGGCGTAAAGTCCGGCTTCCGGCGGCAAACCTGCCAGCAAAGCGTAGGCAAGAGATTGAGGGATCAGCATGATCGTCACAATCACCGCCGCGATCATGTCATTGGAAAAACTGGCTTTATTATAGGTTCTGCCCCAATCAAGAACGGGCAGGTATCGCCGTAAGGCTGAGGAGAACATGGTCTGCCTTCAAACTGCTTTGATTAATCCGGTGAAGTGGTCTTCCCGGTATTTCTGTTGTGCTTCAGCAATCGTCGCGGGCGCATCACAACACGCGATGCGCTCCTTGATTTCGTTCGGTGAGTAGCCCCCTCACCTCACCCGTTCACAGGGCGTTGACAGGGACTTTAAGCATGGGCACACCATCCTCATCCGTTGGCACTTCGCCTGCACGCATGTTGACCTGCAAGGACGGAATAATTAGTTTGGGCACATCCAGCTGCGCATCGCGTTCGGTACGGAACTTGATGAAGTCCTCGCGGGTGTGGCCGTTGCCCACATGGATGTTGTGTTTCTTTTCCGCGCCAACACTGGTTTCCCACTCAATGTCGCGGCCATTGGGACCGTAGTCGTGGCACATGAACAGGCGCATCTCGTCCGGCAGGGCCAGCACTTTCTGGATGCTGTCGTACAGTATCGCTGCATCGCCGCCGGGGAAATCCGCACGGGCAGAGCCGCTATCCGGCATAAACAGGGTGTCGCCAACAAAGGCTGCGTTGCCAATCACATGAGTCATGCAAGCCGGTGTATGGCCCGGTGTATGAATTGCAAACGCTGGCATACTGCCGATCTGATAAGTATCGCCATCCTTAAACAGACGGTCAAACTGACTACCGTCGCGCTGGAATTCAGTGCCTTCGTTGAACACTTTGCCAAACGTGTCCTGCACTGTGGTGATGTGCTCACCAATGCCAATCTTACCGCCCAGCTTCAGCTGAAGATACGGCGCGGCGGACAGGTGATCAGCATGAACGTGGGTCTCGATCAGCCACTCGACTGTCAGGTTATTATCCTGCACGTACTTGATGATCTCATCTGCATTTTCATAGGAGATACGGCCCGCTGCATAGTTGATGTCCATAACGGAATCCACGATGGCAGCAGAAGATGAGGCAGGGTCTTTCACCACATAACTGATTGTGTTGGTGGCCGGGTCAAAGAACGCCTTGACCTGAGGTTGGACTGCCATGTCCACGTGATAATTAGTCATAGGTCCCTCAATAAGTTAGTGTGCGCACAGTGGCGGTCAATGGAGCGTGCACTTGTTTCGTTTTCAGGTTTCAACCACCAGCACAGCTGTGCACTCGTTGTATTCTTGTCGTGTTTGCCAGAAGCCGGTTTTTGAGCCCGGCAACTGGCTAAAGACGGCAGGTTTTGATTCCGAAGATGGAGTAGAACGGACAAGTCCGTGTAACCGAGACCTGCAGCATGGCAGTGCCAATAAGCAGGGCACCGTAAAAGAAAAGCGGCTGCGCAAACAGCACAGCGCCGATAACAAAACGAAGAATGCGATCAAGTGTTCCAATGTTAGCCGTCATAGTCTCGTCCTCCAAACCACTTAAGTAGCCTAACGGATAACGAGTCTTCCCAAGCACTTCAGTGACCAAGTCACCAAACTCCCCCCAAAGCGTACTTTTTCTCTGAAGCTCCTCAAAAAACAAAACAAAATACCGTGTTGCCATAATGCCAGCCCGCCGTTCCAGAACAATCCGTAGGTTTCTAAGGCTCAATTTTCTGCGCGCAGGGAATGCCCGCCCCCCATCAGGCTTTCGCCAGTGTTTCCAGTCCGGCTCGGTCGATGATTTCGATGGTGCCGCGGGATTGCGTGATCCAGTCGCGGCGTTGGAATTCGCGCAGCTGGCGGGAGATGACCTCGCGGGCTGTGCCCAGTTCTGCTGCCATTTGCTGGTGGGTGGAGGCCACATGCGCGCCACTGCCTGCAAGCTCCAGCAGTTTTTGCGCCAGGCGGATGTCCATGCGCTGGAACGCGATTTCCTCAATCACCAGAAACAGATCGGTGATGCGCTTGGAATAGGCGGAGAACACGAAACGGCGGAAGGTCTCGGACTGCGCGATCAGGTCGTCAAACACCGCACGGGGAATAGCGACCGCCTGCACGTCCGTCTCGGCAATGCCTTCAGCAGAGTAATCCTCATAGGCCAGCAGGCAGGCCGTTGTCAGCACGCAGCTTTCACCGGCATGTACGCGGTAAAGAATAATCTCGCGCCCGCCTTCCGAAAGCTGCTGCACCCGAACGGAGCCGGAGAGCAAAAGAAGCAGGTTTTCCGGTGCTTTACCGGGACCAAAAATAACGGTTTTGGCTGGCACAGAAACAATACTGCTACGATTGACCAGAATGTCTCTGATGTGCGGTTCCAGAGAGGACAGACCCTGAAATCGGTCAATCCAGTTGGTAGCAGCAGTTGTCATGGTTCTCTCCCCCCAAAAGCCAAAGATGCGCGCGCTCATGCGCATAGTGCATAAAAGCGCTTCGCGCAATTAGGGCCTTAGACAGAAGAATAATCTACAAGACGACTACATAATAGTATTTTCAGGAATATATTTTTAGGAGAGCGCTCTTTCAGCGATTTGCCGATAAGAACGCAGTGAGCACAGGCTCCGGCTCAATGGCCGGAACCTGTGCTCTGCACTGTGATAGTGCTTGGCACGCTATTTTTTGGAGCTTCCGTTGGGAAGTTACTGCTTGGGCTTTTGAATCAAGGATTCTCGCTCGTTACGTCCCGCTCGAACCATTTCTCGGATATTTCTGCCAGTTTGCCATTGTCGCGTAATACCTTCAAAGCATCGTCAAATTTCACGCGCAAGGCTTCGCCTTCAGCGTCTTCAGTAAAGGGGAAACCGTTATACATCGGCGCAAACGGCTTTCCAGCCAGTTTAAGTGGCAGCTTTACTTCATCAATGACTTGTATGGCACTCATCTGATCCCGAACATAGGCATCGATCCGACCCATAACAGTTTCTTGCTCGAGAATATTTGTGTCGTAAGTTCGAATATCAATTTCATCCGCATAATCGAGCTGTCTTAGCAAAGCTTCAAAATTAGAACCGAGAATAACACCGACGCTACGCCCCCTAAGGTCCTCCACGCCATTGATCTCATTTTCATTTCCAGCGCGAATGACAACTTGCGCCCCATCGATCACATAGGGTTCGGAAAATAGATATCTATCTGCCCGCGCGGGCGTAATTGTTATTTGATTTGCAATTGTCTGGACCTTTTTTGCGTCCAATGCGCCTATGAGGCTAGAGAGCGACATTGTAACAAACTCAACGTCATCACCAGTCACGTCCGCAATCGCGTTTATTACATCAATATCAAACCCTTGAAGCTCATCGTTTCTTGTGAACGTCATGGGATAGACCGTTCCTGTGGTTCCTACAGTGAGGGTTGCCGCATCTGCTGAAGCAGCAGCAAATAATACAGTCGCAAGGATCAGTGCACGCATATACCAGTCATCTCTTTTATGAGGTTTGTATTTTGCATAAATACTAATCCGAAACGCCGCTCACACTCACGGTAATTGAGGCTTCAATAGTTTGCGAAAGAGAAAAGTTATTCTAAGGAGTGCTCTAAACCACGATTACAATGCTTCACATGTGTCATGAGGCGCTCTGATGCAACGCATTTATTGTTCTCTTCTGCGCCCCGACTTTCAGCTCTCTCCAAACAATCTTGCGGCAACCGAAACAATATGTTTGCGCATTGCCTCGTGAGCCCGATTGGCATCCCGGCTCTCTATGGCTGCCAAAATTTCCCGATGCTCGGCGAAGCTGGGATGGGAGTGTGCAGGACCGATGGTCTCCCTAACGACCGTTGCCCACGCCACGGTGCGCTGAACATTATTTAATTGATCATACAACGCAACCAACAGTGGATTATCCGTAGCCACGGCAATGGTTCTGTGAAACCTATCGTCGAAGTCTTCATAGCTGCTCCAGTCTGGCGCGTTTTCGGCTCCCTCGCTCGCCGCTTTAATATTAGCTACCGCAACTCCCGATGCGTTGATCGCCGCTTCGCGCGCAATTGCTGGCTCAATGCTCAAACGAGCACGCATCATTTTAACTGGCGTCAGTTGACCGCTAACTTCACTAATCCAATTCGTCGGTTCATCCCGCCGTTCTTCAGCCAGAAACGTCCCCTTGCCAACATGCCTCCAGATAACCCCTTGTCGCTCCAGCACATCCAACGCCCGTCTTAAAGAGTTGCGCTTCATTCCAAGAGCATCAGTCAACTCCCTCTCTGCTGGCAGCCTATCACCCGGCCCAAAATTGCCGTTTGCAATAAACTCTTTGAGCCTTTCCAGCCCGTTCTTTTCTGCGGAGTGCATAAACATACCCAATTCTCGATCAATTAGCGATATTGGCTGCCCAATACTCGTATTTTCACAGATTAATCCGATCAATGAGAAGCTAGCAACAGAAAAACCCATAATATTTTAGATTGGTTGAGATTGACATAAAAATTGGTTGTTGGCATTAATCTAAAAATCGCAACCAATGGGAGGATAAAATGCTCGAATATGTAATTGAAGCGCCACAGATTGTTAGTTTACCTATCGTTGGCAATGATGCTGCCTTCCCTGTCCACCGAGTATACTGCATTGGGCGAAATTACGCCGCTCACGCCATCGAAATGGGTCACGATCCAAATCAGGAACCGCCATTTTTCTTTCAAAAGAATCCCAACAATCTGGATCCCTCGGGGCAATTCCCGTATCCACCGAACTCCTCCGATGTTCATTATGAAATTGAACTGGCGGTGATGTTGCATAAGGGGGGAAGTAACATCTCGCCAGATAAAGCCATGGAGCATGTCTATGGGTATGCATTATCATTGGATATGACTCGGCGCGATTTGCAAGCTACTGCAAAAAAGATGGGGCGTTCTTGGGAAATCGCCAAGGCTTTTGAACGATCAGCTCCGGTTGGGCCTATCCACCCGATCAGTGAAACCGGCAATCTGGATCAAGGTCGTATCGCTCTAAAGGTTAATGGAGAAATCAAGCAGGAAGGCGATCTTAATCAAATGACTTGGAAAGTACCTGAGATTATTTCTTACCTTTCTGAATACTTTGAATTGGCCCCTGGCGATGTAATTCTCTCTGGCACTCCGGCCGGAGTTGGCCCTATCCAAAAAGGGGACATTATGGAAATGTCCATCGAGGGCCTCGGATCAATGCAGGTCAACGTGACCTAAACCGCCGGAACAATCCGTGTTGAGAGGGCCGCAGATTTCTAAAACCTGTTCTGCGGCCGCTTCAACGGCTCCGTTGAATCTGTGTAACTCACCAGAATTGGTCGTGCTTCTTCACATCATCATGGCTGTCAGACCTGCCAAAGATACGTGCCCGTGGCTCAATCCCTGCACTGAGCGCCTGAACCAAGCCCAGACCAGCCAGCAGTTCCTGAGAACTAAAATAGGTGAGGAGATTGGACGCCAGAACCTGTTCATCCTGACTGAGCAGGATCGCAGCGGTTTTTCGCATGTCGTTTGTCTGCGCGATGACACGGGCTTCATGGTTTTCAAACGCTTCAGTTACCTCCGGCAAGAAGCGGTTTGAATCTTGCAGCATCAGATATAAAAGCCGCTTACATTCTGCCACTGCACACCGCGAGGTCTCATTCCATTGACTGACCGTGGAAGGCGCGTTCAACTCCGTCTCGTCTATCTTGCGGTCATCAAGAAAACAGTGCGCCTCTCCCGTTGTCAGGTAACGATGCTTTCCAAACTCAAGCGGGATGCCCGTTTGGCCCATGAAAACCGGCGAAAACGGCGCTGCAATTGCGCCAATCGGCGTGTGCCACAACATGCGCAGATCACTGTGAGCAGGCTCAACAAGCGGGACAATCTGCCCGTAGCCAGCCTTATCACCCGTCAGCTTTGGCGTGCGCAATGCAAAAACCATATCGTTGAGGCCGATTTTCTGCCCCGAATTAGTGCGCTCAGCCATCTGGCCTTCTATCCACTGCACGCCTGCCCAACGGCCTTTTCCATCGCCATAAACAGCATTGGCATCGAAGACGCCCTCTGTGTACCAGCCCATGCTCTTTGCAAAGCTGACGAGGTTATCGGAATAAAGATAATCAGGATGATCCGGCTCGTTGATCGGAATTTCAGAGATGTAACCGGGTCTGGAAGCGCGAATACTATCAGCGCCCAGTCGCTCGGCTGCCCATAATCCTTGCCCACCGGAAAACTGGACCATCACCCATGCTTCGTTTGCATCGGCAATGATATGGGAGTTGCCTCCGTAGCTGCATTCGCCGTATTGGGCGATCAGCTTTGCGATCAATTCCACGCCCTCACGAGCGGTGGTCGCCCGTTCGATGACCAGCCGTGCAAAATCACTGTAGTTCGGGCCACTCTGGTCTTTAGGGGTTAAACTGACGAGTTCTGGGCGGGACGGCGACCAGATGTCTCGTACGGCAACTCCAAATTCGTTTAAGCCGCCGTTCGTTATGGGAGCGGGAATTCCCTTGTAGCTTGAGTAACATACGCGCAGATTTCGGTGCGTTACGCTGGCCTGCGGGATTTGTGATCTTCGCCCCGGAAGGTCCGCTTGCTCGGTCACCCCGACGGTTATTGTTTCTTCCGCACTGTGGCGTGCACGGGGCACAATCTCCAGCCAGTGGCTTGAGGGTTCGTCTCCGTACCCGGCCAGCCATGCATTGCCATCTGCGGTGAGGTTTTTACCTATATATAGTCCGTAGCTCATGGTGGAGCATACTATTCTATAAAAGGTATGAGACAAAGGCACTTGCCGCAACAATGCATGGCTTAGCTAATGAAACTCAGTCGGTATAGACATTTTTCATATAAACTGTCTATACTGCCGGAATGACAGATCTTCCTCTCGCTTATCAAAACCTGGCTGCGGATTATATTCAGAAAACCCATGATGATAGCAGAGCTCTGCGGGGCTCGGTTTATCAGCAGGCGAAGGGGAATGTGGAGAACATCTTCGTCAAGATGCCTGTGGGAGCGGGGCGTAAGAGCCTCTATGTAGGGCCAGCTTTGCAGCCGGAGACGCAGGCCAAAGTGGAGCGCATCAGGGAAGCCAGCGAACGGGCGCGGGCGCGGCGTAAAGACTTGAGCGTGCTGAATAAAGTCGGCATCCTGTCCACTCACAGCTATGCGGCCCGTGTGATGGATGCCATGGCCTATCACGGGCTGTTCCGCAACGGGGCCATTCTGGTGGGCACACTGGCTTATCAATGCTACCCGCTTCTGCTGGGCTGCACCCTGCCCTCCACCCAGCTGGCGACGGATGATGCGGATCTGGTGGCAGCCTCACTGGCGATCAAAGCAGATGAGGGCATTGATATGCTCTCCATTCTAAAAGACGCCGACCCGAGCTTTGAGCCAATTCCGGAGTTGGATGGCCGCGCGAAACCATCCCGTTTCCGCTCCCGCATCGGGTTTGTTGTGGACCTGCTGACGCCCACCCGCAAGCGCGGCGAAAAACAGCCACTGGCGCTGCAAGGGCTGGATGCCGGAGCCATGAGCCTGCAATATCTGGCGTGGCTGATTGACGGGTCTGTCCCTGCCGCCCTGCCCTTCGGCGCGGGCATTGCGGTGTATGTGCCGCGGCCAGAACGCTATGCGGTGCACAAGCTCATCATCTCGCAGAAACGGGCGCATACCGCCACAAAAGTCACCAAGGATCTGGCACAGGCCAAAGCGCTGATCGAAGTCATCGAGCGCACCCGCCCCGGCCTGATTGGCGACGAGCTGCTCGATGCGCAATCTCAAGGCAAACAAGGCTGGAGCGAACCCATCGTCAAAGCCATGAAGGCCCTCTGGCCCGACGGCTCATGGCAGGATCGCCCTGAGTTTGAGGAATTTGTTGAAGGGCTCTAGGGCTGCGCGAGGGAACACCCTCCGACATGGCCGGAGGGATTATGTAGGCTTGAAACACCTATGGGATTACGTGGCTCCCTGCTGATCCAGCCAACGCAAAATCACCGTGTTTGTCTCAGCTGGCATTTCCTGCTGAATCCAGTGACCGCAGTCCAGATTGACCTCATCCACATTCGGCACGAACTCCGATAGTTTCTCAAACTTCGGGATCAAATCACGCTCGCCGTAGATCATGAGTGCAGGCTGCTGGATGATCGGGTTCGCCTGCGCCAAAATATACCAGTTGCGGTCAAGGTTCCTGTACCAGTTTATACCGCCAGTGAACCCTGAGGCTTTGAAGGCGGAGGCGAAAACGGCCAGTTCTCTGTCGCTCATTATAGGCTCACCGAGCGCTGTCTCTGTTCTGGCGAGGTTGATCATCGCCATACCCGGCTCAGGCGGAGAGAGAGGAACGTTCTTGCGGAACAAGTTGCGCAGGAACCGGGAGGGATTTTCGTCGAACACACCGTCTGCAACACCCGGTTGCCTATTGAAGTGAACGAAGTAATAGTCGCTGCCAAGAAACTCCTCCAACGCCTCAATCCACGGTTTTTCTCCGCGCTCCTGATAGGGCAAGGCCAAGTTTATGACCTTATTCACCCGGTGCGGATGCAACAAGGTCAGCCCCCAAACGACAAATGCCCCCCAATCATGACCGACGAATGTAGCATCTTCATACCCGTAGTGATCGAGCAGTGCGGTGAGATCCCCCGACAACTGTTGGATGTCGTAGTCTGTGACTTTGACCGGTCGGGATGAGTTACCATAGCCCCGTTGGTTTGGGGCGATGACATGGTAGCCAGCCTCCACAAGAGCCGGTATCTGGTGCCGCCATGTATAGGCGTGTTCTGGCCAGCCATGACAGAGTACGATAGGCTTTCCTGCGTTTTCTCGTCCTGCTTCAAAGACTTCGAGTTCCACACCGTTGACGGCGATAAGGGTAGGTTCGGGAAAATTAGCGGGATCAAACATAAAACTATCTCCATGTAGACATGTTCAACGCCTGCCTAATTTGCAATAGTGCCAAATTCTGTCACCAATGAATGCTAACTTTGCAAAATGAACACTCGCCTCCGACATGACGCCATCGTGCGCAGCCTTCGCCGCAACGGCACTTTGACAGTCGCAGACCTGGCGGAGGAAGTTGGCGCATCTCGACGCACTGTGTTGCGTGACATTAGCGCTTTGCGGGATGAGGGGTTTGTCATTCATTCTGAACCTGGGCGCGGCGGCGGCCTGCAACTCGATCCGCAGTCGGTTCAGACCACTGCGCGGCTCTCGGTTGCGGAAGTGTTTGCACTTCTTATCAGCGTGGCGTGCATGCGAGCCGCAGGAAATCTACCCTTTTCGGGTCTCGCAGATGCCGGACTTGCCAAAATCGAGAAGGCGCTGCCCTCGGATAAAGTCCGAGATTTGCGCCGGTTTTTGGATTGCTTGTATGTCGGGCAGCTCGCACCACAGGTCGATATATCCGATATGGGCGTCATGGAGCCCGGACTGCTACCCGCATTCGAGAACGCTTTTCTTCAACGGTTCCACTTGCGTTTCCAATACCGTGACGCAAAAGGGGCCGTAACCAGCCGAACTATTGAGCCCCAAGCTATGCTGATCTTACCACCACTGTGGTATTTGGTGGCTTGGGATCCTGCACGCAACGACTTCCGTCATTTCCGAATGGACCGGATTAGCAGGCCAGAATACCTCCCGGACACAAGCTTTCGGCAACGGCGCGTGCCATTCGAGGATAACGTCCGCCCAATTCGTGAGTCATCTCGCTGACCCTCCGGTATAAAACCCCGTTTTTCAGAGTGCTACTTCCCACCCGCGTGCTTTTTCAGGAAGGCATGGAAGATCCGGTCGAACTGCTGCGGCTTTTCGATATGAGGGGCGTGGCCGCAATTTTTGAACACGTGGCGTTCGGTGTGTCCGCCCTTTTGCTCGTAACGGTCCAGTGCATTTGAAGTTTGGGTGACCATGGGCTGAGGCGGGAAGACCGCTTCACCGGGCCAGTTGGGCAGGAACCCCATTTTGCCCAGTGTCCCCAGCTCAAACATGGAATTGTCGGAGACCACAAGGTCATCTGCGCCATGCACCCAAAGAATAGCAGGCTTGGCCGCAACATCGCAGAACCCAAGCGGGTTTGACTGATGGTTTGGAGCAAGCGCATTGCTGGCGCCAAACTTGCCCGGTGCGATGCCCGGCCAGTTGGGAGAGGCGATCACATCCCCCGGATAGGCAGCCTCGCCCATGTGCTGGGCAAACACAGTTGCCGTAAACGCTTCAATCCGCCTTGGCACAAATGGCGGTTTCCAAGCGTACTGGTTCAATATATTGCGCGGCGAAAAAACGTTCTCATAGCCACTGTCATTCAGCATCAGCGACTGAACAATATCCGGGTTCATCGCCGCCGCACCGCTCCCGGCTCCATCGTCAAAGCAAGGCGTTCCATCGGCTTTGGAACACCCGAACCCGAACGGAGACGCCGGACTAACCTGCGTGAGAGAAAGCACCCGCTGCGGATAATCTGCAAGGAACCGCCAAAGCACACCTCCACCAAGCGAATGGCCGACCATATGCGCCGCTGGAATGCCCAGCTCATCCATCAACGCAGCAAGGTCCTCTGAAAAGTCCTTGGTCCCACGGGTGGCATCCACAGTGGCTGCCGGATCGGCACCGCCATAGCCGCGCAGGTCCGGTGCAATTGCCCGGTAAGTTTCGGGCAAGCGCTGCATGGTTTCTTCAAACCATGTTGCTGCTGAAAGATTCCCGTGAATGAAGAGGATCGGCACACCCTCTTCTGGACCGGAAAAAAGTACCCGCGTTGTCAAACGTGCAGAGCGAACAGAACGCGCCTCAAGAAGCGTTGGAATCTCCATCTTCTTCCCTTCCGGTGGTTTTGGCAGCGCCCTGCACTCAGACGTACAAAGACGCCTGTTTCAAACGCTCATAACCATAGACTAACAGCAGTTTGCTTGCACGGGAATAAACTCCCCGCCTGAACTGTGCCAACCAAGAGAAAGATGGAAGCGCTAAAGAGGCGCGGTCATGGTTCGGCCACTGCTCAATTCAGCAGCGGTTTCTTTTGTTGCGTCCTGAACGGTGCCCTAGTTCTAATCTCCAGCAGAACCTTCACCGCCACCTTCCGGCTGGTGCTGCTTATCTGCCGCTGCCAGGCATCCTCATACCGTGACCATCGAAAAGCATAGCTCTTCAAAAGCTGGCAAATCTCCTCGCTCGGCTCCTCATCAAAGACAAACTGAATGCGGTTGATACTAATATTTTCTCTCACGGTCAGTCCGGGAATACGAATGCTCGCCGGCTCAACCTGTTGCTGCTCTTGTCGAGGACTGTCTTGGTCCATTGCCCCGATCCTTTTCTGACTGCTGCTCCCGAATGCACGGTAAGGATTGCCAGCGTTCAAGCGTGACCTGACGCTGCACTTCCCTGCCCCACGGTAGTCCCTCTCCACAGCCCCCCGGCACAGGGGATAACTGCTTCGATCAAGTCTGATTCGCTCTTAAGGGCCCCCACATCTCTAAACAGATCAGGAACCCGTTAATTTTTTTTAGCAATTCCCTGCACAAATACGGAATTGCCTGACGGTTGGTAAGCAACATGCCCAAAACGGCGTGTGCTCCACCCGACTCACTGAGCGATACCTATCAAATCTACTAGGTTGTTTCTCTGACATGAAGCAAATTGAGAGCGTCTAATTCGAATTAACGAGACCGCTCTGTTGAGGAAATTTCAATTTCACAACTTTGCTCTCGGAAAGCGCTCAACCAGAAGAAACCGCAGCCACCTGAGCAACAGAGGTTGCTGCTTAGTATCGGTTTTGAATCTCAAGCTAGTTAGTCGTTCATCAAGAACATCAACCCTTTGTTTCATCTTGTCTTTTCAAACATCAAGGTGTAATTATTGCTAAGGAAATAGGAGTATCTATGACTAGCAATGAAGAGGAAATGAACGCATTCTTGAAAGCCTACGAAGCGGCCTTTTATGAAAGAAACAGGGATACTCAACGCCATTTTAATTATGACGGTATTGTCTCCAACCAGCACTGGAATACCGCTCCGAAAAAAATCCTTTTCCTTCTCAAAGAGACAAATAAGGCAAATCAAGACCTACGAGAAGCTATAGTGAGGACATCGAAGCAAGCGAAAACGAAAACGAGAACCGGGTGGCACAAAAGTAGCGTACTTCGTACTGTCGGACGTTGGGCTCATGGTCTCATGCACTACAGTGGTGGGATTCCTGACTACAACGAAGCAAAGAAAGAGCAATTTCAAGCCCCTCTTTCTATTGCATATGTTAATCTTCGCAAATCGGCTGGTGGCCCAAAAACCAACGCCAAGGACCTCGCAAAAGACGTACGCTTATACGCTGATTTTATTAAACAGCAAATAAGCTTAATACAGCCTGAGATAGTAGTTCTTTGTGGCACATACAGGGTTACTAAACATATCCTCTACCCTGACATGAAAAACATTTCAGAGAGGATCCATGAACTGGGTGACATGAAGTTGATCAATGCGCACCATCCAGCTCAACGCAATCTGACAGATATTCAACTATATGAGCAGGTACTTTCCTGTTACCATAAGTATGCATCAGGAGTAGCGAGTTAATAGCCCCTCCAGGATAATGTTCTACTAGCACGTTTGCAACCTTAAGCCTGCCTACGCAAGTTTACTCGCGGTTTTGATGGGTACGAGCCTTGGCCTCTGGTTTTGCCTCTCTCATTTTACATTCCGTCGGTGTTCAAACGCTAAATCGCGCAAAGCAACGCACATATCAACGCAAACGGGTTATCCCCGTCACCAGCGCAGGTTATTCCCCTTTTAAAAGGGCTGGCTCAGCCAGTACGGCGCGTAAAACCAGATCAGAGACGCTGCGGGCGATCTCTTCCAAGTCTTTGTCGGTCTGTTCAGGGCGCGGAGAATACCAGAAACACGGGCCGTTCATCAGGATGATGATGGAATGAAGGGTGATGGAAATCGATTGCTTGGCAAATACGCCCGCCTCTATGCCCTCACTCAGCACACCGCGGTAAAGGTTCTCGTAGGAACGGCGCAACTCGATGATCTTTTGGATCATTTCCTTCTCGTGGGGTTTGGCCGAACCACGGAAGAACATGCGGGTGTCCTCACTCACAACCCGATGGTAACTCAGAAATTGGAGGATCCGCATCACGTGTGCGGTGGACATAGAACGCAGCTTCTCGATGGGCGGCAAGTCTTGCGCCGCAATCGGGCTGACCTTTTCCATGAGCAACGATACAGAACGCAAACGCACCGCGTAAAGCAACTCGCCCTTGGAGCGGAAGTGGTGATAGATACGGCCCTTTGTTGCGCCAAGAAGCCCGGCAATATCATCAATCGAAGCCACATCCGGCCCCATTCTCATGAAACACTCAGCAGCAGCGTCTAATATCTCTTGCTGAGACCGGCTCAAATCTTCGATCATTCCTGCATTCCCTTAAGGCCCAACGGGCTTTCTCCCTTGCAAGCAGTTCTCTCAATCCAATATCCGAGAAACAGCCTGAAAGGTGTGCCCGCTTGCACGTTCTTCTAGAATTTCCAAACATGAAAATTCCTATGAAAGATCGGCAGGCACTTTTCGGGAATACGCTGTAAATGCACAGGTTTACGGCCTAATCCCGAGGTAAAACCCTAGCACACCTAACAGATTTGTGTATCAGAAAGTACTTTACCGAACGCATCACTCACTAGTATATGTTCAACCTATGATAGACGGATTCACCTCCTCATTTCCCGGAATTGCCCGCGCCGCGTCTTACAACGCTGCCCAGCCTGCTCGTGTGAACCAGCAGGAGGCAACGAGTTTTTCCGTTGAACATGCGGTTCCAAAAGATTCTGTCGTCATTAGCAGCGACCTTTCTGCCAATCCGGTTGCTGCCCCCTCCTCCTCTGAAAAGTCCAAGAACGAAAATGGACAGCTTTCAGAAGAGGAACAGCAGCAGGTTGAAGACCTTCAGACCCGCGATGCGGAAGTGCGTGCGCACGAACAAGCCCATGCAGCTACCGGCGGTGCCTATGCCGGCGCACCCAGTTATACCGAAACGCTCGGCCCCGACGGCCACAGCTATGCCATTGGCGGAGAAGTCTCAATTGACTCTGCGCCGGTTGCCGGAGACCCCGAAGCAACCATCGTCAAGCTGAACACAGTCATCGCCGCCGCCCTCGCTCCAGCCCAGCCTTCCGGTCAGGATCAGGCGGTTGCCTCTCAGGCCCAGAAGGATCTGGCTCAAGCTTATACAGAGCTAAGCGAGAGCAACCTCGAGAGTGGTGATGAAGAGCAGGAAACCAGCGAAATCAGCAGGTTAAACTCTCTTCTGCAAATTCAGGAATATCCTGAAACCGCTTCCGATCCCTCCGCTCTCCTCCTCAACGCAACTCAGGCCTATCAGGCAGGAGCGGTGTAACGCCTTGCGACGACCACAAACGCCTCTCCGCCCGCTGTCTTAGGTCACCAGTTCTCCAACCACATCACACGCCATCTTTGAGATGAACGGAACGGCCATGCGCATCATTGCAGCGGCTTCTGGATTGGAGGCATTGCCCGCTTCCGCTCGTGCCACAACCCCTTGAATAATTGCAGATAATCGGAACATGGAGAACGCCAGATAGAATTCCCAGTTCTCGATGTCATTCAGCCCGCGTCTCTTGCAATATTCGCGGATGTACTCCTCTTCGAGTGGAATACCCAGCGCTGTACGATCCAGACCTGCGAGCCCGCGCAAACCTTTCATGGACGGCATACGCCACTGCATGCACTGGTAAGCAAGGTCTGCCAATGGGTGACCAAGCGTAGAAAGCTCCCAATCCAGCACAGCAATGATACGCGGTTCTGTGGGGTGGAAGATCAGGTTGTCGATCCGGTAATCCCCGTGGACCAGAGAAGATATCCCATCATCCTCCACCATATTGGCTTCAAGCCATGCCATCAGGCGATTCATGGACGGAACGTCTTCGGTCTCAGAAGCTTTATACTGCTTGATCCAGCGGTCCGTTTGCCGTGCAAAGTAGTTGCCCGGCTTACCGTAATCCGCCAGTCCAACTGCTTCAGGCGAAACATCATGCAGCGCCGCAAGCACGCGGTTCATCTCTGCAAAGATCGCAGTGCGCTCTTCGTTGGAAGATTTCTTCAAAGCAGGATCCCAGAAAATCCGCCCCTCTACAAACTCCATGATGAAGAACATGGTCCCGATCGGCGAGTCATCTCCTGACAAATGATAGGTCTTGGGAACCGGCACATCACTGTCAGCCAAGGCTGTCATTACCCGATACTCGCGATCCACCATATGCGCGGATTTCAGCAAGGTTCCCGGAGGCTTCGCGCGCATGACATAGGTCTTGCCGGAGGTCACCAGTTTGTAAGTCGGGTTGGATTGACCGCCCGAAAACTTTTCGATTTCCAGCAGCTCACCAAACTCGGGTATTTGCTGCTGCAGATACGCCTGAAGCGTTGGTTTATCTAATGTATGCAAGTTGTTAGTCATGGGCTCCCCTCTTCCATGAAACATTTGGTTGCCTGGCTGCAAGCCGCCCCTTGACCAGCCAGACACTCTGTTTTTCTTCTGATCAGGCGTTCACCATTGCCTTTACCAGCTTGGCCACACCTTCCATGGCGCTGCCCACCGGCTCTGCATTTGTACGGTCGGCAATCCGGTCCCAGTTGGCAGCAATCGCCTCTGGTGTGCGCTCTGCTTCTGGCAGATGAATGCCCTGTGTTTCCACCATCTCTGCCAGTGTGTACGTGCCAGCAGCTGCCACAAGCACCTTGCGGTTTGGCGCAGCGTCAGAACACAGGAACACCACAGCAGGCGTGATGTTTTCAGGTGCCAGCATTTTGAGAGTTCCCGCATCCATGATGCTTTCCGTCATGCGGGTACCCGCAGAAGGCGCGATGCAGTTGATGTGAATGTTGTTCTTGGCACCTTCGATACCGAGCGTATTCATCATGCCCCACAGCCCCGCTTTCGCAGCGCCGTAGTTGGCCTGTCCAAAGTTGCCGTAGATACCAGATGGAGACGTGGTCATGACAATGCGGCCATAACCTTGCTCTTTCATCACGTTCCAGACAGCCTTGGTGCAAAGCGCAGCACCGGTGAGGTGCACCTCTACCACCTTGTTCCAACTGGACATTTCCATCTTGGCGAAAGACTTGTCGCGCAGAATACCTGCATTGTTGATGAGGATATCGACGCGCCCGAATGCCTCAACAGCCTCGGCAACCATGGCGTTCACCGCAGCTTCATCCGTCACATCGGCTGCATTGGCAATCGCTTTGCCACCAGCGGCGATGATCTCTTCAACAACGGTCTCGGCAGCCGTTGCAGATGAGCCGGAGCCATCCACCGCGCCGCCCAGATCATTCACAACCACTGCTGCGCCACGGGCAGCAAGGTCCAGCGCATAAAGACGGCCAAGCCCACCACCAGCACCGGTGATGATTGCGACCTGTCCGGCAAAGTTCATTGTATCCTGCGTCATGCAGATACCTCCTCAAAATACGTCATTGTCAGCCACTTTGCGACCAACGCGGGGCTCTCAACGCCCTCGATCTCGATTGCAAGACCAAACTCCTGAAGGATCTGCCCATCTCCCTTGCGGGTCAGAGTGTCCAGCGTGAAGCGTCCACGAATACGCTTACCACTGGCGACGGGATGCAAAAAGCGGATCTTATTGAAACCATAGTTGATGCCCATGGTCCGCCCTCTCACAACGGGCAGGGCTTCAACTGCAAACTTGCTGGCGAGGGAGAGCGTGAGAAACCCATGGGCAATCGTGCCACCAAACGGCGTTTCTGCCTTTGCGCGCTCAGGGTCCATATGGATAAACTGCTCATCAAACGTCAGTTTTCCGAATGCGGAGATCATTTCCTGATCTACGGTGACCCAGTCAGACATACCGACTTGCTCGCCCACTTTGCTCTCAAGCTCTTCCACGGTCAGTTCCATAAGAACCCCTCTTTACCCAAACAGGTTGCCACCAGTCGCTACGTGAATGCCGCCATCGAGCGGGAGCACCTCACCCGTGACATAGGACCCGCCCTTGCCACACAGGAAGAGCGTAGCACCTGCAATATCGTTGGGATGTCCGATGCGCTTTAGAGGCACGCCTTTGCTGACGAATTCCACTTTCTGCTCGGTATCCGTCGCAAACGCGGTCATCCGGGACTGGAATGGACCCGGTGCGAAGCCGTTGAACGTAATGTTCTTTCGCGCCATTTCTTTGGCAAGAATGCGCGTAAGCTGGTGCACTGCTGCTTTGGATGCGGAATAGGAATAAGCACCATCACCGATCGGGGTAGAGCCCATAACAGAGCCAAGATTAATCACGCGCGCCGGATCTTCCAGACTACCACTTTCCTTCAGTTCCGGTAGTAATGTCTGTGTCAGATGGAACAGGCCAGCCACATTCACGTCCATCACGCGGCTCCACGCATGGTAAGAGAAAGCCCCTAACGGCTCACCCCAGCTGACACCTGCATTGTTGACCAGAATGTCGAGCTTCGGGCTGCGCTCACGAAAGGCAGCAACAAGCTTGTCGACACCTTCCTCGGAGCCCACATCCCCTTGAAACGCCTCCACTGATCCGGATGGTTCCGCATTGTTGCGGCTCAGGTCGGCATTGATCTCTTCTGCCGCTTTCTCCACCACATCCAGTTTGCGAGAGCAAATCAGAACACGTGCACCGCCTTCTGCAAGCGCTGTGGCAACCATGCGGCCGATTCCGGTTCCACCGCCTGTTACCAGTGCTGTTTTGCCCGGTACTCCAAACAATTCCTCAAGATAGCTCATGAAGAAACCCTACCTCCCTTAGTGTTCTTCGTTTTGCAACCATATCTCGCGCAAGTTGGCTTTCGCTCATCCCTCGTTGGACCAGCCAATAACCACTTTTGGACAACCCACCTTAAACCAATGATCAAGCGTGCCCATCAACGCGTACAGTTGACAACATACTCAGTAGTATGTTTCGGTAGATCATCAGTTGTAAAGCAAAATTTTTGCAGACCATCTTTTGTCTCTCCAGCTTTGGGTCTGGATTGTGCGTGGGAACCCATGATCACATATCCCTTTGATATAACGTGGTTTTTATCCACAGCACGGTGAAGATAAAAGAGCTCAGAAGTCTTGGGAGGGCCAATCATGAGCGACACTATATTAGCCGAACGTCCAGCTATGGACCTTGGCGTCAGCAAGCGTGTAGCACCACTCATTGAGCAGGTGCGCAGCATGATCCGCGATGAGATCATGCCACTTGAACAGGAATTCCATGATGAGGTTTCCGTTGGGGATCGCTGGGAATACACACCGCGCCAGAAAGAGATTCTGGAAGGCCTGAAGGCAAGTGCTCGCGAGAAGGGTCTTTGGAACTTCTGGCTCACTGGTTCCGAGCGCGGCTATGGTCTCAGCACCGTTGAATACGCCTATCTGGCTGAAGAAATGGGGAAATCTCCACTCGCGCCAGAGGTCTTCAACTGCGCTGCACCTGACACCGGCAACATGGAAGTGTTTGAGCGCTATGGCTCCGAAGAGATGAAGGAGAAATGGCTCAAGCGTTTGCTTGAGGGTGAGATTCGCTCTGCCTATCTTATGACCGAACCGGACCACGGCTCTTCTGACGCAACCAACATTAGCATGACCTGCGTTCGTGATGGCGACGATTACGTGCTGAACGGCGAGAAGTGGTGGTCTTCCGGTGCCGGTGATCCACGCTGCGCTGTTTACATCACCATGGTGCACACGCCAACTGCGGGCAACAAGCACCAGCAGCATTCCATGATCGTGGTGGATGCCAACACACCGGGCATCACCAAACTACGCCCTATGCAGGTCTTCGGTCATGACCACGCTCCACACGGTCACATGCACCTGCGCTTTGAAAATGTGCGCGTTCCTGCCGAAAACCTGCTTTTGCAGGAAGGTGCCGGTTTTGCAGTAGCGCAGGGCCGTCTTGGGCCGGGCCGTATTCACCACTGCATGCGCGCAATTGGCCAGGCAGAACAAGCTCTGGAATTGATGTGTAAACGCGCCATCAATCGCGAAGCCTTCGGCAAGCCGCTCTACAAGCTGGGTGCAAACTTCGACATTGTCGCTGAATGCCGCATGGAGATTGAACAGGCCCGCCTCCTCTGCCTCAAAGCAGCATGGATGATGGACAACGCTTCGGGCCGTGAAGCAGCCTTCTGGATCAGCCAGATCAAGGTCGTGGCACCACGCATGGCGCTGAAAGTCACGGATGAGGCCATGCAGATGTTTGGCGGTCAGGGCATCTCGCAGGATACCCCGCTGGCAGCCAACTGGATGGGACTACGCACGCTGCGCTTTGCAGATGGGCCGGACGCGGTGCACCGCAACTTCATTGGCCGCGCGGAACTGCGCAGACACACTCAAGAGAAGATCTAATCAGAAAGGTGGGCAATTGCTCACCTTTTTCTTTTCATATGCACTCCAAAACAGGGAGAACGCAATGACGTCACTTGATGAATTCCGCATGGAAACACGGGCATGGCTGCAAGAGAACTGTCCGCAGGAAATACGAAAAGCGGTTACCGTTGAAGATGATATCTGCTGGGGTGGTCGAAACTGGACCTTCAAATCCGAAGCACAAAAACTATGGCTGGAGCGCATGGCCGCGCGCGGTTGGACCGTGCCACACTGGCCGAAAGAATATGGCGGTGGCGGCCTGACCGGCGATGAAGTCAAAATCCTCAAAGAAGAGATGACGCGCATCAACGCCCTCTCTCCGTTGGAAAGCTTCGGCATCTGGATGCTTGGCCCTGCCCTACTCGAATACGGCTCCCACGAACAAAAGCTGGAACACCTGCCAAAGATCGCTCGCGGTGAAATTCGCTGGTGTCAGGGCTATTCAGAACCGGGTTCCGGCTCAGATCTCGCCTCGGTTCAGACCAAAGGCGTTGACATGGGCGACCATTTCCTCGTCTCCGGGCAGAAGATCTGGACCTCCTACGCCGACAAAGCCGACTGGATATTTGCGCTGGTGCGCACTGAACCAGACGCGAAAAAGCATAAGGGCATCTCATTCCTGCTGTTCGATATGGCCAGTGAGGGTGTTTCGACCAAGCCGATTCGCCTGATTTCCGGCAGTTCTCCATTTTGCGAAACCTTCTTTGACGAAGTGAAGGTGCCTATGGAGAACGTGGTTGATGAGCGCGGCAACGGCTGGACCATCGCCAAATATCTGCTGACCCATGAACGCGAAATGGTCAGCAACCTTGATGCGATCTTCGGCGGCTCCGCAGGCCTATATGAAACCGCTGCTAAGTCCATCGGCTTGGATGAAACTGGCCGTCTGGATGACCCGCTGCTGCGCGCAGACATCGGTGATTTCCTCGTGGATGAAATGGCGCTGACGGCTCACCTTGCTGCAGCAAAAGACTTTCACCGTGCTGGCAACCAGCTCGGCGCCCGCTCTGCAGAGCTAAAGTACTTAGGCACTGAATTAAACAAACGCCGCCAGAGCCTTGTTGTGCAAGCTGGCGGGTTGGAAGCACTTTCAGGCCCAGAGGAAAACGGCGGGATTGGAAATCAGTCAGCCTCCTGGCTGCGCTCCAAGGGCAACAGTATTGAGGGCGGAACGTCAGAGATCATGCTCTCCATCATTTCAAAGGCAGTGCTGCGCCTGCCATCACTGGGTTAAGGAGAGAAAACATGGAACTTTTTAGCTCTGAAGAAACTCTTCTGAAGGACTCCGCCGCTGGCTTCATGTCAGAACACGCTCCTGTGCAGGCCTTGCGTGACATCCGGGACCAGAAGAAGGCTCTTGGTTTTAACCAGCAACTCCACAAAACACTGGCTGATATGGGCTGGTTCGGCATGCTCTTGCCGGAAGACGCTGGCGGATACGACTCCGGGCACCGCGCTGCTGGCCTTGTGGCTGAGGAGATGGGCCGCAACCTGACAGCCTCCCCTTTCCTTTCAACCGCCGTTTTGAGCGCCGTCGCTCTTCGTCAGTCAGGCGGTGAGCATCTGCGTGAGTGGGGACCTAAAATCGCAACGGGGGATGTGGTCATTGCGCTGGCTATTGACGAGGGCGCAAAGCACAACCCATCCCGCATCAAAGCCACAGCGGAGCCAGATGGCAACGGTTTTATTCTTAATGCACGCAAACGTGCGGTGTTTGACGGCTACAATGCAGACCGGTTGATCGTGGTTGCAAAGAGCGGAGATGAAACGGGCCTCTTCCTCGTAGACCCAAGTGCAGCAGAAGTTGAGATCGAGCGCAACGCGATGGTGGACAGCCGCAATGCTGCAAACATTCAGATCACCAATCTGCATCTGGATGGGAAGGACCTGCTGTGTCCTCTCGAGCAAGGCGCAGCCGTGTTGGAAGCTACCCTGCGTTCAGGTCGCGCCATTGCCGCCTCAGAGCAACTTGGAGTTGCGAGAGAAGTTGCCGAGCGGACTACGGCTTATCTGGGTGAACGAAAGCAGTTTGGCGTGCCTATCGGCATGTTTCAAGCACTTCAACACCGTTTGGCCGATCTTTACTGCCAGATTGAGCAAACAGCCTCACTCATCTCAGCCGCGCAAAGAGCAATAGATACAACTTCAGATAGTTCAGATGAGCTTACACGCGCTGCAAAAGCAAAGGTGGCTAAGGTTTCCCGCATTGCAACAGAAGAAGCTGTGCAGATGCATGGTGGAATTGGAATGACCGATGAAGTTGATATTGGGTTGTTCATGAAACGCGACCGAGTCCTAACAGAAATGCTCGGGGATAGCGCTCATCATGTAGATGCATTGCTAAAAAAACGGGGTCTATAGCTAAATAATACGTATTTATACTTGTGATTATTTCAAAAGTGATTTCATAATCACTGCTATCTGATCCACCCCTTTGGATCGGCAGGAGCCAGTCCGCAACAGCATTGCCCGATGTTGCAGACTGGCTCTTCTTTATCGGCTCCCCACTCTCACCTCAGACCTTCATACCCGGCATATTGAGAGAGGACGTGTTTCCGCCATCCACAGCAAGCGCCTGACCAGTGATGAAGCTGGCATCACTGCTGGCAAGAAACGCGATTGTTGCCGCAACTTCAGTTGGTTCGCCGTGACGACGCAGTTCTGCTCTGGTACCGAGCTTGGCTTCCTTGCCCGTGTTTCGCGCATAGTCGAATACAGGTTTGGTCATGCCGGTCTCAATAAGCCCCGGACAAACCGCATTGACGCGCACACCATCTGCACCAAAGTCACAGGCGGATGTCTTGGTGAAGTTGATAAGTGCCGCCTTGGAAGCGCTGTAAGCATTGCCACCGGCCCCTCCTCTGATTCCAGCAACAGATGCCGTATTTACGATGGAACCTTTACCTGAGGCCTTGAGCTGTTCCTTGGTGTACTTGGTGAACAACATGGCCCCGAGTACATTCACCTCATAAACCTTGATCCAGTCAGCAAACTTCTCGTGGCTTCCACCCCATGAGCCCTCACAGATGATGCCAGCATTATTGCAAAGCACGCTGATGCCGCCCAAAGAACTCTCAACTTCCCCAACGCAGCGCTCCACAGCTTCTTCATCGGCCACGTTGAGCACGTAGACCCCGGAGCTGGAACCTTCCGGGAGCATCTCTGCGGTCGCGTTCAAGCCCTTCTCGTTGAGATCGACAAGCGCTACAGCAGCGCCTTCTTCAGCCAGACGAATTGCCGTTGCACGCCCGATACCACTGCCCGCACCTGTAATCAGGGCTGTTTGCCCTGCAAACCTAGGTTGCATGATCACGCTCTCCCCGTTTCCAGAACGACCTTGCCGATGACCCGTCTCTCCATGAGATCTCGAAGGGCCAGAGGCGCTTCTTCCAAAGTGTAGCTCCGGCTTACACTCGGTTTGATCTTGCCTTCCTCAACCCACTTAAACAGCTCAGAGAAGTTCGCGGCGTCCTTCTCCGGTTCCCTCATACGGAAGGAACCCCAGAAAACGCCCAGAATGGCGCAGCCCTTCAGCAAAGTCAGGTTGGTCGGGATAGTCGGGATATCGCCCGCAGCAAAGCCCACAACCAGCGCACGGCCATTCCAGCCGGTGGAGCGTAGTGCCTGCTCAAACAGATCTCCGCCCACAGGATCGTAGACCACATCAACCCCAGCCTTGCCGGTGATTTCCTTCAGGCGCGTTCTCAGGTCCTGCGTGGAATAATTGATCAGCTCATCAGCTCCGGCCTGACGTGCAGCCTCCAGCTTCTCCGCTGAGCTGGCCGCCGCAATCACCCTGGCGCCCATCACCTTGCCAATCTCAACAGCAGTGAGGCCAACGCCTCCACCGGCTCCCAGCACCAGCAAAGTCTCGCCCGGTTGCAACTGCGCACGCTGCTTCAACGCATGCATCGAGGTGCCGTAAGTCATAGTAAAGCCCGCAGCAGCCTGAGCCGACATGGTTTCAGGCCGCTTGAGCACTGTAGACGCCGGGACCACAACCTCTTCTGCAAACCCGCCCTGTTGCAGAAGAAGCGCCATCACTGGATCACCCGGCACAAAATCCGTCACGCCCTCACCCACGGCTGCAATGCGCCCGGCGATTTCTCCGCCCGGAATAAACGGCATTGGCGGCTTGATCTGATACTTCCCCGCTATCACCAGCGTATCGGGAAAGTTAACCCCTGCGGCTTCCACCGCAATTCGCACCTGGCCTTTCCGCGGCTCTTTAACGTCAACATCCTCAACGCGCAAAGCTTCCGGTGGCCCGAACTCTGAACAGACAACAGCACGCATTCTTTCCCTCCCAAATCAAAACATACCCGTGAGTATGTTACGGAAACGCGCTGAGTGCAACCACGACGCAAGGTGCATATTTGCGGCGCGTTCCCAATACGCTTTCACTTTGATTAGGTTGCTTTGAAACCGAGAAACTACCGTTGATGGTGTTCCATGCAGAGTTTCAACTGCTGGAAAACTCGCCAGAAGGATCTGCCGCTAAAAGAAGTCGTCATGCACTCTTTCACAGACTCAGAAGACCGATTAGGTTTATCGGATTATCTGCAACTGGAGCTGGCTCGTGCCAAACTTACCCCTTCCCTTTTTCACCGCATTATTTTTGTGTTTTATCCTCCTACGCCTGATGGTCGGCTACGGACGCAAATTGCCGTCGCTGTTTGTTTTGACCATCAGCCTTTACGCTCTGCAATCCGTTTTGCTCGGCATCAAGTGGGGCATGGGAGGCTTACCGTCTTGGACGCTTGCAGGTCTGGCCTTGCTGTTGCCGCCCGCCACATGGCTGTCCTTCCTTCAACTCACGGACCGTCTGTCAGCGAAGGCCCTCAGCTGGACGGCAGGTACCACACTGCTTTCGCTCGCCATCTTAGCTTTAGCACCAAGCCTTAACGCTCCGGTGCTCATAGATTTGGTGGGTGTAACGGTTTACCTTGGCTACGGCTTTCTGTTCTTCCGCTCTGCAACAACCCGGCAGTGGGAATGGACAAGCCACCTCCCCATTGATCAGATGCTACCGACGCGGCAAACCCAACTCATCGCAGGCGCGGTGTTCGCAACATCAGCGCTGGTCGATCTGGCCGTGGCGATTGACTTTGCCGTAAACAAGGGTAGCAGCGCCGCAACCATTGTTGGCACTGCCAATCTCTTTATGCTGCTTTCATTGATTGCAATTGTCGTTCTCTTCGGTCGCAAACCATCTGCTGCAAAAACTTTAAACCAACCAGAGCAGAAGCAGGTAGAAGCCTCCGAAGAGCAAGTCGCAATAGTCGCGGCACTGGATCGGCTAATGCGAGAGGAACACCTCTACCGCGATGAAAACCTGTCTCTCGACAAACTCGCGCGTAGACTGCGTGTGCCGGCGCGGCAGATTTCGACAGCTGTGAACACACTGCGAGAAGTCAATCTGCCGCAATACACGAATGGCTTTCGCGTGGTGGAGGCCTGTCATCTGCTAGAGACAACAGACACTCCAATCACCACCATCATCTTCGAGGTTGGCTTCACGACCAAGTCCAACTTCAATCGGGAGTTCCAACGCATCACGGGCAAGAGCCCGAGTGCTTGGAGGAAGGAACATCGCGCATCCATAAGTGTTGAGACTGCCTAGAAGATCTCCCGCAGAATCCCAGTGGCCACCGACCAACCACCCATCAGGCTGATGTTGGACACCAGCTTATCAACGTTGATGCGGATGTTCTCCCGCTGAACATCCGCATCAAACTTGAGATAAACCGCCGCCATTTCTCCCGTCAGATCGAAGCTGGAAACACCTCCATTGAAATAGATCACAGCCTTCTCAGCTGCGACAGTAAATGCGGCGAACGATCCAACAAAATCTCCTGCCACCTTATCCATATTCACGCTCACATTCATGGTGCTCGGCAGCCTCAGGGTTGCGGCTGGATCACACCAGCCAAGGCTCCAGGACCGGCTTCTTTCGAACTGGATCGCCAGCACACCATCCGGCGTTTGTGTGGTCTTGGCTGTCAGGCTACAGCCTCGCGCGTCACTGGTTTCAAGATTGATGTCACTCACAGAGGCGTCTTCTCCGACAATACGAAGACCCAGACTACTGCCGGAAATCTCTACAGAGTGCACACCCTTTGGGACGAGTGTTTGGGTGGTTTCCGTTCCGGTTGAAACACCTGCATATGTCACGATACCAATTGCAACGAATGCAGTGAGAGCTGAGAAAATAGTCTTGGTTGTCATCTGGAAACTCCATGGTTGAACTCGCAAAACCATGGATCTTCAGCACCTTCTGAGCGACCTTTATCGTGAATTAGGACCTGAATGACGCTCTAGAACAGAGAATAGGACGGCACACACCGCCCAGCTTTCCTTTTTGAGCGGCGCACATGTTCATTTCCAGATCTCAAGATTGATAATGGTATGCATGACGAATGCCTCATCCTTAATGGATACAGAACAAGTTCGTTGAGGCGACCAACACCAACCGGTCTACATCGTGTCTTTCAAGAGGGATAGTGAAGGTTCCCTTATGAGGCCTCGTCAGACCTGAGGGGCAAAACAACAGGTCCGCGACCTGCCCGTAGCAATGGTATCTAGTAAATGCTGGATCAGAGCCCTGCCCCAGTTATTCTCACAGAAGCACGTGAGCGTCAGCCCGATCCGATTGAACAAGAGCCTGTTGGCCTGTTTAAATTTCTTTGGGTATCTTTGAATTTTCATCTGCCCACATGACCCGGCTGGGAGGGGTGAACGGTGACTCGCCAGGCCTCACTCGTGAACTTTTCCACTTGTGCGGAGTTTAATGAATTACTCCTTCACCCACTCCCAGGCCTTATCCAGATTGACCATATCAAAGTGCTTTTCGCCTATGCCAAGCATGGCCGCAAACGGGCTATCGATGGCGACAAGCCATTCCCAAATTTTGCGATCGGAGACAATTGCAATGCGGTGAAAACTCTTAATGTGTGTCATTGCCCACTTCAAATCCTCGTAACCAGCTTCAAAACCCCAGCTCGCCTGGTCACTCAAAACCACCAGCACGCTAACTTTTGGATTCTTTTCGAGCACCGCTTCGACTTGTGAAATCAGTCGCTTTTCCTGCTCAAGATCGACTTTTCCATCCACCTCAAAACCCAGAACAGTCTCTGTACTTTCAGGGAGTTTCTTGATCATGCAGACACCTCTTTTTGCTACTTGTAGGTTATCTGAGCCCACCTTCAATCCGGTTGCATTCAAACTCTGATTTCGATGGAAATTGGAAACTACCTATCAGTTTGAAAAGTGGACAGCTGTCAACTCATATAAAAATGTAACGAACCTGTGCAGTCTAAAGGCTTGAGACAGTAGGTTACAAGTGCGAATTGAAACCCAAAGCTGTACGGACCATCATACGCCTGCCAATCAAAAACAAAGGAGATCACAATGTTCCATCAGTATGGCATGCACGGCTTCCACATCTTTCCATTCCCGATCATCCTAATTATTCTTCTCGTTCTCGGCTTCCTTATCGCCCGATCCTACGGGTATTTCGGAGGCAATACACCGAAACAAGCTGAACCGTTCGATCGTAAAACACACAGTTCCGAGGCCTTGGACATCCTGTACCGCCGCTTCGCAACTGGCGAAATAGAGGAGGATGAATTCCAAAAACGTTCTCAGACACTCCGCCAAAACCTGCAGTAAACTATCAAATATGGCGCGCGACACAGGTGGGTCGTGCGCCATATTTGCCCCCAATCAATGCAAGTTGTCAGCTGACAACCAATGCTGCAGACCGTTTGAATTTCATCTTTCAAGTGTCGGGTTCCAGCTCCCAAAAGCGCGCTCCCACGTCATACCCCAACAGCGTCCTGAAGAATTCAGCGCACTTTGAGCAGATATCGGTCCAACACTTTCACTCCAGACCTCAACACTAAAACGGGCCGTAGACTATTCAGGTCGAACTAGGATATTCCAGAACAGTCAGAGATCCACAAACGCCATTTCCATCAGCGTTTGCATCCAGAAAACGACAGTTTTTGCCAAAGTGTAATCATTGACTGTAGTAGTCCGCATAGAGATTAAGTGTGGCGTTACATGACTAAACCAGCAGGCAAAATAAAACACCACTATTTCAAGGCGTTACAGAGGTACGTTGCCACCTCGGGCTCCCAATGTTCCCCGACATAGATCAATACCGAGGACACTTTGTTACATCTGATTTCTTGCCGAAAATTCGGGACTGGACCAATGTTTATCCAAGGTTGAACGCGGTCTCCGCAGACGCAATCAGCCGCACACTGTTGGTCCCTATGTACCCCAACACAGCAAAACCAGCAGTGTGCACCTCATCTTTTCAAACGCAGTCGGGCCGCTATGTCATATATTCGAACAATTTGGAATTCACCCTATACATTCTGGCTTATTCTCGCTCTTCCGGGGCTTCCCATGATTAGCAGTCTCCTGCGGGCTGGTGAAAAGTTGGAACCGCTGCTGCATCCATCTGGAGAGTTCTCCGCACGTTTCTTAGTTATCAGTCTGATGATCACACCGCTCATGTTCCTAACTAACGGACAGCGCTGGGTTCGCTGGCTCATGGCACGCCGGCGGTATATCGGTGTAGCGGCAGGAAGTTACGCGATGCTTCATGTCATCATCTACTTGCTCGACAAGGGATCATTTGGGCCGATCCTGGAAGATATGGTCAAGATCGGAATTTGGACCGGATGGCTCGCCTCCCTCATTTTCATTCCACTCGTCATAACAAGCAATGACTGCTCGGTGGCAAAGTTTGGCAAAAACTGGAAGAAAATACAAAAATTTAGCTATGCCGCTGCTGTTCTGACTTTGGCCCACTGGGTTCTGGTTGATTTTGATTTCATACCAGCCCTCGTCCATTTCATCCCGCTGACGCTCCTGCAAATTTACAGATACGTGCACCTCTCCCAAAAACGCAAAGGCCGCGAACGCACCGCTGCAGTGTGAGCCCAAGACTACCCTGACCTCACCCACCTTCAATGCCAAGATGGGTTTCCTTTGCTCACCTTTTGTAGAGGGGACAGCTTCTTCTTTCACAGATAAGCTGAGCCGATGGAGGAGGGACAAATCATGACAACAACTGATTTTCAAAAAGTAGACCGCACTCGTCTTGCACATCCAACCGCACTCAAGCTTTCATTACCAGACCCATTACCCGATGATGTTCAGGAACTCTTTGGCAAATGTCAGAGCAAGCTTGGGCTGATCCCAAATGTGCTGATCGCCTTTGCGCACCGACCTGCGAAACTTCGTGCGTTCTCACAAATGTATAATGAACTGATGCTCGGCGATTCCGGCCTTTCCAAACTGGAGCGCGAGATGATTGCGGTTGCTGTGTCTTCCATTAACTCATGCTGGTACTGTCAGGTCGCCCATGGCGCGGCGGTTCGGGAGTATTCCAACAAACCAGAATTGGGGGAGGCCATGGTGATGAACTATCGCTACGCTGATCTCACCGATAAGCAACGTACCATGCTCGACTTTTCCGTAAAGGTTGCCAAGTCTTCATCCGAGATAGGGGAAGGGGATCGGGCGCAGCTTCGTTCCGCCAGGTTTTCCGAGGAGGACATTTGGGACATTTGCGAGGTTTCCGCGTTCTTCTCCATGTCCAACCGCATGGCCTCCGCAACAGGTATGCAGCCGAACCCAGAATATCATGCCACCGCACGCTAAGCTAGATTGAGTGGGGGAGGGGCTTTTAGCTGTCAACTCAGTTCTGAAAAAGTTGACAGCTGTCAACACAGAAACAACTTGCCAAAAGAACTTCGCAAGAGTATATCGCTTATCGACGATATACAGGATACCAAATGACCGACAATATCTGCGTAACCGAATTTGCACCGGCCTCTTTGAATGACGAGGAAGAAGAAAAGCTGGCGGCACAGGCGAAAGCACTGGCACACCCGGCGCGCGTTCGCCTGCTCAAAGTCATGGCCGCACAACCGGGATGCGTGGGTGGTGATCTGGTCAATTCTATAGGACTGGCACAATCCACCGTATCCGAACATCTTCGCATTCTTAAGGATGCAGGCTTCATATTAGCTGAGGCCCAACGACCACGGATTTGCTATTCAGTCAATCGTGCCGAGTTGAAGAGCTTCAACTTTCTCTTTGAGAAGAGCTTCACCCTCTAAAATTTGCCAAACAGATCGTTTATCGACGATATACAGGAGATACAATGGGAACTTTCGAACGCTACCTGTCCGTATGGGTAGGTCTTGCGATGGCACTGGGCGTCGGGGCAGGGCTCCTCCAACCGGGCGTTTTTCAATTCATCGGCGAACTCCAAGTCGGCGGGATCAATCTGATCATCGCTATCCTCATTTGGCTGATGATCTATCCTATGATGGTGCAAGTCGAATTTAGTGAGGTACGTCACTGCTTCGTCAAACCCAAGGGCCTAATCGTCACACTTGCTATGAACTGGCTGGTCAAACCATTCACCATGGCCGCGCTGGCCGTGCTCTTCATGCGCTACCTGTTTGCCCCGTTCATTGCACCAGACCTGGCTGACCAGTACATCGCGGGCATGATCCTGCTTGGTGTCGCACCTTGTACGGCAATGGTTTTTGTCTGGTCTTATCTAACAAGGGGCAACGCAAGTTACACCGTCGCGCAGGTCGCTACCAACGATCTGATCATGATCTTTGCTTTCGCCCCAATCGCGGCATTTTTGCTTGGTGTCTCTGACATCATCGTGCCGTGGGATGTGTTACTGATCTCGACCGCCCTATTCGTCGCACTGCCATTGGGGGCAGGGTGGTTGACCCGGATTGCACTCAAGGATCAGGAACACCTTACTTCCTTCAGTTCTAACATGAAGCCATTTTCTATCGCAGGACTTGTTGGCACTGTGTTCTTGCTGTTCGGTCTCCAAGCCAACAACATTATAGCCTCACCCGGCGATATTGTTCTGATCGCGGTTCCACTGCTCATCCAGACCGTACTGATTTTCTATGTAACCTATCTTTGGATGAAGAAGTGGGGGCAGCCACATAACGTGGCGGCCCCCGGTGCTATGATCGGTGCCTCCAACTTCTTCGAGCTGGCTGTCGCCGTCGCAATCAGCCTGTTCGGCGTTACCTCGGGAGCAGCATTGGCAACCATTGTTGGCGTGCTCGTAGAGGTACCTGTGATGCTGGCTTTGGTGGCCTATGCAAACCGGACACGCAACCAGTTTGTCGAAGATACTCAGGTTTCTGGAAGCCCAGTTCAGTCCAACCCATAAGGTTGAGGGCAGGGGAGAAGTCTCCTGCCTTTGGCATCACCTAATTTTTTACTATCTGCAGATACTCTAGCTCTTCAATTATTTTCAAAGAGCTCATTATGTCCCAAGTTCCAGTTGTCTGCACAGCGTCCACTATTTTCCTCATCGACAAGAATTCCGATGAACCACAGGTCTTGTTGTTCCGCCGTCTTGATCCCCCCACAAATACCTGGGGTCAGATTGCTGGGATGATCGAACCTGAAGAAACGGCCTGGCAAGCCGCACTTCGCGAAGTGCAAGAGGAAACCGGCATTACGCTAGATGAGATCTGGTCTGCCGATGCTGACATCCGGTTTTACGTCCCTGAGAAAAATTACTTCTCTATCCTGCCTGTGTTCGTCTCCCACATCTCGCGGGACACACCAATTAAACTCAACCATGAACACGACGCCTATCAATGGTTCTCCTTTGCCGATGCAAAAGCGCTGGTAAGTTTCCCCGGTCAACGCCGCATGCTTGAGCTGATCGAAGAGGAGTTCATCAACCGTACCCCAACGCCGCACCTTCGCATCAACCTATCCCAGTCAGACGAAGATGACGGTTCCGATCTTTACGCCAGAGACAGCCCATAGAGCGATTTGTGAAGGGCGAGCTTTCCATCTTTGGCCCGGTCAACACAGGCGCGGAAATATCCGGCGGGGCGCGAAATACCCTCCGGATCGCGCAGGGTTTTTTCAACGGTTACCACCAGAACGGCGGCGGCCATTTTCTCGCTAAGGGTCAAAACCGCCTGTTTCCAGCCATCTTCGGACAAACCGATCGCCAATCGCAACTGTTCGGCGGACTGGGAAAGATCAAACCAACTGGAGAACGACATTCCCAACATTTCCTGGGTTTCAGTTGTCGCGCTGTCAATCAAACCAATGGAAATCGCGGAAAGATGGTCTTTTTGACTACCGTCAGAATGGGGGCCTTGCAGCGCTCCCCCTTGCGTGGCCCTTCGTGATTTGGCAGAGAATTTGCTTGATTGGTCTTTTTCAAGAGCAATTTCTTGAGCTTCGTTAGAAGCGAAGTTTATGTTTGAGTAGCCATCGTTAGATGGCTCCCGTGTTTTACTATTTTGATGAGTTTGATGGGTTGTAATATTATAAGGGGTGACATCTATGTCATGGTCGCCTGACATTTCATCACGCTCATTTGAATATGACGGTGTTTCACCTTCCTCTTCACAATCTCCGGTAAGCTCTGTCACCACCAGTTCATAAAGTGTGGTGATCTTTTCAGCGCGCTCCAGAACCAGCATCGGCGTTTCCATAAGAGCGCTGAGTTCGGTCAAAAACACCTCACAGTCGGCACCTTCGCTTTGCCCAATACGGCAGGCATCAACGATAGCACGCGACAGCCGGTTGACCGTGCGCTTAGCTTCCTGCTCTGCACGGACCCGCGCCTGAAACTCTTCACCAATCCGTTTGATCTCTACAACACGCTGACGCGCCGGTGAAAAGTCAAAACCGTATCCGCGGTCAATCTCACCACTGGCATCGTTGCGATAGATGAAGCGCCGGCCTGTTGAGCTATCACGGTAGGCCAGGATTCCCACTTCAACAAGTCGTTTGATGGCCCGTATCACAGTGCGCGTGGAGCGGCATACATATTCGGCAAGCTTGTCATTGGAGATTGCGACCAGCGGACGGCGATCCTGTTTCCAGTCATCAGCCCGCGTCAATCCGATTAGAATATCGAGAATATGATAGGCGGTTCCATCAATCCCCAGGGCAGGGGCCGCCTTTTTAAGAGTGATCGCCACCTCGGCCTTTGTTGTTTTGACGATGTCATTCGCCAGAGCCAGACGCTGGCTCTCCAACATGGCGGGTGTCATTTTGCGGAAGGACGCAACACCTGTGCTTTGCATAGCAAACCCATTCACCCAGTAAATTCCGGGGTGTTATCCAAGTAAGATTGGGGATTGAGCGCCCGAAAAGGCAAAAATGCGCCACAAAGGGTTTCAAGCAAGCAATGCTGACTTGATTCGCACAGTGCGTTCGTCGTAGGATGTTCGCGTTAAAGACGGTCCTCGACGAGTGCTATTCACTCTCTTGGGCGACGATTTTAGGGCCTTGCTGATTGCCGTCAGCAGGGCCTGTCGTCGTTAAGGGGCTTACACCATCAGGCATCCTCCCCCTTCGTCTTTTCGTATTCGGCAATCAGTGCCGGCATTTGCTTGAGCAAAAACGCACCAAAATCGCTCTGCGTTTTGCTATCAACGGAAAATACGGTTGCCTTGTCAGTGCGCTTGACGAGCACATGCTTTTTGCCCAGCCATTCAGAATTCTTCGTCTTGCGCGTGTGAGCCGCAACGGGGACCTCAGCACCAGCAGGAACCGACTTGGTCTCCAGCTCAGCAGGCGTTTCTTGCAGAAGCTGGAGCACTTCACTGAAGCGCTCATCACTGTGCAGCTCGAGAAACGAATCCAGCGCAAATAGTGAATTTATGGCTTTCTCATGGTTTGGCCCAAGCTGTCCATCATGGAAGAAGCTTGCCATTTCTTCCCAACGTGGCCGTCCGATCTTCGGTGCAGGCCCAATCACCCGTAAGAACTCCTCAGGCATGGTTGCCGCAAGCTTACGGAGTTTGGAAACCAGAGATTTGTCCTTACCAATTGCTTTGACAATCATAGTTTGCGGGTAGTCTTGCGCGAGGCGGAAAACGAACAGACAGGTTTCAATGAAACTCAGGTCTTTACGCTCATGATTTTCCTGACCCTGCGCCACCAACAGTTCTTCATCGGAAAGCTCTTTGATAACGCCGCGTACCGGCTTGCCCAGAGCGCGGCAGGCTTTCCAACGACGGTGGCCATAGGCGATCTGATAGATGCCAGCTTGGTCCGGAGCCGGACGCACGAGAATAGGCACCTGTTGCCCAGTCTCCGCGATCGATTCTTTGAGGGCCTCGAAAGCCGGATCAAACGCGACTTCCATGCGGTCTGCCACAAAGGACGGCTGCACCTGTTCAGGGTCCAGTTCCACAACGTTCACAGAAGAAGCCATTTGCGAATTGAGTGTTTTCAACTCTTCGCGCAGCTTGTCGCGTTCATCCTTGATCAGATTGATCTCGGCAGCACCAATTGCTCCAGAAGACATGCGCGGGCGCGGAGCTGTTGCATCAGCAACAAGGCCTGCCATGCCACCACCTGCAAACAGGGTGTCTAGTGCGTTTTTCCGGTCCTTAGCTTTGTTCATAGTGGTCGTCCCCAAGAGTTGCGGAGAAGATCTTCAATTTCGCGGTTCACGGAGTCCATGGATTCAAGCGCACGCTTCAGCGTTTCGCGGCCAATGGCTCCCGGTTCCAACTCATACAGCGATTTCTTTTCAAGACCTGCATTGGCAACCGCTGTGGAATCCAGGGCAGGGGCGGTCAACACATCCTCGCCAAAAAGGGCGCGCATCAAACCGACAACGCGGGTTTGCGGGCTGTCGTTAGGATTGTGACGGGTTACCAGGAACCGCATCCAGTCCAGATTCATCTCCCCGCCATTGTTTTCAATCACGCCCATCAGGTCAGAGCTCATGCCGAGGAACTGGTTACAGCTTGCAAGGTCAAGCATTTGCGGGTGAAGTGTAATCAGCAATCCGGTGGAGGCAAACAACGCACCCAGTGTGAGAAAGCCCAGTTGCGGCGGGCAATCGATCACGACAACATCATACCGATCATCCACTTCGCTCAGCACATTACGGATGCGGCGGAAGAAGATGTCTTCACCGGTCGAAGCACCGGACGCGATCGCTGTTGGAACGATGTGCTCAAACTCTGCCAGCTCCAGGTTGGCAGGGACCAGATCCAGATTGTCAAAATAAGTCGGGCGGATCACTTCATTCAGCGTACGCCGCCCTTCGTCGTAACGCAGGGCTCCAAACAAGGTCGAATTTGGCTCAACATCAAACTCGGGCTGCACGCCAAACATGGCAGACAGCGAGGCTTGCGGGTCAAGATCAATGGCCAGAACACGGTAGCCGCGCAAGGCCAGATAATGTGCCAAGTGGGTGCTGGTGGTGGTTTTTGCGGAGCCGCCCTTGAAGTTTGCGCAGGCGATCACTTGCAGCCGCTCACCCGGACGGCGACGCGGCAGGATATTGACCGCTTCATCACCCTTTTTGCGGGCAGCAAGCACTTCACGGATTGCGTTGATCTGTTCCAGAGTGTAACTGCGACGTCCATTGGCCAGACGGGTTGGCGTCGGCCCTTCACCGTCCAGATCCAACTGGCGAATGGTGCTCTCCGAAACGCCGATCAGCCGCGCAACATCCACCGAAGAGAACGAGCGCAGGGCTTTGTTCGCTTCTGGCGGATATAGCTCCTGCCTTAACCGGTGCAGCTGGCCAGAAAGGAGCTGCGAATAACGGGAGATCTTCTCAGACGGAGTTTCCTCGCGTAAAAGAGTGTTGTTGCCGTATTCCACTTCGCTTCGCCCTCAAACGGTTCTAGTCATCTACAAACGGAAAGTGCGCCAATTTGGTCTGTGTTTGCGTCGAAAGGGTAGCTGACCTGCACTTCAGTTCAATCCCTTTTTGCTTATTCACTTCCAACACCAAGCCACTTCAGCCCATCTCATGATGCTTTCATTAATATTTTCAATAGTTTAATAGGTTTTGGCGCTAGTAAAACAAGAAGTGCATAAAATCGATCAAACAACCGATCTGTTTCTCAAGAAACAAAATTTCAGCTCTAAGCGACCCGACTCACTCCCCCTCCACTGATTCTCTCAAGTTCGTCCCCAGCAGTAACATGGCCCGTGGCAAGGGGAATAAGTTTTGCAAAGTCCCTTGCTAGGACTGGAGTCTTTGGCCTCGATCTAGGGGATACTTTTGGTGATGCACCAATGGAAACCACTTGTGCCGGACAGTATCTTCAACCTGAAATTTGGTCAGCAGGACCCAATCGAGTATAGTTGAAATTATTTTATTAAAATATTCGATTAAGTCAGCTTCCCAATAGGGAAATCTAAGTAAGAGTGGTGCACATACTCATTGAAACCGAGTGCATTTGCATAATCTTCCAAAAACAATCGATAATTTGGCATCTTTTTCCATCGAACATGTTCCTTTTATTGGAAAGTTATGCCGCGAGCTCGCAATTTCATTGCTTTTATAGTTCAGATATTGTTTTACAATTGATCGAATGAACCGGCCAGACCGTATTGCAATTAACCTTGGCCAATAAACCGAGCTGATGATCTAGTTTCCATATCCAAAAAGAGAAACGCCAAATTGCATAGATAATAATTGTAAGGCAGATAACTTTGAAAATAGAGGATACATTAGAAAGAGCGGCACCATCGGTCACTGCGCAAAACGCCCCGTCATCCGCCTCTCTCATCGACAGGGCCTATGCGCAACTGCGCGCGGCGATCTTGTCTGGCCAGCTTGAGCCGGGAAGCAAATTACGCATCCGCGAAATGTGCAGCACCTTTGATGTTGGGCCAACACCTGTACGAGAGGCTCTGTCCCGTCTGGTGTCTCAAGGACTGGTTGCGACCCAATCTCATAAAGGGTTTTATATACCGGAACTTTCGCAAAAAGAGTTTGAAGACATTATTGAGCAGCGCCGCCTGATTGAAAGTGCAACGGTCCGAGCTGCCGTTGAAAAGGGCGATACGCAGTGGCGCGAAAATGTCCTTGATGCGTACCATACCTTGCAGGAGATCGAACGCAGCTGGCAAGCCTCACGCCGTGATTTTTGGGATGAGTGGGAAGAAGCCAATCGCGTCTTTCATATGACACTGGTTGACGGGGCAGGCTCCAGCTGGGCAAGCCGCTTCCTCTACATGTTACATGATCAGTGCACGCGCTATCGCACCGCCATGCATCGCACCGACTTTATTCCCGAAGGTGTTCAGGATGACCACAGTCAGCTGATCATCGCTGTGCGCACAGGCGACGGTGCTTTGGCCGCCCAAACGATCAAGACCCACCTCGACCGCTTCCCCGCACTTCCCCAAGCAATCTAGACCCGTGACACAACAAACCCACTGCCGGCGAGAGCCGCCTCCCGCCGGCAATGGGTTTAGGATGCTGCAAACAAAACCCCGAGAAGTCAGGGGCTTCGGAAAGTCTTTCAAGTCCCGTGCACTAAGGATCTAAGTCACCAGGACGATGCTTTGGGTAACTTAAAGCCTGTTGCCCCGAGCCAAATACTTTAGAACATCAAGATGAGTGGGCCAGCCGTAATAGCGTGATACCCTATCATCAGGAGCAGGCGGGCATTCATTTGTGCCTAGAAAATGTGAGGCAACAAGCTTGCCGGTCTTGCTGAATAACTCCAGGTTGGTGCGAAACAGCGTTCTTTTTTTTGGTACCACCGTCGTTTCTGCCAGCACCTTTCCTGCATCAATCCTTTGAATGCTCTCGTGAAGGCTCACTGTAAACGCCTTCTCGTTTTCCATAATCCCATGAAAGACCGGGTCTGGCCCCTTGTAGCGCGGGAGCTTGCCAGGGTGAATATTGTAGGTTCTACCAGAAAATCGCTCGTAAAACGCCCCACGTAAAATCTGCCCCAGATGCACTGTCAGGATCAGGTCCGGCTTGCAGCCCTCAATAAAATCGAGCGTTCTTACCGAGCTGACATCGTTTGTCCGCTGAACAGGACATTGCAGACTATGGGCCCAAATGCGCATGCTTTGCCATCGGGGAACATGTGGCATCCGGTAGGCAGGTTTTGTCACCGCTCCCAGATACCCCGCGTATAGCGGGCCAGAGCGAAGGAGAAGGTCTTTGTAGGCGCGCCAGTCGCTGCGCTTGCCGACAACAGCGGCACACTTCACGAGACCACAGATCTCGAATTCCGGGTAGGCAAGCAAAGAATGCAGAGCTGCGTCGGTGTATACACTGGCGTTAGAAATAAGACAGATCCGCATGGGTACTCCGGACTTATACAAAGTGGTCGTAAGTCACGCCCATTCTGCGGGCCTTCGCCAACCTTGGTGGTTCAGCTCGCTTCATCCGTTGCTCTGCGTAGGACGTTGACAGGATTTTCTCTGCCGTCCCCGCCGCTGCTGCCTCGAGGCCTTCCGCGTTATAAAGCGTGCCCCGCACTTGCACCGTGGTTTTCAATGCCTCAACGAACTTGCAGAAAACGTCTGGTTCTGGCGGCGTGGCGGAGCACCAAAAATCTTCCCAGTTTCCTTGATGTGTCAGCCCATCCATATCGTAGATCGTTGGCAATAGGCAGCAGGTTGGTACGCCATGCTCAAGTGCTTCAATGCCCGCCGAGCTGTTGATGGTCAACATACCCAGAGATGGTTCTGCAAGTTCCTTGATTGTCTGACCATGAATAAGCTGCGTGCGCTCTGCAACCCCATGTTTCCGGCTTGCCTGTGCAATGGCCCTTGAAAGCTCCTTAAAGCGGTATTCCAGCGGATGGCTCTTGAATAACAGCGTTGTTCCTTTGGGAGCCTTGCGGGCAAAGGAAGCGATAACCTTGTCAATCGCCTCATAAATGCTGGTAAAGGGCGAGTGATCGCGTATCTGGAAGTCCCCATTTAGTTGCAGAGCGAAGAGATAAAAGGGGGTTGCGCTGCGCTTCAACCGATCCCAGATAACATCTGCTTCCTGCTTTCGGCGTTTAGCTTGCAAGCGTGCTTTTAGCCAACCACCATAAACCTGCACTCGAGACTCGGTGCGATGATTGCGGTAATGCGGAAACTTGCGGGCATGAATGGCATTGTAGATGGTAAAGCCAAGTTCCTGAAACACAATCTGTTTGTAGCTGCCCGGATAAAGAACCTGAGATGTATCCTCGGTCACCGGCGTATCAAGCGCCATCAACTCCTGCTTGCTTTGCGGAAAGTGCGAAAGAGCAGAACAACCGCCATACTCAACCGTCATCCAGTCCGGTCGCAGGTAACCAAGCTCGGTAGCAATGATGTTCACATCCAAACGTTGTGCAACTCTGGTAGCGACCTTGTGATAATAGCGCCGATCTCCATGAAGTAGAATGTCGGTAACTCCATGCGCAACGATCAGAGCTTCCACAAAGAGCTCCCAATTTTCGGCAGGTCCGGAAAAATGAACAGCCTCCGTATGCTCCCAATCGTGGACGTCACTCCCACAGAAATGAACCTTGAGCGTCTTGGCGCCCGCCTTTTCCAAGTGATAAGCAGTCCGCGCGTAGTACTTTGAAAGTGGCCCTTGCAGCAGCAAAATGCAGCGATTGTTCTTTGAAGTCATTTGTCGCCCCAGTAACAATCTGCAAAAACGGGAACACCAGCAGCCTTGGCCGCAGCCAATCGTGGCGGAGTCTCAACATAGGCACCATGCCCGTTGACCTGGTCATTCAAAATACGCCGCGCAAACTCTTCTGCTGCGATCTTTCGACCTTCGCGATTAAAGAAGCTGCCATGCACTTGAATGGTATGCGCCATAAGCTTCTCCAAGTCGTGATAAAGGTCTGCATTCGGCTGAATTGGCCCCTTCCAAAAGTCCTCTAAAGACCGTTGATCCGTCAATCCGTCAATATCATAGAGGGCGATCCCCATGGCCTTGACTGGCACACCGTTTTTCAAGGCTTCCATACCCACAGTGCTGTTCACAAGAACGCATCCACGCGAATGCTTGAGGAGCTTATTCAGATCCCCCCCATCGATGATGATTGTGCGGTCCAGACAGTCGAACTCAACTGCAATGTCCCTGATGACCTGCGGCCAACTCTCAACATCGTTGTCAAAGGGGTGCATTTTAAACACCAGTTTACTGTTAGCCGGTGCGCTTTGGGCAAACGTGCTGTAAATCTCGCGAATGAAGCTGGAAAGATGCTTGTAATGGGAGTGATGCCTGATCTGGTAGTCGCCCTGCATCTGCATAGGAACAACAAAGTAGTCGGCCTCTTCAGTAATGAGCTTGTCGATGGTTTCTTCCGCCACTCGCGCAAGCCGCTTCTGGCGCATCAACCGTGGGATATAGCTAAAGTAATCTCGGAATGGGTGGTAGTAGCGATCCCGCTGATAAAACGGAAACAGGTACGGGAAGAAGACCGGGATAAGGTTACAAATCACCTCATTGGTTGCCTCTTGCGCAAACGCATGCGGGAAGCGACCCAATTCTTTTGGAGCGGGTAGTTCGATCGCGCCTTGTGTTATCTGCTGTGGGTCCGTTGGAAAATGCGAATATGTGCCCATCCCACCGCGCTCCAGCGTAATCCAATCGGGGCGCATGTAGCCAAACTCATAGGCAAAGGTGTTGATCCCACGTTGCATGGCGACATCATGGGCTACCCGATGATAGGGACGTCGATCACTATAATAGAGAATGTCCGTTATCTCATTTTTATCAATGAGTTTCTCAAGTGAACGACGCCAGTTCTTCAATCGCCCCCAATAGTTTTTTCCACCCAAGCCGACACGAAAGTACCAATCACTAAGAGAAAAATTTACGATAACGCACTGGGTGCCCTCTGTTTCAAATGCCTTTACAAGTGCCCGACAAAAGGCAGAGGGGTGCGATTGGAGAATGAGAATTCTACGAGTTGTCATATTACCTAGGTCCAGCTACTTGAGCTGGTTCTTGCGATGCTGAGCAATCGCTTCGTCGACAGTGTCAAACATAACCAGATTGCCTTCATGCAGCAGGCAAGCGGAATCGCAGAACTTCTTAATTGTCGCTTCAGAGTGGGAGATCATGATTATGTTGGCATGTTTAAGCTTTGTTTCGAAGACTTCATGACACTTTCGCTTGAAACGTGCATCACCAACTGCAGTAATCTCATCGATTAAATAGCAACCAAAGTTTACTGCCATGCTGACGCCAAAGGCAAGACGAGCCTTCATGCCACTCGAATATGTCCTAATCGGAAGCGACATAGATGCATCAAGCTCAGAGAAATCCTTCACGAACTGCACCATTCGCTCGGTGTCTTCACCATACATCCGCGCAACGAAGCGCACATTCTCGATGCCAGTCATCTTTCCAGCGAAGCCACCGCCAAAACCAAGGGGCCATGACACCTTTACGTTACGTATAATTTTCCCGCTATCTGGCAGCTCCGCGCCGGCAATCAAACGCATAAGGGTCGATTTTCCCGCCCCATTATGCCCGAGAACTCCAACATTTCTCCCCTCTGGAAATCGCATAGTCAGGCCTTTGAGGATTGTTTTACTAACGCCTTTAAGGTGGTAAGTTTTCCGTACATCCCGAAATTCAATCATCAGAAAGACTTCTTTCGATAGAGGCGCTCACCCAAAAAGCCCAAAAGAAGCAGGACTATTGCACAAGTCATAAGATAAGATTTACTTAGAATAATACTGTTGTAATTTGCATAGTAGCCTTCGCGAAACCACTCGACCCCATGGAGTATAGGGTTCCAAGACAGCAATTTTACAATGTGAGTTGGAAAATCGCTGGGAACATAAAAGATACCCGAAAGGAAGAAGAGTGGCTTGCTGATGATTGATTCGAGTTGCTTCCAGGTCGGCCATAATCGAAACAATACAGCATTGGTTGTTCCTGCGCCCAGGCCGAGCAGTGTTAGAGATCCGAACGCCATTGCACTCTGTTCAGCATGAACGGGCAAAGGTGCATCGTCACCAACGATAATTATAGAGAAAAACACAACAACAATCATAAGGTAGGTCAGAACTATCAGAATGTACTTTGAAATCAGAATATCAACTTCATTGACAAGTGGGTAACTCAGAAGACCACGACTTGAACTAATTGCGGTCATAAGCGAGCTGGAGAGTTTTGTGTAGGTTTGGAATGGCAAGATGCCTGTTGCAAAAAACAAAGCAAAGCTAGTTCCAAATGCAGGCGATCGTCCAATACTGGAGAAGATGGCGACCAAAACCAATGTACTAAGCGCAGGATTCACAATCGCCCAGAGATACCCTAGCTGGGTATCGCCAAACGCGGTTCTAGTCTCACGGAGGACTAACGCGCCGATGACACGCGCTTGTGTGGTGATTACGCTGTCCATTCTCGTCAATCTACTTAAGGTGATCGCGAATAGAATAGGTGATCACGGTACCTAGTGCCCAGACACCAAGTAGCCCGAGGAACAGAATGAGTGAATTGATGAACCGTCTCGGATAAATAGCGTCCTGCGGTGTGGAGGGCGGGTTAAAGACTGCCAAATATCGCTGCTGACGATCAGCCTCTGCGCGCGAACGCTCTAGACCGGCAAGAGCCGCAGTATAAGCTTGCTGGGCAAACTCTTGTTCCACAACCAATTCTTCATAGTTTGCTAGTAGCGAAGACAATGATGAAAGGCGATCAGTTTCACCCGTTTTCGCTTGAAGCTGCACAGGACGGTTGCCACCAATTTCTTCGCGTTTGCTCAGTATTTGCTTAACCAGAACATCTTCCTGCTTACGAAGTTGGCGGATTGTTGGCGAGCTTTCATCGATCGTTCCAACGAGTGTTGCCAGACGTGATCGCGTATCTAGGAGTTGTTTTTCGAGACCAGCAATAAGTTCTATCTGGACTTCTGCCTTCCTCGTCGGATCGATAGAACTTTCTGTATTCCGAAAGTCCTTCATACGCATCCGGACCATCTTCATTCGCAACTCCGCGCGACGAACTTCTTCTTCTGCAAACTTCACTGCGTCTCGACGCGCATTCTGGGAAAGTTTATTCACCAACTCAGAGCTGTATGAAAGGACGTGAGATGCCACACTTTCAGCCATCTCCGGGGTGAATGCCTGAACCTCCACTTCGATGATACTCGATGTATTATCAAAGGTAATTGAGATCATGTCCCGCCAGTAATTCACGAGTTCTTCGATTGGTGAGACTGAGTCAAAACGATAGATAAAGTCTACTTCAGCATCACTAAAGTGACTGACAATTCCATCATCTTTCGAAAGTCGCTCGACGACCTCACGTCCTTTAAGGTAATCCATCAATATAAATGAATCAGTCGTTGTTGTACCAACGCTTGCAAGTCCGGTTAGCGCTCCCAGGAAATCGCCCCCTGCAGAGGTTCCATCCATACCACGCACCGAAAAGCCGATAGTGGAGGAATATCGGTCGGACGCAATCAACAAGAAATACGTCGCGCCAAGCACACTTGGAAGAACAACCATGAGTGCGAATGATAGCGCAAGAATTCTTCGTCTAAGCTGTTGGGGCCTTAAGTTGCGAAAACTGAAGAAACCTTTGGCTCCAGCGTCACTTTCTTGCCGCACCTTCTCGATAGGGAGTTTAACAACAGATGCAACTTTTTTTATGGGCGACTTGCCTTTAGCCGCTGGCGCTGGAGTTTTCTCCTCGGGCACCTTTGGGGCTTGCTTTTCAGCTGCAGTGTTCGACGATGCAGGTGGTATTTCTGCAACTTTTGCGGCCGTCCCTTTTTCCATGTGGCTCTTTACCTTTTCATATGTGCATCTAGTCACCGAAGGAGACGCATACCCAGCTTCTCCAAATGGAAAATGGCAAATTTAGCTAAATCATACCATATCTACGCGAAGTGAGAAGCACATATTGGCTTCTCAACACAATTCACGCAGCTAATACACCAAAACTCAGAAGGCACTTGCCGTCTTTCCAACAGCTAATGTTCCACTCAAAATTCTCATGAATTTGTTGAGCTCAGCTCCATAAGCACTAGAAACATAGACAACGTCCTTATCACGCAAAGAGAAAAGCTGCCCACGGAAATAAGAACGCGCATCCCTCATATTTAAACGATAGATTACAGGAACTTTGCCGGCACTTGCATCACGATATTCAGGCATTAACTCAGAAATAACTACCGGATCTTCATAACGGAAGACAAAGAGGCCTTGTGAGTTCGCTGCATTCTTATCCAGTCCACCAATTCGGCCCAACGCCTCAACTAGAGAGACATTAGATGCCTGAAGCGGGTACTCACCGACTTTCGGCACAGCTCCAAAGGCCGTAAATGTCTGTGGATCATGCGTTACGAAAATGCGATCACCTGGATGAACGTAGACGTTTTCATCACCTCTAAGGAACACCGTGCTGAGCAATTGCTCTGCTTGACGCCCCTTACGCGCAATAGATATGTAGCTCTCTGTTGCGGGCGACGTGCTACCGCCTGCATTTGCCACAACATCCAGCAATCGCTTACCGGTCAGGTCCAGCGGGTACTGACCTGGCTTTCTTACGTCACCGTTAACTGTGACCAGACTGCTCGCGTTTTGCTTTAGCGTGACGATGACCTGCGGGTCTGTGGCTTTCCTATCGAGTGCAACTTGGAGCGCCTCTTGCAGTCGCTCAACAGACTTACCCCGGGCATGTACTTTCCCAATATACGGGACTGTGATCGCACCACTCTGATTTACTACGAAAGGCCCAAGCTCCACCCCCCCGGCCTCACCATTGGGTGTAAAAAGCCGATCATTACCTTGTTCCCACACAACAACGGAAACGGTATCACCAATACCAACAATATGTTGTGGGGCCCACTTCCCGGCTGTAAAGACCTTGGACAAGCCAATTGGCTGGTACCCCGACAGAACCGACACAACCGTATCATCCAGATCGATCAGGTGGTAGTCAAAAGGTGCCTCACGTCGGTCGGATGAGGCCGCTTCTATCTCTGAGGAGACTGGACCGGCTGAAGGGAGTGCCGCACACCCTGATAAAACACCTAAGACTGGCGCAATCACAGCAACTGACTTAAAGAAACCTGAAGTTACTTGGGACGACTGTAACTTGGTCGTGGTGCGAAATAAATTCATAAAACTTCTGTCCACTTTGCCGCCGGGCCGAAAACTTGATAGTATATTTACCCAGTCTGAATACGCTTCGTTTAATATCTTATTTAATATTAAATTTCAAACGTTCCCGAACAAAACCGACCAACTATTAGCGCTTTCCTATGGAGAAAGTAATGCTTTGAACTTAGTTTTGAGAAACCCGCTTGCACGTTAACCATCTGTTTGGCAAAAGAAATAAAAGAACTCTGCTCGGAGCCAGTTTCCCAATGTATCAACCCAATGCGATTCTCATTACAGGGGCTAGTTCCGGATTGGGTAGGGCGCTTGCTCTTTCATACGCCGGAACGGGTTCAACTCTTTGTTTGACTGGACGAGATAAGCGGCGGTTACTCGAAACCGTTCAAGAGGTCGAACGAATGGGCAGTCGTGTGCTGTGGAAGGCTCTCGATATTTGTGACACGCAGGCCGTTAATAAGTGGATCAGCGAGATTGAAGGGGACACCCCTCTTGATTTGGTAATCTCAAATGCTGGGATTACAGGATCCCACGCCGTAGACGGAGCCGTTGAATCGGCAGAAACAGCTCACTCTCAAATTGCGACCAACCTTGGTGGGACGATCAATCTGCTAACTGCTGTTGCACCCTACATGCAGCACCGAAAACGTGGTAGGATTGCATTGATCAGTTCATTGGCTGGCCTGCAACCAATCTCAGATGGTCCAGCCTATGGTGCCTCCAAGGCGGGAGTGATCGCCTACGGCGAAGCGATGCGCGACCACCTTCATAAATGGGGAGTGTCTGTCTCCGTGGTTTGTCCGGGATACATCCAAACACCCATGGCTGATCAATTTAAAAGCTGGCGCCCTTATGAGTATACCGCTGAGAAAGCAGCCGCATCGATCACCAAAGCCATTGCAAAGAAGAAAGCACTTCACGCATTTCCATGGCAGTTGGCTTTGAGTATCCACATCGGGAAATTGATGCCATGGAAGCTCCGTCGGCTGGCAAACCAGCGCTTCAATTATCAGCGCTGATTCAATCGCTTTCAGCTACTCAGGCCGACATGACCTGCTGAATGGAAACCGGGTTCCTGTCGTAATTTGCCATCTCATCGGTTATCAGCTCGATCGCCTTTTCCAGTTGCACTTCAGTATGTTCCGATGTGATGAATAACCGCAGACGAGCCGACTTTTCCGGCACGGCAGGATAAATAATTGGCAGAGCATTTAGACCGCGGTCGAGCAACCGGGCAGCTAAGACGGTCGCCTTAAGGGAGTCCCCAACCATAATCGGAACAACTGCGCACCCTTGGCTGACACCGGTATCAAGGCCCACCTTCTGAGCCTTATTTAGGAAATACTTCCCGTTTGATTGCGCTGCTTCAACACGATGAGGCTCAGCCTCCATCAAACGGATAGCTTCGCAAACTGCAGCAGCAATTGGGGGAGCTATACCGACGCTAAATACAAAGCCTGATGCTGTGAGCTTGAGATAATCAACCAAATCACTACAGCCTGCGATATATCCGCCACAGCCGGCAAGTGTCTTGGAGAATGTTCCCATCCAAATATCAACATCTGCGGGGTTAATCTGAAAATGCTCCGCAATGCCACGGCCGGTCTTGCCGAGAATTCCAATGGAATGCGCCTCGTCAACCATGAGCCAAGCGCCAAATTTCTTCTTAATCTCGATCAGCCGGGGAAGGTCAGGAAAATCCCCATCCATCGAGTAAACACCCTCAACGACGATCAGAGTACGCGGGTGCTTATGAGCACGCAGCTCCAGAATATTCTCAAGCGCATCTAGATTGTTGTGCGGGAAGGACTGCCGAACTGCGCCGGAAAGCTTTGCCCCGGTGACAATGCTGTTGTGAATGTAGCTGTCGTGAACTATCAGATCTTCCGGTTGCATCAACTGGCCGATGCTGGTGACATTGGTTGCGTGTCCACTCACAAACGCAACAGAGCTTTCAACACCGTGCATTTGCGCGACCAGCTGCTCAAGCTCGGCGTGAATGACACGTTCGCCGGCAACAACACGGCTGGCACTTGCGGAAATACCGTAGTGATCAACTGCTGCTTTTGCGGCGTCCTGAACCCTCCTATGCCCATTCAACCCCAGATAGTCGTAGGACGAGAAGTTAAGATAGGTCTCACCATCAATCTGCGTTGTTGCCCCTGCACGACCGTCGTGTGCCCGGAAGAAGGGGTTCTTGATTTGTAAGAGCTCGGCCGCAGCCTTTTGCAGGCGAATTTCCTTAAAGCCGGGAAGCTCCGCAAATTTCGGCGCAACAACTCCAGTTTTCGGAGGCCTTGCGGGTTTTTGCTTGGGGAGCGCGGACTTTGCCCGCCGCACGCTACCCAAAGCATTTAATCGCTCGTCCTTACTTAATTTCTTTTTGTCTGACTTCGCCATTAATTCAGAATTCTTGCCGCTTTGTCTTGATGGGTATCGAGGATAGCATGGACCGTCGATTTCTGAGAATCATCCAGATCGTCCGAAAGATGTTGGCTTGCCAGAACACCATGTGCTCCGTCTTCGCCTAATGCTTCTCCACCTTCGCGTTTACGAAGTTTTAAAAGGATCTGTCCAGCAAAATCATCCAAGCATGTCCCGCCTGATATTGATACTAGCGGAATTTCTAGATTGAAACGCTTCTGAATTCCCATTCTCAGTTCCAGCCCCATCAACGAGTCCATTCCAAACTCAGCTAGCGGACGCTGATAGGAAATATCTTCCGCAGGAAGACGCAGGATTTTACCAATCTCAGCAGCAAGGATATGGGCAACAACGTCTTTAGCTTCCGCATCTGACTTTCCTTCGATGAGTGAATGGATATCCGTCGCCCCCTCACTATCACCATCGGCATCATTACGCCCTACAATTTCACTGAACAGCGGTTTGCTCAACAGTGGCAAAGATTGATGGGCAGCGGTCCAGCCGAACCGACCAATATGGACAACAGCGCTAGACGTAGAACCATCATCTTGCTCCATGGCAAGCTTGAGAATGTCCAGTCCCTCACGCGCTTTAATGGTTGCCTCGCCGAGATGCCTGGAGAGTTTGTCAGATACATCTCCGTTCCGGGCAAGGAAACCCACATCGCCAATCGCGCCCCAGCCTACAGCCATGGCTGGCTTGCCAGCTTTGCGGCGTGTCCTTGCTAGGCCTTCAAGGTATCCATTTGCAGCAACGTAAGACGACTGGCCTGGGTTGCCTATCAGTGTTGTCGCTGAGGAGAACAGGATAAACTGGTCAAGTTCGTCTTGCTGCGTCAACTCATCAAGCAGGCTGGCGCCCTGAATCTTTGGTTCCAGAACCTTCCGGAAGCGCTTCGCATCAAGCTGCTGAATGATTCCATCATCCAGTACCATCGCCGCATGCACGATGCTCTTGATTGACGCAGATTGGCGAAGTTCTGTCAGTAGCGAGTGAACGGCAGCTCTGTCTGTGACATCGCAGGAGCGGACAGAAACAGTCACGCCTTTGTCTGCCAGCGCTTCGAACAAGGCCTTGTGTTGATCACTCACCACAGCAGATCGGCTCGTCAGAGTGATCCGGCGTGCACCATGATCAGCAAGCCAACGGCACACTTCCAGACCAAAGCCACCAAGCCCGCCAATAACCACATGATGTCCATCCTGAGCGAACTTAAGACTCGTGCGCTCCTGTGGGACCTTGACCTCCTCAGGCAGTGGCGGTGTGATCAGGATTTTCCCGATATGTCCTGACCGCTGCATCAGTCTGAAGGCATCTTGTACATTACGCCCATCGAACACCCGATAAGGCAATGGCGTGAAGGTACCGTCTTTGATCAATTCGAACACATCTTCAATGAGCTTACGAGCCAGCCCACTGTCGTGCAGAAGGATCTGATCCAGATCGATACCGAAGTAAGAAACGTTGCGACGGAATGGACGCAGACCAATCTTCGTGTTCGCGTAAAAATCACGCTTTCCAAGCTCGAGGAAGCGACCGAAGGGGCGCACGATGTTGATGCTGGATTCCATTGCTTCGCCAGCAAGCGAGTTCAGCACAGCATGAACGCCCTTACCATCGGTGAGGTCCATTACTCTCTCCGGGAACTCCAGACTTCTGGAATCCAGAATATGATCAGCGCCAAGCAAACGAAGAATCTCTCTCTTCTCTTCAGAGCCAGCAGTCGCAAGGATCTTCGCACCCACATGTTTCGCAATTTGCAGGGCAGCAAGACCAACACCACCAGCGCCGCCATGGATCAGAACCCATTGATCTTCTTTGAGTTCTCCAAGATGGATCAATGAGTAATAGGCGGTCAGGAATGCCACGGGGTACGTCGCTGCGGCAACAAGGTCTTGACCCGGGTCCAGCTTGGCAACCGCAAACTCTGGAGAGGTCACATAAGAGGAGTACCCGCCAGAGGTAAACGCCACCACTTTGTCACCAATAGCAAGATTGGAGACATTTTCACCAATACGTGTCACGGTTCCAGATATTTCCAGACCCAGATTAGGTCCGCCATACCCGTCCTCAAGCGCCTCTTCTGGAAGCATACCCAATGTCCACATCACATCGCGGAAGTTCAGGCCAGTGGCCGCAACTTTGATCTCAACATGGTCAGCGGACGGATCAACACGCTGCTGCCCACGCCAGCTCAGATTGTTTAATGACCCAGTTTCTGAGAAATTAAGCTCAACATTCTCAGCAGGTTCCCAGGAAGACTGACCAAAGCCTGACTTCACGCGAGAAACGACCCGGCTTTTTTGCGGCAGATGGAGTTCGTTCTCTGCGTTTTGATAGAAGACTGCTTCCACAATATCGGAGGCAATGCTCTCCATGTCTCTGTTTGTGCAAACATCGAGCGCGAGTGGTGTCAGTTCCGGTGCTTCGTTGCAAAGTACGCGCGCAAACGTCCAGGCAGCACTTTGTGCAGGCGACACGTGCTCAGCATTATGGCCACTACCACCCGGCGTCACCAGTGCAAGCTGGCCGCTGAACCCCGGGTAAGCTTTGACAAGGCCTACACAGGTTACGCAGCGCTTCATCACCTGATCGACAGGGGTGTCACCAGCCCCAGCCAAACCATACAAATGGATGATGGTTTTGAGCTCGGCATCAAGAACCGCAGAACCGGCGAGAGCGGACTTCCAGCCGCTAGCCTCGTTCAGATCGAACTCGCCACTGTCTGCATTCAGAATTCTTATGTTACAAGCGGACAAACGTGGGTCACTTTTAATGGCATTGGCAATCTCTTGTTCCAGACTGGCATTACCGGCAATAATGATCATTGCCTTGCTCTCAGGCAAGTCCAAGTCAGAAGCAGAAGGAACCTCAACCTCTTGTGGTTTTGCAGTGGCATTCAAAAGAACAACAGAGGCTCCATCCTTATAAGCTTCTATTGCAACCGGAGCGTCAAAACACGTACTGTGGAACTGCTCCAGCCAATCACTGCTCGTTTTGAGCGGACCAACCGGATACTCATCTGAAATTGACCCTGCAAACCAGCCAGTTGAAAGGCCAAAGGCAACGTCATGGAAAACATCTGACGGAGGTTCGACCGCTACGAACTGGCCAGCTCCTGTCAGCGATTGCGCTAGCTTTGCAAAAAAATCAGGCTCACTTTGAAAAGCAGCATGAAGGAGCCCAGACGAGACAATCACATCAAATGGGCCTTGCTTAAACACCGCATCCCAAGTGTGATTCCCGTCCAAATTGCTTGTGTCGTAGACAGTGATATTAGGCTCGTCCAGAGTGCTTGCGGACAAGCGCGCCGCACTTTTGTGATTGCTGTCCGCGATGGCAATCTGCGTAACTTGATCCGGTAAAATCTGCTGAATGTCTTTAGCTAGGCTCAAGCCGGAACCACTCAAGTCCAAAACATGCAGTGGCTTCTCTTTATCCCATCCGCTGAGCGCGACTTTCAACCACTGAGAAACACTCCGGCAGCGCGTTAGCGCCTCTGGAGAGGAATTCCAGTACTGCTCCAACATCGCACTGGAATGCTCAAGATCCTCGCTTTCGAGCGTATCCTGCTCGAGTCCTTCCAGAAGGAATTTGCGAGTTGTCGCAAGAATGGTTGCTGCGGCAATGTCCTGCGGGCTTTCTTCAAGCACACTCGCAACCAGCAGATCAAACTCAGGAAGTTCAAAATCACTATTTAAATCAAAGCGATTGCTTCCACATTCTGTTACTGCGCCGGCCTCATGAAGGATCGTCAAGAGATTGACAAAATACCGCCGATGATACTTTGGCAAATCGTCAATAGAGACAGTCTGCTCGTTATCTGCGAACTTTGCGATGATATCAAACGCGGTTCTTTGCGCAGCTGCAGCCAATAACAGATAGGCTTCACGCTCAGCCTCGTCTTCGAAGGTCTGAAACTTCTCAGCAACATAATCTTCAATCGGCGGGAAGTTATGGTCCAAACCGCTGACGACAGCTGCTGGATTGCGTTGCAAGGATGTTTCAACACGATAAATCAGATCTGACAGGTTGTCCTTACGGCCAAGCTCAGTCGCTCTGAACCTGCCACCGACAATCGTTGCTATTACTTTGTCATCCTCATCGAAAATCTGGAAGTCTGCCAGAATAGAAAGTTCAGATGCTCGCTTGACTTGAATACGAACATAGGCCGGTGAGGCACCCGTCTGATACTGACGAACCTTATCGAAAAAGATTGGCACGTATGCTTTGGGGCGACTATTTTGCGTTGTATTCTCTCTAAACAACGAAAGTAAGCCGTGGAAGCAACCATCCAGCTCGGCAGGATGAAGGCCGAAAGACGAAACCTTATCTTCTTCATCAAGCGCCGACAGACAGACGATAAAGGTAGCCTGATCAACTTGAGAAACGTTTTGCGTGCGCTGAAAACGCGGCCCAAATTCAAGGCCGTAGGTCAGCGCCGCTTTGTAGATCTCTTCGCCGGTGTTAATGAGCCGCGCGGCTTCAAAGTCCAATTGAATCTTAGGTGCCACAGTCTCCAGCTTTGCAACACGTCCAACCGCGTGCAAGGTCCAATCATCACCGCTCAAGCGCATACGACTGGAGATTTTGACAGTCCCAGTTTCCTCTGAGATCTCGGTTTGCACTTCAGTCAGGTATTCATCGCTCAACACCATTGCCTGAAGAATATCCATCGAACGCAATTCGACAGCATCGCTTCCGTAAAGCGCAGAGCCTGCAGTAAGTGCCATCTCCACATACCCTGCACCGGGGAAAATCATCTGCCCGTTGATGACATGATCTTCTAGGAAGGGAACTGTGGAACGATCCAAATGGGTGGTCCAGAGGTTGTAATTTGTGTTGGGTCGCCAGCCCAAAAGCGGATGTTCACCGCCACGGAAGATGCCCATATTAGCTTCAGAGCTATTCTCAAAGCGGAAGCTCTTGTTCTGCCATGGCAGCCCCGGCAGGTTTACCGGCCATTCAGGATTCTGGCCAAAAAGCTTTTTCGTATCAACGCTGGCACCAGCAACAAATGCACGTGCTGCAAGATGAACCACCGGATCAGCACCACCAAATTGTTCATTGCTCAGGCTGGACAGAACGGATCCTTTGGCGTGTTGATCAGCGACAGCCTGACGTAAATAACTTTGCAGGATCGGCTTTGGCCCAATCTCGATAATAACTTCAGCGCCCAGATCGATTGCCGTTGCAACCGCTTTGGAGAACAACACAGGTTTGCGAAGGTTCCGCCACCAATAATCGGCATTAAGATCCTGCCCCTCCCAGCCTCTACCAGAAACCGTAGAGATAAATGGGACTTTAGCTTGGCTGGATACCACTGTCCCAACTGCATTACGGAATGGGTGCTCGACAGGCTCAATTAGCTTGCTATGGAACGGATAATTGAGCGCTACTTTTCTGAACGCAACATGGTTAGCCCGCGCAAACTTTGCAAAGCCTTCCAAGTCTTCTTTGGTGCCAGACAAGCTAACAGATTTGGGACTGTTTTCCGCAGCAACTTCAATGGAGTCAAAGCCTCCCTTGGCGATCAGCTGTCGTGCTTCATCGGCAGGAAGAACCAAAGCCGCCATGGTTCCATGACCTGCAACTACTTCCTGTTCAGCAGATCGGTGATAGACCAGCGCAACAGCAGCTTCCAGTGTCAAAGCGCCTGCAATGTGGGCGGCTGCGACTTCACCTATACTATGCCCAAGGACCATATCCGGTTTCAAAGCATATTCTTCGAGAGCTCGGCACAGGGCGACCTGAACTGCAAACAGCAGGGGCTGCGCAATGCTGGTCATCTGCAAGTCAGCCTCAAGTGTCTCACTGAACATTTTGGCCTTTAGCGACCAGCCGGACAACCCTGTGAAGTGAACGTCAATCTGATCAAAGGTTTCCCTAAAACAGGTGTTGGCATCATAAGCACCACAGCCCATCCCCGCCCATTGCGCGCCGTTCCCTGCGAACGCGAAGGCAGTTTTCCCTGAGTTTGCTGTTTTACTGGAGTAAATGACATTCGCATTTTTCTCACCTGCAGCAAAATCCGACAAGGCAGCCTTGATCGTTTCCACATCTGCACCGGTAAAGACGGCCTTCTCCTGAAAGAGGCGTTTGCGATGGTATGTAGCAGCACACACGGCCGCACTATTCTGTGCAGTTAGGACCTCATTGCGCGCATAAGACCCCGCCAACTCCACAAGCGCTTCCTTTGTCGGCGCTGAGAGAAGCAAAGAGCTCATTTTCTTGCGCGGAGCAAGCTGCGCCACATTATCAGCTACCACTTCCGGATCACTAATAATGACGTGGGCGTTTGTCCCCCCAAAGCCGAAGGAGTTAACCCCGGCATAACGTGGATTCTCGCTAGACGGCAGATCCACACCCTCGTCGGCAACCTGGATATTCAGCCCATCAAAATCGATATCTGGATTCGGCTCGTTGAAATGCAAGCTTGCTGGAAAATAATCATTTTGAAGTGCCAAAACAGACTTGACCAACCCTACCAAACCTGATGCTGGCTCTAGATGACCCACATTTGTCTTGACTGATCCGATGGGAAGCGGCGCTCGTCTTTTCTGCGCCAAAGTCCGACCAATTGAACCTGCTTCTGCAGGGTCACCAACGCGCGTTCCCGTGCCGTGTGCCTCAATGAAGGCAAGCTGATTAGGGTCAACACCATGGTTTTTGTAGATGCGATCAAGCAGTTTCGCCTGTTCAACATCGGACGGAAGAGACATTCCAACGGTTCGGCCATCAGAATTTACGTCGACGGCAACGATATCAGCTTGTGACCGCTGACCTTTCCAACGCGGAGCGTCTTTCCTCTTGATGACCAGCACAACCCCACCTTCGGAGCGCACATAGCCATTCCCACCAGCATCGAAAGCTTTACACTGTCCATCCGGTGACAACATTGTCGCCTGCGCAAACCCAACAAATGGAAACGGGCTAGCCAGGACGTTAACACCAGCAACAATGGCGCAGTCAATTCGACCAGAACTGAGCGCACGATAAGCCTCATGCAAGGCAACCAGAGAAGACGAACACGCCGTATCAACGGTAAAACTCGGACCCTTCAAATCAAAGATATAGGACAGCCGGTTCGAGATGATAGAGAGTGTATTCCCCGTCATAAAGTGGCCGGTTGCCACATTAGGATCGAACAAACTCTCATTTGCGTAATCAAGCGCCGATGCCCCAACATACACGCCCACTTGCTCGCCAGCCAGCATATCTGGCGAGATACCCGCGTCTTCAATAGCCTCCCAGGTGAGTTGCAACAAGATCCGCTGCTGCGGGTCCATTTGCTCTGCTTCACGAGGTGAAATACCAAACGCACTTGGGTCAAAGTCCCACAGATTGTCCAAAACACCTGCTTTAAAAGTGTATGCTTTGCCGGGCTCGGAAACGCGCGGATGAAGATACTTGAAATGCGACCAGCGATCTGTGGGAATCTCAGAGATACTATTCTGTCCCGATCGCAGCAAATGCCACAACTCTTCCTTGCATGAAGCGCCAGGTACACGAACAGATAGGCCTACAATTTCCAACACGCAGCAGAACTCACTCAATTAGGAAACAACATCTAGCATTGCGATACCCGCAACAAAACTCACGATTCCTTATATAAACTTTGAGCGAATGTACTTGTAAAATTTAGCACATCAACAGTTTTCTAGGAATTGTTTAATGTAAGCCCAAGACGACCTTCTAGATAGCTCCAAGTTCCAGTGTGAATAAACTCCCCATTATATCAGCCGCTTGCACATTAATGAGTGAAGGTGAAAATGAACTTATCTAATCATTTATCTCCGGTATGCACCCACTCCTCTCCATCGTAGATATTTTTACTTAAAAATATCTATTTATTAGATTATTTTACTTCCTACGCTTCTTTCTTTATAAATAAAATTAACACTATCCAGGTGCACGTATGTAACGCTCGCGGCCCTGGGAAATCATCATGCTCGTTCGTCGGAGGCAACTTTCTAGATCAATATGATGAGAGGTAGGGACCATACCTAGAAGCAATTATTTGCCTATAGCCTTATGGATCCATGTAAATCTACTAACATCTTTATTGGGGCTGCCTACTTGCTCGCAATTAGGCACACGTGTCCGAATTATCCCCGTCAAGCTACGATTTATCGTTGGGGAAGGGGCGCTTCCACCTATTTTATCGGCAATACAATGTTGCATTTTTGCTCCTACAACGCCTAAACTAAGCTCACTCAGGTGAGCGTAGACGTTGCCAGGGTTGGTGGGTGTCAGTTGGGGAGGTTATGTCTTTGTAGCCGAGTGCGATGTAGAATTTCAAAGCTGCCAGGTTGATGCGGTCAACCTTTAGCTCGTGCGGGCGTCCATAAAAAACTCGCAGGAACTGAACCGCTTTTCGGCCGAAACCGCGTTTGTGGTGGGCGTAGTCGATGTAGAGTGAATGCAGGAAGTGCTCTGGCGCATAGTAGCCTATGAAACCGACGATCTGGCCGTCACATCGCAAGACCCACACGTCTTCACCTTCAACCAAGCTCTTGAACTGACTGGCGTCCACATGTCGCGTACAGTCGTAGGCGAAGGTGCGGCTCGCTACATCCTGATAGAGCGCAGCGAGCACGTCATGATCGTCTGGTGTGTAAGGCAAAATCTGCAAAGTGCCTTACCTTCCAGAGCAAAGGGTAGGCCTACTGATCACCGAGACACTCTGGCGGCAGGACTTCCGTTGTATTTTGAGAATCCAGAAAACGCTCAAAGTTATGCTCGCCCGCGCGGGCTTCAATCTGCTCATAAGCAGCGCGGGATTGGGACACCATGGCTTCCTGAAACTTCAACCGTTCCTCGGAGATCGGCATGGCCCTCAGGTGATCCGACTGGTTTTTTGACAGCTCTGCGATAAATCCAGTGAAGGAACCCTTTTCCTTGACCCCCTGCAAAATTTTAGCCGATGGTGTCAGATCAGGATTATCCAGTTTGGCAGCTTGCGCATTGATGGCATCCGTATGACCGGTCCCGCCATAGACGTCATCCATGACTTCTGCAGTAATGCGCATGTCATCGAGCAAACGATGTCCGGCTTCACGCAGCTCCATACCGCCAGAACCATAAGCTGGCAGCACCAGGCTCGGCACACGGCCTTGCCATGCAACCATGCGCTGCTGATCGTTGAGCGCCTGCTGCTCTCCGGCGGAAATGCATGGTGACGGTGCTAGGGTTAGATGGGTTAGGAACGCATTGAGGAAGTGGGCCTGCTGCTCACAAATGCCGATTGGTGTCAGCGGGTTAATATCGAGGGAGCGCAGCTCGATATATTCAACGCCGCGCCGACATAGTGCTGCAATCGGGCGCTCGCCTTCTTCCGTGTTTCGTTTTGGACGAGCAGAACCGTAAAGCTCGTTTTCCAGCTGCAGCTGGTGGGTGTTGATCTGCTTGTAATCGCCTTTTTCAGCCACCCCGATCTGCTCGTACTGACGGACAGAGGTCGCCAGCGCGCCGCGCAGGCCCTCAATGTAGTCGCACAGAGAGTTGTAGTGAATATCCAACTCGCTTTGAACAACACTGGTATAGCCCAGATCACTCATGCGAAGCGAAGTTGCGTATTCGTCATAGTAGGTGTCGTCACCCAGCATTGATAGCGTTGGATGTGGCGCAGGCAGATAGCTCTTATCAACCGCAGGAGAGGCGCCAAACAGGTACAGAACCAGCCAGCCATGACGCTGCAAATTGCGGATCAGGCCGAGGTAGCCCGCACTGCGGAAATCCTGAAGGCTTCCGCCGGAGGCAGACTGCCCATGGAAGGTGCGCCAAAGATCGTCGGAGATCGAGAAATTGTAGTGAATACCGGAGATTGTCTGCATCCGCTTGCCATAGCGATGCGCCAGCCCCTTGCGATAGAGTGTTTTGATCTGCGCTGCGTTGGAGGTTCCGTATTCAGCCACACGAATGCTCTCGTCGCTGGCTATTTCCGGCGGCATTGAGGCGTTCCACAGGTATTCGCCTGCATCTGTCCTGCGGGCAGCAAACGCCTGAAGTTCCTTCAAAAACTCCAGACTTTCGGCCACAGAGTGCAAAGCAGGTGTGATAAATTCCAGCTGGGCCTCAGCAAAATCTGTCGTAATAAATTTATGTGTTAGCGTTTTGCCCAGAGCATCCGGGTGGTCACGCAATGACATAAAGCCGTCTCTGCCAACACGCAGAGCTTCTTTCTCGATCCCCACGCGGAGTTCCGCAAGGCCCTTACGAACAGCGCCTTGTTCCAGCAGTTTCAGCGTGGTTTCACTTAGTCTTGTCATTTTCGTTCCGTTAATCTGCGCAAAACGGTAATATGGGCTCAAAATATTCTAGTGCACCTTTAGGCTCACTCTCTCACATAGATACTTTGTAATTCCGTGGATGCAAGAGGACAAAGCCTGTCGAATTTTCAGCCGTGTATTCTGAGCAACGTCTCTCGTCAATGCGTGAGTCAAGCTCAGCCTTAGAATAACATCACAAGAAACCCAAAAATTAAAATGCAACGAAGCTCATTTTTATGCCGAAAGCATGCATAGCTTAAATAACTTCAACAGTAAGGAATTTTGAATACAACCACAAACTTGGAGGCTACGCTCTAAGTTGCTGATTTTGTCTGTAAATATAGAAATAATATTTACCTACATCGGCCATCACGCACAATTAACTCTCTTGCGGAGAGTCTACCGCAATTGTTTACTAAAGGGAAATTTCTTGGCTCCCACAGCTGGCTAAGCAAGTTTAACTTTATTTTGAACAAGCTAACTCACAGCTCTGAGGTGATTTGCGGTTCGTCATAGTAACTTCTCCGTAATCTGCGTTTCCACAAGGGCGCTCGGTCGACCGTTTTTGGGCTGGGCCGACCTCCTACACACGTAAACGTTCCCGAACGCAACTGAAGGCGGATTGGTGCAGGTATCCGGACGCCCGCACAAACCGCCGAGTTCAAATTCTTCAGTGGATGCAGACCTGGAAAGCCCGAGAGTTCAGCCCGGATTGTAGCCGCCCACCACCTCTCGCCCAGAAATTCGCAGGGAACCCTAGCAAATGCCCCGGCGAATCTAACGGGTGTTTTAGGTTCAGTCTGCCCTTTAGTTTCAAAGTGTCGGCCTGATGAGGACCATAATTTGCCAAGCAAGCTTTCCCTGAGCGTTCTCGCATTCACGCTTCCCGTTCTGGTTGGATGCATTTTGGATGAGCAACGCTTGCCACAGTCCTATACACCAACCGTTGCGGTCCCACGCGGGGCAACGCTGGTCACCGTCAACACCACACCAGACGGCGCTTTTTGCTATCTGCAGGGCTATCGATCCTCAATCTATGTTCAACAAACACCTGCCCCGATGGTCGTGCCCCCCGGTTTTGAGGAGAGAAATCTCATTTGTGAACTGGAAGGGTTCAAAACCACACAGGGTGCGGTGCTGCCCGGACCACCACCTCCAGATGGTGAAAAGATCATCATCCAACGGGTCTTTATTCCTTTTGGCGTAGATGACCCGAACGCTGGCCCTGCTGGCGCAATTGTACCTGATGGATTTGTCGGCACATACCGCCGTTAGAGCAATGTTTTGCGGAAACAAAGCTGGCTGACGAAACCATGCTTTTGAAAGATCCGTTTAATCCTTAGCTAAGCCGGAACTGCCATGTTCTGCGACACGCAGATACATGCAAGCCATTGCGGTACTCAGTCTTTTCCCAGCCCAACACTCATTTTGGCTTATCCGCATTCATCCGGTGATCCGAATTGCGCGATTGCAGCCGAATAAAGAAAACCAGTTGCGCTCAATAAACTCCAAGAAGGAAGGCAGGTGAGTGAAATGACAAAGCCGCTTATTATTATCACGGGCGCAAGCTCCGGTATCGGCGCAGCGCTTGCCAAGACCTTCAACGCTGCTGGTCATCCTCTTCTGTTGCTTGCTCGCCGTGTCGAGAAGATGGAAGCTTTAGGTCTTCCAAACACACTGTGTCGCGGCGTTGACGTAACCAACCGCCAACAGCTGATTGCCGCTGTGAAAGAAGCGGAAGAAAAAATGGGTCCGGCAGATGCAATCATCAACAACGCCGGCTGCATGATGCTGGGTGATCCGGCTACGCAAGATCCAGCAGAATGGGACCTTATGGTCGATATTAATATTAAGGGGCTCATGAATGGCATCCACGCCGTTCTGCCGGGCATGAAAGCACGTCGCAGAGGGTCCATCATCAACATCAGTTCCATTTGTGGCCGTAGGACCGTTGCAGACCGCGCAGTCTATTGCGGTACCAAGTTCGCCGTTCACGGCATTAGCGAAACCCTGCGTGCAGAAGTTTCAGTCGACAACGTGCGTGTCATGGTCATCGCGCCGGGGGTTGTAAAAACTGAACTTCTGTCTCACACCACCTCTCAAAAACTCATTGAGGAGCATGAGCGCGCTCGCCAGGGCAAGAACAACATTCTTGAGCCAGAGGACATCGCTAACACTGTGCTCTTCGTTTACCAGCAGCCACAAAACATCAACATTCGCGAGGTCGTGCTTGCTCCCACAAGCCAGCAGAAATAGGACAGACCACACTCACACTTTCGGCAGAAAGCCGGCTCTCTCCAGAGCCAGCTTTTATTTTATGAATTAGGCACATCACTCAGATGACGGGCAATTGCCTGAAACAGCGCAATTGACTTCATCTTCACCATCTCCTTGTCCCGCTGATAGTCAGGGTAGGTCGAGGTTTTGGCAATCACCACGTTGCGGGCCGGATTGACATAAATAAACTGACCGTGGATGCCAATCGCCGTGAAATCCCCCTGATCAGATTCCAGTGGAAGCCACCACTGGTATTTATAGCCAAGCGGGGAGGGGCTCTGCGGGTTGTTGTAGCCCGGCATCAAACGCGGATCATCTGGCGTCACGGATGTCTTAATCCACTCCTCAGAGACTATACGCTCCCCTTTGTGGTTCAGCCCCCCACGTTCCAGAACCATCCCAACGCGCAACATATCGCGCAGGCGGATATTCACGCCGCCAAAAACAACCGGTTCACCTTCCTGATCAACCATAAGCTCTGCAGTAGACTCCGCACCGAGCTTGGACCAGAGCTTCTCGTTGAACCACTCTTTGTAGGGTTTTCCGGTTGCGCCGCGCAGAACCCAACCGACCACATGGGTATCAATTGAGGAATAGCGGTTATAGGTGCCCGGCTCCAATTCGCGAGGCACGTCCTTTGTAAACTCATCCTGCGACCCCAGAAGGATAGCCACCACCGACTGAACAATGTCGGAGTTCAAATCAGCATAGTCTTCATTCCAGCGTACACCCGACGACATTTCAAGCACGTCCTTCAGGCGAACGCCATCATAGGCTGTTCCCTTTAACTCAGGCACATACTTGACCACCTGATCGTCAACGCTGTCGATGTACCCTTCGTCAAGCGCAACGCCAACTAGGATGGAGGCCATGGATTTGGAGACGGACATCTGAATGGCGTGCGTCTCTTCCGTGTTACCCCTGTCATAATATTCATGGATCAGCTTGCCATTGTGTATTATGGCAAGGCCGGTAGTGTGGGAATCGAGAATGTAATCCGCAGTCGAGGCTGTCTCACCCTTATAGACAAAGCTCTCTGGCATCGGCGCAGCCCGGTGCTCGCGCGGCAGCTCGTAGGTTTCCTTGGGCGCTTCTACCGTGGTGCTTGCATACTCCTTGTATAGTGACCGGAACTTCTGATCGATATTCTCAGGTTTAAATGCATCAGCATATGCCATCACGGCACGGATCTCGGCTATGTCTTGCCGGAAATAAAAAGCGCCAGCAGCAAGCACGAGTACAACAGCCAGAACACCCCAGCCAATCTTCTTTAACATGACGTCCCCCCAATCGCGGTGAAAGGTCCAAGCCTTCAAAGCGAGCCAGAAGTTTACGCATAGGTAAATCACTTGTAAAGCGAGCAAAAACCAACCGAAGAGCGCACTCTTACACATTTCAACGCAATTTAAACCAAAGCGCTCACATAGTTTTTGCCGGTTTCCTGTTTAATGCCCTGACTTTCCATTTTCTCGAAGCGGTGAGAACAGTCGCAATGCAGTTAAGAACAACAACAATATTTCTTGCACTCAGTTTCCTTGTAGTTTCATCGGGTTACACGCTCGCACAGACCGACGAATCTGCGCAGGGTCCGGTTGGAGAGGAAAACACCGAGCCATTACAGTCGGATTACCCGAACATTATCAGTCCGGTTTCCGATTGCCCGAATATTGCAGAGAAATACCGCAGTGGAGGCCCCGGAGCCGACCCGTTGGGCTATCCTCCAGACTTCGGATACCCCAGCATGTCTGCAGCCGATCAGGCAGCATGTATTGCGGAGATCAATAAGGACGGGAACATCAACGAGGCTTTGGAAACACAGGAAGAAAACAACATCCTGCAAAACTGAGCAAATTCAATAGTATAGAGACACATACTATTTCAGTGCCAGGCATATCTCTACGAGAAGGTCCTCGGTCGGAGTGTTCGTCAGGCTGTTCAGGAAAATCTCGTAGCACGGTTGGTCTGCCGCCTCTTCTCCAGAGGAGGGCAGCCATATGCCGTAAAGATAGTTAAACGCAGCCTGCAATCCGGCATACGCGCCCTGATGGCGCAGCACTGCGCACCTGCCACCGGGGATCACAAGCGGCTCCAGACCCGCTGTATTTTCAAAGGACTTTGGCACAACCGCTCCGGCAAAAGAGCGCAGTTCAGCCTCCGGCACGATGTCAGGGTCATCACAATAGATACCTATGAACGGGCCGCAGTCACGGATCACTCCCCGCGACGACAGCATGGCGGCCAACTTGCTGAAGTTAGCACCCATATTGCTATAGGAGCCACGGCGCGACAGCGCTTGTATGGACCTTTCAGGCATCTCTCTGATTTCCACCGGATACATTGAAAACACACTAGTTTTCCCCGAGGCCTGTACAGGTACCGCGCTTTTGTTCTCACGAAACCGGCCGGGTGCCACGCCATATTCCCCCTTGAACGCGCGCGAAAAACTCTGAGTGCTCGGGTAGCCGTTTCGCTCGGCAATCTCTGTCACGGCCGCATCGGATTGGAGAAGATCCAGTGCGGCGCGATTCAACCGGATGCGGCGGATTGCCGTGGCAAGCGTTTCGCCCCGCATGCTTTGGAACACCCGGTGCCAGTGAAAGCGGGACATGCAGGCCACATCAGCCAACGCATCCAGACTCAGATCCCCATCCAGATTATCATAGATGTAGTCAAGAACACGCAGCATTCGTTTCTCATAGGCTGCTTTGCTCTGCACTGCTTTCACGTCTTGGCTCCTTTGCCTTCGCCAGTTGTTCTTTTACAGCATATTGCAGGTGAACATATCTTGCTTTCTTGACGTCAAAACACATGGAAGAAGCCCAGTCGTAACAAACTAGAGGAAACCATATCCTCAATAGGATTTGCGTATTTACACCTATCTCGGCACCTTATTTGTGGCTCAATTTGCGCGCTTTCTTGCAAAAACCGGCGTGTCATCAGCTTTGAGCAGAGCATTCTTGGCTTTCAGAAACAAATTTCTGAAATTTTACTTATAAACGGTTGCTTTTCTGCCCTCCGCTCGGATAAAGCGGAGGCAACAACTGGCCAAGTATCGGGCTCTGGCCTAATCAAAACAATCTAAGGATTGCACATGACCGACGCAGCGTTGGCCCCAGCTCCTGTGCTTGATCAGGAAGCCAAGACCGATTTTCCTATTCCGGCAAACGTTTTTGCTGAGAAAGTAGTGTCCGTTCAGCACTACACCGACCGTCTGTTCAAGTTCCGCATTACACGTCCAAGCTCTTTCCGTTTCCGCTCTGGCGAGTTCGTCATGATCGGCCTGCCAAATGCTGAGAAGCCGGTTTTCCGCGCCTACTCCATTGCCAGCCCGTCTTGGGATGAAGAGTTGGAGTTCTTCTCCATCAAGGTGCCAAACGGTCCACTGACCGAGCACCTGCAGAAGATCCAGCCGGGCGACACCGTTCTTATGCGCAAGAAACCAACCGGAACGCTCGTGAATGACGCCCTGATTCCGGGTAAGCGTCTTTACATGTTCTCGACTGGCACTGGCGTTGCGCCGTTCGCCTCCCTGATCCGCGATCCGGAAACCTACGAGAAGTTCGAGGAAGTCATCCTGACCCAGACCTGCCGTGAAGTTGATGAACTCACCTACGCGAAGGAACTGGTTGAGGAAGTCAAAAACGATCCGCTCGTTGGTGAGTTCGCTGCCGGTAAACTGCGTCTGCACACAGCAGCGACCCGTGAACCGTACCCATGTCAGGAACGCATCACCACATTGATCGAAAGCGGCAAGCTCTTTGAAGATCTGGGTGTGCCACCACTGAACTCAGCAATCGACCGTGCCATGATCTGTGGCTCCATGGAAATGATCAACGACACCAAGGTAATCCTTGAAAAGAACGGCCTTGAAGAAGGTTCCAATGCGGCCCCATCCACATTCGTGGTTGAGCGCGCCTTCGTCGGCTAAGCTTCTCGGACATCCGCACCATTTTAAAAGCCCGTTGTGTTCGCAGCGGGCTTTTCTATTGCCTGAAAGCCATTAGCTCACACTCGAAGGTATGTATGAAGCCGGTGCCTTCAAGATTGCGCAAGAGGCACACCACGCTCGACCGTGCACCTCCCTCTCAGTTTTTGGAACAAACTCCTGACTAACCAATCAGCTCAAGCTGCTCCTGTATCAGCGCAATCTCAGCTTTCCATTTCTGCTGAAGATGCGAGGACTGCCTGTTAGGACGGCGGGCCAGATCAGCAGCCATCAACTCTTCCAGTTCAATCAGACGCTCAAGTATGTCCTCTTCAGAGGAGTTTTCCACCGCCGGAGCACTCACTTCACCGCTCGTTTCTTCCACGCTCCCACGAGTTTCCATGGCAGCCTTGATCGACTTTACCTGAACTTTGGCGATCAGCTCATAAGCTGCGTCCACGTCATTGACTTCCTGCAGCCGTCCATTTTGCACGACCCAGAACCGGTTACATGTGGCTTCCACCAGATGTCTGTCATGTGAAACCAACAGGAAGGAGCCGTCGAAAGACTGCAGTTGGTTGGAAAGTTCATTCCGTCCGTAAAGATCCAGGTGGTTCGTCGGCTCGTCCAGCATCATCAGGTTGGCCTGCACCTGAGACAGCGATACAAGCAGCAGGCGCGCCCGTTCGCCCCCGCTCAACTGGGAGATCTTTTGATGCAGCTGATTGTATTTGAAACCAGCGGCAATGATGGTCTTTTCGCAATCGGCAACGCGTAAATCCACATTAAGCGCTTCGCCAACGGACACCATACCCTCAACCAGATTGGCGTCTCCCGGTAGTTGCTGGAGCGTCTGGTCATAAAACGCAATCTGGCAACGCGGATGAACCCGAACATCGCCGTCCTCACTCTTCCGCTTCTCCCAACAGCACCGCAGCAGGCTGGATTTACCGGTCCCGTTTGCGCCCATAACCGCAATCCGGTCTCCGGGGCGCACAGCAATATCATCAACCTTGTACAGGAACACAGCAGCAGCAGGGGGCGTCACATCCAGTTCTTTCAGTTGCACCAGCCTGTCTGCCTGAATCGGTTCCCCCGCAATGGAAAGGTTCCATGGATAGGTCTCCACGGCATCCGTCTGGTCGTCCTTCATGCGATCGACCATCTTTTCCATGGACTTGGCCTTGCGCGACAGGTCTTCATTGTCGAAGGTACGGCCCCACTCGGCAATCCGCTTGGCGCTTGCCTCGACACGCTTAATCTCTTTGTCTTCCGCTTCGCGCCGTGCAATGCGGGCTTGCGTCAGGATCTCATGCTCTTGCAAGGCTTTGGTACAGGGCAGGTCAAATGCGTGCAGCTTTCGGTCCTGCATAATCCACGTTCGATTGGTGACAGCATCCAACAACGTCGCATCGTGCGAGATCATAAGGAAGCTGCCCTTCCACGACTTCAGAAAGCTCTCCAGCCAAAGGATTGTGGGAAGGTCAAGGTGGTTGCTGGGTTCATCCAGCAGGAGCAGGTTCGGCTCGTTCATCAATGCCCGCGCCAGCATCAGACGTGTCATCTGCCCGCCACTGAGATCTTTGCAAAGCACGCCAGACTGGTGAGGTTCAAAACCCATTTCCGGCAGAATGACGTCCACCTTCCAGTCCATCCAGTCACGTTTATCTGCGGGCAGAGAGTCGCGAACCGCTTCTGCCAGCGTCAAATCCATCAGATCCTTGGGCAGGTGCTGCTCTACACAAGACACAACGGCGGCTCTGGAAACAGAGACGCTGCCCTCGCTTGGCTCGCCGCGGCCTGCAAGGATATTCAGGAAAGTGGACTTACCACATCCATTGTGCCCCACGAGCCCGATCCGGTCGCCAGCATTCAAGCCAAAGGAAAGATTTTCAAACAACACACGTTCAGGCGAACGCTGCCAAAGACCACTGCCGGTTATCAATGGATTGCCGCTGGACTTCGCCAATGGACCGTGCCTCCCAACACTTTTACATCACAAAGAGCAGCTTCCCTCCAAGCAAGATCGCTCGATCCGCTTCGGGCTTCTGTTTCATCCCAAATTCTTCTTTGAGAATACGCCGTGTGAAGCCACTCCAGAAAAACACTAGGTTTTTCAATAGGGAGAAAAGATAAGGTTTTGTATTGAAACGTCAACTCAGGAGTGAACTAAAAGCTTCATATGACACACCATTCCAAAAAACAGCGGGAGGTCTGCTTTTCAAGGACAAAGATTGCGTATCGTGCTGACACCGTGTTCACAACCAACCTGTTCCACTTACAGAACAACCTTGCCTCACGACGCAAAGGCCGAAAGTCGAGCGCACTCACTTTAGGTTTTGGGCTCGCATCTCGTTGTAAGCTTTCGTGAAGCCCGTGGCAGAAAAAGCAATACCAAGTTTTTTGCCCGATCTGGACATGAGCACAAAACGTCCCTGTTCGGTTGCATTCTTCATCGCTTCGATGAAATCATCTTCAGTTTTTCCTTCAATCACACAGCCTTGTGCCATACAACGACTGACCCGCGCGACTGCCTGAAAATCACCCACATTCACGCCAACACCCGGAACCAACAGAAAATCGAGCGGCAATATGTATTGCACCATGTTGCTTTTTTCCGCCGGATTGTACGTCAAGGTCATCAGCAGTATGCTCTGACCGCTTTCATTATGGACAATTTGTTGTTTGATCTGACAGCTCATACCGTTGACTGCAGGCTCGACACACTCCAGCATCCAATCTCCGTAGCGTTGGGAAGATACCTTAGGGCTGTTGGCATCCTCCTGCGGGGCGGACTGGGAGAAAACGGGTGTGGCACCAGACAAAGCCGCAACTCCCATCGCACAAGCTGCAATGAACGAGAGGGGGAAACCAAATTTATTCATTTGAACATCTCACTTACAACTATAACGACAGGGTTCAACGATCTATTCCACCATTTCAAATCTGTCGCAATATTGTAGATTTGCTGGAAAGGCTTTGTAGAACCCAATTTTCAGTAAGGAATTGAAAGTGACTAAATCTGGTAGGATCAATTATATCGAGCTGCCCGCAGCTGATCTGGAGGCAGCCAAGGCGTTCTATGGCAAAGCGCTGGGTTGGACGTTCGAGGACTACGGCCCTGATTATACGGCCTTCAACGATGGCAGTTTCGACGGCGGCTTTTTTAGAGCCGAGCAGTCTTCATCCACCACTAACGGGGCCGCACTGGTTGTCTTGTATGCAGAGGAGCTGGAGGCCCTGCAGGAAACCCTGCAAAAGCATGGGGCCAGGATCTGCCGTGAGATCTTTTCGTTCCCGGGCGGACGCCGGTTTCATTTTCTGGACCCAAACAACAATGAACTGGCCGTTTGGTCAGACAAGTAAGCGGAGAGGGGAGAACTCCCCTCCCTTTATATTTTCTGGCAGTGTCGTAAACACAGGCCTTTAAGCGCGGGCTTCCCCGGCGAGACCATCTGAGAACGCGAGTTTTTCCGCCCTCTGTGCTCTTGCCCCCATCATCACTAGCACAAGAGCCATGCCTCCAAACACGCAGAACGCAAACGACAAAGGCAACAAGGTCTGGTCGTAGGCACGTCCCATTATCACAGAAAGGATAAGCGCGATGAAGGTCGTGGATGCGCCAATCAACGTGGCGGCCAAGCCTGCCAAGTGTCCAAGTGGTTCCATAGACATAGCGTTCAGGTTGCCATTCAGCATCGGCTGACAGAAGAAGGCAAATGAAAGGTACGTCATGAACAACCACAAAGGCGGCGTGGTCGCGACAAAGAACAGATAGAGCGCAAATGCCAGACTGGATACAATCTGGATACACAGAGCAGCCCGGCACATGTTCTGCATACCGATACGTCTGACAATACGGCCATTTACGATGGAGGCCATCCCGAACACGACGGCAATCCCGGAGAAGTAGAGCGGGAATGTCTCATGGATGTCAAAGATGTCCGCAAAAATCGGTTGAGCCGTGCTGAGGTAAGTCAGCATGGTGCCAAACACGAAACCAGCAGCAGCTGTGTAATACATCGTCGCTTTGTGGCTCGTCACCTCAAGAAACCCGGCCCACAACACACGCGGTGTAATGGTGCGGCGGTTTTCCGGTTTGAGTGTCTCAGGCTGTCGCAGCGCAAGCCAGGTACAGGCAACACACGCCATAATAAGCATGATGATGAAGATCGCACGCCAGCCGGCAGCAACCAAAATGCCCTGTCCGATCAGCGGTGCCAGTGTGGGCACTACAATAAAGACTGCGGTTACAAACGATAGAATGCGCGCCATTTCCGCACCGGAATACTTGTCGCGCACAATAGCCATCACGACAGTCCGGTGCGCACTTGCGCCAATGCCCTGCAGCAATCGTCCAAAAATCATCATAGGCAAAGATGTTGCCGTCGCCGCGAGCACGGCGCCCACCGCAAACACCACAGATCCGGCATAGACGGCTGGCTTTCTCCCAAAGCGATCCGAAACCGGGCCAAAGATGAACTGCCCTACGCTCAACCCCAAAAACAGCGCAAAAATAATAAACTGAACGTTGTTGGGGTTTTGGACGTTCAAGTCTTTTCCGATGATTGTAAAGGCAGGCAGCACAGCGTCAGTAGATAGTGCCATCAAGCTTGTCAGCGTTGCCATAAGGGCAACAAATTCAACCGTTCCCAGGCTTGCGCCTGCGGTTTTGGGAGAGTCCGACATGAGGATATTCCTGTTTCAATCCCAGCCGTTTTGCGGATGTGGTTTCCGCCCTAGGGCATGGGATCAACCGTTTTCACGGCATAATTTCTGGGAGCAATATCCATCACCTATCAGGCAAATAAAATTAAATCAAGATTTGAGATAGATTGAAATTAATAACCAGCTTTGACGATTATTCCCGCAGTTAGAGGCAACCAAGCGTGTAAGCAGTACACTCAAACGGTTCCGGGCAATTTGTCCGGTCTTAAGGACACACTAGGATTCGCGGTGCTATTACTCTCCCATATTTTGGGGGCAATATGATTCTAATTGAACGATTTAGAGGGGCACTCCTCCCACTTATTCTGGGCGGATTGGTCTTCATTCTTTTGGCAGCAATCGCATTTCGCATGGTCAGCGAGCAACCGGAAAGCAATTCCTACGCTTTGCTGGCAGACGCCTTTTTGAACGGCAGGTTTTATGCGGAAAGCTGTTTTGATTTCGACTGTGCACTTTATGACAGACAGGTCTATGTGATCTTTCCTCCTGTACCAGCGTTAATCGCGCTTCCGTTTGTTGCGGTCTTTGGCATCGGATTTCATCAGTTCATTTTGCTGGGAACCGTTTGCTTCGCCATCACCGGGGTCGTCTGGTGGCAACTCACGCGGCATTATCAGGCAGATTTCCGCCTTGCGCTGTTGCTGGTTGTGGCGTTTTTGTTTGCCTCCCCGCTGCAATACGCGGTCCTGCGTGCAGATGGGGTCTGGTTCTTTGCCCAAGCCGTTGCTGTGATGCTCACTTCATTAGCGCTCTGGTCCGCGCTGATAAAGCGGAATGCATGGCTTGTGGGACTGTTTATTGGGCTTGCATTCCTCACGCGCCAGATGAGCATCCTGTATATGCCGTTCTTCTTCGTTCTGATGACACCGGCTGACAGATCTATCTTCGCCATCAATTCCGAGAGTATTCAGCGACTACTGAAACTCGCCATTTTCCCGGCGCTCGCCATCGCAGTCTACTTCGCCTACAACTACGTGCGCTTCGGCGATCCAATGCAGACCGGTTATGCCTATATCTTCCCACACGAATGGGATGTACCGGGTGAGACATCTGCAGAGTGGATTGCAAACCGGGTTCAGGAACTGGGCCTCTTCCACAAGGACTATCTGCTCTTCAACCTGATGCATTTCTTCGTGCAAGGGCCGGATGTAGAGTTCTCTGGCAGGTACCTGACGCAGATGAGTGGTTTCGGCGACAAAGGCATCGCGCTCTTTATCGGCGCGCCGTTCTTGCTGTATTTCTTCCTCGCCAAGTGGAACCGGGACTACCTGTTTGCTGCTCTCACGATTGCACTTATTGCTGGCATAACGCTCTTCTATCACTCAAACGGCTTCTCTCAGTATTCGGTGCAGCGTTACGTACTGGATTGGCTACCGCTCATGATGCTCTTCGTTGTGCAAACAATCAGCAAAGACAACATTGGGATCTTCGCTCTTCTCGTTGCGCAGGCCTTGTTCCTGAATGTCGCCATGCAGGCCCTTGCCTTTGCCGCAAACAGTTAAGGCGAGGGGATCAAGCCTGACGAAAGGTGATGACCTTGTGGCCAAGGTAATTTGTGACCGCACCAACCGCGATGGCGACACCGTGCGCCATCGCTTCTGCGATAACGAGTGGGAGCAGCCGTGCCAGTAGCCCACTGAGCCCAACTGACAGTCCCAGCACAACAAAGGCGGAGAAGAAGTTCACGCCCAGAAACACAAGGATCTGTCGTTTGGCACTTTCTGGCTTCTCCGCGTTCACGAAGACAAAATGCTTGTAGAGCGTAAATCCGATGCTCATGCCGATGAAATAGGCCAGCAACACAGCAAGCCAGAACGGCAGAAACACTGATAGGCCGATCCGCAAAACCCAGTTCACAAAGGCAGCAAAGCCGCCCGCAAATAGGAAGCGGACGACCTGCCGAAATTCCGCGCTGGTATCATAAGAGGACTTGAGTGCGGCAAGGCGTACGGTAACCATCAAAGTACATAGCCCCCAAAACTTGCGCAGAGGAATAAGACCCCAACTAGTCCTCCAAGCACCAGACTCTGCCTGTCCTTAAGCGCGAAGACGACGGGATCATCATTCAGCTCCAGTCGCTGGCATTTGAGCCATATACGCCCCAACCAAAGGAAGAGAATTGGCGGAATGCCCCATAACAGAGCCGGTACCGAATAAAAATCCGCATTGAACGCTTCGTTGGTCAGATAAAGCACCATCACCAGCGTAGCCGCCAAACCGCTGGCTGCTCCCAACCCAAGAAGGACCGGCAAATCCATGTTTCTGTACCCGCGGCCTGACATCCCCCCGTTGGTACCAGCCTCTACGTGACGGCCAAGTTCCGTGTGTCGTTTGGCGAGTGAGAGCGATAGGAACAGATACATTGAAAAGACAAAGAGCCAAGGTGATGGGGGAACATCAACAAGCGTCACACCGATCCCGAGGCGCATGGTAAAGAGCGCCGCCAGAACGGCGGTATCGAGCAATGGAATTCTTTTCAGATAAAAGGAGTAGGCAACAGTAGTTGCAAGGTAAAAGAAAAAGCCCAGTACAACCAAGGGCCCCAGCGCGCTTGCAATCGCAAAGCTGAGCGCAAGCCCAAGCGGAATCGCCAGCATCGCATGAACGATCTTGAGTTTACCCGAGGCGAGTGGCCGTGCCTTTTTGCTCCAGTGTTGACGGTCCGCATCAAGATCCCAGAGATCATTCAGCAAATAGGTGGAGCTTGCAAGAATACCCAGTGCGAGGAACCCCAGTGCAGCACTTGCCCACGCGGTGGGGTTCAAGGCCTGACCACCCAGAATAAGTGGCACAAAGACCAGTGTATTCTTGGCCCACTGGTGCAGGCGTAAGCTTTTCAGGAAAGGTCGCAAGAAACTGTCAGTCCTCACGAAAGTCTTTTCAACTTCCCCGCATTGTGTTGCCTTTTGCGAGAAGCTTGCACTTGGATGCACAATCAAGGATTGCGAAGCGCGTTTAAAGACTGGAAGATCTGAAAGACTATCACCAGCATAAGCAAACCCATCGGGGTGCATCTGCGCCAGATAGTCAGCTTTGTTTGCAGCCTTTAGGTTGGTCTGTCCGTCACTTGCGTAAACGTCTTGGATAAAGCCGAGTCGTCTTGCAATTGCCCTTGCAAAGACTTCGTCAGTAGCCGTCGCCATGTGAACTATACGGCCTTTTTCAGCCTGCGCTCGCGCATAGGCGACTACATCCTCATTCAAAGGCAGATTATCAAAGGATAAATCAACACGATCGGCCAATCGCTGTTTGACATAGGCGCGGCCATGCAAAAGCCAGTAGGAAACAACGAATAAATTCAAAGGGTTTACTTTGAGAAACAGAATAAGCGCCTCAAAGAAACAGTCCGTCCGAATTATAGTGTGATCAAGATCTAAAATGAGTGGAGGTTGTAGTTCAGCCCCCCTTGATCGCTCAAGACTTTGAATATCTTCCATATGCCCACCTGAAGACTCTACCCAGCGAATAGTATGGGGCATGAATACCTAACCAATTACTCGCAATCTTGGTTAATCTCAATTTGAAGCGATTCAGATATTTTTTCTTGGAAATTTTATAGGGCTGAAAACTACCGGAAATGCTGCAAAAACCTAGGATTGGGCAAGGTTTCTACGCAATCCCATCAGGGATATTACCCCCAAGATATCATTGTGTGGCCATTTCTGGGCAAGAATACAATTGAATAAGACAGAAACTAGGTTAGAGTACGTACCGGGATGTGCGTATCTACCGGCAGCGAGGGCAACTGAGCATAAAGCCACTCGTGGGGAGCTGCTAAAGGGAGAAATAATTTCTATTTCGTGTTGCTCTCAGGAAAATATGCAATTTTTCGGGGTCACTCTTTTATTGAGGTGAGCTCCAAATCCTATTGAAAAATGTATTCAAGTCGGCGCTGTTGGGGAACAGGCGACCGATGTAGTGAGGAGATTCCTAGATGAAATTCAGCAAAAGTTTTCTATTGGCGAGCGTAGTAAGCACTGCACTGCTATCTACCTCTGCATTTGCTGCGGGCGTTCATCCAGAGACCGGCGAGAAACTCGCTGACGACCAGACTTTCACTTACCGTATTCTTGACGAGCACTCTTCCTTTGACCCACAGGTCAATGAAGACGTATCTGGCTCCGAGATCGCACGTAACCTTTTTGAAGGTCTTTACAATCAGGACAATCTCGGCAACCTGGTACCAGGCGTTGCACTGAGTCACACTGTTTCTGAAGATAAAATGACTTACACCTTCAAGCTGCGCGAAGATGCAAAGTGGTCTGATGGTAAGCCTGTAACTGCAGGTGATTTCGTGTTCGCATGGCGCCGCCTGTCCAGCCCGGAACTGGCTTCTCCATACCAGTGGTATGCTGAGCTGATGTCCGTTGAAAATGCAGATGCTATCGTTAAAGGCGAGATGGCTCCTGAAAAGCTCGGCATCACGGCTTTGGACGATCATACTCTCGAAGTCAGACTGACTAAGCCTCTGCCTTACTTCGCAGCGATGACCACGCACTCCAGTACTTTCCCATCTCCAGCATGGGCGATCGAAGCACACGGTGAGGCATGGACTAAGCCAGAAAACATCGTTTCAAATGGCGCATACAAGCTGGTGAAGCACGTTCCGCAGGAAACTGCTGTCATGGAACGCAACACCAACTACTGGGACAACGAAAATACTATTATCGACAAGGTTGAAACCCTTGTAATCAACAACGAAAACATCGCTCTGACCCGCTATCTCGCAGGTGAGACAGATCGCACCGAAACACCAGCGGGTCAGTTCCCACGCCTGAAAAAAGAGTATCCGGATCAGGCGGTGGTTTTCCCACGCCTTTGCTCTTACTACTATACCTTCAACCTGTCTGACACTGGTCCAGAAGTGTTCAAGGATGTTCGCGTACGTAAGGCCCTAGCCTACGCAATTGACCGCCGCGTCATCACTGACAATGTTATTCAGGAAGGTCAATTCCCAGCCTACACCTTCACACCTGCTGTGACTGCCGGCTTCGAAGTTCCTGAAGTAGAATATGCTGGTTGGTCTCAACAAGAGCGTGATGCAAAAGCAATTGAACTACTAGAAGCTGTGGGTTATTCCAAAGACAACCCACTTGAGTTCGATATGGTGTACAACACCTCTGAGGGCCACAAGAAAATTGCTATTGCAATGAGCCAGATGTGGAAGCAGAAGCTCGGTGTTAAAGTCAACATGAGCAACATGGAATGGAAGACATTCCTGAACGAGCGCGGCAACCAGAACTTCGAGCTTGCTCGCGGTGCATGGTGTGGCGACTATAACGAAGCCTCTACCTTCCTGGATCTGATGGATTCAGAATCCGGCTACAACGATGGTAAGTTTGCCAGCGCTGAAGTTGATCAACTGTTGTCCGATGCGAAGTCATTGACAAACCCACAGGCTAACTACACTCGTATTGAAGAGATCATGGCAACCGAGATGCCAATCATCCCGATCTATCACTACACAGAAGCCTACATGATGAACGCTCAGTTGAAAAACTGGCCGATCAAAAATGCTGAGCAGAACTGGTACGCAAAGAACCTCTACAAGGTTGCGAAGTAATCCAGCAATCAAGAGCACCGGTGTCTTGGACACCGGTGTTTTTGCATCTTTTTGTTGCTGAAACACTAGTTCTTTATACGAGACATTAATAACAATGCTCAGCTACATCCTACGACGAGTGGCTATCGCAATTCCAACGTTGCTGCTGCTCATAATTATCTCATTCCTGCTCATGCATGCGGCTCCCGGTGGCCCATTCACTTCCGAGCGCCCTCTCCCTCCTGCAGTTCTTGCCAATATTGAAGCCAAATATGGCCTGAACAACCCGATATACGTGCAAATCATCAACTATATCGGCGGAATTATTACAGATTTCGACTTCGGTCCGTCCTTCAAATACAAGGATCGAAGCGTAAACGACATCATTGCAAATGGTTTTCCGGTCACCTTGACCTACGGCTTCCTGTCATTTGCCGTGGCTGTTATTGTTGGAGGCGCGCTTGGTATCGCAGCAGCGCTCAAACAAAACAGCTGGCTTGATTACTTTGCCGTTGGCGTTTCTATCGGCGCACAGGTTCTGCCAAACTTCGTGATGGCACCAATCCTTGTTCTCGTTTTCACTCTGTGGCTGGGTTGGCTTCCCGGTGGCGGCTGGAATGGTGGACAATGGAACCACTTGATCCTACCGGTTATCGCACTCTCCACCAGCTACATGGCGTCTGTCGCACGTTTGACCCGTTCATCCATGCTGGAAGTGCTGCATACCAACTTTATCCGCACAGCCATGGCCAAGGGGCTGCCGTACAGGGTGATCATCTTCAAACATGCGCTTAAACCTGCGCTACTACCTGTCATGTCTTATCTTGGCCCTGCGTTCGTTTCCATGATCACAGGTTCCGTTATTATTGACATGTACTTCTCAACGGGTGGCATCGGGCAGTTCTACGTCAACTCTGCGCTCAACCGGGATTACGCTGTGATGATGGGCATTACGATCCTCATCGGTGGTCTCACCATTCTCTTCAATCTGATAGTCGACATCCTGTACGCATGGGTCGACCCGAAGATTAGATACTGAGGGCCGAGCACATGATGGTAGATGTTCAAAAAATGGAGCAGTTTGCAGAAAATCTGGCTGCTCAAGAAGAAGTCCAAGGGCGTTCCCTGCTAGCAGATGCGCGTCGCCGCTTTCTCAAGAACAAGGCTGCACTGGTAAGCTTGATTATTTTGACCGGTGTTTTCTTGTTTTCCGCCTTCGGTAACATGTTCGCTGCCTGGTCGAACGACGAGATCGATTGGGGCATACTGGGCCAGATCGCCGAACTCGGCGCACCAAACATTGAAAACGGTCACTATTTTGGCGTCGATGAGCTTGGTCGTGACCTGTTCGCCCGCGTGGTGCAGGGAACCCAGATCTCATTGATGGTCGGCATCGTTGGTGCCCTGATCGCAGTGATCGTTGGCACCCTCTACGGGGCAATCGCGGGATACACTGGCGGCAAAGTCGACAATATCATGATGCGTATTGTCGATATTCTGCAATCCATTCCTTACATGTTCGTTCTGATCCTGCTGCTGGTTGTGTTCGGGCGTTCAATCTTCATGCTCTTCGTTGGGATTGGCCTGATTTCCTGGCTTGATATGTCACGTATCGCACGCGGACAGACCCTTACGCTGAAGAATAAAGAGTTTGTAGAAGCTGCTATGGCGACCGGCGTGAAGCCACTCACGATCATTCTTCGACACATCGTGCCGAACCTGCTGGGTGTTGTGGTTGTGTATTCAACCCTTCTGGTCCCGCAGATGATCCTGACCGAAAGCTTCATTTCATTCCTTGGTCTGGGTGTTCAGGAGCCGAATACGAGCTGGGGCGCGTTGATCGCTGAAGGCGCAGGAACCATGCAGTACGGCACACTGTGGCAGCTGGCGTTCCCGATGTTCTTCTTTATCATCTCTCTGTTCAGCTTTTTCTTTATCGGCGACGGTTTGCGCGATGCGCTTGACCCTAAAGACCAGTAGGAGGTGAACTCGTGGCACTCTTGGATATCCAAAATCTACGGATCACCTACGACACCCCTGAGGGAGTGGTAGAAGCCGTAAGAAACGTAAACCTTAAGATCGATAAAAGCGAAACCCTTGCGATCGTAGGCGAATCCGGCTCTGGCAAAAGCCAAACAGCCTTCGCGACCATGGGGCTTTTGCCGAACAACGCGCAGGTTTCCGGTTCAATCAAGTATCAGGGACAGGAAATCATCGGGCTTTCTCATGATGAGATGAACAGGCTTCGCTCCAACGAGATCGCTATGATCTTTCAGGATCCGATGACCTCCCTGAACCCGTATTTGCGCATTTCCGACCAAATGGCCGAAACGCTCATTTACAATGCGCCAGACGGCAAACGCATGAAGAAGAAAGATGCGATTGCAGAATGTGTGCGTATGCTGGAGGCGGTGAAGATCCCGAATGCAAAAAACCGCATTCATCTTTACCCGCATGAGTTCTCCGGCGGTATGCGTCAGCGTGTGATGATCGCAATGTCCTTGTTGTGTCGTCCGAAGCTGCTGATTGCAGATGAGCCGACAACAGCTCTGGATGTAACCGTTCAGGCGCGCATCATGGACCTGCTGGTGGAACTTCAGGAAGAGTTCCACATGGCCATCATTCTCATCACCCACAACCTGGGCATCGTGGCGGGCTCTTGCGAGCGCACCATGGTTATGTACAAGGGCGAAGTGATGGAGCAGGGCTCTACGGTCGATATCTTCGGCAAGCCGAGCCATCCATACACACAAGGTCTGCTGAGCGCTGTTCCGCGTCTGGATCAGGACGAAGAGCGCCTGATCACGCTGGATCGCAGCTTTGAAACCCAGCTGGCGGAGGGCTGAACTTGAGCACGAAAGAGCCAATTTTGTCCGTTCGCGACATGCGGGTGGAATTCAAAATCAAAAAGCAAAACGCGTTGCCTTGGCATAAGCCGGACATTCTGCGTGCGGTGAAAGGTGTTTCCTTTGATTTGGCAGAAGGCGAAACGCTTGGCATCGTTGGCGAATCCGGTTGCGGTAAGTCTACTTTGGCCCGCGCGATCATTCGCATGATCCCGTCTCAGGGCGGCGAAGTGTTCTGGCAGGGCCGGGACCTGATGACGATGAACGAGAAGGAACTTTTGGGTATCCGCAAGGAAATCCAGATGATCTTTCAGGATCCTCTTGCATCCCTCAACCCACGCCTGACTGCTGGTCAGATCATTGCAGAACCACTGAAAACGCACTACCCGAACACATCCAAGGATGAAGTGAAGACCCGCGTTCGAGAACTTATGGAAAAGGTGGGCTTGTCCGGCCGGATGATCAACCGTTATCCGCATGAGTTCTCAGGCGGTCAGTGTCAGCGTATTGGCATTGCACGCGCGTTGATCACCAATCCGAAGATGATCATCTGCGATGAGCCGGTTTCTGCACTGGACGTGTCCGTTCAGGCGCAGGTGGTGAACCTGCTGATGGATCTGCAAAAAGAGCTGGGTCTTTCCCTGCTGTTCATTGCGCACGATCTGAGCGTGGTCAAGCATATCAGTAACCGCATCATGGTTCTGGAGTTCGGCGAGATCGCTGAACTTGGCGAGGCCCATGAGGTGATCAACAACCCGCAGAGTCCTTATACCAGGGAGCTCATCAATGCGGTGCCGATCCCCGATCCGATTGCGGAGCGCAAACGTATTGCAGAGCGCCGTGCTTTGGAAGCAAGCGCATAACGCACTTTTGTATCACGGATGCAACAGACGGCGGGGCAAATGCTCCGCCGTTTCTTTATGTTTTGCATCGCAAGGCCGAGGCTGCCACAGTGCGGCTCCAGCCTTCTTCTCTCCCTTTCAGGCCATCATTATTATGAGTGAAACACATCAAGGCTCCTGCCTATGCGGGACCGTACAATTCAAGATCAAGGGCACATTCAGGAAGTTCTATTTTTGCCATTGCAGCCATTGTAGAAAAGGAACCGGGTCTGCACACGCCTCAAATCTGTTCTCCTTTGATGCAGACTTTACCTGCACCAGCGGGGAGGACGCCATCAAGTCCTACAATGTGCCGTCCACCCGCCATCACAAAAGCTTTTGCGAAAGCTGTGGTTCTCCCGTTCCCACTTACGATCGTGAGAACAGCTTCCTCGTGGTTCCGGCAGGCTCACTGGATACACCCGTGCATGCGGAACCGACGGCGAACATCTTTATGGGCAGCAAAGCAAACTGGGATGATCATCTGGAAGACATCCCCAAATTTGATAAGCTTCCCGCGTAGGCTCAGGCTTTCTCAGTGGTCTGCTCGCTTTGCAGACCTCTCTGCTTCCAACCCATCCAGAATTTCAACGCCATGCCCACCAACAAGCCCCAGAACGCTGCGCCAATGCCATAAAAGGAAAGACCTGAAGCCGTGATCAAAAACGTCAGGATGGCAGGCTCACGGCTTGGGGCATCTTTCAGCATGCCCTGAATAGAGACGGTCAGCGTCCCGATCAAGGCCAGTCCGGCAACACCGCCTATCAAGATACGCGGAGCCAGCTCTACAATTCCTACAAACCCAGCTGAGAAGATGCCAAAGAGGATGTAAACCACACCCGCAACCACCGCTGCCCAATATCGTTTTGTCGGCTCCTTGTGCGCGTCCTCATTGGCGCAAATGGCTGCTGTGATCGCGGCAAGACTGATGCCGTGCCCACCAAAGGGCGCGCTCAGAACCGACCCAACGCCAGTCCAGCTGAAGAGCGGGCCTGGAGTCGGCTGGTACCCAAAGCTGCGCAGAATAGAAACACCTGGAATATTCTGGGAGGCCATGGTCACGATATAGATCGGTATTCCAATCCCGATCAACGCGGCAGGAGAAAACTCCGGCATCACAAACACTGGCGCCTGTACTAGCTCAAGCGAGCTCACGCTCGATGTATCGGCATGGAAATAAAGCACAACCAGAAATGCCAGCAAGGCCGCAGGAACCGCCAGCAGCTTGTTGAGCTGACCAGCAACGAACCATGCTAGCACCACAGGCAAAGCAAGCGCCGGGATCTCCGCGACAGCTTCAAATGGCACCAGACACAAGGGCAGGATCACCCCCGCGAGCATCGCTTGCGCCAGTGGAACAGGGATCATGCCGACAATGCGGCCCAGAGGTTTCCAAAGACCGGTGATCACCACAAGCACACCAGCAAACACGAAGGCACCAACCGCCGCCGCAAACCCGCCCTCGGGAACGCCCGAGGTTGCCAGCAGCGCGGCACTGGGTGTGGACCAGGCAACCGATATTGGAATGCGCTTCCAAAGGCTGAAGCCAATGCCGCAAAGCCCCATGGCAACGGAAAGCGCCATTAAGCCGGAGGTAGCTTGTGCTGCGGTTGCGCCAACACCGCTCAAGCCATGTAAAACGATTGCAAAAGAACTGGCAAAACCGACAAATGCAGAAAGAATGCCAGCGCTGGAGGCACTAGCGGAAAACGAGGAATTCATTGGGGCCCTGTTACAAGCGTTGGCGTGGACCACTCAAAGTTTGGGGAACAGAGAAGTCACGAGAGGCGTGAGGAAATACACGTACAATGCTAACAGCAGCGTCGCGAGGAGCAAGCCTTCAACAACCAAATATATTTGAAATTTGCTCAACTAATGCGTGAATCCATTCATCCCTTTGAAAACACGCGAATTTTCTTCCAGCCAAATTATCGGGAGAGGTTTTTCAATGTTTACTGCTCAAGGCAGCCTGATAGGCTTTCTCCATCTCTGACAGCATCACGGGTTGGCCTCATGTTCTCGCTTGATGACCGGCGTAGAATTCTTGTGACAGGAGGCTCCGGCTTTCTAGGCTCCTATCTGTGCGAGACGCTGTTAAGGGCAGGGCATGAAGTGCTGTGTCTGGACAACTTCTTCACTGGCGCACGCATCAATGTGGAACACCTGCTGGACCACAAACGTTTTGAACTGCTGCGCCATGATGTGTGTCAGCCTCTATTTGTGGAGATAGACGAGATTTATAATCTGGCCTGTCCGGCCTCTCCCATTCACTACCGTTTTGATCCAGTGCAGACCACCAAGACCAGCGTACTTGGTGCCATCAACATGCTTGGGCTGGCGAAACGCGTGAAGGCGAAAATTCTGCAGGCTTCGACCTCTGAAGTCTAGGGCGACCCGCAGGTCCATCCGCAACCGGAAGAGTATTGGGGCAATGTAAACCCAATTGGGGTACGTTCCTGTTATGACGAAGGAAAACGCTGTGCGGAGACCCTGTTTTATGACTACCACCGCCAGAACAACGTCAACATCCGAGTCATGCGGATCTTCAATACCTATGGGCCACGCATGCATCCCAATGATGGGCGGGTCATTTCCAACTTCATCATGCAGGCACTCATGAACAAGCCGCTCACACTTTACGGAGACGGACTGCAAACCCGCTCCTTCTGTTACCGTGATGATCTGGTGGACGGCATGATCAAACTCATGAACGCGCCCGATCACATTTCCATGCCCGTTAACATGGGCAACCCCAAGGAATTCACCATCAAAGAACTTGCAGAGCTTGTGCTGGAGCTAACCGGGTCCAAATCCCGGATCATCCGGGAACCTCTTCCTCAGGATGATCCGCTCCAGCGCAAACCAGATATCTCCCGCGCCAGTGAACATCTGGGCTGGCAACCAACCACTGAGCTAAGAGACGGGCTGATCAAAACCATCCAGTATTTTGAGGATCTCCTCTCAAAGCACCCACACGCAGAAACACTGAAGCTTGTTCCGGCGGGGTAGGGCACCTTGTGTCCCTTTTTACTGCTACCAACCCCTCGGTCGGTGGGGCCATCATCAAGGCCCGCTGAGTGTAAAGTCGTCCAGATCCTTTCCCTCTTCAATGTCATAGGCAAAGCGGAAAGGATCGGGGTTAAAGTACTCGCGGTAATATCGAATTTTGCCGTGAGGCACATGGAACAGACCGCCGTAAACCTGATTGTATTCCCGCCCTGTGGTCAGAATTTCCACTTGGCCGTTGAACTGGACGAATACCCATTCTGGCGACAACATCGGGTAGAATTTCAGATTAGAGGTAAAGTCCGCTTCGCCTGCATTTTCAGGCCATGTGCTGTAGTACTTGATAAGATTTTCCTTGCCCTCAACCACATCAGGAAATCCATCAGGCGCATACGGCATATCCAACACCGCTTTGTCGGACCATACCTCAGCCAGAGCTTCCATATCCTTGTTTTCAAGGGCCTTTAGAAAATTCACCACCATTGCCTGTGTCGTGCGCCGCTTTAGAAAATCCGGTGGCTTCGCTTTGGCGTTGCCTCTGGCAATCTCCAGAATATCGCGGTTGCCATTCTCGCTTTTCAGCACAAAGTGGTGTTTGAAGATACGCCATTGATTGCTGCGTTTGTGAAGGCGGAAGTAATAGAGCCCTTCTACCTCCCACAGTTTGTCACCAACAAAGAGCTGATTGAAGACAGCGCAGGATGCATGCGCAATATCTTCCTCAAAGTGAACACTGATATCACTCAGAGTATGGCGTACCTGATCAAAGCCCGGCAACAGTTCTGCCCAGTCCGAAAGTTGCTGCTCCCGCGTTTGTTTGTGTACCATGTCCTTAAACAGCGAACTGTAGTCGATCTCTATATGATCGCTGTAAAAGTGACCTAATGTATCGAAGTCCGCTCGGTCAAAGCAGTTCACAACACCTTCCAGCACTGTGATTACTGCTGCGATATCCTTGGCATTTTCAAAGTCACTGGACTGGTGCATGGAAGGTCCTGTTCAAAGGGTTGAAAGAAAATGTTCAGCGACTGCGTCAAGCGCCCGGTCAACCGGTTGGGCCTTGTCGTAGAAGTCAAACTGGGTCACCCCCTCAAACCAGAGCGTGGTCGCGCGGTCTCCCATGTGCCGTGCAAACTCCTTGGCACCCATTGGCAGGGCAGCTGCTTCGCTGTGGACGATCAGCGTGGGCTGGTTTTGTTTCTCCGCAGTGCTCACACCATCAAATGTGAGCCACGCTTCCCATGAAGCCAGATTGAACTTGTTATCAAACTCAGGGATCAGGCCACGATCTTCATCGGTGTAATACTCCGTCTTGAACATCAGTGCGGTTTCATCCACCTTACTTGCGGCAACAATGTAGCGTGGCTTTTCGTGGGTCAGCGCATCACGGCCCAGTTTCAGCAGAGCGCTGACACCTTCCACACCGCCGTAAACCTCTGAAACAATTTCAGGATTATGCAGATAGGGCGCTACGAGGGCCAGTGAGTGTACATGCCGGTTCCCCCCTGTTGCCGCGCTCATATATCCGGCAGATTCAGAGAGGGCCAAACCGGAAATCCGGTCTGGATCAACATCCGGGCATCGACCCATAAAGTCGATGGCCGCACGAATATCATCGGTCTTGCGTACAGGGTCTTCCAGATACTTCGTCTTGCCTTCATGGGCAGAACGACCCCAGCCGCGGAAGTCAAATGCAAGTGCCGCAAAGCCGCGCAATGCCAGTTCAGAAGCATATAGGCCGGACATCTGCTCCTTGACTGAAGTCCATGCGCCCGTGACCACAACGCCGGGCAGTTTACCTGAGGCAGGTCTTTGTTTTGGAAGGTAAAGATCCCCGTGCAACACCTCTCCGTGGCACTCGAACTCCACGGGCTGAACCTCCACCTTTCTCAGATTACTACTGAGTTTTTTCCTCTCAGGCATTTGCAGATCCTTGGTTCTGTAAAGACAATCTCTTAGCAAGATCTCTCGTAGACTAGAAAAATGCCTTTAACGTGCCGCAGGGGCTTGCTCACATCGTAAAAACGCGGCTGCTCAGACCCTACAAAATCGCTTAAACTCCTAGATGAATGGGGGTGGGACTCCGGTTCTTCAGGGCAACACTCTAATTGTACTTTAGATCATTCTAAATTATATAATATCCTTGTAACCACTCATGCCCAACACGCTCTGTTGCGAAAAAAGAAGCCCGAGATGAACCAGAAAGTTGCGCACTGGAATTCCGTTTACACCGCTGGCGATGAAGACAAATTGAGCTGGTACGAGGTCCAACCAACACTCTCCTACAAGTTTGTCACCGAATTTCTTAAGCTGGGCCAACCGTTTATAGATGTGGGCGGCGGAGCATCCAAACTGACCAGCATCTTGCACGCCGCAGGCTATGGTCCTCTTGCCGTTCTTGATATCTCGCCCCTTGTGCTGGAGAAGGGTAAGGAGCGTCTGGGCGGTGTTGCTCATGATGTGGACTGGATCAACGCAGACATCACCAATTGGACGCCAACCAGCACCTATCAGGTCTGGCATGACCGTGCAGTGTTCCACTTCCTCACCAAGCTGGACGACCAAAAAGCCTATGTAAATGAGCTGGTTAAGGCTGTTCCCGTTGGCGGGACCGCAATCATCTCCACCTTTGCAGAGGATGGCCCGGAGATATGTTCTGGCCTACCTGTTCAGCGCTATTCTTCGCAGACACTTGCCGACAAACTGGAAGCCTTTGCACCGGGGGCGTTCTCGCTTATTGCCGCACATCTGCATACGCATGTGACGCCAAAGAAGAACGAGCAACACTTCCAGACGAGCATCTTTAAGCGTGTGGCGTGATGTGGTGAAAGCCTGCTCGCTCTTGTGGAAGGGGCGCAGATCAATTCCCGTATTGAATAATCGGCTGAGGTTGAAAAACGCTTCGATCGCTCATAAGCGGTTATCGAAAAGAGCCTGCGGGGATAACGCAGACCCATCCGGCAATTATCCCCACTCGGATAAACTTTATCGAGCCGCGGAAATCCGCGCTTCGATACCGGCATGAGCCCAAATATGAACAGAGCACATTTGTAATAATATCTATTTACTAGACGACCAGTCTATTTTAATTTAAAACACCTCACATGAAGAAAAGTGAAGCCACAAGACAACACATCTTAGAAACCGGTCGCAAGCTGATTGCAGAGCAGGGTTTTTCAAGCATGGGCCTGAGCCTGCTGCTGAAAACAGCGGGCGTTCCGAAGGGCTCATTCTATCATTACTTTGAATCCAAAGAGCATTTTGGCTGCGTTCTGGTCCAGCAATACATTGACGAGTACATGGCAACCCTGAACGCGCTGCTTGAGCCGGGTGAGCTGACCTATCGTGAAAAACTGTTCAGCTACTGGAGCCGCTGGAAGACGACCCAACACGCCGAGGACACCTCCAAGCACTGCCTGATCGTGAAACTGAGCGCGGAAATCGCTGATAGCTCCGAGGACATCAGGGAGCTGATGGCACAGTTGGCCAATAAGGTGGAGACAAAGCTGGGGGACATCATTCAAGCTGGCATTCAGGATGGATCAATCGCACCGGGCGTCGATCCTAAAGTGACTGCTCAATTGCTCTACCAAATGTGGCTGGGGGCCAGCCTCATTGGCAAACTGACACGAGAAAAGAAACCGTTCTATCGGGCACTGGAATTCACGGAGATTCTGTTGCCTGCTGCACAAAGCAAAGTACAGGGCACAAACGCCTAACCCATCAGGGTTAAGCGGCGAAATCGCAAGGTTTCGGGCACCCCTTCCATAAATTCATGGCGCGGGCACTGCACCAGCAGAGCCTATAAACAGCGCCGCCTGATTCAACGGTGTTTGTGGTGATGCAATGACGCGCATCCACGCCGGTACGAATACGAAAAGATAACTAAAAACATACTATTACTGTCTTAAATTGAGGAAATAAAAATGGCACAAACTGCAGAAGTAAACCGCCAGATCGTATTGGCAGGGCGTCCAGTTGGCGCACCAACCGCCAATGACTTCCGTCTCCAGGAAGCCCCGATCCCGACACCGGGTGAAGGCGAAATGTTGCTGCGTCAGGTTTACCTGTCTCTGGACCCATACATGCGTGGCCGCATGAGCGAGTCCAAGTCCTACGCTGATCCGGTCAACATTGGCGACCCTATGGTCGGCGGAACTGTTTCCGTTGTTGTGAAATCCAACCTGAAGCACTTCAGCGAAGGTGACTGGGTTGTAAGTCAGGGTGGTTGGCAGGACTACTCAATCTCCAAAGGCGACATGGTTTTCAACCTTGGTAAAGAACCAGCAATGCCGTCCTGGGCACTGGGTATTCTGGGCATGCCAGGCTTCACAGCCTATGCTGGTCTTCTGGAAATTGGTCAGCCAAAAGCAGGTGAAACCATTGTTGTGGCTGCTGCAACAGGCCCTGTTGGCGCGACTGTTGGCCAGATCGGCAAGCTTAAAGAGTGCCGTGTTGTCGGTATTGCCGGCGGCGCAGAAAAGTGTAAGCACGCAGTTGAGGAACTCGGCTTCGATGCATGTATCGACCGCAACTCCCCAACCTTCGCTCAGGAATTGAAAGACGCCTGTCCAAAAGGAATTGACGTTTATTTTGAAAACGTTGGCGGTGCTGTCTTTGATGCGGTTCTTCCGCTGCTCAACCCAAATGCACGTATTCCGCTGTGTGGTCTGATCTCCCAGTACAACGCAACCAGCCTGCCGGAAGGTCCGGACCGTATGGGCGCGCTGATGGGTACTTTGCTGGTGAAGAAGATCCGCATGCAGGGCTTTATCATCTTTGATAGTTTCCCAAATCTTTACCCAAAATTCGCAGCAGACATGCAGCAGTGGATCGCAGAAGGTAAGATGAAGTATCGCGAACAGATCGTTGAGGGATTGGAGAATGCTCCGGAAGCATTCATGGGCCTTCTTGAAGGTAAGAACTTCGGTAAGCTTGTTGTAAAAGTCGCCGACTAATCTCCAAACGAGAATAACAAGAACAAGACAAGCACCAGTGCCTGTAGGCACTGGTGCCAACTTACCTTATGGCCGCAGAAAGGTTGATCTCTATGAAAGTGCTTATGGTCCTCACATCCCACGACAAACTGGGAGATACAGGCGAGAAAACCGGCTTCTGGCTGGAAGAATTTGCAGCCCCTTATTACACCTTCAAAGACGCTGGTGCGACAATCACTTTGGCTTCTCCTGCCGGTGGTCAGCCTCCGCTGGACCCTAAGAGCGACCTACCAGATTTCCAGACAGCGGCAACCGACCGCTTTAAAGCGGACGCGGCAGCCAACAAAGCGCTGGCAAACACTGTGAAGCTGGACAGTGTTTCCGCAGATGATTTTGACGCGCTCTTCTATCCCGGTGGCCATGGCCCACTGTGGGATTTGGTTGACAATCGCAAGTCCATCTCCCTGATCGAGACCGCTTATTACGCAGGCAAGCCAGTCGGCGTGGTCTGCCACGCTTCCGCAGCGCTGATCAATGCCAAAGCCGAGGACGGCACTCCGCTGGTAAAAGGCAAGAACGTCACCGGCTTCTCCAACTCCGAGGAAGACGCCGTTCAACTGACTGACGTTGTGCCAGTGCTGCTGGAAGATGCGTTGCAGGAGAAGGGCGCTATCTACCAAAAGGGCCCGGACTGGGGCTCCTTCATTCTGGAAGATGACAATCTGATCTCCGGTCAGAACCCTGCTTCCTCTGAAGCTGCAGCAAATGCAATTCTGGGGCGTCTGGCCTGACACTAGCCCCGCCTCACATGAGAACAACCGGTACAGAGGTCTACTCTGTGCCGGTTTTTTTATGCCCGCCGAGCAAGGGGAATAACTCCCTCGGCGTAGTTTGCGTTGATATGTGCGTTGCTTTGCGCAAAAGCGCGTAAACTGCCGTTCTTATGTCGTTAGAGCCATCTCAGCCAAGCTCACTCAGTCCAACCCTCCCAAACTCCCATTGTACCTTAGGCAGCAGGTTGGCCTCTTTCGCCTAAATCTTGACATTTGGCGCTAAAGTACAATATTATGCCAAATGGCATTATTCACGTTTCACCACATCAACGAGAGACATCATGCCCAGCCTTCGAAAGATTGACCAACCTGTGGCACCCGGCGGACCCAAGTTCACCGAGGAAGAGGTGCATGCCATGCAGCGCGCCGTGATCAACCTGTTTGAGCGCTGGCAGCTGACTGATGAGCAGGCCACCATGCTGCTGGGAGATATCGCCAAGCGCACTTATCAACGCTGGAAGGTCAAACAGTATGGCCGTGTGAGTGTGGACCTTGCTGCACGGCTTTCCAACCTGCTTGGCATTCACAAAGCGCTTCGGCTGTTGTTCAGCGATGCCAATCGCGGCTATGGTTGGGTGAAACGGCCCAATACGGATTTTGGCGGTAAATCCGCGCTTGAGATCATGCTGGGCGGGCAACTGACGGATTTGATGCGCGTGCGCAGATATCTTGATGCGCAGCGAGGCAACTGGTGAGCACGTTAACTCTGGTGGAAACGGACCTGAAAGCCCCCGAGGCTCATGTCAGCTGGGACAAGTACTATCGTCTGGTCAACTCGGCTTACCCACCTATAGATCTATTCGAGGACATCGCTGATCCTGCTGACTGGGAATTGCTGGCGGCGGCAGAAAGCCGGACCAATCCGCGTCTTGCAGAAACCATTGGCAATCTGGAACTTGTACCAGCCGAGCGCCGCGTGAATGGAACCGGTGCCTCTTACCTGATGGCTCCGTTCACCCACGCTTCTCCTGACCGTGCAGGGCGCTTTCACGATGGCTATTTCGGCGCGTTTTATGCCGCCAAATCCTTTGAAACCGCGCTGTTTGAGACTGTGCATCATACCGGCAATTTTTACGCGGCAACGCAGGAAGCACCGGGCTGGATAGCACAGATGCGCGAGTTGGTCGGCAGCGTGGATGCGAAACTCACCGATGTGACCGATCCCCGTTTTGACGTCCTGCTTCACCCGCAAGATTACAGCGCCTCCCAAACCTTCGCCCGCAAACTGCTGGAAGACGGCGGCGATGGCATCCTGTACCCGAGCGTGCGGGACGAGGGCGGTCTTTGCATCGCGGCGTTTTATCCTGATGTGGTTGCAGCCCCCGTTCAGGCACGGCATTTCAGCTATCACTGGAACGGAACGGCCATCAATATGATTAAGGACCTGACCTCCGGCGAAGTCTTCGAGATTGCCGAATAAGAAGTGCCCGCTGCTTGTCATAGGTGAACAGCTATCACCAGCCCTGCAACACACAGCCAGATAGTTCCAGATACAAAAATGGCCCGGCGATGTAACCGGGCCATTCTTATTTGAAAACTGTGTTTTCTCTTATTCAGCCGGAGCCTTAGCAGCTTCTGTAGCCTCATCGCGTTCAGCGAAGTACTCTTTGGTCAGCTTGAAGACCACAGGGCTCAGCAGTACCAGCGCGATCAGGTTTGGAATAGCCATCATCGCGTTGAGCGTATCTGCCAGCAGCCAGATGAAGCTCAGTTCTGCAGTTGCGCCGAAGTAGATGGCAGCAACCCACAGTACACGGTACGGCATCAGCGCACGTGGACCGAAGAAGAAGCCAATGCACTTCTCGCCGTAGAAGCTCCACCCCAGAATGGTGGTGAAGGCAAACACGGAGAGCGAGATAGCGATGATGTAGCCACCAACGCCCGGCAGAGCCATTTCAAAGGCCAGCGAGGTCAGACCCGCGCCGGATTCACCGGAGGTCCATGCACCGGATGCCACAATCGCAAGACCAGTGATGGTACAAACGATGATGGTGTCGATGAATGTGCCCAGCATCGCGATCAGACCCTGATTAACAGGGCTCTTGGTTTCAGCAACCGCGTGAGCGATTGGCGCAGAACCCAGACCAGCTTCGTTGGAGAACACGCCGCGTGCAACACCAAAGCGGATCGCAGCCCAAACAGCAGCACCAGCAAAACCACCTTGAGCAGCAGTTCCGGTGAACGCCTGTTCAAACACCAGCTCCAGTGCACCACCGATCGCGTCGATGTTGACAAACAGAACAACAAGGCCAGCTACAATGTAGGTAACAGCCATGAACGGAACCAGCTTACCAGCAACGTTACCGATGCGGGTTACACCACCCAGAACAACAGCTGCAGTCAGTACCATGAGGAGAACAGCGGTTGCCTCTACTGGCATGTTGAAGTTCTCGTTGAGAACGTTCGCAACACTGTTGGCCTGTACGCCGTTACCAATACCGAATGCAGCAACACCGCCACACAGGGCAAAGGTTGGCGCAAGCCAGTACCACTTCTTACCCAAGCCGTTCTTGATGTAGTACATCGGGCCGCCAACATAGTTGCCAGCATTGTCGCGCTCACGGTACTTCACCGCCAGCACAGCTTCAGCATACTTGGTTGCCAGACCGACAAGAGCGGTCATCCACATCCAGAACAGAGCACCAGGACCGCCAAGGAACACCGCTGTCGCAACGCCCGCAATGTTACCTGTACCGATTGTTGCTGAAAGAGAGGTCATCAGCGCGTTGAAGGGGCTGATTTCGCCACCACCTGCGCCTGTGCGACCTTTCCAGAGCAGGCTAAAACCCGTGCCCAATCTAAAGATGGGCATTAATTTAAGTCCGATCTGGAGAATTAATCCAACCCCGAGAATGGCAATAAGCATTATCGGGCCCCAAACGACTGTGTTAATCGCGCCTAGGATATTCGTCATTATTTCCATGGTTAGCCTCCCACCATGCATTTTTATTAAAAGACGTTTTACATCTTCAACATGCAGCCCGAATACATCTACATTAGGCTAATTTCAAACTTTATTGTTTTATTTCAATGACTTAATAGTGGAAATAATTGATTTTGCGTATAATTTTACAAAATTTTTGGTGAAAATATCCCGCATTACGGGTTCAAATTATCGATTTCAACCTCGTAATTTGAAAGAATAACGAAATTTCATCCCGCTTTTTGAGTGCTAGAGGATAATCTCACCAGAGCACGAAGAGGCCCGAATTGCTGGATGCAGCGCAGCAGAAAACGGACTTCCAGATGGAGATGAAGGGGCACAAATGAGGGGGAGCGTTGTTAGGTACAAGGCTGTGCACCGCAATAGAGCGTGCAGCCACTGCTATGAAGCTGCCTCGGGAACAGGCAGCTTCAAAATGTCATGGATCAGGCCAAAGCCGGAAGGGCGTGGGGGAGTGATCTGGAGCCACATGGACCGAACGGGATTTCACGTTCCTAGAACCATGAGTTCCAGACCATATGCCTTAATCCGGCATTTTTGCTCCAATGGAGCTCGGTTAGGGAATAATCCGCTCGGCTCTTAGTCGATCAAACAGGTCGATGAAGCTACGTTCACTATCCTGAAATTCGTTGAAGCCAAGCCTGCGGCTTTTGGTCATGGACATGAGCAACTCGAGTGGACGGCTAAGGTCCAAGTCCGAATGCCAGCCGGAAGCCAGTTTATCCAGAGGGTTCCGTTGCAAGCCATGCTTCTCAGTCAACTCGTCCCAAGTGCCAGAGCACCCTTTGAGGAAATCTTCGAGTGAACATGTCTGCACAGGCTGTGCTGGAACCTCAAGCTCGAAATATCGCGCGATCGTGGCCCACATATTGCGCCACCGGATTACTTCGCCATTAACACAGTTAAACGCTTCATTTCGTGCATCCGGCTCCGTCGCAGCCCAATGCATTTGTTTTGCGAGGATCCGAGCGTCTGTAAATCCATAAAGACCATTGTAAGAAAACTCAGTTCCTGGAAACGCAAATGGCCGTCCGGTGGCTTTACATATGGAAGCGAAAGTCGCCAGTGTGACGCCCATGTTCATCAAGTTTCCGAGGGTATATCCTACAATGGTATCCGCACGATGCACTGACCAACCACAGCCATTTTGCTCACAATGTTCGAAGAGAACGTCTTCCTGCTCGTAATAAAAATTAGGCTTGTCCAAGCGCGGAAGATCTTCGCGAAATGGAGTTTGAGCTGAAGCAGGGTCGAACTCCCCAAACGGGCCTACATAGTGTTTTCCGCCGGTAACAAGAGCGACATGGCGCAGGCGAGAGCTCTTCCTGAACGGAGCAAGCGCCGCCCTCATCATCTCACCGTTAATGCGAATGCTGTCCGCCTCATCTTTTCCCAGTGCCCATGCACAATAGAAGATATGGGTGGGGTCAATCTCCGACAATTCTTTGGCTGCTTTCGCGCGATCGTGGAGGTCTACATTATGACATGTAAGGTACGAGGCACCGCAGACAGGCTGTCGCGCAACTCCATGAATCTCCCAGTCATTAAGGCTATTCAAATGGGCTGCCAGATTACCACCAGCAATTCCCGTAACTCCAAAAATAAGTGCTCTTTTTGCATACATGAGTGTACCTCCTAAAGGTTAGGCAGGATATAGTTATAGTTGCATGGCAATATTATGTCTTAATGCACTATATACATCATGTAGATATTCTTTTTTAACTCTTAGAAATATTGCAATAAAATTGATTATACTTTGATTTACTAAGTAATTCAGAATAGAAAGCCATCTTGGCAGTGCAGCTTATCTCAGTTTGAAGGTGGTCGGGGAGATTGCCGCTAGACCGGCTTGCAAGGTGTGCGCCTGACAGGATCACCCACGCTACTGCTGTCAAATCGGGAGGCATATGCCTCCCGATCTATTTCTAACAGTGCCTTAAAGACCCGTCAGAACCAATTGTGGTTCACCGTCAGAGGTCTTCTCACTGGTCGTGCCATCTGCGTTCACAGTGCAAGTCACCCGTTGGCGGTAGGCAGAGAAGCTGTCAAAGCTCACCACATCAACCGGTTGGTCAAAGTGCAGTGTCAGGTGCATCCGGCAAGCGGCCACCGAGCTTTGCACGCCAAGTACCTCCGCATTAAACCGCTGACCAAGATACCTGCCAGAGACCCGGTCTCCGGGGCGCAAGTACAGCACAGGTGGACGGTTGCCGACAGCCGCATAAAGGGTGTTCCAGTCGCGATAGCCTTGCTGTTGGGCAATCAGCTCCAGTGTCTGGGAGTGGGATATGGTTTCGCCGCGCTTTTCCAGCGCAACACGCAATTGCTTCGCCTGCGTTTTTAACGCGGAAAGGGAAGGAAGAGATCCGTTCATTTCATAGCCTCAAACTATGCGGGGATCAATTTGATGGGGCTCGCATTGCCATCAACCCGCTTGTCTGGGCTGAGGTCATCTCTCTTGTTTCAGGCTTCACCATGAGCATTGCTCTGCGAGCGGCAGGGGCCTGAACCCGTGCCGCGCAAATTACAGAGGAAAGCCCATGCTGTCAAATAATGACAAAAGATTTTAGTAAAACTTGCCTCTCGCCGTCACCGGCCAAAGCGTTTCTACCACACCGTCCCGCACACCCACATACCAGTCGTGCAGGTTACAGGTCGGGTCACAATGACCCGGCACCAGTTTGACCCTTTCATTGATGCTCAGCGTGTTCTCGGGGTCTTTCAATACCCCGTGTTCATCAGAAAAACCAAGGGCTTGCAGGTCAGGCCGATCAAACACAGTAGGCAGACCGGAATCGATGCTGTGCGCCTTCAGCCCCGCATCACACACCGCCTGTCCATCAACATCGATGGACATGATAGAGGTGAGCACAAACAGCGCATGGTCAAAGGCAGGCAACTGTCGCCCAGCCTTGTCCTTCACCTTCCTGTAATCAGCGTCCATGAACAAATAGGAGCCACATTGTAGCTCGTTGTACACGCCGGAGGCCGCCTCAAACGGATAGGTTCCGGTGCCCGCTCCGCCGACGATGTCGCACGAGATCTGGTTTTCCATCAGCAGGTCCACCGCCTCCTTGGTGATGGTGATTGCCGTATCCATGAGGGCTTTGCGATCTGCGTAGTCATAGGCATGTTGCGCGGCGCCCTGATAGGACTGAATGCCCGTAAAGCGCAGCTTTGGTGCCGCAAGGACAGCAGTTGCCAGCTCCAATACGGCAACACTATCCGCAACGCCGCACCGGCCACCGCCGCAATCCAGCTCCACCAGAACTTCCAGTTCTGTTCCATGTCTCACTGCGGCCCGTGACAGATCCGTGATGTTCGCCAGATTATCCGTGCAGACGAGAATACGCGCGCCAAGCTTGGGTAGCTGCGCCAGCCGGTCGATCTTGTAAGGATCGCAAACCTCGTTGGAGACCAGAATGTCATTGATGCCAGCCCGTGCCAGCGCCTCGGCCTCACTCACCTTTTGGCAGCATACTCCGCAGGCCTTGCCCAGTTCCATCTGCAGTTTCGCGATATCGGCAGATTTGTGCATTTTGCAGTGGGCACGATGGCGAACATCGTAGCGGGCGATTTCATCGCGCATCTTCAAAAGGTTATGTTCAAACGCCTCAAGGTCTACGATGAGCGCAGGCGTCTGCACCTGTTCCACTCGCATTCCCGGCAGGGCGGGAATGTCATAGCCAAGCGTGTACTGGGAAAAATCTGAGGTCACGACAAAGTCCTTGAAACAAGCTCAAACGGGCAGAAGCAATGCACCACACAGCGCTTCTGCCTGCAAGCTTAACTCGCCTTGATGTAGCGGATTTTGCCGCCCGTGGAAATCGTCTCCGCTGCCCGCAAGATGGACTGGGTGTCGATGCCGTAATGGGCGTAAAGCTCCGCGATGGTGCCAGTCTGACCAAAGTGCTCGACACCCAGCGTGCGGATGGTATTGCCCTTAACCGCGCCCAGCCATGCCAGCGTGGCCGGATGGCCATCCAGCACCGTAATCAGCGAGCAATGGTCCGATACATCATCAAACAGCCGTTCGATATGGCTGCGCGCCTGCACCGTCCCGCGATCCCGCGCCCGCTGTGCCGCTGTCCAACCTGCGTTGAGGCGGTCAGCGGAGGTGATGGCGAGCAAGCCCACGTCTCGGCGATCTTCCGCCATCAGGCCAACCGCGTTAATGGCTTCCGGTGCTACAGCACCAGTGTAAGCAATCACGATTTCAGCGTTTGGTCCCGGCTTGCGCAGCCAGTAGGCCCCATCGACCATATCCTGCTCTTGCTCCGGCGAGATGGTGCGCTGAGGCTGTTCCAGCGGGCGGGTGGACAGGCGCAGATAGATAGAACCGCCGGTCTGATCCCGCAGCCATGTGCGCTCATCGGGGTCGCCTTCGCCATCGCGCTGCATATAGTCGAAGCCAAACCGCATGATGGTCGCCAGCTCATCCACAAAGGCAGGCTCAAACGCGGCTAATCCATCCTGTGCCATGCCGATCAGAGGTGTGCTGATAGACTGGTGCGCCCCACCTTCTGGTGCCAGCGTCACACCTGAGGGCGTTGCCACCAGCATAAAGCGGGCGTCCTGATAACAGGCGTAGTTGAGCTGGTCTGCGGCACGCAAGATGAACGGGTCATAGACCGTGCCAATGGGCAGCAACCGCTGACCGTTGATGCTGTGGGACAGGCCCAAAGCAGACAGCAGCAGGAACAGGTTGGATTCTGCAATACCCAGCTCTATGTGCTGGCCTTGCTGTGAGAACGCCCACTTGAAGGTGGAGGGAATACGCTCGGCCTTGAAGGTATCGGCCAACTCTTCCTTGGCAAACAGACCGCGCTGGTTGACCCATGGGCCGAGATTGGTGGAGACCGTTACATCCGGCGCGGTGGTGACGATGTGTTTTGCAAGCTCTTCATCCTGCTTGGAAATTTCGTGCAGGATCTGCCCAAACCCCATCTGAGTGGAGAGCATCTTTTCTGCTGCATTGGGAGCTGGCAATTTGGCCGGTACCGGTACTGTTTTTGCAGAGTAGCGGCGACTGCCCTTTGAAAAGAACGGAGCTTCAGCAACGACTTTCTTAAGGCTCTTCGGGTCAGAGGCACTTTCCCACTTATCCCATTCATGCCCTTCGCGGATGCCTTCCTGCTCGCGGTAGGCGTCCATCTGCTTGGATGTCATCAGCCCTGCATGATTGTCTTTATGTCCGGCGAGCGGCAGGCCAAAGCCCTTGACCGTGTAGCACAGGAACAGGACTGGCCGGTCATGGGTTTGTGCGGCCTCAAAGGCCTCAATCAGCGAAGGCAGGTCATGCCCACCCAGATTGCACATGAGCGTTGACAGCTCGTCATCACTGCGCCGGTTGATCAGCTCGCTGACCTTGCCCTGATCTCCCAGATCATCCAGCAGTCGCTTGCGCCATGCTGCCCCACCTTGATAGGCGAGGGCGCAGTAGAGCTGGTTGGGGCACTGGTCAATCCAGTCCCGCAGCTTGTCGCCGCCCGGCTCCTTGAAGGCCTCTTCCTGCAAACTGCCAAATTTGAGCGTGACCACATCCCAACCGAAGTTGCGGAAGATACTCTCGAACTTCTCCCAAAGCCCCTCACGGATCACCGCATCCAGCGACTGACGGTTATAATCAACGATCCACCAGCAGTTGCGCAGGCCATGCTTCCAGCCTTCCAGAAGTGCTTCGTAGATGTTGCCTTCATCCATCTCCGCATCGCCAACCAGCGAAATCATGTGGCCTTCCGGTGCTTTGTTCAGTCCGCCATGGGCCTTCACATAGTCCTGCACCAGCGAGGAAAACAGAGTTTGCGCCACACCCAGCCCAACAGAGCCGGTTGAAAAGTCAACGTCATCAATGTCCTTGGTACGGGAAGGGTAGGACTGCGCTCCATGGAACCCGCGAAAGTTTTGCAGTTTCTCCAGCGTCTGGTTGCCCGCCAGATATTGGATGGCATGGAACACCGGACCAGCATGAGGCTTCACCGCCACACGGTCTTGCGGGCGCAGGGTATGGAAGTAAAGCGCCGTCATGATGGTGCTGATGGACGCGCAAGACGCCTGATGACCGCCAACCTTCACATCACCAACATCTGAATCACGCAGATGGTTGGCATTATGAATGGTCCAGGAGGCCAGCCATCGCACACGGCTTTCCAGCGTACCCAAAATTTCCAGTGAAGCTGCGTCCATTAAATTCCCCGTCGGTTCCATCGGAATCTTTATTATCCGCGAGGCTATCAGGTTGTACGGGGAATATATCTTTTGAGCAGATTGATTTCCCTTCATGAATAAGGGAAATCATCCCGCATTCCTCCAATTAAGGAAAAATGCTTCCGGCAAGTGGACGATCTACGAACATTCAGCCCGCACTTTAGGCTGGATCACACCTGCTCGTTTACCGGTTCTGACGGCCTCACCCGACGGAGAAGCAGGGGCACGAGGATGGTCAGGAGGAGGAGGCGAAAGACGTGGTGGGCGGCGACGAAGGTCGGGTCCAGTCCACTTTGCACGGCAATGGCCGCCATGGCCTCAACACCGCCAGGGGCAAACGCCACAAACAACAGGCTCGGGTCAAGACCCACAAGAGCCATGGCCAAAATCACACCAAGAACCGCCATGCCAACGGTGATGAGTGTGACCACAAGACCTGCGCCGATTGCCTTCATAAACATGTCTGCGCTGATGCCTTTGAAACGGGTTCCAATCAACGCGCCCATTACCAAAAACGAAGCGAGCGTGGCCCAGTCCGGCATTTTGCCAGGTGTCATCTCGGTCAGGTGCCCCAGCGAAGACACCAACATACCGCCCAGCAGGAATGCGGCGGGGACTTTCAGTTTTTGGAAGATCGCTCCCACAACCGCGGCACCCAGCAGCACGTAAACTGCTGAAATCGGGGTGATGTTATGTATTGGAAGGAAAGATTCCTCGGTTGCTTCAAACAGCAGCGCGATGAAAGGCGGAACGCAGATGGTGAGAAACAGAACCCGCGTGCTTTGCGCAAGGCTGATGCGGGTCACATCTGCCTTCGTGTCAGCGGCCATGCTGAGGATATAACTCAGGTGCCCCGGAACCGAGGCCAGCGAGGCGTTGTAGGCATCAAACCCGAAGAACCGCACCAAGACTGCGCGGCTGAGCATCATACTCAAGGCCAGCGTTATGCCAAGTGCAACAAAGCTGGCAGGCCATGCCACTGCTGCATCAAGAACGGCAGGCGTTACACCGGACCCGATGCCAGCTCCCAGCACGATAAAGCAAATTGTGCGCAGCCAGAGCGGGACGACGACTGGCGCACCAAGCACTCCGGCTAGTGTGACTGCCAGTGCTGAGCCTGTGAGGGGGGCAGCCGGGAATCCAATCAAAGTGAAGAGACCAGCCCCTGCGCCTGCAATTGCAAGCGTGATAGCCAGATTGGACAGGTCAACTTTGTTAATGCTCAAAACTTGAATTCCCAGCTGCCTTGTTGTTTTTTCTTATTAATCGCTCTCGGCGGCTTGTAGTTCCTGCTTTCGCACACGTCGTGCACGGATCAGGGGCAGGACGACCAGAATAACGGCCAGAACCAACAGGCCCATGGTCATCGGACGTTCCAGAATAAAGCCAATGCCGTCATACAGTTGCATGGAGCGGGAGAAGTTGTCTTCCAGCATACTGCCTAAAATGAAGCCGATCAACAAGGGTGCAAGCGGGTAGTTAGCAAACCGCAGAAGCGTTGCGCACACTCCAAAGCCCACGAGCATCAGCAATTCCGTAGCGTTATTTTGCCCAATGTACGCCCCCATTAGGGTGAAAAAAAGGATAAACGGAATAAGAAAATTACGCGGAACAGCCAGCACTTTGGCGATGTATGGGATCAGTGGCAGGTTCAGGATCAACAAGATCACATTGCCCACGTACATGGAGATGATCACGGACCAGAAAATCTCCGGCTGATCAATCATCAAACGCGGTCCTGGCGACACATTGAGCGCGATCAGCGCACCCAGCAAGATTGCCGTTGTGCCGGAGCCGGGAATACCAAGCGTCAACAGAGGCACGAAGGAGCCCGTACATGCCGCATTGTTGGCGGCCTCAGGCGCTGCAAGTCCTTTGACGGACCCTTTGCCGAATTCTGCCTGCTCTTCTTTGGAGGCAATATTGCGCTCAACCGCATAGCCCAGAAACGATGCGATCGTCGCGCCAGCACCCGGCAGAACACCGATCAGGAAGCCCTGAATGGATTGGCGTCCAATCACCGGCGTAATTTTCTTCGCTTCTTCCTTCGTGATACGCAAATCCTTGATGTCATTGCTACTCCCGCCGGAGTTGGAACGGGACGGGTCCAGCACAAGGAACAAGGCTTCCGGCAAGGCGAACATGGCCATGGCCAGAGTGATGAACCCGAAGCCGGACTGAAGGTCTAAAATACCCATGGTAAAGCGCGGCTGGTTGAACAGCGCCCCTTCGCCAACCGTTGCCATCATCAGGCCAACAAGCGTCATGAGCAGAGCTTTGCCCACCTGTCCGCTGCCAGCGAAGGCCGCAATTGCAGAAAGGCCGACCACCATCAGCGCGAAGTATTCAGCGGAGTGGAACAGCAGCGCCACGGACGCCAATGCCGGAGCAAAAATCATCAGCAGGATTGCGCCAATGCTGCCGCCAGCGAAGGAGGCAATGGCCGCAACCGTCAGCGCCTTACCGGCTTTGCCCTGACGGGCCAGCGGGTAGCCATCAAAGCTGGTGGCAACGGTGGAGGCAACACCCGGTGCGTTGATGAGGATGGAGGAGGTGGAGCCACCAAAGATCGCGCCGTAATATACACCTGCCAACAGGATCAGCGCGGCGGAAGGATCACCGATGGAGATTGCCACCGGGATCATGATCGCGATGATGGACATGGGCCCAAGGCCCGGCAACATGCCGATGAACGTGCCGATCAGGCAGCCGCCAATCACCATCAAAAGATTAGAAAACGTAAAGGCCGTAGAGAGGCCAACCCAGATACCGTCTAACATATTGGCCTCCTAGCTTAAGAATGCTGGCAAGGGGCTGAGGTAAATTCCCAGCGTTTGCTGCACCAGATACCAGACCCCACCGGCAGCAGCAGCAGCCACAGGCACAAGAATGACAAAGCGACGTTCGCCAAGCAGCGCAGCGCCTGCAACCAGAAACACCAGTGTGGAGAGCAGGAAACCGGCAGGACGCAACATCAGCGCGTAAGTCGCCATCAGCACCAGCAGGAACACGGCCTGCCCGATGTTGTAATCACCCAACCGGCTAAAATCGATCTCGCCTTCTTCTGCCTCAGCGGGTTTCTTCTCGAACCCCAGCAAAATGGCAAGGCTTGTGATTGCGGCGAGTACTGCAATGACTTTCGGAAACGTGCTCGGCCAGATCGGGTTAAACCGCATAAATGGTGGTAGGCCTGCGTCCATCATAAAGAACGCGGTGTATCCGTAACTTAGGCTCACTGCCAGAATGACAAGTGCGATCCATCGGTCCAGTGCCATTATCCCCTCCCGTTGACATGGCAAGTGGATGCGCTGACATCAGCGCATCCCTTGATTCTTCTTGATTTTAGAGGAAGCCCAGCTTCTTCATGAGGTCGCCAATGGCCTTTTCCTGACCTTCGAGGAAGGCGTGGAAGTCTTCACCAGAGTTATGGATGTTGACCCAACCGTTGCGTGCCCGCACTTCTTCCCACTCAGGGGTGTCGTACATCTTCGCAAGTGCTTCCTGATAGGCAGCTACTTTTGCGTCTGGCAGGCCCGGTGCGCCGAAGAAACCACGCCAGTTGACGAACGTGGTGTCGATGCCCTGTTCCTTCATGGTTGGCGCATCTTTGTAGGCTGCAACGCGCTCATCAGCTGTGACGCCAATGATTTTCACTTCACCGGCGTTTGCAAGATCAATCGCCTCGGAGAAGCCAGTTGAAAGCGCGGAGATTTCGCCGGAAAGCAGCGCCGCCATGGCCTTGCCGCCTGCATCATACGGAATGTACTTCACAGCCGTTGCATCTTCGCCAGCCGCTTCCATCACCATGGCTGCAACCAGATGGTCCATACCGCCCGGTACAGAACCGCCACCAATCGCAGTGCCGCGTTTGTCGGCCTGATAGGCTGCAAGCAGGTCGCTCATGGAGTTGATTGGGCTATCCTTGCCAACCACGATGGCGGCATAATCGCCAATGGTGCCAGCAACCAATGTCAGGTCACGGAAGTTGTGCGGGAATACGCCGGTCAGTGAGCGGATCACGATTGGCGTGGAGTTCACCATCAGCGTACCGTGCTGGCTTGCTGCGTTCTCGATGAGATAACCGATGGCTTTACCGCCGCCGCCGCCTGACATGTTCTCATAGGATGCTGTGCCCGCAAGGCCGGACTTGGTCAGCGCTTCGCCGGTTCCGCGTGCGGTGCCGTCCCAGCCACCACCTGCGCCACCCGGAACAAGGAAGTGGATGCTGTCTACGACTTGTTCCGCCATGGATGCAGTTGGCATGGAGAAAGTCATCGCGGCCATAGCCGCTGCCGCAACTACGCGGCGCGCCCGAATAAAACTCATTATGTCCTCCCATTTGACAAGGGCAGCAATTGTCGCCCATGACTTACGTGAAACCACGGAAACCTGACACAGACCTGTCACCCCCGTGATTTTTTGGGGAAGCGAATAATGAGATTTCTTCTGGTAGAAGATAACGCCAAGCTGGCGACCTCCATCAGTGAGCGCTTAACGCTGGACGGGCATGTCGTTGATCATGCAGCAGAAATTTCAACAGCTCAGGATTATGTCGCCACCGCAGACTACGACATGATCCTGCTCGACATCATGCTTCCTGATGGCGATGGACGAGATTTTCTAAACGAACACCGGGGCCGTCAGGATGACACGCCGGTCATTGTGCTGACCGCACGCTCCGAGGTTTCCGACAGGGTCGGGGTGCTGGATCTGGGGGCGGATGATTATATCACCAAACCCTTTGATTTCTCGGAGTTAGAAGCCCGCTGCCGCGCTGTCATGCGGCGCAAATCCGGTGGCGTCACAAACGCCAAACGATTCGGCGATCTGGTATTCGATCCACTGGCAGGCACGCTCAAGATTGGCAGCAAAACGGTCACTCTGCGCAACAAGGAACTACGGCTTTTGGAGATTTTTTTCAGCGCACCGGATGTGATTTTCTCAAAAACCAAGCTTGTCGACAGATTATTTTCCTACAATGAGGACGTTTCCGAGAACGCCATTGAGGTCTACGTGGCCCGCCTGCGCAGACACATCTCAGCATCTTCAGTGCAGATTGTCACTGTGCGCGGTCTGGGTTACCGGTTAAGCCTGACATGAATGAAGTTGCCAACATTTCCGGTTCCATCCGCCGCCGTCTGACGCTCCAGCTTCTGGGCATCGCCGCCGTACTTGCCGCCCTGTTGTTTGTGATGGTGATGGCCTATGCCAAGCAGGTGGCAGAGGAATCTCAGGACAACATCCTGTCCGCCTCCGCCACCGCCATTTTGGACAGTGCGGCGATCCAGAGCGGTGAGGTGACGGTCGATATTCCCTATTCAGCGCTTTCCATGCTCGGCAACGTGAGTGATGACCGCGTGTTTTACCGGGTTGTTGCTGATGGAGATTATCTCACCGGATATGAAAGCCTGCCGGAGACCACTCCGCCCAGAGGGCAAGAGAACCGACAGTTCTTAACCTCCCACTATCTGGGCGAGAGTATCCGTATGGTGTCGGCAACCCGCCGTCTTTCCAATGCAGCGGGGCCGGTGGAAGTCACTGTCTCCGTTGCCCAGACACTCAAACGCCAGCGCGAGACATTGGAGCGCATCTCCACCAACGCGGCCTATATTGGGTTCGGCTTCTTTATCGCTGCCGCTTTGCTTGCTGTTTTGGCCGCTCAATCTGCCGTGCGGCCTGTACAGGCCCTCGCCAACTCCGTTTCCAGACGCGGGCCGCAAGACCTGCGCGCCGTTCAAGCTCCTGTGCCGGGAGAGATGGCCCCTCTTGTTGATGCGCTGAACCGATTCATGGCACGGCTGAAGAAGTCTCTTTCCCGCTCCGAAGAGTTCATCGCAGAAGCTGCCCACCGCATCCGTACCCCGCTTGCAGTGCTGCGCACGCAGGCCGAGATTGCCCTGCGCCGTGTGGAGCGACCAGAAAACAGGGCTGCTCTTAAGGAGATGATCCGCGCCATTGATGAAAGTTCGCGCGCGGCAGGACAGTTGCTGGACCATGCCATGGTGTCCTTTCGCACGGACCACTTGGAGGTCCGAGAGATTAACCTGCTGGAACTGGCCGAAGAAACCCTTGAGCGCCAGCGTCCATTGGCAGAAATGCAAGACAAGACGCTCAGCTTGCAGGGCGAGGTGCCGCCTCCCATCAGAGGTGACGTCATCCTCATCCAAAATGCGCTGAGCAATATTTTGGACAACGCCATCAAGTACGCTCCGGAAGGGGAGGATATTGACGTCACCGTTGCCTGCGAGGACAGCTGGGTAGTGCTGAAAGTCTGCGATCAAGGCCCCGGTTTTGCACCCGAAGATATTGAAAAGCTGACCGAGCGGTTCTCTCGCGGCAAGAATGCACAGGACACGGTGGGCTCCGGGCTGGGCCTTACAATCGCCGAGGAAGTCGCTCAGGCTCACGGCGGGCACCTGAAATTATCAAACAGAAAAAACACCAGAGGCGCATGCGTATCCTTTTATTTCCCTCAGTCCTGATTGTGTTGGTGGCCTCGCTGCTGTCTGCCCACGCGTTCGAGATTGAACAGCACAAAATCTTCCCCGCTCGTTACGAGGGCGCGACCCTGCGCATCATCTCAAATTCCGACATTGATATCTTCGCCCCTATGGTGGAGGCCTTCCAGCGCAGATACCCGAGTGTTTCCGTGGACTATACGGTGGTCAGCAGTACCGAGCTGATGAAGGCGCTTTACGATGAAAAGCAAGTGTTTGACGTGGCTATTTCCTCCGCCATGGACCTGCAGGTGAAGCTGGCGAATGATGGATTTACGCGGCCCCACAGCTCCTCTGTTGCCGAGCTGATGCCCGACTGGGCCCGCTGGCGCGACCACGTATTCGCCTTTACGCAGGAGCCTGCCTCCGTGGTCTACTCCAAGTCTGCCTTTGCCGGACTAGAGGTGCCAACCTCACGGCAAGATCTCATCGCGACGCTGCGCAACCATCCGGAGCGCTTCCAGAACAAGGTGGGCACCTATGATATTCGCGAGAGCGGCCTTGGCTTCCTGTTCGCCACAGAAGACGCCCGCACATCGGATACGTTCTGGCGTCTGAACGAGGTGATGGGCACGTTAAACGCCAAACTCTACTGCTGCTCTGCTGATATGATTTCCGGCATTACAAGCGGCGAACTGGTGCTGGCCTATAACGTGCTTGGCTCCTACGCGTCTGCACGTGCTGCCAACGATCCGGATATCGGCATTCTGCATCTGGAGGATTTCACCACCCTCATGCTGCGCTCTGCCATTATTCCCGTCGGAGCAGAGCATCCAGAGGTCGCGGGTACCTTCATAGACGAGCTTATCACCGCTTACTGGAGCAAAGAGGGGGCAGACTACTATCCCTATCCCAAACTGGATCGCAGTGATGTCGCCCCAAACCTGTCTCAACGGGCCATCCGCCTTGGCCCCGGCCTGCTGGTCTACCAAGACAACCTCAAACGCCAGAATTTCCTGCGCGAATGGCAAAACGCCATTATTCAAAGGTAAGCAGAGGGCTGCACCCGATTCAGGTGCCATTCAAATTAATGGGCGCTCTAGCGAATGATAGGTGAGTGTCTTTTAGGAAACATCCGGCAGTGCTGAGATGAAATGGAGATCTTGAGGTCTGGTCCCGTTGGTTTTCTTTAGATAAAAAACTGGCGCCCGCTTTTGCCAGTATTTCTGAAGAACCTTCATTTTAGGATAAGCTAGTGAAAAACAAAAGACTATTTCTCCTACACGACGCACCCGGTCACGCCGGAATCTGGGGCCCTGTTCTGGCCATGTTGCCCGACGATCTGGAGGTCATTTGCCCCACACTTGAATGGTTTGGTCCTGAAAAGTGGAAGCGACCCGGCGAGCAATTTTCAACGGAAGCACACTGCGAGCAGATTTGTGACCTCCTGAAAGAGCATCCCGATGGCGGCAATTACGTTGCAGCGTGGTCCTATTCCACCCATCCGCTACTGCTTGCATTGATCAAGCATCCGGAACTGATCACCTCGGCCCTGCTGTATGAACCGGGATTGCCCACCTACCTCGATACGCCGCAGGAGCTTGACCATTTTCAGCACTCCGCCGCACATGGGTTTACTCCAATTATTTCTGCCATGCAGGAGCAAGGCGCAGCTGCTGCGGTGATAGCCTTGTTTGACAGTTCTGGTGGTGCAGGATGTTTTGAGAGCATGAGCGAAGAACGGCAGGCGCTTTACCTGCAAAGCCAGCAAATGATGCCGTTGCTACTGGGAGGCGGGCAGCACCCGGCCAACATTCAAAGCGCAGATCTGAAGCAGATCAAGACGCCAGTGTGGGTTGCTCTGGGAGACCAAAGCCCTGACCATTTCGCCGTCCCTTCACGAAAGGTCGCGGCCACGGTTGCAGATGGACATCTTCGGATGCAAGAAAACTGCGATCATATGATGCCGGAAAAAGACCCGGCACAGTTTGCCCGTCTGCTGAGGGAGTGGCTGGAGGTTTAGCCTGATTTATCAGCGCGCGGCTCACACTGTTTGCTGCAATGCATAAGGGGCAGGTCTCTTTGACCTGCCCCTTAGTTTTTTCGTCACATCTGCAATCGTTTGAAGGCAGATGTGATGTTCTCAGTTCGACCCGTTAGAACGAGACCGAGTACTTCAGCTTGGAAGCATTCGTCCAGTCATTGTCATAGGTTGGGCTTTCGATCTGCGAGATCCACTCAATCCGCTGGGATGGAGTGAAGTCATAGCCAAGACCAAACAGAGCATGGGCACGCACGCTGCGACGGTCTTTGCTAAGGTCATAGCTCTGCGCAGTTTCATTCATCAGATCGATAGAACCTTTGAGTATTGTACCGTCTGTATAGACATCCACATCAGCGCCAACACCGCCATACATGGTGAAGCCATTACCCCATGAATGTTCTGCGTTAAGACCAGCAGTGACCACTGTCGCAGTTTGCGTCAGGGTGTCGAAGTAAAGCGGCGTAGCCAGATCACGAGTTTCTGTATAACCGCTCACTTCAGAGCGTTCGTAATACACGCCTGCGTATGGGCTGAAACTGGTGTTCTCGTTAAAGGCAAAGTCGTAGCGCAATGTTGCGCCAAAGCCTGCACTGTCGATCTCAATGTCATCGGAGCCGACCTGAACATTGGACAGGCCTACACCACGCTTGATGTCATAGGTGGAGCGTGCATAAGCACCATCCAACCGCAGGCCAAACTGACCGCGACCAACGGACAACAAGTCCAGATCCAGATAGCTGCTGAAGCCGTAGCCCAGACCGCGTTCAGTTGTATCACTGATGCGCTCGTCACTCAGGACAGCCACAGAACCACCAAAGATGATGCCGTCAGAAACTCTGATGGAGCTGGCCAGAGTAGCCGCATAGTTTCCATCATTTTCCTGCCACAGCCCGGTGCCGCCGACGCTAAAGCCAAATTGCTGACCAGCGCCCAGTCTCACCGCATTGCCGCGCAGTTCACGCTGCCAATAGCTGGTGCGAGCCAAAGCCCGCTGGATTTCTGCAGCAGTTCTCGCGACTGAAGCCTGGATATGGTCCAGGTCCTGATTCACCCCCTCGGAGTTGCCACCTGGTGAGGTGCCGCCGGTATTGGAATCGTCTGTATCGCCACCATCGGTGTCGTCATCACCTGAGTTGTTGCCATCGGTTGGCTCCGGATCAACCGTAGGCTCCGGCTCTGTGGTTGGTTCCGGATCAACCGTTGGCTCAGGCTCGGTGGTCGGCTCTGGATCGACCGTTGGTCCAGAACCGTCAGATGTCGTGCCATCGTTGCCCGGCTTTGTTCCCGGTGTTGGCACGATTATAACAATTGGCTCTGGCTCGGTGGTCGGCTCTGGGTCAACCGTTGGCTCGGGCTCTGTGGTTGGTTCCGGATCAATTGTAGGCTCTGGCTCTGTGGTTGGCTCAGGATCGACCGTAGGCTCCGGCTCTGTGGTTGGTTCTGGGTCAACCGTTGGCTCTGGCTCCGTGGTTGGTTCTGGATCAACTGTCGGCTCGGGCTCGGTGGTCGGCTCTGGTTCGTCAGTGCTGTCGTCCAGTGTCCAGCCACCTGGCCTGCTGCCGTCAGCCAGTATCAGGTCTTTTTTGAAGATAAAGGCATGCGTTTCGCCAGTATCCGTCTCGGAGTAACCTACAACAATCGAACCATCGTCGCTGAGTGCTCGGGCGACCGACTCTCCGGTATTATCACTCTTGAGTGTACCAAGCCCTTCCATGCCAGTCGTTTCGTGCCAGCGGAAGGCCTGCTCTGCACCACTGTCCGTAGTTGCTTGCCCAACAATGACACTGCCGTCTGAGTTCACATCCCACGCTTCGGACTCTCCAGTACCATCGGTTCGCAGGGTCCCTAGGGGATCCATTCCCATCTCACTGGTCCAACGGAAGGCGCGGTACTTAAATGCGTTGCTGCCACCATCGAAATTAGCGCCTCCAACAACGGTGGTCCCATCGGCACTGATGCCATAGGCAATCGAGGCTCTGGCGTTATCCTGATCGGATTCCAAGGTTCCCAGATCTTCCATCTTGCCGGTGCTCTCATCCCAAAGGAAGGCACGCCGTGCAACATCCGATTGAGCATACCCAACGACTTTGCTGCCATCTGCACTGACACTATAAGCCTCGGAATAACCATCTTCCTCGGTGGTCTTAAGCGTTCCAAGGTCTTGCATGCCGCCGTCTTCCGTCCAGCGGAAGGCGTGGTAATACCAACTGTTACCCGTATCAGAATATCCGACAACCGTACTCCCGTCAGCACTGATGCCATAGCCAACCGAGTTCATGTTGTCATTGCCAGAGATGGTGCCCAAGTCTTCCATGCCGCCGTCTTCGGTCCAGCGGTAAGCGTGGTAATACCAGCTGTAGTCCGTGTCGGCCAACCCAGTGATGGCATTTCCGTCGGCACTAACGTCCCACGCCTCAGAACGACCACTATTGTCGTCTTTAAGGGTCCCTAGTTCAACTTTGCCATTTTCCTGGTCCCAACGATAGGCACGGCGATATATGTCATTATCGGAGTATGTACTCCCGATGACGACACTACCATCGGCGCTAGAACCATATGCATAGGAGTCCCTAGCATTGTTCTCCTTGTTGGTACCAAGGTCTTGCTTCTCAACGGCGCTCAAATCTTGCGAGTGCGCCGCAGAAGTTAAAAGAGAAAGAACTAATAGGGATACACCAGCACTAAGCGATGTATTCCTGCTTATTATAGTTTTTGATCGCAGCATAAGACTTCCAAATTATGGAAAACCAATCGCACTCGATAATATACATCCACACAATGTAATGCACTCACATTTACGATGCGATATTATCGATGAAATGATCTCCACACCCAACGCTATTTACTATAGCAACTAAGGCGCTAACTTTTGGGCGCTGCAATTGCAATCGGGCGTTAACCATTTTTAACTAAAATCCAAGATATATCACAAGCATTGCAAACTCTGATTGTACTTCTGAATCTTTCTGAGTCAGATGCAATTTTCGCGTGAATTCGGGATCGCTAATTGATACCGAAAACCGCCACAAACGAACCATAAAGACGCCATAATCTGGGCTTTTCGCAGTTTGGGGCCCTATTTCCGAATCAGAAAAGAATCGCTGATCCAAACAGACTATTCCGGAGTCTATCGGCGAGTGGGAAGGCAGTCGGTCATCGCTGCAAAAGAGACAATTACAACCTACGGGAGGCGGAGAAACGCTGGCGACCATAGGGTGTTGGCAAGTGCTCAGCACGTTGTGCCAGCTTACTCAAGAAATGGATTAAAGCACCGTCAGTTCTGATTAGTAAGATCTCAGATCAGGCAAAATATAATTTAGTAAAATTCAAGTTTTTTGAGAAATATGTCAATAAGACTATCTGCACGGTTCCCTTTTCAGTTGGCATTTTGTAAGTCATGTGCTTGTGACATACGTAGAACTTCTTGGGCCATTCTCGTCTGGTCCGGAGAGTATGAACTAAACGAAAGAAAAGATCTTATGAAACACCGTTTCCTCACCACCACGGTTCTCACCTGCCTGTCCGTTGGCATGCTCGCTCAGGCGGGTTCTGCGCAAGAAGCTTCTGCTGATGAATGCTCTGTCGCTGAATTCACCATGGGTCTGCGTTACCAGCAGCAATCTGCTGAGGTCCGTGCGCTACAGCGTCAGGCCTATAACATTGCCACGCAGAAGCTGGCTGAAGCGGTAGAAAAAGCAGAGGATCCGTCCAAACTGGCTGTTGTTTCCGATCTGGACGAAACAGTGATTGATAACTCCGCGCTGCTGGCGCGTGATCTGGCAAACTGCCACACATATGATGCTTGGGATACATGGCTCCCTTGGGAACGTGACGGCAAGCCGACACTGATCCCGGGTGCAAAGGAATTCCTCGATTACGCTGATGGGCTGGGCGTCTCCATTCGCTACATCTCAGATCGTTCTGATGAGCAGAAAACTTACACGATGGACACCCTGAGCGAGCTGGGCCTGCCACAGATCAGCCCTGAGACCGTTCTTCTGCTGGGTCCTCCAAAGACTGAGCGCCGCGAACTGGTTAGCGCTGATCACCAGATCGTTCTGATGCTGGGCGATACCCTGCATGACTTCGACGGCGGTTTCCGTAAGACTCCTCTGGATCACCAGAGATCATTGGTTGAAGACAACGCTGCGAAATGGGGCACTGAGTGGATCGTGTTCCCGAACGCCACTTACGGCACATGGTCTGAAGCTCCCCTGACCGAGTGGGAAGACGAGACCATCATCGAAGAGTGGTAAGAACCACGGCTTAACCTTCCTCAGGACCACCCGGAACTGAGGAGGGTTGATGGGCTGCAAAGCCCAGCCAACACGTTTTGGTGATGTCAGCAACTGACGCTTTTCTGGTCTGAGATGACCGAAAGGTTTTGTGAGTAGCCCGGCATCATCTACCGCAGGGCCAGCTTCCCAAAAGGAGCTGGCTTTTGCGTGCCGGTAGGTGGGGTTGACCTGCCATTTCCAGTTTCCTCAGCATCATTTCACTAAGGCTTTAGGGCTGGATCAGGTCATCTGATTGGGGGAGCTTCGTCTGGGAGCTTTATGAAACAACCATCATCGCGGCCAGCACAAACATCACACCCGCATTCAGCCTGTGAAGCAGTTTGACGTTGCCACGCTGGGACATGTGGTGGCCAATCTTGTCGCCTCCAAATGCATAAAGCATCATGCACAGGAATTCGATGAACATCACGATTGCGATGATCAGAACGATCTGAACCTGCAATGAGGCGCTTTCTACAACAAACACCGGCAGCAGCGCTGCATATACCAGCCAGACCTTTGGATTCAGGGTGGACGTAAAGAACCCCTTGGCCAAGAGTTTCTTTCTGCAGTTCGTCTCCAACGCAGCATCTTTGTGGTTGGCGACCTCGCCACTGTGCCGCAGATAGCCGTAGCCCATGTAGCACAGGAACGCTGCGCCCAGATATCTCACCAATTCATAGACAACAGGGGAGTGGACCATAATCGCTGTCACACCCGCCAGAGACAAAACCGCGGCCGCGGCAACACCAATACACCCGCCCAGAGCAAAGGGCATGGCTCGGTTTACTCCATAAGATGCGCCAATGTTCATCGCAGCCAGCATGTTCAATCCGGGTGATACCGAGATCAGAAAATAGACTGGGAACAACGAAAGCAATAGGGAGAGGAAGACTGTGGCCATTGTTGTTGCTCTTGTTGACTGTAATCGTGGTCTAACTGGTCTTACCTAAGTGTTAAACCCTAACAAAGCACAGCGTTAGTCCATAAGTGTTATCTACATTTAGCCCGTTCTGAGAGAAGATTTCCACGCTGATCCCGAAGCGGCGAGATTAGTGGTTTTGCCTGTTTCATAAGCTGAGAATAACCGCCAAGCCAACAACCCCACTCAAACGTACCGACCAGCCACATATTGAGCAGTAGGCAACTTTAGTCGGACTAAGCAACACCTCGAGCTTGAAAGATAATTTATCCAAAAAACATAGTCGATACGTTGGCTACAACGCTAGTCACAACCTCACATAACTAATTATACCTAACAAATAAAGCATAGATCAAATACTCAACCGACTTCTCGTGGATATAGTACCCTTAAATACTAGAGTAAACAAGAATCACCAATGCGAATACCATATCAACTCTCAAGTCTAGGTGGTCTTTGATGTTCATAAGGTCGTCGTCGCGCAAAAACGATCCTCGCGGTATTAGCTTGGCCACCATCACGATTGTCGCTTCAACACTAGCCAGCACCTCTGCCGCTATCAGTGCAGATGATGTGATCAGCGCCCCTCAGGGCACCGCGGTCACTCTGGGAGAAGATGGCACTGTCACCGTTACCAGCACAGGTAGCATAACGGTTGACCCGGGGACGGTTGCCATTGATGCCGATGGGTTTAACAGTGAAATCACCCTCTTTGGCCCGGTTTCCGCAGACGACAGTCCCTTAATCGGCAACGTAAGTACCATCTTACAGGGCGGAGAGGATTACAATATTCTCAATGTCCACAAAGGAGGCGATATTTCTGCGAGCGGTGGTGGTGGGTTCATCACTCACACGGGAGTACTACAGTTCGGCAATGGAGCGGGCAATGCCGACAATACAATTTTTCTGGAAGACGCTTCAATTACCGCTATGTCTGATGCTTTCTTAGCCAGAGGAATAGTGCAAGACACTACCTCGGGCGATAACATTGTAGAATTCGGATCTAATGGGCATATTTTCGCAACCGGGAATATTGCCGCCCGTGCCACTGGAACATATCAGGAAAGTGACGAAGGCGATAACACTCTAAAGATCGGACCAGGTGGCACCGTCACTGCTACCGCTGCGGGAGAGGCAAGGGCAATAGAGCAGCGCCACACTACCGCAGGCGATAATACTGTCCTGATCGGATCAAATGTGGCCTTAAAGGTCACCGCAGGCATAGGCGCGCGTGGAATATTTCAGCAAGTTCTTAATGACGAGAACACTGTCGAGATCGGAGAAAATGGGACCTTAACCGTTACCGCAGCGGGAGAGGCCCGTGGAATACTTCAGGCCGCTATCCTGGGCACTAGCAACATCCTGATCGGATCAAATGGAAGAATATCCGTCACTGGAAGCACAGTTGTAGAAGGAATAAGGCAAAGCACAAACTCTGGGACCAATACGGGTGTGTACGGAGCGGGAACACGAATAGATGTAAATGCCCTGACGGGTGATTCTGCTGCAATTATCCAGAATGCTTTTTTTGAAATAAAGAATGTTTTTGGTGCAAACGTACAGATCACTGCTAATGCCGCAAATGATGCTTTTGGCATCGATCAAGAATCGATTGAACGAGTTGCCAGCACAACCTTCGGCTCAGGTGCACATATTAGTGTTACAGGGGGCAACGACGCTATAGGCATCAACCAACGCTCAACTGATAACAGGTTTGCTTTAGGAGAGAACTCTGTCGTTCGTGTTGTGGCAGGAAACAATGGCACTGGCCTGCGACAACGGCCTCGCGCGATTCCAAATGTGAACAAAGCAGTCATTCATGCAAATAGCCGCATAAACGTTGTAGCGGGTGGAATTGCAGTCGGCATCTCAAGTAGCACAACAACTACCAATCCTTCATTCCTTACTCTCGAGCACGGTGTCAATGTTTCCGCATCAGGCAACACAGCCTTCGGCGTTAGTGTCACAGCAAGCAATTTAGAGTTGCTAAACAGCGGTAGGGTCTCCGCCACCTCAACCAACGCAGCCCCCATGTCTTATGGGGTTCGTATGATCGGGGACGCCAACAATTTCGTGAACCACGGCAGCGTGTTTGCTGATCTGGCAGCCGACAGCTACGCCATTATGATGGATGGTGACAACAACATGCTGTCGCTGCTCACCTATCCCGTCATTCAGGGGCAGATCATATTCGGCAATGAGAGTGGTGGGTTCGGGAGCGGCAATACGTTACTTGTCGGTCGCGGCTTTGATGCAGCCTTTACCGTGGGCGCAAATCCAGCTCAGCTGACCGTTTTAGGGCAGGGCCAGTCCCTGTCGGTCAATCTGCTCGGCCCCAACCAGCTTAAGGTTGTCTCCATCAGCTC
>CANLTN010000005.1:0-262896 GCA_947494035.1 uncultured Pseudovibrio sp. | reverse complement strand
TTGCATGTGTTAGGCCTGCCGCCAGCGTTCGTTCTGAGCCAGGATCAAACTCTCAGGTTTTACTGAATAATAATCCCGACTTAAATCACGTTTCTGTACTCAAATCTAACCGACCATAAATGGCCAATTAATAGACGAGGAACACGCAAATAATCAAAGCCGAAGCCTCAATCATTGGTGTTCTGAAAAACGTAAACTAAGTCAGTTATTCCGTAACAGTAACTCCATCAGGAGCTACCCGCGAATAACCGCCGTCCACGTTTCTCTTTCTATACCATATTCAATTGTCAATGAGCGGAGACTTGCGCCTCAATATCCAGACCTACAAAGCTCTCTAAAACCCCGTAAATCCTTCTGTTTGTGTGCCTCCAGTCCGGCGCCTCAGTGGCCCGCCCCGGTGGCGTGAAGCGGGTTATAGGGATAGGAGCTGATGCTGTCAACGAGGCTGAAGAGAAAACTTCATATTTTTCACAGGACTGGGGAAACTTTTTCGAAAACCGCAAGTCCTCTATTCATATGGTGCGAAAATCCGCGTTTTGAAGACCAAAACCATTATTTTCAATCCAATCGAGCCTTTGCTATAATTTTTCAGAGTAAGAGCGACAAAATACAGCCGTATTTTTCTTTCATTAGTTGTTCCCGTCTTCAGCTTTGTTTATCAATCTATGTGTGTGCCATGGCCATTCGCTGTAGGTGGCCGTTTGTCTGACTAGGGGAAAGATAGAAATCTCGATGAATTCTGGTAGGTTCCATCCTAATGGAAGGCCCTCCGTTAATCTTGGCAATGAGCCAGGCCTGATGGTGGACAGCCTTACGAGCGCGTCTGAACAGCCGACGCGGCTGAATGGCCGTTGGCTGATCGGGACGATTCTGACCGGCATGACATCTATAGTCTTGATGGGCGGAGCGCTGATGGCCGCACTTGACGGCCAGTACAGTTATACCACTGCATATGCGCCTATACGCAATGCGGCAGACCAGACCCCACAACGGCATATCAGCGGCAAAGGCGACCGCCTCTCTGCAACTGAAGACGAAGTCGCCAATCAGCAGATCATTGAAGTGAATACAGTGACCCGCACTGATGGGCGCGACCACGTGAAAGCACGGCCATACGCGCTTGTCACCGCGAGCCTTGAACCCTTCAAAGAACAGGAAGCCGCAGCCGACATTCCACCGTTTGACCCGATTACCATGTATCAGGGCGAACAGGTTGCTCCACTACAGGTCGCCAGTGACGCGATTTACGGCGCCGACATTGAAGGCGAAGTCTCTATCTCGCAGCGTGATTTTCCACTTGAAGCCATGAGCATGGTCGCTCTTGCTGATTACAAGGAAGAATCCGTTCAGGACCAGGTCAAAAAAGCCGCGATGTTCATGCTGGACAACTCCACTGACATTGCCGCAGTTGCTAGCCTTGAAGACCTCAATGCCGGTTTTGCTCCCCTTTCAGAACAGCCATTTGAAAACCTGAATGTCCGCATTACCGAAGAAAACGTTTCCTTCCAGCCCAAATCCCGCAAAACCGTACAGTCCAGCCAGATCGAGGAACGCATTGTTCCAATTCTGACCCAGACCGACTTTATTGACGTTCTGCTGGATGGTGAGGCCTCTGAGGAAGAAGCGGAAAACTACATCAAGGCGTTTAGCGAACACTTCGGCATCGACAACATCAAACCTGGCCAGATTTTCCGCCTGTCCCTCAACACGGATCAGATTGAAAAAGAAGACAATATTCTCGTTCGCGTCAGCATCTATGAAGACCAGCGCCATGTGGCAACCATTGCCCGCAACGATGAAGGCGAGTTTGTTGTCGCACAGGAGCCATCCACCGAGATGGCCGCAGACGCTTTTGCAGTACAGCAACAAGGCTCCCGTGGCCCACGTGCTACATATTACGACTCGATTTACCAGACTGGCCTCGACAACAGTGTTCCGCAGTCCCTTATTAAAGAACTCGTTCGCATCTACTCTTACAGCGTGGACTTCAACGCCCCTGTGAAGACAGGCGATGAGATGAGCGTCTTCTATGGTCTGGATGCGGATGAAGCCACTGGTACCTCCGAGATTCTATATACATCGATCTCCGTGAACGGTCGCTCCCATCGCTTCTATCGTTTCCGCACACCGGAAGATGGTGTTGTTGACTACTATGATGAGAATGGACAGAGCGCCAAGCAATTCCTGCTCCGCAAGCCAATTGCAACCGGCCGCTACTCATCCGGTTTCGGCATGCGCCGCCACCCTGTTTTGAAAACACGCCGCCTGCACACCGGAACGGACTGGGCCGCACCGCGCGGCACGGCCATCTTTGCAGCCGGCGACGGGGTTATTCAAAAAGCGGCTTGGTCCGGTGGGTACGGCAAGCGCGTTGAGATCAAACACGCCAACGGTTACGTCACCACCTATAACCACATGAGCCGCTTTGCTTCTGGTATCAAACAAGGTCAGGAGATCAGACAAGGCACTGTTGTTGGCTATGTTGGCACGACCGGTCTCTCAACCGGTAACCACCTCCACTACGAAGTGAAGGTGAACGGTCGCTTTGTGAACTCTCTGAAGATCAAGGTCCCGCAAGGCCGGGTGCTTGAAGCGAAAAATCTGGAGAACTTCAAGCGCGAACGCGACCGCATCAATGCCCTGATGGAAACAGGCCGCTCAAGCCAGCGCGTAGCCTCACTGCGCAACTAAGCTCAATCCAGCATGAGGAACGTATAGCCTCTCCTCTTACGCTATTCGTTCCTCATGCTGGCGTTTGCGCACTAAGATCCAAGCAAACCAAAGATAAACGCCGGTCTCTAGCGCCCTTTGTAGAAGACCACTAACTGCGGTTTCCAGGGACATGCTCATCAGCATCACCAGCAAGATTAGACCCGGCACCACCCAATAAGGCCTGCCATGACGGGCTTGAGACAACAAACACAATCCCACAACAGCGCAGAAATAGGCGAGAAAGCCAACAGCCGTGTGAATGAGCTGGTTGCGTGTAGGGTCATCCATGCTGCATTCAAAATCACACGGAAAGAACGCAGCAACAGCGATGAGCAGCGGATAGCCCGCAAAAATCACCAAGCCAACACGCTCTGCTCGGCTGCGCATGAGATGAAAAAAGCAGATCACGAGGCACGGGACCAACAACAGCTCTACAACTGCAAAGCCCCAATAGTTCACCGCAGGTCCAAACGGGGCACCGGTTGCGCCAAGAACGCTCATAAACTGGGAGATATGGCTGTAATCTGCATAATACTGCCCGCCGATGACAACAGTTGCCACAAGCCAGATATAACTGACACCCACGAGCAAAATCGCAATATCAACTTGTCTCATGCTCGCTGCCCTGCCCCCATCACGAACACTCAAACACTATACAGCATGACTAAACACCAAAAGCGCCACCTCGCAAAGGCGCTTGGAACCTAAAAGTAGGCCGAAAAAGCAAAAAGGGTCGGAAACTCCAACCCTTTTCTCATCTCAAAGACCCAGCTGATCACGCAACGTCGAACAGCAATCGATCAGTCCCCGCAGAGACCTTGATGGTCTGTCCGTCACTAAGAGAACCGGCCAACAGCATTTCTGCCAGAGGGTCCTGCACTTGTTTCTGAATAACGCGCTTCAAAGGACGCGCACCATAAGCCGGGTCATAGCCTTTGTCGGCAAGCCAGCCCATAGCATCATCTTCCAGATCAAGTTCCATCTTCCGGTCATCCAGCAGCTTCTGCAAACGTGCCAGTTGAATTTCAACGATCTTCGACATCTGAGTTCGCTGGAGGCGGTGGAACAGGATGATCTCATCCAGACGATTCAGGAACTCAGGACGGAAATGCGATTTAACCGCATCCATCACCGGTCCGCGAACGGCCTCCGCATCCTCACCTTCGCCTTGCGCAGCAAGAAATTCAGACCCAAGGTTCGACGTCATGATGATCAGCGTATTGCGGAAGTCCACAGTACGCCCCTGCCCGTCGGTTAAACGGCCATCATCCAGCACCTGAAGCAGAACATTGAACACATCGCCATGTGCTTTTTCAACTTCATCAAACAGCACGACCTGATAAGGCCGGCGGCGAACCGCTTCTGTCAGCGCACCACCTTCTTCATAGCCAACATAGCCAGGAGGTGCACCGATCAAACGCGCAACACTGTGCTTTTCCATGAACTCGGACATGTCCACACGCACCATCGCCGTTTCATCATCAAACAGATAACTGGCAAGCGCCTTGGTCAGCTCGGTTTTACCAACACCAGTTGGGCCGAGGAACATAAACGAGCCGATAGGCCTGTTTGGATCTTGCAGTCCGGCACGAGACCGGCGCACGGCAGTGGAAACCGCATGAACAGCTTCCTGCTGACCAACAACACGCTTGGCAAGCTCATCTTCCATACGAAGCAGCTTCTCGCGTTCACCTTCCAGCATCTTGTCGACCGGAATACCTGTCCAGCGGGACACAATCTGAGCAATGCTCTCGCTGCTGACGGTCTCGTTAAGCATGGTGTTGTCCACGTCTTCAGCCGTCTGGGCGTTCGCCAGGCTCTTCTCCAGATCCGGAATAACGCCGTAACTGAGCTCACCAGCACGCGCCAGATTGCCTGTACGCTGCGCCTGTTCCAGCTCAGTCCGTGCCTCATCCAACTGCTCTTTGATCTTCTGTTCACTGTTCAGCTTGTCTTTTTCAGACTGCCAGCGTTGCGTCAGAGCACTGGACTCCTCCTCCAGATCAACCAGCTCTTTCTCAAGACGCTGCAACCGATCCTTCGTGGCGTCATCATCTTCCTTTTTCAGCGCTTCCCGCTCAATTTTCAGCTGAATGATCCGGCGGTCCAGCTCGTCCAGCTCTTCCGGCTTGGAATCCACCTGCATGCGCAAGCGGCTGGCGGCCTCGTCAACAAGATCAATAGCCTTATCCGGCAGGAAGCGGTCAGTGATGTAGCGGTTGGAAAGCGTCGCCGCAGAAACAATCGCACTATCCGAGATGCGCACACCATGGTGAAGCTCATACTTCTCCTTGATACCGCGCAGGATAGAGATCGTGTCCTCTACCGTCGGCTCACTCACGAACACAGGCTGGAAACGACGGGCCAGCGCCGCATCTTTCTCAACATGCTTGCGGTATTCATCAAGCGTAGTCGCACCAACGCAGTGCAGCTCACCACGCGCCAATGCAGGCTTGAGCAGGTTGGAAGCGTCCATTGCTCCATCTGTCTTCCCTGCACCAACAAGCGTGTGCATTTCGTCGATGAACAGGATGATCCCGCCATCAGCAGACTGCACTTCATTCAGAACGCCCTTCAGACGCTCTTCAAATTCACCACGATATTTCGCACCGGCAATCAGCGAGCCCATATCAAGCGCAAGCAACTTCTTGTCTTTCAAGCTCTCAGGCACATCGCCATTGACGATACGTAGGGCAAGTCCTTCAGCAATTGCGGTTTTACCAACACCCGGCTCACCAATCAGAACCGGATTGTTCTTGGTCCGACGAGACAGAACCTGAATGGCACGGCGAATTTCCTCATCCCGGCCGATCACAGGGTCAAGCTTACCTTCGCGAGCTGCCTCAGTCAGATCCTGAGCAAATTTCTTCAGAGCATCATACTGGTTTTCAGCGGAAGCCGAGTCAGCCGTGCGCCCCTTACGAAGCTCATTGATCACTTCATTCAGTGCATTTGGAGTAACCCCACCCTGCACAAGCGCCTTGCCAGCACCGCTGTCTTTATCCATTGCCAGCGCCAGCAGCAGTCGTTCCACAGTGACGAAACTGTCGCCCGCTTTCTCGGCAATTTTCTGGGCTTGCTCAAAGAGTCGCGCTGTTTCAGGGGACAGATACAACTGTCCGTTGCCGCCGCTTACCTTTGGCAGCGCGGCCAGATCAGCCTCGATCTGCAGACGCACATCCTGAACACGTCCTCCTACCCGCTCAATAAGGCCAGCAGACATGCCTTCGCTGTCATCCAGCAAGACCTTTAAAATATGTGCGGGAGTAAACTGTTGATGCCCTTGTCCCAGAGCATAAGTTTGCGCAGACTGAATGAACCCACGCGCACGGTCGGTGTATTTCTCAAAGTCCATATATAACTCCTATGTGCCGTGTCACCCGAAGCATGACGAAGCATTTTGGGAGGATCCGAGCCTCTTGAAGAGCACCCGAAGCAGGAGACTTTCCCCTGCACTCTTCATATAGTAGCTCAGCTTGCCGACAAAAGAGGGTACTCGCAAGATCTTGCCACATTCCTTTGTCTCTCATAGTTTCTAGCAGTTTAAGCGACGGAATTTAATATGACTTTTTCGCCCGCCCAGATCGCCGCACTCGCAACCCATCCGGTCAAGGGCCTCACACCGCACCCACTCCAGTCCGCACCTGTGCAAGCAGGCGCCGTCTTCCCGCTCGACCGTGCCTACGCAATTGAAAATGGCCCATGCGGATTTGATGCCGCAGACCCAAAACACATCAAAAAGAGCAAGTTTCTGGTGCTGGTGCGCTACGAAGACGTGGCGCAGGTCAAATGCACGTACGATCTGGAGAATAAACGCATCACTCTGTCCAAGCCACAGGCCGAGGACGTCACACTCTCACTGGAAACCACAGAGGGCCAGCAAGCTCTCGCCGCCTACTTCACGGCACATATGGGAGACAAAGCAGCAGGTCCGCTCAAAGTGCGCTCCGCAGACAACCATGCCTTCACCGATACCGCCGAAAAGTTTGTCCATGTGGTGAATCTGGCCAGCGTAAAGGCACTTTCCGAAACCATGGGGATAGAGATCGACCCAAAGCGGTTCCGTGCAAACATTTACCTTGAAGGCCTGCCTGCCTATGAGGAATTCAGCTGGGCTGACAAAAAAATCCGCTCCAGCTCAGGCGTTGAATTCAAATTCGGCAGACGCACCCGCCGTTGTGCCGCAGTGGACGTAAACCCGAACACAGCCGAGCGCGACACCAATATCAACAAGGTGCTTCATACCTCTTTGGGCCACATGGATGTGGGGATTTATCTGGAAGTGCTCAACAACGGCACACTTTCCATCGGCGACACGCTGACTGTTGAATAAGCCACAAACACGCTGGTTTGCTGCACAAGCAGCCAAAAGAAAACCCCGCCTTTTGAGCGGGGATTTTCGTGAGTACACCGACAACCGCCAGTGAACCAGCAAACACATCGTCAGACGTGTTTAGCTCTCACCGTCTCCGGTCGTTTCTAAAGCCGTTGGTGCTGGTGCATCCTCAGAAGGCACACGAGCCGCACGCGTACGTTGTGTACGAGCCGCACGAGGTGTGCGAGCACGAGGCGTACGACGTGGTTTTGGTGTAGCTGAATCCTCTTCACCACCTTCTGATGGTTCAGTCGGTTCATCAGGATTTGCAGAGCTTGGCGTGCGGCGAACACCGCGACCACGAGTCCCACGAACGCGGCGGCGTGGTTTATCATCATCTTCCTCAGAAGATTCAAATGTGCCGACCGCAGCTTCTGTATTTTCATCGGCTGTAGAAGCGGCCTCAATAAACGGTTGAGGCGTATCCAGACCGACAATTGGCTGAGAAGAAGTTGCTGTTGTGCCTGCAGCTTCCATTTCTTCGCGCGGTTCCGCAGCTTTTGGAGCTTCAGAAGCTGTATCATCTTCTGAACGCGCATAAGGTGCAGGTGTCGTCTGTGAGTGTTGGGGTTGAGCAGCAGCGACGATACGCTGGTAATGCTCTGCATGCTGGAAATAGTTTTCGGAGGTTACACGGTCTCCGGAGGCCTGAGCATCACGCGCAAGTTGCTGGTACTTTTCAGCAACATGCAATGCGGTACCTCGGATTTTCACATCCGGTCCATTTGACTCATACGTACGTGTCAATGGATTTGGAGCCTTACGCCCCCGCCCACGCATGCGCTTGTTATTCTGATTTCCTGGTCTCATTCTGCCGTTAACTTTCCGGAATAGCAATCGAACCGATTTTGAGGTTCCATGGGAGTAGGATCTCCCGGATTCCAAATGCCGTTAAAAAGCTTGCATGTTGATCAAGCCAAAAGCCATCAACATCGAAATGCAATCGCATTCGATCATATAACTGCTTCAATGCGATATCCGACGTCCGATCGCAGCAATACAAATGCATTGCTCTCTCAGTTCTACGATACGAGGGGTCGCTCAACTATCTGCTTTGAAACTATCAACCGACGTCTCTGCCAGGCTCGTCCCACAATCTGCGAGTGCCCATCCCCATCGTTTTCAGCTATTAGCTGGTATCGCTTGTCGGCGAGATGAAACTATCTCGTTCCGACGTATTTTCCAAGGGCTTTTTTCCAGATTGTTGAATTCTTCGCCAATCATGGAAAAACTACAACAATGACCCGAGGCTGACCGGCCAAATCATGCTTACAGCATACGTCCAATCCCGCAAGTTCCTTTACAAGCGCTGAGAGTTCGTCTGCCTGATCAAACCCGATCTCCATTAGGAGTCCACTATTTCCATTAAGAACCCGTTTAGCTCTACCTATTAATTCTCTGTAGGCAGTAAGACCATCAAAGCCGCCGTCCAACGCCAGCATCGGGTCATGCTGCTTCACTTCATGGCTCAGCCCCTCAATTACAGCACTGCGAATGTAAGGGGGATTGCTCACGATAAAATCAAAAGGCCCATTCAGCGCATCCAGATAGGACCCACGAACAGGGATAAAGCGTTCCAGAACGCCGTTATTTGCCGCGTTCTGTCGTGCAGTTTCCAATGCCTCTTCACTGATATCAACAGCAACGCAAATTGCATTGGGTAACTCGGACAAGAGAGCAGTCGCGATGGCTCCTGTACCGGTCCCGATATCAGCAAACACCCAAGGCTTATCGAGCCCCCCATGCGCCTGACAAAACGCAAGCGTGGCTTCGACCAAAGTCTCCGTATCAGGCCGCGGTTCCAGTGTTGCCGGAGATAACAAAAACTCCAACCCCCAGAATTCCCGCTTTCCCAAAACACGCCCTACCGGTTTACCTGCAAGCCGCTCTTCCACCCAACCGGAAACCACAGAAAGCACCTCTGGAGAAATCTCCTGATCATACTGTAGGATCAGGTTTCTCGGTTCAATTTCAAGCGCTTCGGCAACAAGGACACGCGCATCCAGATCAGCCTCAGGCAGATCTGCGTCACGAAACAGGCTTCGCACCGCACGGTACAAAGCCTGTACATTCTTGACCTCAAATTTTTTAAGGATGCCGGACATTAAAGCCCTTCAGCTGCAAGCAGGTTCGCCTGATGATCCATAATCAGAGCGTCAATAACTTCACCTGTTGCTTCACCAGCCAGCATTTGATCCAGCTTGTACAGTGTCAGGCCGATACGATGATCGGTCACGCGGCCCTGTGGGAAGTTGTAGGTGCGAATGCGCTCGGAGCGATCACCGGAACCAACTTGCACACGACGTGCTTCCGTCCGCTCATTTGCAGCACGTTCACGCTCAACATCATAGATCTTCGCCCGCAGCAACTTCATCGCGCGGTCTTTGTTCTTGTGCTGTGAGCGTTCATCCTGCACGGCAACCACAATACCGGTTGGGTTATGCGTAATACGAACAGCAGAGTCAGTGGTGTTCACGTGCTGACCACCCGCACCGGAGGCACGGTAGGTATCGATGCGCAGATCTGCTGGGTTGATGTCCACATCCACTTCTTCCGCCTGTGGAAGAACCGCAACAGTCGCAGCTGATGTGTGAATACGGCCACCGGATTCAGTCTCAGGCACACGCTGTACGCGGTGAACACCGGATTCAAACTTCAGTTTACCGAAAACTTCTTGCCCCGTGACCGCAGCAACGATTTCCTTAAAACCGCCCATATCCCCTTCAGAGGAGGACATCACTTCAACTTTCCAGCCCTTGTTGTCAGCAAAACGCTGATACATGCGGAACAGATCGCCAGCAAACAGCGCAGCCTCATCACCACCGGTACCGGCGCGCACTTCAAGAATAACGTCGTGAGAGTCAGCTTTATCCTTTGGCAGAAGGCCAACACGAACTTTCTGGGTCAGCTCGTCAACAACACCCGTCAGCTCATCCCGCTCAAGCTGCGCAAGCTCTTTCATCTCCGCGTCGCTCTCAGGGTCAGCCAGCAGCGCTTCCGCACCTTCCAGATCAGCTTCAGCTTTGCGCAATTCGCGGATGGAATTCACAATCGGTTCCAGTTCCGCGTAATCCCGCGACAGCTTGACATAAACGTCCGGCGCAGGACCAGAGGCCATCTCGGCCTCGATGCCTTCAAAGCGTGCTAGCAGTGTATCTAGTTTTTCTGGTGCCAGCATTTCGCGGCGACTCCTCAAGCGTTAGACAGCTGATCCAAAAGCGCGACAGCCTCCAGGGTCTGCGGCAATCGTAATGCAGACTGTTTATACCGGAATATTATTTTTAGATGCATAGTTCGCCAGGAACTCGCGAATGTCGCCCGATCCTTTACCCGAGTCCAATTGTTTCAGCAGCTCTTCTGAAAGCGCTGAAAGATCCAAACAGCGCAACATCGCCTTAACAGGACCAATAGAAGCCGGTGACATAGAAAGACTTCTATACCCAATCGCCAATAAGGCCATCGCACCAAGCGGTTGCCCGCCGAGCTCACCGCATAGGGTAACAGGCGTATTCATCTTGTCGCCAACAACAACAATCTTCCGCAAGGCCCGCAGGAAGCTTGGTGACAGAGCCTCAAAGCGCTCCGCAACCAATGTATTTCCACGATCAACCGCATAGAAGAACTGGAACAGGTCGTTGGAACCAACAGAGACAAAATCCACTTCCGCGTAGATCTCTTCAAGTTGATAAAGCAGTGCTGGAACTTCCAGCATTATACCAAGCTTCAACTCTTCTGGCGTGTCATGGCCGTGCTGACGCAAATGCTTCAGCTCACGTTCCACATAATCTCGTGTCTGCCGGAACTCAGAAACGTCCGCCACCATCGGGAACATGATGCGCAACGAGCGCCCTGCCCCAGCGTGCAACATTGCCCTGATCTGGGTACGCAGCAAGCCCGGACGATCCAGCCCGAAGCGAATAGCGCGCCACCCCATGGCCGGATTCTCTTCCTGCGCCAGTCGCAGGTAAGGCAACACCTTGTCACCACCAATGTCCAGCGAGCGGAACGTCACCGGTTTGCCACCGGCCGCATCCAGCACCTTGGAATACAGCAAATGCTGCTCTTGCATTCTTGGGAACGCAGCGGCGACCATAAACTGCAATTCGGTACGGAACAGCCCAACACCATCGGCACCGGCATCTTCCATACTCGGCAGATCAACCAGTAGACCGGCATTCAACTGCAGCTTAACTTCCGTTCCATCCTTGGTGATGGTTGGCTTATCGCGCAGCTGACGGTAAACTTCCTGGCGCTTGGAGCGCAGGCGAACCTTGTCCGCGTAGGCCTGCTCAACATCATTGGCAGGACGCAGGAAGATCTGACCGATTTCACCATCCACGATGATGGCATCATGCGCTTCCACAAGCGAAACAATGTCTTCCACCTGACCAACAGTCGGAATACCAAGCGCGCGCGCAACAATGGTCACGTGACTTGTCGGGCCGCTTTCTTCCAGAACGAGTCCGCGAATGCGTTCCCGGTCATAATCCAGCAGCTCGGCAGCACCCATATTGCGCGCAATGATGATCGCATCTTTCGGCAGATCATCTTCCTTGCTGTGGTTCTGACCCATCAACTCACGAATGAGGCGGTGCGCCAGATCATCCAGATCATGCAGGCGCTCACGCAAATAAGGGTCAGTCTGCCGGAGCATCTGCGAGCGCGTATCACTCTGCACCTTCTCAACGGCAGCTTCAGCGGTCAGACCATTGCGGATCGCTTCATCAATCTTCCGGATCCAGCCACGGTCGTAGGCAAACATCCGGTAGGCTTCCAGAACCTCACGGTGTTCGCCATGCTGGGAAAACTCCCCGCTCGCCAACATATGATCAAGCGACTGACGCAAGCGCGTCACAGCATTTTCAAGACGATCCTTCTCAAAATCAGCGTCCTCGGCAATCAGATTGGTAATAACCACACGCGGCTCATGAAGAACAACGTGCCCAAGACCAATGCCATCAGAAAGGGCAACACCCTTGATATGCATCGGACGGATCACATCAATCGTCGTGCCTTGCTGCGCGATCGCTTCCAGCTCACCAGCCGCGACCATTTCCGCGATTACCATCGCAGTGGTCTGCAGGGCTTCCACTTCGTCTTCAAAGTAGGTCCGGTGCTCTTTGTTCTGCACAACGAGCACGCCAAGCGTACGTCCAGCACGCAGAATCGGAACACCAAGGAAGGAATTGTAATTCTCTTCGCCCGTCTCCGGACGATAGGCAAACGCCGGGTGCGCCTGCGCATTCGGTAGGTTCAGTGGTCGGGCATCAGAGGAAACAAGACCAACAAGACCCTCACCAACCTTCAGCAAAGTCTGATGCACAGCGTCCTTGTTCAGGCCCTCTGTCGCATACAGCTCAAGAACCCCATCAGCGCGCAAAATGTAAACGGAACACACTTCCGCTACCACATTTGCCGCGATCAGACGTACAATCTTGTCGAGCCGTTCCTGCGCGTCAATCGGCTCCGCCATAACTTCACGAAGCTTACGGAGGAGCACACGCGGTCCGGCCAAGCTGCTGCGCATTCTTCGCCCTACCTATAATTCTGCCGGCCTTACAAGAGGCCGCGTTGTGTCTCAGAGGTTACCCAAGACACAACAATATATTCGACAACAGGAAACCTAGCCGTCAAGTCCGTATAGCGAATGGAGAGTACGCACCGCAAGTTCCGTATACGCGGAATCGATTAGAACAGAGATTTTAATCTCGGATGTCGTAATCGCGCGGATGTTAATCCCCTTCGCAGCAAGGCCCTCAAAACACTGGGCCGCAACACCAGCATGCGAACGCATACCCATGCCTATCACGGAAACTTTTACAACATCAGTAGCGCCTTCGATATTCTCGAAACCGATTTCCTCGACGTTCTCCTCAATTACCTTGCGTGCACGCTCGTAATCGCTCTCGGGAACGGTAAAGGTAATATCGGTCGTCTTCCCATCTGGTGAGATGTTCTGAACGATCATATCGACGTTGATGTTGCCTTCGGCCAGCGGGCCAAACACTCTGGACGCAATGCCAGGTTTGTCAGCAACGTTGCGGATGGAAATCTGAGCTTCGTCTTTTGAGTAAGCGATGCCAGTGACGACTTGTTGTTCCAAAATCTCGTCCTCGTCGCAAATAAGTGTACCTACAGGTGTTCCGTCAGCGCTAATCTGCGGAGCTTCCGGATCATCAAAGCTGGAACGTACAAACGTACGAACGCCATGAACCATCGCCATCTCAACAGAACGAACCTGCAAAACCTTTGCCCCAAGAGAAGCCATTTCCAGCATCTCTTCAAAAGCAACACGGTCCAGACGGGTTGCCTTGGCGACCACACGCGGGTCAGTGGTATAAACACCGTCCACATCCGTGTAGATATCGCAGCGGTCGGCCTGAATTGCTGCGGCAATCGCCACCGCACTGGTGTCAGAACCACCACGCCCGAGCGTCGCCAGCCTGTTATCAGGCGCAACACCCTGGAAACCGGCACAAACAGCCACCTGTCCACGTTCCAGACGCTCAATGAGAGTTTGACCTTCAATACTCTCAATACGCGCTGCCCCATGGGCTTCATTCGTGCGGATAGGAATCTGCCAGCCCTGCCAGGACCGCGCTTCCACACCCATATCTTGCAGCACAATTGCCAACAAACCGGAAGTCACCTGCTCACCAGAAGCAACCACCGCATCATATTCACGCGCATCATGCAGCGCTGCGGCTTCTCTGGTGTAGCCAACCAGCGTGTTCGTCACACCGGCCATAGCAGAAACAACAACGGCAACCTGATTGCCTGCATCCACCTCGCGCTTCACATGCCGCGCGACATTTCTAATGCGTTCCAGGTCGGCAACGGAGGTGCCGCCAAACTTCATAACCAAACGGGCCATCGCTTCCCATATTCCTCCGAGGGCCTTTGTGATGAACCGATCATCACTACAAACGGCGCTATTCCATACAACTAGCGCCCTTCTATCGCAACCAGCAGCTTGACAAAAACCGAGATTAGACCCACGAGTACCGGGATGAAAGTGGAGAGTCGAGCAATGAGCACCGCGCAAAAACCAAGCAACCCCGCCGAAAATCCAACAAAAACCACAATCGACCCGGCGGAAGTTGCGCATTTCTCATCAATCGCATCAGAATGGTGGGACCCTACGGGAAAATTCCGGCCTCTCCACAAGTTCAGCCCAGTTCGGATCTCCTACATCAAAGAATATGCCTGCGACCACTTTGGGCGGGATGAAACATCGCCTAAAGCGTTGGAAGAGCTACGTATTTTAGATATCGGCTGCGGCGGTGGCCTGCTTGCTGAACCAATGGCCCGCATGGGTGCAACCGTAGTCGGCGCAGACGCCTCGGAGACCAACATCAAGGTCGCCACACTCCATGCAGAGCAGTCCGGTCTAGACATCGACTACCGCGCACAAACCGCTGAATCTCTCGTTGCGGCAGGTGAGCAGTTCGACATCGTGCTCAACATGGAAGTGGTCGAACATGTCGCAGACGTTCCACTGTTCATGAAGTCCTGTGCAGATCTTGTGCGTCCCGGTGGAATAATGTTCACCGCAACTATCAACAGAACTCTGAAAGCCTACGCGCTCGCAATTGTCGCAGCTGAGCGCGTGCTCCGCTGGCTACCAAAAGGCACCCACCAGTACGAAAAGCTGGTTCGCCCGGAAGAGCTGGAAGCCCCGCTCAACGAAGCAGGTATGAGCATTTATGAGCGCTGCGGCGTAAACTTCAACCCGCTCACCGACAGCTGGTCCAGAACTACAGATCTGGACGTAAACTACATGGTAATTGCTCGAAAAGCAGAATAGCAGCTCAGATCCAACTGATACGGAGAATGAGAATGCCAGCTGCAGTAAACGCCGAAACCGTCGTTTTCATTCCCGGTCTCACATGCACGGGCGCTGTATTTGGGCCGCAGATCAACTCTCTCAAAGAGCGCCCGATCATCCTTGCCGAAACCTGTGATCTGGACACCATCGAGGCGATGGCGCAACGATTGCTGGATCATGCGCCCGAAAAGTTCGCTCTTCTGGGAATATCCATGGGCGGCTACATTGCCCTTGAGGTGATTCGGCAAGCACCAGAACGTGTCAGTCGTCTCGCGCTTTTGAACACAAACGCCAGAGACGATACACTCGCCCAGACGCAGCTTCGTCAGACGCAGATGGCAATTGTAAAGAAGGGCGGCTTCCACAAGATCGCCGCCATGCAGTATCCCCAACTCGTCCACCCTGCCCGCCATGACGACACTACACTACGGCAAATCATTTTCGATATGGCCGATGAAGTCGGCCCGCAGAATTTCCTGACACAGCAGAACGCCATCATTCACCGCAGGGACCAGCGACCCCATCTTTCCGCAATCCAGTGCCCAACCATGATCGTGGCAGGCGAAGATGATAACTTGCTCCCGCTGGACAGGTGTCGCGAGATACATGAAGCCATTCCGCAGAGCGAACTTCATATCATCCCGAATTGCGGCCACATGTCTACTCTGGAGCATCCTGCACATATAAGCGAACTGATTCAGGACTGGCTCAGCGCAGAGTAAAACGTTTAAATTTAACGAGTGTCTTCAGGAAAAAGCCGCTGAATTCCCTTAGAATCCAGAATATCCTTTTGCCAATATTAGCGCCTATAAACAGGCGGGTGTACGCGGCGTAAGTTACCGGCAAACGAGCTTCTTCCAACTTCCCTGATCGCTCGAAGGATATTGTCTCAAAACCTAAATCGCCGCCCGAGATCTTGATCAGAGTCCGGAGGAGACACAATGTTGAACGTAGAAAAAGAAATGAAAGAGGCAATGGACCGCTGGTCCGCTGCATCAGAAGGGTTGCCTTGGCAAGGCTGGTTTTGGGCGCAGGGTGGAGACCAATTATCCAACACTGCTTTGGAGCAAGCCATCTCCAACAACAAGACCATGCTTGAAAGTTGTCAGGCACTGATGGACGCAAACATGGCCTTCTTCAATAAGCGGATGAAAGCCAACACAGAGTTCATTCAGGACGCTATGGAGTGTCCCACAGGCATCCAACTCTCAAAGCTCACCAACGACTTCATGCAGCAAGCTTTTGAAGATTGCCGTGAGGAAGGTGCGCGCCAGATGAGCGAGATCTCCTCAAACATGAAGGGCACGTTCTCTAAAACGCAAAAAGCAACCTCGGAAGCGCTGACATGCATTGATGATTTGAAGGCGATGGCCTTGGCTGTACCACCCACAAAGGCTAGTGCAAAAGCACCAGCCAAACCACGCCGCAAAGCACCACGCAAGGCAGCCAGCGCCAGCAATTCCACTGCGAATAGCAGAGCAAAAACCGCTAATAAGCATACTGCACCGCGAACATCTCGCGGAAGAGGCGTTTCAGCCAGACCGCATTGAGTACGCAAACAAAAAAGGCGCTCTTCTGAAAGAGCGCCTTTTTTAGAGCGCATTCCCGAAAAGGGGGTCCGGTTTTCGGAGAAGAATACGTGTGTAAATAAACGCTTAGAGCTTACTGCGTGAATTCATATGAACCCGACATGCTCTAAAAGTGCTATGGCTTCCGCCTCGGATCAGTTCCGATCTTCAGGCAGCACCGGAAGCGGCATCAACTCAATGCCCTCCTCCAAAAGCTCTTTTGCATCATCCGGAGTTGTCTCTCCATAAATCCCGCGTTCTTCAGTCTCGCCGTAGTGGATTTTGCGCGCTTCCTCGGCAAACTTATCGCCAACATACTCAGAGCTCGTGACAACCTGCTTGCGGAACTCGCGCAAAGCCTCAATCAGCTCTTTCGCTTTTTCGGGAACCTTCTGAAGCTCAGCAGTCGGCAACGACGTCGAAACAGCCTGCTCAGCCCCAGCAGCTGGCACAGCAGTACTGCCACTCGGTGTGCTGGCAGCGCTCTTGCTCGCCGTGGCCTGTGCAGCTGCAGAAGCAACCGCCTGAGCAGCTCGTTGCTCACCGCGCGCTTTCTTCTGGGTTCGAGACGTCGAAACATTTGGTGCCATCAAGCGCTTATGCACTGATGCGCTATCGCAAAACGGGCACACCACCAAGCCTAGTGCTTTCTGTTTGTCGTAATCACCGGAATTCCGGAACCATCCATCAAATTTATGCCCGTTGTCGCAGGCAAGTGAATAGTTAATCAACTAACCGTCTCCCCGCCCAGAGAGACTCTGGCAACAGAAAACTCACGTGCATTCTCGATTGCCGGAATCCGCCGGCGCGCTTCATCTACTTTCTTCATATCAATTTCGCCAAGCAGAACCCCCGGTTCATCGTGATCCAATTCGGCAAACACTTTTCCCCAAGGGTCAACCATCAAGCTATGGCCATAAGTCTGGCGCCCATCCTCATGAGTACCACCTTGCGCAGCGGTGATCACAAAAGCACCGTTTTCGATAGCACGCGCTCGTTGCAACACATGCCAATGCGCCACACCAGTCTGTTTGGTAAAAGCAGCTGGGGCGGTCAGCACTTGTGCGCCCGCTTTCGATTGTGCCCGAAACAGCGCTGGCTGGCGAATATCATAACAAATAGCCATGCCGATCTGCGCCACACCCATATCAACGACGGGCGACACAGTACCGGCACTGTAGCTTTCAGACTCGCGCCAACTTTCGCCGTTTGGCAAATCCACATCGAACATATGGATTTTGTCATACCGAGCAGTGATCTCGCCCTGTGGAGAAATCAGGAAACTGCGGTTGGCCAGCTTTTCCCCCTCAAGGCGAATTGCCAGCGAACCGATGTGTACCCAGATGTTCAACTCATAAGCCAGCACCATAAGGCGTTTCAAAAACGGATCGTCATCTTCAAAAGATGAGGCAGCAAGTTGCGCTCTGCGGCTACGCTCCAACACGTTGGTCATCTCCGGCGTCTGCACATAACCGGCGCCTTCAGCAGCGGCTTCTTTGACCAACGCCTCACAGACATCAAGATTTTCGAGCGGGTTGCGTCCCGTTCTCATCTGGACACATGCAGCCACAAAACTAGTCATCAACTCTCACTTTCAAAGCACGGATCGCACGACACGTCCCAAACTTCTTTACAGTCCAGCGCTCAGCAGACCATCCAGATGTCCGCGGCGTTCCAATGCAAACAGGTCGTCACAACCACCAATATGCTCGGATCCAATAAAGATCTGCGGGAAGGTGTTTGCACCATTCGCCTTTGCAATCATTTCCTTGCGGATTGTCGGATCTTCGCTGTAGTTCAATTCTTTATAATCGACACCCTTCTCATCAAGAAGTCTTTTTGCGCGTGCACAGTAACCGCACATGTCACGGGTGTAGATGGTAACTTGAGCCATTTTTTTGTCCTTAGGATTCACAGCAAAAGCCAATAAAAATCAGCTATCAAAACTGAAGTCTATATGGCTCAGGCCCCAATAAACCGCAAGTCCACCTCAACTCAAGTTGATCACTTGGTTATATCTGCAGGCCAAAATGGCATTTCAACGACTCTCAATCGTTATCAGCAGAGAAATTTTCGGGATCGACCAGCGCAAAGACAAGCACATCAACCTGCCGTGCACCTGCTGCTTTCAAAACGCGCGCACATTCTTCAACCGTCGCCCCCGTTGTCAGAACATCGTCAACCAGCACCACATGAGCGCCGGAAACCAGCGGCAGAAAATGCTCCGCAACGTGAAACGCACCGCTCACATTTGCTGTTCTTGCACGCCGTTTCAACCCAACCTGCTGATGGGTTTTACGGGTTCGTATCAAACCATCCAGCAGAACCCGCCCACCTAAATGGCGACCGATCTCCCTCACCAACAAGGCCGACTGATTATAAGTACGCTGACGCAATCGCGACCTGTGAAGAGGCACAGGAATAAGGAAACTCTCGGGCGCAACCAGCTCCGCTCCTGCGTTAAGCATACACTTGGAGAGAAACTTCGATAGCCTGATCTCTCCATAAAACTTAAACCGCTTCACCAGCTCACGCGCAGGCCCGTTATAAAGGACAGCAGCGCGCGCGCGGTCATAATCAGGCGGATGAACAAGAGCTGCCGCACTCCATGCATTTGGTCCCAGATCATAATGCAAAGGAACGCCAAGCCGCTCACAATAGGGCGCTGAGATCAATTCCAAGGTCTGCCAGCAAGAGACACATAAGCCTCCATCACTTTGCACCAGTTCATTGCAGACAGGACAGCTGTGAGGAAACAGCCCATCCAGAACCACGGTCAGGCCACGCCTCAGAAAAGACAGCACCTCAAAGTTGCGTGAGCGCTGTTGAACAGGCTGCTTCGTTCTATCCACTAGATCCGGCAACCACTCCAGAGAAGAAAACTTGTCGCCCATTGGTGCTCACCGTATATATCTGCAGACAAATTAAGCTAACAAAGCCTCTGTTGGACATCACCCCATGTTCAATGGGGATATAATTTCCAATAGTGCAGCGACTGCACAGTCTGGCCAAAGGCGCCCTCATGAGCGAACACACTCTCTTTGATCGTAAACTCATTGCAAAACGGCGCATGACCGCATTGAAACAAGCCCAAGAGGACTCTGACTTCCTGATGAAGGCAGCAGCCGCCGACCTTCAGGATCGCCTCGACTTCATCAGCAGAGAATTTGACTGCGGAGTAGACCTTGGCGGCCACACCGGCCATGTTTTTGAAGTTCTGAAAGCATCCGGCAAAGTCAAACACCTGCTACGCGCCGATCTGTTTGATGCAGACCCGAACCTTTCTGAGCCAGATCTGGTTGTCGACGACGCCGTCCTGCCTTTTGCACCGGAGAGCGTGGACCTTATTGTCTCCACTCTCAACCTGCAAATGCTTGACGATTTGCCCGGAACGCTCATTCAGATCAAACGCGCCCTGAAACCAGATGGCCTCTTCCTCGGTCTGCTACTGGGAACAGACACACTTGCAGAGCTGCGCGACTGTTTGATGCGCGCTGAGATGGAAGTGAGTGAAGGAGTATCCCCGCGTGTCATACCATTTGCAGATACAAGAGACTTGGGCGGTCTTCTCCAACGCGCAGGCTTTGCACTACCGGTCGCCGACATCGATCCGCTAACCGTCAGATACGACACCATGTTTGATCTAATCAAAGATTTGCGTGCAATGGGCGCAACCAACCCGCTTCACGAGCGCTTGAAGACACCAACAAGCAAGAAACTCTTCATGAGAGCGGCAGAAATCTATGCGGAGGATTACTCCGACCCCGATGGACGCATCCGCGCAACCTTCACGTTCGCGTCCCTGTCAGGCTGGGCACCGCATGAATCTCAGCAAAAACCACTCAAGCCCGGCTCTGCAAAGCAAAGCCTGGCCGAAGCACTTGGTACAAAAGAGAGAAAGTCCTGAGGATTAGGAGAGAACGGCAGCAATCGTATCTGAAAGAAACTGGAAGTTATCCGAGATCGTAGTTCCGATTGCTGTCAGGCTTGCGACGATGGCAAGCACAATCAAACCAACAAGAATAGCGTACTCAACAGCTGCAACACCGCGTTCATCTTCCGTCATATGAGCAATCGTAAAACCACTTTTCTGATTGTGATACGCTTTCTCATTCAACGCCATTATTGCCTCTTATTCTCCGTGATCTCCCGCTAATACGACACAAGGTCAATCAGATGCGGGATCAGCGGCTCATCTGCTGGTGGCATGTCATAATCACGTAAGCGAACTGCTCGTACCCATTTCAGGTTTTGCCCCTCTGCCCCATGAGGTGTGCCCGACCAGCGCCTGCAAACGTAAAGTGGCATTAGCAGGTGAAAATCCTCGTAAGTGTGACTGGCAAAACTTAATGGTGCTAGGCACTCTTTTTTAACCGTAATTCCTAATTCCTCAGACAATTCACGGATTAAGCAGTCCTCTGGAGTCTCGTTGGCCTCAATCTTTCCACCCGGAAACTCCCAGAAACCCGCCATTGATTTACCTTCGGGGCGCTGAGCAAGCAGAATGCGGTTATCAGCATCAACCAGAGCACACGCCGCAACGATTACAATTTTCATGTATTTTCCTGTTTCACAACGGACCACTCTGGAAACCTTTTGGAAACCATACCAAAGGTCCCGAGTGAAACTTTACCGATTTTCTTAAGGCTGTGGATCTCTGCAGTAGTGGTACGCATAGGCTTCGCGATACCCCATGGAACCGTAGAGCGCCATAGCAGCCTGATTATCTGCCACTACCTGAAGCCACGCCGTTTCTGCACCGCGCTCAGCACCAAGGCGCTGCACTTCGCACATCAACGCATACGCCAGACCCTGACGGCGATATTGCTCTGCGCTCACCACATCAAAGATGCCAAGCAGGTCGCCATCTACAATGCCCAGCAGTGCCGCAACTGGTGTCCCGTCTTCCGTTTCCAAGACCAGACATAACAGCTCCACAGCCGCTCTGGAATGCGCCTCAAGCAGAGTTTGATGACCAGCACTAAGTGGTTCACCCTGCCCGGCCCCAGAGACCTGCGCAAACTTATGGACCCACTCATCCAGCGGAACTTTGACGAGCCGGTACCCGCCAATCACATCCGTATCCCCAAGTACCCAGATGGACCGCGTCAGCACCAGCGTTTCATCCACGCGCACATAGTTCTGGGTGTTCAGCACCTGATCCACATCTGCGGGCACCAGAGGCGTCCAGCGCACATGGAACGACGTCTTAAGCCGCTTATAACGCGCACGAGCTGCATCCAGCCTCTGCTCGGCCTCTTCCCCGTCGCCTGTATCATAAAAGTTCAGGGAATTATTCCGACGAGCACTGCTGCCTGGAGAAAGCCGGGAGATCCAGCTTCCGTCATGATGCGTCATCAGGCTGGGGAAGCAATTCAGATTTGCCTGCTCCAGCCTCAGGACCGTTTCCAGATCACAATTGGGTTGACGAGGTTGGACCCTCTTAGCTTCTGTAGTCACCATTGATCGCCACATATTCCTTGGTCAGATCACACGTCCAGACCGTTGCACGGCCCTGCCCAATGCCAAGATCAACTTTCAGGATGATCTCGTCTTCTTTCATCACTGCAGACGCATCTTCTTCGCTGTAGTCAGGATCCCGCTCACCTTCAACCGCAACGCGGACATCGCCAAACCAGATCGCCAGCTTGTCACGATCAGCAGGCTCACCCGCCTTGCCAACAGCCATTACAACGCGGCCCCAGTTGGCATCCTCACCAGCAAAGGCTGTCTTCATCAAAGGAGAGTTTGCAATCGCCAGAGCAATCCGCTTGGCCGACACATCACTCTCAGCGCCTTCCACCTGCACCTCAACAAACTTTGTCGCCCCTTCACCATCGCGAACAATCATCTGAGCCAGCTCTAGCATCATACTGGAAAGAGCTGCACGGAACTCCGCAAGGCGCGGGTCCGCGCTATCTTCAATCCACTCATCACCCGCAGCCCCGGTCGCTGCCAGCAAAACGGTGTCAGAGGTGGAGGTATCACTATCAACCGTGATGGAATTAAACGAACCACCCACACACTCGGAAAGCAGGCTCTGCAAGGCAGGCGCTTTGATTGGAGCATCTGTGAACAGGAAGCCCAGCATCGTCGCCATATCCGGTGCAATCATGCCCGCACCCTTGGCAATGCCATTCAGCGTAACGGTCGCCTCACCCAGCTTCACAGTCCGGGTGCTCAACTTCGGATAGGTATCCGTCGTCATGATCGCCTTTGCCGCATCCATCCACTTGTCAGCAACAGCATCAGCCACCAGACCATCCGCCACACCAGCAAACTTCTCCGCTGGCAGCGGCTCGCCAATCACTCCGGTAGACGCCAAATACAGCTCATCCGCAGCAAAGCCAGTCGCTTTTGAGAGGATATCGGCAGAAAGCTCCACAGAAGCGAGCCCCTTCTTGCCGGTAAATGCATTCGCATTGCCAGAGTTGATCATGATCGCCCGCGCGACACCCTTGGCGAGGTTCTGCTTGCACCAGTCCACTGGTGCACTCGTGCATTTGGAGGTCGTGAACACACCCGCGATTTGCGCCGGCTCATCAAACAAAGCAAGGAGAACGTCAGTGCGCCCTTCATATTTCAAACCAGCTGCTGCTGTGGCCAACCGAACACCCGAAATCTCCGGAAGCTCGGGAAAGGACTTGGGTGCGAGTGGAGAAATGGTCGCAGACATGAAAAACTCCAGAAAATGACAATGCTGACTACAGCACAAAAATAGCCCCGGAAGGCCTAAGCCATCCGGGGCTACAAAAACAAGATGTTTTATTTCAATAATCAGCCTAGCTAAGAGGCAAAGCCTGTTACTGGCTTTCCTCAGTCGTGGCCTCATCGGATTCTGGACCAATGATTTCCACAGTGTTGTTGGCTTTCAGCTGCTCAATCACCTCACGGAATTTCGCAAGAACCAGATCCTGCCGGATCTGACCTTCCGCCGCTTCAAAGGTTGGAGCTGGCTGAGTGCGCTCTTCCTTGTTCAAAATGACATGGTAGCCAAACTGTGTTTGCACAGGCTCTTTTGTGAACTCACCCGGCTCAAGTTCAAAAGCGGCTGCTTCAAACTCAGGAACCATCTGGCCTCTTCCGAAGAAACCAAGGTCGCCACCATTTGGACCGGATGGACCAATAGACTTTTCCTGTGCAAGCTCAGCAAAGTCCGCACCACCCTCAAGTTCCTGGATGATTTCGCGGGCTTCATCTTCATTCTCTACAAGAATATGTGATGCGCTGATTTCCGGAGCACCCTGAAAGTTGGCATACTCGGCATCGTAACCAGCCTGCACTTCATCGTCTGTGACAGTATTTTGAATGAACTGCTGGAAGTAAGCGTTGCGAAGAGCACGCTTTTGTTCAAACGCCATCAGGCGCTTGAATTCATCGGTATCTTCCAAACTTTGTTCCGTAGCGGCTTCCGCCAGTAAGTTCATCTCAACAAGCACATCAGTCAAAACCGTGCGCCATTCTGCGGGTGGAACACTCTGTAATTGCTGCGCATAATCCTGAGCTGCGTAGGCAAGATCTGCTTCAGTAATAACGCTGTTCCCAACCTTCGCTACTGGTGCGTCCGGATCTGGGACAGCGTCTGCATCCTGTGCCTGAGCAATATTTAAGCTAACAGCCAGTGCAGCAACAGCAACGGAGCTACTAAGAATCCCTGTAATTTTACGAAGCATAAGACCTCTTTCTTTCCTGTTTATGGAGACTTTAAAAAGAGTTACAAACCAACAAAGCATTATGTTGCGATGGCAACTGCCGTTGACAACCTTGGAACCCACTCTTATCTCTCTGTCGCCTGCTTTTTTACACGCAGGTGCTTAATATGCTGTGACTCATGTCAGAACCACGCGGTTCTGACTGGATAGATCAGGAATGTGAAGTTTTTTAGGGCCCGGCCGCGACGTGAAACAACCGGCGCGCCCAACAGAGGAAGGACCGCCACATGGTGGGGCTCGGCGCACTCGCTCGAAAAATATTTGGTTCAGCTAACGACCGTCGGATCAAGACACTCAATCCTAAAGTAGATGCTATCAATGCTTTAGAGCCAGAAATGGAAGCTCTGACGGATGAGCAGCTAAGAGCCAAAACGGACGAGTTCCGTGAGCAGCTTGCAAACGGAGCAAAGCTGGACGACCTTCTCGTCCCTGCTTTTGCTGTTGTGCGTGAAGCATCTCGCCGCGTTCTTGGCCTTCGTCAGTACGATGTTCAGCTCATTGGCGGCATGGTTCTTCATGCTGGCCAGATCACCGAAATGCGGACTGGTGAAGGTAAAACCCTTGTTGCAACCGCACCGGTATATCTAAATGCATTGACTGGTAAGGGTGTTCACGTCGTAACAGTGAACGATTACCTTGCCTCTCGTGACGTTGAGTGGATGGGTCAGGTCTACCGCTTCCTCGGTCTAACAACCGGACTGATCGTCCATGGTGTATCCGATGAAGAACGTAAAGCAGGGTATGCTGCTGACGTAACTTACGGTACAAACAACGAATTCGGCTTCGATTATCTTCGTGACAACATGAAGTATGACCGCGAGTCCATGGTGCAGCGTCCACACCACTACGCCATCGTGGATGAGGTCGACTCCATCCTCGTCGACGAAGCCCGCACGCCTCTCATCATCTCCGGTCCTTTAGAAGATCGCACCGATTTCTACAATTCAATCGATGCTTTCATTCCTCACCTCACTGAGGAAGACTACGAGATCGACGAAAAAGCTCGCTCCGCGACCTTCACGGAAGCAGGTAACGAGAAGCTAGAGCAACTCTTGTCTGAAGCTGATCTCCTGAAAGGCGAATCGCTTTATGATGTCGAAAACGTCACTGCGGTACACCACCTGCAGCAGGGGCTGAAGGCCCACAAGCTCTTCCAGCGCGACAAAGACTACATTGTCCGCAACGATGAAGTTATTATCATTGACGAATTCACTGGCCGCATGATGCCGGGACGTCGTTTCTCTGAGGGCCTCCATCAGGCTCTGGAAGCTAAAGAACAAGTTACAATCCAGCCAGAGAACCAGACACTCGCGTCCATCACGTTCCAGAACTACTTCCGCATGTACGACAAGCTGGCTGGCATGACCGGTACAGCAATGACCGAAGCGGAAGAATTCATGGATATCTACGGTCTGGAAGTTCTTGACATTCCAACCAACGTTCCCGTGCAGCGTATCGATGACGACGATGAGGTTTACCGCACCGTTGCCGAGAAATACAACGCCATCATGGAACTTGTAGATGACTGCCATCAGCGCGGTCAGCCTGTTCTCGTCGGCACCACTTCCATCGAAAAGTCTGAACTTCTTGCAGAACTGCTGTTGAAGCACGACTACAAGCAGATCGACGTTTCAGATCCAAAAGCTTTGGTAGAATACGCAAAGTCTGCAGGCAACGAGAAAGTCTTCGCAGTTCTGAACGCACGCTACCACGAGCAGGAAGCAAGCATCATCGCGCAGGCAGGTGTGCCTGGCGCAATCACCATTGCGACCAACATGGCAGGCCGAGGTACAGATATTCAGCTCGGCGGTAACGTCGAGATGCGTATCGCAGCCGAGCTGGGCGATATGCCGGAAGGCCCAGAGCGTACAGCCAAAGAAGATGCCATCAAAGCAGAGATCGAAAAGCTCAAGCAAAAAGCACTTGAAGCTGGCGGCCTTTACGTTGTGGCAACCGAGCGCCACGAAAGCCGCCGCATCGATAACCAGCTGCGTGGTCGTTCCGGTCGTCAGGGTGACCCTGGACACTCCAAGTTCTTCCTGTCTCTGCAAGATGACCTGATGCGCATCTTCGGCTCCGACCGCATGGACTCCATGCTCCAGAAACTGGGTCTGCAGGAAGGCGAGGCAATCGTCCACCCTTGGATCAACAAGGCTCTGGAAAAAGCCCAGCAGAAAGTGGAAGCGCGCAACTTCGACATTCGTAAGAACCTGCTGAAATTCGATGACGTGATGAACGACCAGCGTAAGGTGGTCTTCGATCAGCGCCTCGAAATGATGGACCCTGAAGTCACTCAGGAAGCTGTTGTGGAAATGCGCGACGAGTTCATTGAAGATCTCGTTGCAGCACACATTCCAGAACGCGCTTATCCTGAACAGTGGGACACGCAGGGCCTGCAGGAAGAAGTCCGCACCAAGCTGAACCTCGACTTGCCAATCGTTGATTGGGCAAACGAGGAAGGCATTGCGGACGAAGAAGTCACTGCACGCCTGAAGAAGGAAGCAAACGAGCTGATGGCAGGCAAGGCCGCAAACTACGGTCCGGACGTCATGCGTCAGATCGAGCGGGCTGTTCTGCTGCAAACCATCGACAATCTATGGCGCGAGCACCTGGCAAACCTTGACCATCTGCGTTCTGCCGTTGGTCTGCGTGGTTACGCGCAGCGTGATCCACTTCAGGAATACAAAACTGAATCCTTCACGCTCTTTGAAAATATGCTGAGCAGCCTGCGCCAGACCACCACATCACAGTTGATGATGGTAGAGCTGGTACAGCAGCAGGCACCTGAAACACCTCAGATGCCCGCTCACATGGAAGCACATCACACCAACCCTCTGACCGGGGAAGATGAGATGGCTGAAGCAGATCGCCAGCTGGCAGCAGCACGCGCAGCATCAGCTCCAACAAGCCGCAATGCAGATGACCCTGAAACATGGGGCCGTGTAGGCCGCAATGAGCCTTGCCCATGTGGCTCCGGCAAAAAGTACAAGCACTGCCACGGCGCGCTTGTCTAATCCGGCAAAACAAAACATATAAAAAGGGCTGCTTCGGCGGCCCTTTTTTGTACCTGCCAGTACCCCCACCTCGCACCATGGAAATCTACACCCGAAAGGCAGGAGTATTCCAAATGCCTCAGAGTGCTACTCTACGCTTTTCCCGGCACCAACTGGTAAGACGCGCGGCAGAACATGAACACTTCAACTACGCTCGATTTTCAAAAAATCCTTCGGCAGCTCACCCCAAAAACCAAACTCGATAAAACGCGAGCTTCAGTTAAACAGCACTTAGGTCAACATATTGAAGCGTTCTACGCCCCTGCAAAAAACAGCTATCTGGCGCAGCTCTGCGACGTGTATGGCAGCGACAAAGGCACCAACTCTCCCGAAACCAGCCAATTCGATTGGGAGCCACACACCTACACCGACTTCTACAGCATGATTTTCGACCACTGCCGCGACAAGATCACCAATGTTCTGGAATGCGGCATCGGCACCAATGACACCAGCCGCCTCTCCAACATGGGCAAGGACGGCAAACCCGGCGCGTCCCTGCGGGTCTGGAGGGACTACTTTCCCCACGCACAGATTACAGGTCTGGATATCGACGAAAAATGCCTGTTCTCCGATACCCGCATTCAAACCCATCAAGTCGACCAAACCAGCCCGGAAAGCATTACAAACTTCAAAAGCACCGCAAAGCCAGAGCCCTACGACCTGATCATCGATGATGGCCTCCACCACTATAAAGCCGGAATTATCTTCTTTGAGAACATTGTCGATCTGCTCGCAAGCAACGGCGTCTACATGATCGAAGACGTGAACCGCCATGACATGCACCGCTACGCCGAGTACTTCAAGAAGCGCGAAACAGAATTCAACTGCCGCTGCCTGCTGCTCTACCGCCAACACATCAGCCTGCGCGACAACATGCTGGTCATGATCACCCGCAAACAATAAGCGCCCCCCTGTGTCACACTCGCTGACCTGACCACGATATTATTGTAGCTTTAGTGAGGAATGGGGGCCGCTGTCTCCCTGAGAGCGCCACCACTTTACAGCTTAAGAATTCCTCGGCGAAACTCCACTATAGTCCTGAAAAGCACAAAAAGACGTGGCAGTAGAACACACAGTTCCCCTGCATCAGGAGCAGAAAATGGGCTTGAGTTTCTTAAGGAAGGCATTTTGCCAGCGACTAACATACGTCTCGGCTAGCTGCATCTTGATCGGAGCGCTCTGCCTGCCAGCGATAGCGCACTCAGAGCCGGCTTCTAATCAAGATGAAGAACACGAGCAAATCTCCGACACGGCCTCTGATCAGCCCTCCACCGCCCAGCCCTTGCAGGTAGATCCCGGTTATTACAATCAGGTAGCCCAACAGCTGGGCGCTCTGCTCCCAATTTACGATGCACCGTACAATCAAGCTGCAGTTATTGTTCAGCTGCCCGGCGATACCATCCTCATCTCAGACGGAAAGCAAAAGCAAGTTGGCGATACCCTTTGGCAACATGTTAGCATTGGAGAGATCGAAGGCTGGATCCAGGCCAGCCGATTGAAATTGGCCGAGCCTATCCCATTCGCAGGCACAGATTTGCCCGTACTCGGTATCTGTAGTGGCACAGAGCCATCATGGAGCATTGAGTGGACTTCCAACACCGTCACCTATTCCAGCATTGCGGGCATCATCCATCGTGTACCATTTCAGTCAGCCAAATCAGACGGAAACAACGCAACCTTGCTTCAGGGTGGTGATGACGGCGTAGAGCTGCAGATGACTGTCACCAATAAGCAGTGCACTTACACGCCTTTGGATACTTTCGTTTGGGGTGAAGCGGTCAGCACTATCAAGCAACCGGGACAAGACCCCATCAAACTCAAGGGGTGCTGCCGTCCTGTGTCCGACGGCTACCGCTAAGCGAACTGCATCGATCCAGTCAATAGCCTCCAAACGGGTGGAGGCTTGGTAGTTATAATAGAAAAAACCCGGGTCTCCCCGGGTTCAATTCGCTTTACATATCAACGGCGCCTTAGTTCACGACCACTTTGGCACCGATGTCCACCTGCTCATACAGATAGGAGACGTCTTCGTTGAACATGCGGATACAACCGGAGGAGACCGCACGACCAATGCTCCAGTCCTCCGTCGTACCGTGGATACGATAGATGGTAGACCCCAGATACAGAGCACGAGCCCCAAGTGGGTTGTCTGGACCACCCTTCATGTAGGCAGGAAGAATGCGACCCTTTTTCGCTTCACGGCGGCGCATTTCCTCTGGCGGAGTCCAGCCCGGCCACTTAGCCTTACGCGTGACCCGCTCAGTACCGTTCCACTCAAATCCATCACGGCCAACGCCAATGCCATAACGCATTGCCTTGCCGTTTTCCTGCACATGGTAGAGATAGCGCTCGTCCGTATCAATAATGATGGTCCCTGGCTTCTCATCAGTGCGGTATGTGATCAGCTTGCGCTTGAACTTGCGACGAGCTGAATTGGATGCCACAGCAGGTGTATCCGGGAAAATGTCCCATTGGCGTGTGTCTGGATTCCACAGTTTGCCCGCGCTTGCTGGTGCTACGAACACAAAGCTAACCAACGTACAAATGACAGCAAATATTCCCTTGCGAAGATGTCCTCGCATCGTCACCCCCTGAAATTGGCGATAGCCCCTGCCCTAGCGGGACTTTTCGAATTTTCAAAAAAAATCAGCACGAGAAACAATAAACGCTACCAAAAACTCTCTCGGCCCCGTGAATCCCATATGTTTGAAATTGACAGTGATTATCAACATCAGAAAATCGATATCCAAGCAAAACCGCATATTGCAGGTCAATTATTGTTGATTTGTCTCATTTCCGAAGTCCGAGCAGAATTTTCAGCCAAATTCACAGTGTCTCATGCTGCTAAAAAACTTTGCCTTAGCCTAAGTCACAGGTAAACCTCCCAATGAAAGGGGCATATAATACGCCCAACGGGAGGCCTTATATGAATATCGATAGTATCCAAGATGTAACCTGCCTGCCTTTCACCGCCTTTGGCCCTGAAAGCGCAGAACCAATTATTTTCATCCATGGCTTTGGTGGCGACGCCAGCACATGGCGCAATATTCAAATTCAATTAGAAAACAAACGCCGCACAATTGCGTTTGACCTGCCCGCTCACGGCCGCGCTCTGGCAGACTTTGAGCCGTGCAATGCAGTTGGCTCAGCCAAGGCTGTCGTAAAGTCTCTCGATGCGCTAAAACTTGATCGCGTCCATCTGGTCGGCCATAGCATGGGCGGTGCCATTGCCTCCCTGATTGCCATGCGCGCTCCGGAACGGATCGCAAGCCTCACCCTACTGGCTCCCGGAGGCTTTGGCCCGGAGATCAACGCAAAACTTCTGCGTCGTTACGCAGTTGGCCAAACTGAAGCAGAGCAGCAGGTTCTGCTGGAGCAGTTTGTCGGCCTTGATTTCAAACTGCCGAAGAAGCTCGCAGAATATGTCGCCTCTCAACGCGCTACTCCGGGTGCTGCTGAAGCGTTGAAAGCTGTTTCGGAACTTATTCTGGAAGGGGAAAGTCAGGGCGTACTGCCGACTGCCAAACTCGGCGAGCTGCCAATGCCTGTGAAAGTGGTTTGGGGCACGCAAGATAAAGTCCTGCCAACCCGTCAGTGCCACAAACTGCCCGGACCAGTCGCATGCCACGTCTTCGACCGTGTCGGCCACATGGTACACATGGAAATCCCACAGGACGTAATCCGGCTTATTCTGGAAAACACACGCTAAAGTCAAAGACCTCTGCCAGAGGCAGATGTTTAGTTTTCTTACAACAAAAAAGCGTGCCAGAACACATTCTGGCACGCTTCAACATGCCTCAGCTTAAGCTGGTGGAAGCAGGCCCGCTTCCCACTTTTGCCCAATCACACGCCGCGCCATCATGTGCGAGCGCGGATGGTTGATGCTATCAACCGCAATCAGTTTGCCCTTTTCGAGATAAGCCACATAGAAGCTATCGGACTTCGTATCTCCAACAAGGACAGCCTCATCATACCCGTTAGACAGGCCAGCAATCTGCAATTTGATGTGATGCTGATCCGACCAAAACCACGGTAATGGGTCATAATCCTGACTATGATCCTGATCCGGATCAGTTAAAGCAACGGCAACGGCCTTTGCCTGATCAATGGCATTTTGAACGCTTTCCAAGCGAATGCTGCGGCCATACCGCTCTGAGAAGAAGCGAACACAATCACCGCAGGCATAAACATCTTCGTGGGATGTTTGTCCGGCCCCATCAACCAGAACACCGTCATCCACATCCAGACCAGCCGCAGCAGCAAGCTCCGCATTGGGCACAGCACCAACGGCTGAAAGCACCAGATCACACGTGATCTCACTGCCATCAGCAAGCTTCACAGCAGCAACCCGGCCATTAACGCCCTCAATGCTGGTCACCCCCGTACCGCAATACAGCTCCGCACCTTTCCCCGAATGCAGGTCATGGAAGAAGGAGGAAACATGCGGTGAAACCACCCGTTTTAAGAGCCGTTCCTGCGCTTCCAGTACAACAACTTCCAGTCCCATGCCTTTGGCAACGGCAGTCACTTCCAGACCGATATATCCACCACCAATAACAACCAGCTTTTTACCGGGGACAAAGAGCTTCTTGATGAGCTGAACATCGCCAATGGAACGGAGCGAGATAACCCCTTCCAGATCAGCCCCCGGCAACGGCAAATTGCGCGCGCGGGTTCCGGTGGCAAGCACCAGTTTATCCCAGTTCACCTCACCGCCATTAGCCAGCATCAGGCTCTTCTTCGCCAGATCAATGCTGTCCACATGCGCATCCAGCTTCAGGTCAACGTTGTTCGCCTCATAAAACGCTTCGGGACGAATAAACAGCGCATCCGGCTCCACATCTCCACTCAGAAACTTTTTAGAGAGCGGTGGGCGTTGATAAGGTGGCTGAGGCTCGTTGCCAAGCATCACAAGCTCACCTTCATATCCCTTTTGGCGAAGAGTTTGCGCGGCTTGCACACCTGCCTGTCCGGCACCCACCACAACAATCTTATTAATCATTCTCAAAACCCGTATTAGCCGCAGAAAGACAACGCAGCAGGTCTGTCCTAACTGCTCAGCTCAGCAAACCCCAACCGCAAAAGCAATGTGGCGCATGGCTCCCATAAAACCAGAGCCAGCGCCACATTTAAAATGATAATTTGTGAAGATGTTGAGGTGTATCCCTCAACATCTCTCGCAGTCTTCAGATAATCGAACCAAAAACTAAATCCCCAACCGGCATGGCACCTTAGGCAGCACGCACTTTTTCAAGGAATGTAGCCACGGTGTTATTGATGTGGTCAGCCTGACGGGAAAGAGCATCAGCCAGATCAGACACCGTCTCACCGGTGCTCCGCGCTGTCTCAGAGGCATTTTCCACCATCTGCATGGCGTTGGCACCTTCCTGCGAGCTCTGCGTTGCATGTGCCACATTCTCTGTGATCGCCTGCACAGCAGCGTTCTGCTGTTCAACAGAGGCCGCAACGGCTGTCGCAATCTGGCTCATTTCGTTAATCACATCGCTTACGTCACCAATCGCACCAACAGCCTCGGCAGATGCTTCCTGAATTGAGCCAACCTGCTGCGCAATCTCCTCAGTGGCCTGCGAAGTCTGGTTTGCCAGTATCTTCACCTCAGAGGCAACAACAGCAAAGCCTTTGCCGTGCTCACCGGCCCGAGCCGCTTCAATCGTGGCATTAAGCGCCAGAAGGTTCGTCTGATTTGCGATATCGCGAATAAGACCAACCGCCTGCCCAATACGGTTCGCTGCCTCACTCAGCAAGTTCATTGTCGCTGCAGTGGCTTTGGAGCCTTCCACCGCACGGTTGGCAACACGGGTAGACTGGTCAGCCTGTCCGGCAATCTCATTAATGGACATCGCCAGCTCTTCCGTGGCAGCAGACGCGCTGGAAACATTCTGAGCCGCACTTTCAACCGCCTGCCCCGCAGACATCGCCTCGTTCGAAACATTGTCTGCAGCTGAGCCCACATCACTTGAGGCGCGGCCAAGGCCATCCGCAGCGCTGTGCAGGCTCTTGAGAGCTTCGGCAACAGTCTGCTCAAACCCGATAATCAGATTATCAACCTGCTCGACACGGGCCTGTTTCTCGGAATTCTCACGGTCCTGCTGATCGCGCAGTTTGTGGCGTTCCTCAATATTGTCGCGGAACACTTGCAGCGCCCGTGCCATCGCAGAAATTTCTCGTCCCCCTTTATCGAGGGGAATAACCGCAGACAGATCATCTTTCGCCAACAACGACATTGCATAACGCAGAGCCGTCAGGCTCCGCAGAAGACCAACAATCAACAATGTGCCGAGAAGGAACAGGGTCAGAGCAATACCGCCAGTAACAATACCCAGATAGAGGTTGGTCTGCTCCGTTGTTGCTGTCAGCCGTGCCCGTGCATCATTGGCCCCCTGCACTGCTGCATTCTTCAGCTCATTCAGGCGCGGCGGCAAAAGGTCAAACAGGTTCGCGAGCAACTCAGAACTTCTTGCCCGCTGTTTGTATGTCTCGGTGTAAGTCTCAAACGCCTTTTTATAGGCCACCATTTCGGCTTTGGCTCTCTCAGCAATTGCCGGGTCAATCTCGGCCCGCGGAATCGTGCGTTCAAAGCGGGAATAGGCAACTTCAAACGCGCCAAGCGAATCATCAACCCCCGTCAGCGCGTAGGCCAGCTGCGCCCGCGCCAGTTCACTGAATGTTTGCATAAGTTTCAGTGTGTTGGGGTCTTTGCTGCGTATGTATTTTTTCTGGAGGGTGGTTTCTGCTTGCGAAAGCCTGCTGGACAGCTCCCTCTGCAAACCATGGTCTGCATCATACCCAAGCGTGGACTGATAGCTATGCAGCATCTCAAAGGCACCGCTGATCGCTTCAATCGTGTCCCGCGCATCGGAAATTTCCAGGAAGTAATCCAACGCAACAGGAAGCTGACTTAGCTCCTGCAACTCCGCCTGGGCTTCTCCGATCAGCTGATCAAACCGACGCTTCAGGCTGTCACTCGGCACATTCTCGTAATCTTTCTGAACGGATTGCAGCATACCTGCGGTAATCGCAATGGTCTGACTCAACTCGGACAGCTGAGTGTATTCTTTGGATTTCAGCAAGGCAGCTTCTGTCTGCTGCTGGCCCCAAAGATAAACAATCCCAACCCCAGCAAACCCGATAAGTGTCAGAATACCAAGCATAATTGCCCGAAATCGAATACTGCTATTCCGGGTTAACGAGAAAATCTTCTTTCCCATAGAAGAAATACCCAACTTCCACCCTACTCGCATCGGAGACCCCTCAGCCGATAAAATTACTAATAGTATTTTTTATTATTACGCACAGATTAGGTATAAATCGTTTAAAGATTACAAATACCGATACGCATAGCTAGCATTGTTGCTCGTGCCACCCAGCGTCATCTGCCAAAGACGCATAAGAATAAGACAGACCATTGCGCATACTTCCCAAACTCATCCCCGTCGTTTTTGTTCTGCTCTGGTCAACAGGCTTCATCGGCGCGCGCCTTGGAGCACCCTATTCAGAGCCTTTCACGCTCCTCAGCCTGCGGTTCCTACTGGTTTTGCCCCTGATGGCCATTGTTGTCTTGGTGTCCGGAAAAAGCTTCGCGCTGACACGCCAGCAGATAGGCCACGCAGTCGTCACAGGCATTCTGCTCCACGGCGGCTATCTTGCTGGTGTGTTCTGGGCCATCGACAACGGCATGCCCGCAGGCGTCACCTCTGTAATCACCGGCCTGCAACCCCTCATCACAGGCACCCTTGCCTTCTTTCTCTTGAAGGAAGGCGTAACCGCTCGTCAGTGGATCGGACTCACCGCGGGCTTCATCGGCATTGTACTGGTGGTTCTTCCGAAAGTAGGGACCGGCATCGCAGAGATTCCGTTCTGGACTGTCCCGGCTGCTCTCGGAGCAACCCTTGCCATCGCATGTGGCACCATCTGGCAGAAGCGGCAACCAATGAACACAGACCTGGTCGTGGGAACGTTCTACCAGTATTTCGGCGCGGCTCTGGTTATGTTTCCCCTGTCCTTTACAGAAAGCTGGGTAATCGTCTGGTCAGGCGAATTGATCTTCGCTCTTGCATGGCTGGTCATTGTCTTATCGGTGGGTGCCAATCTGCTACTCATGTACCTGCTAAAACACAAGGCAGCCTCCGCGACAGCAACGTTGTTCTACCTGACACCTGTCGCAACAGCCATCATCAGCTATTTCCTATTTGGAGAAACCCTCAACCTCGTCCAGCTGGTGGGCATGGCAGTGGTTGTGGTGGCAATCGCGGTGTGCAGGCCCAAGCCGAAAACCTAGCTCGGGTCCTCACCATGATGACAAGGCCCGTCCTCCAGCCGCCGGTTAACCCGGCGAACACGCATCAGGGCTGCATTAAACTCGCCACCAAGAATAAAAATAACGGCTGTCAGATACATGAAGATAATGGCCGTCATGATACCGGCAAGACCAGCATACAACGTCACATAGTTCGCCCATCGCGCCAGATAGGCACCAAACGTAGTACCGGCGACGATCCATAGGATCATGGTCAGCACAATACCGGGCAACACTTCAAGGAAACGTCGTCGGCCAGCTGGCAAATACATATGTGCTGCCAGCAGCGCAAACAGCAGCAAAAACGATGTGATGCCGTAGCGAACAATATTCGCCTTGTAGCTGAACTGCTCCATCACCGGCGCAAGATGCACCGCCCATTCCCACGCCAGAGGGCCAAACACGATCAGGAATGTGGAGATCATTAGAACCGCAGTTCCGATCAGAACTGCCAGAATGGACTGGGTCCGGCAGAAGAACCAACTGCGCGTGTCTTTAACCCGGTAGGCCCTGTTCAACCCAATGCGCATTGCCTCCACGCCATTGGATGAGAACCAAAGCGTAACAACCACACCGAAGGTCAACAAATCACCACGCGGCTGTGTCAGAACAGCTTGGATCTCGCCAGAGACCGGCCCCGCAACCTGCTCCGGCCACACATCAAAGATCAGGTCCGATGCACTTTGCGCAACCGAGTTCAGGCCAAGAAAACCAGAGAAAGCCGCGACGAAAATCAGAAAGGGAAACAACGCCATTAACGACGACAGCGCCACATGACTTGCCACAGCGTAGCCATCATCTGAGTTAAAGTGCCCCAAAGCATCTGCGAGCACCTGATACGATTTTCCCCAAAGGCTACGTTTCTTCATAAAACTGATCTGGTCTGTCACGCTGTTAGTTTCAAGTTAGATAATAGATGGAGCTTCAAGAAATAATCATGAAGAAAGCTCCCACCTTTAGGGCATTGCACAAATATACATCCCATTTAAGTTTGCAGTGCACAATGACTGAGTGGATTGAGGGAGGCAAGCGGTGTCGGAAACGGTGAATACAAAAGAACAAGCAGTCACACCATCGAAGGAAACACGTGCTCAAGCGTTAAAGTCTCTTGAAGCCCTGTTAGGCATCGCGCGCAAAAACGTAAAACTGCGCGTCCTCAAAGATGGACGCATCGCCTCCGCCCTCATGGAACAGGAACAGCGCGCCACCCACGGTCTGGCTTGGCTTGCAACCTATGTGGAAGCCCTCAAGCAGCTCAACGCCTATGGCGAACGACTGGAAGCTGAAGGCATCTTCGGCGAAGTGGAAAGCCTGATCCTGCGCATCGGCTCCGCAGAATACACCGCACAGGTCTTCGGCGGTCTGCCAATGAGTCAGGGTGAAATTCTGCGCCTCTCCGACCTTGGCATCAGCCGCGCTGAATCCAACAGCCATTACACAGAAGCGGTTGAATCAGTCATTGCCGACGGCAGCCAACCAGCCCTGCGCACCCGTCTTGCAGAACTCATGCAGCACGCGGAAGGCCAATCCACCATTGGTGCCACCGGTCTGGATGAGACCTACGAGCAAATTCGCGAGGAAATGCGCAAGTTTGCCGAAGCAAAGGTCACCCCGTTTGCCCATGAGTGGCACCTGAAGAACGAATATATCCCTCTGGAGATCATCAACGAGATGGCCGAGATGGGCGTATTTGGCCTGACCATCCCCGAAGAATTCGGCGGCTTGGGCCTTGGCAAAGAATCCATGTGCGTGGTTTCAGAAGAACTCTCCCGCGCTTACATCGGCGTCGGCTCTCTCGGCACCCGCTCCGAAATCGCAGCAGAGCTTATTCTCGGCGGCGGCACGCAAGAGCAAAAAGCCAAGTGGCTGCCACGCATTGCATCCGGTGAAACTCTGCCAACCGCCGTGTTCACCGAGCCAAACATAGGCTCCGACCTCGCCTCCCTCAAAACGCGCGCGGTGAAGGAAGGCGACACCTGGAAAGTCTACGGCAACAAAACATGGATCACTCACCCGGTCCGCGCCGATATCATGACCCTGCTCACCCGCACCAAGCCGGAAGAGACTGGTTATAAAGGCCTTTCCATGTTCATCGCGGAAAAGCCACGCGGAACGGACGAAGAGCCATTCCCGGCAGAAGGCATGTCCGGCGGCGAAATCGAAGTGCTCGGCTATCGCGGTATGAAGGAATACGAGATCGCATTTGATGGCTTTGAAGTCAAAGACGAAAATCTGCTGGGTCGGGTGGAAGGTCAAGGCTTCAAACAACTCATGCAGACATTCGAGTCCGCCCGCATTCAAACCGCCGCCCGCGCAATCGGTGTGGCCCAATGCGCTCTGGACCTCGGCCTGCGCTATGCGCAAGAACGTGTCCAGTTTGGCAAATCGCTGATCAACTTCCCGCGCGTATCCGACAAGCTCGCCATCATCGCCTGCGAAACCATGATCGCCCGCCAGCTCACCTACTTCTCCGCATGGGAGAAAGACAGTGGCAGACGCTGCGATCTGGAAGCAGGAATGGCGAAACTACTGGGTGCCCGCGTGGCATGGGCAGCAGCCGACAACGCCCTGCAAATCCACGGCGGCAACGGCTTTGCGCAGGAATACCCGATCTCTCGGGTACTCTGCGATGCGCGTATTCTCTCAATCTTTGAGGGAGCAGCTGAAATTCAGGCACAAGTCATCGCACGCCGATTGCTCGACGAAACCGAGCTGTAAGGCGTGCGTTGATATCTATTGTAACCGATCAGGAAGCGCGGCTATTTCCGTCGCGCTTCTTCGTAAACTGAAAGCTCAAGGCGCTTGTCCATCAGCGCCTTTCTAATTTCAACGCGCTCGTCAGCTTTAGTCGCAGTGGAAAGCTTATTTTCCAGCGAAGAAATCTCGCGGCGCAGGGTCAATTCCCCCTGAATGCTACCGCCAGCGCTATCCCTCACACTCATCCGTGCGGACTGTGCGAAATTTGTCCCGGATCGTCTGGGGATAGGTTTCCCTTCCCCTTCGAGGCGATCCATAGAACCATTCATCTGTGACCGTCGAATTTGTTGTTCGATTAATCGATCCATTCCCATAAACAGACCTCTATCTTTTGTTTTTCTTGATTTATTCTCAACGAGGACTATGGCTGCAACATGGTCATCTGCAATTTTTCTAAAATATTTCGCTGAATACAATTAACTCTTAGTTGCAAAAATTATCGATTTTAACTTTATGGAAATATTTTAGCTACCTTGAGTTGCAAATTGCAAACTTTGCGATACATTTAATTAAATTTTTAATTAAATTCTACTTATTTGGAACACGTAATGCTGCGACCTATTATTATTGCAGGTCTCCTGATGAGTTCTGCACTATCAATTTCGCCCAACACTTGGGCCATGACACAAACACGTGCGTTAGGTCCGGGCCTGACCCAGCTCAACGCCCCCGCTCAAAATACTTTGAAACCAATCTCGGCCAGTAGTGAACTGAAGCCATATCCAGCAAAGTCATCGCTCAAACCGCTCAAGGCCAAATCAAAACTTGTGCGGATGAAGCCCAAATCCAGATTATTCCGTTATACTGTAAAGACCGCTGAAGATAATTCGGCTAACCAGCACCCAGCATTGGACTATGTGCAGGCAGCGAACACCTCCGACTCTGACCCACAGCAGATTCCAGAGGAATTGCTGGTTCTCCTGAAGAGCGGCATCTAGCAGCTCACAGAAATCCAGTCATGCGCCGGTTTAATGCAGGGAACAACTGGCAAGCGAAACGCCAAGGCGAGTTGATGCGTAGAGAGCTTCCCTCATCCCTGCCATAAGCAAGTCATGTTCAGATTTGCAGAGGCGCACATTATCAGCACGCCTCTTTGCTATGCCGCCAGCTGCATCATGCTGCAAGCGGGTAGCTCTCCTCCACCAGATAAGGTCCGCCCCCAACGGCTGCTTTTGCCGAAAACAGCACGAACCGCCCAGCGGTAAAGGCAGGGGCAGAAAACTCACCACGAAACTCAAGCCAATGTGCCAGTTCTGCAGGTGATGTGCCCTTCAACCGAGCCAGCGTCACATGCGGCGTATACTTACGCCGCTCCGGCTGCAAACCAAGCCGTTGCAGAATGCGCTCCTGCTCGGCCTGAAGCTCGGTCAACTCCTGTGTTGGCTCAACACGCGCCCACAGCGCATGAGGTTTAGCTCCTCCAAACGCGCCTAGTCCGGTGAGTTTAATTGTCAATGGAGCACGGTGAACCCGCGCCAGTTCGTAGGCAACTTCATCGGCAATGCGATCATCAATATCGCCTATGAACCTCAATGTGATGTGATAGAATTCGGGGTCGATCCAACGAGCACTGCGCAACCCCCCGCGCAAAATGCTCAACATCGTACCGATGCTCGAAGGTAGCTCTAGGCCAGTAAAAAGACGAGGCATATCAGGACCCTCCGCGACTGCAGATGATAAATTAGCTCACGTTTATCGCCAGAGTACAAGCAGAAAATAATCACTCTACGAACATCTGGGGTTTTTCTTTCCACTCCCTTTAAAATAAAAAATGCCGAAGCCCACACAAGGCTCCAGCACTTTTTAGTCATGACTAATCTGAGGAAACTATCTGCCAATCATGGGCAAGGATTGGTGTATTGCAAATGGATCTCATTGATCCGCTTTTCGATCTCTTCAGTCATCTCAAAATCACCAGCACCAATGTCAGTCGCCAGCTGTTCCATGTTCGTTGCACCAATGATCACAGAGGTCACGAACGAACGGGAATGAGCAAATGCCAGTGCCATTACGGATGGGTCAATACCCAACTCTGCTGCAAGATCGCAATAGGCATCAATAGCTTTTTGTCCAAACGGCTTTTCGTAGCGGTTCAGGCGATTGAACAGTGTTTTCCGCGCACCAGCTGGCAGCGCGCCATTGCGGTACTTTCCAGTCAGATAGCCTTGCGCAAGAGAAGAGTAAGCCAGCAGACCAACATCCTCACGATGGGCAATTTCCGCACCGCCCACTTCAAACATACGGTTCACCAAAGAGTACGCATTCTGCACAGACTGAACCCGCGGCAAACCACGCGCTTCAGCTTCCTGTACGAACTTCATGGTGCCCCAAGGACTTTCGTTGGAAAGACCAACATGACGAACCTTACCGGCTTTCACCAGCTCCTGAAGAACCTCAAGGGTTTCATGGATCGCATGCTCGTCTTCAGCGCGCTCCACGTCCTTCCAGATTGTGCTGACAGAACCGAAACCGGAAACATTACGGTCTGGCCAGTGCAGCTGGTAAAGGTCGATGTAATCTGTCTGCAAACGCTTCAGGCTGGCATCAACGGCTTCCATGATCTGTGCACGAGAGAGCTGACTGGTAGACCCGTCTTCACGGTGCCAATCCTGTACAGAACGGCCAACAACCTTGGTTGCCAGAATAACCTTGTCACGGTTGCCTGTGTTCTTGAACCAAGACCCGATGATCTCTTCGGTTCTGCCCTTAGTCTCTTTCTTTGGCGGTACGGAGTAAAGCTCTGCCGTATCGAAGAAATTGATGCCCTGCTCCATTGCAAAGTCCATCTGAGCATGGCCTTCAGCTTCGGTATTTTGTTCACCCCATGTCATCGTACCAAGACAAATGCTGGAGACGTTGAGGTCTGTGCGCCCCAATTTACGAAATTCCATATATTCCCCGTTTGCAGCCCGATGCTGTCTTTTGTTTTTGCGCCCTGTACCGGGCATGAAGGACAAAGACCCACGTTCGCCCAAAGAAAATGGATCACGCCCTAAAATCTATTATGTTAAATCTGCCAGTGGATGGAGACGGCAGGAGAGGTAGCCCAGCGAGCAAAACGACAACCCACCTCAGAAAAGCAAGTCGTGTTTTTCCGACAGGAAGACGCAGCAAGTCAATACTTTAAAGCAGGTTCTGCGTTCCAGCCTGCAATCAAAGTCCCGTTAACTCTCGGATTTAGTCTGTTCAATCAGCATTTCAACAGAAGGCAGAATTTTCTCGACAATGATCGAAATGCCTTCTCCCGTTGGATGCACCCCATCGCTTAGTGTCAGGTCTGCATGAGTGGCAACACCATCCAAGAAAAACGGATAGAGCAGCTCATCATATTTCTGAGCCAGATCGCCATAGATGGAGTTAAACGCTTGTCCATAGGAAGCGCCCATATTCGGTGGTGCCATCATGCCTGCAATCAGCACCGGAATGTCACGAGACTTCAACTTTTCAACCATCATATCGAGGTTTTCGCGGGTAATGGAAGGATCCAGGCCACGCAGCGCATCATTGGCGCCCAGCTCCAGAATAACCCCGTCAACATCATCCCCCACAGACCAATCTAGCCGCGACAGACCGCCCGAAGTCGTATCACCCGATACTCCAGCATTCACCACGGTAACGTTGTAGCCCTTTTCTTTCAGAGCCTTTTCCAGCTGTACTGGGAATGCATCTTCAGGAGGCAGCTGATACCCAGCGGTCAGACTATCTCCAAAGGCAACCAATTTCACTGTCTTGGTTTCGTCCTGCGCATATCCGGCGGAAGCTGCAGAAATAACAAGACCAAACGCAACAACTGCACTGCCGAAAAACCGCAGCACACCTGATTTCGCTTCAACTTTTCGTGATCCTGACATTCAAATACCTCAGATTCTTCACAGTAAGCTGGACGATACGATACACCTTACCCATATGCTTCCCAAAAGCGTCGGCTACAAGAGCGCCCAACTATTTTATTATAGGATGTCGCTCAGGGATTTGTATCGACGACACATCAAGGTGGAAGCCTATATATCAAGGTGGAAGAATGACAGTTAATCCAGCACTAGAAATAAACGGCGTTCACCTCAGCCTGGGCCATGGCGCAGGCCGCACCCATATTCTTAAAGGCATTGATCTATCTATCGCGACAGGCGAAAGCGTTGGCCTTGTCGGTCCATCCGGCTCAGGCAAATCCACACTACTCATGGTCATGGCAGGTCTTGAACGTGCCGACAAAGGCACCGTAAAGGCCGCAGGACAAGAGCTGGGCACGATGAACGAAGACGAACTTGCCCGCTTTCGTGGCCAGAACGTCGGCATCATCTTCCAGTCCTTCCATCTGGTCCCCAACATGACCGCTCTGGAAAATGTCGCTGTCCCCCTTGAGCTTTCCGGCGACCCACAAGCCTTCGACCGCGCCAGAGAAGAACTGGAAGCCGTTGGCCTTGCTCACCGTCTCAACCACTACCCCACCCAGCTTTCCGGTGGCGAACAGCAGCGCGTTGCCGTAGCCCGCGCGCTTGTCACCAACCCAGAAATCATCATTGCCGACGAACCAACAGGCAATCTTGATGAAAGCACAGGCGAGCAAATTGTCGAACTGATGTTCCTTGCCCAGCAGCGGAAGAACGCCACGCTGGTCCTCGTCACCCATAACCCGGCACTGGCAGACCGCTGTCAGCGCAAGATCAGGGTTCACTCCGGCACCATTGAGGAAGAAACACCCGCAGTGCGTGAGGTCCGTGCCAGATGAGCCCAACCAACTCAAACGGTTATAAGCCCGGCATCGGCCTAGCCGCTCGTTTCGCCCTGCGCGAAATGCGTGGTGGCCTCAAGGGCTTTTATGTCTTCATTGCCTGTATCGCGCTCGGTGTAGCAGCGATTGCCGGCGTTTCCTCCTTTTCCCGCGCACTGACAGAGGGCATTGCTTCGGAAGGTCAGGTCATTCTTGGCGGCGACCTCTCGTTCACGCTAGTCCACCGCGAAGCCACACCAGACCAGCTTGCCTACCTGCAAAGCACAGGCGAGGTCTCGGAAATCGCCAGCCTGCGCGCCATGGCCCGAACGCAAACAGCGGGCAACCAGACACTGGTCGAAATGAAGGCGGTAGACGATCACTACCCACTCACCGGCGACTTTGAGCTCGACTCCGGCCAGAACCTGCAAACAGTCATCAATGCCAGAACCGACGGCCTTCGCAACGCAGTGGCAGAGATTGCTCTGCTGGCGCGCCTTGGTCTGGAAGTTGGCGATCAGATCGCTGTCGGACAAACACAGTTCCACATCGCAGACACCATCGAGCTGGAGCCTGACAAACTCTCCTCCGGCATGACCGTCGGGCCCCGCCTCCTCGTCTCACAGGCCGCACTGCAAGACACTGGCCTGATTCAACCGGGCTCACTGGTCAACTACTCCTACCGCGTCCGCATAGGCGAAAACACTCCGGAAGACGAGCTGCAGCAGGTTATTGATCAGGCCAATGATCAGTTCCCCAATGCCGGATGGCGCATCAGGTCCAAGCTGGAAGCAGCACCAAGCCTGCAACGCAACATCCAGCGCTTCGCCCAGTTCCTCACACTGATCGGCATCACATCCCTCGTGGTTGGCGGTGTTGGTGTGGCGAACGCAGTGCGCAGCTACATGGATACCCGCCGTGAGGTCATCGCCAGCTTCAAATGCCTTGGTGCCTCAGGCGGCTTTGTTTTCAAAGTCTACCTCATCCAGATGATGGTCCTCGCCACCATCGGCATTGTAATCGGCATGGTGCTGGGAGCGCTAATCCCACTCATCGCGATGGCAGCCCTGCAATCCATCCTGCCCGTCGACGGTGTGCAAGCGGTCTACCCACTGCAGCTGCTCACTGGCATGGCCTATGGCTACCTCACAGCACTGGCCTTCGCCCTTTGGCCACTCGGCAGAGCCCATGACATCGCTCCCACAGTCCTGTTCCGCGATGAAGTAAGCACGCGTAACCGCTACCCCAAACCGCTATACATCGCCGGAGCCGCACTCACGCTTCTGTTGCTCGCAGGCCTTGCGCTTGTCATGTCCTACGACAAGACCATAGCCATCATCTTCATCGGCGCCTGTGCGGGCACATATCTACTGTTGCTGGGGGTTGCCCGCCTCATCATGGCAGCCGCCCGCAGAGTGCCCACAGTCCACTCCACCGAGCTGCGTCTGGCCGTCACCAACATCTACCGCCCCGGCGCACTGACACCCTCCGTCGTCCTCTCCCTCGGTCTTGGCCTGTCCCTGCTCGTCACACTGGCACTGATTGACGGAAACCTGCGGCGCGATCTGAACCGAACCGCAGAGGAACAGGCACCAAGCTTCTTCTTCGTGGATATTCAGGACAGCGAACGGGACGCTTTCCAGTCCTTCATTGAGCAAAACGCACCGGGCTCCGACTTCGTGTCTGTCCCAATGCTTCGCGGAACCCTCGTCTCGCTGAAAGGCATTCCCGCAGCTGATTATCCGGCACCACCGGGCGCAGAGTGGGTCCTGCGTGGAGATCGCGGCATCACCTATTCCGACGCACTCCCTGAGACCTCCACCATAACAGCAGGAGAATGGTGGCCAGCCGACTACAGCGGCGAACCGCTGGTATCCTTCGCCGACGAAAACGCCCGCGAGCTGGGCCTCAATATCGGCGACATGGTCACCGTCAATGTGCTTGGACGTCAGATAAGCGCGAAGATCGCCAATTTCAGAACCGTCAACTGGGAGAGTATGTCCATCAATTTCGTGATGATCTTCTCACCAAACACCTTTGCGGGGGCCCCACATGCCCATCTGGCAACCGTTGGCTGGCCGGGCGAAACCACCTTGCAACAGGAACTGGATCTGCTGAGCAAAGTCACGCAGGCCTTCCCGACAGTCACGTCAATCAGGGTCAAGGACGCCATTGAGCAGATTAATGAGATCGTCAATCAGCTGGCATGGGCCATTCGCGGCGCATCCTCCATCACGCTGCTCGCAAGTGTTCTGGTATTGGCAGGTGCACTGGCGGCAGGCCATCAAAGCCGCATTTATGACGCCGTCATCCTGAAAACGCTGGGTGCCACCCGTAGGCGCCTCATCAAGGCATATATTCTGGAATACCTGATCCTTGGAGGTTCCACCGCCATCTTTGCCCTGTTTGCAGGCTCACTGGCGGCCTATTTCATCATCACGGGAGTGATGGGGGGAACCTTCACACTCCTGCCGGTAACGGTGGTGACATCCATAATCGGTGCTCTCGTTTTCACAGTTGGCTTCGGTCTGCTGGGCACATGGAGAGTACTGGGAGAGAAACCCGCGCCCGTTTTGCGCAATCTGTAAAACTCCGTGGGCTGCATCAAGTAAAAAGCCTTGATCAGCACAGATGCAGTCCACATCTCTCAGAATTAAGAGTTAACAGATCAACTGTTCTATTTTCCAGCTAAGGTCTTGCAACGCCAGCAACATTACAATCGGTTAATAATAAGATCCATTTCTACCAAGTTTATACCAAAAGATCTTGCCTTATGGCCCTATTATATAAAAACGGTAGCGGACGCTCTTGTCTTATGCTGCATTTCCCACCATATTTGGTGATATGTAACTCGGGCCAATTGTCCGTGCTGTTTGGTATGCCCAACAGCGAACACGTGTTTAACGAGAGAGAGGATCCACATGGCGACCTTCGACCGCAATAATTCTACGCGGTATGGAATGGCTGGCACTCAAGCCAATGCAGCCGCATTTGACGCTGGTCTGCGCGCCTACATGCTTCGCGTTTACAACTACATGGCAATCGGTGTTGCAATCACCGGTGTGCTTGCTCTGCTCACCTCTATGATGGCAACAACAACTGATCCATCAATGGCAGCAGCGCAGTTGGGTAACGGTACTATGCTCACCAGCCTTGGTGTTGCTCTGTACGGTAGCCCGCTGAAATGGGTTGTTATGCTTGCTCCACTTGGTTTCGTGTTCTTCCTGAGCGCACGGATCAATAAGATGAGCACATCCGGCGCACAAATGACCTTCTGGGCATTTGCTGCACTCATGGGTGTTTCTCTCTCATCTATCTTCATCGTCTACACTGGCAACTCCATTGCTCGTGTATTCTTCATCTCTGCTGCTTCCTTTGGCGCGCTGAGCATTTTCGGCTACACCACCAAGAAAGACCTCTCCGCTTGGGGTTCCTTCTTGTTCATGGGCCTGATCGGCATCATCATCGCGTCTCTGGTGAACCTCTTCATCGGTTCTTCTGCTCTGCAGTTCGCGATCTCCGTGATCGGCGTTCTCGTGTTCGCAGGCCTCACCGCCTACGACACCCAGCAGATCAAGGAAATGTATGCAGCTGTTGATGACAGCGACGTTGCAGGCAAGAAAGCCATTATGGGCGCGCTGCGTCTGTATCTGGACTTCATCAACCTGTTCATGATGCTTCTGTCCCTGTTCGGCAATCGCGATTAATCGCAACAGCCATCAGGCGTACAAATCAAAGAAAGCCCGGAGCACCCGCTTCGGGCTTTTTTCTTGGCCGACGGCACCGCAATCGCAGCAGCCATCAACCTGCCTAAACGACGGACAGCCGCAGAAATTACCTATATCTTGCACTCGGTATTACGCCACATAATCAATCGGGCCAAAGAGAAACAAAACAGCGTTTACACCCCTGCATTCCCGAATAAGCAGTGGTGCACCAGAGCAAATCACTGAAAACTTCACCAGCTACAATTCGCAGTCGTAAAAGCTCTATTCCCTGATTTTTAGCCATTTAAATGCAACCGACACACACAGATAACCCACAAGGTAGCCGCTTATTTTTCAGGGGCACAACCAAATTTGACTAGCCAAGATCAGTAAGAAGACCTATTTTCTTTACGTAGCGTATCATATGTTTTTCTAAGCAATTTTCTGCTTGTTCCAACAGCATTTGTAGGGGCAAAAAATGCCAAGACACTCACCTTGTGCCATCGCCAACGAATTTCTGAGACGCCGAGGCAGCTCTGAATACCCATCGCAGATGTATATTCAAAAACTGGTCGCCATCGCGAACGGCTGGAACCTTGCGATCAACGGCGAACCGCTGGTAAGTGCCGCCCCGCAAGCATGGAAGAACGGCCCTGTGTTTCGGCAGATATGGGATTTCATAAAAGAAGGCGGACACAAAGGTCCAAACGCTGAAATTGCCGATCCGGTCACCGGCCAGATCATCACCGCCCACCTCAGTGGCAGCGAGCAGGACATCATCGATCACGTTTGGAAAAAGTACCGCAACTACACCCCACAGCAACTCTCAGATCTCACCCATCAGGCGAATTCTCCATGGGCTCACGCCTACTTTGAAAAAGGGAGAAACGCAGAAATCGATCCAGAGCGCACACGGCAATATTACATAAAACTCGCTCTGGCGGGCCGGATCAATGCCGCCTAACGAAACTTTCGATGAGACACTCGAAAGACCGCTCACCGTTGATGATATCGACGCAGCAGTCTCCAAACTTCCTATTGAGGTAGACCCGCCGGCCAAGATCGGAATGGAGCAGCTGCTGAAAGATCGGCAGGCGCTGTCTGACGACAACACCCAGCTGCAGAATGAGCTGATGGAACTCAAGTCAAAGCTTGCCACCAAGCAGGAGCTGGACGCCCTCATCAAACCGTACGCAGGCAAAGCCTACTGGTTCATGTGCGTCTATTGCGGCACCGTCGCTATGATCCTTGTTCTGGCGGGCTTCAAAAATGTCTACGGCATTTCGTTCATTCTGGCAGACAGCGTACTGGAGTTCCTCGTTGGCAGCACCGCAACCACAGTCATCGGCCTCGTCGGCATGGTCCTCACCGGCATCTTTGTCGGTGCCAGAAAATAGCCTCTGCCACTATCAATGACCGGAAAGCACCAGTGTTTTAACTGGGAAGGCCAGCGCCTGGAACCGCAAGATCAGCGCATGCATGATCGAGGTCGCATCCACCATGTGATAGTAGAGGCCGCCCCAGAATCCAAACTCACCTGCCCTAATCTGCTCACCATAATTGCTATAGGCATTCGCAATGCACTTACTGCCCGGAGGAATTCCCGCAGTGTCCATTGCGTACAAAGGCTCCAGAGTCACCAGCAGCGTGCCGGGGGCCGAAACATCCTGTGCATCAATCAACTGGTCTGTTGGGCGAAATTGGCCTGAAGAAACAAAGTCCTGCGTATCCACCACAACCATCGGGATAACCTCAAACGGACGGGAGGCACACGTTATCTCCGCAGCCATACCCACGCGGATGACAGAAGCTGTAATCTGCCCGAACCCGGCCTGAAACCGCCCGCGCCCAGTCGAATCCGGCACGAGAATCCCTGCAGGACGCAAGATCGGGTTCACAATATCCCCTGGCTGCAAAATAAACTGCGTAAGCACACCGTCCACGCCCGCATAGACAAATTTCTTGTCAAAGGCGGATTGAGCCTGATTCAATCTGGCAAGCGCGCTGCTTCGCTGTGCAGGAAGACTCACGGAGATCTTCTTCTGCACGATATCCCGATTGGCCACAGCTGCGTCCAACTGTCCTTTACGGACAACCACCTGATTCCTTCGTGTGTCGATTTCTTTCTCCGTCACCACATCAGAGTTCCGCCGTTGCAATTCCAACGTCCGCTCCAACTCGCTCACCGACTGATCATAGGAACCTTGCGCTTGAGCGATCACGGCTTCAGCGCTGATCAGCTCGGAGTCCGCCAAATCAATCTGCGCGTCAATCTCCTCCACCTCGCTCTGCGCCGTATCCACCTGCGCCTGCTCCGTAGAGGCATCCATCGTGAAAAGCAGTTCCCCCGCCTTTACACGCTGATTATTCTCCACCAGCACCTTCTCAACCCGACCATTGGTTTCTGGCAGAATGGACACTGTACGGAACAATGACAGCGTATTGGATGTTGTTGGATGATAGAAAAACACCAGCGTGATCAACGCAATGGTCAGCATTAGCGCTGACGTAATCCCCCAGCGCAGCTCATACCAGACCGTAAAAAACGTAATCTCGTACCCAAACCGCTTCCCCTGCTTGTAGCGGCGATACAGGTAGTCGGGCAAAATCGTGACAAGCGAGCAAAGGAAGAACTCAATCATCCTGTTTCTTCCCCTTCACCGTCTTGCGCAACGAGGCTGCTATGGCTTTTAGTGGTGTCTCGTAATCTGGCAGGTTGATCGCAGCAAGCAACAGCGCCGCAATCCAGAAGTAGTTGTTGTGCGTAAAGAGCGCGAGAACCGCCAATATGGCCACGATCTGCATATGCGATCGCCCATACTTGTGCGCCAGCCTCTCTGGCAAGGCATGTAGGGAGAAATAAAACACCCCTAGCAACAACACAGCCCCGATGGCGATGATGATTGTGACCACCATCAAAACATCTGTACTGCCCGGCGGAGTAATAAAGATGGGAAGATGCCCAACGAATTGCTCATGTTCGCCACCAGAAGCCATAGCCTGTACCGCTCTTCTCTCAAGAGTTGCATGATGCCAGCGCAGAACGCGGACGAAATAGAGCAGTATTTGTACCCTGTTCAGGGTTACCCGCTGTGAAACGAGCAAAACGGAACTTGGCGAAAACATAAGATTTTAGGGCTTATGGTAAAGGCAAGCTAAGCAAAACCCGGCAAATTGAAATCAAACAGGGGCAAGCTCTTCCCGCGCTTTCATGAAGAGCGGCGCCAGCGCCTGAGCCAGCACAAAGCATCTTTTAGCATCCGTAACTGTATATGCATGATCCGCATCCAACAGATTCACAGTGCCGATCACCTCACCCAACACCACCACCGGCAAGTTCAACGTAGCCCCCAGTCCCATGGCGGCAATCTTCTCATGGTCGGGAAAGTAGTCCTTCACGTCCTCAATGGTGTACCCAAGGAACGGCTTTTGCTGCACAAACACCTGCTCATACCACCCGCCTTCTTTCTCGATAGGTTTGGTGCTAGACGTACCGTAAGCCCCTTCTGCACTAGAGAACAGCCGCACCACATGGGTTCCGTCAGGATGAGTGACCGTGAGCGTAAACAGCTTGTATCCGGGGAATCTGGAGAACAGTGCACCCGCTTTCTGCGCGGCGTCCTGCAAGCTGGCGCTGTCTGCCACCGCCTGCACAAACTCAGTATGATCAACCACTTTAAATACCTGCAATTATGAAATGCAGATACTCTATCGCGGATTTTCAAAAGTAGAGACCGTATTTTACAAAAAGAAGTGCAACACCCGCGCCTCCGCCGGTTAGCCCCTGTTCAACTCGGTCTGGCCACCCTCATCGGTATCAAGTTTTTCATCGATACAGCACTCATCGCGCAAAAAACACAGAACCGCGTCCAGCTGTTCATACTGCGCCACGCAATAAAGCACCCGCCCTTCGCGCCGCTGTTTGATCAACCCGGCAGACGCCAAACCCGATACATGATGCGACAGCGTTGAGCCCGGAATCTCCAGTTCTTCCTGCAACGTGCCCACCGCAAGCCCCTTATAGCCAGCTTTCACAAGCCGCATATAAATCGCCAACCTCGTCACATGTCCGAGTTCTTTTAGGGCCTTAGCCGTATTTTCAATATCCATCACACTCACCATCATACCTAACATTTCGATATTACTAGAAATAACTTGACATGAAAAGCTTGCATTCTATTATTTCGATAATTCTGGAAATATAGCATCAAGGAATAGATTAATGCCACTGTCTTCGGAAATGCTCATAAGCAGCCTACAGATGTTCGCCTTTCTTGCTGTAGAACTGACCATCCTCTTTCTGGCGATCAGCTACTTCGTTGGCGTTTTGCAGGAATACATTCCGCCAAGCCGCGTGCAGCAGATTCTCAGCAGCCAGAACGGCAAAGGCTACCTCACCGCAGCCGCGCTTGGTGTCATCACCCCGTTCTGCTCCTGCGGGACAATCCCGTTTCTGAAAGGCCTGATAAGAGCCCGCGCTGACTTTGGCACCATGATGGTCTTCCTGTTCGCCAGCCCCCTGCTCAGCCCGGTTATCCTCGGCCTGTTTGCGGTGACCTTTGGCGTGCAAGTGGCCGTGTTCTACTTCACCATCGCGCTGACCGTATCCATCATCGCCGGCTACCTGCTACAAAAACTCGGCTTTGAAAAGTTCGTGAAGGCAGAAGCCTACGCCGCCGTCACCACCTCTTCCTGTGGCACCAGTTGCGACGACAGCGCACCGGTGGAGAGCAAATGGCAAAGAATTTGGAACGCAACATGGTCCGACTTCAAAAAAGTCCTGCCGTACCTGATCGTCGGCATCGCTATCGGCTCTGTAATCTATGGTTTTATGCCAACAGATCTGGTGTCCTCATGGGCAGGTGAAGACAACCCGCTCGCAATTCCTCTGGCCGCAGTCATAGGCATCCCGCTCTACATCAGAGCAGAAGCCGTCATCCCGCTAACCGCAGCACTCGCTGGCAAAGGCATGGGACTGGGCGCAATCATGGCCCTCATCATCGGCAGCGCAGGCGCCAGCCTGACCGAAGTGATCCTGCTCAAATCCCTCTTCAAAAGCCAGATGATCGCAGCTTTCCTTATGGTCGTCCTCGGAATGGCCGTCGGTGCAGGCGTGCTCTACACCCTGATCTTCTAATCCCCAAAACCGCAGAAACACGCCAGCACATGCAAATTGAACCCTGCTGACACTCAAGTTAGCAGAGTTCAATTCTCCCTAATCCCTAATGATCTCTAGAAACGCCGCGCCAAACCGCTCCAGCTTGGCTTCCCCGACACCGGAAATCTCCAGCATCTCCTCAAGCCGTTGCGGGCGATCCACCGCCATTTCAATCAGCGTCTTATCGTTGAAGATCACATAAGGCGGAACGTTACGCTCCCGCGCCAGCTCCATCCGCAGCGCGCGAAGCTTCTCGAACAGCTCCTGATCCGCCACATCCTCAATCTGAGCCCGCGCTGGCGTCTTCGCCCGGCGCTCCACCTTCGCCGAATTGGCCAACTGATCCACCTTCAGGTCGATAGTCCGACGCTCCTTTAAGAACGTCATGCCCATCGCCGTCATCTTCAACGCCCCATGCGCATCATAATCAGCGAACATAAGCCCCGCCGCCAGAAGCTGCCGCGCAATCGCGTTCCACTGCACCTTGGAGAATTCACCGCCAATATTAAACGTCGACAAATTGTCATGCCCGCGAGAGATAATCCGCTCATTGGCATTTCCAAGCAGCACGTCAATTACGTAGTTCGCCCCAAAGCTCTGCCCCGTACGCAGAATACAGGAGAGAAACTTCTGCGCCGCAATGGTCCCGTCCATCGTCTTCGGCGGGTTCAGGCAGGTATCACAGTTGCCGCAAGGCTCGCACTCATCCCCGAAGTAGCGCAGCAAAACGGAGCGCCGACAGGTCGCCGTCTCGCAGTAAGCGAGGAAGGACCGCAGCTTCTGCCGCTCAATCTGTTTCTGGCTCTCTGGCGCGTCACTGCGGTCGATCATCTGGTTCAGGAATACAACGTCCTGCATCCCATAGACCAGCCACGCTTCAGACGGCAGCCCGTCACGCCCGGCACGGCCCGTCTCCTGATAATAAGCCTCAATGTTCTTGGGAAGGTCCAGATGCGCCACAAACCGCACGTTTGGCTTATCAATACCCATGCCAAACGCCACGGTAGCCACCATGATCAGACCTTCTTCCTTGATAAAGCGGTCCTGATTAGCCTCGCGCACTGAACTGTCAAAGCCCGCATGATAAGGCAGCGCATCAAAGCCCTCATCAACCAACCATGCAGCGGTCTCCTCCACCTTCTTGCGCGACAGGCAGTAGATGATGCCACTTTCCCCTTTAGGCCGATCCTTCAAAAACCGACGCAGCTGCTGCTTGGGATTACTCTTGATATTCACCGTGTAGGTAATATTAGGCCGGTCAAACCCGGAGGAAATCAACCGTGGCAGGTTAAGGCGTTCCTGAATATCCTTGCGCGTCGGCTCATCCGCCGTTGCCGTCACCGCAAGGCAAGGCACACCTTCAAGCCGCGCCCGCACATTGGTCAACTCACGATATTCAGGGCGGAAATCATGCCCCCACTGGCTGATACAGTGGGCCTCATCAATAGCCAGCAGCGCAATCATTCCGCGCTGGTTCAACTCTTCCAGAAGGCCAACAAACTCGGGCCGCACCAGCCGCTCCGGTGCCACATAAAGCAAATCCAGCTCACCAGCCCGCAAATCCCGATAGGCGGCCTGAACCTCCTCACGAGAAAGCGCAGAGTTGATGGAGGTTGCCCGCACCCCAAGCTCGCGCAGGGTCGCAATCTGGTCTTGCATCAGCGCGATCAGCGGAGAAACAACAATGCCAACCCCACGACGACACAAGGCAGGCACCTGATAACACAGAGACTTACCCGCCCCCGTCGGCATCAGCACACAGCAGCTCTCGCCAGAAAGCACGCTATCAATCACGATCTGCTGATTGCCGCGAAACGCGTCATAGCCAAATACTCTTTTCAAAACATCATTTGGCGAAGCAACAATATCGGGTGCAGTAGTCATGAGAAGCAGCACTTACCTAAAGGGATTGGAGAGGCGTTTCCTAACCTCTACCTGTCTGAAGCAAGCACGCAACACTTATCTGCAGCTCGGGCACAAAATCTTGGCTTGCCTGCACACACCAATCAGAACCGCATTCTACAAAGAGACGGCCTACCCTCAAATATTGATGGTCTCCACCCATTTGACACAACACATCCTTTATCCCACTGTTTTAGAAAGCGCCTTAATTTCACTCACTGCCCCAGTCACAAGGCCAGATCATGACCCTTTCCTTAAGTGCCTTTCTCGCCCTCGGCCTTGCAATCGCCCTCACTCTGTTTATGGCGCAGCGATGGGTGCCGCTTATAGCATTTGCGGTCTCACTCGTTCTGGCAATGGTCTCCGGCGTTCTGGACTGGACCGGCCTCCTGCTCGTTCTCAGCTGGACGGTGGTCAGCGCTTTCCTCTTCACGCGAAAACATCCAATCTGGCTCTTTGGCCTGATGGCAGCCCTGTTGCTGCTCGCCGGTCACCTTGTGATGACGCACATGGTCCCCGGTGTTTACAATCTACAGGTCCTGTCAGGCGTAAGAACCAGTGCAGATGCAGTACCTTACTCGCTCTATCTGAATTTCGATAAGGCAGCTCTGGGCTTCCTGCTGTTCCTCTTCGCAGCCCCTCGCATCAGCACCGCAAGAGAATGGCTCCGCTGCCTGCGCATGACACTGCTGTTCTTCATTCCGGCAGCAGCCGTTCTCATCGGAATAACATATGCGGCAGGATTGGTGGTCTTCGATCCCAAACTGGTAAGTTTCCTGCCCATCTGGATCTTCGCAAACCTACTGTTCGTCAGCGTCGCCGAAGAGGCAATCTTCCGCCAGTTCGTCATGGGTCAACTCATGGAAAAACTTGGCGGCAGCATCTGGGCAGGAGCAGTAGCACTCCTGCTCTCCTCTCTGGCCTTCGCCTACTACCACCTGGATGGCGGCCTCCCTTACGCCGCCTTCTCTTTCGTCGCAGGATTGTTCTACGGCGCAGCTTTCTGGAAATCAGGCCGCATAGAAGTCGCCATAGCCGTCCACTTCCTCGTAAACCTCACCCACATCCTCTTCTTCACATATCCGCTATTGGCGAGATAGGGCAGAAAGGAAATAATCGTTCAGAGAGACAATTCGTCAGTGCGAGTTAGGCCAGCCTGCGGATATAAAGGCCTATTTGAGCCCAAATTGCACCCCGTCGACTATCTTAGCCCAGTAAGGGTGGCGATTTTTTCTTCTTTGAACACCATTTTCGGTTGCGTTATTAAATACAAATGGACGTTACCGTACTATACTGCCCTCTATCTGAGCAGCCCCTACAGGGAAGAACCTATGCCCGACTGTTCAAGAGCTAGCTAACCCGATGCAACCCCTTTCTCAACTATCTCGTAGAATACTTCTATCGGGTATCCGGTTCCACGACCTTCAGCTATCGCCGCAAGTTCCAACAGGACGGTGTAGTTAACCTTAACATTGTTGTTTTCTAATTTTATTTTTTCATAATCTGGAGATATACAATCCGGAAGCATGCCGCGATCCATAATCTCTCTAGTCTTCTCCATGCCTTCCGGAAGCCCCTTCGAAAGGCAATAAACTGCTGTGCTCGCTAAAATATCTGCGAGTTGTACCGATGGATGAGCACGCGAATCGACAAACTGGAGAGGTCTCTCAAACTTCCAGCCCAAGCCTTGCGCGCCGTGCAGATAGTCTGCATATTGGTTAGCAGCACTATTTCTATCGCCACAGAGAAAGCCAACGGTAGCTCGAAGGGGTTTACTATCATCACATGTGACGGTGAGTGGTTCTTTCCGTTTCCCCCAATAGTTGAGATGGCTCCAGAGACCCGAGGTCGAGAGATCAAGCGTCCATGTGCCTTTGTCGGACGTGTGTTTTTCTATTTCTGCAACATCCTTGGCGATTATGTCCTTGTGGCCAGTCGCAAAGCGTTGGATTAGTTCGAAAGGATGCGGTTGCCCTGTAGCTGATGGGGCGTTGAACTCGAATAGAGCGGGGGCATCGCGTATGTCTTTACTGCGCATAAAAGCTTGAAACTGCGCCAAGGTGGCTTTAGCCTCAGAACGCTCATCTTGAAACCAAAAATAGCAGTACATAGCTATGAATTTGTGATAGTCCTTTTGATAAAAAATACGCGGGTCGTTCTGGTAAACTGGCTCAAATATGTACTCGAAAACCCATCCGCAGAGTGCGAGGAGCTTGTCATACCAACTGAGGGCGAACCTCCCGTCGAGTTGCTCAATGATATGCGACACAAGCCTCCGGCCTCGATTGCTTCCCATCAGCTTGGATGCCTTGAGTTCTGGCATCTGAACTGGATGGGCTTGCCGCGCTTCTGAAATTAGCTCCCAAGCCTCGTCATCCGAAATATTAACTGAAGCAAAGGCAAAATATCTTTGATCCTTTGCCAAAAGATCTGGACCCGTATGGCCCGCTTCATCGCATGCAATCCACATTAAAATTACTCAAATTGAAAAATTGGTTGGTATGCTTAGGTGCAGCACACGATTCAGACAAACAAAACCCTCTTGTGTCCACTGTAGTCTCGAAGTGTCGCTTTGCTGCATCTTTTTACAATTGCAATTCAGGGCAGGAACTACCCCACTTAGCCGCACGATAATGGAATGACGCGCCAATGCGTGGCCACCGATTCTAACATAGGTTGAATTTCACGATTAGCCAGTATTGGTAACCTGATGACCGCGATGTTGCAGAGAGATTGACTAAAAGCGGTATTTAACCATCAAATAGTGCGATAGATAATTATACCTGTAATAAGGTAATTTTCTTGAAAGCCCAACCAAACGCACTTCATGAGCCAACCACGCCATCAGCTGCAACTCTCTAAGCCAACAGATAATTTCCGAAGATATGCGGTAACGGGTAGTATATCCGGCAGATCACTCCACCACGCGCAGGTGCTTTTTCTTTTCCAGAACCTTCAGCACATTTGCCAGATCGTGTCCGCGTTTGAGGATTACGCCGCCTGTGCCAATGACACAATAAGCGCCCTGCTTGCGGGCCAGCTTGGGGTCTTTCTCAACGCGGTAAAGAGGCATTTCGCTGGAGCGGCGGAAGATGGCGAAGATCGCTTTGTCCGTGCCGTGGCCGATGGCGTAATCACGCCACTCACCGCTGGCAACCATGCGCCCGTAAAGCCTGAGGATCTGATCGAGTTCCGTTCGATGAAAAGCAACTATCGGTTTTGGGAGGTTCGGTTTTCGTTTAACGGCGGTGCTGTTTGAACTGCCATCCAGAGAGCGAACGCTCCCCGACGCTATTGCAATATCATCCCCTTCACTCATGAAGGCCTCCCTCGTTCTGATCCTGAGGTTGCGCATCTGCCAAAAAGCGAAGGATCGCATTCCGCATCCGCATTTGCATCGAGGCAATCAGCTGGGCACGCAGGGTGAACTTGCAAACCCGCAACGGACACCAAACCATCGATACAGGCATTTTACCACATAATCCGTCTATCCTGCGGCAAAGCCAAAAATAACGCAAGTCAGCCAACTTTTGTAATGCGCCGAATGCATCCGTCAAAATTAGGAGTACACGCTAAAATTGTCACAGTAGTTTCTCTATTTCGCCGCAATTAGGTCATTGAGGAGCCACGAACCCAAGCGAAATTATCTTTATTGCCCAAGCAGGTTCGGTTCTACGGAGCTTTGGTGAAGAGCTCACCCCTCCCCCATATGCCCCAGTAACCACGGCGCTGAAGTAGAACCGAACCGCTTCCCTCTACAACTTAACGCTGCGGCAAATCACTGGCTCTTAATCAGTGAGCCCGAGCGACAATCCACCACCCCCAAGTAGTTTCGGCTGACTGTTACAATCCCATATTCCGGCCAGAAGTCCGGCAGCGTCCCGCGCCAGCTTATTGGCATTCTTGCTGGAACGCGCATCCACATAACCGATATGACAGGTCTTTCCCTGCCCAAGTTGGGTGATCACCAGCACTTGCCCGCGATAAAACCCGTCCGCATCCGCTTTAGCCTCCCCAGCAAGGTCCGCTGGAATGTCCGTATACCACCGCAAAATGGTCGCCACGGGCTTTCCGTCCTCAAGCACCCACTCGATGGTGGAGCCAATCCGGTTCCATGGGCTCAGCCCTTGTGTCGCTGCTGGTTCATTCTGCGCCGCCTCGCCAAAGCTGACAAAGAAACGCAAATCATCTTCCGCCACATAAACGGGGATGCCGTTGTATCCCTCGCACATCCACACAGCCGCGCTTTCATCAAGATCAGGTGTTTCCTGAAGTTCGCATGTCTCATTTAGATCCAGTGAGGAATAAACACTGTCGGCCAGAGCCACAGTGCAAACGAAAATTCCTGTAATGGCAACAATGAGGCCTCGATAATCCTTCAACATAAAGCACCCACTTATCCAAGAGTTATCCGTGAGGAATCGTTTGAACTAAATGCGCAAGCTCAACGGCGAAATATATCTTGCAAGACGCCGATGCCCCTGTAATACAGGCAGCAAATGAAATTGGAGTATACTTAAATGCGTATCGATCGTATTCCCGTCGGTAAAAATCCACCTGAGGACATCAATGTTATTATTGAAGTTCCGGTTGGCGGCGAGCCGATTAAATACGAGATGGAAAAAGAATCCGGCGCAATGTACGTCGATCGCTTCCTCTACACCCCTATGCGTTACCCAGGCAACTACGGCTTCGTTCCACACACCCTGTGCGGTGATGGCGACCCAATCGACGTTGTTGTTGTAAACCAGCGCCCAATCGTTCCAGGCGCTGTCATGAGCTGTCGCCCGATCGGCGTTCTGGTCATGGAAGACGAGTCCGGTCAGGATGAGAAGATCATCGCTGTCCCAAGCACCAAGCTGACCCGCCGTTACGAATCCGTACACAACATCGACGACCTGCCTGAAATCACCATCAAGCAGATCGAGCACTTCTTCGAGCACTACAAAGACCTTGAGCCGAACAAGTGGGTGAAGATCACCGGCATTCACGGTGTAGACGAAGCCAAGCGTCTGATCGTAGAAAGCATCGAGCGCTACAACAAAGAAGAAGCTTAATCCCTTCATTCTTTGCCAAAAACAAAAAAAAGCCCGGAGCTGCGTAGAGCCCCGGGCTTTTTTCATATGTTTATTCTGAAGGCTCAGCTCTTACGCGGAAGCACCAGACCGCACAGCGTCACAAACACCATGCCAGCAGCATAAATCACGTTCAGTCCCGCAAACGACAGGCCAAAGATGCGCAGCTGAGCAACAGAGCAGCTTACAACCTTGGTGGTGGAAAGGCTCTGCAACATGTTGGATGCCGATCCCAGCTCCATGCTGCCACCCGCCGCACAGTCATTCGGACCCAACCAGAATTCCCATTCAGCGCCAGCCTGATAAACACCAACACCGCCGCCATAAAGGAACCCGCCAGCCGCAACCAGCAGCGCAACGACAGCAACCCAGCGCAGCTTCTCATTGCGCGCAAAAAACAATGCCAGCAGCCCAAGCACCACACCAGCATAATACGGATTACGCTGAAGCAGACACAACGGGCATGGCTGGAAGCCACCAAAGATCTGAAACCCCCAAGCCATTGCAATAGCAACAACACTTCCAAGTGTCACAAGCACAGCACCAGAGGTGAGCGGGTCTTTCAGAAGCGGAGCGAAGACGCGTCCTACCATTTCAAGTTAACCTCTCTCGCGCATTCCCCGGCCCCTTTGGCTCTCTCAGAATGCGCATCACCACAAACATTAAAGCAGCTGCCTTGTTCTCAGAGGAATCCAGCCGCCTTAAAGAAACTTAATTATAGCAAAGCCACCGATCAGCAGCACCATAAACAAAGTGAACATCAACCCCAACCGCTTTTCGATGAAGTCCCGAATGGCTGGTCCAAACATATACAACAACCCGGCGACAACAAAAAACCGGATCCCGCGTGAAATGATGCTCGCTAGGATGAACACTGGAAGGTTCAGAGCGAAAACGCCACTCGCAATAGTGATTACTTTGTACGGAAACGGCGTCAAACCGGCGATAAACACAAACCACCAACCCCAGTCATCAAAGATCTGCTTAAACTGGTCGAACTTGTCCATATAGCCGTAGAAGGTCAGGATCGGCGTCGCCACCTGCTCAAACAGGATGGCACCGATCAGATACCCCAGCAAACCACCCAGCACGGACGCAACGGTACACACCGCAGCAAAATACCACGCACGCTGGCGGTTCCCCACACACATCGGAATAAGAAGCAAGTCTGGCGGAAGTGGAAAGACAGAACTCTCGGCAAAGGCTACAGCGCCCAGCGCTTGGGGTGCCCGCGGTCCGGCCGCAAGGGAAAGTGTCCAGTCATAAAGGCGGCGCAGCATAAGTTATCGGTACTCCCAACACATAATCATTCAAACAAAAATACGGTGCACTTCACAATACGGAAAATCTCAATACCAGCGTCACACCAGACTCCTATGCCAATCATTGTGTCTAAACACAAGAACTAGCGAAAAATATGACTTAAAGGCCTTTGCGCCCCGCAAACGCCTGAAGACTTAACCACAATTACTGTGGTTAGCTGAATCAAATTATTGACGTCCCACCCCATCTCGATATATTCCGCCCCATACCAACCGTTGCCCCCGTGGCGGAACTGGTAGACGCGTCGGATTCAAAATCCGATTTCTTCGGAAGTGCCAGTTCGAGTCTGGCCGGGGGCACCACTCTTCTTTTCCCAAAATTTCAAACGCTTTTACCCAACGCCACACGTGCGCGTTTCGTCGAGGTCTCACGAAGAGCCCTAATTCCCGCAAGCCCAATAGTCCTGAATAATAGGGCCACCGCAGAGCCCCCCATTTCAAGCTCTATTTGGCCAATTTGAGACAACCAAGATACGGCCCTCTCACACTTCGAGCTGTGCTGCTTTCATTGATGGACGGAATTCAGTCACCGTATAGCGCGCAACAGAATGCTGATGAAACGGATCTTTTGTCAGGAGCTCTTCAAGTAACTCACGTGTTTCAGCTGTCGCAACAATCACACCACCTGTTCTCGGGACTTTCGCACCTGATGCAATGAACCGCCCAGCGTCGTAGTTCTCCTGCAGGAATTCCACATGGGCATCCAGCAATGGCTCAATCTCGTCAAAGCTCGCAGTGTAATGAAGGTCAACAATAAAGAAATTCTGATTATTTGGAATGGTAGGCATCGTTCACTCAGCAAATTGATTCCGATTATTTATTGTAGACCCTTTGACATTGACAATGACAATGACAATGACGAAAAACAGCAGGCCCAAAACTAGGCTCTTCTACCTATCTCACGCCAACGGGTGATGTTCTTCCACCAGCTTCTGCAAGCGCTCTTCCAGCACGTGAGTATAAATCTGCGTGGTGGAGATGTCCGCATGGCCCAACAGCTGTTGTACCACGCGCAGGTCAGCACCGTTTTGCAAAAGGTGGGAGGCAAAGGCGTGGCGCAGCACGTGCGGAGACACTTTGTTGCGATCAATGCCCGCTTCCAGCGCTAGCGCCTTCAAGTCGCGCCCAAACGCCTGCCGCGTAAAGTGCCCGCTCTCTCCGTGAGAAGGAAACAGCCACACACTGTCCGCATAGGCTCCTACCGCTGCCCGCAGTCGCACATACTCAATCATGGCCTTCTGTGACCGTTGAGACAATGGAACCGCCCGCTCCTTGCCGCCCTTCCCTTTAACGGTGATCAGGCGACTGTCCCGAATAGCCGCAGACACCGGCAGAGACACAAGCTCGGAAACACGCAGACCCGTCGCATACAGCACTTCCAACAGCGTGTAGATACGCGCAGCCCTGATCTGCTTGGCATCACTGTCATAGGTGGCCAGTGATAGGTCTTCCGCCTTGCCGATCAGTCGGTCCACCTCTTCCTCGCTCAAAACACCCGGCAAAAGAGTAGCCTTGCGTGGCGAAGCGACAGTCCGTGTCGGGTCATCATCGCGAATGTCTTCGGCATAACAGAACTGATAGAACTGACGCAGTGCAGAGAGACGACGCGCCTGAGAGGACGCTGCAAAACCCCGGTCCGTCAGATCTGAAAGATAGGCGCGCACATCACTCACCTGCACAGCAAGCAAGTCCACTCCTTGGGTTGTCAGGAAACTATCAAAATCTTCCAGATCGGTACGGTAACTTTCCAGCGTATTGAACGCGCTAACGCGCTCAACGCTTAGCATTTCAAAAAAGCGTTCAGTCTCAAGAGTTCGGCGCATAAAAAGCCTATTCGAAGCCTTCCTTCTGGATTTCGACAATAATTTCGCGTGGCTCTGGCTCAACATAGCTGACAAGCAGATACATACTCAGCACAGCGCAAGTAACGATCAAACCGATGATAGACAGCAATCGCGTCAATGTTGGCATGGCAGAACCCGATGCTCCCCTGTAAATCTGGAACCTCTTTAAGAGGTAGGGTCTAGCAGTATACTTCACAATCAAAAATAGACCGTTTCACTGCGAAGGTTCAAGACAAACGCGCGTCGCGTACCGCGTAATTCGCGATATCCTCCAAACCTGTGCAAGTTGACCAGCGCGTCCTAGAGAAAAATAGCAGTTAAAGGCGATCAAACACTCTTGGTGTAGAACCTTGACAGAACACCTTGTGATGATGTCAAAGCGTTAGGAAGAGTAGATGAATCGGCGAGGGCGTGGCGTGACTGAAAACGACACAATGTCAGACAAAAAACGTCAACGACAGCAAAACATTTTAATGCGCCTTGGCAATAAGCCGATTGTTCTTGTTGGCATTATGGGGTGTGGCAAATCCACGGTAGGTCGCCGTTTGGCACAATATCTCTCTCTCAACTTTGTTGATGCAGATGCAGAGATTGAAAAAGCGGCAGATCGTTCTATCTCGGAAATATTCGCAGAACATGGCGAAAGTTATTTCCGTCAGGGCGAAAAGCGTGTCATCGCGCGCCTTCTGGATGAAGGCCCACAGGTGCTAGCAACCGGTGGCGGTGCGTTCATGAACAACGAAACCCGTGCCAGCATCAAGGAAAAGGGCGTCTCCGTCTGGATGAAGGCAGAATTGCCTGTCATCATGACCCGCGTGCGCAAGCGCCCGACACGGCCATTGCTGCAAACGGCGAACCCTGAAGCAACCATGAAAAAGCTGATGGATGAGCGCTACCCGATCTATGAAGAAGCCGACATGACAATCTGGTCGCATGATGTAACCCATGAAGCGGTCATGGAAGAAATCCTGATCGCTCTGGAAAAAGGACTACCGCCTCTAAAAAATGAGGCATCGGAAAATAACGAGGTTGGAAAGTGACAGAAGTAAATAACGCGACAGTCGTCAATGTCGATCTGGGCGACCGTAGCTATCCAATCCTCATTGGCCGCAATCTGTTAGAGCGCGCAGGCGTGGAAGTTTCCAGCCGCCTGCCCGGCTCCAAAACAGTCATCATTACAGATGAGACCGTCAAGAAACTCCACCTGAAAACACTGGAAGACAGCTTCCAGTCTGCAGGTGTCGAGTACAGCACCCTTGTTGTCCCCGCAGGTGAAAAGACCAAACGCTTCGAAATCTTCGAGCGCCTCTGCGACGATATCCTCGCCCTGCGCCTTGAGCGTGGCGACGCTGTTGTGGCTCTCGGCGGCGGCGTTGTTGGCGACCTTTCCGGCTTTGTCTCCGGTGTTGTGCGCCGTGGAATGAAGTTTGTTCAGATCCCCACGACCCTGCTTGCACAGGTCGACAGTTCCGTGGGCGGTAAAACCGGCATCAATTCCCGCCATGGCAAAAACCTTCTCGGCGTCTTCCATCAGCCAGCACTTGTTCTCGCTGACACATCCGTTCTGGACACGCTCAGCCCGCGTGATTTCCGCGCCGGATATGCAGAAGTTGCCAAATACGGCCTGATCAACGACCCCGAGTTCTTCGAGTGGCTGGAAACCAACTGGCAAGGCATCTTCGACGGCGGACCAGAGCGCGAACAGGCAGTCGCACACTCCTGCCGCGCCAAAGCAGCCGTTGTTGCAGCCGACGAACTGGAATCCGGCAACAGAGCTCTGCTCAACCTCGGCCACACCTTCGGCCACTCGCTGGAAGGTGCTGTCGCCTACGAGACCGAGCGACTGGTCCACGGCGAAGGCGTGTCCATCGGCATGGTGCTGGCTCACGAATTTTCAGAGGAGCTGGGTTTATGCCCGACAGAAGACACCAAACGTGTCATCGCCCATCTGGAAGCCGTTGGCCTGCCAACCCGTATTGATCAAATTCCGGGTCAGTTACCTCCAATTGAGACTTTTATGGACTTAATTGCGCAGGACAAAAAAGTAAGTCGTGGTCAGCTCACTTTTATCCTTACAAAAGGCATTGGCACTTCCTATGTCGATAAAACTGTAAGCGCGGAACCTCTTCGCGCATTTCTGAAGGAGAAACTCGGCACATGACGGACTATGCTTTTTGGGCTTCCGTTGTCGCTATTCTGATTTTGCTCGTCCTTTCGGGCTTCTTTTCGGGGTCAGAAACGGCCCTGACAGCTGCATCACGCGCGCGCATTTATGCGCTTGTAAAATCCGGCGATAAAAGAGCGTCTATTGTTGCAAGGCTGATCGAGTTCAGAGAGCGCCTCATCGGTGCACTGTTGCTCGGCAACAACCTTGTCAACATTCTGGCCTCCGCCCTCGCAACATCCTTATTCCTGAAGCTCTTCGGAGACGCAGGCGTCGTATACGCAACACTGGTCATGACCCTTATGGTTTTGATCTTTTCTGAGGTGCTGCCAAAGACATGGGCAATCGCAAACGCAGAAAAATTCGCGCTTAGCGTTGCGCCCATCGTCCGCATACTGGTGATCATCTTCGGTCCGATCGTCGCCGCCATCGAGGTGATTGTTCGCCTCGTCCTGCGCATTTTCGGCATTCGCATTGACGATTCCACCGCTGTTCTGTCAGCTCACGATGAGCTGCGCGGCACACTGGACCTGCAGCACTTGGAAGGTGGCCTGATCAAAGCGGACAAAGACCGCATCGGCGGCCTGCTCGATCTGGCGGAGCTGGAAGTCTCCGACGTCATGGTCCACCGCACCAAGCTGTTCGCGCTCAATGCTGACCTGCCAACAGCTGAGCTGGTGGAAGAGGTGTTGGCAAGCCCGTTCACCCGTATCCCGCTGTGGCGTGATGATCCGGACAACATGGTTGGCCTCCTTCACGCAAAAGATGTTCTGCGCGCAATCGCGACCATCAAAGGCGACATGGAGCAGTTCGAGCTGGAGAAGGTCATGAGCCCTCTCTGGTTCGTACCGGACACCACCAGCCTCCAGAATCAGCTCAACGCCTTCCTCAAGCGCAAAACCCACTTCGCGCTCGTGGTTGACGAGTACGGCGAAGTGATGGGCCTGGTCACGCTGGAAGACATTCTGGAAGAGATCGTTGGCGAGATCGCTGACGAACACGACATCGAACTACCGGGCCTCAAGCCACAGGCAGACGGCTCCGTGATCGTAGACGGCTCCGTTCCGATTCGAGACCTCAACAGAGCAACCGACTGGAGCCTGCCGGACGACGAAGCAACCACCATCGCCGGCCTCGTGATCCACGAAGCAAAGATGATCCCGGAAGAGCGTCAGATATTCACCTTCCACGGATTCCGCTTCACAGTTCTGGGCCGGGAGAAAAACCGCATCACGCGCTTGCGCATGATGGCGCTGCCATCACTTCAGGACCGAAAAAACTGAGTAATTTAAAATGGGCCCTCCGGGGCCCATTTCCTGTTCCGCGTGCCCCGCAAAGAACGCAAAAAACACGAAAAACTCTCAAATCAACGCACAAAACAACGCAAACGGGTAAAACACGAGTGTCCGCAACGTGATAGCCATTTGCCTCATTGATTTTTGCTACCAATGCGCCGATAATCTCCGAAGCGTATTTCCGAAAGGTGATCATCAGTATCGGGTTAGGATACTCGCAGAGTTAACAATCAACCGTGAGAATTGGCTTCAATTGCAAGCGCGTGAATGCCATTGGCGATCTCTTCAGCCACGCACTCGTTCACTGCACGATGCATAGCGACGCGAGACATACCCTCAAAGGCTGTGGATATGATCTTGATCCTGAAGTGCGTTTCTCCCCCTTCACGCCAGCCCCCGTGGCCACGGTGACTCTCGGATTCGTCGGTGACTTCAAGAAGCTGCGGCTTAAACGCTGCTTCCAATTTGGTAATCATGATATCTCTTGTGCTCATGTTTTCTGTATCTCTCATGAAGGAAACCGTCGTCAAGGCCTTGCCTAACAGGGTCACTTTTTTCTATTTATGTCGGCTACCTGCTTTAAAGCAGGTGCTGTTCCAATCGCAAGGCAACTGAAAACCGTAAAATGAAGCAAGCATCCTCCATTTTCGACAGTATTCGCGTTAAACCAAAAAAAGATCGCACACAGAATGCCAAAGGCCCGAAGTGCGATTGGGACGGTTGCGACCAACCTGGTACCCACAAAGCACCAAAAGGTCGTGATCGGGAAGGCGAGTACTTTCACTTTTGCGTAGACCACGTAAAGGCCTACAACAAATCATATAATTACTTTTCTGGAATGGATGACGATAGCGTCCGTGACTATCAGCGCGACAGCCTGACAGGACACCGTCCAACCTGGAAGATGGGCGTCAACTCCAAAGCCGATGCAGCCAATGCGCGCGATGGAAGCCGCACAGACATCGGCGGAGAAAACATCAACGATCCGCACGACTTCCTCGGCGGAGCCGCTGGAGGCCGCCGTCAACCGCAGGAACCTCAGCGTAAAGTTCTCGCGCTTGAGAAAAGGTCATTTGAAACATTGAACCTTCGCGTAACTGCCCGTGGCGCCGAGATAAAAACCCGTTATAAAGAGCTGGTAAAGATTCATCACCCTGATGCAAATGGTGGCGACCGCTCTTCGGAAGACCGCCTGCGCGAGATTATTCAGGCCTACAACGTACTCAAGAAGTCTGGTTACTGCTAAGGTCATCCGTTCGGCTAGTTTCCAGACCTCTCTCGACTTTCTAGATTTGCATTACCCCGATTTCGACGTGGGGCCGCGGAGGAAAAATGATAGACACCATGCAGACCGCTCAAACCCTGCCAACCGAAACAATTTCTGTACGTGAAGTATTTGGAATCGACAGCGACTTGGAAGTTCAGGCATTTGCTGAACCAAACGAACATGTCCCTGACATTGACCCGGATTATCTCTTTGATCGTGCCACCACACTCGCAATTCTCGCAGGTTTCGCAAAAAACCGCCGTGTAATGGTCTCTGGTTACCACGGTACTGGTAAATCAACCCACATCGAGCAAGTCGCTGCCCGCCTCAACTGGCCTTGTGTGCGCGTAAACCTCGACAGCCACATTTCCCGTATCGATCTGGTTGGTAAGGACGCCATTGTTATCAAGGACGGTCACACCGTCACCGAATTCAAAGACGGCATCCTGCCTTGGGCCCTGCAAAACAACGTCGCGCTTGTGTTCGACGAATACGACGCAGGCCGTCCGGATGTGATGTTCGTAATCCAGCGTGTTCTTGAGGTTTCCGGGCGTTTGACCCTCCTCGACCAGAACCGCGTGATCAACCCGCATCCGGCCTTCCGCCTGTTCGCGACCGCCAACACCGTTGGCCTTGGCGATACCTCCGGCCTCTACCACGGCACGCAGCAGATCAACCAGGGCCAGATGGACCGCTGGTCTATCGTGACCACACTGAACTATCTGCCGCACGACAATGAGGTCGAGATCGTTCTCGCCAAGTCTCCGCACTACAACGGCGCCGAAGGCCGCTCCATCGTCTCCAAGATGGTTCGCGTTGCCGACATGACCCGTAGCGCGTTCATGAACGGCGAGCTCTCCACCGTGATGAGCCCACGTACAGTGATCACCTGGTCAGAAAACGCTGAAATCTTTGGCGATATCGGCTTCGCCTTCCGCCTGACCTTCCTGAACAAGTGTGACGATACCGAGCAAGCGCTGGTCTCCGAGTTCTATCAGCGCTGTTTCGGGGAAGACCTTCCTGAATCCGCGGCAAACATCGTCATGAGTTAAGGGGAGTTCCATGGCAGGTACCAGCAACTCCTCAGCCAAGAACAAACCTGCCAGCCAGCCATTCAAGCAAGCGATGGGCTCTACAGTCAGAGCCATCGCAGGCGAACCTGAGCTGGAGGTTGTTTTTTCGCCGGATAAACCGGGAATGACCAGCGGGCGCATACGCCTGCCGGAACCCTCCCGCACGATGACAAAGGACGAAGTCGCCGTTACCCGCGGTTTGGGCGACTCCATGGCTCTGCGCCTTGCCTGTCATGATCCGGCCGTTCACACCAAGCATATTCCTCAGGGCGAAAATGCACGCGCCATCTTTAATGCGGTCGAACAAGCCCGTGTTGAAGCCCTTGGTGCTGTCCGCATGCCCGGCGCTGGCGATAACATCGACGCCATGCTTGAAGATCGCTACTTCAAAGGCAACTTCGCTGAGGTCACGGCCAAAGACGAAGCACCGATGCAGGACGCCATCGCCCTGCTCGTCCGCGAACGCCTGACGGGCCGCAAAGTCCCGAAAAGCGCACAGCGTATGGTGGATCTATGGAGACCGTTCGTTGAAGAAAAAGCGGACCATGATCTGAACAAGCTCATCACCCGCATGGATGACCAGACCGCATTTGCCAAGCAGATGCGGGATCTTCTCACGTCTCTCGACATGGCTGATGAGCTGGGTGAAGAGCCGGAAGACGACGAGAACAACGACGAAAACCAGCAGGACCAGGACGACCGCTCTGACACCTCCGGTGACCTGCAGGAAGATCAGGGCGATCAGGAAGGCGCTCCTGAAGAGATGGAGCTTTCCGGCGAAGAGCAGGAAAGTGGTGAAACCGAAGGCGTCGACAGCGAGATGCAGGACCTTTCCGAAGAGGATATGTCCGATCAGGCTGAAGAGCCGGGCGAACAGGAACGCCGGGAACACCCGTTCACCAACCAGGCCTCAGCCGATGCCTACCGCATCTTCACACAAGCCTTCGACGAGATTATCGCAGCAGAAGACCTGTGCGATCAGGAAGAGCTGGACCGTCTACGTGGCTTCCTCGACAAGCAGCTGGCTTCCCTGTCTGGCGCGGTTTCCCGCCTTGCCAACCGCTTGCAGCGTAAGCTGATGGCGCAGCAAAGCCGGTCCTGGGATTTTGATCTGGAAGAAGGCATCATCGACAGTGCCCGCCTCCACCGCGTGGTCATTGATCCATTGCAACCGCTTGCGTTCAAATGGGAAAACGATACCGAGTTCCGCGATACCGTTGTAACACTGGTCATCGACAACTCCGGCTCCATGCGTGGCCGCCCGATCACCGTTGCAGCCACCTGCGCAGATATTCTGGCCCGCACACTGGAACGCTGCGGTGTGAAGGTAGAGATCCTCGGCTTCACCACCAAAGCGTGGAAAGGCGGCCAGTCCCGCGAAGCGTGGCTTAAGGATGGTAAGCCATCCAACCCGGGACGTCTGAACGATCTGCGTCATATCATCTACAAGTCCGCAGATGCCCCTTGGCGCCGCGCCAAGCGCAATCTCGGCCTGATGATGCGCGAAGGTCTGCTAAAGGAAAACATCGACGGCGAAGCACTGGACTGGGCACACAAGCGCTTGCTCGGACGCCCGGAACGTCGCCGCATCCTGATGATGATTTCAGACGGCGCACCGGTAGATGACTGCACACTTTCAGTGAATCCGGGCAACTATTTGGAAAAGCACCTGCGCAGCGTGATCGCAGAGATCGAAAACAGATCTCCGGTCGAGTTAATCGCAATCGGTATCGGCCACGATGTGACCCGCTACTACAAACGCGCAGTGACAATCGTGGACGCCGAGGAACTGGCTGGTGCCATGACAGATCAGCTTGCTGATTTGTTTGACGAAAACAGCGGTCAGGATCCCGGCAAACATCGCGGACGCCGATGAAGTTAACACGACGCAATTTGCTAACAGGAGGAGCAGCCGTAGCAGCAACAACTGCAGTCGCTGCTTCTTTGCCTTTTAGCGAAAGCGAAGCGCAGCAGAGCGGCTTCCAGCCAATGAGCGTGCGTTCCAAACAGATTGACCACTTCAAATTCTCCAGCGCCCAATCAGAGCAATACGGCCCTCTCCTGTTTCTGGGTGGCCTTGAGCTGAGCAGCTCGAGCCGTCATTTCGGCGGCTACTCAGGCCTGCTGACACTCAACAGCGGTACGAACATCATTGCGGTCTCCGATCGCAGCCAATGGCTGCGGGGCAAGCTCTCACAATCAAGACGTGGAAAGCCTCTAAAGCTGCTGGAGACTGAAACAGCTCCACTACTGGGCAGCAACGGCAAAACACTCAAACGCACGTCCAAAGCCGACACAGAAGCTCTGAGCATAGGTGAGACAACCAGCGGCCCGCGCATCTTCGTCAGTCACGAAGGCAAAGGCGGCATCATGACGTATCCGCTTCCTCTGGTAACAGGCGAAGAGCGTGCAAAGCACCTCCTGATCCCCAAAGAGATCAGAGGTCTGGCAACGAATAAAAGCCTTGAATCCGTCGCAGTTGCACCGCCCGGCTCCCCTCTTTCTGGCGCAATCATAACAATTGCCGAACGCGGGCAGTCACTGGACCACAACAGACCAGCGTGGATCATCGGAGGCCCCAAGGCAGGCAAATTCTGGATTAAGAGGCAGGGCAACTTCGACATCACGGACGCCGCCTTCCTGCCCAATGGCGACCTTTTGATACTGGAGCGCTTGTTCAACCTCGCAGAAGGCCTTGGCATGCGCATCAGGCAGCTGGATGGCACAAACCTGAGACCAGACCACCTCCACACCGGAAAAACGCTCCTGACCGCTGATTTTAGCTATCAGATTGATAATATGGAAGCTCTGAGTGTGCACCAGAACGCATTTGGAGAAACTGTTCTCTCTCTCATGTCAGACAACAACCAATCGTTCCTGCAACGCACCGTACTGCTGCGCTTTGTCCTGACAGATAACGATCCTTTCAGAGAGCCGTTTGTGCTTGCACCAAAGGAAGCAAAGCTCGTGCCCGCTCCCAAAGCAAAGCCCAGATAATCGGGTTTATTGCAGCAAACATTTCATAGAAAAACAAAAAAGGCACCGAATCCAAGTCCGATGCCTTTCTAAACTCTTATCAAGCAAACAGCTTATCCGCGCTGTGGAGCAGGTACCGCGCCGATGACCCCCAAAGCGATGCGGTATGGCACAAGCATGCTCATCGCGACGATGATCTTGACACCGAAGTCACCCATTGCCCAGGAAACCCAACGAGGAACTTCCAAAGCAAACACGCCAAACAAAGGCGCAACCTCTACCGCAAACGCATCGTGATAACCCAGAAACGCGAACTGTGTTGCAAAAGCAAGGCTAAAGAACAGTACGGTATCGAGCATGGTACCAAGCGTGGAAGAAACGACAGGCGCCTTCCACCAGTGACCTTCACGAAGACGGTGGAACACAGTCACGTCAAGCAACTGAGCGATCAGGAATGCACTTCCTGAAGCAATTGCAATGCGTGGTGTTGCCAGAACGATAGACAGAGCAACAGCAACAGCAAAACCAGCGTACACAACTTTGCGTGCAGCAGCAGGACCAAACTGTCGGTTAATCAAATCAGTTACAAGGAATGCCACCGGATAAGTGAATGCACCCCAAGTAAGCAGGTCTGCCAGATCAACAGCCCCGAGCATTCCCTGAACAGGGAATTGAACGAGGTAATTCGACGCCACGACCACTGTGGTCATTGCCATAATGGCAAAAGCCAGTGGTCGGGCAGTATTCGACTTATTCACGCTCAATCCCTTTCAAGAAAGATGTGATTAAGCAGCTGCCTGGCGACGCTTGATTTCGGTGCGCAGCAGGCGTGCTTTTGGTGAAAGCTCAGCTTCAACTGCTTTCAACAAGAATGCGTCCAGACCACCACGGTGCTCAACAGAGCGCAGTGCGTGTGCGGAGATACGCAGTTTGTAGGTTTCGCCGAGAGTATCGCTCAACAGGGAAACATTGCAGAGGTTTGGCAAGAACCGACGACGGCTCCTGTTTTTTGCGTGAGACACGTTGTTGCCGGTCATCACGTCTTTACCGGTAAGTTCGCAGCGGCGTGCCATGAGGGTCACCCTTTATAATTTGTAGGCGCCCTCATTTCCGGGCGCATTCTGTTTAAACCGGCAGGTCGCGGACGCCATAGTCTCGCGGAACCACCTCCGGCCTGTACGGAAAAGTTGGCTTGCTATAATTAGTACAGCAGAATTCGTCAAGGCTTTGCTGCCTATTTGCTTGTTCGAAGCCCATATTTCAATCAAAACTTCAACAAACTCACATCTCTTAACCACCGTGTTACCTTGTTTAGGTAGTTTCATATTTCAACGAGTTTGATTTTTTGTTCAGTTTCCTGAGTTCTCAGGCTGTCAGACGCCAAGGTCTGCGGCTGCGGAGGTACAGTATCGTGCGAGTAACTTTTTCAAAGATTTGCAATTTCCTCGGCAAATCATGCGTAATGGCCATCGCAGCACTCTCATTTGGCACACTATCCACAGCTGCACTGGGGAAAACAGAACGCCTCGGCGGCATCTACAATATTTCTTATGCAGGCTTCACCGTGGGAAAAGGCTCATTCTCCCTCATCCTGCGTGACAATGCTTATTCCGCAAAAGTCGGCATGGAACCTGCTGGCATCGGCACACTCTTCTCCACAGGCAAGGGCGGAGCACAGGCAACCGGGTGGATGCAGGGAACGAGAGTCCTGCCCAGCACCTACACCATGGCCTCCCGCGCCTCCAACCGCAACTTCTATGTCAGTCTCGGTCAGGGATCAGGCCACGTCCGTACCACTCAGGTCACCCCGAAATACAAGCCCTCCAAGACGCGCATCGAGGTAACAGGCGAACACAAACTCAACGCAATGGATCCGTTAAGTGCAGCGATTGTCAGCGCACCGTCCAGCGCCAAAGTTCTCGACCCGTCAGTCTGTGATCGCAAGCTCCCAATCTATGATGGCTGGGCACGCTTCAACATCAATATGAAGTTCAAGGAAGTGCGCCAAGTCTCCAGCGACGGTTACAATGGCCCGGTCATTGTCTGTTCCGCACGCTGGGAGCCAATCGCCGGACACCGCCCTGAAAGAAAGGCCGTCCAGTATCTGGCCAAAAACGCAAAGATTGAAACCTGGCTGGCACCAATTGGTGATACGAACCTTCTCATTCCCTACAAGGTGTCAATCCCTACAGCGACTGGCACACTTGTTCTGAAAGCCCAACAGCTCAACATACCGCAAACGTCAGCTTCTCCTAAGAAGACAGCTTCTCGATAGGATTTGCACTTCTAAACCCATTTCTTCTTGTTTCAAGAGGGTCAGACACCCACATTTGTAATGCAAAGCCTTGACAGATGCCCCAGCTGTCGCCAGTGTCGCGCCAAAATTATAGCGCGGTTCAACGCCTTTTTTACTCGGCGACTCAAGCCCGCTGATTGTTACGAGTGAATATCCAATATGCGCAGTTACCTCGAATTCGAAAAACCAGTTGCTGACCTTGAAGGAAAAGTACAGGAATTAAAGATCCTGGCGGAAGGTGGGGAAGCGGTTGATGTGGAAGACGAGATTGCCCGTCTTCAGGAAAAAGCCGATCAGGCACTCAGCGACGTCTATTCTCGCTTAACGCCGTGGCAAAAAACTCTGGTCGCCCGCCACCCCGACCGTCCACATGCACTGGACTACATCAATACTCTTGTTACAGACTTCACCCCACTTGCAGGTGATCGCAAATTCTCCGAGGATCATGCGATTATTGCAGGCTTTGGTCGTTTTCGTGGACGGTCTGTCGCAATCCTTGGTCAGGAAAAAGGCAACAACACCGAAAGCCGCCTGAAGCACAACTTCGGCATGGCCCGTCCGGAAGGCTACCGTAAAGCCGTCCGCATCATGGAACTGGCAAACCGCTTCAACATCCCTGTTGTCTCCTTCGTAGACACCGCAGGTGCATATCCCGGCATCGGCGCTGAAGAGCGCGGTCAGGCAGAAGCAATCGCCCGCTCCACTGACATGTGCCTCGGCCTTGGCGTTCCAAACATCTCCATCATCATTGGTGAAGGCGGCTCCGGCGGTGCAATCGCAATTGCAACCACAAACCACGTGGCAATGCTGGAACACTCCATCTATTCTGTGATCTCTCCGGAAGCAGGCGCATCCATTCTTTGGCGCGACAGCACCCGTGCACAGGATGCAGCAACCAACATGAAGATCACAGCTGAGGACCTCTCCGGCTTCGGCGTCATTGATGAGATCATCAAAGAGCCAATCGGCGGCGCACACCGTGCAAAAGAGATCGTTATTGATCGCGCTGGAGCCAGCATTGAAAACGCTTTGACCAAGATGGCTGGCCAGTCTCCAGACGACCTCAAAAAGCAGCGTCGAGAGAAATTCTTACGCATAGGTCGTGAACTCAGCTGATTCGACCTACGATTTGTTGTGGGTATCTACTAAACTTTTTATAAAAGGCATCAGATATACGACTGGTGCCTTTTTTGTTTGAGCAATCAAACATGGGAGAAAATGCACCTTGGGGAATATGCCCCAATCTCAAAATCTATGATCTGTGGTAAGATTCGGTCAACCTTAACCCAGATAGTCTAAGTGTAGAGTTGAGATTGGGGTTCGGGCAAACTAGCCCCAGCAGGGTAGGTCACACACATGATTAAAGTGTTTCAGGGAGAGACAGGCAAAAACGTAAAGCGCGCTGCCGCGCTTGCGCTGGCATTAACGCTAGCTGCTTGTCAGGGATCAGAGTTTGGCTCTGAGAAACACCAGCAACCCGTCAGCAGAAGCCTGATCAATCGGATGCAGTCCAAGGACATGGAGCTCAAGTCTCCAATCATGGTCCGCCTGTTCAAGCAGGAGTCCGAATTGGAAGTCTGGAAGCAGACCCAATCCGGCGAATACGCACTGCTGGAAACCTATGATATCTGTAAATGGTCTGGCAAACTCGGTCCAAAGATCAAAGAGGGCGACCGACAGGCCCCTGAAGGCTTTTACGAAGTCACACCGGGCCTGATGAACCCGTTCTCCTCCTACTACCTTTCATTCAACCTCGGCTTCCCGAACAAGTTTGACCGTGCCCACGATCGCACTGGCTCAAACCTGATGGTTCACGGCGCGTGTTCTTCTGCCGGCTGCTACGCCATGACGGACAAGCAGATTGCAGACATCTACGCCCTTGGCCGCGACAGCTTCCTCGGCGGGCAGCGAAAGTTTCAGGTCCAGGCCTTCCCGTTCCGCATGACGCCAAGAAACATGGCGATCAACGCAAACTCGGAACACTATGAATTCTGGCGCATGCTTAAGCGTGGCTACGATCACTTTGAAGTCACCAAACGCCCACCTGCCATTGAAGTCTGCGAAAAAGAGTATGTTTTCAACGCAAAGGCAGACAAAAAAGGCACCAAATTCAACGCACGCGGCGCATGCCCCGCATACACAGTGCCCAAGAACATCGCTGTTGCGGTGGCAAAGAAACAAGCCAGAGATGCGCAGGAAACCGCTAAAATCCAAATCGCTATGGAAAACAGCAACCGCCGCAAGGAAAAGATCGCATCCTTCTTTGGCGGCACCTCCACAACTGATGTTGCCAAGGCAGCGGGACCAAACGCGATACCAGCAGACGTAGGGGCTGCAAAAGTTCTTGCACTGGCAGCGGAAGAACCGTCTGCTACTAAAAAGAATGTGTCAGAGACGGACCGCGCATTCGGCTACTTCACCTCGCTGTTCTCCAACAGCCGCACCAGCGATGAGCCAAAGGTTGTGGCAGAGGTCAACGATCCTTATCCAGCCGCCCCTGCCCCACGCATCAAACCGCAATAAGCACTTTAGAACCTAGCCTGACTAGTTGACCTCCAGAAAGATCAGCAAGTCAGGTTAGGCCCAGATTGCCATGCGCAGCCCGCGTTCATCGCGGCCATAATCTGGAGGAAATGGTTCCGCCTGCCCGTGGAACAAACGCTCCGCAATCACAGCATTCACAGCCGCATCCATCAGATCATCCCGAGCCGCGCCCTTGGGCGGTTTCTGATCCAGAAAGCTTGCCATATAGTCAAACTGCACAAGCAAATCACGCCGCGCATCTAATCCCGGCGGATAGCTGGTTCCTTTGACTTTTTTGGGAACAGCGATAGGTTCTTGCCCGTTCAAACACCAGAACGCGACCTCGGGGTGAACCTCGAACACGCGCTCTTCCAGCTCAGGTGTCATGAGCTGATCAATCTCGCGAATTTTCGGGAAGATATGAAACGCTTGCTTGGAGACTTTCTTTGGCGGCATCGAATGAGCCAGCGCAGCAGAGCAAGCCTCGCGGTAATCTTCACAATAGATCGCGGCACGAGCGGGGATAGAGAACACCGTAGATCGCCGCATACCCAGAAGCGGGCGCACCGCCTTCTCTGGCCCGCGACCAGCCTGACCAATCTTATCAGGCAGCCCAATAGGCATATCGACAGCAATCTTGCAGGGCCTATGCTCTGAGCCCAACACATCTGCAAAATTTTGGAAGATCTGTACTTCTGGGGGCCGCTGTGAGCCGATCCAGCGGAAAACAGCAATCCAACCTGCCCGACAGCCATCAACGCCAGCAACACACACTGGCGTCGCTGCACTGGTCTCAGGCACGCTCTGGTGCCTCAACCACGCGGCGAGTGTTCACAAGCGCCATGGGCTGGATCAGTGAATCCTGATGTTCCGCATAAAGCAGGTCATCAGAACCAACTTTGACCGAACGGGCAACCAGCTCAAACGTTGAAGCCGTTGCTTTTTTCAACGCGTCTTCATCGCTTTGTCCGCTCAGGCAGCGCGCCAGATATAACGCCGACAGCAAGTCACCCGTGCCATGGGGAGCGCCCTGTACTTCAGCATGTTCAATCGCAAGACTGCCGCGAGGGCCAACCAGCAGATTGGAGATGGAATTGCGCCGGATCGCAGGCGATGACGTTACAATCGTGCGCTCCACTCCCAGCGTACGAGCGGCCGCGACAGCCTCATTTTCCATGTCCGTTCCAAACCCACTGAGCCACGCCAGCTCAAAGCGGTTTGGCGTACTCACATCAGCAAGTGGCAGCAATTGGTCACGAATAGCTTCCGCAATTGGCTCGGCAACATAAAGGCCGCCCTTGTCACCAATCACCGGATCACAAAGATAGACAGCATCCTTATTACGGGATTTCACTGCTTCGACGATCTTCGCCACGCCAGAAACCTGAGCCACATTCGCCATATAGCCAGAAAGAACACCCTTCACATTGCTCAGCTCGTCACTGGCACAAATCTGCTCAACAATGTGCGTGAAGGCTTCGTCATTTGCAGAAATCCGCTCACCACGGCCCTGCCCCGGATGCCACGGCAGAAGGATAGTAGGCAGCATCCAGACGTTAAAGCCCATGCGTTCCAGCGTAAACACCATGCTGCGCATACCAACGCACCCACTGACGACTTGTGAAGAAATCACCAGAACCGAAGGCTTTTCCTTCGGCGCATTATTTCTGATTTTGTGTTCAACTTTTTTGACAAACCGCTCCAGCGACATCTATGAAATCTCGTGTTCAGAAGAAACACCCGTACCATAGCGCTTCTCAATATAATCAAGAACCATTGCCTTAAATTCATTCGCAATGTTCGGCCCGCGCAGCGTAACAGTTTTCTCTCCATCAACAAACACAGGAGCGGCCGGTGTTTCGCCTGTACCCGGCAAAGAAATACCAATATCAGCGTGCTTGGACTCACCCGGACCATTCACGATACAGCCCATAACCGCCACGTTGAGCTCTTCAACTCCCGGATACTGTTCCCGCCACTTTGGCATACTCTCGCGAATATGCTCCTGAATATCCTGCGCCAGTTCCTGGAAGACTGTAGAGGTCGTACGCCCACAACCCGGACATGCCGCCACAATCGGCACAAAACTACGGAAGCCCATGGTTTGCAACAGCTCTTGAGAAACCTGAACCTCACGGGTCCGGTCTCCACCCGGTTCTGGGGTCAGCGAAATACGAATGGTATCGCCAATGCCCTGCTGCAGCAAAATTCCCATGGAGGCAGAAGAAGCCACAATACCCTTTGTCCCCATGCCGGCCTCAGTCAGACCGAGGTGAAGTGCATAATCACAACGCTGTGCCAGATCCGTGTAAACGGCAATCAGATCCTGAACCTGAGACACTTTCGCAGACAGAATAATCTTGTCACGCCCAAGGCCCAGCTCTTCAGCACGCTGTGCAGACAACAAACCTGACTGACAAATCGCTTCGCGCATCACTTCCTGCGCTGTCAGCGGAGAACCTTCCTGCTGGTTCTTATCCATCAAATGGGTCAGCAGTTCCTGATCAAGAGAACCCCAGTTCACCCCAATGCGCACGGGCTTGTCGTGCTTCATAGCCATTTCGATGATCTGGCCGAACTGCTTGTCTTTCTTGGTCTTGAAGCCAACATTGCCCGGATTGATCCGGTACTTATCAAGCGCTTCAGCGCAGGCAGGATGATCTGCCAGCAGCTTGTGCCCGATGTAGTGGAAGTCTCCCACCAGCGGAACATGAACGCCGATGCGGTCCAATCGCTCTTTGATGCGCGGGACAGCTGCGGCAGCCTCATCGCGATCAACAGTGATCCGCACCAGCTCGGACCCGGCACGTGCCAGAGCAGAAACCTGCGCAACCGTGGAATCCACATCTGCGGTATCAGTATTCGTCATGGACTGAACAACAACAGGCGCTTGACCGCCAACAATAACCCCACCAACATCTACTGCCACAGAACGGCGGCGCGGAAACGGGGAAGAAATATAGGTTTGGTTCTTGTCAGTCATGATCATTCCACTTGGATAAATCTTTAGGCATGCAAGTGCAGCATGCGGCACGCCCTGTCAACTTTTTTGGCGCAAATTCAATTCAGTTTGATCCCATCCTTGGCACCATCAATCCCCCAAGATTTCAAAGTGAACCTCGCGTCAGAATGATGCTAGGTCCACGTTCTCATCAGGAAACCGAAAAATCCCAAAAGTCCTACCGCAACGCACCCTGCTTCTAACCTTCCATTAAGGACAAAAGACAGATTCGCAGTCACTTCTAACCTTTTTGCACCGCACGCCAAACAACTATGCTTTTTGCTAATGCAACCAGACTAAAAAGTGGCGCAAGCTCACACCAGTTCATTTAAATATCTTTGGTCAGGAGACTCGAAATGCTCTCAGGTAAAAACGCTGTAATCACCGGCTCCACATCAGGCATTGGCCTTGGTTACGCGCGTGCACTCGCCGAGCAAGGCGCAAACATCATGATCAACGGGTTTGGCCCTGCTGACGCCATTGAGAAAGAGCGGGCAAGTATCGAGGCCGACTTCGGTGTAAAATGCATCTACTCTCCTGCCGACATGACAAAACCTGATGAAATCCATGCGATGATCCATGAGGCGGCTAAAACTCTTGGCTCTGTCGATATCCTCATCAACAACGCAGGCATTCAGCACGTTGAAGCCATTGAGCACTTCCCGGTCGAAAAATGGGATGCCATCATCGCGATCAATCTATCCTCCGCATTCCACACCATCCGCACCGCTGTACCTTACATGCGCAAAGCAGGCTGGGGCCGCATCATCAACACAGCCTCGGCACATGCACTGGTCGCCTCTCCATTTAAAGCGGCCTACGTCTCCGCCAAGCACGGCATCGCAGGCCTGACCAAAACCGTCGCGCTTGAAACCGTAGAAAACAACATCACCGTAAATGCAATTTGCCCCGGCTACGTCTGGACACCGCTTGTCGAAAAGCAGATCCCGGACACAATGAAAGCGCGCAATATGACTGAGGAACAAGTGAAAGAGGATGTCCTTCTCGAAGCGCAGCCCACCAAAGAGTTCGTGACCATCGAACAAGTTGCTGGCCTTGCTGTCTTCCTCTGCACAGATACAGCAGCGTCCATCACAGGCACACTGCTGCCAATGGATGGCGGCTGGACAGCTCAATAACCAAACCTGCGATTTCCCAGTAGTTCTAATCTAGCGACCCATGGAGGTCCGAATGGCAACGCCCCGGAAGACTGCAAAGAAAGAACGAAAGAAAATCAATCTTGCCCTCCAGGGAGGCGGAGCCCATGGCGCCTTCACCTGGGGCGTTCTGGATTGGATGCTGGAAAATGAAGAATGGGAGATCGTCGGCATCTCAGGCACCAGTGCTGGTGCCATGAATGCCGTTGTTATGGCCGACGGCCTTGTGGAAGGAGGGCAGGAAGGCGCACGCAAAGCACTGGCCCGCTTTTGGAAAGCCGTCAGCGCAGCTGGAGAGACGAGCCCCTTCCAACGCAACCCGCTCGATGTTTTCATGGGCAACTGGAGCCTCGATAACTCTCCCATGTATCTGGCATGGGATCTCACCTCGCGAATTGTCTCGCCCTATCAACTCAACCCAATGAACTATAACCCCCTGCGCGATTTGGTAGAACAGCAAATCAATTTCGAGCGCGTGCGCAGTTGTAAGCAGATGGACGTTTTCGTTGCCGCCACCAACGTCCGTACTGGCAAAATCAAGGTCTTCGAAAACGAAGAACTCACTCTGGATGCTATCATGGCCTCTTCCTGCCTACCCCACATGTACCAGGCGGTCGAAATTGGTGATGAAGCATATTGGGACGGCGGCTTTATGGGAAACCCGCCCCTGTTCCCGCTATTCACGAGTGGCGGTCATACAGATGTCCTGCTTATTCAGGTCAATCCGGTAGAACGAAACGAGCTTCCTCATACGGCCCAGGAAATCTCAGAGCGGCTGAACGAAATCACCTTCAACTCCACCCTACTCCGCGAACTGCGCGCGATAGATTTCGTCACCCGTCTTATTCAGGAGGGGCGGCTAGATTCGGACAGATACACCCGCGTTTACATGCACCGGATCGAAGCAACAAAGGATCTGTTGCCCTTTGGCTCATCTTCAAAACTAAATCCCCAGTGGGAATTTATTGAACTGCTCCATGATATCGGCAGGCAGGCTGCCAAAAAGTGGGCAACCGAAAACTACGACAGTATCGGAAAACGAAGTACCCTCGACCTCGGCCATGAATTTAACTAAACGTAAATGCGAAGTTTAACGCTCTCAAACCGCATTGCAAATTGCGACGCAGCACAAGTAAGCAACCAGTTAAGTTAACCTGCATTTCGCTGCGAGATATCACACCGACACCAGATGTTGTGCTCAAATTTTCTCAGAAAACTGGCACAGCTTTTGCTTTTATATAAGCAGCTGATATCAAGGTAGTGCGTAATCAGCTTTCGAGGATATAGAGGGTTTTTGAGCGTTCTTTCAAAGCCCTCTTTTTCTTTGCGCTATGCATGCAACCCGCAAAGCCTTCCTCAGAAAAAAATCCGTTTTATCCCTAAAAATCTCTTCCGAAAAAATCAGCGTGCCAACCTTTTGGCAAGATTTTAGCGTTAGGAAAGACACGCTGATTGTTGAGTTATGCGTATTCAGCGCTACAGCGGAAGGAGCAGGCGTTTGCGACCCGACTTGCTTCTTCCGCTCACAAGCCTTCAGACACATCTCATAGCCCTTGACTTAGTTTGGCCCCCTGCACTCGCAAGGGTAAAGGGCCTTATACGACCGGTATCACACCACGTTCCGCCATACACGTAAAGCGTGCTCACTATTTCACAATTACAATCTTTGCATTTGATGGTCCGTTTGCCTGAATCAAACTGAACAATCGCTTGGCATTCTTCGGGTGCAGCCGCACACACCCGTGCGACGCAGGTGCTCCCAGACGATTAATCACATCCGTGCCATGAATGGCGTAGCCCTTATAAAAAAATACGGAGTATGGCATCGGTGCGCCATTGTATTTCCGCGAGAAATACCGCTTATGCATCCGCGTTGGTTTAAAGCTGCCCACAGGCGTCCGGTAACCCTTTCTCGCGGTCGATACAGGCCACGAATGCCTAACCTTGCCATTCACGAAAATACGCATGGTCTGCTCTGAAAGATCAATCTTGGCCAACACCTTAGTGGAGTGCGCCTTAGCCGGAACCATGAGCAATAGGAAAATAAAAATAAGCCCAGAAATAGTAATTACTGTACGCATACTGCCCCCTCACACAACGCAACACGTCCTGTGAAGTACCACGGGCCTCAGGCCTAGTCTTTTACCGAGTTATTCTAAGCGTATTATTGACGATCTCACAGAGATGATACTTAATGAATCAGTTAACACTTCTCTCAATACGAAGTCAGAACACCTTATATTTTCTCAAAGGTACACACAGAACTTCACTTCAATCCGTGTTTTATTTCTTTCGCAGTTACTGAAAATACGCTCCACACTCAGCCAATAAAAAAAGCCCAGAAACCATTCCGGGCTTTACGTCTCAAAGCTATCTGCAAATCTTCCTGCTCTAGAACAAATCCCAAGAGAAACGATAAGTGGCGCCAACCCCGAAAGACCACATGTTATCGTTTTGCGTGATGGGACTATCTTCAGCGTCACCAATCAAACGGTCATACCCACCTTGCATGTGCAAACCAATAGTGTCGGTAAGCGCATAACTGGCGCGGGCGATACCACCGACACTCTTGAACCCAGCTTGCGCCTTGAACGGTCCGCTTGGCGTACCTGAAGGAACGCTGAAATACGTGTTCATAAAAGAACTATCAGCAGCGTCTACACGCGGCCCAAAAACAAAAGTCAGACGATCGGTAACCTCGGTGATCACATCTATCCCGGCGCGCCCGACAAATCCGCGGTGCCCGTTAAATCCGTGCCGCACCTCAACAAATGCACGGAACCAATCACGACGGAAACCCCCGCCGAGTCCAATCTCTCCTGCCCACGGCACGCGGCGCGTATCCGCAAGAGCCCTAGCGTCAGTCGGCTTACGCTCACCCACGTATCCGAAGGAGGGATAGATATAGGCACCCCGCGTCGAATCTTCCTTCGTCTGCCCAAAACCAGGAATATAAAAGCGTGAAAAGGCGATCAAAGGCAACGGGTAGATTATATACTCATCTGCGCCATCGTATCTGGGATTCACAAAACCCGCCACTCCAAGATCAACAACATATCGCTTACTGGCTTGCTCTTCGGTCAAAGTACCAGGCGTAAAAGTATTCTCAGCCAATGCATGGCTGGAAATAGAGGCAAGCGCTAAGCTTGCAAGGATACGAAGAGAGGCGGTCATATAGGTGCAGCCTTATTCGAAAAGTTAATCACCACCTATGATATACATTTGCACATGATTTGCAGACCTGTAGTTTTAAGAGTTTCTAGACTCTGTTGCCTATCGGCATCACCAAGTTGAAGAAACAAACTCCTCTTCATCTCAACTCACAGGGTATGAGCGGGGCCTATTCTTAAATTCCATTTGAAAACGCAGTGATTATGTCAACCTTTTCAGAAGATACCGGCGAAAATCTCTAAGGATTCACGCAAGTCCGATCAGTCCAGATAAATTCTGGCTCATCGGAACAACTGTCTCGTTAATTGAAAACATCTGCGGGAATAATCCTCTTGGTTTAAGAGCCCATGACGATTATTCCTTGAAAGCTCAGTGATAGTGACTGCCTCTCTATCCAGCACGAAACAAGAATACCGCCCCCAGCCCTCTGAAAGGTGCCTAACATATGTTCCTCAGCGTCTTTGAAATGTTCAAGATCGGAATAGGTCCATCGTCTTCCCACACCATGGGACCGATGACCGCTGCCGCGCGTTTTCTAGATGAGTTGAGAGACGGACGACGTATTTGGCCCGGTGCCGGCGCGCCCCAAAGGCTCCGCTGCACCCTGCACGGCTCCCTAGCCTGGACCGGCAAAGGCCACGCCACAGACAGAGCTGTTGTTCTTGGGCTTGCTGGCTTCACCCCGGAAACGTTGGACCCGGATAAAGCCGAGGCACTGGAGCAAAAGATCGCCAAAGAAAAAAAGCTCCACCTGCCCGGTCTGCCTGAGCTGGAATTCGATCCTGAACGCGACATCATCTTCGACTTCGAGAAAAACCTGCCCGGCCACGCCAACGGCATGGTGATTGAAGCCTATGATGCGCAAGACCGCCTTCACCTGCAGGAGACCTTCTACTCCATCGGCGGCGGTTTTGTTCTGACTGAAGAAGAGCTGGAGCGCCAAAAGGCTGCGGAAGCCTCTGGCAAACAAGCCGTAGATGAAGACAAAGGCATGCCCTACCCGTTTGCCACCGCATCTGAAATGCTGGAAATGGGCCAGAAATCAGGCAAAACCATCGCCCAGATGAAGCGCGCCAACGAAATCACCTCCCTTGACCCGCAAGATCTGGACACCAGAATCTGGCAAATCTGGGAGGTCATGAACGCTTGTATGGAACGCGGCCTCAACACCGAGGGCGAATTGCCCGGTGGCCTCACCGTTAAGCGCCGCGCTGCTGCAATCAAACGCCAGCTGGAAGAAGAGCGTGGCAACAACATGAGCATGCCACATGTCGTAAACGACTGGCTTTCTGTGTACGCCATGGCCGTAAACGAAGAAAACGCAGCTGGCGGCAAAGTTGTTACCGCCCCAACCAACGGCGCAGCTGGCGTTATTCCCTCTACCATCAAGTATTACCGCGAGCATTGTCCCGGCAGTAACGACGAAGGCATCAAAACCTTCCTGCTCACCGCAGCGGCCGTTGGCGGCATTATCAAGCACAACGCTTCAATTTCCGGCGCAGAAGTTGGCTGTCAGGGTGAAGTAGGCTCCGCAGCTGCCATGGCAGCAGCAGGTCTATGCGCAGCCCTCGGCGGCACCAACGAGCAAATTGAAAACGCCGCTGAAATCGCTCTTGAGCACCACCTTGGCATGACGTGCGATCCGGTTGGCGGTTTGGTTCAGGTGCCATGCATTGAACGCAACGGCCTCGGTGCCATCAAGGCAGTCTCCGCAGCCTCACTGGCGCTGCGCGGCGACGGTTCTCACTACATGCCTCTGGACAACTGCGTCGAGGCAATGCGCCAGACCGGCGTTGAAATGAGCGACAAATACAAAGAAACCAGCAAGGGCGGCTTGGCAGTCAACCTGCCAGAATGCTGATTGATCAGAGTTCGGTGGCGGCAGTCTTCTGCCCCACCATCATCTGGCGCTTTCTGCCATACCCTTTGATACGATCAACCGCAAAGCCAGCTGCCTGCAAATTACGGCGCACCCACCCGGCAGCCGTATAAGTGCCAAAAGTTCCGCCGACAGCCGTTTTCTCGCCAACTTCGAGCATCAGCTCCTTGCCCCACAGCTCTGGATTCCCCGCAGGGTTGAAGCCATCAAGAAACCATGCATCAACGGGAACGGAGAGAGTCGGCAACATCTCACGCGCATCCCCAACACCGACCAATAGCCTTACGCCATCAATGGTGATCGGGTTCCAACCCGGCTGAGGGTTCCATGCCGCGACCAGCTTGTCCGTTAGATCTTTCAGTTTAGGCCATTGCGACAGAGCTTTCTTTATCTCGGATGCATCCAACGGATAAAGCTCAAACGATACATAAGTCAGTTTGGTCCGCTCCGCCTCTGGCAAGCTCAGCAGAAGCTCCAGCGTCGCAAGAAAATTCAGTCCGGTTCCAAATCCCAGCTCAGCAATTGTAAAAGACTGTGCATCGACCCAACGCTCAGGGAGACGATTTCCTTGCAGAAATACGTAGCGCGTTTCGCCTAATCCACCCGCTTTGGAGTAATAAGTGTCCCCAAACTGCGACGCATACGGCACATTCGCGTCATCCCATTCCAATTTTGGGCGCTCTGTCATATGTCTAAGCCAAATCTCTAACGTAAAAATCGGTTCGGGCTTATACCCCAATCTGGGAAATAAAAAAATATGACCTACGATATTGTTGTTGTTGGTGGGGGAATCTTCGGACTCAGCGTCGCCAAAGCCGCATTCGAAAAAGGCTTGAAAGTCGCTCTGCTGGAGAAGAACTCAATTGCTTCAGGCGCAAGCGCTGGCCTCGTTGGTGCCTTGATGCCTCACGTACCCAGCCGGTGGAACGATAAGAAACAGTTCCAGCTGGACGCCCTGACCGAACTCTCCGATATCGTAGCCGGGCTGGAAGAAGCCACGGGCCTGTCCGTTGGCTACGGCCGCACAGGTCGGCTGATCCCGCTCTATACAGAACACAAACTCGAACACTCCCTCGCCCGCGTTGAAGAAGCCAAACAGCGCTGGAAAAGCGAGGAAACTGGTTTCACCTTCAGAGTCGTAAAAGAAACACCATTCAGCGACTGGCTAACACCAGAAGCAGCGCCTCTCGGCATCATTTGGGACACCTTGGCTGCCCGCGCCAACCCACGCCTTGTCTCTGCGGGCCTGAAAGCCTTCCTGGAACCACGCATCCACATCATGGAACACACCGAGTATCAAGGCTTTGACGAGACGACAGGCACTGTTTCCCTCGGAAACGGCGAAACGCTGAGCGCTGACCGCATTGTCTTGTCGGCCGGATATGAAGGCTTTGCCCCACTCAGCGAAATGGCAGGCAAAACCATCGGTACGGGAGTAAAGGGACAATCCCTCTTGCTGGAATACAAAGCAGATAAGCCGCTTCCAGTGATCTACGACGACGGTATTTATGTTGTCTCCCACGCCAACGGCACGGTCGCGATTGGCTCCACTTCAGAGAAGGATTGGACCAGTAAAGAACCGGTCGAAGAGGACATTCAGAACATGCTCGCCAGAGCAATCGCGTTCTGTCCATCGCTGAAAGGCGCACCAATCACTGCCCGTTGGGCTGGCATCCGCCCAAAATGCAAAAAGCGCGATCCATTGGTCGGCCTAATTCCCGGCAAAGACAAAACCTGGGTGGCAACGGGCGGCTTCAAAATCTCCTACGCCATCTCCCACCGCATCGCAGCCTGCCTGATGCAGGAAATGTTCCCGGAAGATGGAAAATCAATCCATCTGCCAGAAAGCTTTAAACCCGCCCATCACTTTGGCTAGGCCCTGCAAAACAGTAAAAACCCTGCACTACGATTTCGCTGAAGAAGCCCATTTTCTGCGCATGGGCATTTTTTCATGGGCTGGCGGAGAAAATTAGCTCTAAATATAGAAAAATGAGGCATGCTGGATCTTGCAGCTGCCTCAGTTCAAAGTTACATGAGGAATAACTCGGTTTCCTCAGCTCTGTCCTAGAGGAAGCAATACAGATCGTTCGTCTCCGCAAACTTGGAGTTTAACCAACCCATGCGCGCTATTCTTGATGTCCTATTCATCATCTTAAACCTTTACACGTGGGTCATTATTGCGAATGTGATCTTCTCGTGGCTCTACGCATTCAACGTGGTGAACTCGAGCAATCAGTTCATCGCCATGATCGGCCAGACCCTCTATAACTTGACCGAACCGCTGCTGCGTCCAATCCGCAGGGTCCTGCCAGCAATGGGCGGACTGGATCTGTCTCCTATCGTATTGCTGCTCGGGATCTTCCTCCTTGAGCGCATCATCGGCCTCTACGTTTACCCCTACGTATTCTAAGTAGTGGTCGAACAAGAACGGCCTTGGAAACTGCAGGCTGACGGAATTCTCATTTCCGTCCGCCTCACCCCCAGATCCTCCAAAGATCAAATTGAAAAGATTGGCGAGCAGTCGGATGGCCGGCAGCTCGTTTTTGCGCGCGTGCGTGCAGTGCCAGAAAAAGGCGCGGCAAACAAAGCCGTTGCGGCCCTTTTTACAAAAGCACTCTCAGTCACAAAATCTTCAGTGGAAGTCATTGCAGGCCACACCGCCCGCATAAAAACACTGCATGTTCTGGGCGAACCGCAGGAACTGGCAAAAAGGCTAGAAGATCATCTCTCCTAGCCTTTTTACTCTTAATCTTCGATCTTGCGGGCTTCTTCTTCCAACATAATCGGAATGCCATTCCGAATTGGATAGGCCAGCTTCGCCGCGCGAGAAATCAACTCCTGGTTCTCAGCGTTGTATTCAAGCGTTGTCTTCGTAACCGGGCAAACCAACAGCTCAAGAAGCCGTCGGTCCAGCTGTGGCGCTTCAAATTCGCTCATAGAGCCCTCATTCATATCTTATTCTTACCTGCGTCACTGAAGAGTGCTGCCAGTACTGCCATTGCCGCGTGCCAGCTCTACCTCAGCCAGCGCAACAAGCGTATCCGCACGCACTTTCAGATTTTCCGTTTCCAACAGAGCCTGCTTCTCTTTTGGTCCATAAGGACTCATCATGCACAATGCATTGACCAATATCTCGGTAGATGCGGAATTGACGCTCTCCCAATCCGCTTCCAGCTCATTCACGCTCAGATATTCCTTCAGCGTTGCAAGCAGCTGGTCCCGATCAACCTCATCTTCACCAAAGCCTGTCTTTAGGTCACTCGCAAAACGGGTTGGGTCAACATGTCCACGACGGAATGGCGCGCGCTCTTCCAGCTCACCACGCAGTTCAAAGCGGGAAACACCAGAAAGCGTAATCAGATAGCGCCCGTCGCCACTCTCCTGAAAACCGGTAATACGCCCCATACAGCCCACAGTGCAAAGCTTAGGACGTCCGGCCAGCTCTTCGTCAGTGGTATCAAACTGCGGCTGAATGACCCCGATCATCCGATCAGTGCGCAAGGCATTGTCGATCATCGCGGTATAGCGCGGCTCAAATACATTGAGAGGCATGTGGGAGCGCGGGAGCAAGATAGCCCCCGGCAAAACAAACAACGGCACAACCTGCGGCAGATCATCCAGACCTGCGTAGGTCGCATTTCCAACAGTCATAGAGGCCACTTAAGTGCTCTCCGCTCTTATTATTAGGCCAAGATTACGAGAATAGAATTGAGGAGAGTTTACGGCGGCCGTAAACAGCACCTGAATCTTTAAAGCCCCATGCCTCAAAGAATTGCAGCAATTGCTTGCGTGCACCGTCTTCATTCCACTCGCGATCACGGCGAATAATCTCGATCAACTCATCCACGGCGCCGTTCTTGTCACCTTTGCCGCTAAGCGCCAGTGCAAGATCAAAACGTGCCTGATGGTCATCTGCGTTTGCGTCTACGCGCTGACGCAAATCAGCAAGGTCATCGAGCCCTTCTGACTGCTCGGCAAGCTCCAGCGCCGCTTTCGCAGCGACGAAATGCTGAGAGCCGCGCTGATCTTCCGGCACCATGTCGAGCATCTGCTTTGCATGGTCTTTCTCTGCAAGCGCCAGATAGCACATGGCAAGGCCACACAAGGCTTGCACGTTGCCAGCGTCGATAGAAAGCGCACCACCGTAAAGTTGCGCAGCTTCCGGATACCCTTCAGCATCCCGAAGCTCATCAGCTTTTTCTAGCATCACTTCCAGATCGCTTGGCCCAATCTGCACGCCGATACGGTCGAGAAACTTCTTGATCTCGCCTTCGGTCTGCGCACCCATGAACCCGTCAACAGGCTGGCCACCTTTGAATGCAAACACAGCCGGGATCGACTGAACACCCATCTGGTCCGCAACTTCCGGGTAGTCTTCGATGTTCATCTTCACCAGCTTAAGCGCGCCGTTGGCTTCCTTGACCACCTTCTCAAGTGTCGGAGTAAGCTGCTTACACGGACCACACCACGGCGCCCAGAAATCAACGAGAACAACCTGATTACGGGAGCCCTCGATAACATCCTGCATAAAAGTCTGAGTGGTTGTATCAACAATCAAGTCAGCAGCATTGGCTGCCGGAGCTGCGGATGGAGAAGCTGCACCAGCCTGTGTATTGGTCTGGTACCCACCGCCATATCCACCGCCCATGGAGCCACCAAAGCTACCACCTACGGAATATCCGGATCCACTCATTATCTTGACCCTTTACCTGAACTGGGAGCTGCTTACGTCAGCGCTCCTCATATCAAAAATCTCTAACTGCTGCCTAAAATGGTCGTAGATGAGACCAATTACAATTGGCGAACGCTTAGTTTTTATAGATCTTCAGTGACTTTCTGCGCTTCCTCAGAGACCGCCAGCACTCTTGCATCATGCCCACACGCCTTGGCAAACGCCATCAGACCTTCCGCCGAAATCGCGGTAGAAGCGTTGTTCAGCAGTGGATGGAAGTTCAGAGTATCCTGCTCCATCATGTTTGCATCAAACACTACAGATACCCGCTGTTCTTCCCGGTCATTAATCAGCGAGAACGGCGTAACCGATCCCGGAGTAACACCCAGAACCTCTTCAAGCAGGTCTGCCTTACCGAAGGAAACACGGCCGGACGCGCCAATAACCGCAGAAATCTTCTTCAGATCGATCGTCGCATCATGAAGCGCAACCACCAAAAAGAGATTCCCCTTTTTGTCTTTGAGAAACAGGTTCTTGGTGTGCCCGCCCGAAATACGATCATGCAAATCAGAAGACTCAGCAACCGTAAAAACCGGCTCATGATCAACTGTAGAAACCGGAATGTTCAAGTCTTCCAAAAAGGACATCAATTGCGGACGGCTTGCTGGCATATAGAAGAACCTCCTCCAAGTCTCTGAGATAACCCAAGTGTTTGCCACATAAATGCTGCCCCGTTTTAAGCCACAGACGAAAAAAGGCAAGCAATCCGTAGAAATGGCCAGCCTTAGGCAAACTGACCACAAATTAAGTGCTTAACGAGCTGTCATCACGAACAGATCCGGGAATGGAGCCAGCCTTCTCCAAACCACAGCATATGATCCCGGCACCCCATGAGACCGAAAGCTTGCCAGCACTATGCAGGCACGGCGACGAAGACATCAAAAATTTACGGATCCCCTTGAGATATATGAGGGAACCGGTTTCTTAAATCAAAAGCTCCACCCGATATTCCAGAGAAACGCACATACGTTATTTTACTCAAGTGCAATTATTTCCACAACGCAAAAATAGCTAGAAAAACAACTCTATCTATTTGTTACAAAACATATTTTAAAAATCTCGCTATAACTTCGACGTCCACAATATTATGGAAATCCCACAATCAATTTCAAATTCCTTGTTGCAATCACCCCGAGCTTTTGTCATACAGCTCCCACCTCACCGACGGGGCCGCAACAAACGGTCCTAGCGAAACAGAATGCGGGCGTAGCTCAGGGGTAGAGCATAACCTTGCCAAGGTTAGGGTCGTGAGTTCGAATCTCATCGCCCGCTCCAGTTTCTCTAAGAAGCTGAGTTTTCGCGAAGTTGGATTTTTTTGGATATGCGGGCGTAGCTCAGGGGTAGAGCATAACCTTGCCAAGGTTAGGGTCGGGCGTTCGAATCGCCTCGCCCGCTCCAAAAAAACAAACAAACAAACCGCCGCAAGGCGGTTTTTTGTTATCTGGACCTCTGTCTCAATCAAACCTCGATTAAGTTAGTCCTCTTTCAGCCAAGGGGGAAACGGCGTATTCTCGGCTGACATCATCCTCATAAACCGCGCCTTAAAGTAATCCGTACGCCCAAGCACTGGCAAAAACTTCTGCCTGAAGAGCCGGATAGCCGTGCTATTTGAGGCAAAAAACCGAGTTCCGGAATCGACAACTTTGATAACCTCCGCCGCAACGGGGCGACGATCCAGCATATATTGATGCGTATGTCCGGTAGAGACCTGCCACGCCAGCCAGGCCGCATCCTCAATCCCCAAATTCATGCCTCTACCGCCAAATGGTGAGTGCACATGAGCTGCATCTCCAACCAGAAAAACACGTCCTTTTTGATAAAGGCTCGCCAGACGGTGCGAAATCCGGAAGGTCGATTTCCAATGGACTTTAGTCACCTTCAAAATCGGCGGCAAGATTTCAAGCGGCTCAAGATAGTCAGAGACAATCCTCGCACGCGTTGCTGAAAACGGTATCACGCCGAAGATATACGGCGAGCGATCAAACATGGTCGGTCCATCCATAGAGATCGTTGGCTCTAACTCCACATCCGCAAGGCCCCAATCCTGAGGATAAGAACTACCGGTAAAGCTCATCCCCATCTGGCTCCGCACAATAGAATGCGCTCCATCTGCGCCGATCACCATAGACGGATGCAGAACCTCTTCCTCACCACTGCTGGTCTGTATGGTAGCCGTTACTGTATCATCCTGCTGATCGATCCGTATCAGTTCACATTCTCTCTCAACCTGCACGCCCTGCTCAGTCAGATGCCGTTCCAAAATAGTCTCGGTTTTGTATTGCGGAAGGGACAGCATGAAATTGTAGGGGCCTCCAAGATCCGAAAGATCAACCTCCAACAACTCGTTATTAGGCCCACGAAAATGAACGTGATTCAGTTTCCACGCCTTCTCCAGTAACTTCTCAGTCACACCGGATGGTTTCAGGATCTGGAGACTCCGCGGATTAATAGCAAGTGCCCGTGATTGAACGTGTGGGCGGTCGCTCTCATCAATGATGCGGGGGGAAAAACCACGCCGCTTCAGTTCTATTGCAGCAGTCAAGCCGCTGGGGCCTGCACCAACAATCAAAATGGACCCTTTTTGCATTACTATCCTACCGTGCAGAAAACTTGTTCCTGCATCCTATGAAAAAGACACTGTTGGAGGATTGAACCAGTCGCACGAACTTTAATCACTCTTGGAGCAGCTTGTTTGTCCTTCTTGACCTGACCCGGAAAGTACCGTTTAGCTGGGCCTTTAAGTTCTGACCGCACATACTGCAAAAAATTCTAAAGGATGGTCATCGATGACAACGCCCTGCCCATGTCAATCAGGAAAAGACTTCGAAGCCTGTTGTCAGCCTTTTCTACAAGGCAAGGCCCTGCCTGAAACAGCAGAGCAGCTCATGCGCTCCCGCTACAGCGCCTACTCAACACAGAATATCGAATACCTGAAAGACACCCTGTGGCCCCGCTACCAGAGAACCTTCAACCCAATCGAGGTCGCAGAATACGCAGCACAAACTCAGTGGGTTGGACTGGAGATTCTGGCAACCGAAATGGGTCAGGCAGGAGACGCCAAAGGCAGCGTCCTGTTTTGTGCGAAATACCTTGCCCACGGCCAGTTAGGAGAGCAGCGTGAACTCAGCCTTTTCAAGAAACGTAAAGGCCGCTGGTTCTACGTCGAACCTCTCGAAGAAGGTGCCCGCCTCTAAAAAGGCTCTGCCCCTTCTCGATCCAACAGGATCATTCTCTGCTACTTTCGCAAACGGACATCTTCAGTTTATCGGAAAGAGCAGCCGGTCCCCGCTCAGTTTGGGCGGACGCAGGGACCGGCAAAAGCTGCTTGCTTGAGAGGAGGCGTCCCTCTAGCACCACCGGGCGGTAGCGCAGCTCTGCAGTTCGCGATGTTTTCGCCTTCAAGGCACTCTCGGCAAAACCTCACTTTGTTCACTGTATGTTCTTTGATTGATTCCGTCAAACCACATCCGAGTCAATCTGCAAAAACCATAAGGATTATCGGAAACAAATATTTCCAGTTCGGCCATATCCACTAAGCCTCTGATTTAACTAAGCAGCTGCCTGATACAGCAAACCCGCCCACTGACATTCTGAATATATTAATTTTAATGCTAGTAATAATAGACCAGTAATAATTAGGGCATACCGCGTGCAAGAACTCCTCCTCAAATGGGCAGTCGTGCTTCTCCCCCACCGCACTCAGGCGAAGCTGCTGCCGATTCTGGAAAAGATACTCAGCACCCTCTTCGGTCAGGGCGACGCAGGTGGAGCGCAGCGCTCCGCCCTCATCGTCTTTGCACTACGTGTCGCAAGTGCCGCCCTCGCCTATATCATGCAGGTCTTTCTCGCCCGCTGGATGGGAGCGTCAGAGTACGGTGTCTTCATCGTTGTCTGGACGGTCATCGTCATTCTGACCGTCTTCTCCGGCCTTGGCTTCTCTGTTTCACTGCTCCGCTTCATTCCGGAGTATCTGGAGAAGAAGCAATACGAGCTTCTCAACGGCCTGCTCTTCAGCGCCCGCTTTCTAGTGCTGCTCAGCTCCACCACCATCGCGGTGCTCGGCGTCTCAATCGCATGGTTGTTCTCCGATTTCATCAGCAATACCTATATTCTCCCGCTCTACCTGATCGCAGTCTGCCTTCCCATGCACACCTACACAGGCATGCTGGAAGGTGTCGCCCGTGCGCAAGACTGGCAACTCAAAGCGATGATACCGGACTTCATTGGCCGCCCACTGCTGGTTCTCATGTATATGCTGGTTGCTCTGGCGCTGGATTATCCCCCCACAGCAGTTACAGCCTGTATCGTGACCATAGCAGCGGTCTGGACCATCACAGTCCTCCAGACCATCATGATGGAAGTCTCCCTGCGCAGGGTTCACCACCCTGCCCCTCGCAAGCTGCAGATAAAGTCATGGTTGCTTGTCTCTGTGCCCATGCTGGCAGTTGATGGCTTCTTTCAGCTCATCACCAGCTCAGATGTAATCCTGATCGGACTCTGGCTTCCACCGGATCAGGTAGGCATTTACTTCGCCGCTTCACGCACACTCGCACTGATGCATTTTGTTTATTACGCCGTACGCGCCGCCAGCGCACCACGCATGGCCAGACTTTATCACTCCAACGATAAGGCTGGTCTCAAAGACTTTGTCCGCAACACCGCTCAAATGACCTTCTGGCCGACCCTGCTAATGGCTGGATTTATTATGGCAGTCGGCCCGTTTCTGCTCTCCCTATTTGGCGAGAACTTCACGCAAGGCACACCAATCCTCTACATCCTTATATTGGGCGTACTGGCACGCGCGTCTGTTGGTCCCGTTGATGCGTTATTGACGCTGTCAGGCAATCAGAACACCTGCGCAAAGATCTATGCCACCGTCTTTGTAATGAACCTTATTCTCAACACCATCTTCATTCCGTTATTCGGCCTCTATGGAGCTGCACTGGCCACCACATTGGCCATTATTTTTGAAGCATGCATTCTTTACCGCAGTGCCGCCAAACACCTTGGCATGCACACATTCATTTTGCCATTGAAGAGACGGGAAACTGCAATCAATGAAGCAGGATAGCGCAACGATCAAACTGCTGACACCCGGCGAGGATCAGACAGCAGACCACCTTTGGCAACAGCTGTCTGTGAATGCCGTTGAGCCCAATCCGTTTTTCTCCAGCAATTTCGTAAAGGCCTTCAACACGCACAAGGCAAATGGCTCCATCAAGCTATTACTGGCACTGGACCCTTCCGGCACAAAAGCCCTCGCAGCCCTGCCAGTCGTGAAAATACGGCGAGGCCTACTCTTCAAACTCCCCTGCACGCTGGCTGGCGATTATGGGCCGCTCGGCACCCTATTGTTCTCCGAAGAAGCAACACCGGCAACACTCAACAAACTGCTGGAGACCGCATGTAGTTTGAGCTGGACCCAAACCCTGCTGCTCCCATTCCATGGAACAGACGGCCTCGTCTACAAGCGCCTGCAAGAAGCATTACAGACCAATAGTTGGCAGCAACACGTGTCATCTCAGGAGGACCGCGCTTTCCAACTGTCCGGCACCAAGGGACAAGCGGATTTTGACGCTTTGAAGAAACGCTCCTCTTGGAAAGGAGCATTCAAAAACCAGCGGCGGTTGGAGAAGCAAGGCGCACTCACATTCTCCATGCTGGACAGCCCGAGTGACTTACAGGTGGGGCTGGAAGACTTCCTGAAACTGGAAGCGAACGGATGGAAAGGCAAACAAGGCACCGCGTTGCTTTCCAGAGAACCCGACGCAGCCTTCACCAGAGAGATGGTCTCCAAACAAGCACAAGCAGGAAATATCCGTATCGGACAATTGCGACTAGATGGAAAGCTGATCGCAACCAACCTCCTGCTCCGCGAGCAAGGCCGCATATTCGGCTGGAAAACATGCTTCGACGAGAGCCTTGCCAAGTTCTCACCTGGCCAACTACTCATCTACTACAGCACGCAGCAGCTCCTGGAGGACCCTGTTTTTTCGGGTGCAGACTCCCTTTCAACCCCCGACAACCAGATGGCAAACAAGGCATGGACAGCAAGATTTCCCTACGTTACCCTGCTGATCGGTAAAGGCCCGATAGCGCGCTTTGCAATGTGGGAAGCTGAAGCCGGATCACGTGCAAAGCAGGCACTAAAGAGCAGAACCAAGAAGCTGCTGGGCCGCAAGTAACACCTAGCCCTCAACCAGATCAGCTTCTTCCTGTGCTCTGCTCCGCAAGATCCGGCGAATAACCTTTCCGCTGGTCGTCAACGGCATCTCGGAGACAAATTCGATTTCCCGCGGATATTCATGAGCCGAAAGCCTCACACGCACATATTGGCGAATGTTTTCAACCAAATCATCGCTCTGCTCAAATCCATCCTTCAGGACAATATACGCCTTCACAATCTCCGTGCGCACCGGATCAGGCTTGCCGACAACAGCAGCCAGCCCAACCGCTTCATGCTTGATCAGGCAATCTTCAATCTCGGTAGGTCCAATACGGTAGCCAGCAGACGTGATCACATCATCATTACGGCCAACAAAATGGACGTAGCCATCCGCATCAACCACGCCCTGATCACCCGTCAGCATCCAATCACCAAGGAACTTGCCCTCATCTGCATCAGACCTCTGCCAATACCCGAGGAACATAACGGGCGTGCCACGACGAACAGCAATCTCTCCCTGCTCTTCTGGCTCACAGACTGAACCATCAGGGCGAATAACCCCAACATCATGCCCCGGCACCGGCTTGCCAATCGCACCTGCACGAGAAACCCCGATCCCAGCTCCAGAGCCAAGCACCAGATTGCACTCGGTCTGCCCATACATCTCGTTTGGCGCAACCCCAAGCGCCTCTTTGCACCACGCAAACGCCTCACGCCCCAATGCTTCCCCTGCAGAGCAAACAGAACGAAGCTGAAGGTTCTTAGAATAGGGCCGATGATCGACACTCCGCATCATCTTCAGCGCAGTCGGCGGAATAAACGCATTGCGCACGCCGTGACGCACCATCAATTCAAACGCGCCTTCCGGATCAAACTTATCAATCCGTGCAGTCACCACAGGCACGCCAAACTTCAGAGAAGGCAGCAACGCATTCAAGAGACCACCAGCCCACGCCCAATCAGCAGGCGTCCAAAACAAGTCCCCAGCTTGCGGAAAAAACTCATGCGCCATCTGAATCCCCGGCAAATGCCCGAGCAACACCCGATGCGCAAGCAACGCCCCGTTGGGCTGCCCTGTGGTGCCAGAAGTATAGATCATCAAAGCGGGATCATCAGGGCCAGTGGCACAGCTCTCAAAGCGGTCTGAGCTGCTCGCAATCAAGCTATGGTACCCAATGGCCCCATCTCTTGCGCCATCAACGCAGATAACATGCTCAAGAAACGGCAGATTCTCACGCAGTGCAGCAAGCTTCTCAAGGCCAGCTTTGTTGGTGATCACCACCTTCGCACCAGCATTCTCCAGCCGGTATTGCAGCGCTTCAGGGCCAAACAAAGCCGCCAGCGGGACAGCAATCGCGCCAAGCCGATAAATCGCAAGATGTGAAATAGCCGTTTCCGGCGCTTGCGGCAGCAGCAAAGCCACACAGTCGCGTGCAACCACCCCTAAAGACTGCAACGCATTGGCAAGCTTGCAGGAATTTACTTTGAGTTGCCCGTAGCTCCACGCCTCAACGTCACCAGAACCAAGCACATGCAGCAAAGCCGTGCGCTCTGGCTCAACATCAGCCCAACGATCACACGCATCAAACGCGATATTGTAGCTCGCCGGAATAGTCCAGCGAAACTGAGCGCGTAAATCCTCGTAGGTCGTCACTGTTGGCAGCACACCAGACCTCCTCAAAGCACAAATCGAAAATCAAGGAGAGTTTATCGCTGCACCGCCCAATGAGAAACAGGCCTTTGGTCGCTCTTTAGTCCAATGAGAAGTCAGAGTTAACGCGGCCCCGCAACCACAAGGCTCCAGAACACCTTGTATTTCGATCCAGGGGCATAAGCCGTTGCGATCCCGATGCGGGTTCCCTCTGCATCCAGCATCACCGCGTTATGCTTTGGCGAGTCACGCCAGCCAGAAAAGGCCTCCGCCCATCTGCGATAGCCCGCACTCAGGTTATTGACGGCATGAACATCACCCTGCCCGGCCTCATCCATCAAAACAGATAGGCGAAGGTTCCCCTTGCGCGCAGCATTCACATCCTCAGCACGGGCCATCCCGTCAGCCTGAGCCTGCGCAATCCGCGTCAGTAAAGGATCGATTGTAACCGGTGGTAGATCTTTCTGCGCGCGGTAGCTGGAAATCATAGATGCCGCAACGTTTCCATCAATTTGCGCGGAGTGGCTCTCCAGATTTTGATAATAGCTTGGCGTTTCATCAGTGTTCACACACCCGACAAGTGCCAGTCCAACAGCAAGAACCAGGGCGATACCGCCACCGCGAAACATCTTCATGCAAAATCACTTTTCAGCAAACTTAGAATCTCCGTGCCACCCTATCGGTAAATTCCGGCAAGCCAAGCCCAAACTCTCAGCACACACACAAATGAACACGATACAATCAAAAAAGGCCGGTGTTACCCGGCCTTCCCAACGTCCTGACAAAGTGGTCAGGATGCTTCCTTTAGCACTTCAGCTTTAGCTGGTTCACTGCTCGCATCTTTGTCAGCTGCACCTGCAGTCTCACCATTCTCAAGCTCGTCTGGAGGTGTCAGCGCACTGCCCATCTCTTCAGAACTCAGAACGCCCATAAGCCTTCCGTCTTCACAAACCACCGGAACCGGATAATCCGCCTCCAGTGTTGTAGGAAGAGCTTCTTCCAGAGTGTCTTCCAGCTCCACCACGCTGCTGTCATCAGCAAACGCGTAAAGAGAAGGACTATCACCCTGTTTAGCAACTTCCTCAGCCAGCCCCGCCTGAGTGACAACACCGCGGAACTCTTTATTCTCAATCACATAACCGAAATCTTCATCATTGCGACGCATATCAGCCAACGCTTTTTCCATGTTATCATGGGTAATACGCAGAGCTGGCGGTTGCATCACAGTGCCAACAGTCAAGACCCGTGCGCGGTTCACATCACGAACGAACGCCCGCACATAGTCATCAGCTGGCTCCAGAAGGATCTCAGGCGGTGTACCGACTTGTGACAGAACACCATCCTTCAGGATGGCAATCTTGTCTCCAATACGCAAAGCTTCATCCAGATCGTGCGTGATAAACACGATGGTCTTATGCAGCTTATCGTTCAGCTCAACCAGCTGGTCCTGCATCTGCGAGCGGATTAGTGGGTCAAGTGCAGAAAACGCCTCATCCATCAGCAGGATATCAGCATCTGTCGCAAGTGCACGCGCAAGCCCGACACGCTGCTGCATGCCACCTGAAAGCTGGCTCGGGTACTGGTCTTCAAAACCAGCAAGCCCAACAGTATCAATCCATTTGCGGGCTGTTGCTTCGCGGTCAGCTTTTGCAATGCCCTGCACTTCAAGGCCGTACGCCACATTCTGAATGATAGTACGGTGCGGCATCAGGCCAAAGCGCTGAAACACCATGGACATACGGTGGCGTCGGAAGTCTTCCAGCTCCTTGTTGGAAAGAGCCATAACATCCAAACCATCAACCAGAATGTGCCCGTCCGTCGGGTCAATCAAACGGTTGAAGTGACGGATAAGTGTGGACTTACCAGAGCCGGAAAGGCCCATGATCACAAAGATCTCGCCTTTCTCGATGCTAAGAGAGACATCATTCAAGCCAACGGTATGACCGGTTTCAGCAAGCAGCTGCTCCTTACCCATACCATTCTTGACCTTGGCGAGCTCTTTCTTGGGCGCACTACCAAAAATCTTGGTTATGTTTTGTACTTCGATTAGTGCCATGTCAGCGCCTCAACCTGTTACCTTGCGATGCGCTTGCATCCGTTGTCCTGCTGATTGTGTAATACGGTCAAACACCACCGCAAGCGCGACAATAGCCAGGCCACCAAGCAACCCTTGCCCTGCATCGTTACGCTGCAATCCCAGTAGAACGGTTTCCCCGACACCACGTGCCCCAATCATGGACGCAATCACCACCATAGCCAAGGCCATCATCATGGTCTGGTTAATTCCTTGCATGATGGATGGAAGCGCGAGCGGAATCTGTACACCCTTCAGGATTTGCCAACGTGTTGCGCCAAAGGCCCGGCTGGCCTCAACAACTTCGGCATCGACATGTCGTATACCAAGGTCGGTCAGACGAATAAGCGGAGGAGCGGCATAGATAATCGTCGCCATAATGGCCGGAACTTTACCCAGACCGAACAACATGGCAGCCGGAATGAGGTAAACAAAGCTCGGGATCGTTTGCATCAGATCCAGCACAGGATTGAGTAAGGACCTGAAACGATCAGAGCGAGCAGAAATTACGCCAAGTGGAACACCAATCACCACGGAGATCAGCACTGCAACCAGCAAGATTGCCACGGTCTGCATCGCTTGTTCCCAAAGGCCGAGTGCGCCAATGAACCACATTGCGGCGACCATCCCCACACTTAGCCCCCAACGTCTACTCGCCGCAAAGGTAATCAACCCAACGCAGACCAGAATAACAACAGGGTCAGCACTGCGCAGAACTCGCTCAAGTCGTACCAGCAAAAACAGGATGGAGTTGGAAAAGGCTTCAAATCCATCGCCGTAGTTCACGACGAGAAAATCAACCAGATCGTTTGTGGAAGTTCGGATAGGTTTCCCGATATCGGGAAACACGTCGAAAGCCATGTGATCCTCTTATTTTTAGCAAGGATCACGGAAACAGGTTCCGTGATCACTTCTTATTCGAAGATTTTCAAAACAGTCAGGTTGACTGCAAAATTACAGAGCAGCTTTCACACGCTCTGCAACGTCAGCTGGAACCCAGTTTGTCCAGAGTTCCTCGTTGGTCTTCAGGAACTCAACCGCAGCATCATCGGTGGTTCCACCTGTGTCCTGCATGAATGCCAGGGCCTTGGAAACATCGTTGCTGGTGGTCTCGTAAGCCGTCAGAAAATCAACCAACTTAGGTGCTTTCTCGTGGAATTCTGTGTTGACGTAAACGTGTGTCGCAGAAAGCGGGTATGCCACAGCTCTGGTCACCTTTGACGGATCAGTCTCATCAGACAGCTCATCCCAGATTTCCTTGTTGTATGCAGGCTCTTCCAGCTGAACCAGATCGTCAACAACCTTACCCATTACCCAGGTTGGGCCCCAGTAATAGAATAGGATTGGCTTCTTCCGGCGGAGGTTGGACTCGATCGCCGCAGCCAGCGCAGCGCCGGTACCTGGACGGAAGTTCACATATGAATCGGTCAGCTTGTAGGCGTTCAGCTTCTTGGAGTTGATAACCTCACAGCCCCAACCAGCGATACAGTTGTAAAAACGTCCCTTGCCTGGCTCTTCCGGGTCAGCAAACACGTCTTTGTATTTTGGCAGGTCAGCAACAGACTTCAGGCCTTTTGCTGGTGCGTTATCGCCTTCTACCAGATACTTCGGCACAAACCAAGCCTGCGTCGCATCCGGGAAGTTCACACCAAGATCGACAAACTGCTTTCTCGCCTGACCTTCAGCAAGAGCTTCAGTCACGTTGTCAGGCCAGATTTCCATGGTCACATCGATATCACCACGAGCCATACCGTTCAAAAGCGGAATAGTGGAGCCTGGAATAACATCCGTCTCACAGCCATACCCTTTTTCAGCGATGAACTGGGCAACCGAATTGTGAAATGCGTTGGAGTCCCAATCCAGACCCGCAAAAACAATCGGACGGTCCATTTCGCAAACAGGATCTGCTGCTTCTGCTGAGGACACAGCAAAAGGCAATGCAACCACGCACGCAGCGAGAGCAGACTTAAAATTCAACACATAGGCCTCCAAAAAACCAAAACACATTTTTGGGCCGGTCAGAGAGAAAAGCTGACAAGGACAGCTTGTCGTTCTGGCCGCGACACCAAGTCAAAAACTTATTAAACGCAGGATACACTATGATCAGTGTATCAACTGCATAGCTAAAAATAGATATATTAAAGTGTCTGTCAACTTAGATATATCCTCAGGATGCCCGTAAAAAATACATCAATCTGTATTTACTTTACAATTACATCAACTACGAAGTTATAGCACTTATAAACCGCCTTACTAAGGTCGACAAAAACACAAACAAAGTGAAAAAAAATTTACCGAAGCAAAACAACTATTTTAGACTTTCTTCAGCAGGAAATTACCCCCCTTAAATTGAAGTAAATAATAAGTAATTTTAAGTACAAAAAATGACAACAAATGACACTGAACAATCGTACAGATGAAAAAAATTAAGCGCAGAGAAAATCTGCGCCGATTTCTATATGTTGAATAGTCGTTCAATAAAAAACAGCCCTCAAAAACTACAAAAAAAGGAAGCTGGCCGCAGAAACGCACCAACTTCCTTTAATAATCCGGATTAAGCCTGATTAGCTTTCAATGGCTTCAAGAACATCCTCAAGGGAACGTAGACCAGTCTTTGGTGCACACACCAGAACCGACATATTTCCAGGCGCGTGCTGGTTCTTCCACATCTTCATATGAGCCTGCGGAATCTGCTCCCACGAGAACACTTCACTCATGCAAGGGTCGATACGGCGATCAATCACAAACTTGTTCGCTTCACTGGCCTGCTTCAGGTGTGCAAAGTGAGACCCCTGAATACGTTTCTGACGCATCCAAACATAGCGCGCATCAAAGGTGATGTTAAAGCCGGTCGTACCCGCACAGAACACCACCATGCCACCACGCTTCACAACAAGACTGGAAACCGGGAACGTTGCCTCGCCGGGGTGCTCAAACACCATGTCCACGTCATTGCCCTTGCCGGTAATGTTCCAGATTGCCTTACCGAACTTACGCGCTTCCTTGAGCCAATTATCATACTCAGGCGAATTCACTGTCGGCAGCTGGCCCCAGCAGTCGAAGTCTTTTCGGTTGATGACAGCCTTTGCGCCCAACGACATCACGTATTCGCGCTTGCTCTCATCGGAAATCACCCCGATTGCGTTCGCCCCTGCCGCTGCAATCAGCTGCACAGCAAACACGCCCAGTCCACCGGAAGCACCCCAGACCAACACATTCTGGCCCGGCTTCAGCTCATGCGGCGCATGGCCAAACAACATGCGGAAAGCGGTTGCCAGCGTCAGTGTATAACAAGCACTCTCTTCCCAGGTCAGATGCTTAGGACGGTGCATCAGCTGCTGCGACTGCACACGTGCAAACTGTCCAAACGAGCCATCCGGTGTCTCATAGCCCCAAATCCGCTGGGAGCTGGAGAACATTGGGTCACCGCCATTACATTCTTCGTCGTCGCCATCGTCCTGATTACAGTGGACGACAACTTCATCGCCAACTTTCCAGCGGGTCACTTTGGAACCCACCGCCCAAACGATACCGGAGGCATCGGATCCAGCGATATGGTACGGCATTTTATGCACGTCCAACGGAGAAATCGGCTCACCAAGGGCTGCCCAGACGCCATTGTAGTTCACGCCTGCTGCCATCACCAGAACGAGCACTTCGTGGCTGTCCAACTCCCATATCGGCACCACTTCTTTGACCATCGCCGTATCAGGGGAACCATGACGCTCTTGGCGAATGGTCCACGCCCACATGTTCTTTGGAACATGTCCCAGCGGTGGGATTTCACCAATCTCATAAAGGTCCTTGAACTCAGAGCCTCCCTCAGACCCAGCTTTGACAACCCGTGCAACGGAACTCATGATATTCTCCTCCAAGTTTGCGTTGCGCCCTTCCCTCATGAGAGTGAAAGCAAATTCACTGCTAACGCTTCCAATCCACTATTTGCTGCAACGCAAAACAATACAACCTGTCAATATCGGCTATCTCAGAATTATCATTACAAAAAACTCGCAAAATATATACAACTATTGCTTAACTTGTGAGGATTACTTCCCCTAATGTTGCATTGCACCAACCACCCGAACCTATGCAAAGGTGTGGGCAGAATTGAGATCTTGTCCCATATAAAATGCAGACAGGATCAGGGAGGCAAAAAAGATGAGTACCGGTTCACCTAAAGGCGCAACAAAAGACCGTCCATGGATGTTCCGCACATATGCAGGACATTCCAACGCTGCAGACAGCAACCGGCTCTACCGCACGAACCTTGCAAAGGGTCAAACGGGTCTTTCTGTTGCATTCGACCTTCCAACACAGACAGGCTACGACCCCGACCATCCACTCTCGCGCGGTGAAGTTGGTAAGGTTGGTGTGCCCGTCTCCCATCTGGGCGATATGCGTACGCTCTTCAATGAAATTCCGCTGGAGCGCATGAACACCTCCATGACGATCAACGCGACAGCACCATGGCTGCTGGCGCTCTACGTGGCTGCCGCTGATGAGCAGGGCGCCGACCGCACTCTGCTGTCAGGCACCACGCAGAACGATCTGATTAAAGAATACCTCTCCCGCGGAACCTATGTGTTCCCGCCTGCTCCATCCATGCGCCTCACAACAGATGTGATTTCATGGACTTACACGAACATGCCCAAATGGAACCCGATGAATGTGTGTTCCTACCATTTGCAGGAAGCCGGAGCGACACCCGTACAGGAACTCTCCTTTGCACTCGCCACCGCTATCGCAATTTTGGATAATGTACGTGCCTCTGGCGTCATCTCAGAAAGCGATTTTCCAAAGCTCGTTGGCCGCATCTCCTTCTTTGTGAATGCAGGCATGCGCTTCATCACCGAGATGTGCAAAATGCGCGCGTTCACAGAGCTTTGGGACGAGATCTGCCGCGAACGCTACGGCGTTGAAGAAGAGCGTTATCGCCGCTTCCGCTATGGCGTACAGGTCAACTCACTGGGCCTGACAGAGCAGCAGCCCGAAAACAACGTCTACCGTATTCTCGTCGAGATGCTGGCCGTAGTTCTATCCAAGAACGCCCGCGCCCGTGCTGTGCAGTTGCCCGCATGGAACGAAGCACTCGGCCTGCCACGCCCGTTCGACCAACAATGGTCCCTGCGTATGCAGCAAATCATGGCTTATGAGACCGACTTGCTGGAATACGCCGACATCTTCGACGGTTCAAAAGAAATTGAAGCGAAAGTTGAAGCCTTAAAAGAGCAGGCAAGAGAAGAGCTGGCCCGCATTACAGAAATGGGCGGCGCTGTTGCGGCTGTTGAATCCAGCTACATGAAACAAAAGCTTGTGGAATCCAATTCCAAACGTCTGGCAGGCATTGAATCTGGCGAACAGATCGTCGTTGGCGTCAACAAGTGGACTGAAACCGAACCATCTCCGTTGGCTTCCGATGAAGACGGCGGTATTCTCACCGTGCCCGAACATGTGGAAGAAGAAGCCATTCAGCGCATTCAGGCATGGCGTGCCGAACGTGATGAAAACGCCGTTCAGGCCGCGCTTCAGGACCTGCGCGCAGCAGCCTCCTCCGACAACAACATCATGGAAGCATCCATCAAAGCAGCTCAGGCTGGCGCAACCACCGGAGAATGGGGCGCTGCCCTGCGAGAAGTCTTTGGTGAATACCGCGCCCCAACCGGCGTGGGCAAAGCAGCACCGGACGACAACGAAAACCTCGCAGACGTTCAACAGAAAGTCTCGGAGCTCTCAAACAAACTGGGCCGCCGCCTCAAATTCCTCGTCGGCAAACCCGGTCTGGACGGCCACTCCAACGGTGCCGAACAGATCGCCGTGCGCGCACGTGACTGTGGCATGGAAGTTGTTTACGAAGGCATCCGCCTCACACCGGCGCAGATTGTCAACGCTGCCCTTGAAGAAGGCGTACACGTCATCGGCCTGTCCATCTTGTCTGGGTCACATCTGGCACTGGTTCAGGATGTAATTGAAAAAATGAAGGAAAATGGTCTGGAAGATATCCCGATCATTCTTGGCGGCATCATTCCGACCGAAGATGCAGATGAGCTGAAAAAGGCAGGCGTTGCAGCCGTTTACACGCCAAAGGATTTCCACCTGACAGACATCATGTCAGACATCGTCCGCATCGTGGATGAGCGGACAAACGAAACGGTCTAAGCCTCTGGTTCTCACGCAGGTTGGGCAAGCTGAACAGGCTTTTGCCCAACCAACCGGATACCGGGAGCCTCCCGGAACCGCTCAAGCATTGCGTCAATAAAAATCTCCGCCTTGCGCGTCATCGCTTCACGGGACGGGTAGACAAGGTAAACCGGTTTCTCCTCACATTCATACTCAGGAAGCACCCGTTGCAACTGCCCGCTTGCCTCAAGATCCCACATCATAAACACAGGCATCCGCGTAAACCCGATTGCGTTCAGCAAGGCCTGCAACATCACTTGCGGGTGCCCAGCCACAAAACCCGAGTGCAAGGGAACCACATGCCGTGTCCCAGCCCTGAAAAGATCAACTGAACTAACCTGCTTCTCATTCCTGTATTGAATGTAATTCAGGCGAGAGAGCGCCTCAGGGTCCTGCGGGATACCATGCTTGGCAAGATAATCCGGGCTCGCCACCAAACAGGTTTCAGAGATCGCCACTTTCCGTGAAATTCCAGCGGTATCGCCCGTCGCACCAGTGCGGATCGCCAGATCAATTCCGTCCTGCACAACATCAATCAAATCGTCTTCCAACCTGATTGAGATGGAAAGATCCGGATACTGCTTTCGAAGATCAAAAATAAGCGGGGTTATGATGTCGCTGCCCATGGGCTGCGAAACAGAAACAACAAACGAACCACTCTCCGCAGCTGCCTGCTCCTGAACCTCTTCAAACATCAAAGAACTTTGGCGCAACATCTTCTGTGCGTGCTCATAAATAATTTTGCCTGCTGCAGTCGGCTTAACGCCTTTGTTTGTGCGAAAAACAAGTTCATGCCCAACCCGCGCCTCAAGCAAATGCAGCTGCTGGCTCATCGCAGGCTGGCTGATATGGCGTTGCCGCGCACCACCACTCATCGACCCATGGTCGATAACGCGAACAAAACTCTCCAGCAAATTCAGAAGATCCATAACCACCCCATAAGCACTGCTTATGTCCACAATAAGCTCTGGACCTCTGCACTTCCAGCCCCAACCCAACAATATTGCTCCCATACTTACAAATGAGGACCAATCATGACACTTTCACGCCGTTCCTTTTTATCTGTGGCTGCATCCCTCGCAGGCGCAGGGGTTGTTGCTCCGGCACTGCCATCTATCGCAAGCGCGGCGACACCCAAGATTGGAGTACAAGTTCCCGGTCTCTATCGCTTCTCCGTGGGAGACATTGAGGTTCTGGCAATTCTGGACGGGCATTTGGGACTAGATCCGGCACTGGTCATAGGCTTTGACCAGCAGGTAGCAGAAGAAACCCTAAGGCAGGAATTTCGTAGCCCCAACACAGAGGACATGGCTATCGCTGTAAACGGGTATCTCATCAACACCGGTGAAAAGTTGGTGGTCGTCGATACCGGGACCGCCGATCTAATGGGGCCGACGTTGGGCCGCTTCCATCAAAACCTTAAAGCCGCTGGCTATAACGCCGCGGATGTGGACGCCGTCGTTCTGACGCATCTGCATATCGACCATTTCGGAGGGCTGATCTCCAAAGCAGGAGAGAAACTCTTCCCGAACGCAGAATTCATCGTGCATGAGACCGAATACACCTTCTGGCACGACGATGGCACACGCTCACGGTTCCCCAAAGAACTCCAGCATTTTGTGGATCTCGCCCAGACGGTCTCAAAGCCCTATGAAAACCGCAGGACACTTATCAGTAAGGAGGGCGAGTTCATTAAGGGGCTGGATGCAGTCGCGCTCCCCGGTCATACACCCGGACACATGGGTATCCGCATTCATTCCAATAATGAGGAAGTTTTGATATGGGGCGATACGATCAATTCCTCCGCCCTTCAATTCGCTAACCCAGACTGGACCATCGTATACGACACCGATCAGGAAATGGCGCGGCAAACACGGCGCAAGATTTTGGATCGCGTCTCAGCAGACAGAACACCAGTGATTGGCATCCACCATGACTTCCCCGGCCTCGGGCATGTACGCAAGATTGGCGACGCCTACGCCTATCATCAAGCCAGTTGGCAACATACGCTTTAAAAAAATTGAGCTCACGAGATACCTCGTGAGCTCTTTTGTTTCCTGCCGGAGCTCTGGGAGCTGCCGGCACATACGGCATGCAATCAAATGCAGGCTGGTATCAACGGCCTCGGTGACCACCGCCACCGCCGTGACCACCGCCACCGCCACGGGGACCGCCACCACCGCGACCGCCTCCCATTTGAGGACGACCGCCACCACCAGGGCCCATACTAGGACGACCACCACCAGGACGGGGACCAGCACCAGGTCGGGGACCTCCAGCGCCAGGACCCATGCTAGGGCGACCACCACCAGGGCGAGGACCGGCACCAGGCCCCCCGGGGCGACCAGGGCCAGGGCCAATATTAGGCCGACCGGGACCAGGGAGACCAATACCCGGACGAGGGCCCCCAGGACCAACAACGGGACCACCTGGACGACCAGGGCCAGCACCCGGACGACCGGGTCCGCCGGGACGACCAGGACCAGCACCAGGTCTACCGGGACCAGGGCCCGCACCGGGTCGACCAGGACGACCAGGACCTATACCAGGTCTTCCGGGACGACCGGGACCGAAGCCTGGACGACCGGGGCGGGGACCAAAAAAATCACGTCTTGGGAACCGGTGGAATCGTGGGAACGGATAGATCGGATAGCTCCGGAAGAGAAACGGAAGCCCAATCAGAGGCGCCACATAAGGGATTGGCTGGGAGTAGTATTGTCCTTGTCCGCCGTATGAAAGATAACTGGCTGAGACCCACCCTGGAATTCCGTCAAACGTCAAATCACACCACGAACCGCTTTCGGTACAGGAGTCAATGTAAACAGGGGCACCTGCGGGCACCACAGTAATAACTTGATAGCTAGTGCCAGGACCCGTCCGCATATTCACGTCGGTGGTCGCATAAGCTTCATAGTTGTACTGTGCTAGTGCATGACTTGAGTAAAGAAGCGCTGCTGGAATAAACAGTCCCGCAACCATACGACCGAAAGTTTTTTTGGCGACGCTTTTACGCCGCTTAGAAGTGTTATCTGCCATAAGAAGGCCCTCCATGGAATGGTCTGCCAAATCCGGGTGCAGCCGGCGGGTTGGCTACGGACGGAAGACCGGTAATTGCAGGTGCTTGTTGTAATGGGCCTGTAGGGTCAGGGACTGGCGGAGGTAAAGATCCCGCGCGCGCGGATCCCGGAGGATAAGCCCCAGGAGGCGGATTAAATCGAGGATTGTTTGCACCACGCGGCACCGGCAAATACGGCTTCGCTTGGCCCGGTCGCAAACTGTCTCCCGGCTCAACTGGACGATCCAAAGGCTTTATTGGAGGAATGATATTAGAGCGTTCATTAAACTGGACCTTACGGAATCCCGGAAGATCACCAGATCCGGAACGCGTTAAAAGACCATTTGCACTCGCGGTTTGGGCGACAACACCCGCCCCCAGACAACAGCCTACAAACATTGCGTATTTCATCTGATCCTAGTCCTAATTCATGAGCTGACCAAAGCTTTTAGCCAGCGCAAACAAGGAAAGGGTGACAGCAAGTACCTAACAACATTCCTCCGCAAAACCTCAGGTTTTACGAAGAATTTACCCCTTGCTCCGGGAATATAACGTGAACAAAGTCGCAGCTTATATTAGTTTTAATAGCCAGCAACTCACCTGAGCTTTAGGTTTGAGGCGTGATTCTCCAAAGCAGGTAAAAACGCCCCAATGACGAACCGCCTCAAAATAGTAACGTGGAACATTAACTCCGTTCGCCTCCGCCTTCCGATCGTCGAGAAAATGTTACTTGACCATGCGCCTGACGTCTTGTGCCTGCAGGAAACCAAGTGCCCCGATGGCAGCTTTCCGACTGCAGCAATCAATAAACTGGGCTACCGCCACGTAGAGGTCCACGGCCAAAAGGGCTACCACGGCGTCGCTCTCCTCTCCCGCGTGCCATTGGAGAATGTGGAACGCAAAGAGTTCTGCCACATGGGTGACACCCGCCACATCGCTGCTGATGTTGCCTTCAATGGCGGCAAGGTGCGCATCCATAATTTCTACGTCCCGGCAGGCGGTGACGTGCCGGACCCTAAAGTCAACGACAAGTTCGCCCACAAGCTCCAGTTCCTCGACGAAATGGAAAGCTGGTTCAAAGACTTCGACGGTCAGTCAATCGTAGTTGGCGACCTGAACATCGCCCCTTACGAGAATGACGTCTGGTCTCATAAACAGCTCATCAAAGTCGTCTCTCACACCCCGCTGGAATGTCAGCGACTTGAAGAAGTACGTCAGGCTGGCAACTACATTGATACGATGCGCAAGCACATGCCTATGGACCAGAAGATTTATACCTGGTGGAGCTACCGCGCCAAGGATTGGTCAACCTCCGACAAAGGCCGTCGTCTCGACCATGTCTGGATGACACCGGAAACAGCACAGCATACAAAGGACGTTCACATTTTGCGTGATGCACGGGGCTGGGAAAAGCCATCTGACCACGCGCCAGTCATGGCACTTTTGGAAGTCTGACCCCTCAAAGCAGGGCTTCGAACAGATCTAAAAAAGCGGGATTCGACTCCCGCTTTTTTATGGACTCAAGGAATAAGCAACACCTTGCCCTTGGCCCTGCGACTGGAAATATCTTCCAGCCCGAGCGCTATATCTTCCAGCGGATATTCTGCATGAATATACGAGATCAACTTTTTGTCAGCGACCCATTTAAAGAGTTGCTCGCAGTCTTTGTGATGCTCCTCTGGCTCCCGTTTCACAGCTTCACCCCAAAACACCCCAAGAATGTCACAGCCTTTTAGCAAGGCAAGGTTAGCTGGAATCCGCTGAATGGTCCCCGATGCAAAGCCAACAACCAGATAACGCCCACGCCAACCAGTCGCTCGCAGCGCGTCCTCTGAGTGGTCGCCACCAATGACATCATAGACAACATCTAGCCCCTTGCCGCCCGTCAGGTCTTTCAGCTTCTGCTTGAGCCCACCCTCAGAATAATTCACCAGCTCATCAGCACCACACTCTCTCGCATGCGCCAGCTTGTCTTCCGAGGACGCACAAGCAATCACACGTGCGCCCATCAGCTTTGCGACTTCAACGGCCGCTTGCCCTGCTCCGCCTGAAGCACCAAGAACTGCAACTGTCTCACCCGGCTGCAAATGCGCCCGGCTGCGCAAGCCATGCATAGCTGTTCCGAAAGTAATAAACAGACCCGCTGCCTGCTTTAGCGAGACCGTGTCCGGAACCAGCACCAGCTCATCTTCATGAGCCACATATAACTCCCTCGCCGCACCCCACCGTGCATAAGCTGCCACTCGGTCACCGACTTTAAAGCGGGAAACACCCTCACCAACGGCCTCAACAATGCCTGCCATCTCACCAGCAGGTGAAAACGGCAGCTCTGGTTTGAACTGATACTTGCCCTGAATGATCAGCGTATCGAAGTAATTAAGTGCTGCTGCCTTCACACGGACCAACACTTCCCCGGCTCCCGCACATGGATCTTCCAGTTCCCGAATAACCAGATCCTCCGGTCCGCCGAGTTTTTCGCAGATAACAGCTTTCATGAATTGTGGTCCTCTCTCTTCCCCCCAAAATTACACAGGGCTTCCCGAAAGCTCAAAACCGCCATTGGTGTTAGTTTGCGATTTAAGCTCCCATATGGCGCCATCCCCTTGCGAGGATACCGCAGTTGGAGGTATGAAACCCACAACTTCAACGATGAGAACAACTGGGCATGCGCGGATATTTTGCTATTGGCTCTGAAGGCCTTTCCAAATCCATGAATGTTGGCACCCTGATGCGGACTGGCCATGCATTCGGAGCAAGTTACTTTTTTACAGTCGACGCGCATATTAAAGGCCTCGGACATGCCATGAAGGCGGATACCTCCAAGAGCCCCGACCACCTGCCCTACTTTGCGTGGAACTCGGTTGACGACATGCAGTTCCCACGCGGTTGTAAACTGGTGGGCGTTGAGCTCACAGACGACGCAATCGAGCTACCAAGCTTCGGGCACCCGCTCCAGGCAGCCTATATACTAGGTCCGGAACGCGGCTCTCTTTCCCAGCAGATGCAAGAGCGTTGCGACTTCATCGTCAAAATTCCAACCAAGTTCTGTTTGAACGTTGGCGTCGCTGCCGCATTGGTTTTGTATGATCGCTACATGGCACACGGCAAATACGCCGAGCGCTCTTTGACAGCAGGCGCACCGAAGGATCCGCTCCTGGAGCACGTTCACGGTGCCCCTATTTTCCGAAGTGGTCGGGAAATTCCCGGATTCAAAGACAAGTCTTGAATGATTCGAAGCGGGAGTGCCAATCTAGGGAGAGAACCTCAAATGGCACCCCTCATTCCGGCTCATGGCAAACAGATTCCATAAATTTTTAAGATAATTCGTTATGATACGAATAAGCTTAGCACACGGCCCAATTGCAGTTTTCGACACCCACATACTGCGCATTTTCTCTCAATCTGTGTACACTATGTGGAAAGATGCCCATATTTTTTTACTAAAAACTTGCTGTAGGTTCCCACGAAAATGCCTCAAAAAACCTACATCATGGAAAGCGATTACCTCTTATTTGCTAGTATGTTAAATAGACTTAGAACTCATCTTGCATATCTACTGGGTCAGATCGCTTAAAATGAAAAATCACTTATGTCTTTGCGCTTGATATTATAACTGCGCGTGCCACACTCCCGCCAGATTTTTGGTGCCAGCATTCATGGCGCGGTCCAAAGGCATAAAAAAAGTGCCTCCGTAAAAGCAGGGTATCAACCCTTTTGTAACCATCTTTAAAGTAACCCTAACATTAAGTTTTATGGGTTTTCGCACAGAATCTCAGATTTTGTCGTACGCAACGCGGTTTGGAGAAGATGCAAGCACGTATCCTGATAACTGCCTTAATGGCTCTTGGTATCTCGGGCGCGACTGCAAGTGCGCAGTCTCCTGCCCTCCTGAAAGAAAATGGTAAGTGGGCAACTTACACCTTTAACACCCAGAGCGGTGGTAAAGTGTGTTACGCGATCTCCGCACCAGAACAGTCACTGCCGACTGATAGAAACCACGGTGAAGTCTTCTTCTTCGTGTCTACCCGTCCAGGTGAAGGCGTTACCAATGAGCCAAGCTTTATAGTGGGTTATCCATTTAAAGAAGGCTCCCTCGTAACGACCACTGTTGATGGCCAGCAGTTCACCATGTTCACCAAAGGTGACGGCGCATGGGTTCAGAACGCTGCCGAAGAACAGCGTTTGGTCGACGCCATGAAAGCAGGCAACAGCATGTCTATTTCTGGTGAGTCCAATCGTGGCACGCAAACCTCCTACACGTTTTCTTTGAGTGGCATTACAGCTTCTGTAAGAGACGCAACCAACGCCTGTCAGTAAGGCTTTGGCACACAAAATTGTTTGAATTTGCAAAGATCTCTTGCTGGCGCCAGCTTGCCGCCATGCAATTTGAGATCTGGGATTTTCAAACTCGGCGATTTCGGCTATAAGCCTGCCGAATACGTAGGCGGTTGCTACTGGCGACCGCCTCTCGCATTTTGGGGCAGCGGGCAACAGGTCCTCACGACCTGCCATTTTCACTGCTATATCGTATTGTCGGAAAGTGAGGCTCACTCTCCGGAACTGAATACGCAAAGAACATAAGCTTAAAGCCGAGCATCTAAAAACAACTGGTGAATGACCATGGCGGTATCGTTAGACATCGCGCACAAATCCGCTGATCCGGCGGCGACCAGCGCAGCAAAACCCTCTCCTGCAACTACTCCTGTGCAGGAAGAAAAACCGTCTCTGATCGGCTTGAACCGTGAAGAACTAGGCAATGCCCTTGCTGCAGTCGGTGTCCCTGAACGCCAGATCCGTATGCGCGTCAACCAGCTGTGGCACTGGCTCTACGTTCGCGGCATTTCTGACTTTGACAAGATGAGCAACGTCTCCAAAGACCTGCGCGAAAAACTGGGAGCAGTCTTTACGATTGCACGCCCGGAGATCGTAACCGAACAGGTATCCGTTGACGGCACCCGCAAATGGCTGTTCCGCTTCCCGTCTCGCGGGGCTGGCAAGCCAGTTGAAGTGGAAACCGTTTACATTCCGGAAGAAGATCGTGGCACGCTCTGCATCTCCTCTCAGGTTGGCTGTACCCTCACCTGCACCTTCTGCCACACCGGCACGCAGAAAATGGTACGTAACCTGACAGCAGAAGAGATCCTTGCGCAGCTCATGCTCGCAAAAGATCGCCTCAATGACTTCCCGGACGCAGACGCCCCTGAAGGTGGTCTGGACGCGACTACATCCAACCGTCGCCGTATCACCAACATCGTGATGATGGGCATGGGCGAGCCACTCTACAACTTCGAGAGTGTCAAGAAAGCACTGCTGATCGCTTCTGATGGCGATGGCCTGTCCCTTTCCAAGCGCCGCATCACTCTGTCAACGTCTGGTGTGACACCAGAAATCGCACGCACAGGCGACGAAATCGGCTGCATGCTGGCGATCTCCCTGCACGCAGTCAATGACGAGCTGCGCAACGAGCTGGTGCCGATCAACAAGAAGTACAATCTGGAGACGCTGCTGCAGGCATGCCGCGACTATCCGGGCCTGTCCAACGCAAAGCGCATCACGTTCGAATACGTCATGCTTAAAGGCGTCAACGACAGCTTGGAAGATGCAAAACAGCTCGTACAGCTGCTCAAAGGCATTCCTGCAAAGATCAACCTGCTGCCATTCAACCCGTGGCCGGGCTCTCCCTATGAGTGCTCCGATTGGGAACAGATCGAAGAGTTTGCAGACGTTGTAAACCGCGCTGGCTACGCATCTCCAATCCGTACACCACGTGGACGTGACATCTTCGCAGCCTGTGGCCAGCTGAAGTCCGCTTCCGAGCGCCTTCGCAAATCAGAACGCGAAGCTCTGGAAAAAGCGCAGGCTCAGGGCGAGGCCTAAGCGATCGACAACAGAATTCAAGCAAAAAGGCCGGTGCTCTTAAGGAGCTCCGGCCTTTTTCATGTCGTTCACCTCATGTGCATAGACTCTGGTTATCGTAACGTCAAAACAGACGTGGAACCGGATCTTGACACCATGACCAGAAAGACAACACCCACACAGAAAAAAGCAACTGTGACTGGCATGAAAGCCGGTGGCTTTTATAACCAGAACTCCGCTCCACAAGGAGCTACGATTGCCTATGTCTATCCATGGCTGCATGAGGCAGTTGCGGGTCTGGATGTGCCGACTTCAACCAGCGCCCTGCGCTTTGTCGATTTTGGATGTTCGGAAGGTGCAAACTCCATAAAGATCATGAACCAGCTGGTTGGGGCAGCGCACAAGCACTCCAAAAGATCTGTCGAAGCCATCCATTGCGACCTGCCAAGCAATAATTACGCCGCCTTACTACACACAATCGGCAATCACGAGCAGTCTCCATATACAGATCCATCCGTTTTTGGAGGCATTGTTGCTGGTTCAATCTACAACCAGCTTCTCCCAGCCAACTCCGTGTATGTGGCGACATCTTTTAATACCATCGGCTTCTTTTCAGAACTCCCGATAGACCGTCTTCCCGGCTGCATTTTGCCAAACGGCCCCAGCGGTCAGGCAACACGCAGTACAATCGCGGCGCACGACAAGAAGACCTTTGAGGAACAAGCACAGCGAGATCTGAAAAACTTTCTTGAGGTTCGAGCCAATGAACTCGTGAAAGGAGGCAAGCTCCTGCTGCAGCAATTTGCGCGGAATGATCAGGCCTCAACCGTAGACGGGACCATTGATGCTCTTGATAATGCTTTGAGAGACCATGTCGAGGCACGCGCAGTTTCACAGGATGCATACGAACGCTACATCCATCCGGTCTACCTACGTAATCTCGATGAACTTGTAGAACCCGTAAAACCAGACAGCGGCGCCCTCTCCCATCTCTTTACCTTGGACAAAGCAGAATGCTACGAGGTTCCCATCCCCTTCGTTGAGCAGTTCAAACAAGACTATGATGCAGCAGCCTATGCCAAACAACTGGTCAACTTCTTCAGAGCCTTTACCGAGACCGCTTTACAGCAAGCTCTGGCAGACACACCGAACACAGCGTCTCTCCTTGACAGCATCTACGCCCGCGCCGAAGACCTCATCCGCGAAGCACCGCACCTCTACCAGTTCCACTTCATCAGCGTCGCAATGCTGTTGACGAGAACGGAGAACCGCTGAAAACACATATCCCCAGTGTTTCCAGAGATCATTGTGAGCGCCACAAAGTCTCGCCATGCTTGTGATTAAAGCTATGCACCAATTTTGTATTGCATAGGCTTTAATCATGTTTATTGCTCACCTACCTGCTGGCTATCTACTCGGAAAGGCCACGGCCAAATTATCAGGACTAAGAACCGAACAGCTCGTGATGTGGACAGCAATCGGTAGCATTCTGCCGGATGCTGACTTGCTGTATTTCTATCTTGTAGACAACCAAAGCACCCACCACAGACATTATGTCTCCCATTGGCCCATAACTTGGATCACACTCCTCGCCCTCTCAGTAATCCTGTTACGTTGGAGGCCCCGTTTCGGTGTCACCTTTTTGGGCCTTAGCATCGGAGGCTTATCCCACATGGTCCTTGATAGTGTTGCCGCGCCAGTCCTCTGGTTTGCTCCGTTCTCCAAACTAAAAGTTGAGCTGGTGCAAATACCGGCTGTCTACGAGAATTACATCTGGAGTTTCGTCCTGCACTGGACATTTGCAATTGAAATCTTCATCTGCTCAATAGCTATAGTTACATTCTTGGCAACCCATTCACTTCGGCGCCAAAGGCCGACATAAAGGACTGAATAATGATCGACGGAACCAAGCTCTTCATCCAGTTGCTCAGAATTGCTCTTGGTTTCTCACTCGCGATCATTGCTGCCGGCATGTTCCTGTCGTGGGGCTTTTTCCGAACACTGAGCGTTAACGCTGGTGAAGGGGCTGAAATTATTCAGCTGATCGCAATCACGTGGAGCACAATCATCTCCGCAAGCGTTATTGGCGGGCTCTCTCTTATCCCAAGCGGCTTTGCTATCGGCATTGCAGAGCTGATGAGATGGCGGGGCGTTATCTACCATGTCTCGGCAGGTGGCATTATTGCGCTGGTTCTGTGGGGCGTCGGAGGAGCTCTTCCGGCAGACCTGTTCTTCACCTCAAACGAAGCAGGCAGCATCCTCACATACTCCATTCCCGCAACACCAATACCACCTTCTGAAGGCCTACGCCCCGGCTCAACAGTCGCAGCCTCTGCAGGCTTCATCGCCGGTTTTGTTTATTGGCTCATAGCTGGTAGCGCTTCCGGGGGCTGGTACATCGACAAACAACCACCCCGGACCCCGGCATCCTAAAGCTGCTCTCTCTACCTGAGATAAATGCAAAAGAGCCGAGGCAAAAGTCCCAGCTTTTCTATCTGTTATTCCCCGCGATCCTTCAGCAATCTCAGCGCGTTGGTCACCACAATTAGCGTCGCACCAACATCGCCCAGAATCGCTGCCCAAAGGCTGGCAAAGCCGATCGCCGTCAGCACCACCAGAATCCCCTTCACGATAAACGCAAATGCGATGTTCTGATGAATAATCTTGAGCGTCCGTTTTGAATGATGAATAAGCCAGGGCAACCGGGACAGATCATCCTTCATCAAGGCAATATCAGCAGTTTCAATGGCTGCATCTGACCCAATGGCACCCATCGCAACACCAAAGCTGGCCCGTGCCATTGCGGGTGCATCGTTCACCCCGTCACCTATCATCGCGACAACCTCATACTCATGAGAGAGTTGCTCAACTGCAGCAACCTTATCTTCCGGCAGAAGCTCAGCGCGCACCTCATCAATGCCCACAGACGCCGCAACACGTTCCGCAGTTGCCTTGTTGTCGCCCGTCAGCATGACCAGCTTCTCGACACCGGCATTGTGCAACTGAGTAACCAGCTCTTCAGCCGTGTCACGAACCGTATCAGCAAGCGCAATCAGACCACAGACATGGGCATCTGTCCCAACCGCAACAACGGTCTTGCCTTCAGCTTCCAACTCACGCGCCTTGGCATCAGCTTCCCCAATATCGAAGTCTTTCTCATTCAGGAACCGGCGAGAACCCAACCAGTAACTCTTGCCGTTACGCAGACCAGAGAGGCCACGCCCCGGCAGCAGCTCAACATTCTCGGCGGATTGATACTCAACACTCTCTTCTTTCGCGCGTTTCAGAATAGCTTCTGCCAGTGGGTGAGAACTGCGCGCTTCCAAAGACGCGGCACGCCTGAGAAGGTCTTCAGTGCTGTGGCCAGACAGCGGATAAACGTCCGTAACAGTTGGCAACCCGTTTGTAATGGTCCCTGTCTTGTCAAAGGCCAGCGCTTTTAACCGTGCAGGCAACTCCAGAAAGATACCGCCCTTGATCAGCACACCATTGCGCGCCGCAGAGGTCAACCCAGCCACAATAGACACCGGCGTAGAGATCACCAGCGCACACGGGCAAGCGATAACCAGCAAAACAAGCGCACGATAGAACCAGTCCATCCACGCCGCACCAAACACCAGCGGTGGAACGACCGCCAGCAAGATCGCAAGAACCATAACGGCAGGCGTATAAACGCGGGCAAACTTCTCAACCCATTGCTCGGAAGCCGCCCGCCGCGCCTGCGCCTCACTCACCATGCGGATGATGCGGGCAAGCATGGTATCGTCAGCCCCCTTGGTGGCCTCTACCTCAAAACTGCCCTCTCCGTTGATGGTGCCTGCATAAACACCATCGCCAGCCTCTTTCATCACGGGCATGCTTTCACCGGTGATAGGTGCCTGATCCACACTGCCAACACCTTTGAGCACCACGCCATCAAGTGGAATACGATCTCCGCCTCGAACGACAAAAACGGCTCCCGGCTTCACACTGCTCACAGGAGCTTCTTCGTCACTTCCATCGGGCTTGATCAGACGAACAACGGTTGGCGCAATATCCATAAGCGCAGCGACAGCCTTGCGCGCGCGCCCAACACTCCAACTTTCCAGATAGAGCGAAAGAGAAAACAGAAAAGCAACCGTAGCACCTTCAAACCACTCGCCAATTCCAATCGCGCCAGCAACAGCAACCAGCATTAGCAAGTTCATATCAGGCCGCAAGGTCCTCAGCGCATACCATCCCTTAGGCGCAACCAACCGCAGACCTGCCACGATGGCAAGCATATATAAAACTTCGACCGGCCCTGACGGAACAGCCTCAAACACACTGAACACATTCGTAGAATGCGTGCTGGAGAAATACAGAATAACCTGAAGTATAAGCGCTGCTGCCCAGAACAGGCCACTGGCAATCGTAAATGTACCAAGACGGCGATGCTGCTTTGCACGGGCGTCTGCTGCTTCCTGCTCAATAAACAGGGCGGCTTTCATACCGGTCGTATTTACAGCCTTAATGATCAGATTATCAGCAACATCACGGGCAACAGGGGAAACAATCATCTTCCCGTTCAGCACGTCAAACGCCAGATACTCAGGATCACCAACAATAGGACCAACAACACGGCGAAGAATGCTCATCTCTTCAGCACAGCATAGCCCTTCAACACGAAACGAACGGCTACCCTTCCAGTTGGTTACATCAGGAATAGCCATTTCGCTCTCGCTGGAACAGCCACACCCGGTGTGCGTATGAGTATGAGAGTGTTCGTGTACATGCCCATGCGGTTTCGCAGAGCCACAGCAATCCTCACCAGATGTCTCATGGCTTGAAGAGCAGCTTTCGTTGCTATGCTCGACTAGCTTATCGCGAAAAAGTTTTTGGCCTCGATCTTCCGCATTGGACATGATCCGCTCCATGCAATTTCCTCATTGCAAGACAAGATAAGACCTCTAGTCGCTATAGCTTCAAGGGCAAAAGTGCGATTCCGATAAATTTTCTTTGCGAGGGTAATGGCCATTTTGACGAGAGTGCGAGTATCTGTTTCAGATTTCAGCGCTTTTTGGATTTCCCCTCAACGCTATCAAGCATCCGTTCCAGCATCGGAAACAGCTGTTCCTGCTCCGCTTCAGACAAATCTGCAAGCAGAACCCCGTTCACATGCTTATACATATCAACAAGATGGGACAGTCCCTGCCCCTTCTTCGTCAGATGGATCTTCACCGACCGCTTGTCATCCTCAACCCCGGCACGGCGAACCAGCTCTTTGTCCTCCAACCTGTCCAACAAACGCGAGAGCGCTGCGGTTTTCTTGCCCGAATACTCAGAAAGCTCCGAAACGCTCAACCCATCACGGCGCCATAACGCCGACAGCACGACCCACTGCGCCAGAGAAACCTCATAAGGCCGCAGAAAATCTTCCGCCAAACCGCAAGCAGCTTCAGACAGCGTATTGAGCAATCGGCCCATCGAACGTGGGTATGGGGGTGTCTTCATTGAATTCCTGAATTTTTAGAGATTATTATATTATTGACATCTAATTTACATGTAAACTAAAATCACTATATTCTGGTCACCAAAGGTCATTCCAATGTCATCGCCACACAAGTATAGCCGCCCGACAATTATCCTTCATTGGCTCTTTGCCGTCACCATAATTGCGGTATTCATTTTGGGAAAAATCCTCGAAAGGACTGCAATCTCACCTGAGAAACTCAATATCTTCATGGCTCATGCAGGTCTGGGAGGTCTCACTGGGCTCTTCCTGATCTACCGCATCGTCCTGCTGTTCAAACATGCGCGGCCACAGCCAGACCCGGATTGGGGCATTGTGATGATCAGCCTTTCCAAGCTGGTTCACCTGCTGCTTTACCTCGCACCATTGGCCTTGGTAATCTCCGGCATGAGCATGTCTCTATTTGCAGGACTAATGGAGCTTGCAATTGCAGGCAATTGGCAAGCATGGCCCGAGAACATCACCATTCCACCAGCCGCAATCCATGGGCTCGCCGCACCTGTGCTGCTCGCCTCTGTCGTGCTGCATGTCATCGCAGCGCTTTATCATCAGTTTGTTCTGAAAGACAATCTGGTCGCCAGAATGAAAACCACCTGACAAGCAACAAGGCATCTACAGCTTGTAGATGCCCTCTTTTTCTGGGCAGGTCACCAGCGCCTCTTCCGCTGTGCGCCCATCAAGCAACGGCGCATCCGGCCAGATCTCCGTAAGCGGGATCAGCACAAAGGCCCGCTCCCCCATACGAGGATGCGGCACCTGAAGCCCTTCTTCCGCAATGCTTGCATGATCATAAATCAAAAGGTCGATATCAATCGTTCGCGGGCCCCAGCGCACATCACGCACACGGCCAAGATGTTGCTCCACATCAAGACCCGCATTCAAAAGCGCACGCGGAGAAAGCACCGTCTCTACAGTAATGCAGCAGTTGCGATAATCATCCTGCGGCACAGGCCCCCATGGCGGAGTCCGGTAATCAGATGATTTCTGGAGAACGGTTATGCCCTCGACAGCATTCAAAGCCGCGACCGCATTGTCGATGTTTGCTTTGGTATCGCCAAGATTGGAGCCCAAACCAAGAGCTGCAACGATTTTTTCTTGTGTCATTATTGGCCGCTGCCTAGTTCTTTCATCGCCTGGAAGATCCGTACCGCATCCACGTGCGGCTTCACATCATGCACTCGCAGTATCTGCGCTCCGCTTTGCAGAGCAAGCATGTGAATTGCAAGCGACCCAGCCATACGCTCTGATGCTTCATTATTCAAGATATGTCCAACCATCCGCTTTCGAGAAGCGCCTGCAAGAATGGGGCGTCCATATTTATGAAGCTCAGAAAACCTCTTCAGAATCTGATAGTTCTGCTCTAGCGTCTTGCCGAATCCGAACCCTGGATCAAGAATCTGAAGCTCCTCCGGAATGCCCGCATCTGATGCCAGCTTCAAAGACTTCTCGAAGTAACGGTCAATATCTTCAAAAATATCCAGCGTCTCATCAACCTCGGTACGGTTATGCATCATGATCACCGGCACGCCTGCATCAGCCACAGCACGAGCCATCTCCGGGTCTTTCTGCAAGCCCCAGACATCATTCACGATGTGCGCACCCGCCTTGCAGGCCTCGGCAGCAACTCTCGCCTTATAGGTATCAATGGAAATCAGCGCTGGTAGGTCTTTGATCAGCTCAAGGACCGGCAAAACCCGATCCAGCTCATCCTGCTCTTCAACAAAGGTAGCTCCGGGCCGCGTGCTTTCACCACCGACATCGATGATGTCCGCACCTTCCGCGATCATCTCTTTCGCATGCGCCAAAGCCACCGCGGGCGCATCAAACTGGCCACCATCGGAGAAGCTGTCTGGAGTTACATTCAAGATGCCCATGACAAGCGGACACCGGGAGCTCTCCAGCAATCCATGCTTAAACTCTGCCATAAGGGGTTCCCTCCCAATTTCAGGACCCTCATAACCGCCCAACGCTTCTGATTCCAGCAAAATCAGGTGATCTTTTCGACGAGCTTCAGAATGTGCGCCCAATTTACTGCAAGGGCCTTTTATCTGGGCGGCTTACCGGAATGACAGACAGCCTCATCTTCCATCGTCCGCTTCTTGACAGGCAGCAGATGAAGAAACAACGCACCCAAGGCCATTCCCGGCATGACCACACCAAGAGCAACCACCGGATCAGGCACAATAACCGCTGCAACCAGACTGCCAAGGAAACCGCAGGCCATCTGCATAAAGCCCATCAAGGCAGAAGCGGACCCAGCAATTCCGGGGAATGGATCGAGCCCCTGCATCGAGAGAGCAGGCATGGCCATCGCTGCGCCAAAGGCAAAGAGGCCAACGGGGATCATGATGTCAACAAAGCTCAGCTGCCCAAGGTGAGTAACGCCAAACAAAGCCAGCCCACCAAGGCCGCATAGGAATAGCGCGGGGTTAAGCAGGACTTTGGTGGTGAACCGGATCAAGAGAAAACGGGTCGCCAACGCACCGGCAAAAAACGAACCGGACTGAAGCAGCATTCCCAGGCCAAACTGCAAGGGCGAAAGGCCCAGCTGGTCAATGAGGACAAACGGCAAAATCGTAGACATCGTATAGATGACACCGATCGTGAGCCCGAGGATTAAAGAGGGTCGCAGAAACTCAAACGATTTCAAAAGCGTCCAGTAGGCGGAAAGAATGTAACGGGGCTGAATAAGCTTGGCATCCCGATAGAGATTGGTTTCCGGTAAAACAGTCAGCGTGAGCACCAGAATACAAGCCGCGTAGACCACCATCAGAAGAAAGACCGCCTGCAACCCGAAGGCCCCAAGCACCAAAGCACCAATCGTCGGAGAAAAAGCAGGCGCGACCCCCAACATCAAAGCCAGCAGATTCATGATCCGCGCCCCAGCCTCGCCAGAAAACTGGTCACGCACAAGCGCCCGCGCCACCGCAACGCCGCTGGATGCCCCAATTCCCTGTATCAGTCGGCTGAGCAGCAGCGTCTCGATATTTGGCGCAAACCAGGCCATCAAACTGCCGACCAGATAGAGACTGAAGAAACCAAGAATGACCGGCCGACGCCCGTAGGCATCAGAAAGAGGCCCGCAGATCAGCTGCGCTACCGTGAAACCGGCAAAATACACCGTCAGGGTAAGCTTGGCGACGGCACTTGTTGTCTCAAACACATCCGTCAGGGTCGGCAATGCTGGCGTATAGAGCGCCATGGAGAGCGGGCCAATCGTAACCAGCAATGCCCCGAAAGCCGCAGTGCGCCCAGCTGAAAGCCACGGCCCCGGGTGCGTACCTTGTGCCTTTGTCATTCTAAAATCAAACCTCAGGGCAAGGCACTTAGTAAACCCGAATGCACATTACCAGTTGTAATTATTAACTTGTTCTGAACGACTTACTTTAGGCTGCGTGCATTATGCACACAATGAAAAACACAAGCTACGGCAATCAACTTCTGCGTTACCTTACGCCAAGACACGGAATTTCGCCGCTTCTTGCGTTGGCGAACTTCCGAAGAACCTCTTGAACTCGCGGCTGAACTGAGACGGACTTGCATAGCCAACCCGATAGGCCGCCTGACTGGCACTCATATTCTGGCTCAGCATCATAGAGCGCGCCTTATGCAGACGGATCGACTTTACATACTGTAGCGGAGAGAGCCCGGTCGCAGCCTTGAAGCCAGCATGGAACGCCGAAATGCTCATGCACGCCATCTTCGCCATCTGGTCGACGCTGAGGTTGGTTGAGAAATCTTCGTGCAACACTTGAAGAACTCGCGCAATCCCTTGAGATTTTTCACTGTTTTGGAACAGGACTCTCAGGCTCGCACCGTATTCAGACTTGAGGATGTGGTACAGGAACTCCCGATAATAGCCATCAGCGAGAATTTTCGTTTGCTCTTCGTTGTTTAGCGTTTGCAGAAGACGACAAACAGAGAACAACGCCTCTTCGGACAAATGCGCTGGTCGACCAAACGTTTCGCCGTATTCAAACTCAGCAGCCTCCTGCTCAATCAAGAGCATCAGTTCTGCCAGTACATTGATATCAATAGCCAAATTGGCTACGTAAAGCGGCTTCTCAGGCGATGCTTCAACAACTTCGATCTCTAGCGGGATTGGCGAGACAAGCGCGACATAGCTCTGCTGGGAATAGAGGAAGCTTTGGCTACCCAAATGACCTCTGACCAGGCCCTGAAAAACAACTCGAATGCTTGGTGAGTACATAACCGCACGAGGCTTTGTCGCGGTTGTCACTCGAATCACTTCTACACATTCATGCCGGGTTGCACTCATTCCCTCGCTTGGGGCGAGAGGGGCAAACCATTCTTCTAACCACTGTTGGGTTGCAAATTGCATATATTTTCCAACAACTTTAGGGATTACGCGCACAGAGGGTACTTTATTATTTTATAATCACCCACCACGAATAAATCGGTATCATTATTGGGTATTGCAATACCCAATATTGCGATATTGAATAATATTAGATTGCCATATTCCTTTTTGTAGTCAAGTCACTGTCCCTTAGATGGTACTGAGCATTTTTTAACAGTTTGCCGAAGATCGAATTTATAGGAGCGCTGCTTGCTTTCAGTTGAACTGCCTCAATTTGAACAACAGAAACATGAGCTGCAAGCAAGCTTTCGCGAGCGGGGCTACGCATTTCACCATCAAATCGACGCGCCCGGCCGCATCTGGAGAAACTTGTATGCAGAGGCCGAAGAGATTTTCGTCGCATTGACCTCTGGAATCTCTATAGGGATCAATGGCAGGATTTTCAATCTTGAACCCTTCAAAGAATTTTGCATCCCCGCAGGTCAGAGCTACGACATTATTGGCCGCTGCCCGGATGAGTGCCAATGGATACATGCCTATGACCTTGCCGAGATCGGCGTACGCTCACGCCTGATGCGCAAGTCCGGCCTGCTCTCGCTTGATGACTATAACTTCCTCAATGATGAGTAAGGCCACAGCCCGCTAAAAGCCTCACCCGACCGCATTTTTCTTTAGGTCTCACGCCGAGTTTCAGCTAAACAGATACCGAATTGCGTTCTTTTTCCGGCAAATTCTACCTAACAAGCCAAGCTAATCTAGAAAAAAGCACGAACTAATAAGTACTTAGCAGTTTTTTAGCAAGATGGTTTGAAATGACTCAAAAATAGGATAGAAGAGCGCATCTTTCATTTGAGAATAACTAGATTGAAGGAATGGCGTGGTTCGGGCACCTCATGGCTCTCCCACACGTTGTGACTTCCCATGGCCAGACGGAGCCTCCATGAAACTTCGCAATATTGCGATCATCGCCCACGTTGACCACGGCAAAACGACCCTGATCGACGTCCTGTTGAAGCAGTCCGGCGTCTTCCGTGACAATCAGCGCACCGAAGAACGCATGATGGACTCCAACGACATCGAGCGTGAGCGCGGCATCACCATTCTCGCGAAAAACACTTCGCTTGTTTGGAAAGACACCCGCATCAACATCGTTGACACGCCAGGTCACGCTGACTTCGGCGGCGAAGTAGAACGCATCCTGCACATGGTTGATGGCGTTGTACTGCTCGTAGACGCAGCTGAAGGCCCAATGCCGCAGACCAAGTTCGTACTTGGTAAAGCGCTGAAGCTTGGCCTGAAGCCAATCGTAGCAATCAACAAGATCGACAAACCTGAGCAGCGCGCTGACGAAGTTCTGGACGAAGTCTTCGACCTCTTCGCATCTTTGGATGCAAACGAAGAGCAGCTCGACTTCCCGGTCGTATACGGTTCTGCCAAACAGGAATGGATGTCTCTTGAGCCAGCTGGCCCACAAGAGTCAATGTCTCCCCTCTTCGACATGATCCTTGAACATGTAAAAGAGCCAGAATCCGAAGAAGGCGAATTCCGCCTCTTGGCAACCACGATCGAATCCGATCCGTTCCTTGGTCGCATTTTGACTGGCCGCGTCGCTTCTGGCGTTGCGAAACCAAACATGCCGATCAAAGCGCTGACGCGTGAAGGTGATATCGTCGAAACCGGTCGTATCTCCAAGGTTCTTGCGTTCCGTGGTCTTGAGCGTTCAGCAATTGACGAAGGCGAAGCAGGCGACATCGTTTCCATCGCAGGCCTGACCAAAGCAACCGTGGCAGACACAATCGTTGCTCCTCAGGTTACTGAGCCAATTCAGGCCCAGCCTATCGATCCACCAACCTTGTCCATGATGTTCCGCGTGAACGATGGTCCTCTGGCTGGTACCGAAGGTTCTAAAGTTCAGTCCCGCGTTATCCGCGAGCGTCTGATGAAGGAAGCTGAAGGTAACGTTGCGCTGAAGATCGAAGAAACTGCAGAAGCAGATGCCTTCATCGTGTCTGGCCGCGGCGAACTTCTGCTGGCTATCCTGATCGAAAACATGCGCCGTGAAGGCTTCGAGCTCTGTGTAGGTCGTCCTCGCGTTGTGTATCAGGAAGATGAAAACGGTAAGCGCCTTGAGCCTATCGAAGAAGTCATCATCGACGTTGACGAAGAGTACTCAGGTGCTGTTGTTCAGAAGCTGACAGAACGCAAAGCTGAACTGCTTGAAATGCGTCCTTCCGGCGGTGGTCGTACCCGTTTGGTGTTCAACGCTCCAACACGTGGTCTTATCGGTTACCAGGCTGAACTGATGTCAGACACACGCGGATCCGCAATCTTCAACCGTGTGTTCCATGAATACGCGCCATATAAAGGTGCAATTCAGGGCCGTAACACGGGTGTTCTACTATCAAATGGTGATGGTAACGCGGTCGCATTTGCTCTGTTCAACCTTGAAGACCGTGGTCCAATGATGATCGATCCGGGCACAAAGGTTTACGCTGGCATGATCGTCGGCGAGCACACACGCGGCAACGATCTGGAAGTTAACGTGTTGAAGGGCAAACAGCTCACCAACATGCGCTCTTCCGGTAAGGATGATGCAGTTAAGCTGACAACTCCAATCAAGCTGAGCCTTGAAGGTGCACTGTCTTACATCGCAGAAGATGAACTGGTGGAAGTAACCCCAGAATCCATCCGCCTGCGTAAAGCTCTGCTGTGCCCACATGATCGCAAGCGCGCTGAGCGTGCATCAGCTAAGGCTTCCTAAGTCCTTACATATAAACGTAAAAGGGAGAGCATTTGCTCTCCCTTTTTTTGTGCCTGCCTTAGAACACTAATTCAGCAACTCCATCGCGCCTACGCAAAAATGAAGTCATCCGCGGAGAAACTATCCAAGATCAGCCAGCCAGCATCAACAACTATGGTATCATCGCCGTATTGGATTTCGACTGGATCCCAAAACCAGTCCTGCGTGATCTTGAGTTCTGAAAATGAAGTTACACCAGCCGCGCTTAAATCGATGACATCACACCCGAGCTCAAAGTCGTCGATATAGTCTTTCCTGCCATCATCAGAAAAACAAAAAGTATCGTCTCCATCCCCACCTATCAGATGATCTGATCCGGCCCCGTCAATCAGGATGTCATTACCTTTGCCACCCTTTAGAGTGTCGTTGCCACTGCCACCATCAAGTATGTCGTCATTCGCACCGCCCTTAAGCGTATCACTGCCACTTCCGCCAATAAGAGTATCCTCGCCGGAACCGCCAGACAGAGTGTCTTTGCCGCTTCCACCCTTAAGTGTATCGCCACCATTACCGCCTATGAGCGTGTCGGCACCGCTTCCTCCTTCGAGAACGTCACGGCCATTGCCCCCCTCAAGAGTGTCATTTCCAGCGCCGCCCTTAAGCGTATCATTGAGTTCACTGCCGATGAAGGTATTGGCCTCGTCCCCACCCTCTAGAACTATGCCACTATCAGGGTCGTAAACAACGTCATCTCCCATTATCGCTGCCAGCAGTTCATCGGCCGACATAGGCGTCCAACATTCTGCTGGCGGGATATTATTTTGTTCTTCGTGGAGTTTGACGAGCCCAAGAAAGAGGCCAAAAGTGAAATCGCAATAAGCTTTTTCATAGGTGTCCAGTTCTCCGTTATTCCAATCGGATTCTGGATCGAATTTAAGAAGGTCAATATCGTCTAGAAACTGCCTGTTTGCGATGTAAGCTAGGTCCGAGTCCTCGTGGCTATAAAGAATATCATGCTGTCTGTAGGCTTCATCCAAATCATCTTTGGCAGGGACAGAAGTATCCGTTCCTCCGTACTCACCTCCCGTATAGAAGGGGCCTCCGTAATTGCCATAAGTTAAGATAGGCCAGTTGATGTTCCCCATTGTGTCCCCCCAAAACAGCATGAAATATGCTGGTAGAATTTAGAATTGAGCTGAGTGCCAGTGGTACGTAAGCACGTATAATGACTGCATATTGCGATAGGAAAACCCCTCATATGCACAGCCCCTATTTCCTCCGATTGCGCGTATGCTGCTGCTCTGCAAACTAGGCAGAATCCATTTTTCTGATTTACAAAAGGACTTCGCAGGACAGCAGCAACGGCTATGCGTTCCGTTACGCTTCAACAGCCTCGGTGCTCTGTTCCGCCTCGGTTTTCTGCTGCGCTTCCTGCTGAGCTTTCAGACGTTCCTGTTTCCGCCTCCAATTGGCCTTCGCCTTTTTGGTTGTCAGTCGCGAGCCATCAGGCGACCATCCCGGCGTACGGAACATGTAGCCAAACGCGTCGCGCAAAGACCGTGCAGTCTTCAGGTCTTTCGCCATGGCAATCCACTCATGAAACACCACAATCAGAATATTGTTGGTATCAAGGTTCTTACCGATCCCATAGCGCGGTGGGTCCTCTGCCACCTCGGGGGTGAACGTGCCAAACATCCTGTCCCAGATGATCAGTGTCCCCGCATAGTTGGAATCCAGATAACGTGGGTTAGATGAATGATGCACGCGATGATGGCTTGGCGAATTAAAAATCCACTCAAACGGCCCCATCCGATCAATCAGCTCTGTATGGACCCAGAATTGATAAAGCGTGTTCCATCCGGCAACGAAGAAAATAATCTCCGGCTGAAAGCCAATCAGCGCAATCGGCAATCCGTAAATAAAGGCAAACGCGATTGTGCCCGTCCATGTCTGACGTAAGGCCGTCGACAGGTTGTAGTGCTGTGAAGAATGGTGGTTCACATGGCTCGCCCAGAACCAGCGATATTCATGCCCAAGCCGATGCTTCCAGTAGTAAGCAAAGTCGTAAAGCACAAAGCAAATCAAAATCGTCCATATGTTGACCGGGATATCATCGATAAGCCGATAACCGTACACCCAGCTATGTGCTGCTAAGGCAACAGCAGCTCCAAAGGCAACCTGAACGACGAGGCTCCCAATCCCCAGCGCCAAACTGAAAAATGTATCTTTGGCGCTATATCCATCGAAACCACGCAGTTTCAACGCCACACCTTCAGCAATCATAAGAATAACAAAAAACGGTACCGCATACGCGACCGGGTCAAAAAATTCCATTGAGACGGCCCTCCCAAACAAAACTCAAATGCCCGTGCAAATCCCCAAGCACGAACAACTTACCTATACGGTAACACAGTGTTCTATGCGTCATCAATTCCTACTTGTCGTTCCTCTCTCCCAAACGCCCTCCCTGATCGCTGCAGCTTCATTCATCCAGCAAAGAATGGGTCTCCATATGCCCGCTACCAATAAAATACGCAGCAAACTTATCCCCCTCTCCCCAATCCCACCTATGCTTGTTCTCGTGCCCACGCATTCGGGCAGGGGTGGACCGTCCGTCCCTCGGCGTGGGTGGGGTTGGGCTACCGGCATGAGGTAACGTATCGTGTCGGGAGGTCCGGTGAAGCGCAATACCCTTTTGAGGCCACAGTGGTGAAAGGGAGCTTGGGGTCGTTCCGGAGGGCGTCCGGTGGTGGCAGGAAACTGCCAATGTTAGGGAAACCTATCAGTCGCGCCTGTCCGAGAAGGAGCCCGTGTGTTCATGATAAAAGACCCGGGCGAGGCGAGCAGCCAATGCCGAAGAAACATATTTAACAAGTAGCGCAGGCAGAGCCTGCCCGCCTTGCTCCACCCGTTCTAGCGGGAAACTTCAGCTTCAACACTGCATGGAAACCCATGCGGTGCTAAACCTACTCGCCATAACTGGAAGGCTCTTCCGGGTAACTCTGGAACCCGTCTGCATTCTGATCGACCGGCACAATCACCCCGCATGCAATACGGCCACCAGCATTACCGGTCGGCTGGCTGTGATAGTCGTCTGGGTCTGTATGGACAATCAACGCCCTGCCCGGACCGCCAATCAGACTATGCTCATCATCGGGGCTCAGATCCAGAACATCAGAGAAGTACTCAACAATGAGCTTCCCGTTCTCAGGAACATGAAGGTTCGGCAGATCACCGGCATGTGGGCCATCCGCAACCTCAATCCCATGCTCATGCCCGTCAGGCGCAAAGTGACCTCCGGCAGCATCAAAGTTCGGTTCGCAAAGACCGGTTTCGTGGACATGGAACCCATGCACACCGGCAGGAAGCCCGTCGAAGGAAGCAGATATGTGCAGGGTCTGGCTCAAAGTCTCCACCATCACCACGCGACCAACCTGAGTGCCATCAACATCGTGCATAACAGCAACCGCGATTGGACGACCTAAAACCTGATCGTCCTCTGATGCCACTGCGCCAAAACTCACAACAGCAAATCCAGCAGCAAAAACGGCGGTCAACCCACTTGGTTTCATCATAAGAAACTCCTGAAAGCGTGCTTTATCAGCTCTCAGGATATGCAGCGTTCCAAAAGATACAAAGCCTCCCTTGCAAGCGCAGTAAACCAATGACCGCTACCCGATTAGTAAGTTGATGGGTCTTGGTTACAACTCCAAAAGAAAACCCGGACCAGAACACATCTGACCCGGGCGAAATTTCCTAGAGATCGAAGCGAACTTATTCTGCAGGTTCGCCCTTTTCGTTCTCGCGACCAAAGTTCGGAGCTGCGGATTCCTGACCAGCTTCAACCAGTTGCTGGCGAATGCCCTTGGTGCGGGCGAAAAGCTTGTACAAAGCCTCCCCATCACTCCAGCGGATCGCACGCTGCAATGCAGACAGATCCTCGGAGAACCGCGAAAGCATCTCCAGAATAGCATCTTTGTTGTTGAGGCAAACATCACGCCACATCGTCGGGTCAGAAGCCGCCAGACGTGTGAAGTCACGGAAACCGGAAGCGGAGTACTTGATCACTTCAGACTTGGTCACCGTCTCCAAATCATCGGCGGTCCCGACAATGTTGTAAGCAATGATGTGCGGAAGGTGAGACACAACAGCAAGCACCAGATCGTGATGCTCTGCATCCATGATCTCGACCTGCGAACCGCATCCCTGCCAAAAGCCCGAGAGGCGTTTCACCGCATCCTGATCCGCATCGTGATCAGGCGTGAGAATGCACCAACGGTTCTCAAAGAGCGATGCAAACCCGGCATCCGGCCCGGAGTATTCCGTACCCGCAATCGGGTGGCCCGCCACAAAATGTACGTTCTCTGGAATATGCGGCTTCATTGCGGAAACAACGGAGGCCTTAACAGACCCGACATCAGTCACGATTGCACCTTCTGCCAGATGCGGGCCAATGGCTTCCGCCACCGCCCCACAGGCACCAACAGGCACACAAACGATAACCAGATCCGCCCCTTTAACCGCTTCAGCTGCGTCCAGATAATATCGGTCCCCAAGCCTCAGCTCTTCCGCACGCTTCAGAGTAACTTCCGAGCGTGTAGAGACAACAATTTCACCCGCCAGCTTTTCGCGGCGCATGACATGCGAAAGAGAGGAGCCGATCAGACCGATACCAATCAGTGCGACCCGGCTAAACAAGGGTTCAGACATGGAGACCTTCTATTAGGGCTACTTCAGAAATTCAGCGAGTACCGCCACAACATCTTTGTTGGCTTCCTCGCTACCGATTGACATGCGCAGGGCATTGTCAAATCCATAAGCTTTCACCTGCCGCAACACACACCCGCGGTCCAGCAGGTAGGCATCCGCATCAACAGCGCGCTTGCCCTGTTCCTCGGGAAAATGGATCAAAACGAAATTGCCGACACTTGGCGTTACGTCAAGGCCTAGTTTGGTTAGTTCGTTAACTACCCACGGCAACCACTGGTTATTGTGACCAACGGCCTGCTCGATAAACGCCTGATCGCGGACAGCTGCTGCTGCCGCTGCAATCGCTGCCGCGTTCATGTTAAACGGCCCGCGAATACGGTTCAGCGCATCAATGATGTGATCAGGACCATAGCCCCAACCAACACGCAGAGCTGGCAAACCATAAGCTTTAGAGAACGTCCGCGTCATCACAACGTTCTCGGAGTTCTCCACCAGTTCGATACCGGCGTTATAATCATCCCGGCATACATATTCAGCATAGGCCGCATCCAGCACCAGAATACAGGATTTCGGCAATCCGGCATGCAGGCGCTTAACTTCGTCAAACGGAAGGTACGTGCCAGTTGGATTGTTCGGATTGGCGACAAAAACCATTTTGGTTTTCTCGGTAACCCGCTCCAAAATCGCATCCACATCTGCCGTCAGGTTTTTCTCTGGAGCAACAACCGAGGTTGCACCAGCTGCATGGATCGCAATCTTGTAAACAAGGAAGCCGTGTGTGGTATAAATAGCCTCATCACCTTCACCCAGATAGGCATAGGCAAGCAGGCTCAACAACTCATCAGACCCACACCCGCAAATGATGTGATCTGGATTAAGACCGTACACTTCACCAATTGCAGTACGCAGTTCAGTCGCACTGCCATCAGGGTATTGATGAAGCTCGGAAATGCTGCGATAGGCTTCCAATGCCTTGGGGCTCGCGCCCATAGGAGATTCATTGGAAGAGAGCTTATGCAGTTTATGGCCGCCCTTTGCCTTAGCCTTACCAGGGACATAGGGGGCAATCGCCAACACACCAGCACGAGGTACAGGGCGTACTACCTGCTCTTCCATCAAGTCATTCCTTCATTCAAATAACGCGTAATTTATAGAACTGCGTCTGCTTCACTATCAAATTCATCATCTAGGTCAAGCGGCGCGAGGGTATCCATCGACACACCTAAGCAAATCCAATACCACCTCAGCAGCTTCAAATAAATCTGCCAGCGCCTGCGCCGATCTCTTCCCCAGAACAGCTAATAACGTATTTACGCCTTCAAAACTGCGATAAAAACTCAACACTTCTATACCTATATGCATCTAAAATCATACGGTTTCCCATCAAGCTCATGCAGTTTTTCACGAACACAAGGCAAACTCTTTTGTGTAACTGCAACCGGGAACACCACATGCATGGTGTTGCCCCTCGCGAATTATTGAACAGAACCTAAGCAAATTCTCAGGAAACAACGAGGATGAAAGCAAAAGAAAGCGTTGACACATTGCCAATAGACACCTAGCAAAAACCTTCCTGAAAGCCTTCAGAGGAACACTCATTTCGCCTTCACAACCTCTCGGAAGAAAACATGACTGAGACTGCCAGCGCAAAACCGGAGGAAACTCCGAAGATCTCACCCTCAACACAAGCCAGTGTTGCAGCGGAGCAGATGGACATGCCTGCCAGCAAGCTCATGCGATTTGGTCCGGACAACCCTCTTCGGCTTGACGAAGGCTCCGAGATTGCGCCCTGGCAGATCGCCTACGAAACCTACGGCGAACTGAATGAGGACAAGACCAACGCCATTTTGGTCTGTCATGCCCTCACAGGCGATCAATACGCTGCCTCAGAGAATCCAGTAACCGGAAAACCGGGCTGGTGGTCCGTAATGGTTGGCCCCGGATGCCCGGTGGACACCGACAAGTATTTTGTCATCTGCGCAAACGTGCTGGGTGGCTGCCTCGGAACAACCGGACCAGCCTCCACTAACCCAGAGACCAACGAGGTCTACGGTCTGGATCTTCCGGTCGTTACCATAGGTGATATGGTGCGCTCCCAGGCAAAACTGGTTGAAGCGCTTGGCATCGACACACTGTTTGCTGTGGTCGGTGGCTCCATGGGCGGCATGCAGGTGCTGCAATGGGCCTCCGCATACCCGGACAAGGTGTTCGCTGCTGTCCCAATCGCGACAGGCCCACGCCACTCCAGTCAGAATATCGCCTTCCACGAGGTTGGCCGTCAGGCTGTGATGGCGGACCCGGACTGGTGTCACGGCCAATACGCAAAATACGGAAAGCGCCCGACCAAAGGCCTGTCCGTCGCACGCATGGCAGCCCACATCACGTATATGTCAGATGAGAGCCTCCATAGTAAGTTTGGCCGCAACCTCCAGGACCGCTCTGCCATCACATTTGGCTTTGACGCGGACTTTCAGATCGAAAGCTACCTGCGTCATCAGGGTATGACCTTTGTGGATCGTTTCGACGCCAACTCATATCTCTACGTGACCCGCGCGATGGATTATTTCGACCTCGCGGCAGCCCATGGTGGCAAACTGGCCAACGCGTTCCTGCACACCAAAACCCGCTTCTGCGTCATGTCCTTTACAACTGATTGGCTTTTCCCAACCTCGGAAAGCAGGGACATTGTAAGAGCGCTTAACGCAGCAGGAGCAAACGTCTCCTTTGTCGAGATCGAGAGCTCTCGCGGACACGATGCATTCCTTCTTGATGAAGCTGAACTACTCAAGACCATGCGCGGCTTCCTGACCGGAGCCTCCAGAGCCAGAGGCATTCCGGCTCCCGGAGATGGAAACGAACCGCAACGCTGAACAGTTAGCTTTATCCGAAAGCAGATTCATTATGATAAAAGATGATTTGAGGAATGTACGCGGCGATCACCGGATTCTCTGTGATTTTGTAGCACCGGGCTCGCGGGTTCTGGACATTGGCTGTGGCAAAGGTGAGCTGCTCGAACTCCTGATCAAGACACGGGGCGTGGATGGCCGTGGGTTCGACACCTCACAAAAGGGCGTGAACGAAGCCGTGGCTCGCGGGCTGTCAGTTGTTCAGGGCGATGCGGATAATGATCTTTCCGCCTACCCCGATGATGCCTTTGACTACGCAATCCTGAGCCACACTCTTCAGGCAACCATGGACCCCAAACAGGTCCTTGAGCAGCTGCTGCGCATCGGCAAGAAAGTCGTCGTGTCGTTCCCAAACTTCGGCCACTGGCGCAACCGCATACAGCTACTGACAAGAGGCCGGATGCCGGTCACCGACTACCTGCCATACCAGTGGTACGACACACCAAACATCCACTTCTGTACCATCCGGGATTTTGTCGAACTTTCAGAGGAAGTACATGCAAGGGTCATCAAGGCAGAAGCATTAGACGCCAAAGGCCGACGCATTGCTTTCAATGCACCTTGGTGGGTGTGGAATCTGATTGGCGATCAGGCGGTCTTTCTGCTAGAACGTAAAAATTGATTAAGTAATAGTACTCAAGTTTCAGATGTCTCTTTTCGAGGTTTCAAATGTTGCAGTTCATCACCGGCGCGCCCGTCTGGGTGCTGCCTCTGGCACATTCTTAGGCCGCGCACTGCGCATTATTCGTATCTAGTGTGCGCCTGCACGCCCGCAGTCTTCCCTTCCGGCAAAAACACCGGGCGTAACACACGTGCTACTCTACTGGCTCTTAACGGAACACCTCGGAAAATCTTCTTTTCAGCCTCGGTGACCAGCAACCCGGCAAAAGCAGGCCACGCAACAGCGCCAAGACTCTCGAAGCTGCGGGCGTTCTTCAACACCAGCTTGGAATTGGTTGGCGGAACAAACAACGCTTCTTCTCGCGAAACAACTGATAAATGGTGATTATTCAGAAAGTTATCCAACTGCGGCCGCGAATAAGGTCTACCATATCCAAACGGCGACACTTCTGACCGCGCCCATGCTCCGCGACGGTTCGGAACAATAACAATTACTCGTCCCCCCGGAGACAACACACGATATACTTCATCTAACAACTCACCCGGCTGCCCAGTCATATCCAGAGAATGCACAAGCAGAATGCGATCGATACAGGAATCGGGAAACGGCAACTGACCATCTTCCATCAGGAAGGCCTTGTTAGGGATCTCCACCTCACGCGGCCACTTCACAACACCTTGTGCAGCAGGCATTCCGGCAAAAACACGGTTTGTCTTCTTCAGATAGGGCCGCAAGTAAGGCGCTGCATAGCCAATACCAAGCAAGCTTCGCCCCCGCATTTCGGGCCACAGCATTTTCACGCGACTTCCAACCAACACCCGGAGCATCCGTCCAAGTGGCAGGTCGTAGAACTCTTTTAAGTGAGCAACATCAAGATACAACTGGTTCTCCGCGTATAGCCTTCACATATCATGAAGCGTCCGGTGTGCAGAGGCAACGCTTCTTGCAGATGATTTGCAAGCATAAATCAACCACACGCGGAGTTTTATGAGTTTGCAGTTGAATTTGCCCGCGTGTCCTCTCATGATCGCACGAGAATTTATTATAGGCTTGGGAGCTGTGTAATGATTGAAGTTGAAGTTCGTCAATTTGCTTGTCTGAAAGATAATTTCGGCGTTCTCATTCACCACCCAGACAGCGGTCATACAGTGGCGGTCGATGTACCGGAAGCCGCACCCTACCTGCAGGTTCTGGAAGAAACCGGCTGGAAACTGACCGACATCCTGATCACCCACCATCACTGGGACCATGTAGGTGGCTTGACAGAACTCATCGAGAAAACCGGTGCCACAGTCACCGGACCTGAGCGTTCTCGCCAACACATCACCGGCATGAACCACTTTGTTGAAGACGGGGACGATATCCTTGTCGGCCCAATCGCAGTAAAAGCCATGGGCACTCCAGGCCACACACTTGATCATATCTCCTGGTGGTTCCAGGAGGCAGGCATCGCACACACCGGCGACACCCTCTTCGCCCTTGGCTGCGGACGTCTTTTTGAAGGCGACGCCGAGATGATGTGGGCCTCCCTCAGCCACCTGGCCAACACACTCCCACCAGAAACCACCATCTACTGCGGTCACGAATATACCCTCTCAAACGCTGAGTTTGCACTCACTATTGACCCAACCAACCAAGCACTGAAAGAACGCGCAGAGCGTATCAAAGCCCTTCGCGAGGTCGGACGCCCTACCCTGCCAACATCCATGGCAGCTGAGCTTTCAACCAACCCATTCCTGCGCGTGCGAGATCCCGAAATCCAGAAAAACCTCAATATGGTCAATGCAGAGCCAGCCGACATCTTCGCAGAAATCCGCCGACGCAAGGATAGTTTCTGATGTCTCCTGATCAGATCCAGTCCTCAATAACCGCAGATGAAATCATCGCTGCACTTCAGATGACAGAGCATCCGGAAGGCGGCTACTACGCAGAAACCTTCCGCGATGCAGACGGGCCGGAAGGACGCGGTTATTCCTCAGCCATCTACTACCTGCTCAAGAAGGGCCAGCGCTCACACTGGCACCGGATTGATGTCAGCGAGATCTGGCACTACTACGGCGGCGCACCCCTCCGCCTCTCCGTCAGCGTCGAACGTGGCAAGCAAACCGATCACATTCTCGGCATGGACCTGCTGAACGGCCAGCACCCTCAGGGCCTTGTTCCCAAGCATGCGTGGCAGTCCGCAGAAAGCCTTGGTGACTGGACCCTCATCGGTTGTACCGTCGCCCCCGGTTTTGTGTTTGAAGGCTTTGAGTTAGCTCCACTAGACTGGAAACCTTGAAGCAAAATCATAAAATCGAGCTGCCAAAACGCTCCTGTTCTTGACCTGAACTCAAACAAGCACAGGCTCAAAATTAGACGAAAGACGTACAAGCATCGCCCAAAAAATCACGCAAATACAGGGACTTGTAGTTAACACGCAAACTCCGGTAAAATTTTCTGCGCATAAACTCTACTGTTTTTCCCTCGTTATACTTGAGAGATAATACAGTTTAGCGATGCCAATTACGCACTACAAACGTGTAAATTCGTTAAAATACGGGATCGTCTCCACGCTTATTATCGCTGCGTTATCAATCCTTTACTTACACAAAAATTGAAATTAATAATAACTTACACCTACCTTGTCGCAACGGACATCTGTGAGTAGCTCAACTATCACGATTAATAATTCAGATCTCAATCTCCAATCTTTACTTGCGTTACTGGCGCTGCTGGGTAGATTGCCCCCGTAGGCGCACAATGCGCCCGAACACACACATGGAAATTAATCTATGGCCCAAGGCGACATCAAAAAAGTTGTGCTTGCCTATTCTGGCGGGCTCGACACCTCGATTATTCTCAAGTGGTTGCAGGCGGAATACGGCTGCGAAGTTGTGACTTTCACTGCTGACTTAGGTCAGGGTGAAGAGTTGGAGCCAGCACGACGAAAAGCTGAACTGCTTGGTATTCGAGAAATCTACATTGATGATCTCCGTGAGGAATTCATTCGGGACTTCGTATTCCCGATGTTCCGGGCCAACGCAGTTTACGAAGGCGTTTATCTTCTCGGCACCTCTATCGCACGTCCGCTCATTTCCAAGCGTCTCATCGAGATCGCAGAGGAAACCGGCGCTGACGCCGTTGCTCATGGCGCGACCGGTAAAGGCAACGATCAGGTACGCTTTGAGCTGGCTTGCTACGCATTGAACCCAGACATCAAGGTGATCGCACCTTGGCGTGACTGGACCCTCAAGTCCCGTACCGATCTGCTCGAGTTCGCTGAACAGCATCAGATCCCGGTACCAAAGGACAAGCGCGGCGAAGCTCCGTTCTCCGTTGATGCAAACATGCTTCATTCCTCTTCCGAAGGTAAAGTTCTGGAAGATCCGAATGAAGAAGCACCAGAGTATGTCTTCCAGCGCACCGTTGACCCGCTCAACGCGCCGGATGTAGCTACCGAAATCGAAATCGGCTTTGAAAAAGGCGATGCATGCTCCATCAATGGCGTGCACATGTCTCCGGCAACCCTGTTTGCCAAGCTGAACGATTACGGTCGTGACAACGGCATTGGCCGTCTCGATCTGGTCGAAAACCGCTTCGTCGGCATGAAGTCCCGTGGCATCTACGAAACGCCGGGCGGAACCATCCTCCTGTCAGCGCACCGTGCGATGGAATCCATCACACTGGACCGCGATGCAGCTCACCTCAAAGACGAGTTGATGCCGCGTTACGCAAAGCTGATCTACAACGGCTTCTGGTTCTCTCCTGAGCGTGAAATGCTGCAGGCGATGATCGACAAGTCGCAGGAGCATGTGACCGGTACGGTTAAGCTGAAGCTCTACAAAGGCAACGTCATCGTTGTTGGTCGTGCGTCCCCTTACTCTCTCTACTCAGAAGAGCTGGTGACCTTCGAAGACGACCACGGCGCTTACGACCAGAAAGACGCTGCAGGCTTCATCCGCCTCAACGCCCTACGTCTGCGGACGCTGGCAAAGCGGAACCAGATGACCAAGAAAAGAGAACTGGTAGACGCCTAAGAACTCACCGATTCTATCAAACGACACAAACCCGCAGTGGCAACGCTGCGGGTTTTATTTTTTTGGCTTGGCTTCCTCCTGAAACCCTCCATTAGCAATAGAGAGTCTTTTGCAGGTATTCACAAATCATCTAAATCACCATCGAGTATACGACAGGACTATGGGACAGGGAGTAACCACATTGCATCCCCCTTACAACCCTGCCATTAACGTGATCAGAATAACCACCAACATAAAGACGGTAGGATAGAACGTCAGCGCAAAGCCGGTTCCCCGCCATGGCGCACCCTTGTCATAGCTGGCGAAAAACAATACCCGCCCAAGCGCAAAAAGCAGCGCAGCCAGTAGCGGCACAGACATTGTACTTCCGGGCATGATGGCCAGCCAGGCCACATAAACAAAACCGGCAAGCACGGCCTGTTCAAGCGTGTTCTGCAAAATGCTCTGCAGCACCTGTGCTTCCTCACTCCCGTGGGTCAGCCCGCCGCCATCAATGTCATCAGCATGGTAAAACCGACGCATTGCCAGACGACCGATCGAGACCATCAGCAGCACGGCAGGTGACGTCAGCGAGACCGCCCCAACCCAAAGCCGCTCAGAGGCATCCCAGTCACTAGCAAAACCAAACGGGTTGAGGAGTGCCCCGAACAACAACACGATCGCGGTCACCAAAGCACCGACAATCATCCGCTGAAACACCCCCCGCTGTTTTTCTGCAAAGTCCAATGCAACCTCCATCCAGAGAACATAATAGGAACAAACCCACAGTTATCTGCTGCGAGCTGCTTGCGGCAAGGCGCTGCCTCTCCTAGCCTAACCAAATCTGGCGAAGCAGGAGACTTTGATGACTATGGAAGCGCAGTTAGTTTTAAAAGTTGATAACGCCGCTGCGCGCCGCTTATTTCTGCACAAACACGCCCTTCTGGAGACGCCAACCGGCCCTTCGAAAGGGGAGGATCTGCTCAACCTCATTCATCGCATTGGCTTTGTTCAAGTTGATAGCATCAATACGGTCGAGCGCGCGCACCACATGATCTTATGGTCACGGCGCCAGAGCTATCGCCCCAAACACCTGAAAAAGCTTCTGGAGAACGACCGAACCCTCTTTGAGCATTGGACCCACGACGCCTCCATCATTCCAACCGAGTTTTTCCCTTACTGGCACTACCGCTTCCAGAAGAGCGCAGAGAGCCTGCAATCCCGCTGGAAAGTCTGGCGCGGGGCGGAGTATCAAGAAAAGCTCAACCTCATCCTCCGGCACATTGAAGAGAACGGCCCTGCCGGCACTTCCGATGTGGGCAAGGATGAGAAACGCAGCAAAGGTGGCTGGTGGGAATGGAACCCATCGAAGACCGCCCTCGAATATCTTTGGCGCACCGGCCAGATCTCGGTCTCCCGCCGTGAGAGCTTCCAGAAACTCTATGACCTGACTGAGCGGGTCATCCCTGCTGCCCACCTCACAGCTAAACCAAACCACGAAGAGACAATTGCATGGGCCTGCAACTCCGCAATTGACCGCCTCGGCTTCGCAACGCCTAGCGAAATTGCAGCCTATTGGGACAAACTCGACCTTGCCGATGTAAAGACATGGTGCGAACAGGCTCTGCGGCGACAGGAACTCATCACAGTCGAAATTCAGCCTGCACAAAATGCAAAGCCCAAACTCTGCCTCGCTCGCCCGCACATCGAAGACGATCTGCAATCGCTTGATGCCCCGTCACAGCGCATCCGTATCCTTAGCCCGTTCGACCCGGCCCTTCGAGACCGCAAACGCGCTGAGTTTCTCTTCAACTTCAATTTCCGCATTGAGATTTTCGTACCGGAAGCAAAGCGCCAATACGGCTATTATGTCTTCCCCGTTATGGAGGGGGACAAACTGATTGGCCGCATCGACATGAAGCGCGACAAAGCCTCAAATACACTAGCGGTCAAACGCTTCTGGCCCGAAACCGGTATCCGCATGGGTAAAGGCCGCCAGCAACGCCTTGAAGCCGAACTGGAGCGCTGTATGCAGTTCGCCGGCTGCACCGAGTTACAATTCCATCCTGCTTGGCAAGGATAGCCCGCTGGATGGCGGGGCTATCAGAAACACCAGCAACCCTCAATACTTCGCCCATGCTTTGTGCTCCACCGCTTAACCAGCACCAAGAGAGAAAATGGGCCAGCCACCGCGACAGTCACTGCGTGTTTTGTTCTGCCTGCTGGGGCTACACACCTCAACGACCATTGCCGAGCCTCTCTCACACCAGTCCCTCCCGGATCTGGAAGACCACTTTACCTTCAACCCACAAGGCCAGTACCAGCCAAGGTTCACCGGCTTACTTAACACCAGCCGAAAGAACAGCACCGGCGCAGCTGAAATCCTTGCCCCGATTTTCCAAAACAGTCAGGGTATACTCTTCACAGATGTCCGTATCGGTAACGCCTCGCAAGCGGTTTATCAGATTAGCGCTGGTGGCGGTTTGCGCTACTTCCTGCACCCGAACCTCATTGGCAGCACCTACATCTTCATGAACCATCAGGAAGATTATCAGCACGGCCCTGAAAGCGCCGTCACAACCGGCATTGAGTTGCTTGCACATGGCTATGAGGGCCGCTTTAACGCACAGTTTCCAACAACCAGAACCCGCTTGCTCGCCCCAGAGCACGGCAGCACAGCTCTACGCGAAAGTGTCCCCCTTACCAGTCTGTCAGGAGAGATCGGCTACGATCTCCCCGGCACCCAAAACCTGGGCTTCGGGATGCGGCTCTACGCGGGTGGTTTCTATCGCACCGCCAACAACGTAGAGCGCATCAGCGGCGTACAGGGTCGGCTGCAAGTCTCCCGCTCAGGCTGGTTTGGAGTGCAGGCTATCAGTTCCTCATTCGCGGCACGCATCCGTTATCAAAGTGACACCAACTACCCGATCGGTGCCTTTCTGTTCCGCTTTGACTTCCCTCTTGTCAAATACTGGGAGGCTGGATCAATGGATACCTACAACGCGCTCACGCCCGTCGAACATCGCATGACAGAGCGCGTACGCCGCCCCCTTAGCATCCACAATGGCACCCGCCGCTTTCCGTAAAACATGCCCCAAATCAGCCCGTTGGCACACCAAATACCCCGAAGCGTTACCCCTTCCGGTTTCAGGGCATCACAGGCACCCCGAAATTATGTTAATATTTTCCGACAGGATACCGCTGCCAGCTTTGCCGGGGACAACCAAATGAGGACTTTTCCACTCACGCTCATTCCGTTCTTACTCTACAACGCCGTGGCATTTCGATGGTTCGAAGACTTGGAACCAGTGCTCGATCAAGGCTACAACGTCACCCCATGGGCCACTATTGTCTTCCAAATCCCGCTGCCATCCGGACTACTTGTCCCGCTTGACGTCGCCACCCTGTTGCTGGCTGGCACGCTGATCCTGCTCTTTGTCGAGATCATCAAAGCCACCAGAACCAGCACCGTCTCACTGGTCGATCACAGCCTGTCCCTGCTTATCCTTGTTGCTTACCTGATAGAGTTCCTCTCGGTTCAGGAGGCTGCAACGCCACTCTTCCTGCTCCTCATGACCATCACTTTTCTGGATGTCATCGCAGGCTTCATCATCACCCTGTCCGGAGCCCGTCGGGATGTTAAGGTCACCTCGTCCAGCAGTTAGGTCTGGTTCAGGCAGAGCGCAAAAAGGGCACCCGAATGGATGCCCTCTTCAAAATCACTATGCACAAACTGCTTAAATCGCAGCCAGCGCCTTTGTCACGTCTTCCAGCAGATCCTCTGGATCTTCCAGACCAATGGAAAGACGAAGCGTCTTGTCTGTAATCCCCAGCTCCAAACGCGCCGCTTCCGCAACACTCTGGTGCGTTGTCGTCGCCGGATGGGTGATCAGGCTCTTCGCATCGCCCAGGTTGTTGGAAAGGCTAACAATGTCCAGAGCGTTAGAGAACTTGAACGCCGCTTCCTTACCACCCGCCAGATCAAACGCCAGCATGGTAGAGCCACCGCGCATCTGCTTGGCAATAATATCCGCCTGCGGGTGATCCGCACGGCCCGGATAAAGCAAACGAGACACAGCAGAATGATCCGCAAGGAAATCTGCAATCTGACCCGCAGTCTGTGTCTGACGCTCCACGCGCAAAGACAGTGTCTCCAGACCTTTGAGAAGAACCCATGCGTTGAACGGGCTCATTGCAGGACCGGTATGCTTGAACGGGTCATGGAACTCTTCCACGATCCACTTTTCATCAGAAAGCACGATACCGCCCAGACAGCGTCCCTGCCCGTCAATGTGCTTGGTGGCAGAATAGATCACCACATCCGCACCCAGCGCCAGCGGGCTCTGCCAGATCGGCGTTGCAAACACGTTGTCTACAATAAGCCGTCCGCCAGCCTCGTGAATAATATCCGCCACAGCAGGAATATCGATCACTTCAAGCGTCGGGTTGGTTGGGCTTTCAAGGAATGCCGCTGTCGTATTTGGACGAACCGCCGCTTTCCACTGCTCAAGGTCAGTGCCATCAATCAGCGTGGATTCCACACCAAAGCGTGGCAGAAGTTGCTCGATGATGTAGCGACAGGAACCAAACAGCGCCTTTGGTGCGATCACATGATCGCCAGCTTTAACGCAAGCCATGATCGCAGAGTTGACAGCCGCCATACCGGAAGCAGTGCCACGCGCAGCCTCTGCGCCTTCCAACTGGCACATTCGCTGCTCGAACATTCCTACGGTCGGGTTTGCATACCGGGAGTAGATGTAACCCGGGTCTTCGCCAAGAAAGCGTGCTTCTGCCGCTTCTGAGCTGTCGTAAACATACCCTTGTGTGAGGAAGATAGCTTCGGATGTTTCGCCAAAGCTGGAGCGCGTTGTGCCCCCATGTACAAGCCGAGTTGCTGGCTTCCAGTTCTTTGCGTCTGTCATCGCTCATTCCTGTCCAAAGAGATATCGTTGTATCTCTTCATTAAAAAACCCCGGCGCGGGCCGAGGTCTGTTCAAGAACCCGACCCTTTAGCTATTTGTTTTACGTGGTTGCAAGCCGGTCGACCAAATCCCCACGGAATAGGCGGCGGTTTTACCTCGAAAATGTAGAAGCGTCAATAAATCAGCTTAGGTTGCAGACTTGGCGCGGGGTCAAACATACGTTAATCAGTGTCTGAACGATTTCAGCACGAGTGGGGCGGGACCAAAAATGACAGGCATTCTTCCGGCAAAAGCAATTGAAGCTATGTTTGCCAGCGGATCAATTAAAGCAGACAGAGCGCCTGACGAGGACCAGATTCAACCAGCCAGCCTTGACCTGCGACTGGGGGCGAAAGCATGGCGTGTTCGTGCGTCCTTTTTGCCCGGTCCGAACGCAAAGCTGGAAGACAAGCTGGAAAAGCTGATCCTGCACGAGATCGACCTTTCCAAGGGCGCCGTGCTGGAAACCAACTGCGTCTACATTGTCCGCCTTCAGGAGGCGCTGAACCTCCCTGAAGAGCAGTCTGCAACCGCAAACCCCAAAAGCTCCACGGGCCGCATCGACGTTTTTACCCGCGTCATCACAGATCAGGGCCGCGCATTTGACCGTGTTGAAGCTGGCTACAAAGGCCCGCTCTATGCAGAAATCTCGCCCAAAACCTTCCCAGTTCTGGTCCGCGAAGGCTCCCGCCTGTCCCAGATCCGTTTCCGCAATGGTGAGACCCTCATCAACGACGAAGACCTCACCAAAGTGCACAACCAGCACACATTGGTTTCTGGCGGCAAAGACGAAGATGCAATCAACAACGGCGTACAGGTATCCATCGACCTGAAAGGTGCCGGTCAAGGCAGCCTCATCGGCTACCGCGCCAAGCGCCATACCGGCGTGATCGACGTGGACCGCAAAGATGCCCACGATGCAGAGGACTTCTGGGAGCCGCTTTACAATCGCGGTGACGCAACCCTCATCCTCGACCCCAACGAGTTTTACATTCTGGTCTCTCAGGAAGCCGTCCACGTTCCACCGCAGTATGCTGCCGAGATGGTTCCGTTCGATCCGCTCGTCGGCGAATTCCGCGTGCATTACGCTGGCTTCTTCGATCCAGGCTTCGGCCACTCCACCGTTGGCGGCACAGGCTCCAGAGCCGTTCTTGAAGTCCGCTCCCACGATGTCCCATTCATCGTAGAACACGGCCAGACAGTTGGCCGCCTCGTTTACGAACACATGCAGGAAGCGCCAGAGACTCTCTATGGCGAAGGCATTGGCTCCAACTATCAGGGGCAGGCCCTCAAGCTTTCCAAGCACTTCAGGAGCAAAGAGCCAGTAGGAGCGTGATCTGATGCCTCTCTTCACCGTTGAGCAGGAATTCTATGCAGAGCTGGAAGAAAAGAAGTCACGCTTTCTGGCCTTTCTGGTTCCCCATGTAGATTTTGCTTCGCGGCTCGCCGAGCTTCGGGACGAGCATAAGAAGGCCAACCACCACGTCACCGCTTTCCGCAGAATGCTCCCGGAAGGGCGCATCGAGGAAGGCGGCAAGGACGATGGCGAACCCGCCGGCACCTCCGGTATGCCCACGCTCAAAACACTCATTGGGGCAGACCTTGTTGATGTGGGCGTCATCATCGTGCGTTACTTTGGCGGCACCAAGCTGGGCACTGGTGGTCTGGCACGGGCTTACTCCGGCGCCGCCAACCTTGCCATTCGCGAAGCGGAACTTGTGCCGTGGCTGCGCATCAAGACCCGCACTGTCTCCACCAGCTTCGCCAGCAGTGCCGAACTGGAACGCCAGATCATACTGTTACAGCTGGAAATCCTAGAACGCACCTTCACCGAAGACGGCGTAACCCTGCTCGTCAGCGGCCCTGAGGGTCAGATCGACAAGCTGTAACTCTCTGCACCAGTTTATCTTTTCTGTTCTGCCAGATCATTCCTCTCCGCAGAACCAGTTAAAACATTAACAAAATATTAATCTTTGGCACGCGCCTTGCGATGTGAATCCCAGGAAACGGCATCAGTCTCATTTTGAGACAGTCGGGGGAGTGAAGTCATGCGTGTCACCCGCACTGGAAAAGCAATTAACACCGGAACAGACGCTGATCGCCGCTATCGCGACATCGGGTCTCGCCGTCGCACCAAAATCACAGAACAACGTGCAGAGGCTGTTTCAAGACGAAACACCTATGGCCAAACAGGTAAAGAACTGCAAACCACCGAGGATACCGCTACCGCGCACGTCCATCAGGACACTGATGCACACCTTTACGACCTGCCAAAGCGCATCCACATCTTCCGCTGCAACTCCGCCTTCCTCGCCCATCTCATCAGCTTCAAGGAAAACCCGGCCTACCTGCATGATCGCCACCATGTAGCCCCCAAAGAAGGCGCCACCAGCTACCTCACCACCGAAAAATCCCCCCGCCAAATCGGCGAAGGCCGTATCATCGAATACAACGCGTAGGCTGACGTTTGCTAAAACAATTTGCAACCTCTAGAGATTTGCAGCATGTTCTAGTGATCCCTTTATACATCACTGCAAAACTACATGGCTGAGCTATTTTATATTTTCACTTTCAGCGGATACCTAGCGTTCCACGGAACACTTACGCTTTATGGATGGCATATTGCCCTAGTATCATTGATTGCAGCTACGCTTGTAATCAATGAAGAGCTCTCCCCCAAGCAACTCCTAGGAATAGTGGGCACTCAGATTGCCATACTCGCCTTGATGAGTATTCTTTCTGACGGATATCGTGGCGCTTTCAGGATACCAGTGCTCTATTTTAAGTTCTCGTATCTAACAAATCTCGGGCTAACACTCGCCTTCATTCTGATTTGCATTCTTTTTCTCTTCAGTATCTCGCAGAGGAGCCCATCAAAACTTGGCAAAAGAGCTCAAATAGCCGTACCCATATTGTTTGCTGCCTTTAACCCCGTGCTAGCTGTCACTGCATTTGATATCGCAAACAATGCTGCAGAATACACAACTACAATATCGAAATTCATTTCTGCTTCTGGAGCACTCTTAGTTATTTCGGGCATACTCATACTATTGCCATCCACAGCTGGTGTCGTAGTCAGTTGCTTCAAAACAAATGCACTCAAAAAGCTCCTGACTATCTGCTGTCTGGCAGCCGCAGTAATCTCCTTATATTTTGCAGTTCAGAGGAGCATCGAGTACTTCGGAGTTGCAGGTAAAGTAAGCTTACATTTCCTTGACTATTACATCGCATTTGATCTGTCTAAACTCCTCTGAGTCCAACCCAAAGCTGCAGAAAACACCAATAGCACCGCATGGCATCCCATGCAGTGTTGAAGATAGGGTTCCCGAAAAACGGGATGAGCAAGGCGGCAGGCAACACCTGCGCTACTTATTGAAATAGTTTCTTCGGCATTGGCTATCGCCTTGCCCGGACGTTTTTGTAGGAGGCTATGGCCAAGCTCCAAAAGACGCTGTAAACGACATTTCTCGTAGAGAAGTGTCGACAGTGCTGACGCCCTTTGGTTTGGCCGCGCATCCTCCCGCCCCAACACTCATGGCGTTTGGGCAACCTCCACGGACCTGCTGCGAAATACGTTACCTTCCACAGTAGCCCCATCCAGCCTACGACCAACTGACGGACGGCCCGCCAGCAAGCCCGTTACGTAGGCATGGGATGAGTATGGGGTGTATTTTGGAGTGGGGGGATAAGTTTTTTGAGGGTGACCCACGACCAGCTCTCGATCAACAAAACCCTGACGGCATATCGCAAACGCTGCATGGATCCCGGCTCGGAGGCCGGGACGACGACAATATGTGTTGCCATGCCTCAAAGTGCACTCTTGCGCTCGTCGTCCTCCCGCACCTGATGCGGGATCCAGAGCGACAACGCACGCATGGGCTACGTCGCACTCTGGAGACCCCACTACACCGCTGTTTTAATACCCCAGCGCACACCCGTCTTTACGTGGGTCGGAGCCGCCGACTAGGCCGCCGTTGGTGCGGTCAAACATGATCGCCTGACCACCGCCGATTGGAGAGCCCGCAGTGGAGACTTCATGGCCCAGTGCCTTAAGCGCCTCGATCGTTTCAGCCGGAACACCGGTCTCTGCCTGAAGAGACAAAGACTTCTCATCAATAAACATACGTGGGCAATCAATGGCCTCTTGCACGTTCATGCCGTAGTCCAGATGGTTGGAAAGCACATGGGCATGGCCACACGGTTGATAGCCACCACCCATAACGCCAAAACTCATGTAAGGCAGCCCATCCTTCAAAGCCATAGCCGGAATGATGGTGTGCATTGGCCGTTTACCGCCAGAGATTTGGTTTGCATGGCCGTCTTCCAACGTGAAACAGGCACCACGGTTTTGCAGCAGAACACCAGATTTTGGCGTCGCAATACCAGAGCCGAAACCATGATAGATTGAGTTGATCAGAGAGATGGCCAGACCATTCTCGTCAACAACAGTCAAATAAACTGTATCCGACTTTGGAGAGAGAACCTCTTCCGGCTGGCGCGGCAACACCGTATCTGTGCTGATAAGCTTGGCAAGCCGGTCAATGTAATCTTGTTCAAGGAAGGCTTGCGGGTCAAACTCCATGGAATCCGGGTCAGCAAGGAAGCGGTCACGGCCAGCATAGGCAAGCTTTGCAATCTCCATCTCCAGATGGAACCGCTCTGGTCCTGTCGGGTCCAGATCAGCCCAGTCAAAGCACTTCATCAGCTCCAGCATCACAAGAGCAATGATGCCCTGCCCGTTTGGCGGCAACTCAGCAACGGTGACACCGCGATAGTCAGTGGTGACCGGTGTCACATCAACAGCCTCATGGGCTGCAAGGTCTTCCGCCGTCAAATACCCGCCTTTGGACTGAACAATTGCTGCAATCTCCTCAGCAATCGGCCCCGTATAAAACGCGTCGGCCCCACCCTTTGCAACAGCCTCCAGTGTTTCGGCCAGCTGCAGATTACGCATCACCTCCCCGTCCACAGGAGCGCGTCCATCTTTCAGGAACAGCTCTGACGCACCTTCATCACGCTTGAGGTGATCTACGGCCTGCTTCCAGTCAAAAGCAACGCGCGGCAAGATGGCGTACCCGTCTCGCGCATATCCAATCGCTCGTTTTAGAACCTGTTCGAAGGAAAACCGTCCGTGATCTTTCAGCAGTTTCTCCCAACCACGCAGCGCACCGGGAACGGTCACCGCGTGAATGGAATCTGGTGTGATTTCAAGCAAGCCATCTGCGATTAGCTTGTCAGCACTCACATTTTTGGCAGCACTGCCAGAAGAGTTCATGCCCGAGAGGGTTCCATCCGGCTGTGCAACAATGGCAAAGCAATCACCTCCAATGCCTGTCATATGCGGTTCAACAACAGAATGGACAGCCATGGCTGCCACAGCCGCATCAACAGCCGTGCCCCCTTCCCGCAAGATTTCAAGTGCCGCATTGGTAGCCAATGGGTGCGATGTCGCAGCCATTACATGTGGCGCGTAAACAGCAGAACGACCTGGAGCATGAAAGTCTCTAAACACGAAAAATCCCTCTTTGTTGCTTGGCAGTGAAACCCCGGTCCCCCAACGAAGGTTTCCCCGCATGCTCATCCTCTGATAAAATAGGATGAATCAACAAAATCTAACAGGAAATACTTATGGTGCAATTCAATCTTGAGCACGCCCAGACAATCATCTCCGCAGCGCAGAAAAAAGGAGCCGAGCTTGGCCTGAAGCCACTCACCGTTGCCGTGCTGGATGCAGGTGGACACCTCATCGCGCTCCAACGTCAAGATGGTTCATCAATTTTGCGCCCGCAAATCGCTATGGGCAAAGCCTATGGCGCAGTCGCAGTGGGCGCAGGGACCCGTTGGCTCAACGAAAATGCCCAGAGCCGCCCCCACTTCGTACAAGCCCTGAACGGTGTTGCAGGCGGCGGAATTGTGCCCGTACCGGGTGGTGTACTGGTGCGCAGCGCTGACGGCGAGATCCTTGGCGCAGTCGGCATCACGGGCGACACTTCGGAGAACGACGAAGCCGCAGCGATTGCAGGTATTGAGGCAGCAGGCTTCACCGCTGACCCAGGCTGATAATGCCATACCGCAGTTGCTGGGACTAATTTCACCCAGCAACTCCGCAACACCACCCTCATTTCATCTCAGGTTCTTTCCCATGCCCATCCGCTTTGTAATTTTTGACATGGACAATGTCCTTTACGACTACGACCATCCCTACCGCCTGAACGTCCTCTCAAAGATGACTGGCAAGCCCGCGCACGAGATTGACGCTATCGTCTTCGACGGACCAGAGGAGAACGCTGCGGAAGCAGGCACGCCAGCAACTCCGGAAGAATATCTTGCGCAATATCAGGAACTTCTCGGGCATCCTATTTCACGTGAAACGTGGGTGAAAATCCGTAGGGACATGATGACCGAGTGGCCGGATATGCTCGCTCATGTGGAAGCGATCAAACAAAACCATGAAGTCGCCTTGCTCACCAACAACGGCATGATGCTCAAAGATGCGCTCTATGAAGTCGCGCCCGCACTGGAACCCATCTTCGGAGATCGCGGCCACGCCTCCGCCGAATTCGGTACCCGCAAACCAGACCCGAATATCTACCTGACGATCTGTGAGAAATACGGTTTCCAACCTGAAGAAAGCCTGTTTGTGGATGACCGCCTCGACAACGTGGAAGGTGCCCGCGAAGCTGGCCTGACCGCGTACCAGTTTACCACTGAACCAGCGTTCGCCTGCTACATTCGTACTCTGGGTTTGATCAATTAGAGATATCCCGATAACCGGAAATTCAGCAGCACAACAATCTGTTCGACTTAATAGCAATCTCTCTTCATAAGGTCATGCGACAACAACCATTGTAAACTGAAATGGAGAGAGATCTGTACCTGCGTCTGACCATAAACTCAGCAGCGCTAGCTATCTTCGTCGCGCTCGCCATTATGCCGCCGATCGCCGTTGTGGGGTCATCTTTGTCCTGGCCCCGTGGCTGGATCATTGTAGCACTGGTGTACTTTGCGCAACTTGGCATAGGTTTGTGGCTGGCCAGGATAAACCCTTGGCTGTTCAGGCAGAAAACGAATATCCCCGTCAGAAGTTTTAGCGAAAACATCCGCACAACCGGCATTATCTTCGCAGCGGTCTTCGTCTACTTCTTGCTGGCTGCACTGGATGCCTATGTCTGGCAGGTTATGCCAGAGACCGAAGAGGTAAAAGCCATCCTGCGGGGCTTGTTCCTCTTTCTGTGCGGCATCGCGCTCATCGTTTGGACCTTCAGCCGGAGCCCTTTCGCCAATCCTACCCCGCAGATCGAGATCGGCGAGACGCAAATCGTTGAAAACTGCGGCCCTTACGCCTTGGTCCGCCACCCCATGTATCTTGGCCTCATGTTCTGCATTGCAGGCCTGTCCATGATACTGGGTTCCATACTCTTCGCTATCCTCGCAGTTCCGCTGAGCATTCTGGGGTTCTTGCCGCTGATGAAATCGGAAGAGCGAACACTGGCAAACCATTGCGACGGCTATGCAACCTACACGGACAAAGTCCGCTACCGCCTATTCCCATGGATCTACTAGAAAGCCAGAGGCTTCCCTCTGGCTCTTTGAACTCAGCTACAATGTGAAGAGAGGATCAGGCGTCTTTTTTGGCGTCCGCGAGCGCTGCAATCTGCTTCTGCATTTCAGCCAGCTGCTCTTTCAGTTCGGAAATATCGCCACTGCTCGCCTGCTTTTCCGCTGGTTTAGGTGCCTGTGCCTGTTCCTGTTCAGATGCGTTCGTTTCCTCAGCCGCATCAGCAGGAACGACCCCATCAAAGGGCAGGAACATCTTCATCGCACGATCAAACATATCCGCATTGCGCTTCACCTGTTCTTCCAGAACCTCAAAAGCAGAGGTACCAAAGGACTGATTCATCTGGCTCCGCAGTTTGTCCTGCTCTCGTGTAAGAGAAGACATGGAAAATTCCAGATAACTCGGCACAAGGTTTTGCATGCTGTCGCCATAAAACCGGATCAGCTGCCGCAAGAAGGTAATTGGAAGCAGGTTCTGGCCTTTGCTCTCTTGCTCAAAGATAATTTGCGTCAGAACAGACCTGGTGATGTCAGCACCCGACTTGGCATCAATAACGACGAAGTCCTCTTCACCCTTCACCATCACCGCCAGATCCTCAAGGGTCACATAGGTGCTGGTTCCAGTATTATAGAGCCGCCGGTTGGCGTACTTCTTGATGATAGTGGCTTCGCTTGTCTTAGCCATCAGATTTGAGTACCTCAATGCGAATTATGGCTGATCAGGAACACTATCTCAAATTGCTCCGTCCAGCTCCCCCCTTATCCCATATTTTTGCAGATGGGATTAACCAGTAAACCGCAGACTAAGCCAAATCCCACCTTTCGCGCTAGCGCTTTCGTTAGTCAACTATGGTCTTAATTGGATTTTTCGAATTCATCTGGCCTTCCCCCCTACAAATTGAATAGTCTGCCATTAGGTATTCTACGAATGCGTTTGACGTCTTATGCTGCAATGCACCAGCTCGGCTCTCCGTTCTGGTGATTTGTGGGAGAACAAGAAGTCCCGCATTGCACAAATATTGGAGAATGGCACATGACCACGCCTAATGATGTTGTAATTGTAAGCGCTACACGTACCCCTATCGGGTCTTTCAACGGCTCCTTCGCCAACACTCCTGCGCAAGATCTCGGGACGGCAGTTATCAAGTCAGCACTTGAGCAGGCGAAGGTGGAGGCCACCGAGGTGAACGAAGTGATCTTCGGCCACGTGCTTTCCGCTGGCCTGGGTCAAAACCCTGCCCGCCAGGCCGCAATCAACGCAGGCCTCAAAGACGATTCAACCGCAATCGTCATCAATCAGGTATGTGGCTCAGGCCTGCGCGCCGTCGCTATGGGCATGCAGCAGATCCAATCCGGCGATGCAGACATCATTGTTGCAGGCGGTCAGGAAAACATGACCCTGTCCCCACACTGCCAGAGCCTGCGCGCCGGCGTGAAGATGGGCGACTATGCCATGACCGACACCATGCTCAAAGACGGTCTGATCGACGCATTCCACGGCTACCACATGGGTATCACTGCGGAAAACATTGCAGAAAAATACCAGATCTCCCGCGAAGCGCAGGATATGTTCGCGATTTCCTCTCAAAACAAAGCAGAAGCTGCACAGAAGTCCGGCAAGTTCAAAGACGAGATCACACCAATCACCGTCAAAGAGCGCAAAGCTGAGCGTGTGGTCGAAGATGATGAGTTCATCCGCTTTGGTGCCAACATTGAATCCATGCAGAAACTGCGCCCGGCCTTCAAAAAAGAAGGTAGCGTAACTGCAGCAAACGCCTCTGGCATCAACGACGGTGCAGCAGCACTTGTGCTTATGAGCGCAGACGCCGCCGAAAAGCGCGGCCTCACTCCACTGGCAACCATCAAGTCTTGGGCAACTGCTGGTGTTGACCCGGCCTACATGGGTCTTGGTCCAATCCCGGCCTCCAAAAAGGCGCTTACCAAAGCTGGCTGGTCAATCGATGACCTTGACCTTATCGAAGCAAACGAAGCCTTCGCGGCACAGGCTCTGGCAGTTGGTCAGGAGCTCGGAATCAACTCAGACAAGCTGAACGTCAACGGCGGCGCGATTGCTCTTGGTCACCCAATCGGCGCATCCGGTGCTCGTGTACTTGTAACACTCCTGCATGAAATGAAGCGCGAAGAGAAGAAAAAAGGACTCGCCACGCTTTGCATCGGCGGCGGCATGGGTATCGCACTTTGTGTTGAGAGAAAATAACCTCAACATTGGTAGTATTGCTATCAAATTGTAATAATTGAGCTTTACGGCCCCTGCGTAAAGTTAAAGTCAAGCCTCTAACTAATGGCGGAGTTGTATTTGCTCCGCCATTATTATTACCTGTAACAGTGGGTTCAAATATTTTATTCCTAAGGTGCGGAGTATTTCGATGAGCAGGGTAGCAATTGTAACCGGAGGGACGCGCGGTATCGGCGCAGCAATCTCAAAGGGACTAAAAGATGCAGGATACACAGTTGCCGCAATCTATGCAGGCAACACGGAAGCAGCGGAGAAATTCAAAGCAGAAACCGGTATCAATGTATACAAGTGGGATGTCGCAGATCCTAAAGCCTGTGAAGAAGGAATTGCTCAGGTACAAAAAGAACTCGGCCCGGTCGAAGTTCTTGTAAACAACGCGGGCATCACCCGCGATGGCTGGTTCCACAAGATGGACTATGACCAGTGGACCGCAGTAATCAAAACCAACCTCGATTCCATGTTCACCATGAGCCGTCCGGTTCTGGAAGGTATGCGTGAGCGTGGCGCAGGCCGCATCATCAATATCTCTTCCATCAACGGACAAAAGGGCCAGATCGGCCAGACCAACTACTCCGCAGCAAAAGCCGGCGTGATCGGCTTCACAAAAGCACTGGCGCAGGAAACCGCGCGCAAGGGCATCACCGTGAACTGCATCTGTCCAGGCTACATAGACACCGACATGGTGGCAGCTGTGCCTGAAAAGGTTCTGGAAGGCATCATCGGCCAGATCCCTGTTGGCCGCCTCGGCAGAGCAGACGAGATTGCAGGCATGGTCTGCTACCTCGCCTCAACAGCCGCCGGCTTTGTAACTGGCTCCGTTATGACCATCAACGGCGCACAATACGTCGCAAACGGCTAAGGCACAGTGGGGAAGTGTCTCTCCTTTGATCTTCGAATAGCCAAGTAATTAAAACCGCCTCTTTCAGGGGCGGTTTTTTTGTCTTGCGTTTGGCAAGCTCAATTGATAATGAATATTCATTATCAATTAGAGAAGAGCCATGCCCCGTCTCACAAAGCAAGCCACGCGTGCCAAGATCCGCGAAGCTGTCGTTGCCGAAGCAACCGAAAAAGGGATCAGCGCTACCTCAGTTGGCGGCGTTGTTCAACGCGCAAACATCTCTGCCGGCACCATCTATGTCCACTTCGACAACAAAGAGGACATGCTTCAGAAAATTTATCTGGAGATCAAAGCCGAGTTCCACGAATTGATGATGCATGCAGCACAGCAGACCGACGATTCGAAGATGATCCGCGAGATGTGGTTCTCACTGTTTCAGTCTGTATCCGCTCACCCGAAGGACTTTCTCTTTGTTGAGTACGCAGGTGCAGCAAAAATCCTCACGGAGGAGCAAGGCAACCAAGTCTCACAGATGGAACAGGAAATTCGCGGCCTTCTGGAACGCGCCAAAGCAAGTGGCTGTGTTGCAGATCTGCCCACCAACGTCATCTCGGTTCTGCTAATTGCACCTGCCATGCAACTGGCCCGCTCTGCAGTGCTGAAAGACACGCCCATCCCGCAAGAAACTGTCAAACTCACATTCGACCGAGTTTGGCTCTCCATTTCGGGCAATACAGCCCCAACCCCCTAGCAAAAAGTCTTCCATATGACATTTAAGCCCTTCCGCTCGCTCATCACAGCGGCGTCAATTTCCCTTACTCTCGGAACCCAAGCCATGTCCCAGCCATTGCCAAGTGAAACAGAAGTCCGCCAAAGCTATCAGGAACATGCAGCAGCCACCCAGCTGCTTCGCTGGTATCAGTACTATGAAAACACAGAGGCTTCCCTCGAGAATCAGCTCGACATTCTGCAGGAGGATGTCACCATAGTCTCAACCAGCGGCACAGCGCACGGCCATACCGAATACAAAGCCAATATCGCCAAAATCCCAACCAGCTGGCAGAACAGCCATAACCTGACGGAGTTCAAGCCAACGGTTCAAGAGGATGGCAGCATCCTGATTGACGCCTCTATCATCTACCAAAACGTCGGCATGGCGGAAGACGGTTCAACCGTCGCCCGCAATATCGCCTACACCACCAAGCTCACACCAACAGAATCATTCCTGCCCAAGTTCTCCGAGATCACACTCGCCGTTGGAGAACCGGCAGACGCTGGCACCTTCACCAATCTTTACCCGAAGAATCGCCTGCTCAGCCTCACCCACTACTGGATGGCTTTGGTTGAAAACCCGCAGCGCAGCGCTGAGCCGTTTCGTGAGATTCTCGCACCTGAGTTTGATATCAACTTCGGCAGTGGTGCCATCACCACGTTTGAAGGGCTGGCAAAATGGATCGCAGGACCTGCCTCCTCAGTCTCCGCCAGCCGCCACGAGCTGCAAAATTTCAGCTACAAAGAATTGGGCGCGAACCGCTATCAGCTCACTGTTGATCTGGATTGGACCGGCATTCTCCCAAATGACGCATGGATGAAAGCCAAAACCCGCCACACCTGGACGATCTCCGACAACCCTCAGGAGCGCTTCGCCCGCATCGAAAAGATCAATGTAGAGGTGCTGGAACCCTTTACTCCCGTTGAAAACTAGAGCGTATTCCCGAAAAGTGGGTCCGGTTTTCGGAGAAGAATACGCGTGAAAATAAACGCTTAGAGCTTGGTGCGTGAATTCATATGAACGCGCCATGCTCTAAAAACCCTATCTCCAAAAAACACAAAAGCCCGGTCTCGTTGCCGGGCTTTTTCTTTTCGCAAACAAAAAAAGACCGCCCAAAAAGGACGGCCTCTTTTAATCAACTCGCGCTGATCGCTTCAGTCTTAGACGTCGTCTTTAGCCTGAAGGATCTGACGACCCCGGTACATACCAGTCTTCAGGTCAACATGGTGCGGGCGACGCAGTTCGCCGGAATCCTTGTCTTCCACGTAAGATGGTTGTGCCAGAGCGTCAGTAGAACGGCGAAAGCCGCGTTTCATACGCGATACTTTTTTCTTAGGAACAGCCATTTTAGCTCTCTCTCTCGTCACATACGCACGCGCCACTCAAGCGCGGCGTTAACGTGCGAAATACACAATCTCTCAGATTGGCGGGGGTTATACAGGCAAACTGAAGGATTTGCCAGCCTTTATACGAAATTAATTTCGCACTACCTCTCCGTCGCCGAAATACAGCTAAGTACATCGCCGGCCACCTGAGCTCGGCTACGGTTTATACCGGCGAGCCTGCGATGTCCAGCGCTAGGTTGTGCTGGATTTCTGGCGATTGGATTAGGAAGCGCTGTCGCTAGTAACGAGGCCTGAGTCGTGGAAAGATTCGCAGCACTTTTCCCAAAGAAAGTTTGCGAAGCAGCCTCCGCACCGTAAATCCCCGGCCCCCATTCCACCACGTTCAGATAGATCTCCAGAACCCGGTCCTTCGACATCACCAAATCCATAAACATTGCCAGAGGAATCTCCACCACCTTGCGCAAATAATCGCGGTCGTTCCAGAGAAACAGATTTTTCGCCAGCTGCATGGTGATCGTGCTGGCCCCCCGAGGCCGCTTGCCTTCCAGCAGGTTCCCCACCTGCCCTTGTACAGCTGGCCAGTCCACACCGCCATGAACACAGAACCCGCCATCTTCCGACACCACTACAGAGCGTTGTAAATTAACGGAAATATCGCCCAGAGGCACCCACTCGCGCCATACAGGCTGTCCTGTCACAACCCGAGACAGCATAAGACTGGAATAAGGAGGAACCACAGTATACAGCAGCGTCAACACCATCGGCAAAGCCACAAGCACCCCGAGTGCGCGCAGCACCCAACGCTTGATCCGCGGCTTCATTGGCTCGGTTTTCTCCGTTGTACGCGCTTTCTTCAAGCACTCTTCTCCAATACTTGTTGAGGAAGCGGGACACTCTTTTGAGTTTCAACCATAAAGCGTTCCAGTGCCTTACAAAGTAACTTTGCATTTCCTTCAAAAGATGATTTACGCCTCCAGACCATTCCGATGGTCCTGTGCGCACCCTTATCGGCAATTCTGATCAGCTTCAAAGAGGTTCCGCGGTCGATATCTGCATCTACAGCAATACGTGGCACAAGCGTGACGCCGATACCGTTATCCACCATTTGCACAAGTGTTGATAAAGATGTGGCTTGTACATCTTCATTCGCCGCCACCATCCGCCCGCCTGTTGCAGCAAGCACGTGGTTTCGCAAACAATGACCATCTTCCAGAAGCAGCAATACCTCGTTGGCAAGCTCTTCCATCATCACTTCACGGGCTCCGGCCAGCGGGTGCGAACGCGGCACGGCCAGATAAAAAGCATCACTCCCGATCTCGGCAGATTCAAAACCGGTCGTGTCATAGGGCAACGCCATGAGCGCCGCATCAATACGCCCTTCCCGCAAGGCCAGCATCAAATTGCGCGAAAGGTCCTCTCGCAGGAACAACTGCAGCTCGGGATAAAGCTCTCTGAGCTGCGGCAAGAAACGCGGAAGCAGATACGGCGCAACAGAGGGGATCACTCCCAACCGGAACCGGCCACACAACGGTCGGTTCTGCGCCTGAACGCCCTGAACCAGATCCTCCGCGTCACGCAAAAGCAGGGACGTCTTCTCCAGCACGTTCTCCCCCGCCTCAGTCAGCACCAACGTCCTGCCCGAGCGGTCTAGAAGCTCACACCCAAGAATACCCTCCAACTGCTTGATCGACGCAGAAAGCGTTGATTGCGTGATGAAACATGCGTCCGCTGCCTTCGAAAAAGACAGTAGTTTTGCCAGCGTTTTAAAGTACTGCAGCTGTTTTAATGTGGGTAACATCGTGCGACCGGATGACACAGATCAAAGCCCCTAGATTAGAATTTCTCTAAATTTCAGCGGAATTCGGCCAATCCCGCGATAACTTATCATGCTGTTCGAAAAAATCGATAGGCTTCTTCGTTATTATCGTTTTGACCGATTTTGTTAAGAGTTGCATAAGGCTCCCAACGAAGGCCGATCTTACAGGCCTTCAACAGGATCATTTATCGACGCTGCTCGCGCGTCATTCCATATTTAGGAGAGTACCCATGGTCGGTATCGGCGAAAAACTTCCAGAATTTGAAGTAGTTGGCGTAAAGCCTGGTTTCAACAACCACGAAGAAAACGGCGAAAGCGCATTTGAAGCAATCACCGAAAAAAGCTTCGAGGGTAAGTGGAAAGTAATCTTCTTCTACCCAAAAGACTTCACTTTCGTTTGCCCAACCGAAATCGCTGAATTCGCTCGCCTTGCTGGTGAGTTCGAAGACCGTGACGCAGTTGTTCTCGGCGGTTCTTCCGACAACGAATTCGTTAAGCTGGCATGGCGCCGCGATCACCCGGATCTCAACAAGCTGCCAATCTGGGCATTTGCTGACACCAACGGCTCCCTAATCGACGGCCTCGGCGTTCGTTCTCCAGACGGCGTAGCATACCGTTACACCTTCATCGTCGACAACGAAAACACCATCCAGCACATTTACGCAACCAACCTGAACGTTGGCCGTAACCCGAAAGACACCCTGCGTGTTCTCGACGCTCTGCAGACCGACGAACTCTGCCCATGTAACCGTGAAGTAGGCGGCGACGTACTCGCAGCTTAATTCCGGAACGGAATAGGTCCGGAGCACATAAAGCCAAAAACACACTGCTCCGGTTTCTTAAGCGCACTCCCGAAAAGAGGTCTCCGATTTTCGAGAGTGCGCATCCAAAACAGCAAAAATCACTTCGTACGTAGCCCTACGCCAAAATCATCAGGAGAAACCTATGTCCATTGATACCTTGAAATCCCGCCTTGGTGACTTCGCCAAAGACGTCCGTTTGAATCTTGGATCCATGGCAACTGATGAATCTCTGACCAATCAGCAGAAATACGGCTTGATCGTCGCTTGCGCCATTGCGACCCGCAACGACACAGTCAAGAACGCCCTGATCGCAGAAGCTGCTCCGCACCTGACCCCGGAAGCGATGAGCGCCGCGAAAGCTGCTGTATCAATTATGAGCATGAACAACGTCTACTACCGCTTCGTACACCTCTCTTCCAACGAGCAGTACGGAACCATGCCTGCCAAGCTGCGCATGAACGTGATTGGCAAGCCTGGCGTAGACAAAGTTGATTTTGAATTGTGGTCGCTTGCCGTCTCCGCCATCAACGGCTGTGGCATGTGCATTGATAGCCACGAAGCTATCCTGCGCAAAGCCGGAGTTACTGCCGAGATGGTGCAAACCGCGGTTCGTTTCGCATCAATCATCCAGTCTGCTGCTGTCGCCCTTGAAGCGTCAGAACTGGAATTGGAAGCAGCCGAATAAACAGAAATGACCCTCAGCAGGCCTCGTCCGGTTTAATCCTCTCCCTGGATCATTCGTGCCCCGAATTGCGGGCGAGACCATAACTTGCTGCAAAAGCAAAAAGCCGAAGCCCCCTAGCTTCGGCTTTTTCTTTATCTTGGTCTTGCCCCTACTCAGGCTCTTTCACGCGACTGGATGCACTGAGGACGCCTATACTTATGATCAGTAGATCGACAAAAACCCACGTAAACACCACCATTCCAAATCCCACCGCAGCACTGGCAACAACAATTACCCTGCTAAACTCCATAGTCTCCAACCCGCTCAATCCACTGAACGTCAGCACGATCGTAATCAGAGAAAGGATAAACATCACAACACCGCTCATCCGCTTACCCAGATAGACCCGATGCATCCCAAACCCACCCAGAAAAACCGACAAGATCAATGCTACCACAGCAGACTTTTGCGGATGCCTAAAATAAAAAAAGCCTTTTGGGGCAGAAAAATTCGCAGCTTGATTGCCCATGACCAGAACCTCCAGCGTGCTTTAATCACCTTAGAGACTCTAATGGCACTTTCGATCAAAACACCTCTTGGTAATCATTGGATCTAATTGAGGGTTAGAGGTTTTGCCAATTAAAACCCAATAGGGCTTGCAGCCACCAATCTTACGCTTCAACAGCACACCTCCTCCGAAAACTCTTCCAGATATGCATTCCAAGGCGCACAATCAGCCCGAAAACACCTCGTGCAAGCTCTTCACAGTCATCAGGCTATCTCGAAATTCCTGCACCCACATCCACCCATTCGCTCTATACATGCGAAGAGCAGTCAATAATTTTGCCCAAGGTGATTGAGCCAATCTGCGAGCCCCGGAAAGAATTCCGGGACCACCTTGTTACTGCAAACGCTTTACGCCATTTTTCTGCGGTCATTGCGATGAGAAAGCATTGCCTGCTCGTTATGACCGATGAAGTCCCGAATAATTGGAACTGCATCCCGCTCCTTCGACAGGATCAGCTGGAACACCATCATCCGTCCATGCAGGAAGTTCATTTCACAGCCGGAAAGATAGAACTCCCACATTTTGCAGAAGCGCTCATCGTAAAGCTCTTTGATTTTGTCCCGATTGCGCTCAAAGTTCAGGCGCCAGTCTCGCAAAGTGTAGTAGTAGTGCAACCGCAAAATCTCGTTGTCACACACCCACATTCCAGTCTTTTCAATGTCCGCAAACGTTTCAGAAAGTGCGGGGCAGTAGCCGCCGGGGAAAATGTATTTGGATAGGAAAGGCCCCGTCACACCCGGAGGTCCACAGCGACCAATCGAGTGAATGACTGCATAGCCATCCTGCTTCAGGCAATCACGGACCTTGGTGAAGTAAGCACCCAGATTGCCAATGCCCACATGTTCCATCATGCCGACAGAGATGATGCGGTCAAACTCGCCTTCAAACTCATTGTAATCCAGACAAACGAATTCAACCTTGTCCTCAAGACCAGCAGCTTTCACCCGCTCTTCAGCAATCTTGATCTGCTCGGTGGAAACGTTCAGGGAGGTCACCTGTGCACCTGCCTGCGCCATACGAATGGCCAGAGAACCCCAGCCACCGCCAATTTCCAACACAGACATGCCGGGCTTCAGGTCCAGCTTGGCAACAAGATGGTCCAGCTTGGCCTGCTGCGCTTCTTCAAGCGTATCCTCGGGCGACCGGTAATACGCACAGCTGTAGTTGAGGCCGTCATCGAGAAAGAGCCGATACAGCTCGGTCGACAAATCATAGTGATGGCGCACCTGAGCTTTGTTTTTCTTCAGGTTCAGGCCAAGCCGTCGACGTGTGTGCCCGTCTTTCATAAAGGTCAGAATGCGTTGAATGGGATGCTCTGTCAGCAGGCCTTCATTAGCCATGAACACTGCAATCAAATCATTCAGGGTGTACCCCGGCTCGACAGTGATCTGACCATCCATATAGGCTTCGGCAGCCTTCAACTCCGGGTCAACCAGAAGCGTAAAGGGCAGCTTCCAACTGTGAAAACGCAGGGCAGCGGAGGGTCCGCTGTCTTCATTACCAAAGACATACTTACGGTCTTTGGCGTCAAAAATTGTAAGTTGCCCTTTCTGGACAAAATCTGACAACATCTTCGAGAGTGCACGCATTCTATTCCCCTATCATCTCTTATAGCTGACTTATTAGGGCGCCTTGTTGCTTGGCTCTTATTACATGACCTTAGGTAACTTTAGATTTAACCTAATAAAGAAAGCCGCATCAAAGCAACTCCGCAGGAAATCTCACCCGAATATTAAAGGGGTCAAAATGTGCCAAATCCAAATGAGACCCGCCATTTTGCTTGACCTTGACAGGTTTTCAGGACAAACGATCAATTTGCTGTCAGTCGATTGGTAAGCTCTTCTAATTCTGTTGTACTCAATTTGCTCTTATGGGATGGGGTTCTGTGTCTGTTGCTTTGAAGTCGGTCATCACCGAAACCGCTCAGTCTCTTGAAGAAAAACTCACCTCTCTTTTGGGAGAGACTGCTCGTCCTGAGGAGCTGGCCCGACCTGAACGCCTGCTGGAAGCAATGAACTATGCGGCCCTGTCCGGCGGCAAGCGCCTGCGTCCGGTTCTGATGATCGAAGCCGCCCGTCTGTTTGGCCACGAAAACGAAGGCACACTGGTTGCAGCCTCCGCGCTGGAGTGCATTCACTGCTACTCCCTCGTTCATGACGACCTTCCGGCAATGGATGATGACGATGTACGTCGTGGCCGTCCAACAACACACAAAGCCTTTGATGAAGCCACTGCAATCCTTGCAGGTGACGCACTTCTCACAATCGCCTTCGATTTTATCGCTGATGAACAAGTTCACCCTGATCCGGCCATCCGCCTGCGTTTGTCTCAGGAACTCGCCCGTGCATCCGGCATTGGCGGCATGGCAGGCGGGCAGATGCTCGACCTTGCCTCCGAGCACCGTGACAGAACAGAAGCCGAGATCCGCCAGCTTCAGGCCATGAAAACTGGCGCACTCATCCGCTATGCATGTCGTGCTGGTGCAATTCTCGCAGATGCCTCTGAAGATGATATCACCCGCCTCACCCGCTTTGGCGAGATCATCGGCCTTGCCTTCCAGCTGGCAGACGACCTGCTGGACCTGACAGGCGATGCAGAAGTGGTTGGCAAAGCAACGGGTAAAGACGCAGAAGCTGGCAAGGCAACCCTCGTCAGCCTGCTCGGTGAAGAACAGACCCGTCAGGAACTCGCACAGCTTATCAGCGAAGCTGACGAACTATTGGCACCATACGGAGCCAAGGCTAACACCCTGAAGACGCTGGCCCGCTACATCGCTGATCGTGAGAGTTAGGCTTCAGAATCGAATAGGGAGGTTGATTGATTGAGGAAATGCCCATCTGAAATGTCGTTGCAAGAACGGCAGTCTGATCTAATACAAAAACTGTTCATAGATTCAGCAGACAACGATTATCTCACTGCAAGGTGGGCCTTTCAAAACGCACTCCCACAACAGGCGCTTTGGTCCACTGCTCAGGCATTTGAAAAGTACTTCAAATCAATTCTGCTTTATAACGGCCTACCCGTCCGAAAACCCAGTATCAAAGATGGCCACAATTTGGACGAGCTCTTTCAGAAAGTAATCGAAATCGACAGCAGTTCGATTATACCTACAGAAATTCAAGCGCCCCATGGCGTGAACGAGTATAGTCAATTGTGGGATGGGGCCTCGATGTTAGAGTTTGTAACGTTCTTCAACGTTCTGGGGGCACCAGAAGGTCGGTATGGAATAAGAAACAAACACATATCTGGTGGCATGATCTACGCCGTCGACACAATCTGCATGTCTCTTAGAAAACTAGTGAAACACCAGAATTTTCTCGGTGAGGACCTTTGGGAGGTATCCTGTAGAAACACGCCCTTTTATGAACTCGATAACCCAGTACGAGAACCAAAATGTTGGATGATCGCGACTGACGGTCTTCTCGAACGGCTTCACAACGGCGGCGCATTTATTGGGCACCACAATCTAAAATCAGTTTTCTCAGACTTCAACCATGCTTTCTTCGAAGATAAGGTGACTGGGGAAAGTATGTTTGCAGGAATAATCGAACACGGTTCCCCTTTGTTCAATCACCTAGTCCGCGCACGAGATCCCCAAGTCTTTGAAAATGCAAACTCAGTTGAGAATATACGTGCGATCAACCAACTAACGCAGTGGGTAGATTCACACATTTCGGTAGCATCCGAGACCAAGTTTCGAATGAACAAAGCCATTTCAGAACTAAAGCAAAAACCGCAAATGCCAACACCCTGAAGACGTTGGCCCGCTACATCGCTGATCGTGAGAGCTAAGCAGTCTCGACCTGCATAAACTCAATCTCCGCTTCCGGCAAAGCTATGATGCTGCCGTCATAACCTCCCAAGTCAATCAGCGTGTTGTTGTGATGCTCTCTGATGAGCTGGCCGCTGGCGTGGTCCTTATCATGCGTGGTGTGCGCATCACTCACCAGACGCAGGTTGTAACCAAGCGAAGCCGCCCGTCGGAACGTGGTATCCACGCAGAACTCGGAGGCAAACCCGCACACTGTCAGATCTGTGATACCGCGCTCATCCAGTAAATCCTTCAAGTTGGTTTTGAAGAACGAATCCGGCGCAGTCTTGCGAACCTTCACATCGCTTTCAGTCACAACCAGATCGTCCGGCAGCTCCCATCCCTTAGTACCATAAGCCAGCGGATGGTTCTCTCGCTCGTGCTGAATCACGATGACCGGAATGCCCGCATGGCGCGCTTTTGCACTCAGGCTGTTGATGCGAGCGATGGTCTCATCCCGCTCAAATGGCTGAGGCCCCACATCAAACAAATATTTCTGAACATCAATAATAACCAGCGCAGTACTCACTGTTCCCCCTTTTGTCAGAAGATAGCCTTCCTCCGACTCCCTAAAAATACGCCCATAAATTAATCATAAGCATTTGTAATCAATCAATATTTTCTTTGATTTTTGCTCTCTTCAATCGGATAGTCAATCCCAAATCAGAGAAGGAGAAGCTCACATGATGGATCAACAAATGATGATGGAGAACTTTGCACTCTGGCACCTCGGTGCATTAATTCTCTCGATAATAATTCTCGCCGTTCCAGTAGCAAGGATCCTGCACCGGATCGGTTTTTCAATGGTTTGGACCATTCTGGTGTTCATTCCACTCATCAATCTGGTCTTTTTGTGGGTTCTCGCCTACGTCGAATGGCCGGTCGACGACAAAGCGTAACTACTACTTCACGCAGACAACCTGATGATCACCTACAATGTCCGGGAGGTTTCCGGGCATCATGAACACTGCGTTCGGCGTTCCGGCCGCAGCCCACACCTCGTCGAAGGTCAAAAGGTCTTCATCCACGTACACCGTCAGCTGTTGCTTATGGCCCAGTGGCGGGATACCGCCGATCGAGAACCCCGTAACATTTTTGACGAACTTCGCATCAGGCCGTCCGATTGGACCACCAACAAAGGCCGAAATCGCCTCCTCATTAACGCGGTTTGTCCCGCTCGCCAGCACCAGAATAGCTTCCTCGGTATCCAGCTTTTGAAAAACGAGAGATTTGACGATCTGTTCCTGAGCACAACCCAGCGCCTGCGCTGCTTCAGCAGCAGAACGGGAGGAATCCGGCAGCTCGACTACTTTCAGACCCAACCCACGATCATCGAGAAAACTCTGAAACTGCTTCGCTCGCTTACTTTGCAACATCTCTCCACTCCTCCACCGGCAGAAACCATCTTAATCGCGTGCAAATACTGACTCAGAATTTGCTACGTGAACACATAAAACCGCAACATATCCTAGATGGTAGTTGACGCAGAAATTCCAAATCGTTCCTTCAGGAACTTTAACGCCAATGCCTGCGCCTCTTCGTTGATAGAGTGGCCAAGACCAGCCAGACAATGAGTTTCCACCGTAAAGCCGGCACGTGCCAATGCATCTTCTGCAGCCCCCAGATTAGCCACTGGCACCACATCATCCTCACTGCCATGCAGCAACATCACCGGAGGCCGAACCATCATTTGCTCCAGCAGATGCTCCGGCCCACCCAGAACGCCTGAGAAGCTCAGTAAGCCCGCCGCTTCAGAAAACCGCCGCGGCCCAACATGCAGCGCCACCATAGCCCCTTGAGAGAAGCCTCCCAGAACCATATTCCGCTCCAGAAGGCCGTAATGCGCCAGCTCCGCATCCAGCACTCGGTTTATCAACGGAGTCGCTGCCTGCACGCCCAGCCAAACATCCCGCGCATCAAACTCGGATGCAGCAAACCACTGACGCCCTTCTACCCAATGGGCACAGGGCTCCGGCCCATTCACGCAGACAATAGCCGTCTCCGGCAGCGCATCCCGCAAAACACGCGCCGTCGGCTCCATGTCACCGGCATCTCCGCCATACCCATGCAACAACACCACCAGCTTTCGCACCGGCGCATGGCTCGGCTCCAGCCGGATGCACTCAAGTTCCTGCCCAATCATTCAGCTTTTTTCCGTAGTCATATGGCTGCCAAGGTCCGCAAGCAGACCGCCTTCCAGAAGGGCCTTCATAGCCTCACCATCATAGTAGCGCTCCTCGATGATCTTATCACCATCCCAGCGCTGCAAGCTCAACCCGTCGATCTGGCGCTTATTTCCTTCACCGTCCACAAAGCTGCTGAGATTGCGAAATGCGCATAACCCTCGCACCTCATCAATCACCAAATCTTCGATCTTGCCCATGATAGATTGAGCCGCAGAGATAAAAGGCTCCTGCTTGGCACGACCTGCAACAGCGCCATTCGCAAACAGCACATCATTAGCAAACATCTTCACTGAAGGATCGAAAAACCGATCAAACGCTTCCAGCGGTTTTCCGTCGCGAAGCAGTTCAATCTGCGCGTCTACAGCATTCACAAAACCTTTGGATTCCATCAAGCAGCTCCCCCTATCTTGATTATGTCAGAACCATTCACACCGGCAGTGTCTCACGCCCTTCTTTCATCACACGGTAGTAAGACCAGAACAAGCGCGCCGCAGTTCCCCGATGAGGAGACCATGCCTCGGCGATTTCGGCAAGCTCCTTTCCCTTGGGGCGCACCTCCAGATCAAGCGCATGCTGCACCGCCGCTTGCAGCGCCACATCGCCAACCGGAAACACATCCGGGTGTCCGGCGCAAAACAGCAAAAAGATATCTGCTGACCACGGACCAATCCCTTTGATCTCACAAAGCCGCTTATGCGCCACCTCACCCGGCCACTCCACCGCTTCATTCAGGCACAGACCCGCCTTCAGCTCTTCCGCAATAGCCTTCAGCGTGCGCAGCTTGGCGTTGGAAAGGCCAACATCCAACAGCTCCTCATCACTTTTGGAAAGCAGCACATCCGGCTCAAAAGGCACCACAAGCGCCTCAAGCCGCGCCCAGATGCTTGCAGCAGCAGCCACAGAGAGCAGCTGCGCCACCACAATATTGCAAAGCCCTGCAAAGTCCGCAGAACGCCTGCGCAAAGGCACCTGCCCTGCAATATCAACCACACGAACGAGCCGCTCATCCAGCAGAACAAGAGACGCTAACTCCCGCTCAATATCCTCAAGCGTATTTATGGGTCTCAACGCCCCCTCCTCAAGCAAGCAAAGATGCTCTAATAACAAACGAGTCCATATTCCAAGAAGAACCATTCCGCAAATGAACTTGCCTGTCTATCGCTTTGCTCCTTCCCCCAATGGCCACCTCCACCTTGGCCACGCCTATTCGGCCATCCTCAACTATGAGGCTGCCAGACAAAGCGGCGGAAGGTTCCTGTTGCGCATTGAGGATATCGATACGGTACGCTGTACCCCGCTGCTTCAGCAAGATATGCTAGAGGACCTGAACTGGCTCGGCCTGCAATGGGGATTACCGGTACGCAAGCAGTCAGAGCATTTCGGCGAATACACCACGGCACTGCAAAAACTGGAGGCACTGGGCGTTGTCTACAAGGCCTACCTCACCCGCGCCCAGATCAAGCGCTTCGTCGCCCAACGAGATGCCTCAGACACACCATGGCCTCGGGATCCAGACGGAGCCCCGCTCTACCCCGGCGACAACAGCGTCCTGACAAAGCAAGAGCAGCAAGCCCTCCATAACTCCGAAGCCCCATACGCCCTGCGCCTGAACATGGCCAAAGCCATTGAACTAGCGGGCAGTCCTCTCAGCTGGACAGAAGCCAATCACGGGCAAATTCAAGCCAATCCAGCAGCTTGGGGCGATGTGGTCCTTGCACGTAAAGACACCCCAACCAGCTATCACCTCTCGGTTGTGGTAGACGACGCCCTGCAAGGCATTACCCATGTTCTACGCGGCAAAGACCTCTACCACGCCACCAGCGTACACCGTCTGCTACAAACCCTACTGAACCTGCCAGAGCCGTACTACGAACACCACAACCTCATCCTCGACGAAACCGGCCGCAAACTCGCCAAATCCGCCAAGGACACTGCCCTCCGCGAACTCAGAGCAAGCGGCGTCTCCCCAGCCCAGATCAGAGCCAGACTGGGCTTGGAAGATTAAGCGCTTTCCAAACTATTAAAACTGGTAGCAAGCCGCTCGGGAAGCTGGCTGTAGGAGTTGAATGTCTCTGTGCCGATATTAGGATCAGCTCCTTCGCAGAAGAGCAAGACGTTCATCCCAGCACTTTTTGCTGCACGAACCCCCACCTCACTATCTTCAATGACGGCGCAGCGCTCAGGTGAGACACGCATCTCATGCGCGGCATGAAGGAACAATCCAGGATCAGGTTTCCAGATCCCTACATCATACGAGCTAAAAATTCTGGAGCCAAAGAAGCGTTTAAGATTTGTTTTCTCCAGTGCAGAATCAATCTTTGCACGAGGGCCACTTGATGCAATACACATTGGAAGTGAGATCTCGGAGAGTGCTTCTGGGACACCGGGAAACGCCACTAATTCTGTCTTGAACAAATGCTCTACTTGAGCGCGATAATCCTGTTCGAAACCAATAGGCAAACTCCGCCCAATAATACCCTCAAGATCAGCCAGAATTCCGGAGAGTTTGCGTCCCCTGAAGCGCTTCATAAGACCTGTAAGAGGCAGTTCAATCTCAGGTAATAGATCCAGAAAAGCCTGCGAGCACAGTGGCTCGCTATCGACCAGCGTCCCATCCAGATCAAAAATCAAACAGCCATCCATTTCTTAGTCGCCCCTATTTGATCTGGAAAATTCTCTAATTAACCTAGCTCCTGAGTCAAAAGGGCAGGAACCCCTTAGTAGCCCAGAAAGTTCAAGACCCAGAGCCAGAAGCTCATTGTGATGATTGAGAAGATGGTTGTGAGGCTAATGGAGTTTGCGCTCATGGCGTGGCCGGTTCCAAACTGGCTGGCGTAAAGATACGCCACAACACCGGTTGGACACGCCGCTGCCAGTGTCGCCACCGCAACCCAAAGCGGCGAAAGCGGAAACACATAGACCGCCAGAACCAGTACGATCGCAGGCATCAGCATGATTTTCAGAGCGCTCAACACGCCGCCAATCGCGATGTTTCCGCGGATACCGTAGTTCAGCAAAGTCATGCCGACAGAGAACAGAGCAACAGGGCTTGCAGCACTTGCCAGAGGGAGCAAGATACCATCAAGCAGCACGGGCAGCTCAAGGCCTGAGAAGTTCCATCCGATACCCAACAGAATAGCAACCACCAGCGGGCTTGTGATCAGCGTCTTGAAAAGCGACTGCATCACATGTTTGAAAGGCCGCGGTTCCTGATAACCATCCACAACAACAGCCCGCTCCATAGCCAGAACAAACACCAGCGTCACAGAAGGGGCGTGAATGGAGATGATTAAGGAGAGCGGAACCAGCGCTTCCTGCCCAAAGGCAGAGGTAATCACCGGAATACCGATCAAAGACATATTGGAGAACGATGCCGAGAACCCGCCAATACAGGCCGCCCGTGCCTCACGCCCAAAGACCTTGCGCACCATATAGCCGCCCAGCACAGCACTGACTGTCAGCGCGGTATAATAGGTGCCCCAGAGCGCCCATGGGCTCAGCCCGCCAAGATCAGATGTCGCCAACGTGCGGAAAATAAGAACAGGAATAAGAACCGTGATACAGAAGGTGCTGAGATTATCGCCGACATGCTTGTTGAGCAGTCCGATGTAGCCGAACCCGTAGCCCACGCCCACCGTCGCAAAAATGGGAAAAACCACCTGAAGTGTACTAAACAGCATTGTGTGTTCGCTCTCTTTCCACCCTACAGCAGCACTCTTCCAGCGCACACGCAAACGCACTTGTAAACGTAAAACAAAATCTCGGTGGATGCTTGCCAGAACAGGGCGAACTTTAACTGTAAGTCTTTTAGACTCTTTCAAGAACAATGATCAAGGAGGAATCTCATGCCCTCTTCAAAACCGGCGTCACGGCAGGAGATCGCGAGACTGGTGCATGACCTGAAAACACCACTGTCCGCCATGAGAACCGCTTCGGACCTGATTGCACAAGAGCCTCTCAGCGATCAGCAACAACACCACCTGAGCACACTACAAGCCTCTATCAACTCACTGGAAGAGCTGACAGGCGTCATCCTTCACAGATATGCAAAGCCTCAAACGCACAACGCCAGCACCGAACCGGTCAACCCAAAGCCCAAATCAATTCTGGAGCAGCTCAAGTATATCGTTGATCTGTTTTCACCTCAGGCTGAAAGATCCGGTCATACTCTGACCCATCGCTGGTCTCACGAGGCCATGTCAGCCTATCAGACACACTCCGATGAGCTACAACGCATTCTGGCTGTGCTGGTCGATAACGCCATTTTGTACAGCAATGCAGGCACAATCACACTGAGCGCCCACATCAAGTTCTCCAACCACCAGCCCAACATCGTCGTGACACTCAAGGATGCAGGCCCCGGCCTGACACCTGAACAAGTCAGCTACCTTGATGCTCCGCGCATCCCCAAGCGCAAGTCGGATAGCCATGGTCTTGGATTGTGGAGCGCCCGGCATCTGGCCCGCAACAACAAAGGCGACCTGCACCTCATCACAAACGCAAAGAATGAAGCCTGCTTTGAATTGATCCTGCCAATTCAGGAGATCACGCAAGCCGACAAACCATTCACCACACCCGACAATAAACCTCGTTCCGCCCTTTCAGGCTCCGTCCTCATCGTTGACGACAATAAACCCAGCCGCGAGCTTCTTGGAGCAATCTTCTCCTCATTTGGCCTGAAAGTACGTTCCACAAACAGCGGCAGACAGGCCCTCACCCTGCAGGCAGATACCCCCTCTGATCTGGTCTTTCTTGATCTGCACATGCCGGAAATGAGTGGCCATGAGACGCTTCATCAGATGAAAAACGGCGCGCAGGCCAACGCAAAAGCCTATTTTGCCATCACGGCAAGCATTCCACCCGACGAGCGTCCAATACTGCTCAACCAAGGCTTCACACAGATTCTCGAAAAGCCGGTCACCCCATCTGCTCTCTACAGTCTCGTGGAAAGCACGCTGCAAAACTCCAGTTAGCCAATCCGCAGGAAAGCAGCATCCAGTGCTTCATCAAGCCGGTCATTGCCCCAGTAAAGCTCACCCTTCTCGGTGATCATAGTCGGCGCACCAAACACCCCAAGCGCCTCGGCTTCAGCAACAGCGGCGCGCAGGCCGATCTTCACCTCGGTGGTTTCGGTCTGCTTCATGATCTTGTCAGTATCAAGCTCCAGCTCCTCAAGCAAAGCAACCATGAGCTCAGGTTTGGAGATATCTTCATCCAGCGCAAACGACATGTGAAACACAGCACGGGTAAACGCGCCGATCCAGGGCTCGCTGCGTCCTGCAAACGCGATGCGGGAGGCAAGCAAACTGTAAAGCGGGAAAATGCTTGGCTTTTGCCACGGTAAGCCAAGATTGGCAGCAGTGCGCGCCACATCGCGCCACATATAAGCGCCCTTCTTCGGGTTCTCGACAAACGGCGAGCTCTCCAACCCCTGACGCCGGAAGATCGGCCCCAGCAGAATAGGCCGCCACTCAATATCGACCCCTCTGTCCTTCGCCAGCTGCTCAATTCGTGCTGCAGTCAGGTAGGAGTACGGGCTGGCAAATTCATAATAAAACGCGAGCCGAGGCATTCTTTCACTTTCTGATCCGGTGGACCAATAATCCGCTGCCTATGATTTCACTCCTGCGAAAACCACGAATGGAAACAATTTGTATTTATCTCGCAGGTCCCTATATGGGAGTTTGACAATGCGAGGCATAATCTCGCCGAGCATCAATGGAATTTCAAGACAGCACATTGGCGTAATGCTCAAAAACCAGTATACCGCCCTATAATTCAAAAAGAACAAACTCAGGAACCCCCGTGGCAGACGAAGACACCAAGACGTCGACCCTCAAGAAAGCGATCAACTTTTGCAGTGAACGCCCGTTCACCGCGGTGATAAGCTACATTCTTGTCGTCTCCGTGATATTTTTGATTTTCCCAAGATTGGATATCTGGGCTTCCAGCCTCTTCTACGCCGGAGACGGCAACTTTCCGGTTTCCAGAGATCCGTTCTGGAATGATGTGCGGTACTTCGGTGTCTACATCTTCAAATGGGTCGCCGCACTGTCGTTGCTTGTAATGTTCTTCAAGCTCGCCCTTCCAAAACTTAAGGCGATAATGGATCTTCGGCATCCGATCTTCGTGCTTTCAACACTCATTCTCGGTCCCGGCCTCGTCGTCAACACGTTCTTCAAGAACATGTGGGGCCGTCCACGCCCACGCTCAACCGAGATATTTGGCGGCGATCTGCCATTTGTTGGCGTTTGGAACCCGACTAACTACTGTGATAGTAACTGCTCGTTTGTATCGGGCGAAGCCTCATCCGCCATCTGGCTGATGGTACTGGTCTTCATCGCTCCCAAAGCGTGGCGGCTGCCGCTGGCAACAGGCATCGGCGTATTGGCTTTCGCTCTTTCTGCCAATCGCGTGGCATTCGGAGGGCATTTCCTTTCAGACACCCTGCTCTCCTGGGGCATCACCATGCTGGTGATCATCGCTATCTACCACTACCTGTACCAGCGCACTCCGACATGGGCGCAACCAGACAATCTGGACGCCTCCTTTACCAAGGGCGGCAACTGGCTGCATGCGAAAATCGGCAGTGCTGTCTGCTGGTGCGCAAGAAGCGTCCGTAACAAAGTTAAATAGCTAGCGCGGAAAACAAAAAAGCTCCGCAACCATCTGCGGAGCTTCCACCTAATTCTCTGGAATGGGCCTAAATCTCGGTCGGCTCCATCTCCTCGCGGATTTCTTGCAGAAGATTGTAGGTACCGTTCCGCAACAGCTTATAGACCTCATCAAATCCTTCATTGGCACCGTAATACGGATCCGGCACGTCTTTCTGCTCATCCTGAAGCAGCAGCCGCACATTGGCCGTATGCAGATACGGAGCTTCGGCCTGAATGTTGACCAGATTGCCGGCATCCATCGCCACGATGTAATGGAACTTTTCAAAGTCCTCTTGTTCCAGCTGGCGCGCTTCCTGATTGGAAATATCGATGCCATGCTTTTGCGCTGTCTGAATGCTGCGGATATCCGGCTTCTTACCACGATGCCAGTTGGCCGTGCCGGCGGAATCCACGTAGATCTGTTCTTCCAGCCCTGCTTGTTTCACATGATGGCGGAAGATCCCCTCTGCCAACGGGCTGCGACATATATTTCCAAGGCATACAAACAGTACACGACGCTGCAACAAGACCACTGTTTCCTCCCAACCTTACTGCCTGGATATTTATTCCCTCTGGACTCTTTGCACCAGAGTTTCGTATGGGTCTACTCGAATATCCATGGATTTTGCGAGTCAGAAAAACCTACTAGATCTGAGGCAACCCTTGCAACATAACTAAAGGTGATCCTGTGTCCGAGCTGTTATCCGCTACCGCAAAAGAATTCGCCCTCGCAGAACTACCACACTGGAGCTTGTCTGAAGATGGCAATGCGATTGAGCGCACATTCACCTTCCGCTCGTTTGCCCGCGCCTTTGGCTTCATGTCCAGCGCTGCGATTGTGGCGGAAAAGATGAACCACCATCCGACATGGACCAACACCTACAACAAAGTGGAGGTGTTACTTTCGACCCATGATGCTGGTGGAGTGACCGAGATGGATTTCAAACTTGCCCGCAGGCTGGACAAATTGTTTGACGCCTAGCTCCAAAAAAGACGAGTGCAATCAGCATTCAATCTTGAACTGGCGCACGTCACCGATCATCTTACTCTCGATCAACACATGACCGTCTTCCTGACACATATGTGGAATATCGATAGCAGACATAGGGTCAGTGGCTTTCACCACAAGCTGCTCTCCCTTCGCCAAACGTTTGAGATGCTTGCGCGTCTTCATCACGGGCAACGGGCAATTGAGACCTCTCAGGTCTAGAATATCTTTATCTTCCACCAATGTTCCACCAAGTACGCGAATGTGCCACTGTGTTTAATATCGGGCTAACGAAACTTCGGGCAAGAGTAAAGTAAATATTGGGGCATTTAACCATGGCGATAATTGAACTTGATGGAAAAGCAGGTACGAGCAAAACGCTTGAAATTCTGGACTTCTGGTGGAGCGCCGGGGGCGAAAAGTGGTTCACCGGTAGCGAGGCCTTTGATAAGGAAATTCGCGAGAAATTCGAAACCGACGTAGAAGCCGCCGGCCGTGGAGACTACGACGACTGGACCGCAACCCCACACGGCACCCTCGCCCTACTCATCTTGCTGGACCAGTTTCCGCGTAACATTTTCCGCGGCACCCCAAAGGCATTTGATTTTGATGCCAAAGCTTTAAAAATCGCTCTGGAATCCCTGCACAAGAACTTCCATGCGGCATACCCCAAAGGATATCGCCTCTTCTTCTTCATGCCGTTCCAGCACTCGGAAGAAATAGAGATGCAGGACCTGAGCGTGGATCTGTTCCGCGGTCTGGACGATCAGGGCACCTACCACTACGCGCTGATCCATATGGATGTTATCCGCCGGTTTGGCCGCTTCCCTCATCGCAATGAAGTTCTGGGCCGCACCTCCACAAATGAGGAAATCGAATTCCTCGCATCTGGCGGTTTCAGCGCATAATACATGTGATTAAATATTAATCACAAAATTAATGTGATTACAAAATAGGCAGATTCTTTTCAGGGCTCTGCCTATTTTTTTGACAGGCACCTTCTGCACCCGACTGGGAAATCACCGGCTCAACAAAAAATGTCGTTGCGACCAAGCTACTGAATTTTCAATATTATTCCCCAAGCCAACCTCTCAGATTCTACGTAAAATCATGTATCACCCAAAACTGGCACGCTCCTTGAATAGAAAGGGGCAAGCGTGCCGGCCGGGCATTCTCATCAAGACCAGACTACTGGCAAATTCCCCGGTCTCATCAAAGAGGTCCCAGAGCTCTTTGCGGCACAGTCGATGTGAGAGGGGAACGGGAACCTGATATGAAAATCGTAATGGCAATCATCAAGCCCTTTAAGTTGGATGAAGTGCGCGACGCACTCACCACCTTGGGCATCCAGGGGCTTACAGTTACCGAAGTCAAAGGCTATGGCCGCCAAAAGGGCCACACCGAAATCTATCGCGGCACCGAATACGCTGTCACCTTCCTCCCAAAACTGAAGGTCGAAGTCGCAGTTGCATCGGACATGGCAGACAAAGTTGTCGAAGCCATCCATAGCGCAGCGCAGACCGGTCAGATCGGTGATGGCAAAATCTTCGTTTATTCCATTGATCAAGTCGTCCGCATTCGCACCGGCGAAGTTGACGCAGAAGCAATATAATCAGGCACAGGGGACACAGACCATGAAACGCGCCTCCACCCTAATTACGGCAGGTTCACTCCTTGCCCTTTCTGCAGTTCCGGCACTGGCACAGGCAGAAGAAAAATACGCCCTTGCTGTCGACACCGCCTACATCTTCAACACCCTGCTCTTCCTGATTGGCGGCTTTCTGGTGATGTGGATGGCTGCAGGCTTCGCCATGCTGGAAGCTGGCCTCGTTCGCACCAAGAACGTTTCCATGCAGTGCCTCAAGAACATCGCGCTGTACTCCATCGCAGGCCTGATGTTCTGGATCACCGGCTACAACCTCATGTACACCGGCGTTGACGGCGGTTTCATGGGCTCCTTTGGACCGTATTCATTTGATCCTGTCGGCGGCAACGCTCTGGACGCAGGCTACTCCACTGCGTCTGACTGGTTCTTCCAGATGGTCTTCTGCGCAACAACGGCGTCTATCGTATCCGGCACCATGGCGGAGCGCATCAAGCTCTGGGCCTTCCTGATCTTCGTGGTCGTCCTCACAGGCATTATTTACCCGATCACCGGTTCCTGGCAGTGGGGCGCTGGCTGGCTCTCCGAAATGGGCTTTGCGGACTTTGCAGGCTCAACCCTCGTCCACTCTGTTGGTGGTTGGGCAGCTCTTTCCGGCGCAATCATCCTCGGCGCGCGTAAAGGCAAGTACGGCAAGAACGGTCAGGTCCACGTAATGCCGGGCTCCTCCATGCCACTGGCAACTCTGGGCACATTTATCCTGTGGCTCGGCTGGTTCGGCTTCAACGGCGCATCCCAGCTCGCTATGGGCACCATCAGCGACATAACAGACGTTTCCCGTATCTTCGCCAACACCAACATGGCGGCTGCAGGTGGCGTGATCGTTACTATTGGACTGACACAGTTGCTCTACAAGAAAGTCGACGTCACCATGGCGCTGAACGGCGCACTTGCAGGCCTCGTGTCCATCACTGCTGAACCACTGGCTCCAAGCGTACTTCAGTCCGTTCTCATCGGCGGCGTAGGCGGTGCCATTGTGGTCTTTGCAGTTCCAATGCTCGACAAGCTGAAGATCGACGACGTGGTTGGCGCAATTCCGGTTCACCTGCTCTCCGGCATCTGGGGAACTCTGATCGTACCGCTGTCCAACTCTGACGCATATTACGGCACCCAGTTCATTGGCGTTGCAGCAATCGGTATCTTCACCTTCGTGGCCTCCACCATTGTCTGGTACGCAATCCAGCTGCTGGTCGGCCTGCGTGTCACCGAAGAAGACGAAGCCATGGGCCTCGACAAAGCCGAGATCGGTGTGGAAGCCTATCCGGAATTCGGAACTGGCTCCCAGCGCCTCTGAACAACACGCCAAATCTGGGAGGATTAAAACCCTCTCCCAGAACTGCACTATGAAAACACAAAGCCCGGCTACCACCGCCGGGCTTTTTCTATGGCTGCAATTACCAGCCTATCAATTCCACTTAACAGATAGCTTTGCGACCGAACCCTAAACACTACAAAAACAAAGCAACCCAAAAGCTTAGGAAAGTTGATACCCCAGCTTACTAGTCGGTTCAAATCCGCCCACCACATTTGAAAGACGGACTTCACCTTTCATAGGTGCTACTTTCAGGAATGCCAAACACGTCCATTTCTAATCAAGATTCGCTCTTCATCCTACGTCCAAACAAAGAGGCGCAAGCGCCCGAGCTTTGGAGTCCGATGATGAACAGTGAATTGGAAGCAGCAGTTAAAGAAGCCAGCCAGAAGTGGCAGCACGCATTCAACGCGGGCGACGCTCAGGCTTGCGCCGACTGCTACGAGGCCAACGCCGTTATGGAGGCCAAGCCCTTTGGCACCTATCATGGCCGCGCCGAGATTCTCGAGTTCTGGCAAATGCTTATTCGGGAAGGCTTCTCAGATGTCGAGTACATCAACCCTCAAATCGTCGCTGCTGGCGAACACGCCGCCATTCTCTCCTCTGACTGGAAGATGAACAAAGCACACGGCAACATTGCGAAGGAACTCTGGGTCCTGCAATCAGATGGCACCGCGCTTCTAAGAGAAGACTACTTCAACGCCGCCGCATAGGAAACTCGCATCAGCCCTTGTCAATTGTAGCAGGTCCGATGGTCTATCGGGAGCCCCTGCTAACCAACTCAGTGCAGATCTCAAGCGTCATAAGTCCCTATAAAACAACAATCCCCGAATGCTTGGCGTGATTTTCCGGCTCAACATGGATGGTCACCCGCGCACCTGGCATCTTTTCTCCGATGCCTTCCTCAATGCGATCACAAATCGCATGGGCATCCTGAACGGTCATCTCCCCCGGCACAACCAGATGGAATTCAACGAACGTAACATGGCCAGCATGGCGTGTTCTCAGGTCATGCGCCTCCAGCGCACCCTCTCCAAACTTGGAAATCAGGACACGCAGTGCCTCCTGTTCCTCCTCCGGAGCGGCCTCATCCATCAAACCGCCAATGGACTCACGGACCAGCTTCCAACCAGACCACATAATGTTGACCGCAACCACGCCAGCAAGCAGCGGATCAAAGATCTGCCATCCAGTCAGCCATACCGCAGCAATACCAACCAATACCCCAACAGAGGTATAAACATCCGTCATGATATGTCGGGCATCCGCTTGCAATGCCGGAGACCTGTGCGCTTTACCGACCCGCATCAAGGCCATTGCCCAAACACAGTTGATGACAGAAGACAGGAAGTTCAGCCCAATACCCTGCAGATTGAATTCAAGCTCATAGGACTCTGTCAAACCCATATAGGATTTTCTAAGGATCAGAACCGCCGCCAAAACGATCAGAACACCTTCAAGAACCGCGGCAAAATACTCTGCCTTGTAGTGACCGAATGGGTGATTTTGATCAGCAGGCTTGCGCGCCAGATACAAAGCACCGGCAGCAGCAATCGCACTCGCAATATTGATGGAGGTTTCAAGGGCGTCGGAATAGAACGCAATCGAGCCAGTCATCACAAAGGCAGCGTATTTAAGCGTAAATACCAATATGCCAATGATAATGCTGCCCAGCGCGAAGCGCATGCTCTGGTCCATATGCCACATCCACCTTAATTCAAACTCGATGACTACTTAGAAAGATACCGTCATCTATCAGGTTTCAGTGGCATATTAAATAATGGAACAGGTTGAAATGGGCACTTTTTATGCCTAATTGCGCCAAACCCGCGATTGAGAACCACGAGTTACTTATCAGCCGCGCTACTTATCGTAAAAAGCTGCCCCAATGATATCACCCGGCATCTCACCCGAGTTCGTCTGAACCAGAACCGCCCAGTTTCTGGAGTCAAACATCTTGAGAGCAGTGCGTGGCAAACGGAAAACTTCTGGCGAACCGGACCACATGCCAATCGGCATAATACTGCGTACTACGTTCTTATAGGTCTGCGTCGTGCCAGCATTTTCGCCGCGCTGGATCTTCACAACAGTCTCTTTTTCAATACCAAGTAGATAAACGTCTGCCTTCTGGCCCTGCTCGGTTTGAGAACCGGAAAGCTCCACCGTCAGCACGTTGTCATCCAGCATGGCATCCACCTGCACACTCATGCCCGAGGATCTGCGGATTGCGTTCGTAATCGCAGGCCGATCACTGCCAACCATGTGTCCGCGGCCATTCACAACAACCTGTGGCGTATAAACCTGCGCATCACCACGGCTCTTGGCATAGTCCTTCTGGCGCTGTGTGAACACAGGCGAACCCAAAGTGTCCTTCCAGCCAAAATAATCCCAGTAGTCAACGTGATAGGAAAGGACAACCACATCCAGATCGTCAGCGGTAAGCTCATCCATAAAGCGGTCGGCAGGCGGGCAGGATGAACAGCCCTGACTGGTAAAAAGCTCAATCACGGCTTTGGGGGTTTCAGCCTGAGCAGACAGAGCGGTTAGAAAACCGATCCCCGCCGCAAGACAAAAACCCTTCACTCTATTTAAAGAAAACCACCGCATTTCGGCCCTTTGCAATTATTTAAGTCACAGCTGTGCAGTGCTAACCTAAACAATAACCAGATAACAGTAGAATCACATCCAAGTGAGCCCCTGACAATCTTAGGCAACAGAGGCGTGGGTCCTACTCGGATTCGTTCAGAATCTTTTCAAGCTCCGGTAAGAAGACATCGCGATAACTAGCTTCGCTCAATGGACCGACAAACTTGTAACGGATCTGACCAGCCTTATCAACGATGAAGGTTTCCGGAACACCGTAAACGCCCCATTCAATACCAGCACGGCCAGTGTCAAACCCAACGCGGTCGTAAGGATTGCCCAGCTCATCCAGGAACCGGGTCGCCTGCACTTCAGTATCCTTGTAGTTCAGGCCAGCGACCTCATACCGGTTATCCTCGGCAAGGTCCATCAGGTATCTGTGCTCTGCACGGCAGGGCGCACACCAGGATGCAAACACGTTCACAACGGTGACCTGACCAAGCAGATCGCTGTGCGAGAAGCCCGGCACCTGTGCGCCATCACGCTGCAGCCCGGTAACAGGAGGAAGCTCGAACTCGGGCGCAGGCTTATTGATCAGGGCAGATGGCAACTCTTTCGGGTCATGGCCGGAAAGCAGCCAGAATCCCATAAGAACAGCCAGTGCACCAAAAACCACCAGCGGAAGCAGAAAAAGCGGTGAAACGCCTCGCTTCTTTTCCTCATTCATATCGCTTGCCATACCTGTTATTTCTCATTCTTTTCATTGGCTGGGGCGGAGGCCATCTGACTGACAGAAGGACCTGCACGGCGTGCGGAGCGACGGCGAATACCACTCGCTTCCAACGCCTGCAACTCTTTCTCCAGTCGGGACTGATCTGCACGCACCCAGATAATCAGGGCGCAGATGACAAACGCAGCCATTGCATAAGCAGCTACCACATATTCCGCATGACGACCAAACTCTGAAAAATCCATTGTCTTTACCTCGCACCAGCAGGAGCTGCTTTGGACATTGTGCTGCTGGAGGCAGCCGGAGCAACAGATGCTGCGCGCATCCGCATTGCCCTGATCCGACGGCGCATAATCTCGTTACGCATGCTCATCAGATGCAAGGTCACAAACAAAAGCACAAATGCCAGAGCCATCAAACCTAACGGAATAAGAATGGAAGAGTGAATAGCAGGCCCACCGCTGCGAATGATGCTCGGCGGCTGGTGCAGTGTATTCCACCACTCAACGGAAAACTTGATGATGACCACGTTGACCACACCAACCAGAGTGATGATCGCGTTCACTTTTGCAGCCTTGATAGGATCTTCAATCGCCTTCCAAAGCGCGATAATGCCCAGATACATAATCAGCAGCACGAGGAAGGAAGTCAGTCTTGCATCCCAAACCCAAAACGTACCCCACATCGGCTTGCCCCAGACTGCGCCGGAAAACAGAGCCAGAAACGTGAAGGCAGCGCCAAGCGGCGCAGCAGCCTTTGCGGAAACATCAGCCAGCGGATGCTTCCAGACCAGAGAACCAACCGAAGATAGTGCCATCATCGCATAACACATCAATGCGAGCTGGGCAGAAGGCACGTGCACAAACATAATGCGCACTGTCTGGCCTTGCTGGTAATCTTCAGGCGCAACAAAAAACGCGAAGTACAAGCCAACTGCAAGCGCAGCGACCGTCGCAACGATAAGCCAGGGAAGCACAACTTTCACAAGCTTCAGGAACCGGGTTGGGTTTGCAAGATCGTATAAGGTCATAGAGCCGTTCTAAACTGAGAATGACGAAGCATCAATGTGTACATTGTGTCACGGACACGCGATGATCATTGATTATAAACAATTTGACACTTCACTTTTCCGTAATTCACTAATTTTAGTCGATGTTACTTACACTTAGCATGCAAAGAAATTGCAACAATCTCCCGCATGCAACCATTACTCACCTGAAACGCGAAGTGCCGCAGCCGCTGCCAGAGGTCCAACAACAAGACCAAAAAGTGTCAAGGCACACAAAAACAGGAACGGAACAAGGAAGTTATTGGAGTCAATCGCCCCCGCCGTCGCTGCACTCACACCAAAGATCAGAATGGGGATTGCCAGCGGAATAACCAGAATGGAGAGCAACACTCCACCCCGCCGCATGGACACAGTAACACCAGCACCCACGGCACCAACAAGCGTCAGTGCAGGCGCTCCTACAAGCAAGGTCAGCGTCACCAGAACGATACTCTGGAAGTCCAACCCCACAAACAATGAAAGAACCGGTGTCGCCAACACCAGCGGAAGCCCCGTCGCTGCCCAGTGCGCCGCACATTTGATCAGCACAACCAGCTCCAGCGAGCGCCCGGACATCACCAGAAGCTCAAGACTGCCGTCTTCACGATCCGCCTGAAACAGCCGGTCCAGCCCGAGCAACGTTGCCAGCAGCGCACCAATCCAGAGGATGGCGGCACCGATCCGCGACAGCAGGATCATATCCGGCCCCACACCAAACGGGAAAATCGTCACCACAGCCAGAAAGAACAGCACGCCAATCAACGCACCACCGCCAACGCGGTTCGCTAGTTGATATTCGCGAACAAAAAGACTCTTCATCCAACTCATGATCAGCCCTCGTCCTGCTCAGGTTCGTCGAAATAATCGTCCAGATCATCTCCGGCAAACATGTGTTCACTTTCCGTCGTCACCGGCGACAGGTTAAGGAACTTGGTATTGGGCAGATTAAGCGGCAGATGGGTCGCTGCAACCACAAGACCACCAGCGTGGATATGATCAGCAATCAAGCCCAACAACACTTCTTCAGAAGCTTTATCGAGCGCAGACGTCGGCTCATCAAGCAGCCAGACCGGACGAGGCACCACTAATAAGCGCGCCACCGAAAGGCGTCGGCGCTGACCAGCACTTAAGTAGCCCGCTGGCAGACTGGATGTATGCGCGATACCCAGAGTATCCAGCGCTTCCAACTCGCTCATGCTTTCACGTACTTTGCCATCGCCAAACTCAGCTGGCTCAAAGAAACTCCGCCAGAAACTCAGATTCTCAAGGACAGTTTGCAGAGGCTTCAACGCATCAAGGTGCCCGAAATAATGGGAATGCTCGGCAACAGAGCGCTCAGGCATCCCGCCTTCTAGCGTGATCGTACCGTTCGCTTTCGCCACCAGCCCGGCGATCACACGCAGCAGACTGGACTTACCAACACCGTTGGGACCCTGCACGATCAGTGCTTCGCCTGAGCCAACCTCAAGGTCGACGTGGTTCAAAACCCTGCGGCCACCGCGATCACATGCAACACCCTGACAGACTAACTTCAATTGGTTCATTGCGCCCGAAACCACCACAGCAGCTAACGCTGCTTACCAAACTGACGGCGTATCCCGAAAAATGGATCCGGTTTCCGGATAAGATACGCTCCAACAAAGAATTAGAGCAGTTTGCATGATCCCGTCTTTGCGCAAACCACCCTATTCAGGAGGCTGTATCACATTCGGCAAACCCTTCGCTCCCATAAATACAGCCAGGATTCGCGTTGGCACTGTTCCGGTATTTTTGCCGTGGTGCCAGGTATGAACAGCCTCAATAAACGCCTCCCCCTTTTTAAAAGTCAGAGGGGTTTCTTTCTCATAGGTGATCGTCAGCTCACCATCAAGTATATATCCGTAAGCGGGCACGGGGTGCATGTGCTCCGCAACAACCGCCCCCGGTGCCAGCGTAATAACGAAAGAGGTGATTTGAGCCTGCCGGTCTGAAGGGTAAAGCACCGGCTGCTTTGCAATCGTCGTCTCGCACTTATCAAGCACGACCTCGACCTCGGTATAGAGATTTTCAACTTCCCGAGCCGTTGCGCTTTCGGAGTTTACACCCAAATCTAAAGGATCGCGACCAGCCACGTCTGCAGTTTTCATGAGAAACACCTTCCTATTATTATTGGTTATTTCCAGCTGTTCTCTGCGGAATTCTCTGGCGTATCCTGCCTCTGTTCACATTTGGTTAAACCGTTACTTGGCAGGCTTCGCCTTCCAATCCTCTACCGCAACTCAGGGTCAAAAAAATGGCTGGACACAATTGTATACAGATGCATATGATCCAGACAAACCAAATCACATCCTAGACAGATCTGGAGCTCCGCCCCGACACAAACCCACCTCTGACAAATTGTTAGCCTTCTGCAGCAGTTTGATTGGAACCTGCGTCAGAAAGACGCTATAGCAACAGCAACTATAAGCTGATTGAATTTCATGAAGCACTTTTAATGTATTTATTAGTTGATCAACCCACGCCATGACGGCGAACCACACAACTCCGGAAGATACCGGAGAGGTTCGTCAGCTCAAAGCTCCGTTCCCAGCTCAAGTCGGGTAACGAAATAAGGAGATCGCCGAATGACCCAATCTCTAAACAGTTTTAAGGCCAAGCAAACGCTGCAAGTCGGCGACAAGTCTTATACCTACTTTTCCATTCCAGAAGCTGAGAAGAACGGCCTTAAAGGCGTCTCCAAGCTTCCATTCTCTCTGAAGGTCGTTCTGGAGAACCTGCTCCGCTTTGAAGATGGCCGCACCGTCACAGCAGCCGATATCAAGGCCGTGGCTGAATGGCTGACCACTCGTAAATCCACCCACGAGATCGCCTATCGCCCTGCCCGTGTGCTCATGCAGGACTTCACCGGCGTTCCAGCCGTTGTTGACCTCGCTGCCATGCGCGACGCTGCAGTAAACCTTGGCGGTGACCCGAAAAAGGTGAACCCGTTGGTTCCCGTTGACCTGGTCATCGACCACTCCGTCATGGTGGACTACTTCGGCACCACCTCCGCGTTTGCGCTCAATGTGGAACGAGAATACGAGCGCAACAACGAGCGCTACGAATTCCTGCGCTGGGGCCAATCCGCATTCGATAACTTCCGCGCAGTCCCTCCGGGCACCGGCATCTGTCACCAGGTCAACCTTGAGTACCTCGCCCAAACCGTCTGGACCAAGGAAGAAAACGGCGAAACCGTCGCCTACCCGGACACCCTCGTCGGCACCGATAGCCACACCACCATGGTCAACGGCCTTGCCGTCCTCGGCTGGGGTGTAGGCGGCATTGAGGCAGAGGCAGCCATGCTCGGCCAGCCCATCTCCATGCTGATCCCTGAAGTCGTCGGCTTCAAACTCACCGGCCAAATGGCAGAAGGCATCACCGCAACCGACCTTGTGCTCACCGTCGTTGAAATGCTGCGCAAGAAGGGTGTTGTCGGCAAATTCGTTGAATTTTACGGTCCCGGCCTCGACAACCTCTCGCTGGAAGACACCGCCACCATCGCCAACATGGCGCCAGAATACGGCGCAACCTGTGGCTTCTTCCCCATTGATAACGACACCTTCAAATACCTCCGGGCCACAGGCCGCTCCGCAGACCGCATTGCGCTGGTTGAAGAATACGCCAAAGCGCAGGGCATGTTCCGCGACACCCACGCAGAGCCAGTCTTCACCGACACATTGGAACTGGACATCTCCACCGTTGTGCCATCCATCGCCGGACCGAAGCGCCCGCAAGACCGCATTTCTCTCATCGACGCTTCTGAAGGCTTCGCCAAAACCATGGCCGAGGAATTCAAGAAGGCAGGCGAAGAATACAAACGCGCACCGATTGAAGGCCGCGACCATGACCTTGGCAACGGCGACGTTGTTATCGCCGCGATCACCTCGTGCACCAACACCTCCAACCCGTCCGTGCTTATCGGTGCTGGTCTGGTGGCCCGCAAAGCCCGCGCAAAGGGCCTCAAGGTCAAGCCATGGGTGAAAACCTCACTGGCCCCCGGCTCTCAGGTGGTGACCGACTACCTTGAAAAAGCTGGCGTGCAGGAAGACCTTGACGCCCTCGGCTTCAACCTCACCGGTTACGGCTGTACCACCTGTATCGGCAACTCCGGCCCGCTGCCCCCTGAGATTTCCAAGTGCATCAGCGACAACGATCTGGTGGCCTGCTCCGTGCTGTCCGGCAACCGCAACTTCGAAGGCCGCGTGAATCCGGATGTGCGCGCCAACTATCTGGCCTCTCCGCCACTGGTTGTCGCCTACGCCATCGCCGGTTCGCTCAACATCAACGTGGCCAAAGACCCGCTTGGCCGCGATCAGGAAGGCAACCCAGTCTACCTGAAGGATCTGTGGCCAACCACAGAGGAAATCACCGACCTCATCCGCTCTTCCATCACGGAAGAGATGTTTGAAGAGCGCTACGGCGATGTGTTCAAGGGCGACAAGCACTGGCAGAACATCAAGGTAGAAGGCGGCATGACCTATGGCTGGCCAGCAGCCTCAACCTACGTGCAGAACCCGCCTTACTTTGAAGGCATGACCATGGAGCCAACACCCCTCACCGATATTGAGGGCGCGGCAGTCATGGGCCTGTTCCTCGATTCCATCACCACCGACCACATCTCCCCGGCTGGAGCGATCAAGGCCGACAGCCCGGCGGGCCAATACCTTGAATCCCATCAGGTCTCACAGAAAGACTTCAACTCCTACGGCTCCCGCCGTGGCAACCACGAAGTCATGATGCGCGGCACCTTCGGCAACATCCGCATCAAAAACCAGATGGTTCCGGGTGTTGAAGGTGGCTACACCATGAAGGACGGCAAGCAGCGTTGGATCTACGATGCCTGCATGGAATACAAAGAAGCAGGCACCCCGCTCGTTGTCTTCGCTGGCAAGGAATACGGCACCGGCTCCTCCCGCGACTGGGCAGCCAAAGGCACCAAACTGCTCGGCGTGCGCGCGGTAATCGCTCAATCCTTCGAGCGTATCCACCGCTCCAACCTGGTCGGCATGGGCGTCCTGCCATTCACCTTCAAAGAAGGCGAAAGCTGGCAGTCCCACGGCATCGAAGGCACTGAAAAAGTCACCATCCTCGGCGTAGCAGACCTCAAGCCCCGCCAGATGGTCAACATTCAGGTCGAATACGCTAACGGCACCAAAAAAACCATCGAAGCCCTCTGCCGCATCGATACCGAAGACGAACTAGAATACATCAAAGCCGGCGGCATCCTCCATTATGTGTTGAGGAACTTGGTGAGCGGCTGAGGTTAGCTTGGTGTAACGCAGATACAGAGACGGGCCCTTCGGGGCCCGTTTTCTTTTGGCTGTTCTACCTTCAAGGCCCTCTACCGACGTCATCCCGCACTCGATGCGGGATCCAGAGCCCAATTCACAAACATATCCAACTGAATTCCGTGACGTCCCGCGAATGACGACGACAACACAAAGTAACTGAGGCGTTATTGCTGGCAGCTTCTCGCTAGATCCCGCATCAAGTGCGGGAGGACGATAAGGGCGCTTTCAGTCACTTCGCAACACGCGCCGTCGTCGTCCCGACCCCCGCGCCGGGATCCAAAGCTCAGCCCACAAACCTCGCAACCACTCAAGCCAGCTCTGGATACAAATCCAGCCAAGCCGGATTAAACCCTTCAATCAACTCAATCTTCCAAGCTCTCTTCCAGAGTTTCAGCTTCTTCTCGCGAGCAATCGCGTCGCCAATCAGCTGAAACTCCTCATAGTAAACCAACTGCGACACGTCATACCGCGCTGTGAATGAGACCGCGACTTTCTCCCGATGTTCGTAGATCCGACGGGCTAGATTATTGGTCACACCTGTGTAAAGCGTGCCATTCCGTTTGCTTGCAGTGATGTAGACATAATAGGCCATGCCCTACTCTGTGGTGTATCAAAAGAGACGGCAACCGCATGAAATAGCTAGAGCGTTATAGGTGGCGGCTTCTCGCTGGATCCCGCATCAAGTGCGGGAGGACGGTGAGAGCAAGAGGGCATTTTGAGGCATGGCAACACATATTGTCGTCATCCCGGCCACCGAGCCGGGATCCAGAGCTAATCCCTCAAACCTTTCCAGTTCAACACATGAAGTCCCCCAAAAGACAGCAACAACACGAAGTAGCTAAGGCGTTATGGGGGGCAGCCGCTCATTGGATCCCGCATCAAGTGCGGGAGGACGGCAAGGGTGCTTTCAGACGTCTGGGTGACACACACCGTCGTCATCCCGGCCACCGAGCCGGGATCCATGCAGCGGTTGCGTTATGCCGTGAAGCTTATATTCGTCGACAATTAGCAGTGCCCCCTTAAAAAAACTTATCCCCCCACTCCAAAACACACCCCATACTACCTCCCATGCCTACGTAACGGGCTGCTGGCGGGCCGTCCGTCAGTTGGTCGTAGGCTGGGCGGGGCTACTGTGGAAGGTAACGTATTTCGCAGCAGGTCCGTGGAGGTTGCCCAAACGCCATGAGTGTTGAGGCGGGAGGATGCGCGGCCAAACCAAAGGGCGTCAGCACTGGGAGTCACTCTGTAACAGGAATGCCTTCTCACAGCGTCTTTTGGACCTTGGCCATAGCCTCCTACAAAAACGTCCGGGCAAGGCGATAGCCAATGCCGAAGAAACTATTTTAATAAGTAGCGCAGGTGTTGCCTGCCGCCTTGCTCATCCCGTTCTTCGGGGTTTCACGCAAAACACCGCCGGAAATTTCCAGCGGTGCTACAAGTGCTTGTATCTTGTTGGCTAGAGCCTGCCCCTAAAACCGTGGTTCCGGTTTTCGGAATAAGAATAGCCGCAAGAACAGGCCGTAAAGCGCTCACGCCTCCACCCGCTCCTTGATCATGTGCAACCGGTCGGCGTCCTCCCACAAAAGCTTATAGCCAAGCTGCTCAATAAACACCTTCGCGGTACTTGTGTTGATCGGGTTAAACGTCCAGCGACTGAAGCCTTTACGCTGAATATCCGCTTCGGTGCGTTCCAACAGGCTCTTCGCCAGTCCATACCGACGAAAATCCGGATGTACGTACATATTGAAGATGTGGGCGCCATCGTTATGAAGCCCCCAATAACAAGAGCCGATGACCTCATCAGACAGATCAGCCACAAACGTGCGCAGCAGAACCTCTTCCACACGCTTGCGGTGCACCGCCTCACAGGCCTTCCACCGCTCGAAGTTCTGCGGCTCCAGCTCCGCCATGTAATGAGCCTCAAGCGCAAGAATCGCAGGAATGTCCTGCGCTTCAGCCACTCTGATTATGGGAACAACCATCTGCATCCCTCTTACGTTACCAGTGTTACCTCACCCGTATGAAGGTCATAAACACCACCAACAACCCTCAGCGTTCCTTCCTGAACGTGCTTGTTCAGAATAGGCGCGGCTTGCTGCAAAGCAGCGACACCCCACTGCACATTGGCTTTGATGGCATTGGTCAAAACATCTCCACTCTCCGACTGAGCCTGCTGAACAGGAGGCCGAAGAAGCTCAACAAGGCTCGGGATATGACCCGGCAACTGGTTTCCACTTTGAACGGAAGAAATAGCCGCCTGCACTGCACCACAGTTCTGGTGGCCAAGCACCATAATGAGCTGTGTGCCCAGTTCCTCAACACAAAACTCAAGGCTGGCAAACCCTTCCGGCGTCACCACGTTGCCTGCAATACGCACCACGAACAGATCACCGCGTCCGGTGTCAAACGCCAGCTCCGGCGCAACACGGGAATCCGAACAGCCGACAATGGCCGCAAACGGATTCTGCGCAGCCGCTAATGCTTCACGGGTGCTGGGAAAATCAGCAGGGGTGATATTCCCCTCCACATAGCGCTTGTTACCATCCATTAAACGCGTGAGAGCTGCATCGCCGCTGATCTCGTTCTTTGGAATAGGAGGCTGCTGTGCCTGAGCAGACGCAACAGCACCAACGCCACCCGTCGCCAGAGCAGCACCAAACACGCCAGCGTTTCTCAGAAACTTACGACGCTCCGGTGATCCGACCAGTTCCGCTTTTTTAACGCACATCCAACACATAGGCTTCTCCTAGCCAAGCAAACAAAAGTTGCCACCAGCCTAGAGGCCCATTCTGGACAATCTGTTGTCGAAGAGCACGAAATAGCCTCAAACGATGAGAACTCGCAATCGCACCTAAATTTCCCTTTCCAGCCGAGGGCCAATTTCTCTGAATTCGTTATTAAGATAAAAACTCAAGGTCGTCTTCCAGTTTGGCTGATGCGATGCTGCAACCTCAAGGTAAGGCCAGTCCATCTCTTGGCCTTTAAGCACAGCCTGCGCCAGCAAAGATTTTCCAACCCCGGCACAACGTCCTGACGGCACAACATAGAACTCGACAATCTCACCAAAAGGCCCTCCCGCGTAGATCGCCTTCTTTTCTGTAAGGGTAATGAGACCGAGAAACTCTCCCTGAGACTGCGCCAGAAACGCCCAGTAACGAGAGTTATTATCAGAAAGGATATCCTTTGCCGCTTCTGTAAATTGCCCGAGATCGAGCTCATCATCGGGCCAGTGCTCGCTCTCCATCGCAAAGACAAGCTCTCCCAAGCGATGTGCATCTGCTGCTCTGGCGGGTTCCACTATAATTTCATCGAATACCATGGGCCAATCTCCCTGATCTTGAAACGCACGGAGCGTATTCTTGAAAAATGGCTTTCGGATGAGACCCCAAATGAAAACAGAAAAGTCTGCCTCACGGCTCAAAGCGCCGATTATTCCCATCAACAGAGATGAAGCTATACTCGAAAGATATCTCAGCCAAAGACAAGAGCAGCTTACTGCTTTCATATGGACCGTTGGAAGCGCTCAACAAAAAAGCCCCCGCAAGCAAAACCTGCGAGGGCTCCGAACTTAAAAGGAACGGCGTTGTTTAGTGCCGGAAGTGACGCATACCGGTCATAACCATTGCAAGCCCGGCTTCATCAGCAGCTTTGATCACTTCGTCATCGCGCATAGAACCACCCGGCTGAATAACAGCGGTCGCACCAGCTTCAGCAGCAGAAAGGAGACCATCTGCAAACGGGAAGAAGGCATCAGAGGCAACCACACAGCCCTTAGTCAACGGCTCAGCAAGGCCTGCCGCTTCAGCAGCATCCTCAGCTTTGCGTGCTGCAATGCGAGCACTGTCTACACGGCTCATCTGCCCTGCCCCGATGCCAACGGTAGCACCGTCTTTGACATAGACAATCGCATTGGACTTCACATGTTTGCCAACACGGAACGCCATTTTCAGATCGGCCAGCTCTTGATCGGATGGCGCACGCTTTGTCACCACTTTCAGGTCCAGATCATCAACAATACCGTTGTCACGGTCCTGAACCAGCAAACCGCCGGAAACGGTCTTCACAAAAAGCCCCTTGGCACGTGGGTCAGAAAGACCACCAGTCAGAAGCAAACGCAGGTTCTTCTTTTTAGCAACCAGAGCAATCGCTTCTTCTGTTGCCTCAGGGGCAATAATCACCTCGGTAAAGATCTTGGTGATTTCAGAAGCAGCATCGGCATCCAGAGTACCATTGAGGGCAACGATGCCACCAAATGCAGAAACCGGATCACATGCGAGGGCTTTCTCATAGGCCTCTTTCAGGGTCGCTGCTTCAGCAACACCGCACGGGTTCGCGTGTTTGATGATCGCAACAGCTGCTGTGCGCGCAGGATCAAACTCGGAAATCAGCTCAAACGCTGCATCCGTATCATTGATGTTGTTATAAGAAAGCTGCTTACCCTGCACCTGACGGGCAGTCGCAACGCCGGGGCGTTTTTCGCCAGTCACGTAGAAGCCAGCAGCCTGATGCGGGTTCTCACCATAACGCATCACTTCGTTCAGCTTACCACCGATCGCGCGATAGTCCGGAGCCGCTTCACCAAGCTGATCTGCCATCCAGTTGGAAACAGCAGCGTCATAAGCAGCCGTGCGGGCAAAGGCCTTCTGTGCCAGCTTCTTACGCAGTGCGATTGGAGACTGGCCACCATTTGCATCCAGAGCCGCGATCACGTCGGCATAATCCGCAGGATCAACAACAGTGGTGACATAGGCGTGGTTCTTCGCCGCTGCACGGGTCATTGCAGGGCCACCGATGTCGATGTTCTCAATGCCGTTTGCATAGTCAGCGCCAGAAGCAACAGTCTCTTCAAACGGGTAAAGGTTCACACACAGGAGATCGATACCGGTAATGCCATGCTCGTTCATCGCAGCAACATGCTCTGCATCGTCGCGGATGCTCAGCAGACCACCATGAACCATCGGATGAAGCGTTTTCACGCGGCCATCCATGATTTCCGGGAAACCGGTCACCTCGGAGATATCTTTCACAGGCAGGCCTGCATCCGCAATTGCTTTGCGGGTTCCACCTGTTGAGATCAGCTCAACTCCTCGTTCAGAGAGAGCTTTTGCAAATTCAACAAGACCAGTTTTATCGGAGACAGAAAGAAGCGCGCGTTTGACTGATACGAGTTCAGGTATCGGAACGCCTTTGGAGACAACGGCCATGGGTAAAAGCCTTATTCTCTAATGGAGGACAAAGAAGGGTTTGACGCCCGCCAGATAACACTTATTCACAGCCGTGGGAACCCATTTATTGAGTGTTGGCGCAGGTTTGGAAGATAACCTTTCGGAGCAGTTACATCACTTAAAGAGCGCCAGAGTAAATGACGTTAGGTCTTCCGCCGTCCCTTTGCAGATGCTGTCTTTCTCAACATCCATGTTACGCTTTGTGCTGCTTTCACATTAAGCGTAATGACAATCTGCTGGGTTTGCTGGTGGCCAAAGACGTCAGACAGATAGATTGATTCTTCAACTGTGAACTCAAGCCCTTCGGCAGTAAACTCCCAGGACTCACCATCAGGGCAAGACAGCACAGCCGCTTCAGCCAGCGGCAACATGGAGCAACTCACCTGCGGATGTAAATGGAAGCGGACCGTCACAACCTCTTCCTCAACCTTATCAGATGTCGGCTTAAACCGGTCGATCCCATCCAGAACCGTCCCATCACGTGACAAAGTGAGATCACGCTCATGCACAATGCCATAGCGCTCAACATAACCGTCATGGCTTGCAATCACGCGGTCTGAAAGATCAGTATCCTGACGCTCGGCCTCAACGTCCTTCGGTCCGGACAACACTGGATTGCCCAACACCTTGTCAAAACGAGAGGACGTCAGGAAACGGCACGAGGAAGTATCCCCAATACCGGCTGTAGAATGGGCCGCCGTAGAACGCGCCACCATTTTCCACGCCACCTGCTCGCGTGTAGAAACACCGCAGTTGACCACGATGCGATTGCGCTTGGAGGAGAACTCGAACGACAAACAACCCGCATGGGTGCTGCTGGAAAACCGCGTTGGCGGAGGCGCGCCCACGTCCATCATCACAAGGCTATCCCCGCCCATCAATCGCTGGTAGCCGGAGTGCGGCGCACTCACAGGCGGATTACCACGCGCATCATCGTAGGCGAGAATGGTCGCAACCACATCGCCCGGCGTCGAACCCATACCGTTGAAATGCGCAAAGGAACCATCACCGTGACGGAAGAAACGGATCATCGGCATCATGCGATCAATGGATTCCATCATGGTCGGCGATACGGTTTGTCCCTGCATCACAAGCGCTTGACGAATTGGAAGCAGGTCAACAAGGATCTCGATGATAGCACCGGGATGCCGGGAGATATGTCCGCCGTCAGGTAGGATCTGACGCTTAAGCTCCTGATCAAGCCGCTTCAAAGCTTGCTTGACGTGCCGCCCCTGCCCGTCCATGGAAACTGTCGCACAGGCATTCGCCATTGCAACTGTCAGACGCGGCAAGCCTTCCGGCGTTTTACCCATGGTGCGACGCAGGAACCGCACTTGCCGATACAGCGAACGCATAAAGGAGCGATAGAAATCCGCTTCACACCCGGTCAGCAATAAAGGAGATTGAGCCATCCAGCTTAGCACACGACGGGCAACAACCTCTTGTTTCCAGCCAATGTCATGCCAGCGCCCACACGTCTTGATCCAGTCCTCAACCAACGCCCGCGCATTTTGCTGCGCCATGTTGGTTTCGGCCGCGCGCAAATGACGGAGCCAGGAAAACCCGTGGAGAGCCTTCCCCCATTCCAGATTCGGTGGTTCAACATCAAACGGAGACTGCCCGCCAACTTCAACCAAATGTCCGGCAAACAGGAAACGGCCTGCATAGATGTCGGCAGCATTGGTCGCATCTGCAGTACGCAGATCCTGAGGAGCAATCAACAGACGCGATGGCGCACTTCCAAACGAGAACAAGCGGAACATCGATCCCCCTCGCGCCCAGTTCAGACTGTTTTGAGCCATGTTTTGTGTCAAAAGGCTAACGATTCGAAGCCTCTCGGACACTGTTGCGCCTGTCATACGCTTTCAGCTCTCCGCTAGAGCGTATCCCCGAAAAGCGTCTTCGGTTTTCGGATCAGGATACGCACAAAAACAACGAATTGGAGCGTAAGCGTGAATGCAGTGAGCAACGACACGCTCCAGTGAAACTTAATAAATGGTTTGCGCCCAAGCGGTTTAAATCTCGTTAACCATGCTCACTTTGCGCATATGATTGGTGATATTCCACCACCTATTTTTCTGAGAGATGCAATCGAGCCGCGAAAAAGCCGTCCAGTCCACCGGATGTTTTGCCAGTAGATGGGTTCTGCCCCGGCATCGCACGGAAGTCTCCCTGGAAGTTGATTGCCTCAGCAACACCGCCCAGCTCTTCTGCCGTCACAGGAACGCGCTGCACCTCCGGGTGCTCCAACAGTAGACGTTGGATTTGCAGTTCGCCCTCTTCTTGCTCAAGCGAACAGGTGCAATAAACCAGCATTCCGCCGGGTTTCAGCCAGCCAAGAGCTTTCTCAAGCAACTCGTACTGCAGATCTGCCAGTTTGAGAACGTCATCTTCACGCTTCAGCCATGCCACATCCGGATGCCGGCGAATGGTGCCAGTCGCAGAACACGGAGCATCCAATAAAATAGCATCGAACAGATCTATGGGCACAAACTCGCGCAGATCAGAAACTTCTGTGTCGGCTTCCAATCCAACACGCTTCAGGTTCTGTGTGAGACGCTGCAAGCGGCGTGCCGAGATATCAACAGCGGTGACATTAGCACCAGCTGCAGCCAGCTGCATGGTTTTGCCACCCGGCGCGGCACACAGGTCAGCAACCGCTTTGCCTTTTATATCACCCAGCAAACGAGCCGGAACAGCTGCTGCTGCATCCTGAACCCACCACTTGCCGTCGTCAAAACCTTCAAGCTTTTCAATAGGCCCGTCCGGCTGCAAGCGCACCGAGTAGCCAAGCTGAACCTCACCGCCAAGCTTCTCGGCCCAGTCATCACGATCCGCAGGCACCGACAGATCCAGATACGGTTCTTTCATGTGCGCAGCAGACATCGCACGCGCGGCTTCTTCACCGTAGACTTCGCACCAACGCGTGAACATCCACTCAGGGGCATTCAACTTCGCCGCATCCTGCTCAGCGATAATCGCCGCACCTTCGCGGGTGGCGCGACGCAGCACTGCGTTAACAAGATTTTTGTAGGGCTTGGCACGACTATCACGTCCCGCAAGCGTCACCGCAAGGGAAACCGCTGCATGATCAGGAACGGACATAAAGAACAACTGCGCCATAGCCACATGGAGAATATCCAGAACACGGCCAGTTTTCTCAGGGATTGGGCGATCAAGAAAGCGATCAATAACATCTTGGATCTGACCACGACGACGCAGAGCAGTACCAATAATCGCACGAACCAACGCCCGATCATTTGGCTCAAGCCGCTTGTAGCCCGGATGGCCATTGTTCAGATCAAGCTCACCATCCAACGGCATGCGCTTGCTGAGCACCTTACCAATCAGGTCCGTCGCCGCTTTACGCGCGGCATAACCCGGGTCTTTAAAGGTACCCTCAACACCTTCCGTTTCAGAAGGTCTGTCATCTCCACGTGAATGCCTTGGTGCTCCAGAACGCTCTCTCCCCTTGAACTTGGAGTTTCTGTCTCGGGAGGATGTATTCTTACGCTCTGCGCTCATCGTTGATCCATGTATTCCAGAATGTGTCGCCAGTCCTAGGGCGCCATCTCTTCTTGTAACTGTGCATTCCTGCGTGAAAGGCTTCTGTCAGAAACCGGGCTATACCATCTGGTTGCACTGGGAGTTTTAGCGGATTACTGCCAGTTGCAACCACAGGAGAACTGTCAAATCCTGCTCGGCTAACCACAGAACCTTTAATATTGCAAAGATATTTTGAGAAGCCCGAATAGTTATTCAGGTAAACACGGCTCAATCAACAAAGCAAATGCGAGAGGCACCTCGCATTTGCAATTTACCCGTGCCTTTAGCCCCACGGCCCCTTTGGCCTGCGCGGTTCATCATGATCGGACTGATCACGGCCAGAGTGCTGTCCCGTCTGACCAGCAGAACCCCATGGTCCACTTGGACGATGGGGTTCATGCTCAGGCTGGGCATAAGATGTCTCTTGAACATGAAAGTGCCCGCCACCCGAACCATGCATATTATCGGTAAAACCAGCTTCATCAGCCATCTCGTGAAGCGCGGCAATACGGTTATCTGTGTCTGGATGCGTGGAGAAAAGGTTATCCATGTTCTGACCCGAAAGCGGGTTGATTATGAACATATGCGCCGTTGCAGGATTGTGCTCCGCGTCCTCGTTCACAATATGCGCCGCACCGCCTGCAATCTTATGCAAGGCAGAAGCAAGCCACAGCGGGTTGCCACAAATCTGCGCGCCCATACGGTCGGCCGCATACTCGCGTGTTCTGGAGATTGCCATCTGAACCAGCGCAGCAGCCATTGGTGCCAGAACCATCATCAGGATCGAACCAATCAGGCCCAGAGGATTATTCCGGTTTCCGCCGAAGAAAAGCGCAAAGCTCGCCAGCATTGAAATTGCACCCGCAAACGTCGCCGTGATGGTCATGATCAGGGTGTCATGATTTTTCACGTGCGCCAGCTCGTGCGCCATCACGCCCGCCACCTCTTCTCTGGTCAGAGTATCCAGAAGACCGGTCGTCGCGGCAACAGCCGCATTCCTCGGGTTTCTGCCTGTCGCAAATGCATTGGGCTGCGGGTTATGGATCACATAAACCTTGGGCATTGGTAGTTCCGCACGCGCTGCCATGGTCCGAACCATGCCATATAGCTCCGGCGCCTGTTGCTCATCCACTTCCTGAGCATGGTGCATGGACAAAACCATGCGGTCCGAATTCCAATAGGAGAAAATGTTCATGCCGCCAGCGATCACAAGCGCAATCAACATGCCGCTTTGGCCGCCAATCATGAAGCCAATGCCCATAAACAAAGCGGTCATCGCCGCAAGCAGCATACCGGTCCGTACATAGTTCATGGTTTCAATGCTCCAATCTGTTCTCTCAACATCGCCAATTTAGACGCTCGTCCACCAACAACCGCAAGACCCATTGCAAAACACAGGCTCTCGCGCCTATATCTAAGCTAACGCGATCATTGTGAAACTACCGCTGTCTGCATAAGTGGTAGCTCCAAATGGCAAACGCAAGCTTACAAAAGCGATAAGCAGCACCGGCCAACGGGGTTTGAGATGGAAAAAACCGAAAAATCAGCAGTCGAAAATTTCAAAGCGAAGAACATCGACACAATTGAACAAATCGAAGAGGCTCCACAAAAGCGCCGGTTTGAAGATCTTCCCCCAGCAGCACAACGCGCTTTGAAAGAAGCCGAAGAACGCCGCGCCGAGATCGATGCAGCCCAAAACGAAATGCCGAAAGAATTCAACGGCCGCGGTGGCCTCGATCCTGCACGCTACAGTGACTGGGAAGTCAAAGGCATCACCAGCGACTTTTAGGCGCTAAAACATCTTGAACCGCCGCACAATCACGAATAGCACCACTCCAAGAGCAATCAGGATCGCGCTTACAACCGTAAACGCGACGGGATCTTGACTGCCCGGAATTCCCGCCACGTTGATCCCTAACAATCCTGTGATGAAGGTCAGCGGCAAAAAGACAACAGCGATTGCCGCCATCGTCAGCATGTAGCGATTGATGATCTCCGATCGCTTAAACATGATCTGGTCATGAATAATTTCGGCTCGTTCGCGAATAGCATCCATCTCTTCCGCAATCCGAAGCGTCCGATCTCCCGCCTCATGGATTCGCCGCCGATTGACCCGCTTGACCCATTCGAAATTCTCGACCTCGAAATTCCGCAGGGTGTCCAGATGTACCAACATGCTCCTGCGAATGATCGTCGCCAACCGCCGAACCTGCGCCAGCTCACTCTCCCAAGGGTGCTCACCGGTCTCAAGAACCACATCCTCCAGATGGTCAATCCGGTCCTGCAAGCTCTCCACCATCTCTTCAGCTCTCCCCGCAACTGTAAGCGCAAGCCTCGCCCAGAACTCTGCTGTATTTGCAGGAGGTATGTGGGTCTGAAATCCTTCCAAGAGCCGTTGGAAAACATCCAGAGGATTATGCCAGACACAGATTATCCGGGTGGCATCAACCCAAAGCTGAACACACTCCATGTCGCTGCTGTCCTGCTTCGGCAACGCGTTGAACACGTTCATAGAGATAAACGCTCCTCCACTGCGCATATGGCAATGCGGGCGTGCATCTCGTGCAAGCAGCTCATCAATATCGGAGTGCTCCAATCCAACGTGCTCAAGGAATTCTCGGTTTTGAGAGGAAGAACGCTGCAGGTAAGCCCAATAAAATTCACCGGGCTGCAACTCATAGTCACGCAATTGCTTCAGATTAAGCTGGCGCATGCCTTTGGATTTGGAGAAAATAACAACACATGAGGAGTCCAGATGGATATGACTCGCCTCAACGTTTTCTGTGGTTTGTGCCATTTTGACAAATCCCGGCCTAAGTTCAATCCTAACTCAGAGTGACCATCAGAACCCACACTTCTAAAAAATCAGATGACAAACCCCAGAAGAACCCCCTATTCAGCTTCGCGCACAACAAATTGGTTAACAGCCAATTTACCAAAAAATACTAAAATTTGGTGCTCTGAGCATTTACTGTAAATTATTCCAGCGAGAATTCTTGTGTCCACGAAAGAAGTTGAAAGAAAATCTAGCGGAGGAAACCCGTTTCAGCGTCTGAACCAGCAACTCGCTGGCATTGAACCGGGGCTCGATCCAATTGTCATGACGATAGGCGAACCGCGTCATGAACCCCCAAGCTATGTCATTGAAGTTCTTGAAAAACATAAAGCAGACTTCCGCAGATACCCTGCTATTCGCGGCACAGACCAATTCCGCACCGCTGTTGGCAACTGGCTGAAGACCCGTTTTAATCTGTCCGACGCCTTTAATCCAAACAAGAGCATCATTCCGCTCAACGGATCTCGTGAAGGCCTCGTCTTCGGCTGTGTCTCCGCACGAGACTATCTGAAAAAAAACGGCAAACCGGCGGTTATTTTGCCGAACCCGTTCTACCAATCCTACGGAGCCGGAGCTCATATTGCGGGTGCCGACGAAATTCTTCTCCCAGAACCTGCGGACGGCGTGTTGCCGGATTTGGATGCAATCGCCCCGGACCTGCTCGACCGGACCGTCGCGTTCTACTTCGCGACCCCAGCCAATCCGCAGGGCACCGTGGCACCAATGGCGTATTTGCAAAAGCTCATCAAGCTGGCGCGAAAACACAACTTTATGCTCTTCTCCGATGAGTGCTATTCCGAGATCTACCGCGAGACACCGCCGACCGGCATTCTGGAAGCAGCTGAAGCAATTGACGGCACACTGAAAAACGTTGTGACCTTCAACTCGCTATCCAAGCGCTCCAACCTGCCGGGCGCACGCTGCGGCTTTGCTGCCGGTGATCCGGAATTCATCCAATTCTTCGCTGATTTCCGCAACATAGCTGCTCCTCAGGTCCCAATGCCTATTCAGGCGCTGGCCGTGCGTGCGTTTGGTGATGAAGAGCACGTGGTCGAGAACCGTCGCCTCTACAATGAGAAGTATGACGCCGCCGAGGAAATGCTGTCCCCTCTGTTCGGCCCCGTGCGCAAAGATGGCGGTTTCTTTCTTTGGCTGGATGTGTCCCGCTGGGGCTCCGGCGCGCAGGTTGCTGAAAAGCTCTGGCGTGAGGCAGGCGTCAAAGCCCTTCCTGGGGCTTATATCGCCTCAGACATGCCAGACGGCTCAAACCCCGGCGACAAATACATTCGCCTCGCCCTCGTCGAATCTTTGGAAGTAAGCAAAGAAGCTTTCCGAAGAATTTTGGACTCTCTGGAGTAATTGAATGCGTCAGGCTGCTGCAATGCAACGACCAAAAGCAAACTCTGTTTCGCTGGCTGATACCGAGAGCCCGGTAAAGCGCTTTATCAAAAGCAACATGATCGTCATTGGCGGTGCGGTGATCCTCGTCGTCGGCGTCTGTGTGGCGGCCGCTCTCGCAACATGGTCAACCAACGACCCGAGCTTGAATCACGCAACCAATGCGGAGATCAACAACGCTCTGGGTCAAACCGGAGCCATTGTGGCAGACGTGTTGATGCAGACAATCGGACTGGCAACAGCCGTTTTTCTGGTGCCAATCTTCATTTGGGGCTGGCGCTTGTCGCTCAAATACACATCGGGTGTCACCCGAAAACGGTTTCTGACGTGGTTTCTGGGAACCTTGCTGTTTGCAGGTGGTCTGGCCGCGATTCCGGTTCCGGCAAGCTGGCCAATTCCGACCGGGCTCGGTGGCTTCCTTGGCGATTGGATTTTCTCCATTCCCACCACGATCTTGCCTGAGCTCTCAACCGGCATGAGAACACTGACCGGCACGATTGGCCTCGGCCTGCCAGCCGTTGCACTGCTCGCCTACGCCGCTGGCCTCATAGGCAAAGACCCTGTGCCACAAGATGGCGCAGAAGACGAAGGCGTTGAGGATGAGTACACCCCGCATGAGGCAATGCCGTTCTCTGCAGATTCTGAAGAAGATTACGAAGGCGAAAACAACCGTTATTACGCCTTTGTTGGTGCGCTAAGCCACTGGAAGCTCATGGCAACCAGCGCAATCCAGCGCACTATTTTCAGACGCAGGCTGGCCAGAAAGCAGAACTGGCAGGAAGAAGACTACGCCGCTGCCCCGCACGATCCCAATCAGGCTCAGCAGCCAGAGTACTATGAAGACGAACAGTACGATCCGCAGGCTGAGCAACAGTGGGATGAACAGGAATCCTATCAGGAAGAACCTGCTCCAACCGGCGGTCTCCTTGCCCGCTTGAGACGCTCAGTCGCGGTAAAACTAATGCCGGGCGATGACGATGGCCTTGGTGACTACTATCAGCAAGAAGCCCAGCCTACGCGCACAGATGTGCAGTTTGATCCGAACCAAAACACCACGCAGCACTACGCCCCACACGACGCGCGGACAGAAGATGAGCAGTGGGAGCACTCTCCAGCTAATGAGCCCGTCTTTGACGAACAAGGCTATGAGCATGATCCCGCCGACGAACATTACGAGGACGATGACCTCCTGCGCGCACCGCTACCGGTAGAACCAACAGGGCCAATCGGCATTGCCAGCCCGGATGAACCTGACCCTGAAGCGCCACCAGCCCCGCAGGCCGCACGGCCGGGTCGCAGTGTTCCTCGCTCATTTGCGCAAGAAAAGAAAACCACCGCAATCGTCAAGCAGGCACCGTTTGAGCTGCCAAGCATCGACCTGCTTTCTGAGCCTCAGTCCAGCGGCAAGCAACGCCTGAGCAAAGACGCTCTGGAGCAAAATGCCCGCATTCTGGAAGGTGTTCTGAGCGACTTCGGAATACGCGGCGAAATCATCGCTGTGCGCCCCGGTCCTGTTGTTACCCTTTACGAGCTGGAGCCAGCGCCGGGGATCAAGTCCTCCCGCGTCATTGGCCTTGCCGACGATATCGCCCGCTCCATGAGCGCGATCTCCGCCCGTGTTGCTGTTATTCCGGGCAAGAACGCAATCGGCATCGAGCTGCCTAACGCGAAACGTGAAACAGTATTCCTTCGCGAACTGCTGGATTCTGCAGACTTTGATGAGTCCAAAGCAAAACTCGCCATGGCACTGGGCAAAACCATTAATGGCGAAGCTGTCATCGCCGATCTTGCCCGCATGCCTCACCTTCTCGTGGCTGGTACCACCGGTTCAGGTAAGTCGGTTTCTGTAAACACCATGATCCTCTCGCTGCTCTACAGGCTCAGCCCTGAGCAGTGTAAGCTGATCATGATCGATCCCAAGATGCTGGAACTGTCCATCTACGACGGCATCCCGCACCTTCTCACCCCTGTTGTGACCGACCCAAACAAAGCAGTTGTCGCTTTGAAATGGACCGTCCGCGAGATGGAGGATCGCTACAAGAAGATGTCCAAGGTGGGTGTCCGTAATATCGACGGGTACAACACACGTATCGGGCAGGCCATGAAGAAGGGCGAGAGCTTTACGCGAACCGTCCAGACCGGTTTTGACAAAAACACCGGCGAGCCAATCTTCGAGGAAGAAGAACTCCCAATGGAGAAAATGCCGTACATCGTCGTGATCGTCGATGAGATGGCAGACCTCATGATGGTCGCTGGTAAGGACATCGAAGGCGCCATTCAGCGTCTGGCCCAGATGGCCCGTGCTGCCGGTATCCACCTGATCATGGCAACGCAGCGTCCATCCGTGGACGTTATTACCGGTACCATCAAAGCAAACTTCCCGACACGTATCTCGTTCCAGGTTACCTCTAAAATCGATAGCCGTACGATCCTTGGCGAAATGGGCGCAGAACAGCTGCTCGGCATGGGTGACATGCTGTATATGGCAGCTGGGGGAAGAACCCAGCGTGTTCACGGCCCATTCGTCTCTGATGGTGAAGTGGAAGATATCGTAAAGCACCTGAAAGAACAGGGCACGCCAATCTACCTCTCCGACGTGACGGAAGAAACAGAAGAGACGGGTGGTTACAATGCCCTGACCCAGGGCTCCGGCAACGCGACCAATGACCTGTTCGATCAGGCCGTCGCAATTGTCGCCAGAGACCGCAAGGCCTCCACCTCCTACATTCAGCGCCGCCTCTCAATCGGCTACAACCGCGCAGCTTCATTGATTGAACGCATGGAACAGGAAGGCATGATCAGCCCGCCAAACCATGCGGGCAAACGCGAGATCCTGCTGCCAGAAGACGGTGAGCAGTTCTGATAAAAGTCTCTGGGTGGCCTGCTTGCACGTGATTACAAGCGGGCTACCCAAGACATTCACAAGAATTTGAAGTATCCCTTGCGCAAACCTCTAAGTAATTTTTAGAATTTGAGAGATATGCCCTATCTTCGCCTTATGCTATCGATAGGTTCTCAAAATAAGGATTCACAAACAACCGAAAGTTAATTTAGAGAAGAGTTAATGAACTCCTCTTAGGTTGTTCTACGAGTTTTGACAGCGGAGTTTTATATATGATTGCATCTCAGGCGATCTCTCTAGGTAGGATTGGCAAAAGCCTCGCAGTTGCTGCAGCACTCTTCATTGGTTCTGTACCACTGACTGTGCAGCACTCCGCCGCTCAAACTGCCTTGCAGCCCCAACAGGTTGCGCTTGACAACGCACAGGCCGTCGATGCGGTAAGCAAGTACTTCAATACCGTGCGCAGCATGCATGGCAAGTTCGTTCAGTTTGGCCCAACCGGTGGCCGTGTCGAAGGCCAGTTCTTCATCAGCCGTCCGGGCAAAGTCCGCTTCTATTACAACAAGCCGTCCACGCTTGACATCATCGCTGATGGCAAAATGGTTTCCGTAAAAGACCGCAGACTACAGACGCAGGATATCTGGCCACTTTCCCAGACGCCGCTGCGCTTCCTGCTCTCCAATAATATCAACCTGAAAAGCGATGCAAACGTCACTAACGTGGTGGTTGAGCCAGACCTCATCACCATCACCATTGACGATAAAACCCGCTTCACATCCGGTCGTCTGACGCTGATCTTCGATGCACGGACCTACAAGCTCAAGCAATGGACCGTACGCGACGCACAGGGATATGATACCTCTGTCTCCATCTATGATGTGGTTGAAAACGGCGCGACCAATCCTGATCTGTTCAAGATTGATTATATCGCAAACTCCCGTCAGAGACGTGGCGGAAACTAAAGCGCCAGTCCTGAGTTTGCTATATGAAAGAGGAGTGCTTCGGCGCTCCTTTTTTATTAGCCAGAGAACCTGAATGCAGTTTATTCCTGTTTCGCCCGACCTACCATCCCTTCCCCTTGCCCCGCGCCTGCTTGCTGAGCTGTGTCAGGAGAAAGGCATAAAACTCGCCCTCGACCGCGAGTTCTTCTATTTCGGATATATCGAAACAGACAACGGCAAACGCTTTCCCGTCAAGGGCGGAGCTTTCGCGCTCAACAGCTACGCCGCCGGAGAAGCTGCACGCGACAAAGACTTCTGTGGCCGCCTTCTGCAAGACGCCGGCCTGCCGACCCCGGACTTCAAACTCATCCACTCAGACAGAGCCATTCGGCAGCTCAGCACCGCGAACCCGCATGTTGCCCAAAGCCTGAGCGCGATCACAAAAGCCCCCGCAATCGCACGTTCACTCGGCTATCCGCTGTTCATCAAACCCAATGAAGGGACACAAGGCGTCGGTGTGCAGAAGGTCTCTGATGAAGCCGAGCTGAAAATCCGGCTAACAAACGCTTTGCAGAACAACGACCGTATGCTGGTTCAAAAAGCCGTCACAGGCGCAGACTACCGCGTGATCGTGTTGGATGGCGAAATTCTGGCGATCATTGAACGGCGACCTCTCTCCATCATGGGCAATGGCGCAAACACAATCGCAGACCTCTTCGCGGAGAAAATCAAAACACTCACCACCCGCAGCGGTGGCTACAAAATCGAGGCCGATGACCCACGCATCCTGAAGGCCATACACGAAGCAGGCTACGACGTGACCACTATCCTGAGCAGCGAGCAACGCCTGAACCTGCTCTCTAACGCCAACCTATCGACAGGTGGCGACGCAGTGGACGTAACCGATCTGGCCTCTCCCGGTTTCAAGGCACTAGCCGTCGAAGCAGCCCGGGTATGCGGCTTGCGCTATGCGGGTGTAGACATTCTGTGCGATGACCTCAGCAAAAAGGGGTGTCCTGCAAACGTTCTGGAACTAAACGCAGGACCCGGCCTTACCAACTTCTGGCAGGCCGCCCCACACCATCATCAGCGCGTGCGTTCCATATACCGCCGCGTTCTGGAGGCCATGCTGGAAAGTGCCTGAAACATGCCCCTAAAATGCAAAATGGCGGGAAAATCCCGCCACTTCCAACAGCTCTAAAATAGCGAGCTTACCAAGCACCAAGTTTGGTCTCTGGCGTGTACGTTTCGCCATCAACATGCTTGACCACAGCCTGACCACACATGGTAACGCCTTTTGTTGCGTCATAGGTCATGGTTGGAGAGCCTTGCAGTTCCCAGCCCTTGTTGAGCGCTTCTGTCACACGGTGACAAAACTTTGAGGAATCCGGTTCAGTGATGAGGCGGTAAAGGCGCATGTTCTTTCCTTTAGTTCTTCAAGTGTTGGCGGAACCTATCAGCCAAATACGAGCGAAGCCAGAGGTTTAAACATGCGCTTCGTTCAAATCTAGGCGTCCACGTGCCGCGCGATCGCTTCGGCAATGGCAACGGTTTTGCGGCCCATGTCTGCATGAAGACGCTCAACCATCTTACCATCCACCTGCAAAGCACCTTTGTCCTGATTTTCCGGCAGTTCAAACGCGGCGATCATCTTCTTTGCCCACTCAACGTCCGCTTCACTCGGCGCAAAAGCGGTGTTGCAAGCGTCAAGCTGTTTTGGATGGATCAGAGTTTTGCCATCCAGCCCCATATCAGCACCCTGCTTACATTCATCAGCAAAGCCCTCCAGATCGGAGAAGTTGTTGTAAACCCCATCCAGAATATCCGCACCGCCCACCCGCGCGGTCGCAAGGAAAGTCATCAGCCATGGCATCAAAGCCGCACGCCCCGGCAGGATCTTGGCACCACTTTCCTTGCTCAGATCATTGGTTCCGATGATAAACACGTCCAGACGATTATGCGGATCTTTCGCCGCCTCAGCAATCTCGGAGGCATTCAGGATTGCACCCGGAGTCTCTAGCATCGCCCAAATACGAACGCGATCAGCACCCTGTTCCGCTAAATAGTCTGCAACAGGTTTGATGTCCGCAAGGCTTTCCACCTTCGGTAAAAGCACAGCGTCTGGCTTGGCAGCAACTGCTGCCTTCAGGTCCTCACTGCCCCAAGGGGTCTTCATACCGTTGATACGAATAACCAGCTCGCGATGTCCGTAGCCACCGCCAGCAACTGCCTCACACACCTGAGCCCGCGCCATCTCTTTGGCATCTGGCGCCACAGCGTCTTCCAGATCCAGCAGCAACACGTCCACATCCAGCCCCTTGGCCTTCTCCAGCGCACGCGCATTTGAACCCGGCATATAAAGCGCACTGCGGCGCGGTCTGATACTATGAACTTGCTCTGAGCTAGACATGACACTTCCTGTTGCATTGCAAAATCAGATCGAGTTTAGAGGCCACTCCTCTTCTTAACTACTCACCATTCGGGCTATTTGCGCTTTTTGAATGGCCAAGCACTAAGTCATTCGCCGCAATAACAGCTCACACTCAATTCAAAGTTCCGCCAAACATCACTGTGGGTGCAAAGCTGCTACACGCGCAGGCACATATTTAATTATGTAGGCCCAATACAACTTGAAGCATTCGAATGCGAGATCCCACAAATTTGCGGACCCAATTGGGGTTTGATACCTTGATTTTCAGGAATTTTTGGGGTCCTCTATAGCCCAAAATTAAACGAAGGAACGGGAAGAGGTATAATGGCTGATCTAACTTGTAGAGCCTTAAGACCCGGTGATGCGCCAGACTTGGCCCCTCTCATTGCAGAGAACGCACAAGCCTTGAAGCGCGGCGCTCCACGTCGTCCAGACGAAGTCTTTGCCGAGCGCCTGCTCGAAGATAAGTCCATCGAAATCATCGGTGCATATGAAGGCGAAAATCTGGTCGGCTTCGCTGCTTTCTTCGATATTCCGGACCTGATCTCCGGTCTGCGCATTGGCCAGCTGGATGATATCTACGTGATGCCGGACCATCGCCATAAAGGCATTGGTCGCTCGCTGTTAGAAGCGCTCTCCAAGATCGGCAAAGCACGTGACTGGCTTCACGTTCGCTGTCTGGTGCCAAGCAAAAACAAAGTCGACAACAGCCTCTTTGAAGAGCTGGCAGAACCTGGCGACGAAGCCAGCTTCATTATCGCGCTTGACCGTCTTGCGCTCGCATAAACCAAAAGCGGCTCATTAAGAGCCGCTTTCTCCTATGACCAGCTGAGGCACAGGCCCCAGATCAAAGAATGCAATCCGTGCACGCCCATTTTCAAGGGTTACCGGTATCCGGATTGTCGGAACACCATTCTCCGCACTTCCCTGTCCAATACTCGTCGCCGTTCTCTGAAGCGCCTCAAGCGTTCTGGCATCTTGTGGGAACAATGGCCGCAATACCTCATTCAGCTGATGAATGCCGGTAATCACCAGCGGCAGCGTTCCATTCAAACGCCCCTGCCGGTCAATCACCAGATTGCCCTCCGTACTGACGGAGAACTCACCGCTTTGCAGCTGCAGGCTGGAGATATTGACCCTTATCTCTTCATCAACCAATAAATCAGCTAGATTGCGAACCTCGCCATCCAGCACGCCAGACCCCTCCGGCAACTGCATCACAAGGCTGACATCAAGCGGCACATCGCCAGAGACATTACCTGCGGTCAGACCGACGATCCGCAAAGCCACATCCAGCGCATCCGCATTGTCTTCAACACGGCGCATATGCGCTTCTGTCAGATTCGCCTCCAACTCAAGAGACTGATCTCCGATGGTGTAGGTCAGAGTCGGCTCATTGAAGACGGCATCAACCTGTGCAGGCGTATTGTTTTCAGCAACCACACTCGCTTGTGCTGTTGTCCAGTCCGCAGAATACGCAGGCCCATCCTCACCAAGGTTTATCTCAGCCGGGCCGCTTCCCTCAAAGATCACATGGGTAGGGTTATAAGCCAGCGCAACAGCGCGTAACTCATTGATAAAGTACCACTCTCCGTCCTTATCCATACGAAAAGGAGTACAGCTCAGTTCAAATCGGAACGGGTATCCACCAAGCTTCTGATCGCCGCATTCAAGGCTTCCGCCTTCTGCTTCAGCAACGTTTATTCCATTGCGAATAACGTCAGAAACAATACCACGTCCAACGGCCCAATAGCCGGACCATCCCCCAATGAGCAAGATGACGAAGATCGCCAAGGCGACATACGCTGACTTTCTTGGGGGCCGGGATACTTTTGGTTCAGTCATCTACTCTCCGTTACCCTCACACAGTGCTGTGAGTTGCATGCTGATTACGAGCCTGATAGGCGATGTGTATATAAGAATTCTACGAGAAAATAGTTATGCGAGATTTATGGATATTTGGCTACGGCTCACTAATTTGGCGACCGGGCTTTCCTTATGAACAGATTGTCCCTGCAATTGTGCACGGCCTCCATAGATCTCTCTGTGTATATTCATGGGTTCATCGTGGGACTCAGGACAACCCTGGACTGGTATTTGGGCTGGACAAAGGCGGTGCCTGCATCGGCATGGCGTTCAAAGTCGCACCTGAAAACTGGCAGCATACTCTTCATTACCTCCGCGAACGCGAACAGCAAACCATGGTATATCTGGAAGCACACCGCAGCATTCGTTTGCTGGATGATGAAGGCAGCAAGGTACGCGCAGTCACATTCGTCGCAGACCGGAAACACAGCCAATATGCTGGTGCCTTACCTCTGGAAGAACAATTGAAGATTGTAAAAGGGGCAAAGGGGCTATCAGGTGCAAACCCGGAGTACGTGCTCAACACCTACGAGCACATGAAGGAAATGGGTGTGAAAGACCAGAATGTAGAATGGCTGGCACGGCAGCTGTCACTCTAATAGCGAGCGCAGATTATTCATCTTCCGGTTTAATATAGGAAAAGATACCGGTGCGCAGATCATTTTGAGCGCGGTCCCTCTCCGTGCTGCCTTCTGCCAGAAGGTGGACATATGCATCCTGCGAGGGCTTGAGCACGGGCATCGGGTTCTTCTCGTTTGGTATTCCCTGATACCCGAGCCAGATCACACTCTCGCTTTTCGCATCTGTGATCAGAACGAGTTTTTCTGCATAGTCGGGAACCTCCTCCAGAGAAATCCGGGTAAAGAGGTAACGATGCCCGGACGCGCCAGACCAGTACTTAAACTGACTGCCGGCTCCCAGCTCCTCTGACACACGTGGAGACGTGCCACTTGGCAAGTTCTCGTCAAACAACGAGAACTGCGCCGCACTCTCCTGATTTCTCCTACTATTTCCCATAGCACTTTATAGAACAAACTAAGAACATTTTACAAGTTGAGCCAGAGCATTGTCAAAAAAGAAGCCACCTTTAAGGCAAAGGCGACCTTCTTTTCAGGATACATCTGATTTCCACGTAAAATCTTTATTTTTTCTTATATTCTGCCTGTCGTGCACGGGCTTCTTTGATGATGATGTTATCTGGCGTCGCTTTTTCTGCTTCATCAAGCAAACGGTCGGAGGCAGTCTCGAGGCGCTCCTGCAACAACTGGAAGAACTCCTGCGGCTCCAGCCCTGGCTGAATCGGCTCAAGAATCTCTGCTGTGATCGTACCCGGAAAACGGAAGAAGCGGCGGCGTGGCCAGTAAACACCCGAGTTGACCGCAATCGGAACAATCGGACAGTTCAGGGTCTTGTATAGATGCACAATACCATATTTGTAATGTGGCTCTGCACCCGCAGGACGACGTGTTCCTTCAGGGTAGATAATGATATTGCGGCCTTCCGCAATCGCCTCGGCAGCCTTTGTGCTCATAGCAGCAAGGCCCTTGCCCTTCTTGCTACGATCAACAGGAATCTGCCGGAACTTCATCAGATACCACCCGAAGAACGGAACCCAGCGCAGCTCCCGCTTCAAAATAAACGTTTGCTGACGGTAATGCTCAGCAAGCGCAAACGTTTCCCATGCAGATTGATGCTTGGAAGCAATAATGCAGCCTGTTTTTGGTAGGTTTTCGACACCCCGAATTTCGGATTTTACACCAGCAATCCAACGCAGCAAAAACTTCTCTACACGGCCCCAAAACGGCAACAACCACCAGCCGTACCGAACAGGAAGCAGGAACAGGAAACTACACATCAACATGATAATCAAAGTACTGACGTAAAACAGCACGTTGAAAAGAATAGAACGCAGAACGACCATTATACCTTCACAACCATACCCGCATGGCCCCCGCCAAAACGAACTCAGAATATACTTCACGAAATTAAGCGGAACGATTTACAGGGAAAACGAAGTCCACCGCAACTCGCAGCCGAACGAGGATATACTTCACATACTCCCGCAGGAGAAGCTTTGTTATTGAAGAACTTTGATACCAATGTCCCAAATCCAGCTCTTTGTGGTAGACTGGACTTGGATAAAGTGCAGCTTCTGGAAGGCGAACCTGCAATTCTGCCAAGGCTCTAGGCATATGATAGGCACTGGTAACGACCAACAGTGAATTAAACTTGTGATCTCGCACCCAGTTCGCCGTTTCCTCTGCATTTCCGATGGTGTTTTGTGCTTTTCGGTCCAGATCCACACAGCAATCAAACAGCCACATCCGCTTGGAATTCAGCCGTGCAATCTGCTTTGCACTGGTCGTCGGATGCACGCCGGAGATCAATAGACGTTTTGCGCTTCCAACTTCCAAAAGGTCCAGACTTTGCGAAATCCGGTCTCTTCCCCCCGTCAAAACAACAATGCCATCAGCATGCCTGGGCACCACCGCCTGAACAGAAGGTTGAAGCACCTCCACAAACCACAAAAAGCCACCGACAAACGAAAGGAGGCCAATTAGGAACAATATCAAGAAGAAACGCACACTACGGCGTACAAGCATCTTACGACATGAACGCTTTTTAGCGTCAGATGGTGCCGGATCTTGGTCGCCGGGGGCTTTATAGTCTGCCGCAGTATCGCGCGTATTCAAAGAGTGCTCCATGATGTGGCAAAAGGTTCAGAGCCACAAATCTGAAAGAATATTTTCCTGACTACATATCAGAACTGGCGAAAATGGGAAGAAAACAGCACTCAGTCCATATTTGCCAAATGCCTGTGGACAGCCAGACGGGAGGTCAGTGCAGTCAGCACCGCAACAAGCGCCACAATAGCAACGATCCCAACATATCCGATTGCGCTCACCTGTGCAGAGCCAAACAACGCCTGCACCTGATTTCCGCTAACAGAAGTGACATCAGAGCCACTAAGGAAGCCAACAATCAGGAAACTCACAGCAGCCATTGTACCCCCAAAGATCCCGCCCTTCAGCCCCAGCCAAAGGAAGTGCCGCTGAAACTGGGAGGCAATGAAGCCCACTTCCGCCCCCACAAAGTGAAGCACTTCTACCACATCCTTATTGCCGGACATGGCCGCCTGCGTTGCGAAAATGACGGAGAGCACCATGGAAAACAGCACAAGCACCAGAATACCAAAGCCAACCAGCACGGCTGTATTCGCCATGGCAGAAAGCTGGCGGTTCCAGACGCGGTGATCATCGACAGAGGCCGCCCGGATATCCCGCTCAATCTGCGCTTTCATCTCTGGAAGATTAAGCATTTCAGGATCGGTGATCTCAACAAGAACCAGACGCGGAACCGGTAGTTCCTCCAGCTCAAGCCCTTCCCCGAGCCAGGGCTGAAGCAGCCCCTTGGTTTCCTCATCAGAAAGCGCGCGCGCATCTCCCACACCGGGAAACTCGCGAACCAGTGCCAGTGTGCGATCAATCTCCTGCAACATGTTCACGCCATCCGCAGGTCGGATCTGCACGGTCACTTCGCGCACCAGATCATTGGTCCAGTCATTGGCCGCATCATTAACGATCGTCACAAACCCAACAGTCAGGCAGGCAAGAAAACTCATGATCGCCACAACAAGCATCAAAGCCTGACCGGAAATCGCCTGTGGCGGAACAATCGGCGCTGGCCTTTCTTTAATCTTGAATCTCAATCCGGATGTTTTTTTAGCCGCAACCTTTTTCGCCGGGCGCACACCCTTGCCTTTCGGAGGCCCTTTTCGCGGTCCGCCGGGTCGCTTCGGACCTGCGGGTGGCCCGCGCCGTACTCCGGGTCTTGGAGCGGACATGGGCGGCTCTCTTCTTTGCCGAGTATCAGTCATGAACAGCTAACCGCCCGTCGTTGAGAATAAGGTGCCGAGCCTCCACCTGCTCCAGCAGGTGAAAGTCGTGGGTTGCGATCACCACAGAGGTACCAAGCCGGTTCAGCTCGATAAACAGACGCAGCAAACGGCGGGCAAGTGGCGGATCCACGTTCCCTGTCGGCTCATCTGCCAGCAAAACTTCAGGCCGGGTGATCAAAGCACGCGCAATCGCAGCACGCTGCTTCTCACCACCGGAAAGAACCGGCGGCAGCACATGCATCCGGTCGCCAAGTCCCACCCACTTCAGCAGGTCGATCACATCAGGACGATACTCTGACTCGGACTTGCCTGCCACACGATGCGGCAAAGCCACGTTTTCATAGGTGGTCAGATGGTCCAGCAGCCGGAAATCCTGAAACACCACACCAATCCGGCGACGCATGGAAGGCAGCTCAGCCTTGGCGATCTTGGTGGTGTCTTTTCCAAAAACGGAAATCAGCCCGCGTGTGGGGCGCATGGAGAGAAATAACAGCCGCAGCAAACTGGTTTTGCCCGCACCTGAAGGACCAGTGAGGAACTGAAAAGATTGCGGCTCAATGGAAAAGGTCAAATCCCGAAGTACTTCCGGGCCCATGCCATACCGGAGTCCCACATTCTCAAAGCGTATCACCGAAAGTTCCCCTAGCAGCAGTCAGGTTTCGCCCTATCAGAAAATGAGGCCGAACTCATGCAAATTACTCTAAAAAATAATCTTCTCGCATTCAATTTTTCACTTAACCTGCTACCGCAAATTTGTGCGAGCCTGTTCCTTTGGATATCCCCCTATTAAATTAACACTTCATTAAGCATATAGATGTCCTCATATTCATATGAGAATAGATTTTGGCACTCAACCTGAGAAGGAAGCACCCCTCCTCAGGCTGGTCAAAGCCTACCTTTTTGAGTACCTGTAAGTGTATTGCATATCTAGTGGCTCTGAGACGTATTCCCGACAAGTTCCTTCGGCTTTAGGAGAGGGATACGCTAGCAAAATGAAGGATTTAAGCGGTTTGACCATCCTTTTGTAAAGGCAACCGCTTTTGGACCACGCTTAATGAAAATTACCTGCCCTCAATGTAGCACTGCCTATAAGATTCCCACCAACAAAATTGGCGATACTGGCCGCAAAGTGAAATGCGCCAGCTGCAATCATATCTGGCATGTTGAGCCTGATGGGAAAGAGCAACCGGCAGCGCCGTCCAACACAGGGCCTGAAGTACACAACAATTCAACAACCGCTGACAACCTTAAAGAACCCTCATCCTCTCAAGGCTTTGACGATAGCGACCTGTCCAGAGCAACTGGCAATGCCGAGCGCCACTCAGCCTTTTCAGAGGAAGACCTTGCTGCAAATCCCAAGGAAGACCCCTCAGATACAGACGATTTTTGGGGCATCCACACCAGCACGCAGTCAACAGCCAAAACAGGCCCCTCATATGAGGAAACAGCCGGACCTGCTGGCTCTGAGGATAAGAAACCCGAGGAAAAAACCAAATCTGAAGGTGTTTCACGCAAGCCAGACAAAAGATCACGAAAAAAAACCAAGTCATCCCGCAAATCAGCTGTTATAAGCGCGAAAGGCCTGCTGGGAGCAAGCCTTCTTGCTGCTTCACTCGCGCTCTGCTTTTCAGTCGTGAAATACCGTGAGTCGATTGTAAGAAGTTTCCCTGACTTGGCCGGTCTTTACCAGTTGGCTGGTATGACCGTAAATCTACGTGGTCTTGTATTTAGGGATCTGAGAACGTTCCGCGAGGTGGACGACGGTTCCGTCGTGCTCGTTGTTGAAGGCTCTGTAGAAAATATAGCAAGAAGCGAGGCGTTTATTCCGGCCATCAAGCTGGCATTGCGCTCGCAGGACACGCAAGAGATACACTCCTGGATTGTTGAGCCACGAGAAGACAGGCTTGCACCAGGTACTAAAACCCGGTTCAGAGCTCGGCTGAATAATCCGCCAGAGCGAGCCGCCGACATTCAATTGCGCTTTGTTGAGCGCCAGAAAAAAAGAGCGAGCATTAGATGACCGGTACTCCGGAAATCCGCGTGCTGTTTGATGAAGAAGCAATTGCGACACGCGTAAAAGCAATCGCAGAAGCTATCGCACAGGACAACCCTCACAAACTCCTCGTTGTAGCGGTCTTAAAAGGAAGCTTCATTTTTGCAGCTGATCTTGCCCGTGCTTTGCATAGAGCAGGTTCCGTTCCGGAAATGGAATTTTTACACCTTTCAAGTTATGGAAGAGGAACGGTATCGTCAGGAGAGGTAAAAGTCCTCCGAGATATCGAAAGCGATGTGACCGGAAGAGACGTCATTCTGGTAGATGACATCCTCGAATCTGGCCGCACTCTGAGATTTGCACGCGACCTGATCGCCGAACGTGGTGCAAAGTCTGTCCGGGTGGCTGCACTCCTGGACAAACCGAACCATAGAAAGGCCGACATCAAATCGGATTATACGGGTTTCGATTGCCCGGATAAATTCGTGGTTGGCTACGGCATGGACATGGGGCATGCATGGAGACAGTTGCCATTCATCGGCTACGTGCCGCAGGAAGGTGACGACTAACTAAGGGGGGCTATTATGGCTCACATACTTCTAACGGAAGACGATGATGCGGTCCGCGCCTTTGTAAAACGTGCATTGGAGCTGGACGGGCACAAAGTGACCGCCGTGGAAGATGGCGCCGAAGCCGCTCTTGTTTTGCTGCAACAGCAAGGCAAGTTTGATCTTCTGCTCTCCGACATCAGAATGCCGGAGATGGACGGCATCGAACTTGCTATGCAAAGCAGCGCTCGCTATCCGGGCCTGCCGATCCTTTTGATGACCGGTTACGCCGACCAGCGTGAACGCTCAGAAGAAGTCGGTAAATGCGTGAAGGACGTTCTGACCAAGCCATTCTCATTGGTAGAAGTCAGAAAAGCCGTCGCCACCGCCCTAAAAGACGAGCAAAGCCCGCAGCAAACCGCATTTGCATAAAGCCAGCCCCCTATACAGTTTCAACACGCGATCCCTCCCCCGAGAGATCGCGTTTTGTGTATCTACGGTCGAGCAGGCCAAAACTCGCAGCCGCCCCGCCCCGCAGAACATACAACGGTCTCCTCACACACTAGAGCATATCCCCAAAGTTGCTCCGGTTTAGGGATAAGAACACGCGCAAAAATAGATACTTAGCGCTTGTTGGGTGAAGGCATATTAATGGTGTCCAACTAAGGCAATATTGGTTCCTACGCTTGGAAATAGTTTTTTCCTGAGTTCAAAAAACTATCTATTTCCAATTCATAAGCATCTGAAATCGCATCGTTTCATAGATCTATCCCAGTGACCTTAGCGTTTCCAAGATTTTACAAGATTAATTGCCTGCATTACTGGCACACGCCAACGTTCCACATTCTCTCGTTGCCCTTGATCGGCTGGAAAGCGAATGTGTAGGATCAAATCGCTTGATCGTTGCCATACACGACCTGCGCAAGCTGGGTTGGGTGCGCGCTTTGTTGGACCCCATAGCTCGGCACAATGAAGCTTAATTGCGAGGTCACCATCATCACTATAAACATGATAGTTTTTCAATCCAGAGATGGGCCCATTTAGGTTGTGTTCAAAGTTCTTATGATTTTGCGAGAGTAATCTGCCTGTTTCTTGAAGTTCTTTTTTGGCATTCAGAAAAGGGCGTGCAAATTGCGAGGCTTCACTACCTTGTATAAAGGGCCACTCAATCCCAAAAAATACTGAGTAATTATCTTCTGTAGGTCGGGGTCTTCCTGCCTCGCACGGGCGAAACTGCGGCGTAAACCATCTGTTGCGTTCCACCCAGCGGAGGCTCGGCATCCAAAAAGCAAAGTTTCCGTCGATACCGGACCTTTGAATGAGCGAAGGGTCAAATGCTCCTGTCGCAGGATTATAACCCTTGTAGATTGAGCCGCTTAACCAAGCTATATAGTCTTCCTTGTTTGTTATAGTATTCGCCCATTCCTCAAGAGGCCATGGATTTCGATATCCCAACGGCATCTCAAACCAGACACCCATTTTCCAATAATAGGTGTTTTTTGAGAATGAGGGATAATCTCCGGTGCGCCTTCCGTCAGGTGCAATGTCTATAAATGGACGATCAATAACTTCCCGATCCTCAGCTGCCCATGGTGGACAGGTCTTGCGTGCGGCATACGAGGACGAAATCGCAAATACGCTTACTAGGAAAAAAGCCAAAGTTAGTCTTAGAATGCAGGCTGAAACTGGCACCACTCACCTCTTGTTCAACTCATAAGCAATCAATTACAGGTCTCTGCTCAACACAACCCACACTTTGCTATGTCCTAGTGTTTCATTGGCCTTTCTTTCGGGCAGATATATAGAGTGCACCTTTGAAAAACTTCCTCACTTCTCCCGCACCGCATTGGTAATCTGGTCTCGTAATGGCTTGATGAAATAGGATAAAGCCGTCCGCGGTTGCTTTTGTATGAAGCTCTCAACCGAGATACCCACAAACTGGATCTCAAGGTGAACAGGCTCAGAGAGTTCAAGAGTCAGATGGTCATTGTTACAGATGCGAAGCAAGACGTGATGAAGCCCTTCATTAATCCAGGAATTATGGTAAGCCGTCTGGATGGCTAGGTTATGCACAATGACGCCATAAAACGGTTCGAACCTGAGCATTCCGGCAATCAGTCATGCTCGATTGACGACAATTTCTCATCCTGCAGCCTCTCCTCAAAAGGAAAAACATGCCCTATTCCCTCCAGGAAGACGCAAACGCGGTAATCTTTCCAGCCTTTGCGTCAACCTCTCTGAGCGACGAATGTAAACGGTTCCTCGATCGGGGTGGCATTTCAATCTTGGTTGGTGAAAGTCGCGATGAATATGTTGCACGGCAGATGTCCTTGGAACGTCGCAGCACAGAGACGCCAGAAACGTTTACCAGCTTGGTGCGCGAAGCAAAGGAACTGAGCGACAACCTGCTTGTCGCCGTCGATCAAGAGTTGGGTGGGATCTGCCGCATGCATGGTCTTGTGCCGCAGTTCCCCACAAACCAAGAACTAATCGACATGAGTGCGGAGGAAGTGGAAGCCATCACCTATCGCGTTGCGACAGCTAGCAAGGCTTTAGGTGTGAACGTGTTCCTTGCTCCTATCGTTGACTTGGTGACCGGCGCGAACCCGTGGCTGGATCGACGCACATACTCAACAGATCCTGAAATTGTTGGCCGTATATCCGCTGCTTATGTACGAGGTGTCCAAAAAGCTGGCGTAGCTGCAACGGCAAAGCACTTCCCAGGCTTTCACAACATAACCGGAGACCCGGCAATTGATGCCCATGCACTTGTGGTGGACGACGCCGACAGCTATGCACCCGGTTTTAACCCGTTCACTGATGTGATTGCCGCCGAGGTGGAAATGATCATGGTTGGGCCAGCTATCAATAAAGCGTTTGACCCTGCACGCGCCGCGCTCCGGTCAAAGCCTGTTATTGACATCCTGAAGCTGGACCTTCGGTATCAAGGTATTGTTATGGCAGACAACTTGGATTCCAAAGCCACCATGCACGGTGACAGTATTGAAAAAGTCGCAGTGGACGCAATCAGAGCTGGTTGTGACTTACTGTTAACACCGGATGTCGGTACCCAGCTGGGAGAGGTTTCAAAAACGCTGATAAACGCAGTCGAGACTGGTAATATTTCACGAGAAGCTCTTGCACAATCAGCCAACAAAATACGAAGGCTGGCACAAAAATATACTGCCAAGCTTTAAGCAATATCTTGTTCCACAAGCTCACTCCAAAAAGACAACAAACCAAAGGAGACACTCATGCTGAAGGATGAAGACCTGATCAGCTTTGATCAATTTGAAGCCGCAATCTTTGACCTGGACGGAACACTTGTGCATTCCGAGCATGTTTGGGACCAAGCTAAACGAGAGATATTGGCTTCATACGGTATCACCCCAAGCCAGTCCCTGCTCGATAAACATGTCGGGCGTGGTCTGAACGGATTCTTGGACGATGTGTTTGAGCAATCATTAAGTGGCGAGGAATACGACGAAGTCCGCAATAAGATTGGCGCCCGCGCAGATGTTCTTCTGCCGGAACTATCCTTACCGGTTGAAGGCGCAGCGGAGTATCTCAGCGCTCTGCATGTCAAGGGGGTACGCATCGCGATTTGCTCCTCATCTCCTGAACGCCATATTCAAAGCGCTATCGATCGACTGTCCCTGCAAAGCCAAGTGGAGCTATATGTTTCTGGATCAGATCTGCCACGCGGAAAGCCTGATCCATTACCATACCAAACCACATTACAACGTCTTGGATTAAGTGCTTCAAAAGCTTGTGCCTTTGAAGATTCCGCTCCTGGCGCTGAGTCCGCTCTTGCTGCTGGGCTAACGGTTTTTGGTATTGGTGTGCCAATCGCAGGAACAGAGTTTCCCAAACGCACCATACAAGTAAAGTGCTTCCGAGACTTACCATTACCATGACCCCTTCGGGGCACCCGAGATCGGGAAGCCTAATTTATTTGGAAAGCCAGCACGCTGTACAAACATCCGGTTTCCTGCTCTTCTACCTGCATATTTTAGAAGAGGATTTGAGCGAGCTTTTTCATGGACCAAGAGACTGCTGCACGCACACATACGCCAGACCTCCGCAAAGCGCTGACAAACCTGAATGACCCCTCAGCACCTATTCCCCCGGCTTTGAAGTATTACGCAGCAGGCCGGATCTACTCAGCAGTCGAAACCTGTTTTGCCCACTGGGAGAATGTGCCTGACCTGTGTAACGCAGATCTCTATTTCGACTACCTGAACGCGCTAGAAGGCATTCAGGACCGGCGCGGCTTCCTGCTCGCAACCCAAAGCTATCTGGCGCGCCTGCAAAACGCTCATACTCAATTCATCGACCACAGGCTCTTGCAAAACCCAAGTTTCGGCTTTTGGGCTCGGCCTCTCCCTGCTTCAGCCTCAACACCAAACGACCTTGTCTGGACAGTCTGCGACTCAACTCTTTCTGATCTGCAGAAAGGTGACATTATCAAGGAGGTCAATGACAGGCCCGCCGATGAATTCTTCGCCTACTACACGCAGTTTGTAAGTGCCTCGAAACCTGAAGCAGCGAGCTATATCCTTCTGTTCAGAGGCTTTCTCTTTCCTGAGCAACTCGACCTTACCCTTTCCGATGGCAAGAGGCTGCAAGTCTCCCGTATCGGGGCAAAACATCCGCTGTCGCTCCATAAAGGCGTCGAGATGGATCACTCAGGCAAATACCCCCGCCTGATCATCCGCAGCTTCTCAAAGCCCGAGTTTGAGCAGAAGGCCCTCGACTTGCTCAGCCAGATCAACGATCAATCCCCACTCATCCTTGACCTGCGCGGCAACGGCGGTGGCGACACGCCTTCCAACCTGAGGACGAAATTCTGTGTTGAACCAATCCCACTCGGGATGGAACGTACTCCGCAAATCATGGGCCTTGAAAAAGCTGAGCAAGCCCTACCTGCATTCCAGAACGGAGAACTCTCCGCATTTCACCTGCCCTCCAACGCTCAAACAACATCCATGACGCTACTCGAAAATGGCGACCACCTCCCGGCAAGCCATGCCCCATTCAAAGGAAAACTGATTGTCCTGATCGACATCGGCAGCTGCTCATCAACCGAAGATCTTTTGATACCCCTTAAACATTCCGGCCGCGCGACAATTGTCGGCGAGGCGTCAGCTGGCTCTACCGGACAACCCTACTTCGAAGCCCCCCTGCCGGGCACACTGCTCATGGTCTCGACAAAACGAACCGACTTTCCAGATGGAAGCACGTTCGAGGGTGTGGGCATACAGCCGGACTATCCGGTCACCCTCACCGCAAAAGACCTCCAGCAAGGCAATGACCCTGCTTTAAGGAGGGCAGAGCAACTCCTGAGCTAACCCGCACGCAGCAAGATCAACGGAGTTTAATACCGCTTCATCAGGCGTTCCAGATACTCCAACTCAAGCTGAGGGCGATCGGGATCGGAAAGTCGGCGGCGGAGTTCTTCAAGGATACGCCGTGCACGCTGAACCTCGATCTCGTCCGGCACCTTCACCTGACTGCCAAACTCCGGCCCTTCAACCCGGCGCATACGCCCCAGTGGGTCCTCGTTAAGCGGCGAAGTGGTCGCCTGCCCACGCCCACCGCTTTGCCCTGCCAGCTGTTCAGCAAGCGCTTGAGCACCTTTACGCAGGGATTCCAAGGCCTGACTTTGCTCGGACACCGCTTCATCAGCTTCTTGAGCACCCAGCGCATCGCCAGCCTCCTCCATGGAGTTGCCAGCGCTGTCCAGATCCTTGTTCGGCTTGGCACCATTGTTCGCCATGCCATCAAGCAGTTTTTGCAGCTCGTCGGAAAGGTTGCGCTGCTGCTTTTGCAGCTGACGGAAGGCTTCCCGCGCCTCCTCATCGCTCATCTCGCCATTCTTGTCTTGCTGGTCACTGCGCTGGTTGGGGCGGCGCTGCTGGCTATCAGGGTCGAACTTGTGCGTCTCATCCATCAGCTTGCGCTGCTTCTGGATCATGTCGCCAAGGTTCTCCAGAGCCTGCAACATCTGACGCTGCTGCTCGTTGGGCGTCTGCTGCTGTTGCTGGGCGTTTTGCATGTTCTCCAGCATCTGCTGCATCTGCGCCAGCAGCTCGCGTGCAGCTTCCAGAGATCCGGTCTTCGCAAACTCTTCCATCCGGCGCAGCATGTCATCCAGATCGCGAGGCGTGATCTGCTGTCCGTTTTCATCCATCGGCATCTGACCAAGCTGCTGCGGATTATCCCGCATCTGCTGCGCCATAGATTTCAGATAATCATCCAGCGCCTTCCGCAGATCATCCATCAGCTCGGCAATCTCCTGCTCGGACGCCCCCTGCTCCAGCGCCCGCCGCAAAGCCTCCTGCGCCTCGCGCAAGGCACGTTCAGCCGCAGACAAGCCACCATCCTCGATGGTCAGCGCAACATTCCACAGCACATCCAGCATGGCCCGCAGGTCGTCATCCGTTTCGGCTGCCACCAGCTCGCTATAGGCAAAGCGCAGCGGCAGATAAGAGCCGGCATCGTCAATAAAGCGCTGCGGTGCAATCATAAGCACATCCAGCACATCAACCACCTGAGAGTAGCTCTCAACGTTCATGGCCAGATTACGCCGCTGCTCAACCACCGCCCGCGCCAACGGCTTATTGAACCGGCGCTCGGGCAGCTTGATATAAACCGGCTGCGAGCGCCCCTCCTGCTCGGCCTCATCATGCGCAACGAGCACAAGAGACACCTCCGACCCCGCCCATGGGTGCGCCGTCAGGTCCTGATAGGTCTGCCCAACAGCCATCGTGGCATCTTTCGGCGGCAAGCTCAGATTAAACCGCGGCGCCTCAACCAGAGATCGCCCCGACGCTTTTTCATCATCCCGCCGAACCTTGTCCATTATGGCTTCCGCCGAAACCACACGGTAATCGTCCTGCACCAGATACGTCAGCTTTAGGCTGCCTGACAGCTGCTCTTCGGGGTCATCAAACAAGCGAATGCGCGGTGGCAAATCCGGACGAATGGCAATCTTCCAGGAGTACTTGGGCGAGTCATTTTGCAGGATCTGCAATCGCCCACTGGAGTTCAACGGAAACCGCCACTCGGTGGTTGTCATCGCCTCGGAGGTTTCCCCCGCTCCCGTTTGAACACGCTCCGGCTCCAGAAATTCTTGCCCCTGACGCGAGAAGTAGACGACGGAAAACTCACCCGTTCCCTGCGCCCGCACCAGAACCGTACTGCCACTGGCAATGGAAAGTGCATTGCGCTCGTCACGCAGCTGATTGGCATCTCCACTGAGAAAAACCGGAGCTTCACCGGTATAGGCAGGCGGCGTCACCCAGGCATCAATCCGGGCTGGCAAGACGCTCCCACCCCCCTGCGTGTAGAACGGAGTTAGCAGGCTCGACCACCGGTTCGCATCCGAAACGGAATAACCGACCACCAACAGCATCACCGCAAAAACCCGCAGGGCATAAGGATCTTTGGCGAACCCACGTGGATTAACACCACCAACCCGCAGGTTCTGGAGCCGCGTTCGCAACGCTTTCTGATGGGCAGCCCAAAGAGCAAGCGCCTCGTCATCATCCATCCCGGTCGCCTGCTCATCCTGATAGGAGAGCAAAGGCCGGTGCGGCAGCCCACTTGCAAGCTCAACCTTGCGCAGCCCCTCAGTCTCACTGGGAAGCTTCAGACGTAACAGCGGGTAGCTGCTCCATGCCATAACCGCGAAAAACACAATGGAAACAAAGGCAGAGCCGTAGAAGCCAAGCAGTTGCCATGCGCCCAGAAAGCTAATGGCCACATAAAGGCAAACCACGATGAGCGGAATCTGAACCGCAGGCCAGAACCGCTCCCAAAACAAATAGAGCTGCGCTTTAAAAGCCAGCCGCTTCAATCGATGGGGTAATTTTTGAGAAAAGAGAGCCTGCCAGAGGCCTGAAGCGAGAGAGCGTTCACCAAAATGCCGCTTATGCCCTCGCAATTCGCTTGCTGAAGCTATGGCATTCTTGAGATTTTTATTACCGCCATTCTCATTCTGATGGGTCACAAAGGCCTCGCTAACCGCCGCCTGCTTCTTTTCTTTTCAGCATACGGCGATTAGCAAAGGTCAGCAATCTGGCAAACCTAAGGGGCTTTCAAACAGAGTTAAGCCTTTCCAACCCAGTTCGGCACAACGTCTTGATTTAGTAACTCATCGTAGCTTGGCCGCTGGCGGATGATCGCAAACTTGTCGCCATCCACCAGAACTTCAGGCACCAAAAGGCGCGTGTTGTAGGTGCCCGATTGGGTCGCGCCATAAGCCCCGGCAGAATAAACAGCCAGCAGGTCGCCTTCCTCAAACTTCGGCATTTCACGGTCGCGCGCCAGATAGTCGCCAGTCTCACAAACAGGACCAACAATATCTGCCAGCATCTGCTCACCGTTCTGCCGTTCTTCGCTTACCGCGCCAATCTCATGATGCGCTTCATAAAGCGTCGGGCGGATCAGATCGTTCATCGCAGCATCCACGATCACGAAATTCTTCGCTTCACCCTCTTTGCGGTAAATCGTTTCGGTAACGAGAACACCTGCATTTCCGGCAATCAGACGACCCGGCTCGGTGATCAGCTTCACACCAAGACGCTCAATGTGCTTGCGAACAACCTTCGCGTATTCGGTCGGCAACGGCGCTTCAATGCCACCACCATAAGGAATGCCAAGACCGCCGCCCACATCTAGGTGTTCAATCTCGATGCCATCTTCGCGCAAAAGAGCAATCAGCTCACCAAGACGCTCGATCGCATTGTCAAACGGCTCAAGCTGGGTGATCTGGGACCCGATATGAGTATCCATACCGGTAATCTTCAGGCCCGGCAGCTGCGCCGCTTCATTATAAACAGCGCGCGCACGATCCCACGCAATGCCGAATTTGTTCTCAGCCTTACCGGTAGAGATCTTGGCATGGGTTTTTGCATCCACATCCGGATTGATGCGCAGAGAGATCGGAGCAACCTTACCCATTTCGGAGGCAACAGCAGAAAGACGCTTCAGTTCAGGCTCGGATTCCACGTTAAAGCAGAGAATACCGGCTTCCAGCGCAAACTGCATTTCCCGGCGGGTTTTACCAACGCCAGAGAACACAATCTTATTGGCAGGGATACCCGCTTTCAAAGCACGGCGCAGTTCGCCTTCGGAAACCACATCGGCACCAGCGCCAAGCTTAGCCAGCACAGTAAGAATGGCGATATTGGAATTCGCCTTCAGTGCGTAACAGGTCAGATGGTCTATTCCATCGAACGCACCATCAAAAACCTTGAAGTGACGTTCAAATGTTGCACGGGAATAACAGTAGAACGGTGTTCCAACTTCCGCAGCGATTTCGGTCAGCGCAACATCTTCAGCGTGAAGCTCGCCGTCCTTGAATTCAAAGTAGTGCAAGTTAAGTCCTCTGCGCTGGCTCTACCCTTGTGGGCTTAGCGAACCAGCCTAAAAATCGAAGTCAGGGTCATCCTCACTCCCACCGATCAGTGGATCCAGGAAGAACCGTTGGTTTCTCTCATCTGGAATCTCTGGTCGGGGAGCAGCATCTATTGGTGGCGGCCCACCCTCCTCGGCAGCCGCACGCGCCTCGCTTGGCGTATCCAAACCAATTTTGCGGCCACAAGCTGAAACACTCAGACCGAGTGCAACAATTGTGAGGCCAATTAATAGCTTGGAACTATGGCCTTTTGTAATCTCTTTCATGCTTTGCGAGCTCATGTTCTCTCTGCTCCAATATGGACGATCTTAACAAACCAGAAATCCGACCTATTTGCCAGCTCGGGCGAACCCGAGCCTACTCACAGTTTCATTTCTGCACCGTTACAACGTCGACTGCAAGATCATCCGGGGAACAGGCTTACTTTTCCGTCTTCTGCTCACGCTCAAGCTGCTTGAGCCATCGACGGGATTGCTTACGCACATTTACAGGGCTCGTGCCACCGTAAGACACACGGCTGCGCACAGATTTGTCAACGGAAAGAACGCTGTAGACATCATCTGTGATCTTTGGCTCAACGCTCTGCATCTCTTCCAATGTCAGGCGATGAAGATCCACACCCTTATCGACAGCCAACTTAACAAGTGCACCAGTCACATGATGTGCATCACGGAATGGCATGCCAACAACACGCACACACCAGTCAGCCAAATCAGTCGCCGTGGAGTAGCCAGAACCCGCTGCTTTCTTCAAAACAGCCGTATTTGGCTCAAGATCACGCATCATTCCGGTCATCGCAGCAAGCGCCAGAGAAAGGTTCGACAATGCGTCAAACGCCTGCTCTTTATCTTCCTGCATGTCCTTGGAGTAGGTCAGCGGCAAACCCTTCATCATCACAAGAAGAGAGTTCAACGCACCATAGATACGGCCAGTCTTCGCGCGGATCAGTTCTGCAGCATCCGGGTTCTTCTTCTGCGGCATAATGGAGGAGCCGGTCGAGAACTTGTCGGAAAGTTTGATGAAGCCAAACTGGGCCGAACACCAGATCACGATCTCTTCTGCCAGACGCGACAGGTGCATCGCACAGATAGACGCATCAGCCAGCGCTTCAATGGCAAAGTCGCGATCAGAAACACCATCCAGAGAGTTCGCGGTTGGCCGGTCAAACCCAAGCGCGGACGCGGTCATCTCGCGGTCAATCGGGAAAGACGTACCAGCAAGCGCGGCACAACCCAGCGGGCTCTCATTCATACGCACACGCGCATCTTGAAAGCGCGAGCGGTCGCGGGAGAACATTTCTACATATGCCAACAGATGATGACCGAAGGTAACCGGTTGCGCAGACTGCAAATGTGTAAAGCCCGGCATCACAACCGCTGCATGTTCCTCGGCTTTCTCGGCAAGAGCCTGCATCAGGTCTGTTACCTGTGCCTCAATATCGTCTAAAGAGTCGCGTACCCAAAGGCGAAAATCTGTAGCAACTTGGTCATTACGTGACCGGGCTGTATGAAGACGACCAGCTGTTGGGCCAATCAGTTCTGCCAAGCGCGCTTCGATATTCATGTGAATGTCTTCAAGCGCACGAGAGAAGGTAAAGGTACCCTCTTCGATCTCTGACAGAATTGTGTCTAGACCCTGAGCTATCTTTTCGGCATCTTCTGCGCTAACGATGCCCTGTGCAGCCAACATGCTGACATGAGCCTTGGACCCGGCGATGTCTTGCCGGTAGAGCTTACGATCGAAATCGATGGAAGCATTGATCTCTTCCATGATTGCGTCTGGCCCTTCCGCAAAACGGCCTCCCCACATGCGGTTGCTCATGTCTAGCCTCATTATGATTTGGGTTTAATATGAAGAAACTGACAGTTACCGGAAAGTTCGGCCTCGGAAAAGGGCTTATTGTAGCATTCGTGGGTTTTGTCGTCGTAGGCGGAGCCGTATTTGCATATAATCAGCCAAACTCCGCGCCCCCTCAAGTCCACGCCAGCTCTTCTTCAATGAATACCGCAAAAAATCTCAAGAGTTTGACCACAGGCGAAGTCGCTGCTTTCCTACCTGCCGAGCGGCCTTTGGACCTCTCGGAGCTCGAATTTCATGATGCAGACGGCAATCTCGTCAAAATGGCAGACCTGAAAGGCACCAAACTGCTCAACCTCTGGGCCACATGGTGCGCGCCCTGCCGCAAAGAAATGCCTCATCTGGACAATCTGCAGCGTCAGGCTGGCGGCGAGGACTTCAACGTCATCGCGGTCAATATGGACCGCGGCGAGGGCAATCAAAAGCCGCTGGAGTTTCTGGAAGAGATCGGCGTGAAGGATCTGGCGTACTTCTCGGATCACACCATGAAGACTTTCAACGACCTGCGCACCCAGGGCAAAGCCCCCGGTCTGCCAAGCACCATTCTAATTGGTGAAGATGGCTACGAAATCGGCACAATGTTTGGCCCCGCCGACTGGGCCTCCCCGGAAGCGCTCGAACTGATCAACGCAGCGCTGGCCGGGCAGAAAGAAGATCAGACTGCCCAGACCGACTAGTCTTAGCCCTTACCGGAAACAGGACGGTCTCTCATCCGCATGAGACCTTCCTGCACCGCAGAGGCAACAAGCACACCGTCACGCGTATATAAGCTGCCACGACTAAAGCCGCGACCACCAGCTGTGCGCGGGCTGTCCTGCGTGTAAAGCAGCCACTCATCCATGCGGAAATCACTGTGGAACCACATGGCGTGGTCCAGACTTGCCACCTGCAGGTTGGGCACAAATACGTTGATGCCATGTGGGAACAGCGCAGTATCCAAAAGCGTCATGTCAGAGGCATAGGCCAGCACACATTGGTGAATGCGCGGATCATCTGGCAGTTTGGAAGCCGCACGAACCCACACATGCTGCACCGGGTCCTGCTTCTTGCGAGAAAAATATTGCCCCAGATCCAGCGGACGCAGTTCAATCGGGCGCTCCCGCTTCCAGTATTTCTGAACCGGCTCCGGTGCCTTCGAGATCAGCTCATCGGAGATTTCGGAGATCGGCATCAGGTCTTCCGGCATCGGCACATCCGGCATCTCGATCTGATGCTCCATCCCTTTTTCCACGCGCTGGAAAGAGGCAGACATCGAGAAGATCGCCTGACCATGCTGGATCGCCACCACACGCCGTGTGGTAAAGCTGCCGCCATCACGAATCCGGTCCACCTCGTAAATGATCGGCACCTTGGGATCGCCCGGACGCAGGAAATATCCATGCAGCGAGTTGACCTGACGCTCTGCGCCAACCGTACGGGAGGCTGCAACGAGGGCTTGGCCGATCACCTGTCCACCAAAAACACGCTGCCATCCGCTTTGCGGGCTTGTCCCGCGAAACAAATTCTCCTCCAACTTTTCCAGATCCAAAAGGTCCAGTAGATTTTCAACAGCCTTCGTCATTGCAGACAAACCTATTTTAGTAGTGATTTCGATTGAATGTGAGTAGTGTGACGCTATATCGGTAGTGTCAACGGTTAATTGGGCTAACCGAACGATTACAGGGAAGACTTCCATGAGCAAAAAACAAGCCGCCAATGAAGATTTTTACGACGTCACCATAGGTGGTGGCGGCTATGTTGGATTGTCGCTTGCGCTTGCTTTGAAGCAGTCAGAACCTTCCATGAAAATCGCGCTGGTAGACTTGCGCCCACGCTCTGCAATCGAAAATGACCCACGCTCCTCCGCCGTCGCGGCAGGTGCAGTGCGCATGCTCGATCAGCTCGGCATCTGGTACAAACTGGAAGCAGAGTCCCAGCCAATCACAGAAATGATCGTCACGGACAGCAAGCTGCACGACAGCGTGCGCCCTGTCTTTCTGACCTTTGCTGGTGATGTAGATGATGGCGAACCATTTGCCCGCATGGTTCAGAACAATCATATGGTCGGCGCATTGCATGATGCAGCCACAGATGCAGGTGTTCACATCTACGCTCCCGACAGCGTCAAGGACTTCGCTATCGAGCCAGCCCACGTCCAGATTTCCCTTGGCAGCGGCAAAACAATCCAGTCCCGCCTGATTGTGGCAGCTGACGGCGTCCGCTCCAAACTCCGCGACCTTGCAGGCATCCAATGCAACCGCTGGAGCTATAACCAGAGCGGCATCGTCACCACCGTGGCCCACGAGCGCCCGCACAATGGCCGCGCAGAAGAGCACTTCCTGCCCTCCGGCCCGTTCGCAATCCTGCCGCTCAAGGGCAACCGGTCCTCTATCGTCTGGACAGAAAAGACCGCTGAAGCCAATCGCTTGGTCAATGGCGATGAGTTCACCTTCGAGATCGAACTGGAGCGCCGCTTCGGTCATCATCTGGGTGAGCTCAAACTAGACGGCCCACGTCAAGCCTTCCCGCTCAACCTCGTTCTGGCCCGCTCTTTTGTCTCCAACCGTTTCGCATTGGCAGGCGACGCCGCCCACGGAATCCACCCCATCGCAGGTCAGGGCCTCAACTACGGCTTCAAGGACGTCGCAGCCCTGTCAGAGGTGCTTGTAGACGCCCACCGCCTCGGTCTTGATATTGGTGCTGCACACATTCTGGAACGCTACCAGAGCTGGCGTCGCTTCGATACATGGCAGATGGGCATGACCACCGACGTGCTCAACCGCCTGTTCTCCAACAACATCGACCCGGTCCGCGCCGTCCGTGACCTCGGCCTCGGTCTTGTGGAGCGCATGCCATTCCTGAAAAAGCACTTCATCGGCGAAGCAGCAGGCATGGCCGGCCCTTCCCCTAAACTGCTTCTCGGCAATTCGTTGTAAGTAAGGTTTTCCCGAAAAGTGGGCATTCATGTTTCTGCTAGATATTATCGTTGAGATCTTGGGCTACTACACTGCAAGGTTTCTCCTGCCGATAATATCTTTCGGGCAAATTCATGCAGAAAAGCTACGCCTTCAGCATGAAACCTATAACATCTTTGGGTTTCGGCAAGCGGAGAACCGCAAGCTATATTTTAGCTGCACAATGGCAGGCTGGATAGGAACCTTCATCTGGATCTTTGCAGCCGCACTTTTCCTTTGGTTCATTCGCAGCTCGATTTTGTAATATGATGGGGGTTTAGTGACAAACGTGAAAGACAAACGCTCCATCCTCATCACCGGATGTTCCAGCGGCATCGGTTACGCCGCCGCGCACATCTTAAGAGACAGAGGATGGCAAGTCTTTCCCACCTGTCGCAAACCAGAGGACGCAGAACGACTGCGCTCGGAAGGCTTTGAAGCCTTCCATTTGGATTATTGCGATACCGAATCTATTCAGTCCACCCTTAAGTCAGCTCTAGAAATCACCGGTGGCCGCCTTGATGCGCTCTACAACAACGGTGCCTACGGCCTTCCCGGTGCCATCGAAGACCTTCCAACCGACGCCCTGCGACGCCAGTTCGAAACCAACTTCTTCGGCTGGCACGAGCTGACCCGCCTTGTCATTCCGGTCATGCGCAAACAAGGCCATGGCCGCATCGTGCAATGCTCCTCAATCCTCGGCCTCGTCGCCATGGACTACCGCGGCGCCTACAACGCCACTAAATTTGCACTGGAAGGCTACACCGATACCCTACGCCTCGAACTGCATGGCTCCGGCATACAGGTGAGCTTAATCGAACCGGGTCCGATTCAATCTGAATTTTCCAAAACATCCGTCAAAATGTTCTTCAAGGAGATCGGAGAGGACGCAAAGAACGCGTCCCACTTCCGCGACAGCTACAACCGCCGCCTCACCATGCTCTCCAAAGGCGGCACCACAAAATTCAAACTCCCACCCGACGCCGTCGTGAACAAACTCATCCACGCCATCGAAGCCCCTACCGCAAAGGCCCGTTATTACGTAACTGTTCCAACTTATATAATGAGCTTCCTGCGCCGCCTGCTGCCAACCTCCATGCTCGATATGATCCTGAGAAGGTCTGCCAAGTCGGAGGAGTGAAGCTACAAATCAAACTGGGCGAAGTTGAATCATATTTCCAATGCCCTGAATTCATGCCGCTCGGCAAAAGAGACACCTCATGGCATTATTTCATCCTGACAACCACACACTGAGTGAGCAACACAAGCGAATCTACGCCTATTGCGAGCTCGCATACACCACTGTCGATTTCGCTGCGGCAGCCTTGTTCGTTATTGGCAGTATCCTCTTCTTCAAAGAGGTAACCACCTATTTGGGCACCTGGTTGTTCTTGATTGGCTCAATTTTGTTCGGCTTCCGGCCAACAATTAAGCTCTTTCGCGAACTCGCCTATATCCGCCTCAGGAAATATCAGGAAGTCCGCGACGAATCCGAGAATAATACGGGTTGGCTAAATCCCGATATGAGGTGAAGCTAGTCAGAAGTTCTTCCAACGACCAACATCAGAGCTGCATTTCAGCTCAGTCGAGTCCGAATGACCTTTATACTAGCACTTCATATTCTTCTCGTTCTGTCATTTACAATTCGAATTCTGCTGCGGGATGATCTGTCACCTCCGGTGCGTCTGGCATGGTTCATCGTCCTGAACGTGCTTCCCTATGTTGGCATCGCCATTTACTTCCTTTTCGGGGAAACCGATCTTGGCCATCGCGCAGACAAACGTCACAAAGAGATTTTTGATGAAATCCGTGAAAATGCATCACTGTTCATGGGAACTCCAGCTGACGTCGATCGTTTAATCGATCCGGAATATAGAAATAGCTTCCATTATGCCGGCTCGATCAACGGCTTTTATCCAATTGCCGGAAACAACGCCACGCTGATGGAAGACGCCACCGCAACCCGTGAAAGCATGATAGCGGACATCGATGCGGCGCAGGAATATGTGCATGTTCTCTACTACATCTGGCTTGATGACGACACAGGCACGGCCCTTGCAAATGCCCTGATCAGAGCAGCCCAAAGAGGGGTCCAGTGCCGCGCAATGGCAGATGGCCTCGGCTCGCACAAGTTTATCAAATCACAGCTCTGGAAGAGAATGAGCGAGGCTGGCGTTCAACTGGCTGTGGCCTTACCGATCAACAAACCCGTTCGCACCTTGCTGACCAGCAGACTGGACCTGCGCAACCACCGCAAGATCACCATCATCGATGGCAAGGTAACCTACTGCGGCAGTAGAAACTCAGCTGATCCGGAGTTTCTGGTAAAAGCCAAATACGCGCCCTGGGTCGACATCATGCTGCGCCTGACCGGACCCATTGTGACCCAAAACCAGCTTCTGTTCATCAGCGATTGGATGCAAGCAACAGATGAGAGGATTGATGACTTTGAATTGAAGTCAGAACCCGCAGAAGAAGGGTTTCCCGCACAGGTGATGGGCGATGGTCCGACGGAACGCAAAGGAGCAACCCCCCAACTCTTCGCCTGCCTCATTGCAACCGCCCGCTTCGAACTCACGTTGTCGACCCCCTACTTTGTCCCCGATGAAACCGTTCTGGAAGCCTTGCGCGCGGCGGCATATCGAGGCGTAAAGGTCACGCTGATTTTCCCAAAGGTCAACGACAGCTGGATCGTGGCAGCCGCAAGCCGCAGCCATTATTTCAAGCTTCTGGAGGCCGGGTGCGAGCTCTTCGAGTTTAAAGGCGGCCTACTGCATGCCAAGACACTCACAATGGACCAGAAGATCACACTAATCGGCTCTTCAAATCTAGACCTGCGGAGCTTTGACCTAAACTACGAAAACAACATTCTCCTGCAAGACAAGGCAATCACGCAGGCTATTCTTGGGCGACAACAACAATACCTCGAAAGTTCAGAGCAGGTTCGTTTCGAAACCGTTTCCAATTGGCCCTACCTCAAAAGGATAGGAAACAACGTGATCGCAACTGTGAGCCCAATCCTGTAGCCCAGCAGATGCGCACCACCAAGCTCAACGCAAACACGGTCTGGCACAGCAACCTTATTGCACGATTCCTTGAGAGAGTGCCGCAATCTCTACCCGCGCTTTCAGATAAGAAACACCTGTTTTCTCAAAGACCTCTCCTTCTAATGTGAAGCCAAGACGCTGGTAAAACACAACCGCATCTTGCCTTGCATCGCACCACAGCTGATCAGCCTTCTGCACCTCGGGCTGGCTGGCTGCAAAGCGGATCAGTTTGCTGCCAATGCCGCGCCCTTGCTTCTCTGGTAACACCGCGAGCTTTCGTAGTCTCACAAATGGCGGGTCGAAGAAGAAGGAGCCAACCCCAATCAAGGCCTCTCCTTCATATGCCCCAATATGAAGAGCCTCGTCATCGCCTGTCACCATCACACGTTCGATCGGCGAGTCTGGCCAAAGCACTTTGTGACGAAGATCGTAGGTGAGATCAACGGGAATTCTGCGAAATCTAATCATCTTTCCAACCAACTAAAACGGCCCCTCACCCCCGCTTAATCAAGGACCGGCTCATAAGCAAGCTCAAGGCAAGCGCCGGAAGCAGAAGCAGGAATCCGCCCTGAATTCCCAAGTGGTCGGCGGCATAGCCAATGACGAGAGGGCCGACGAGGAAGCCACCAAGCGCGATCTGCGTCATCAGGCCCACATTGGTCGCAGCAGACCGGCCCGGCTTTTCAGCAGCCGCTGTAACAGCCAGCGGGAAGCCACCAGAAACGCCAAGGCCAACCAACCCAAAACCAAGCAGTGACACCGCATAATTGGGCGACATAACAAGGATACCAACTCCGACAAGCGCGAGGATAACAATTCCCGCAGCAACCACATGAACCTCGACACGCGACCGCAGCCAGTCGCCGGTCAAACGGCCAAAGGTCAACATCATCGCAAAGGTGCTGTAGGCAATACCCGCATATCCGGCGGAAAGATCAAACAGATCAGCCACATAAATCGCTGACCAATCTGCAATCGCCCCCTCGGTCATGGTGATGCCAAACGCAAACAAACACACCGCGACCAACGTCCAATTCGGCATCTGAAAGCCACTCTCGGACTTCGCAGCAACATCCGGCTCCCGCCCTTCGCTCAGACTGTAAGAGGTGAACAGCGCAGGCAGCAAGGCCATACCACTCACCATCAAGATGCTCTCGGACGGTCCGTACCCAACCCACGAAAAAACCGAGCTGATCAGGCTTCCCACCAGCACACCAAGGCTCCACAACCCATGACAGCCCGACATTATGAGCTGCCCGCTCCCCCGCTCCGTCTTATCCGCAATCACGTTCATGCACAGTTCCACAAACGCCAGCGCACTACCAACAACGGCCAAATACACAAAGAGCTGGAAAATAGTTTCCGCGTAAGTCGGCAGCGGCATCAGGCAGATGAACGCGAACAGGCCAGCAATTAAAAGCTGGCGCGCGCCAAACCTCTCCGTCAGCCGCCCGGCAAACATAAGCATGATCAGCAAGCCAACCGGCATACCAACAAGGGCCAGCGCAAACTCCCCTTCACTCACCTGCAGTCTCTGCTGAATTTCTGCGATACGCGGAAACCAGGCACCAAGCGCAATAGGCTGAAGAAAGAAGACGCCGCGAATAAGATTCACATCGCGCGCACCGAGCACGGCTTGTTGTGTCATGGGGGAAAAGCTCTAAAGAAAGGAATGACTAATTTATTGCATCTAGCGTGATCTTTTTGAAGAATGCAAGCTATGCAGAGCGATTGATACGGCGCTACTCTACACGCTAACATAGCAACGCAAATCAACGCGGAAATATGCGAAAAAACGCATTTTGACGCAAACCATCGCAAAAAAGGAATTTCCGTGCCTCTTAGCGACACCACAAAAGCAAAGTTAAAGAACAGAGTTGTCTGGAGTCGTCTCGTTGGATGGGGGCTTTTGTGTTACGCAACAGCAGCTTACGGCGGCATTGTCACCACACCGGCAATCCCTGAGTGGTATGCCTCCCTCAACAAACCGCCCTTTAATCCACCGAACTGGCTATTTGCACCAGTCTGGTCCGTTCTCTACACACTTCTGGCCTTCTGCATCTGGATGGCGACCGAGTTCCAACAGGATGCAACCAGCGAAACTGCCAAGCCTCCGGCAAAATCAACTATTCAGTTAACATTTGTTATCCTGTTGTTTTTGAACGGAATTTGGTCCTGGGCCTTCTTCGGCCAACAAAACCCGACGTTAGGCCTTATTGTCCTTATCATCTTGCTAGCGCTAAGTTTTTTCACTTTCTGGCTATTTTATAGAGCGCAAATCTTTGCAGCTTGGCTCTATCTGCCCTATCTCCTTTGGGTTAGCTTTGCAGCCATACTGAATGCCTCTATTGTGGTTCTGAATTAATCCGAGCCTCAACCGAGGCAAATCGATATTGGAGATTTCAATGAGCGGTATTGTTGCCACTCTGGTTCCTATTGCCCTTCTCGCCGTCGCAGTGGTCCTCGCCCTTGGCCTCTGGAACATGATGCGCGGCGGAGATCCAAATCGCTCGCAAAAGCTGATGCGCTACCGCGTTCTGCTACAGTTCGCAGCTATCATACTGATTATGTTGGCTCTTTATCTAGCAAGCACATCCTGATTCTGGATTGAAACTGGTACAAAATGGTCACCCTCAATAAGATCTACACAAAAACCGGCGATGACGGCACCACCGCTCTAGGCAGCGGAGAACGCAGACCCAAGCATGATCTGCGCATCGAAGCCTACGGAACCGTGGACGAAACCAACTCTGTCGTCGGAATTGTCCGCCTTCACGCCTCAAAAGAGATGCCAGTACTGGATGAACTGCTGGGCCGCATTCAAAACGACCTGTTTGATCTCGGCGCTGATCTGGCCACCCCAGATACTGGCGAGGACCTCGGATATGAGCCACTGCGCATCACCGAAAACCAGGTAAGCGCGCTGGAAGATGCCATCGACCAACTGAACGTTGAGCTTACCCCGTTGAAATCATTTGTCTTACCGGGGGGGACGCCGCTGGCCGCCTATCTGCATCAGGCCAGAACAGTTGCTCGTCGTGCAGAACGCCTGGTTGCTGACCTCTCGCAAAAAGAGAAGGTCAACAAACAAGCCCTGCAATACCTCAACCGCCTCTCAGACCTCTTCTTCGTTGCCTCGCGCTACGCAAACCTGAAGGGTGAAGGCGATGTTTTGTGGGTCGCAGGCAAAAACAGATAGCGATCTTTAGGTAAAAAATTCGACCAGCAATCGTTGACCAATAGGTAAACTATCAACACTTATGGACAACTATCTACGCTAAGAGGCCACTTCGCCTTATACAATGGTTGAAATCCAATACCTATTTACCCTAGGCGATCGTTGACAGCCCCCAAATTGCTCATTACGGTCGCCGCAATTGCAATGCAATATGCATTCCCTTTTGGCCCTGGTAGCCCGGCGGAAAGTGTGTCTGAACAACTTTGTTGCGACGCAAACTCCCCTGAATTTCTAGTGGAGGTTCTAGGAACATGAAAATTATCGTGCCCGTAAAACGGGTCGTTGACTATAACGTAAAAGTTCGCGTGAAGGCGGATGGCTCCGGCGTTGAACTGGCAAACGTCAAAATGTCCATGAACCCTTTCGACGAAATCGCTGTTGAAGAGGCGCTTCGCCTGAAAGAGGCTGGCAAAGCGACTGAAATCATTGTCGTTTCCATCGGTCCTAAGCAAGCAACTGAAACCATCCGCACCGGCCTCGCAATGGGCGCTGACCGCGGTATTCTGGTTCAGACCGACGATATCGTTGAGCCGCTCGCTGTTGCGAAGGCCCTCAAAGGCATCGTTGAAGAAGAAGAGCCAGGCCTCGTAATCCTCGGTAAGCAGGCGATCGATGACGACTGTAACCAGACCGGCCAGATGCTCGCTGCACTCCTGGGCTGGGCGCAGGGCACCTTCGCGTCCAAGGTTGACCTTGGCGACAATACTGTAGATGTCACCCGCGAAATCGACGGCGGCCTGCAGACTGTTAAGCTGAACATGCCAGCAATCGTCACAACTGACCTACGTTTGAACGAGCCTCGCTACGCTTCCCTGCCTAACATCATGAAGGCAAAGAAGAAGCCGATCGCTGAGAAAACCCTTGCAGACTTTGGTGTAGACGCAACGCCTCGCCTGAAGGTTCTCAACACTGCCGAGCCTGATGCACGCAAGGCAGGCGTTAAAGTCGCTTCCGTTGAGGAGCTGGTAGACAAGCTCAAAAACGAAGCTGGCGTTCTTTAAGATAGGTCAAAAGGAGTTAGCATTATGACCACGCTTCTTGTGGCTGAACATTCCAATTCTGCTTTGAACGAAGCAACCGCTAAAGCACTGACCGCAGCTGTAGAAATGGGCGGCGACGTTCATGTTCTCGTTGCTGGTAAAGACTGTGGCGCAGCAGCTGAAGCTGCTTCCAAACTGTCCGGCGTTGCTAAAGTTCTCGTTGCTGACGATGCAGCATACGAGCACCAGCTGGCTGAGCCGGTTGGTGACCTGATTGTTGCTCTTGCAGATAACTACGACGCAATCGTTGCTGCTGCGACAACCAACGGCAAGAACACCCTGCCACGCGTTGCTGCAAAGCTCGACGTGATGCAGATCTCTGAAATCATCGCTGTTGAATCTGCAGACACGTTCAAGCGTCCTATTTACGCTGGTAACGCAATCCAGACCGTACAGTCTGCTGATGCAAAGAAGGTTCTGACCATTCGTACAGCATCCTTCGCTGCAACTGCTGAAGGTGGTTCCGCACCAGTTGAAGCCGCTGCTGCTTCTGCTGATCCGGCAATCTCCTCCTTCGTTGGTGAAGAAATCGCTGCTTCTGACCGTCCGGAACTGGCTGGCGCTAAGATCATCATCTCCGGTGGTCGTGCTCTCGGTTCTGAAGAGAAGTTCAACGAAGTCATCACCCCTGTTGCCGACAAGCTCGGCGCAGCGATTGGCGCATCCCGTGCCGCTGTTGACGCTGGTTACGCGCCAAACGATTGGCAGGTTGGCCAGACAGGTAAGGTTGTTGCACCAGATCTTTACATCGCTTGCGGCATCTCGGGTGCAATCCAGCACCTTGCAGGCATGAAAGATTCCAAGATCATCGTCGCGATTAACAAAGACGAAGAGGCACCAATCTTCCAAGTTGCTGATTACGGGCTTGTCGCTGACTTGTTCGAGGCACTTCCTGAACTGGAAAAGTCCCTCTAATCATAATTGATTAGCTTTTCAGGAACCCCGGGATGTTAATATTTCATTCTGGGGTTCTTGCTGTTTGAGGCAAGACTTGCGATGTATGTTGCTACAACAAGGTCACAGCACCCTAAAATGGTGCTTGTAAGAATTTGGATCTGACAATGGTGGTCGAAGTAAAGAAAGTCGGTGTAATTGGCGCCGGTCAAATGGGCAATGGCATCGCACACGTCAGCGCTTTGTCAGGATTTGATGTCGTCCTTCACGATATTGATCAGGAGCGTATCGACAGCGGCCTCGCCAGCATTAACGGCAACATGGCACGCCAGATCTCCAAGGGAACGATCACAGAAGAAGATCGCGACCTTGCTCTGACCCGTATCAAAACATCCAATGATGTTGCATCCCTCAGTGACGCAGACCTGGTTGTTGAAGCTGTAAGTGAAAACGAGCAGGTAAAACGCAAGGTATTTCAGAGTGTTTGCCCAATTCTGAGACCCGACGCTATCCTCGGCACAAACACCTCCTCTATTTCCATCACGCGTCTGGCATCCACCACAGACCGCCCGGAAAAGTTCATCGGCATCCACTTCATGAATCCGGTTCCTGTCATGGAACTCGTCGAACTTGTACGTGGCATTGCAACCAGCGATGAAACATTCGAGATTTCGAAGGCCTACACTCTCGGCCTGAACAAGACCATCGCCGTATCAGAAGACTTCCCCGCCTTCATGGTGAACCGTATTCTGCTGCCAATGATCAATGAAGCGATCTACACCCTTTACGAAGGTGTTGGTTCCGTTGAAGCGATCGACACAGCAATGCGTCTGGGTGCAAATCACCCGATGGGTCCCCTGCAACTGGCTGATTTCATTGGTCTGGACACCTGCCTCTCTATCATGCAGGTACTGTATGAAGGCCTCGCAGACAGCAAATACCGCCCGTGCCCACTGCTGGTAAAGTACGTTGAGGCTGGCTGGCTCGGACGCAAAACCCAACGCGGTTTCTACGACTATCGCGGTGAAGTTCCCGTTCCGACCCGCTAAGGCAAACACAGAAACGCAAAAAGCCCGCTACATGAGCGGGCTTTTTTATTGGCCGTTGCGCAGATTACTTGAAGGTTCCGCTGAACCCACCAATCGACAGTGGATTGTCCATCATCGCTGTGCGATCAGGCGTATCAGCTGCGACACCACCGGTAAACGCATCAAACATCTTCTTCACAAAGCCTTCTGACAGGCCCTTGGTAATGAAGACAAGCCGTGTTCTATGATCAGCATCAGGCCACTGAGCAAGCCGTGTAGGTGGATGGAACACATGCTGCACCCCATGGATCACCAGAGGCTGATCTGGCTGATCTACGGTCTGGATAATCCCTTTAACGCGCAGCAGCTTAGGGCCGTGTGAGGAACGCAGCAGATCCAAGAACATCTCAAGCGCAGCCTCTGGAATTGCCCTGTCGGTCTCAAGTGTAAAGGCACGTACATCCTTGCCATGACGGTTCGGGTCATGGTGGTGATCATGAGCAGGACCTTCCCCATGATGGTGGTCATGAGATCCCTGCTCTTCCTTATACGCCTCTTCCCGCAGCCACTTCTGAACATCCGGAATTTTGCTCTCGGGATTGTACAAGCCGCAGTTGATCAAAGCTGCAGCTGTTGCAGAACCATCTTGCGCATTAAGCACGCTCGCACCCGGATTCAGATGCTTTAGTTCTGCCAGGAGGTCATTAGAAGGCTCTTGCAGGTCTGTCTTCGTCAACACGAGCCGGTCCGCAACAGCAATCTGCTTCACCGCTTCTTCGTGAGAATGGATCGTATCCAACCCGTTCACGGTATCAACAAGCGTGACCACTCCATCAAGCCGGTAGCGCATCACCAGATATGGGTGCAGCATCACCGTATGAAGCACCGGAGCGGGATCTGCTAAACCCGTGGTCTCGATAATCACTCGGTCGATCTTCTTCATGCGGCCATTGTCGATCCGGCGCAGGATATCTTCCAGCGTATTGATCAGGTCGCCGCGAATAGTGCAGCACAAGCAACCAGAGGAAAGCTCGATAATGCCGTCATCAATAGTATCGACAAGCAGATGATCGAGACCGATCTCACCAAACTCGTTGATGATGACCGCTGTATTCTCCAGAACTGGCTCTTTGAGAATTCGGTTAAGAAGCGTTGTTTTGCCTGCTCCCAAAAAGCCTGTAATCACGCTCATCGGGATCGGGGTCGGCGGACTCCGCCTCTTTTGGGTATTAGCCATTGTTCTGCACTACCTGTAGCTACGGTTACTGCGTTTTACCGAAGACAGGCGTATTAGCATAGAGCCCACCCGGGCTGCCAAACAATTCTCGTGTAGACGATGGTTTCAATGGCTGCAGCAAAGCACCTTTCCCTACGGGCACACCAAGCATACGCTGCTGGATCCCGCCAGCTGGCTGCGCGCTCAAATCACTCTCAGGCCCAACACTCTCTGACCCCGGCTTGGGTGTCGGCAAAGGGACTGAATCTCCAAGCTTTTTCAGCACAACAATCGGATGCTCATTGCCAACACGCACTCTCACAGGAGCATATGGCTTGATCTCTGGGCCCAGAACTTCTTCATACATCAGGCCCCAGTTTACTTTCTTCTTGGAAAGCTTGATAGATTTGCCTTCCGGGCTCGGGCTGGACGCATCAGAATACGCCAACATGCTGACCGAGCCGCGCTTAGACCCAAAGCGATCAACAAGCTCTTGCGCAGTTGGTTGGGTGTTGCGCTGACAATATCTGTCTGCCGGAGGACTCGATTTTCCGCTTCCCTGGAAGGAAGAGATGTTGGTTCCAACTCTCGTCTCGAAGCCGCCATCAATAAGCTTTTTGGCAAAAGCGGCACGTTCCAAACCGGAAGCCGCCCCAAGAACAACCGCGATAATTGTGCGTCCGTTCCGCGTTGTAGACGTCGCAACGTTGTAGCCCGAGTTACAGATGTAGCCGGTTTTCATGCCATTCGCACCGTCAATGCGCAAAAGAAAGTCCCGGTTGCCAGACCGGAAGGTCCTCTTACCAAAACGGATTCCGGGATAGCTCATATAGGAGCGATACTGAGGAAACTGGTTCCACAACGCCTCGGCAAGCACTGCCATATCGCGCGCAGTCGTCACCTGGCGATTATCAGGCAACCCATGTGGGTTCACAAAATTGGTATCGGTCATACCTAACCGGGTTGCCGTTGAGTTCATCATCTTGATGAAGTCTTCCTCAGTGCCGCCAATCCGCTCTGCAATGGCAACAGCAATGTCATTGGCGGACTTCACGAGGATCATCTTCAAAGCGTTGTCGAGCGTAATCGTGGTCCCGACTTTGAAGCCCATCTTACTCGGTGGCTGGTTGAGCGCATTCTGGGAGACCATGACCATGTCATTCATCGCCATCGTGCCATCCGAAATATGCTGGAAGGCAATATAAGCAGTCATCATCTTGGTAAGCGAAGCAGGATACCAGCGATCAAAGGCGGCGTTATGCTCCAACACGCGACCACTATCTGCATCCATCACCAACCAAGCGGCAACATCAGCACGAGCCCCTGTCAGCGCCGTGACCAGAGTTATTGCAAAAACTGCAAGGAATTGAATTCTCTGCATAATCCAATGAATCGAAAAATTCACGATCTCGTTGCTCCACACCTACCAGTTTTCGCAGCAAACATTTTTTGCCTAGCTGCCTTCGATAGCTCCGTTGTCAGTTTAGTTTCATGGACATCCCAAGCTAACGTTGGGTAGTACCGTAGAGATAAACAATAAAAACTATGTCACCAGACACCGGAAATATGGTTTGGTGCCTCTCCCCCAAATATTGGAATGACATTATCAGCAAGAGGTCACCATTTCCAAACCTTTTGCGGCATTTTCTTCTAATGGTTATTTGGTCAAAACAAACTATCAAAGAGGCGCTGCAGCAATCACCCCTTTAGTTGTTAGGGTCTACTCACTTTTATTGGCCTGGTTAATGATCTCAGATGCCCATTTGCAGACATGTTCCCTACGATTTGAAAGGTTATCCTCAAAGCGTACTCATCCCCGCTTCCATTTTTCGCCCTCTGCGCAGATAATCAGGCCCATAAGAGGAGCATCAAATGTACAAAGTTATCGGCCACCCCCAATCAAGAACCATGCGAGTCCTTTGGTTATTGGAGGAGTTGGGCTTGGCCTATGAGATCGTACCAAGCAAGCCGCATCAGGAAACCATTTATGCCGTGAATCCGTCCGGCAAAATTCCAGCCCTCATCGTTGACGGTGAAACCATCTACGATTCAACCGCAATCTGCACCTACTTGGCCGACAAGCATTCCGGCCTATCATTCCCGACAGGAACTTTGGAACGCGCCCGGCAGGACAGTTTCACAAATTTTGCGCTAGATGAAATGGATTCCATCCTTTGGATGTCGGCAAAGCATACGTTCGTTCTCCCGGAAGACCGCCGGGTTCCAGACATCAAACCGGTCTGCCGCTATGAGTGGTCCAGATCAATGAAGCAACTCGAAAAACGCCTCGGTGAAAACACTTGGGTGATGGGCGATACCTTCACAATCGCAGACCTCATCATCGGACACTGCGCAATCTGGGCCAAGCTCTCCAAGTTTGAATGGCCTGAGGGTCCAGTGAGCGATTATTTTACAAGAGCCTTGGCGCGACCAGCCCTCGCAAAGGCAAATCAAAAAGCCTCGATACTGCAATAATTCATCAATGTGCGAGGGTGTTTGGCTCCACCCTCCACCGCCTCAGTGCATCACTTCAGATCTGACGCCCACCAAAACATGCAGAGGCGACCAAAACTTAGTTAGGTGAATTCACTTACCGTACACCCTCATTGCAATAATCACCTAGCATCTATCCGATTCAATCTGGCTCCATGCACTTACATATTCCTAGATAGAAGCTCCTGATTTTAAGCCGATTTCGACCACACCAGCCAAATCTCACGTAGCGTTTTATTGGACTTGCCCGTTCAAAACGCACCTAAAGACGTCAGGACCTACGAAAGTTCGAAGCATATTCGCTAGACGCTCCAACGGCAGCTGCCCATAATGAGATCCAGAATTTGGGTATGAGATTACCCATGGAGGAAATGGGGAGACTGACTATGACTGGCGACGTATATCCAGTACCAGCTGAGATTGCCGAGAATGCTTTGCTCAACAACGAGCAGTACCTGGAGATGTATAATAAGTCCGTTGAGGATCCCGACGGATTCTGGGGAGAGCACGGAAAGCGGCTCGACTGGATCAAGCCTTATACAAAGGTCAAGAACACTTCCTATGACTACCACAACGTTTCCATCAAATGGTTTGAAGATGGTACGCTGAATGTAGCGGCCAACTGTATTGATCGACATTTGGCAGAGCGCGGTGACCAACCGGCAATCATCTGGGAGGGTGACGAGCCGGACCAAAGCAAAATAATCACCTACAAGCAGCTTGCCGAATCCGTAAACCGTTTCGCAAACGTAATGCTGGCCAATGGTGTAAAGAAAGGTGACCGCGTCACCGTTTACATGCCAATGATCCCGGAAGCAGCCTACGCCATGCTCGCTTGTGCCCGCATCGGTGCAGTCCATTCGGTTGTGTTTGGCGGCTTCTCCCCAGACAGCTTGGCAGGACGTATCGAAGACTGTCAGTCCCGCTTTGTCGTCACCGCTGACGAAGGCGTGCGCGGTGGCAGAACAGTGCCGCTCAAAGAGAACACAGACCGCGCCATCGAGAAATGCGGAAATGTTGACAAAGTCTTCGTTGTGAAACGCACGGGCGGCAACATCAACATGACGGAAGGCCGTGATCTTTGGTATCACGAAGAGGTAGAAAAGGTCTCCGCAGATTGCCCACCAGCGGAAATGAACGCAGAAGACCCACTCTTCATCCTTTACACCTCAGGCTCCACCGGCCAGCCCAAAGGCGTAATGCACACCTCCGGCGGCTACCTCGTTTATGCCTCCATGACCCATCAATACGTCTTCGATTACCATCCGGGTGAAGTCTATTGGTGTACGGCTGATGTTGGTTGGGTAACAGGCCACAGCTATATCCTTTATGGCCCACTCGCCAACGGTGCAACAACACTGATGTTTGAAGGTGTACCAACCTATCCAGACGCAGGCCGCTTCTGGGATGTTTGCGACAAGCACAACGTCAATATCTTCTACACCGCCCCAACCGCTATCCGCGCGCTCATGGGAGCCGGTGACGAGTATGTAACCAAAACCTCTCGCAAATCACTCCGCATACTTGGTTCGGTCGGTGAGCCAATCAACCCTGAAGCGTGGCTCTGGTATCACAATGTGGTAGGCGAACAACGCTGCCCAATCGTTGATACGTGGTGGCAGACAGAAACCGGCGGCATCCTGATCACACCACTTCCCGGTGCAACGGACCTCAAGCCTGGCTCCGCCACACGCCCGTTCTTTGGCATTCAACCAGCAATCGTTGATGCGGAAGGCAATTTTCAGGAAGGCGCGACCGAAGGCAACCTTGTCATCACAGACAGTTGGCCGGGCCAAATGCGCACAGTTTACGGAGACCATGAGCGCTTCATCCAGACCTACTTCGCCACCTACAAAGGCTTTTACTTCACTGGTGATGGCTGCCGCCGCGATGAAGATGGTTACTACTGGATCACAGGGCGCGTCGATGACGTGATCAACGTATCCGGCCATCGCATGGGAACCGCGGAAGTAGAAAGCGCCCTCGTCGCCCACCCAGACGTCTCGGAAGCCGCTGTCGTAGGCTATCCGCACGACGTAAAGGGACAAGGCATCTACGCTTATGTCACGCTTATGGAAGGCTTGGAGCCATCTGAGGAGCTGAAGAAGAAACTGGTCAAACACGTGCGCGCCGAAATCGGCCCGATTGCCTCACCAGACCTGATCCAGTTCGCCCCCGGCCTGCCAAAGACCCGAAGCGGAAAAATCATGCGCCGTATCCTGCGCAAAATCGCAGAAGACAGCTTCGAAAACCTCGGCGACACCTCAACTCTGGCAGACCCAACAGTCGTCGGCGATCTTATAGACAACCGCCAGAACAAGTCTGAAGTCGTTTAGGCCAGACCGCAAAAAGCTAAGTACAAAACACAAAACCCCGCTTCTGAAGCGGGGTTTTTCATTAGAGCGGAACTCAAACAAATCACTGGGACAAATAAATACTCTTAATATCATTGGCTATCTTATCGAAGGCCTCAACAAGTTGGCTCTCATTATCGGCGTTATAAAATGTGCTGTCACTTGTCGCGCAATCCTTCATGACACTTTTCGCGCTAACGCCACTTCCATAATACACAGAGTAGATCGTAATATTTTTCGCCTTCATATTCGTGCATATATTTTTTGCCCTGACAGAGGCCGTGCCCAACTCGCCAGAAGATAGCTCTTCTTTCCAAGTTACATCTTTTGCAAACTTAATATTTTCAGGGCGTGTAAAGTACTTGCTGCCAACTGGATTAGAGCCAACACTCCTGTCTCCCCTATTGTCTCCGTCTTCGATTTGCGAATCTCTATCCTGGTCTACGTCTTCGTAATCTTCGGCGTAATAGTACCGGTTGAATTCACCATCTGTCATAAAGATAGCATATTTGCGCATGTTCTTTGTATCATACGCTAGAGGCTGACTGTCTTCTGGCCAAAAGCCTGCCCATTTTGGCGAAATTGTATACCAGCCCCAAGCTATTCCAGTTTGGCCAGCCGTATACCCGTTGGCTTCCAAGTCGCTAATGGACGCTTCAATCTTGTTACGATCCGCAGTAAGCGGGACAACTTCTGCCTTCTTAGGGCATTCCTTGAAGATAGATCCGATATAATCGGTCTTCCCATCGTCATCTTCATAATCATGAGCTACGTCAGTGGCCGCTTGATCCCTTATTCGCTCATGGACGCATGAACCGTGGCTCACAGTAAAAGTTGCTGTCTGTGCATCTGATGCATGAAGTCTGACACCCTCGCTATAAGGCACAAAAGCAACACGGATTCTGCTCTTCTCTACATTTGTTCCCACTGGTAGCAAAGCATCCAGCACACTTCTGGACGCTCGTTTTAGAGCACCAATATGAGACCTCATGGAACCGGTCACATCAACGATCACCGTGACCTCGACATGGTTGATCGGAAAACGAGCGGTAGAACTCGTTCCAACCTCGAGTTCACGGTTATCACTATCACCACCACCAGTCAGAAGATTAATTATCGGCGAAAAATTATTGATCAACTCAACAGATGCACTCGCTGAGACTGTATCGCTGCCCTGCTTATACTCAACCACCGGATCTTTGATGATGATGTCTTCACTGACCGAGTTTCTCAGGTTCGCTTTATAGTAGTCCGCTATGAGCGCGTCGACGTCATCTTTTGTCAAATCTTCCGTCGATAGTTTGTTAGCAGCAGCAAGCACTGCAGCGTCCAATGCCTGATTAACAGCACGGCGCGCATTGTAGCCCATACCAAAATCAATCGCCATTCCAGCAAACACAATCAGTAAGACCATTAGCACCGCGACAAGAACTGCGACCATTCCACCTTCGGAACGATTGAATTTTTTGAGTAGTGCCAAAAACTGCTTGAAGTAAATCATTGTGATGCCCCACCCATCGACGCCAATGCAAGTATTACTAGCATAATATGATGGGTAGTATCTTAGGTATTAATCGATCAATATTGCCGAAAATATTAATTCCAATGGCTAACAGATCGTTAACTTCTGCTTATGGCTCCAATTCGCTGTCCCAATACAAGAAATCCAGCCAGCTCTCATGGAGGTAGTTGGGCGGGAACAGGCGGCCATTGTTATGCAGGTCCCACACCCGTGGAATAAACGGCATCTGCATCGGCCTCATATTCATTTCCTGCCAGGATTTGTTCGCCTTGCGCAAATTACAGGGAGAACACGCCGTGATGACGTTGTCCCATGTGGTCAATCCACCCTTGCTACGCGGAATGAGATGATCGAAGGTCAAATCCTCCTGTGATCCGCAATACTGACATTGAAACCGATCTCGCAGGAAAACATTAAACCGGGTAAATGCCGGATTTCTCTCTGTTTCTACAAAGGATTTGAGAGCGACTACACTGGGAAGCTGCAGTTCTAAACTCGGGCTTCTGACAACCTGATCATATTCAGAAACGATATTCACCCGATCCAGAAACACAGCCTTAACTGCATCCTGCCACCCCCACAGGGATAAGGGGTAGTAAGACAGAGGTCGGTAATCTGCATTCAATACAAGCGCCGGGAATGCGCCTTCTGACACAACTGCGTTCACAACATACTCCCGAGTCTCGTGAAGAACATGAGCGTTCCAACGGAAATCATCTTGAGATGTTATTGATATTGTAGGCATCAAATGACAGCTATGTGAAGTCTGTCAAGCGCACTTCTGCGAAGGATAATAAAGCAGGTGTAAAGCACACATACACAAACCTGAAGTAGATCAGGCGATTAGATCTACCGTACACAATTCAACAGACCAATTGTGTAAAAATAAAAAAAGCGGGAATAGTCGCCTACTCCCGCCTTTCTATAAATCTTTACCTGAGATTATTTCCAGTCGCGCACGTCAACAAAATGTCCGGCAATCGCAGCAGCTGCTGCCATGCCTGGAGAAACAAGGTGCGTACGGCCTTTGAAGCCCTGACGGCCCTCAAAGTTACGGTTGGAAGTCGAAGCACAACGCTCACCCGGCTTCAGTTTGTCAGCATTCATTGCAAGACACATGGAACAACCCGGCTCACGCCATTCAAAACCAGCGCTCTTGAAGATCTCGTCCAGACCTTCAGCTTCAGCCTGCGCCTTCACCAGACCTGAACCCGGTACGATCATCGCGCTCACAGTGTCAGCAATCTTCTTGCCCTTCACAACAGCAGCTGCTTCACGCAGATCCTCGATCCGGCCATTGGTGCAAGACCCAACGAACACACGATCAATCTTGATGTCTGTGATTTTCTGGCCTGCTTTAACATCCATGTATTCCAGAGCACGCTCTTTCGATGCACGGCGGGTCTCATCCTCAATCTCGGCTGGGTCTGGAACCACACCGGTCACAGACACAACATCTTCCGGAGAAGATCCCCAGGTCACGATTGGAGGCAGGTTAGCTGCATCCAAAACGATCTCTTTATCAAACTTTGCATCTTCGTCAGTGAACAGCGTTTTCCAGAAAGCCTGAGCCTGTTCCCACGCTGCACCCTTTGGAGATTTCGGACGGCCCTTCAGGTATTCAAAGGTCTTCTCATCCGGAGCAATCAAACCAGCACGAGCACCTGCTTCAATGGACATGTTACAAACGGTCATACGACCTTCCATGCTCAAATCACGGATTGCTTCGCCAGCATATTCAATAACATAACCCGTACCGCCAGCAGTACCCAGCTCGCCGATGATAGCCAGAACAATGTCCTTCGCGGTTACCCCTGTTGGCAGCTTGCCATTCACGGTCACACGCAGGTTCTTGGCTTTCTTCTGGATCAGCGTCTGGGTTGCCAGAACGTGCTCAACTTCAGAAGTACCAATACCGTGCGCAAGGGAACCAAATGCACCATGAGTGGATGTATGACTGTCACCACAAACGATGGTCATGCCTGGCAGAGTGAAGCCTTGTTCCGGACCAATAATGTGCACGACGCCCTGACGCTGATCCAGCTCGGAGTAGTACTCAACACCAAACTCGGCGGCATTCTTCGCCAAGGTATCAACCTGCAGCGCGCTTTCAGGATCATCAATCCCTTTGGAGCGGTCAGTTGTTGGAACGTTATGGTCAACAACAGCCAGTGTACGCTTTGGGTGACGAACCTGACGGCCAGCCATACGCAGACCTTCAAACGCCTGCGGGCTTGTAACTTCGTGTACCAGGTGGCGGTCAATGTAAAGCAGGCAAGTACCGTCTTCTTGCGTGCTGACCACGTGGTGGTCCCAGATCTTATCGTAAAGAGTTTTGGCCTGCGACATTGCGCTTGTCTCCTGGAAACGACTGATCCTAGTCTCCAACCCGGTTCTGATCGCACCTACCAAGCGCTCAAGATCCGGAAGAACAGGATCATTCACTTATTACCTGCAGCTCTCTGCGGCCGCATAAATCTTCAAAACACGGAGAATCTGAAACAGCAAACTCCGCTATACTGGCCCTATTAATCCTCCCGGATCGCAAAAATATCAAGCTTATTTGCATTGAGATTCTCTCAAGAGCAGGGTGTAATCATATGAAATTCAATTGGAACAACGAGGCGGCCCGCCCTGATCAATGTTTTGTGATCTAAGCGTATATTTCAACTAGCAAAAGTTCTGGTCTGCAAAGAAACCGAATTGGAAGTCCCGAGCACCCCAGCCCGCTCCCGACAATGAGATTGCTTCCATTTTCCTCAAATGCGCCCTTCGCATACTTCCGGCCAAGTTGCGATGGAATGGTCAATGCGCCGACAAAAGGCAGACGAACCTGCCCCCCATGCGTATGCCCGCTAACCGTTAGATCTACGAATTCTTGCGCTTCGGGGAAGATGTCCGGCTCATGCGCCAACAAGATGCGTGGCGCCTTGTCATCCTCAACCTGACTTAAGGCAGCCTCAAGATCATCACGCCGCCCGGTTCCGTGAATCTGACAGGCCTCTCCATATTGATCCCCTAGCCCTATCAGCCAGATATGGGAATTCCCACGTGTTGAGACCCGCAGGGCTCTATTCTCCAGAATAGTCACCCCATGAGCTTCCAGAGCGTCTCTGGCATCCTCACCGCCCTCAAGCCAGTCATGATTTCCAAGCACTCCAAAGGCACCCAGAGGAGCGTTCAGTCGCTCCATTGGCTGCGCCCAGTGCGAGGCAGTTGCCAATGGTTTTGCAAATGGAGGGTGCATGGCGGTGTGATAATCACCAAGAAGAGCAACAATATCCGCCTCCAGCCCATTCACACGGTCCACAATACCGCTTATTCGCTTTGGCCGCATCCAAGGCCAGCACGCGTGCAGGTCCGTCAAAACAGCAATACGAACGGGTTGCTGTCCAAGAGCGTCAGGAGACACAACAACCTTGTGTCGCGTCACTTTTGGAGAGAGCAGCGGCTCGATAAACACAGCATAGAAGCCCAGTCCTCCGACAAAAACGATGATAAATGCGATCACCATTCCTACTCACAACTCCTATTCGTTAACTATCTGCCTACCTCGTCGCACAGCATCCTACAGCAAATATGTTGATAGTATCCCTACCCAATCTCAAGACTTATGCTGGGAAACAAGGTGCTCTCAGAACACAAAAAACCCCGCCGATTACTCAGCGGGGTTTTGGAAACCAAAAAGGCTTGAGAGTAAATATTACTCTGCAGAACCTTTAGCTTCAGCAGCCTTTTCAGCAGCAGCAGCAGCTTTTGCAGCAGCCACAGAAGCGCGAGCTTCGTCGTTAAGGCGCTTTGCGCGTACGTTGGTAGCTTCAACGATACGTGCGGACTTACCGCGACGCTCACGCAGGTAGTAGAGTTTCGCACGGCGTACTTTACCGCGGCGTACAATCTCCAGACCTTCAACCATTGGGCTGTAAACTGGGAATACGCGCTCTACACCTTCGCCGTAAGAGATCTTACGAACGGTGAAGCTTTCGTTGATGCCGCCGCCGGAGCGTGCGATGCATACGCCTTCATAGGCCTGCACACGAGTACGAGTACCTTCAGTAACGCGTACGAGAACACGTACGGTATCACCTGGGGAGAACTCAGGAAGCTTACGCTTCTCTTCGATGCGCGCCATTTCTTCGGCGTTGAGCTGCTCAATGATATTCATGGCAGTTTCTTCCATTATAATCTTGGTCAGAGCGTCCCAAATGGTCCAGCCACCGGGACGTATTCACCAAACCTTGGCAATATGCCGGGAAGTGGAGTGGAACTAAAAGCCTAACGTCAAACGCCAGACAGAATCCACTCCGGTCGGCGCGGGTTTAGCTGATTTTTCAAGATTTGTCATGAAAAAATTGTAGAAAACAAATTATCCACGGTTATCCTTTAAGTATTCCTGCCAAAGGTCTGGACGACGTTCTTCAGTAATCTTCTCAGACATCTCCAAACGCCACTGATCAATAAGCTTATGATTGCCACTTTTAAGAACAGCAGGAATATCTCGACCTTCAAAGTCTACCGGTCTCGTGTAATGCGGGTGCTCTAAGAGGCCATTCTCGAAGCTCTCGGCCTCTCCACTTTCCTTGTTGCCCATTACACCTGGAATTAGGCGGACAATACTGTCCAAAACCACATGCGCAGCAACCTCGCCACCAGACAGAATGTAGTCCCCAATGGAAACCTCTTCCAGCGCGCGAGCTTCAATCACGCGCTCATCTACACCTTCAAAACGACCGCAAACAATGATGACGCCCGGACCATCTGCCAGTTCCCGCGCCTTCGCCTGCGTAAACGGCTTTCCGCGCGGGCTCATAAGCAACCGTGGGCGTGTGTCACCCTCTTCCGTCACATCATCAATCGCTTTGCCAAGAATGTCAGGCCGCAGCACCATGCCTGCACCACCGCCAGCCGGCGTATCATCAACCGAGCGATGCTTATCAGTGGCATAATCACGAATATTCTTTGCGGTAAGAGACCAATCCCCGCGTTCCATTGCCCGACCAGACATACTCATTCCAAGATTTCCCGGAAACATCTCAGGGTACAGAGTCAAAATGGAGGCGCGAAAGCTCATGGTAGTCCTGCTTTACTGGTAATTTTGTTGAGGTTGCAATAACGCAGATCACCTCGGAACAAAAGCTATAAGCAAGATTGCGTTGCAATGCTCGCTCATGAATCAGCGGAAACACCTCTGCTCTCTAATAGCTAAGCTCACCAGTACCACCTGCGAACAAGAATACAGCCCCTGCGCAACCCACTATGATTGCTAGCCCATAAAGCCACATACGAACTGCAGTTCGAAGAAGGAACATAAACTCTTCTCTGCTTTTTGCTGAGATAAGACGTATAAAAAAAAACGCCACTCATTCCCATAAAAAAGAAAGCGCCGAAAAAAGGGAACATCGCTAATATAGTGAGCATTAACTAATCCAAAAACACAAAATAGCCATCTGGATAGCATGCTGAAACGTCGACATAGCGTCAACTATAAGCTTCTCGGCAAGCAATTTATTGCTCTGCTAGCCGTCATCAGGTTCCTTCTCGCCTTCCTCATAAAAGCCTTCAGGGGCGTGAACCTCCACAAAACCTTCCTTGAGATTGACGACTGGAACAACAGCCTTCGTAAACGGGAACATCAGAGTTCTCCCGGACTTGGGAGCGATTTCGATAAGATCGCCAGCTCCAAAGTCTAACAGAGCGAGAACTGTACCAATCTGCTCTTTGTTCTCATCAATCGCCTTCAGGCCGATGAGGTCAGAGTGGTAGAATTCATCCTCATCTTCCGTTTCTGGAAGACGCTCGCGAGGAATGTAAAGCTTCACGCCATTCAGCGTTTCAGCTTCATTACGGTCATTCACGCCTTCAAACTTGGTCACCACCACGTTTTTCTGCACGCGTGCCCGCTTCACTTTGAATTTGCGACTACCGTCTTCGCTTTCCAGCTTGCCGTATTCGCCAAAAGAAAGCGGGTCATCACCAAATGGCTTGACCCGCACTTCTCCACGTATTCCGTGAGCAGCCCCGATCTGAGCCATTAGAATGCGGTCTTCAGGCTTGTTTGCCATTACCGGCATCTCCTTCTCAGATCAGGTCGCTTGTATTACTCGGAAGCAGCTTCAGTTGCTTCTGCAGCCGCTTCTTCAGCAGCAGCTTTTGCTTCAGCTTCAGCAGCAAGCTTCTCGTCAAGACGCTCCTGAGCTTTCTTGCCAAGCTTTGCTTTGTTCGGGTTGTTGCGTGCATCACGCTTCAGCAGGCCAGCTGCATCGAGGAAGCGGTGTACGCGGTCGGTTGGTTTTGCGCCGTGACCGAGCCAATGCTGGATGCGCTCTTCGTTCAGCTCAACGCGGTTTTCAGCGTCTTTAGGCAGCATTGGGTTGTAGCGACCTACAACTTCAATGAAACGGCCGTCACGTGGGGAACGAACGTCTGCAATAACGATACGGTAGAAAGGACGCTTTTTAGCACCACCGCGTGCCAGGCGAATTTTTGTAGCCATTGTTTGTTACTCCTAGGTATTCAGTCTGTGCTGTGTTCAGCAGCAATAGCTTCATGATGCCGAATGACTTCCTTCACGATGAAGTTCAGGAATTTTTCGGCAAAGTCAGGATCAAGATTGGCTTCGTGCGCTAGACGACGCAGACGCTCAATCTGAAGTTTTTCACGGGCCGGGTCAGCCGGAGGAAGACCATGGGTCGCCTTAAGCTCCCCAACAGCCTGTGTGCAGCGAAATCGTTCCGCCAACATATGCACCAAAGCAGCGTCGATGTTGTCGATGCTGGAACGAAGTCCACCAAGAAGTTTCTTGGCTTCTTCTGTTTTGTCGATCTCGCTCAATTACTTTTTCCCCTTGCCGAGCCCTGGCAAACCAGGTGCGCCACCAAGACCGGGCAATTTAGGGCCGCCAGCTCCTGGCAATCCTCCGGGAAGCCCACCACCCGGTAATCCTTTTGGCAGTTCCATACCGCCCGGCAACTGACCAGACTTGGCCATCTGCTCAAGCGCTTTCGGGTCAATGTTCGGCATTCTGCCGCCCATGCCTGGCATACCGCCACCCATAGCACCCATCATTTTGCCGAGCATGCCCTTGCCTTTGCCCTTACCCATAGCCTTCATCATATCGGCCATCTGGCGGTGCATTTTCAAAAGCTTATTAACTTCAGCAACCTGTACGCCAGAACCGGCAGCAATACGCTTTTTACGGCTTGCTTTCAGCAGGTCAGGCTTTGCACGCTCCTGCTTGGTCATAGAGGAGATGATTGCCATCTGGCGCTTGAACATGTTTTCATCAAGGTTGGCTGCAGCAAGCTGCTTCTTCATCTTGCCAACACCTGGAAGCATGCCCATCATGCCGGACATTCCGCCCATCTTTTCCATCTGCTTCAGCTGTTCAGAAAGATCATTCAGGTCAAAATGACCCTTCTGCATCTTCCGAGCCATCTCTGCGGCTTGTTCCGCATCAATCGCTTCAGCAGCCTTTTCAACAAGCGAGACAATGTCGCCCATACCAAGAATGCGATCAGCAATACGCTTTGGATGGAAGTCTTCAAGGTCCTCAGATTTTTCACCGGTACCAATCAGCTTGATCGGCTTGCCGGTAACAGCACGCATGGAAAGAGCGGCACCACCGCGACCGTCACCATCCATACGAGTGAGCATGATACCTGTGATGGAACAGCGCTCATCAAAGCTCTTCGCCAGATTTACAGCGTCCTGACCGGTCAGGGCATCGGCAACAAGCAGAACCTCGTGCGGATTGGAAGCAGCTTTGATCTGCTCCATCTCCAACATGAGAGGCTCGTCAATGTGACCACGGCCCGCAGTATCGAGCATGACAACATCGTAACCGCCAAGCTTCGCTGCATTCAGCGCGCGCTTTGCGATATCGACTGGCTGCTGTCCATCAATGATAGGAAGCGTGTCAATTTCATTCTGTTCACCCAGAACTCTCAGCTGCTCCTGCGCTGCCGGACGGCGCGTATCAAGAGAAGCCATCAAAACTTTGCGCTTGTCGCGCTGGGTCAAACGACGAGCAATCTTGCCTGTTGCAGTGGTTTTACCCGCACCCTGCAGACCAACCATCATGATGCAAACCGGAGCCGGAGCGTTCAGGTCAATCGGATGGGAATCTTCACCAAGCATCTCCACCAGCTGGTCATGAACGATCTTGACGACCATCTGACCCGGCTTAATGGACTTAACAACCTCAGCACCAACAGCACGATGCTTCACCTTATCGGTGAAAGAACGCACGATCGGCAATGCCACATCAGCCTCAATGAGTGCGCGGCGAACTTCACGAAGCGCTTCACTAACATCGGATTCAGAAAGCGCACCACGTTTCGTGAGCTTATCTAGAATGCCGCCTAGGCGATCTGACAGATTATCGAACATGTCGTTCCTTTAAAATCTCGTTTCTGTACAGCCACCCGACAATAAACCCTCAGGCGCTGTACACTCGTTCCTGAATGAATTTGGTACCACCCAGTCAAAATTGCCACGGCAAATCAAAAGCACATAGCAAAAAATCACCCGAGGGCGCATCGCGCTGTCGGGTGTTGACTTCCGGGATCTCTTTATACCTTTGCGGGTCCCAGTCAGTGGCTCCAAAATTCATATAGAAGGAGTTAGGTGCGGTATCTACGAGAATACAGATGCTGAGTCAAGCAAAACTGCCATTTACTAGAGATTGTATAAGCTGGGATAAAAAGGAAAACTGACAAGTGCACCCGGTTTCCTGCCAAGCTGACCCATGATCAGCGAAAAAAGAGGCGTTGTAACGATGCAGTTGAGATCTAAGCTTCTGATTTTACTATCTGTTATTGTTCTAATTGCTGGTTTTCTGATTTATTGGAACAACACCTACGTGTCTCCCTCCATCACATTCAACGCAAGTGAAATTGGTCAGGATCCCGTAGCATACCTCGCCCAGGAAGAAGGCCGTTTTTCAGATATTAAGCCCGGCCTTGAAAAGCAAATTATCTGGCACAACCCCGATACTAGAGACAAAACAGAGTATGCAGTCATCTACATGCATGGCTTTTCGGCCAGCAAAGATGAGATCCGCCCTGTACCAGATCTAGTCGCCAGCTCCATTCAGGCCAATCTCTATTACACCCGCCTTCCCGGACATGCCCGTACACCAGCCGCCATGGGGGAACCCGGAGTTGATGACTATTTCAATGCATTGGCTGAAGCGTTAGCTGTCGGAAAAACCATTGGTGACAAGGTTATCGTCATTGGCACCTCATTCGGCGGAACGCTGACAGCATGGATGGATCTGACTGATCACGCTCTAAAAGAGCAAGTGGAAGCCATCGTACTAATCTCCCCGGTATTTCAACTCGCCGCATCTGGAACCTCCCTACTCACTTACCCTTTCGCGGAGTTTTACACACCACTCATTGTAGGCCAGTACCGGGTTGCAGACCCCAACGCCACCTTTGAGGAAATCTATGCATGGACCAACGCTTACCCGGCAACAGCTCTGCTTCCCCTCGCCGAAACCGTAAAACTTGTTGGCAGTCTGGATGCAGCAAACGCAACCATCCCAACCATGTTCATCTACGACATTCGCGACCGAACCTCAGATGAACATACCACAGCCAAATTCTTCGAAAACTGGGGTGCTCCCAAACATCGTTTGCTGATCACAGAGTCTGCAGGACCAGGTCACCATGTCATCGCAGGCGACATCACCAACCCTGAAAACAACCTGCTCGTCTCAAGCGCAATCACCGAATGGCTGGGTTCGATAGGTGTGCCAACTATCTACGACGACGACGACACTTCTGAATAATCTCGTTTGATATTTCAACTTAGGATAGAATAGAGTGGTGCCCTTAAGGAACAAGGGCTCCATCCTATGCTATTTCGTTATTTTATTCTTGCAGTGCTGATTTTACTCGTCGGCGGCACAATTGCCTACTTGGTAGGTCCAAGAGAACCACGTGATACTGAGGTTACCTTCAAACCCGAAGTTATGGGCGAGGATCTCGATCTGTACCTGTCAAACAGCGAAGCCAAGTTTCAGGACATCCGTGATGGCACCGCCAAGGAAATCATCTGGTTCAACGGCGAGAAGAACAGCAAAACGCCTCTTTCAGTCATCTATATCCATGGCTTTTCCGCCAGCAAACAATCAATCCGCCCAGTACCGGATCGTGTTGCAAACGAGCTGGGAGCGAATCTGTTCTACACCCGTCTAGCAGGCCACGGTCGGTCCAACGAAGCAATGGCCGAACCCACGCTGAACGACTGGATCAACGACCTTGCTGAATCTGTAGAAATTGGCCGCCGCATCGGTGAAAAGACAATCATTATATCGACCTCAACCGGAAGCACCCTTGCGGCATGGCTTGCAATGCAAGATCATCCTCTCAAGGAAGATATTGCTGCAATGGTGTTCGTCTCACCGAATTTCGCGATTAATTCGCCGGGTGCCTTCTTGCTCGATATGCCATTTGCCAGACAATACGTGCCGCTAATACTTGGCAAAACCCGCACCACTTCGGAGGCCCCAACTCCAGAAGAACTAATGGGCTGGACAATCAGTTACCCAACACAGGCGCTTTTGCCACTGGCAACAGCAATCTCTGTCTTACAAGAGCAGGATCCGGCAAAAGCCACTGTGCCTACCCTGTTCATCTACAGCGAAAAAGACCAGACAGTTGATGCCTCTCAAACCAACATCGCCTACGAAAAGTGGGGCGCACCAAAGCAGCGACTGCTAATCGAGAGTTCAGGGGATGATAACGACCATCTCATTGTCGGCGATATCGTCAGCCCGCAAAATAACGATCTTGTGGTCTCCACAACGATGAAATGGTTGCACGATCAGCTGCAATAACCGCCAAACAAAAAAACGGGCGAGAATCCCTCGCCCGTTCAAAACTCTGCACCATGGAAAAGAAACTTACTGCGAATAGTCGCGTGCGCCAAAGACAGCAGACCCAACACGAACGTGGGTCGCACCATGCTGAACCGCAATCGGATAATCAGAAGACATCCCCATTGAGAGCTTCTCCAAGCCGTTCCGCCTTGCGATTTTCTCAAGCAAAGCAAAATGCATCCCCGGCGCTTCTTCAACCGGTGGAATGCACATCAGGCCTTCGATCTCCAATCCATATTCATCACGACACTTCGCGATAAACGCATCGGCTTCCTTTGGAGGAATGCCGGCCTTCTGCTCTTCTTCCCCGGTGTTAACCTGAATGAACAGCTTTGGCGCTTTACCCTGCTTATCCATCTCAGCTTTCAAAGCCTTCGCTATTTTGTCTCGGTCGACAGTGTGGATCACGTCAAAGGTCTGCACGGCCTCTTTTGCTTTGTTGGACTGTAAAGGCCCAATCAGATGCAATTCAACACCATCGAATTCTTCAAGAAGCTCAGGCCACTTGCCCATCGCTTCCTGAACACGGTTCTCACCAAACACGCGCTGACCCGCTTCTAATACCGGTTTAATAGCTGAAGCTTCGAAGGTTTTAGAGACTGCAATCAGAGTAACGGAACCGCTCGGACGCTCCGCATCCTTTTCTGCTTTCCCGATGTTCTCCTTAACCTCTTTAAGGCGAAGTGCAGCAGCGTCGCTCATTTCTAACTCCAGCGAAAAATCCATATTCGAGACATGAAATGCGCTCCCTAAGGCCCAAAAGCAAGAGGACTTGCGCTTCATTGAGAATTTTCTGACAAATCTTCTCGGTTTTTCCTCTGTCTAGCGCTTGACCAAGCTGGCAATTTCTGGTGACAGTCCGAGCAAACGTAATTTGCTTGCGCAAGGCAAATAATCAAACACATGGCGGAATAAATGGCTACGGATAGGTATAATGCACGCGCTACAGAAGCGCGCTGGCAAAAAGTATGGGACGAAAAGAAAGTCTTTGAGACGGACAACGATGATCCGCGCGAAAAGTACTACGTACTAGAAATGTTCCCTTATCCATCCGGTCGCCTCCACATGGGACACGTTCGCAACTACTCCATGGGTGACGTGGTTGCACGCTTCAAACGCGCACGCGGCTACAACGTCCTGCACCCAATGGGCTGGGATGCATTCGGCATGCCTGCAGAAAACGCAGCAGCTGAGAAGAAGGTACACCCAAAGGGCTGGACCTACGACAACATCGCTGCGATGCGCGGCCAGCTGAAGACAATCGGTCTGTCTTTTGACTGGAGCCGCGAATTCGCAACCTGCGACGAAGACTACTACGCACAGCAGCAGGCTCTGTTCCTGGACTTCCTCGAAGCTGGTTTGGTTTACCGTAAAAACGCAAAGGTAAACTGGGATCCTGTCGACATGACCGTTCTGGCGAACGAACAGGTGATTGACGGTAAAGGCTGGCGCTCCGGTGCCGTTGTTGAGCAAAAAGACCTGACCCAGTGGTTCTTCAAGATCTCTGATCATTCCGAAGAACTGCTGGAAGCGATCGACACTCTGACCGATTGGCCTGAAAAAGTTCGTCTCATGCAGAAGAACTGGATCGGCAAGTCTGTTGGTCTGAAAGTCAATTTCGAGTTCACAGAAACCGCTCCAACCGGTGATGAAACTCTGGAGATCTTCACGACCCGCCCGGACACGCTGTACGGTGCTTCCTTCATGGGTCTGTCTCCAGATCACCCAATCACCCAGAAGCTGGCTGAAACGAACACAGAGCTGCAGGATTTCATTGCTGAATGTCGCCGCATTGGAACGACTGCTGAAGCAATCGAAACCGCAGAGAAACTGGGCTTCGACACAGGCCTGCGCGTCAAGCACCCGCTGGACCCATCCTGGGAGCTGCCAGTCTACGTGGCAAACTTCATCCTGATGGACTACGGCACCGGCGCAATCTTCGCCTGCCCTGCACACGACCAGCGCGATTTGGACTTTGCTCACAAGTACAAACTGCCGGTGAAAGCAGTTGTGCTGCCAGAAGGCGAAGACCCGGAAACGTTTGATGTTGGAACCGAAGCTTACACAGGCGAAGGCTCCATCTTTAACTCTGACTTCATGAACGGCATGTCCATCGAGGATGCAAAGAATGCCGTTTCTGACAAGTTGGAAGCGCAAGCAGTGAAGGGCGAACAGCAGGCCCACCGCGAAACCAACTACCGTCTGCGCGACTGGGGCATCTCCCGTCAGCGCTATTGGGGTTGCCCGATTCCGGTTATCCACTGTGATGACTGCGGTGTTCAGCCAGCACCAAAAGAAAGCCTGCCAATCGTCCTGCCAGAAGACGTCACCTTCGATCGTCCGGGCAACCCGCTGGACCGTCACCCCACATGGCGCAATGTAAAATGCCCTTGCTGTGGAAAAGATGCTCAGCGCGAAACTGACACCATGGACACCTTCGTAGACTCCTCCTGGTACTTCGCACGCTTCACTGATCCAAAGAACAGCAACCCGACAGATCCAAAGGTCGCCTCCGAGTGGTTGCCGGTCGATCAGTACATCGGTGGCGTCGAGCACGCGATCCTGCACCTGCTCTACTCCCGCTTCTTTGCCCGTGCGATGCAGATCACCAAACACCTGGATGTGAAAGAGCCATTCAAAGGCCTCTTCACCCAAGGCATGGTGAACCACGAGACCTACAAGGATGCGGATGGTAAGTGGGTCACCCCCGCTGAAATTAACATCATCAGCACCGAGGGTGACCGCAAAGCGCTTCATGCAGAAACCGGAGCACCGATCTCCATTGGCTCCATCGAAAAGATGTCCAAGTCCAAGAAGAACGTTGTGGACCCAACCGACATCATCGATACCTACGGCGCTGATACTGCACGCCTATTTGTGCTTTCGGATAGCCCGCCAGAGCGTGACATCATCTGGACTGAAGATGGCGTAATCGGTGCTTGGCGCCACGTTCAGCGCGTATGGCGTATCGTCAACGAGGTTGCAGAAAAGACCGAAGCTAACATCGCAAAACCTTCTGAGTTCAGTGATGAGGCAACCGCACTGCGTCGCGTCTCTCACAAGACACTGGCTGCCATCACAAAAGACTTCGACGGCCTCGGTTTCAACCGTGCTGTAGCCCGTCTTTATGAGTTCACCAACGCGATCAGCAAAGCACTTCAGGCAGACCTGTCCAAGCCCGATATGGCCTTTGCACTGCGCGAAGCAGTGGGCTTTATCTTGCAGCTCATGGAGCCAATCACGCCTCACCTTTCCGAAGAATGTTGGGCCATGCTCGGTAACGAAGGTTTGGTATCCACATCTAACTGGCCAGCTCTTGATGAAAACCTACTGGTAGAAAATACCGTTACGCTTCCGATTCAGATCAACGGAAAGAAAAAAGGTGAGATTTCAGTAGCAAGAAGCTCTTCCAAAGAGGAGGTAGAAGCAGTTACTCTGGCACATGAGGCTGTTCGGAAAGCTCTGGACGGCAAGGCCCCACGCAAAGTCATCGTGGTACCTCAGAGGATCGTAAATGTCGTTGTTTGACCGCGCTGCTAAATCAGGTCTCCCATCCCGCCGGGTTCTTCTCGGCGGGGCAACAATTGTTGCGGGGGCCCTCCTTCTTTCTGGTTGTCAGCTTCGTCCTCTTTATGGAACGAGCTCAATGCTGACTGATGATGGGACGGAACAGACACGGACCGTTCAGGATCAGATGGCGGCAATCACTATGGAGTTCCCAAGCTACGGGGACTCGTTTGCCATCACAAACATCAATCAGGTCATGCGAAACCAGCTGATCTTCGCTTTCACGCGTGGTGGCAAAGCACTACCGCCTAAGTATCGGCTGGAGATTCTGACTGATAGACGCCGCGCTGAAGTTGGTGTTGAACGGCTTGCTGATGTACCAACCGCTTACAACATCACAGTCAATTCCAGTTTTGTATTAAGCGACATCGCAACCGATACGACGCTTTTGACTGGCCGCTCTTTCGCATCCGCCTCCTTTGACTTTTCAAGCCAACGTTTCGCGAATCTGAGAGCGGAAAAAGATGCAGAGACACGCGCAACTAAGGTAGTTGCAGCTGATATCAACACACGCATCGCAAGTTATTTCGCAACGCATCCTGAAGAATAGGACCATTATGGTAGCCCTCAAAGCTGCTGAGATTGATCGATACATCACCAACCCACCTGCCTCTGTAAACCTCATTCTTGTTTATGGTCCGGATGTCGGGTTGGTGAAGGAAAGAGCACAAATGCTCATTTCCAAAGCAGCAGCAGAGAATGACGATCCTTTCTCTCAGGTGAAACTGGACGCTTCCGATATCGCAGCTGACCCAAGCCGCCTTATAGACGAAGCCCTCACCATTCCCCTCTTTGGTGGCCGTCGCACAATTTGGGTACGCGAGAACGGCACCAAGAGCATCCTGCCAGCAGTAGAACCGCTTCTTAAGAATAACGATTTCTCAGCTTTCATCCTTATTGAAGCAGGAGACCTGAAAAACTCCTCAGCCCTGCGCAAGAAGTTCGAAGCCAGCAAAACCGCTGTCGCCATTCCCTGCTTTGCTGATACCGCCCGGGATGTAGACCGGCTGATCGACGAAGAAACCACCCTGGCAAGCCTGCAAATCAGCAAGGAAGCCCGTATGGCGCTTCACACCCTGCTCGGCGCAGATCGCATTGCCAGCCGCGGAGAGCTCAAGAAGCTGTGCCTCTACGCGATGAATGACAACCGCATTGAAGTCCATCATGTGGAAGAGATCATCGGAGACGCCTCTGCCTTTGCCATGGATGAGCTGATTGATGCCGCCGCATTAGGTGACACAGTCACACTGGACCACGGACTGGAGCGCCTCTCGGCCTCAGGGATGGACGTTGGCGTCATCGCCTCTCAAGCCCTCAGACATTTCCAAATGCTCCACCTGTGCCGCTTAAAAGCCAACCAACGTATTGCTGTAGAAGATGTTATCGGAGGCATGCGCCCACCAATCTTCTGGAAGCGCCGCTCAAAGATTGTCAGGCAGGTTGAGATCTGGAATGTAGACTTTCTAGAACGCGCGCTAAGCCGCCTCAACGAGGCGGTAAAAGACGCCCGCCTCAACGCTAACCTCTCGACGGCAATTGTATCCCACACCCTGCTGGCAATCGCCCAGGTGGCTAAAGCATCAAGCAGACGGCGGTAAACACCACCACCCCTCAACAAACAAAAACACCGCTGGATCTCTCCAGCGGTGTTTTTGTATCGATAAACTTACCGCAAATAGTGCGGTCACTTGCACCCAAAACTTGCCCTATGAACTCTGCAGAGCTGCAACATCTTGTTCAACGGCTCTCGGAGCATCGGCGGTACGTTCCGGGATCAACGCTGCTGTGAAGATTGCTAGATACCCCATCAGCTCAAAAGTTTCTTCCCAAACAAGGTTCGACTGAATCGGAAGGAGTTCTTTTTCGAACAAATCACCCAACAAAACGAACGCAAGAGAGGCGATCGCCCAGAGGAAATTCGGAGTGGACATAAAAGCGCGAAATTCCCGCCAGGTACGCCTTAGGTTCCGAGTCCATCGAACACCGAGAACGCCGAGAACTGCCAGCGATAAAACAACGGTGAAAACCAACAGGCCATTTTCAAGGCTCTTCCCTGCTCCATAGGTCTTGAGAAAGGAGGTTTCCCTACCAACAACCACAAAACTAAGCAGAGCAAAGAATGCAGCTATGGAGTAGTTAATTCCGTCATCCTGCGCATTCTGTTGCTTCTTGCTGATCGCCAATCTTCCCCAAACCAATAGGCTAGCAATCATGAAAAGGGTCTGCGCCAGTTCAAAAGGCCCCAGCTCGGTAAACAAATGCGGAGCCGGATTGATTGAAAACATGCCGCCCATTACAAACAGAACAAGCAGCAGTATCAGTCCAATTTTCGTATTCACTTGAACCCGCTCTTTCATTAGGGGTCCAACTTCCACAAACCTCTCGGCACACCCGCTCTGTTCACCTACGCAAAGAGTGAACGCGTGAACCGAACAAAGCATCCCAGTATTTCCAGGCGTCAATGATCGGACCCTATAAATCACGCACCAATTTATCGAAATACTATGAAAACTTATTGGGTATTATTCATATATGCATTGGTGCATTTGCAAAAGAGAAAATTTTATGAGGGGACTGTCAGTTACCGCTAAAGCGGATTGCGTTTGATTTGAATCGAGAGGTTCTCAGCTTGAGCACATTTGTCTGGTTCACTTTCTTTCAGGA
>CANLTN010000004.1:0-264901 GCA_947494035.1 uncultured Pseudovibrio sp. | reverse complement strand
GTATAATGTGTTCGCCCCATGAAGTCCTCCTGTTGTCAATTTAACAGAAGTCCCTCCACTTTTCCCGAACCAGTCCACCCAGACCTTTGGCAAACTCAAGACTGCGGTTCAGAAGACCTTGGATTTTATCTTTCGTAACCCAGTTCGGTGTGCTGTCGTCAAATCCAATGTAGGGGTCTGCATCGTCTGTGCCAGAGATTATCATTAAAGTCTCTGATCTGAGCTCACGATAGAAGTTTGATGTATCCATGGAAAACTAACTCCTTAATCGCCAGAAACTGTATTCGCGGTAACATACAGCGCTGTCTACTTAGAAAGCTACTACGCATTCTTTGGGAGAGTGAAAGGATTTTTTGCTAAGTGTTTGTCATCGACGCCTTTAGGGCAGATCGGTTGAATTGAATATGAGGGTGTTTTGTCTCAAGATCACGGCGACAGGAGTGAGGAATGGAGCAAATACTTAGACCGCAGGCACTCCTCAACAAATCCATTTGTGAGACGATCTCTTGCGGTGTTTTTTCAAGTTGAGAACGTTGTTGTATTGGGTAATTGTTTTGTCTGCTTAGCGGTGTGCAAAGGCAAATATCAAGCTTGGAAAGCGAGTTTGACTGCAATATTGTTTGTTGTGCTGGACACTATTCAAGCAGTGTGAGAGCTATTTCTTGTAAGTCATTGATATAATTGAGTTTTTGGTAGCGAGGGAGGGACTTGAACCCCCGACACGCGGATTATGATTCCGCTGCTCTAACCAACTGAGCTACCCCGCCATCCGGTGCGCTATGTTGCGGTGGTGACCGCTGCGCTGTGAGGGGGTGTATAAGGCTCTCAGCGTGTGGCGTCAAGCGTTCTTCTGCAAGTTTTGTGGAAATTTACACTCTTGTGAAAAACTCCATGAAAACCAAGGGTTATTGCCAATTTCATTGAGGAATACCTACAGGTCCCGGTCACTGAACCGGGAAGAACTTCCGATTTTAACAGGTCTGGATTTCGCGGTGGCTTTTCTTGGCATGATGTGGGGTGTTTGGGCTGGTAGAGGGCGGAATGATTGCAAGAAAAAACGCCCCGCTTGCGTTGATGCAAGGCGGGGCGTTCAGATTTATCTGCGATGTTGCTCTCCGTTATGCGGAGGGTGCTTTTGGGGTCGTCAGCTGGTTGGGAAACCTGCGGCTTCCCAGCTTTTGCCGAGCAGCGCTTTGAGGGCTTCTTCTGCGCCTTCCTGCTTTTCGGCGCGTTGAATCCAGCCACCGCCGAGGACGCGGGCTTCGTGTCCTTCTTTGTCGAAGAAGACACAGGCCTGTCCCGGAGCGACGCCCATTTCGCCAGAAGGCAGTTCTACCAAAATGTTGTCGCCGCTCTTGCGCAGGACTGCCTCGGTAGGCGGGCGTGTTGAACGCACTTTAGCGTAAACCGTGATGCCTTCTTCAGGCAGATCGTCCAGAGTGCCAGAGCCAATCCAGTTGACTTCGCGGAGCAGCAAATTATGTGTGGCCAAAGCTTCGCTCGGACCAACGATTACACGTCGTCCGTCTGCATCCAGATGCACCACATAGAGCGGGTCGCCTGTTGCAACGCCAATACCGCGGCGCTGACCGATTGTATAATGGATGATACCTTCATGTCGGCCCAAAACGCGACCATCCACGTGGACAATATCGCCCGGTTCAGCAGCGTGTGGACGTAGCTTGGAAATCACGTCCGTGTACCGACCCTGTGGGACGAAGCAGATGTCCTGGCTGTCGTGCTTATCAGCAATTTCCAGACCAAACTCACGGGCAAGTTCGCGTACTTCCGGCTTGGTCATGCCGCCCAGTGGGAAGCGAAGAAAATCAAGCTGTTCTTGCGTGGTGGCGAACAGGAAGTAGCTCTGATCCCGGTCCAGATCGACAGGGCGGAACATGGCAAGCTGGTTGCCTTCCATGCCTGTGCGCACGTAGTGGCCGGTTACCAGAACGTCGGCACCCAAGTCCTTGGCTGTTTCCAGAAGGTCTTTAAATTTGACCGTCTGGTTACAGGTTACGCATGGAATTGGGGTTTCGCCGTTGATGTAACTGTCGGCAAAACGTTCAATCACCTGTTCCTTAAAGCGAGATTCATAATCCAGCACATAGTGAGGAATGCCGAGCTTTTCGGCCACACGGCGTGCGTCATGGATATCTTGTCCCGCACAACACGCGCCCTTGCGTTGGATTGCTTCGCCATGATCGTAGAGCTGCAGTGTGACGCCAACGACATCATAGCCTTCGCGCTTCATCAGGCCGGCAACGACTGATGAATCTACACCGCCTGACATGGCAACAACCACCCGTGTGTCTTCCGGGCGGCCGGGCAGGCCAAGACTGTTTAGCATTCCAAGTACCTCATCCTATGGCGCGTTTAATATGAGAGCTTTATCTATGATATTGCGAGCAGAATTCAATCTGGGAGACACTAGTCCGAAGTGCAGATTAGTTTCATTTGTTTGCTTAGTGCTCGCAGCGTTTTGGCGGTGGCTAAACGCTGACTCTTTCTTAAACGCTTCGTATGCGTACGCTTTGAGCGTGTTAGTTGGCGGGAATATACCTAAAACTCGACGGAAGGCCAATCTTTTTGATTGAAGTATTTCAGGTGGCTCGGCACTTGTTGCCGGGTCAGGGGCAATAAGTGACCTTTCTGCACATGCTGAGAAAAACTCCTTAGAAGTTATATGTTTGAAATTTATGATTAAATTGATGGTGTTCAACTGGCCTGCTATTTGCATCGCTGCGCGCAAGATGTCTTCACCACCTGAGCTGGTGGTCTGTGCTGCGTAGTTTGAGGAATACATGTCGCAATCTGCTTTACCGGGTTTAAGTCGTCCTGTTCAGCCGCAAGTCCCCCTAAAGTCCGTTCTTGGACAAGGTGGTCATGCGCTGCTTGGTGAGAGTGCACCCGGTCAGGATTTGGAGTTGTTCTCCGGATTGCTTGCCAAAGCCTCCGAGGGGGATGGGGCGGCGGCAGCTGCGGGCGATAGCTTCTCGGCTTCTGCGACTGCTGGTGGTGATCTTCCCGTGTTGGAGCAAGACCTTATCCGGGATGAAAAAGGTGAGAGTGCAGTTGCAGGGCTGGCGGGTGAGCTGCCTGCCTCCAGTGTTTCTCAAGTTTTGCCACATGTTGCTCCAGGATTGATTGCAAGTGCGCCGCCTCAAGGCGTGGTTGCTCATCCGGCAGTTGGTGAGGGGAAAGCAGCTCAGCAGAAAGCAAAAACTCCTTTTGTCCCTGCGCCGCAAACAGTTCTGAACGTGGCACGCCAACCAAACCGGACAGATGCACCTGCGCGTAGTGAGGTTGCCCAGCCTGTTGCTCGGCAGCGGGGCTCCGGTGTTGCAGGTGTAGCGAAGGCCAATTCGCCAATGACTGCGAGTGGATCAGCACCCTTGCCTTCCGCCAATCAGCAGACGAAGCCTGCTGGGCAGATCTTGCCGCAGAAGAGTGAAGAGCTTGTAGAAGCGTCAGCTGGATTGTCGGCCAAGGGAGTTGCGACAGCTAAGGAAGTGGTTTCTGCGGGGGGAGTTCCGCCGTTGGTTGAGGCTGTTCAGAATACTGAAGGTTTGCAGCAGCAGACTGTAGGTTCTGCAGTTGCAGATTTAGCGGTCAAGCAAACAGCGGATACTGAGAACGAGCAGCATTTGCCGGTGCCTCCTAAGACTGGTGAGGTGGCGAAGGTTGTATCTGATTTGGGAGCGTCGGTTACAGAAGCGCTCGCAGCGTCCCGAAAGGTTGAGGCCTCCCAACAATCACAGCCAACTAACACGCCTATGAAGACTGAGCTATCTTCAGGTGCTGTGGTTGATAGTGCGGCTGTTACCGGAAACGGTGCGCGTGCTAATGTTGATGCGCAAGACAACGCTGGGTCTAGCGACAAGACTTCTGCTTCAGAGAAGACCGCCGGTTCGAACAGCGCTGACATAGTTATCAAAGGTAACCGGCAGCCTTCTGCTGCAAGTCGGCAGATCAGTGAGCTGGTGACAGGGCCGGAGGTGAAAGCCGTCAAGGTTCAGGCAGAGCCTGCGCCGATTGTTCTTCCGGAGGTGAAAGGCGCAGGTCTTGCTGCTGATGGGGGTGAGCTGTTTCGTCAATCTGATCGGGTAGGTTCAAGTTTTGTCGGTCAGCAACAGCATGTTCCCCAATCTGTGCCAGTTGCAGGCGAAGGAGATGTCATTTTTCCGAATGTGATGGTGAAGTCTGACGGTGCTCCAGATAAGAGCGGTCAAGCAGCGCAGGTGCCGCAGCTTGCAGAGGTGACTGTTGGTCAGGAAGGCGAGGGCCATGTTCGTGTTGCTGAGCATGCGAGCCGGACGTCCTCAATTGTATCAGTTGCAGCTCCGATGGCTGGTAAAGACAGGGCTGTTGATGGATCAGTTGCGGTTACGTTGAGTTCTGATGGTTTTACCGAGAGTGGGGAAGCTCTGGAAACGGAAGATCAGACTATCTCCCAAAGTAAGGCTGCTGACCAGAACGCAACTGGTAATAAGAAGAGTGCTGCGGCCTCAGTCAGCATTCAAGTATCAGTTCAGCAGGGTAATGAGCAGACAGCAACCGCCGCATCGTTTGGATGGGGCGGAGTGGCGCGAATGCAGGACGGTGCGGAGGGTGAGCTTGATTGGGAAAGCACTGAGGCAATCGCTGGGACGATGGGCCGTTCCGAGGCTGGGCTACGTTCGGTCGGTTCCTTGCCAACTTCCACTTTAAGGAATGTTGCCAACTCGGTTTGGCCTGAGATTGCCCGTCAGGCCAGTGGTGGTGTCAATCGATTTGAGATTCGGCTGGATCCAAAAGAGCTGGGGGGCATCGATGTCTCTCTGGAATTTGCCAAGGATGGGCGTGTTCGGGCTCATCTGATGGTTGAAAGGCCTGAAACGCTTGAACTTTTGCAAAGAGATCAGCGCGGGTTGGAAAAGGCACTGCAAGAGGCTGGTGTTGAAAGTGACAAGAGTTCTCTTGAATTCTCCCTTGGTCGTGGGGGAGGTGGGTCACAGGATTCTGACAGGCAAGATAATCAATCGTCAGGTATTGGTCATGTCGCGGGAACCGGAAGTGATGTCGAGCTCCACGACGCCAGCTACCCCATACATAATAGTTTGAATGGTTCGTCCCGCGCAGGTGGGTTGGATATTTCGGTTTGATGCCGCTTTTGAGGAAATAAAAAATGACTACAATTGATGCTTTGACGCCGAATGCGGGTTCCTCAGGTTCAGACCAGCAGAAAAACATCAATGCGAACTTTGATCTGTTCATCGCGCTGCTGACCACACAGGTACAGAATCAGGACCCATTGCAGCCTCTTGATTCGGCTGAGTACACGAATCAGCTTGTTCAGTACACGATGGTGGAGCAACAGATTGCAACTACAGAGAAATTAGATGAGCAGCTTACTCAGCTCAAAACGCAAAGTGCGAGTCAGTTCGTAAACTATATTGGTAATGACGTAACTGCTCACAGTGCGACAACCGAGCTGAAGGATGGCGTTGCTTCATGGCAGCTTGACGCTCTTGCAACCGGGAAGGCAACGGTTACAGTTCGAGATAGTGATGGTGCCGAGATCTATCAGGAAGAGATTGATCTTGAGGAAGGTGAGAACACTTTCGAGTGGGATGGAACCACTGCCTCTGGCTCAAAACGTGAGGATGGCACTTATACTGTTGATATTATTACTCAGGATGCCAATGGAGAGCCGTTTGTTGTTCAGACGAAAGTGACCGGCAGAGTGGATTCTGTGGACTTCAGTACTGGTGACATTATTTTGCACATGGGCGAACTTCGCATTCCGGTTGGCGATGTCACTGGAATCCAAGGGATTTTCTAGTAGTTAATATCCACTAAGATTTGCGGTTATGAATCTTACCAAAACATTGATGGGGGCTTAGCCAAATTTTAAGCGCCTTGTTCTAGTCTCATACTCAGCTTGGTCATGGTTTGTGTGAGAGTAGAATGACCGAACATATTCGTTCACGAGTTAAATACGTCATCGGCCCCGATGGGAGCCCTTTGACAATAGCGGATCTTCCGCCCACCTCTACTAAGCGGTGGGTCATCAGGAGAAAGGCTGAAGTAGTTGCGGCTGTACGTGGAGGCTTGTTGTCTCTGGATGAAGCCTGCAACCGGTATACTTTGACGGTTGAAGAGTTTCTGTCTTGGCAGGATTCGATTGACCGGCACGGTTTAGCCGGATTGCGCGCGACACGCGTTCAGGACTATCGTAACTAACAGGCTTCAGGCAAATTCGGGTGTAATGCCCAAACAGGTTTGAGGTTTCGAAAAGGCCGGCTGTCTCAGCCGGCCTTTTTGTGTGTGCGTGCCGTACTTGTTGATTTTATGGATTAACCATGATGTCTTAACTGCTTCGGCAAAATCTGCCGAACCGGCCGTTCGAGATTCATTTGACTCTTCAAATGCCTAGTCCAAGGCCTTTCCTGCAACATTCCACAATGCTTCTTTGTGGGTAGAGTTCCCGTTTACCGATTATTAGGTCATTATTAACCTTTTGTTAACTCTGAAGCGGGCAATTTTTACCTACCAGCAAATCAGGGGTAATCACGCCGTTTTCCAAGGCGTTGAAAGTACTGCTGGTACTTTTGGAATGAGAACTTAAAAAGCACGGGGCGGCAACTGTGAGTGGAATCCTTGACTTTCTGAAAGGACTTGGGCCCGCGCGACTGGCAGCGATGGGCGCGATGGCTGCGCTGTTGGTCGGCTTGTTCAGCTTCATCATTATTCGCGCGACTGCACCGCAGATGGTGCCACTCTTCACAGATCTCACCCTTGAAGATGCAGCAGCCGTTGTCAGTCAGGTCGAATCTCAAGGTATTTCCTACGAGCTTGGTGTGGATGGGCGTAGCATTCTTGTGCCTCAAGAGAAGGTTCACCGCCTGCGCATGACCCTTGCTGAGGCTGGTTTGCCATCCGGTGGTGGTGTTGGCTACGAGATTTTCGACAAGACCGATACGCTGGGGGCCACCAGTTTTGTGCAGAATATAAACCGTCTGCGCGCTCTTGAAGGGGAACTTTCCCGTACAATTCGCAGCATTGGCCGCATTGCTTCTGCGCGCGTTCACTTGGTAATCCCTGAAAAACAGCTGTTCAAACGGGACCGTGAGCCGCCAACCGCTTCTATTGCGATCAAGGTTCAGGGCTCTTTGAGCAATGGCCAGATCCGCGCCATCCAGCACCTGGTTGCAACCGCTGTTGAGGGGCTGGAGCCCTCCTACGTTTCTATCGTTGATGAGCGCGGTACTTTGCTTGCCAGCGGAACCGGCGATAAGGACGGACTTGTTGGCAGTTCTTCACTGGATGAACGACGTTTAAGACTGGAGACCCGCCTGCGGCAACAGGTTGAAGAGATCCTGAATAACGTTGTTGGAGCTGGTCGTGCTCGGGTACGGGTTGCTGCGGACCTCAACTATAACCGCAAGACAGAAACGCAAGAGTTGTTCGATCCTGACGGACAGGTTCTACGTTCTTCTCAGAGTAAAGAGGAGAATTCATCCTCCTCCAATGGGGAAGAAACTGTTTCTGTCGGTAATCAGCTGCCGAATGCGGATACGAGGGGTGATGCCACTGGTTCCAAGGATTCCTCCAATATTTCCGAGGAAATCCTGAACTACGAGATCTCGAAGAGCACCGTTACCGAGATTTATGAGGCTGGCGGTCTGGAGCGCTTGTCTGTTGCTGTTCTGGTGGATGGGACCTACACGACCGATGAGGACGGGCGTCAGATCTATCAGCCACGCAGCAATGCAGAGCTGGAGCAAATCGCGACTCTGGTTCGGACGGCAGTTGGTTTTACAAAGCGCCGTGGTGATACGGTTGAAGTGGTCAATATGCGTTTTGTGGAAGCTCCGGTGCAGGACTTTGCGGATAGCGAAGGTGGCTTGTTCGACTTCACGCGCGCGGACATCATGAAGTTTGCGGAGCTTGGTGTTCTGTTTGTGATTACCGTTCTGCTTCTGGTCTTTGCAGTGTCTCCGCTGATGAAGCGTATTCTGGCGACTGAAGAAGAAAAAGCAGCATTGGCTGACGGAGGCGTGAAGCTTCTGCCGGACGGTACACTGGTTGCTGAAGAGCCTGCTCGGTTTGAGGCAGCAGTGGACGGGGTTGAGGCGGTTCCGACCGAGATTCCAACTGCGGAGTGGATTGAGGATGCTAAAATGTTGGCAGCTCTCCACCAAACTTCAATCCAGCAAATAAGTGAAATGATTGAAGAATCTCCAAGTGAGGCCGTCAATATCGTTCGCGGCTGGTTGAACGAGGCGGCCTAGGATGAGTGACGAGACAGAAAACCAGCCCAAAAAGGAACAAGCTTTATCTGTCACTTCTGATGTGGCTGAACGAGAGCTTGGGGGAGCAGAGCGCGCAGCCGTTCTGCTCTTGGCGCTTGGGCAGGAGTACGGACAGGCTATTTGGGACGGGCTTGACGAGATTGAAGTGCGTCAGGTTTCCAGTGCGATGGCGAGCCTTGGCCCTGTGACACCCACAATGCTTGAAGAGCTGTTCGTTGACTTCCTGAAGCGTCTTTCAACCCGTGGTGCGCTGAATGGCAATGTGGATGTGACCGAGCGTTTGCTGAACTCCTTTCTGCCGTCAGATCGGGTGTCAGTCATCATGGAGGAAATCCGTGGGCCTGCCGGACGGAACATGTGGGAAAAGCTTTCCAATGTGCCTGAAAACGTTCTGGCGAACTACCTGAAGAATGAGTACCCGCAGACCATTGCAGTGGTGCTCTCCAAGATCCAGAGTGACCATGCGGCCCGTGTTCTTGCGCTGCTTAATGAAGAGCTGGCGCTGGATGTGGTGAACCGGATGCTGCGCATGGAGTCCATTCAGAAGGATATTCTGGATAAGGTTGAGCATACGCTGCGCATCGAGTTTATGTCGAACCTGTCCCAGACCAGCCGCCGTGACAGTCACGAGATGATGGCGGACATCTTCAATAACTTTGACAGGCAGACCGAGGTCCGTTTCCTTGCGGCTCTGGAAGAAGACAGCCGCGAGTCTGCTGAGCGTATCCGTAACTTGATGTTCACCTTCGAGGATCTGCTGAAACTGGATTCTGGTGCCTGTCAGACCTTGCTGCGGAACATCGAAAAAGATCAACTTGCAATGGCGCTTAAGGGTGCTTCCGAGACGGCTGTGGCGTTCTTTAAGGCCAACATGTCTGTCCGTGCTGCAAATATGTTGCAGGAAGATATGGATAGTATGGGGCCAGTCCGTTTGCGTGAGGTAGATGATGCGCAAACGGCTCTTGTGCTCAAGGCCAAAGATCTGGCGACATCCGGTGAGATCACCATCAACAAGAAGAAGGGAGAGGAAGAGTTTGTCTATTAATCCCTTCTTTTTTCTGCTTTTTCCGGAGGCTTGCTGATGGTTACAGTGATGCCGCAAGGTGCTGCACGGCAACGGTTTTTATTCAATACCAAGTCGGTTGACGAGGTCGCAGCAGCTGAACTTGCCGAGGTGGTGCCGCCACCGGAGCCGACCATTACTGTGGTTGAACACCAACAGCTTTTGAAAGCTGCAGAAGAGGCTGCTTTTGCGCGGGGTGAGATGCAGGCGCGGCAAGCCATCGCCGAGCAGCAGAAGCTCAGTGCGCAAGAGGAACTGCTGGTCTTGCGCGAGCGGCTCGAGGCGGCACTTGGGGAGCTTGAAACCCAGCTTCGTGCTCAAGAGCAGAACATGGTGAGCATGTGCTTCTTGATTGCGCGCCGCCTGTGCAGCCATCTCATTGCCCGCGAGCCCCTGGCGGAAGTTGTAGCGCTGCTTTCTGAGTGTCTGGCACCGCTGCGCAAGATCCCGCAGATCCTGATCGAGGTTCCGGGCGAGGATACGCATGCGCTGGAAGAAATGGTTGAAAATCTGGTCCTGAACAGCAGCTTTGAAGGCAAAATACATGTTGTGAAGTCAGAGAGTATGTCGCGCGGTGATTGCCGGATTGAATGGCCGGATGGTGGCATTATTCGTGATCGTCGCAAGACGGTTGAGCATATTGAACAAGTCATAAAATCTCATTTCGATGCCCGCGAGCGGGCGAGTTGAGCTGTTTTAGTTTTCTCCATGATTGTGTTGGCCTGTGGCCGGTGCCGGATCAGGAAGGTTGATGATGAGCGATGATGAAAAGGGCATGGTGCTGGACCAGCATCGAAGTCCCCAGCGCGCTGGTAGTCTCGGTGGTGATGGTGCAGGCGGGTTAAAAGCTGCCGAAGATCTGGAAGCTGTCTTTGATGTGCCTGTTCAGCTGTCTGCTGTCCTTGGGCATACCAAGATGAAGGTTTCCGACCTTTTGCATCTGGATACCGGCATCGTCATGGAACTTGATCGCAAGGTTGGCGAGGCAATCGACGTTTATGTCAATGACAGGCTTATCGCGCGCGGCGAAGTTGTGCTGGTGGAAGATAAGCTTGGTGTCACCATGACCGAAATCATTAAGGCGGATAAGTGACTGACATGGGGCGTAATGGAAAGGAACTGACATGCGACTCTTGATCGTTGGGAACCTTGGCGGTCAGCTGACGACCGCAACCAAGATCGCGATGGAACGTGGTGCGTCTGTTACCCATGCGCCCGGGGCTTCTGAAGCTATGAAAGTTTTGCGCTCGGGGCAGGGCGCGGATTTGCTGATGGTTGATGTGAATGAAGATATCGGTCAGCTGGTGGAGCTGACAGAGCGGGAGCGTATCCACGTGCCAATCGTTGCTTGCGGTTTGGGGACGGATGCGCGGGCGGCTGTTTCTGCTATTCGGGCGGGTGCCAAAGAGTATATTCCGCTGCCACCGGATCCGGACCTGATTGCTGCGGTTCTGTCTGCTGTTACTGAAGAGCGGGAAGACCTGATCTATCGGGATGCGGCGATGGCGAGCGTGATTAAGCTGGCGGAGCAGGTTGCGCCCTCTGATGCGTCAGTGCTGATTACGGGTGAATCTGGTTCCGGTAAGGAAGTGATTTCGCGTTTTCTGCACAGCAAGTCCAGTCGTTCTGGAAAGCCGTTCATTTCCATCAACTGTGCCGCCATTCCCGAGCATCTTCTTGAATCTGAACTATTCGGCCATGAAAAGGGTGCCTTTACCGGTGCTGTTGCGCGCCGAGTTGGCAAGTTTGAGGAAGCGGACGGTGGCACCTTGATGCTGGACGAAATCTCCGAGATGGATGTTCGTCTGCAAGCCAAGTTGCTGCGGGCCCTTCAGGAACGGGTAATTGACCGTGTGGGCGGAAGTCGTCCGGTTCCTGTTGATATTCGCATTATTGCTACATCCAACCGGGATCTGGCTGAGGAAGTGCGTAACGGGACGTTTCGTGAGGATTTGCTGTATCGGCTGAACGTGGTGAACCTGAAATTGCCTGCACTGCGGGAACGTCCTGCAGATATTCTGGAGCTGGCAAGCCATTTTATCGAGATTTATGCCAAAGCGAATGGCACCAAAGCGCTTCCGATCTCGCAGGAGGGGCGTCAGTTGCTACTGGCTAATCCGTGGAAGGGTAACGTGCGTGAGCTGGAAAACACCATGCACCGCGCAGTTTTGCTTTCCACTGGTGCAGAAATTGATGCGGATGCCATTCGTATGCCTGACGGTTCTCCCATCGCAATGGGGGCTGGTCAGCAAACTGCTGCGCGTGCGGCTCATGCGGCTGAGGCGGCTTCGCGCGATATGGTTGGGCGTACGGTTGCCGATGTAGAGCGTGATCTTATTCTGGATACGCTTGATCATTGTCTTGGGAACCGTACCCACGCGGCAAAAATCCTTGGCATTTCCATCCGTACGCTTCGCAATAAGTTGAACCTTTACACCAAAGAAGGTGTAGAGGTGCCGGGACCGGGCGAAGCGCGCGCCGGAACTGTTGACGCATAAGAACGGATAGGGCGCAGCGATGTCTGAAGAGACAAATGCAAAAGTGGCAGACAGGGGAGGCGACCGCACTCCCTCGGCTACGCGCCTGTCCGGATTAAGCGGGGCCGGTAGTACGGCTTTCTTTCAGGACCTTTGGAACGCGATAAGGCACGGTGACCTTGGTCTTGCTGCCGGTGTTATGGTCATCCTTGTGATGCTCATCGTTCCGATGCCTGCCATGCTTCTGGACATGTTCCTTGCCATTTCGATCATCTTTTCGGTGATGATCCTGATGGTGGGGTTGTTCATCCAAAAGCCCTTGGAATTCTCTGCCTTTCCGACTGTCTTGCTGATTGCGACCATGCTGCGGTTGTCGCTGAATATGGCGTCGACCCGATTGATCTTGGCGAATGGCCACGAAGGAGCCGATGCTGCCGGTAACGTGATTGCCGCCTTCGGCAGCTTTGTGATGGGTGGTAATTTCGTGATCGGAATTATCGTCTTTGCGATCCTTGTGATCGTGAACTTCATTGTTATTACAAAGGGTTCTGGCCGTATCGCGGAAGTATCGGCCCGCTTTACGCTTGATGCGATGCCCGGTAAGCAGATGGCCATTGATGCGGATCTGGGTGCCGGTCTGATTGATGAGGAGACGGCAAGGACCCGCCGTAAGGAGCTGGAACAAGAATCCACCTTCTTCGGGTCCATGGATGGTGCTTCCAAGTTTGTTCGCGGTGATGCCATTGCCGGTCTGATGATCACGTTTATCAACGTGATTGGCGGTATCGTTATTGGTGTGATGCAGCAGGACCTGACGTTTGCTCAAGCTGCCGAGAATTACACACTTCTGACGATTGGTGATGGTCTGGTCTCGCAGATCCCTGCGCTGATTGTTTCCACGGCTGCAGGTATTCTGGTTTCAAAAGCCGGTGTTGAAGGGGCTGCCGATAAGGCGCTTGTCACGCAGTTTACCGGTTATCCAAAAGCACTTGGCATGTCTGCTTTTGTGATGGTTGTGCTCTCCTTCCTGCCGGGTATGCCGATGTTACCGTTCTTGGCATTGGCAGGGGCAGCTGGTTATCTGGCGCGAAAGGCGAGCAAGAAGCATGCTGCTGTAAAGGCAGAGAAAGTGGCTGCTCAGGTTGAAGCAGACGCACCTGCAGAGCCGCAGGAAGCGCCAATTTCTGACAGCCTCAAAATGGACGTACTGCGCATTGAACTCGGGTATGCGCTGCTACCAATCATCAATGGGCGGAACAAGCAGGAAACGGATCAGGTTACCGAGCAGATCAAAGCGCTGCGCCGTCAGATTGCGACGGACATGGGTGTTATCATGCCGTCCGTGCGCATCCTTGATAACATTCAACTGGGTGCGAACGACTACATGATCAAGGTGAAGGAACTGGAGGCGGGCGGTGGTTCGCTGTTCCCGAACCAGTTCATGGTGATGGACCCGAGTGGGGGGCAGGTGCGCTTGCCGGGGACACATACGACTGAGCCGACCTTTGGTCTGCCAGCCACATGGGTTGAGGCGCAGTACCGTGAAGAAGCGAACTTGCTGGGTTATACGGTTGTTGATCCTGCAACGGTGATCTCGACGCATCTGACTGAAACTATCAAGTCTCACATTTCCGAGTTGCTTACCTATGCTGATGTTCAGGTTCTGCTGAAAAAGCTGGATCAGGAGCAGTCGAAGCTGGTGGAAGATATTGTTCCAGCACAGATTTCAATCTCCGGTATTCAGCGGGTGCTTCAGGCTTTGCTGGAGGAGCGGATTTCCATTCGTGATCTGGGCACCATTTTGGAAGGGATTGCGGAAGCGATTGGCTCAACCCGTAATCCAAACAGCATTGCAGAACATGTACGCACCCGTCTGGCCCGCCAGATCTGTGCGGCCAATCAGGCACCGGGTGGTTACCTGCCTTTGATCAGCCTGAGCCCACAATGGGAGTCGGCTTTCCTTGAGAGCATCATCGGGGATGGGGATGACCGGCAGTTGGCGATGGCACCCTCCAAGCTGCAGGAATTTGTGGGGCTGGTGCGCGCTGCCTATGACGCGGCAGCCAATCAGGGGGAAGTACCTGTATTGTTATGCTCGGCCCAATCGCGTCCGTTCGTGCGCTCCATTGTTGAACGGTTCAGAGCACATACGTTTGTGATGAGCCAAAATGAGGTTCACCCGCGTGCGCGTTTGAAAACGGTGGCAACCATATAGGAACTCAAGTGTTGGATGAGATCGGAACACTTGCAGCCTTGCTCTGATACCGTTACCCAATGAACTCTCGGTTTTGGTATGTGAAAGCAAAAAAATGGCGCATATTCAGCTTGATCTTGATGGATATACAGAACTGCCTTCCGGCAAGGTTGCAACTGTCGTGACGCATCTGGAGATGTTGGAGAAGCCAGCTCTCAAACCGGTTGATCGCCCTGATCTGACGCTACACCATGTTGAGAAGATCGACTGCGCGGCTTATCGGGAGCTCTTCAAACGCGTGGGTGAGCCATGGCTTTGGTTTGCCCGTCTGATGATGAGTGATGAGCAGTTGGAAGCGGTACTGACCAAGCCAACCAATGAATTCTACTGGGCGATGAAGGACGGTGAGCCTGTTGGCCTGCTGGAGTTTGATGTTTCCAAGACCGAGGACGTTCTTCTGACCTATTTTGGTCTTGTACCGGAAGCAATCGGAAACGGTGCCGGGCGCTGGCTTATGAACGAGGCTATCACCATTGCTTTTGCACGCCCTGGTATGAACCGCTTGTGGTTACACACTTGTACTGGGGATAGCCCACAGGCTCTGCAGTTTTATCTTCGCAGCGGCTTTAAACCGTTCAAGCGCTCCATTGAAGTTGCTGATGATCCGCGCTTTAAGGGTGTTCTGGATCCCTCCTGCGCACCTCATGTTCCACTTTTAACTTAAGGTAGAATGGGTTATCGCCATCGTTTCTTGGCGGACGTGATGTATTTGCGTTGGCTGATCGCGGTTTATGCGTGTTCGCTTTGGTCTTTTTCGAAATACTCTTTGAGTTGATGTTGGAAAAGTGACCCACGTTGGGACGAGTGGTTAGGTTTTATTAGAGTTTTATCTAGGATGTGATAGTTTCCCTTTACCATGTACCTTTGATTAATTGTGGAGGATGCGTGAGAGGTGCTCTGACTTTGCAGGGTTGTACGTAGATTAGAGTGCGGCTGAAGGGGTGTTCAGCCGGATATTCGGGAGCTGCCATGTCGGAAGTACATGACAACGTCGTGCCTCATGAGAAGGTGCGGTCGCTGAGGGATAGCATTCGCAAAGTTCGTGTTTCGGAGATGGAGCGGACTGACGTTGTCGTGGGTCTGCAGGAGAGCGAGAAGGCTCGCCTTGAAATGCTCAGCGAAGAGCTGATTGACGTGTTCAAGGAAGTGCCGGAAGACGACGATCAGTTCTCTTTTCAGATTGTGCCGGGGACTCAGCCGCGTCTTTGGATTGATATGACCAGCCATGTGCTGATGGGCCGAGACGGCCATTCCTACCGGTTTGTGAAGGAAACCCGTCTGGGGCGGATGGTTTTGCTTGAGACTGCCGATCTCGACGATATGGCAGACTGCATTACGGAGTATATTGCGGAGCGGATTATCGAGAAGGAACGCGCACTGGAAGCGGACTGGATGCTCAACCGTATTCGTCAGCAAGATGTTCCAACCGGTAAGAAACTGGATCAGCTGAAACAGGAAAAGGCGGTCAAAGCGGCTGCGGGCAAACCTACTCGCCTGCGGGATACGCTCATCCTGATTTGCGGGCTGCTGTTTGGTATGGCTATGGGGGCTGTGGGCCTTGTTGCGTTGGCGCTCTATGCCAACCCATTTGCAAGCTAAGCGCTTTATTCGAAGAGGCATCTGAGTGCCTCTCTCTTTCCTTTGTAGCCAATCGGTTTTTATGGAACTGACAGGCGTCAGGTTACTTTTCTAAGGCCCGGAATAGACAGGTCGTGCTGCGCGATGTGATGCACGCCTTCATTGGCTGTGGTAAAGCCCCGCTCTTCCATAATGCAGGACCAGCCGTCGCCGTCATTTTCAATGGTAAACAGGTTGTATCGTGCCGGTGGCTTATGACCACCCAGCCCATTTGAGGCAGATGGTACGCAAATTACGGGTACGGGACCCTCTGGGCCGTTGATTTCCATACGGGTTGCGCGATGGGTGTGGCCGTGCAGGATTAGCTCCGCGCCGTGTTCTGCGATGACGTTTCGGAAACGACTGGACCCCACAAGGCGTTTGTACCAAGGGGTGGCGTTGCGCACTGGCGGATGATGCAGCATAACAATCCGAAAATCTCCACGTTCTTTTGCGCGGCGCAGGTGATCTGCCAGTTCTCTCAGCTGATTGCTGTCTATGTGCCCGGTGGCCATGAAGGGGCCGGTTGCCTTGGCCGTGGATAGCCCAATGATGGTGGTGTTGTTTCGCCGACGTACAAACGGGAAGTGAGGATTAGTCCTCAATGGTGGTGTCTGCCCCAACTCCAGATCACTTTGCATATAGGGACGCCAGGCGGTGTAGGCCTGTTTGAGCGCGCCCGGGACGTATGCATCATGGTTGCCGGGTGTCAGAGAGAGGGTCTCTGGAGACCCCACGGTTGCGAGCCAGTCTTTTGCTCCAGAAACCTCCTTGGGAAGTGCGATATTGACCAGATCTCCACATAGGGCAATATGATCTGGCTGACGTGCGTGGATATCGCGTATCAGCGCATCAAGATAGGAGTTCGTCATCGCGTGAGCGCGGTTACGTTGCCAATTGATGTAGCCGAGAATACGCTTTGAGGCGAGCTGGACGGGTCGTACGTCCGGCAACGGTCCTAAATGGGGATCAGATATGTGTACGAGCTTAAACATAGCCTGCGCATCATCCCTGCATTGCGCCTGAGGTCAAGGAATTTTCCTTGATTTGGGAGAGTTACCCTCAAGCGCCTTTGACAGATATGGAACGTTGACCTTTAGCTCGCCTTAAAGGCAAGAAGATGGGCGCAGAACGGCAGTGTCATGAGTGTTGGCAGTGGTTACTGCTGGAGCCCAATGGAAGCGTTTTGTGCGACGGAAACGAGCAAGAACTTTAGTGAGCATGACGTGGTACTCCTGCGATTTGAAAAACGCCGGTTAGGTGTCTAATAAAAGTGAACGATGGGGTAGCCCTGATTAACTTTAGGGCAAATGCTTATTCTTTGACCTTCTTTTACGCCTATCCTGCTGGTTGTGTAGTGTTAGTTTTGCAAGGGTGGTATGCACTTTTTGCATAAAAGATATTTCAGATTTTTACTGTTTTTTATCAGTGGTTTAACTTGAGTTCGAGGTTGAATGTGGCAGTCTTGAAGACGCGAATTATCAATAGGTTAGTGCAATCTGCTGCGCTTGTTACCCGCGGGATGACGCTGGGTGCGCGCGTGGCGGCATTCGACGGTGAAAACCGAGTCCTTTTGGTGCGTCATCAGTACCTGCCGGGCTGGTATTTTCCCGGTGGCGGGGTTGATGCGGGGGAGACTATGGCGGAGGCTGCGCGCAGGGAGCTTTCAGAGGAAACGGGGTATGGGTGCGGGCCAGATGTGACGCTGCTTTCTATGCATTTGAACCGGGTGGGAACTGGCCGGGACCATGTTGGGTTCTTTAAGGTTCGACTGACGGAGCAGGACCCGAACTGGAAACGGCCGGCAATAGAAATTGCGGATTTGCAGCTTTTTGCGCCAGATGCACTGCCTGATGATGTGACACCAGCGACGGAACGCCGTTTGCGGGAGCTTGCTGGCGAGGTGGAGCCCGATCCTTATTGGTAGTTGTTTTTCAAGGGGCTACGTGGTGGTCGCTTATGGCGTGCTAATACGCAGGTCCACTTAGTTTTGTGCTTTACGACTAAAAATTTGCGTGGTATTTACGCTTTTGAGATTAAATTTCGTGTGCTCTTGCATGCGAGCTGCCGGAATATTGGGGTACGGGCCTTATGGCAATTTGCTGGGAACAGCGACGACGAATGAACGCGCGGGATAAGCTCTCGCGTGGTGCTTCGTGCCGTCCTTCTCTCAGTGTGCTCCCAACGTCGGTATAACTGCCTGAGCCACACGGATCGACGGTCTTACTCCTTCGGTTTGTGGTGTGTAATATGACAGTTTCAAAATGGCTGGTGCGGAACGAAACCCCGGCAGACTTTTTCCAGATTGAGCAGATGCAAGCTGAGGCCTTTGGTCCAGCGCGGTTTGAGCGGACGGCGTTCAAGATCCGTGATGGTGTTCCGCAGGCTGCGCAACTGTGTTTTGTTGGCGAGCATAAGGGCGAGATTGCCGGGTCTGTCAAACTTACTCCCATTATGATTGGTGACTGTCAGAGCATGTTGTTGGGACCGTTGACCGTGAAGGCCTCTTACAAAGGGCAGGGGCTGGGCAAACTTTTGCTAAATACCGTTGCGGCTGAGGCCAGGGCTCTGGGTATTGCGTCTATCCTGCTGGTTGGGGACCATCCCTATTATGGCCCGCATGGGTATCGGCAGGTGCCACATGGCCAAATCACACTGCCGGGACCAGTCGATCCAGACCGGTTGCTGATCCTGACGCTGCTGGGTGATGGAATGCCAGCTGGCGCTGTGACGGGCGGATATAGCAAGCTTGTTCGGGTGACCAGTAACCAGCAGATTGAACCTCAGCTGGTAGATATGATGCAGGGCTCTGCAGCCCTTGCTACCTGACAGGGATCAGGATTTGCGTTGTCCCACAGGTGACACCGCGCTTTATTGACCTTCGCGATACCAAGTGAAGGACAACAGCCCGAGCAATACGGCAAGGCCGAAGAAGCCGATCAGAAGCGGATAGCGGTCGATACCGTTTAAGATGCTGGCGTCTGTTCGCTTGATGCCGATCCAGCCGTTGCCGTGATATTGAGCGGAGGAGCGCTGTGCGATGATATTGGGTGCTGACAGGGATGTGCCATCATCGCTGCCAATCCGTAGGAATGCGCCGCCTGTCTGCTCTGCGATGCCGGAGAGTTTGTCGGTGGTGGAGACCACTTCCAAAAACTCGCGCGGGTTTGGTGGACCGACGTTGATCAGGGCGGTGTGTGCACCATCGGTTGCAGAGTACAACCCCAATTCTTCTGCTGTTGCGGAGGCCGTCCAGTGGCCGGAAGCGTCTTTTGTCAGCTCGAGTTGCTCTGTTTTACCCGAGGGTGTTGTCAGGATTACCGGATCAACGAGGTTTGCGAGGGTTTGGCGTTCAGTGAGGAGCGTTGAGCCACGCAGAGACAGGCGCAGGGCTTCTTCTTCCAGATCCGGTTCTTTCATCAACCAGTGCGCCAGTCTGCGCAGCAACGGGACATGAGGGCCGCCGCCTTCATAGCCTCTTGCCCAGAGCCAAACGTGGTCAGAAAGCAGGGCGGCAACGCGGCCTTTGCCAACGCGACTGAGCACGAGCAAGGGCTTATCGCCCAGTGCGGTCATGATGGGCTGGCCTTCCTGTACATCCGCGCCTACAAGGCGGAACCATTTGCTCCAGTGTGGTGGGGTTTCTCCCGCTCCGGGGAGGTCGCGGGTTACCGGATGGCGCAGGCCAAGTTCTGACACGCTTGCATAGAAGGGTTCTTCGAAGATTTCACCGGTTGGGACTGCAGGAAGAATGCGGCCGAGCGGGGTTCTGAAGATGCTGTTGGCTTCTGCGTAGTCTGGTCCGCCTGCAATAAGCACGGCGCCGCCATCACTGACATATCTGGCGATATTATCGAAGTAGAGAAGGGGCAGCACGCCGCGGCGCTCGTAGCGGTCGAAGATGATGAGGTCGAACTCCTCAATCTTGACGGAGAACAGCTCGCGGGTTGGAAAGGCAATCAAAGACAATTGATTGATCGGTGTGCCGTCCTGCTTTTCCGGTGGGCGCAGGATGGTGAAGTGGACCAGATCGACCGACGCATCTGATTTGAGCAGGTTGCGCCAAGTGCGTTCTCCGGCATGGGGGGAGCCGGAGACCAACAGGACGCGCAGGTTCTCGCGCACACCATCTACAGTCACAAGGGCACGATTGTTCAGCGGGGTCAGCTCGCCCTCAAGGGCTTCAACCTCAAACTCGTAGATGTTTTGACCGCCGTGTTCGATTTCGACGGCGATCTCTGCCGGATAGCCTGAGGAGATAAATTGCTTGGAGAGAATAGCGCCGTTGCGGCGTACTGTGATTTCTGCGCGATTTCCGAAGGGTTGCGGGGTGCCTTCCTCAATGAGTTCCAGCTGGACAACCTGCGTTGAGCCGACCAGTCCGAAACGGGGGGCTTTGGCGACTTTCAGGCGGCGGTCAAACTCACCTGGACGGCCTGTGATAAGTGCGTGGACTGGTGCGGAAAAACCTAGTTTTTCTGCGGTTGCGGGCACATCGTGTATCTGGCCATCGGTGATGAGAATAGCGCCGGCTATTCTTTCCGGTGGTACATCTGCCAGCTCGTTGGAGATTGCGGAGAAAGCGCGGGTGCCGTCGCCGTTTTCCATTGAGGTGTCGTTGAGCGTGACCTGACGGACATCAATGCCATCGAGCGCCTGCAGCTGATCGATGACTTCCTCTCTGGTCGCTCTTGTGAGCTCAGCGCGGTTTTCCATTTGCTGGCTTTGGCTGTTATCGGAAAGGACCACGACCGTGCTTGGCAGGTATTCGCGGTCTTCGCGCAGAACCGCCGGGTTGAGCAGGGCCAGAACGAGCAGTGCTAATGCCAGTGAGCGGATGAGAGCGCCGCGCATGCCCATGAAGATGAGGTAGGCACAGACCAGAGCTATGATCACACCAAGCGCGATTATTGCCGGAAGGGGCAAAAGCGGGTCGATGGAAAGAGACCATGTCATGTGTGTTGCTGTGCTCCGCGTTTTAAGGTCTGGTCGTTACTGTCCAATGCGTTCCAGCAGGGCAGGGATGTGGACCTGATCTGCCTTGTAGTTGCCTGTCATGGTGTACATGAGGATGTTTATGCCGACACGTGCCGCCATTTCGCGTTGGTTGCCGTCTGCCGGAATGGTTGGGTAGAGGTAGTTGCCCTCTGGGTCTATGGCCCAAGCGGCGGCAAGGTCATTGCCGCTGATCATGATGGGGGAAACGCCGTCTCCAGCACGGACCGGACGACTGCCATTGGCAGTGGTCGCGCTTGCCTGCACCCACATGGGGCTTAGATTGTAGCGGCCGGGAAAGTCATCCAGAATGTAAAAGGTTTTGGTCAGGACGTGATCGGGCGGAACCGGTTCCAGACTTGGAATATCCAGCCCTCTGAGCAGCTGCTGAAGCTTTTGTTTGTTTGCTGAGTTAGAGCTGGTTCCGTAAGCATCCCGTGTATCAAATAAAATGGTGCCACCATTGCGCATATATGCGCTGATGCGCGACATGGCCTCGGGGCTGGGTATCTGCATTGCTGGATCGATGGGCCAATAGATGATTGGAAAGAAGGCCAGCTCGTGCGTCTGAAGGTCAAGGCCAATGGGCGCTTCCGGTTCCAGTGCGGTTCTGTCTGTCAGCAACCGGGTGAGGCCAAATAGTCCAGCACGGCTGATCTCATCAACTTCCCGCACGCCGGTTATCACATAGGCAAGGCGGGTACCCAAAGACGCATTGAGCGCGAATTGCTCCTCATTGCTTTGTGCCAGTGTTTTGTCCGGGCTTGTTAAGCTCAGAGATGCGCTGACGAACAGGAGAATTGCTGCGTGGGTAAACTGGTTACGGCGCAGCTTGCCGGAAAGCCAGAGCAGAGCGAGGGTGTCCAGCAGGGCCAGAAGGATTGCGATGGAGAAGAACCAGCCGCGTAGATCCAGTGGCTTTTCGGAGGGGTAGTCCAACAGGGTTGCCATTGAAAGGGGCGTCAGGTCAAGTGGGACCAAATTGTCCTCGTCTTCCATCAGGTTGAGTGCACGCACTGCATCTTCGCTGCCATAGAGACCCGGAGGTGTCTCGCGAGAGGCGTGGGTGGTGGCAAAATCACGTTCCAGAATAGGTTGGTGATTGGCGGAGGGCGGCACGAGTTTGCCGTCGCCATCCAGCATCTTGAGCAGAGGTAGGGCAGAGGCGGACAGGGCGCTGTCGGCGTCGTCCTCCGGATTGTAAACTGCTGTTGCTGACATGCTTGTGATTGCCCGCAGCATATCCACAAAACCGCCGGAGAGGGGCAGGTTGGACCATTTGGTGTCCGGTGTCACGTGGAACAGGATGATGGTGCCTTTGCCGTGTTTCTTTGCGGTGACCAGTGGGGTGCCGTCTTTCAGTGAGGCCCAGGTGCGATCAGGCAGGTCTGCGGTTGGCTCAGCAAGGATTTGGCGGTTTACGGTAACATCCTTTGGCAGGGTGATGGCACGGAACGGGCTGTTTTCAGAAAATGACGCGAGTGGTTGTGGATCTTTCCAGGAGAGGGAGCCGCCCAGCTTGCGATCTCCCATGCGAAGGGCGACCGGAATGAGGGAATCCTGTGATTCCGGGAGCTGTGGGCCAGCGAACCGTAGGAGGGTGCCGCCTTTGGAGACCCAGTTGGCGATATCGGCCTCTGTATTCTTTGGCAGTGTCCCGACTTCTGCAAGAACGAGCACGGAAATGCCCTTGTCAAAAAAATCGGTGATTGCGGTGGTGATGTCTGTGCTTTTGGCGGGTGGCAGATCTGCGAAGGGAGAGAGGGCACGTTGCAGATAGTAAAGTGGCGAGAGCAGGGGCTGGGAGCGGTCTGCAAACCCACCGGCGAAGAGGCCAACTTTGCGGCGGCGCCACTTCTCATCCACGAGGATCGTACTGCCAGCGCTGGCATTGCCGAGAATGGCGAGTTTCGTGATGTCGTTGCGCAGCTCTGAAGGCAGTTCCAGTGAGATCTCGCCGGAATTTTGACCTGCCTCCAGCTCAATTGTCTGTTCTGCGATGGCGCGTTGCTTGCGATCATAGGCGCGCACTGTCAGCGTTTCCGCCAGAGGCGCGGGGTGGCGCAGAACGGTGGTGGTCATTGCGCCAGCGGTGTTTTGTAGCTGCTTGAGCGCATAAACTGGCGTGTCGGACTGGTAGATCAGGAATGAACTTTCACGGACTGCAGATGCTCGTGCGATGCTGGCCAGTCCATTTGCAAAACTTGTGGCGGATGGTTCTTCCAGCGGGGAAGAAAACCACAGGATTGCTCCGGGTGGATTTTGCTCTGCCTGCTTTTGCAGTGCGGGGATCAGCTCAGACCGGGCGGCTTGCCAGCCTTGCGGGGTGAGGGCGCGTAGCTGGTCGGCGACCTCTTGCGCGCTGGACAGACGCATGGCCTGTGCTGGGCCGTCGGCGGTGGTGACCAGCATGACGGTGCGGTTGTTTTGCGCTGCGCCGTCGATCATGAGCTCCGCCATCCGGATCTGGCGTTCCCAGTCTGCCGAAGCGTCCCAGCCATTGTCGACGATGATCCACAGAGGTCCGGTTTTGGGCTCGGCAATATCCAGTGGTTTCCAGACCGGACCTGCCATTGCGATGATAAGGATTGCTGCGAGCAGGAGGCGGAGAAGGATTAGCCACCATGGGGTGTGCTGCGGTGTCTCCTCTTTATTGCGGAGGGACAGCAATAGCCGCAGTGGCGGGAATTTGACGTGGGCGGGCTGGGGTGGTGTTGTGCGGAGCAGCCACCATAAAACGGGCAAGGCTACAAGGGCTGCCAGAACCCATGGGGCGGCAAAGCCGATCGGGAGAAGAGAGCTGTTCATCACAGGCCTCCTCTCATCTTGTGTTGTGGTGCATCGGCCAAACGGGAATGCAACAGCATGAGAGGCTCAACCGCTGGGCGGTCGGTGTGGTGGAGGGTGTAGCTCCAGCCGAATTTGCGTGCCAGTGAGGTGATCTGATCCTTATGCGCTGCCAATCTGTGCAGGTATTCCTGCTGCCATGTCTGGGCGCGTCCTGCTTTGAGCTCTTCTCCGTTTTCCGGGTCTTCAAACCGGGTTGGACCGGTGAAGGGGAATGTTTCTTCAATGGGGTCAAGTAGCTGTATGAGATGGCCTTTTGCGCCGGTGCTGGCGATGGTTGCCATCCACGTTTGCAGTTTTTCCGGTGGGTCGAGCAGATCGGAAAAGAGCACGACCTCGGAGAACCGGTGGATGCCTTCCGGGTTGGGTAGTGTTGCGTCGGGGGCCTCGTGCACCAGTGTTTGCGCGATTTGCTGCATGGCATAGCGGCTGCCCAGTGCTCTTGTCAGGCCCGCGAGACCGACACGCTCTCCTGCCTCATTCAGTGCATAGGTGAGGGCAAGCATGAGCAAAAGGGCGCGGTCGCGCTTTGAGGCGGTAGCCTGTTTGCTTTGGAAACGCATGGAGGCGGATAGGTCGGCCCAGACCCAGATGGTTTGGGCGGCTTCCCACTCACGCTCGCGCACGTACAGATTATCGTCGCGCGCGGAGCGGCGCCAGTCGACCTGATGGGCGGCTTCTCCGGAGAGGAAAGGGCGGAATTGCCAGAACGTTTCGCCGGGGCCTGCGCGGCGGCGGCCATGCCAGCCGGAGGTGACATTGGCAGCAATGCGTCGGGCCTCAATCAGCAGCTCTGGTAGCGTATCCGCAAGGGACTGCGCTTCGCCGCTCAAGCCGAAGATATTTTCCTGCATGTCTTGAGGATCGGTCCTCGAAGATAACATATGCGATCCTGTCGGCTGGTGTTAGGCGATGCGTGCTTTGATGTCCCGAAGCAGTTGGGGGATGGTTTTTCCGTCTGCTCTGGCGGCAAAGGTGAGCGCCATGCGGTGCTGCAGGACAGGTTCTGCCAGTGCCATGACATCATCAATGCTTGGGGTTAAGCGGCCATCGGCCAGTGCGCGGGCGCGTACAGTGAGCATGAGGGCCTGACTGGCGCGGGGGCCGGGGCCCCATGCGATATACTGGGCGAGATCCTCAAAGCCGTCGGCTTCACCGGGCCGGGCGGCACGGACCAGTTTGAGTATGGCATCCATGACGCTTTCGCCGACCGGAATGTGGCGTACAAGTTGCTGCATCTGCTTAAGCTCGTCCAGTTGCAAAACCTGTTTGGATTTGGCTTCGGAGGCTCCGGTTGTTTCAACAAGAATGCGGCGCTCTGCATCGATGTCCGGATAGTGCACGTCAATCTGCATGAGGAAGCGGTCGAGCTGGGCTTCCGGCAGTGGGTAGGTGCCTTCCTGCTCAAGCGGGTTTTGGGTGGCGAGAACGTGGAAGGGGGCGGGCAGGTCATGGTGATGGCCTGCGATTGTGACCTGATATTCCTGCATGGATTGCAGGAGGGCGGATTGCGTGCGCGGACTGGCGCGGTTGATTTCGTCGGCCATGAGAAGCTGGGCGAAGACGGGACCGGGGATGAAACGGAATGAACGTTTGCCATCGGGGGCTTCCTCCATGACTTCAGAGCCGAGAATATCGGAGGGCATCAGGTCCGGCGTAAATTGGATGCGGCTGGAGTCTAGGCCCAGAACCGTTCCTAAACTTTCCACCAGCTTGGTTTTTGCCAGACCGGGAACGCCGACAAGCAAGCCGTGCCCGCCTGCTAAAATGGTAACCAGCGTGCGTTCAACAACGCTTTCCTGACCGAATATGGAACGGGCGATTGCCGCTTTTGCCTGTTGGATCTTCTCGCAGGCCGCTTCTGTGCGTGCGACAATATCCTCTGGTTCGGGGGGCATGCCTGTCATATTGGTGTTCATCGCTGCTCTCTTTTTGTCGCGCGTTACAACCCTGCCTAGTTCACCGTCACATCATACCCAGTTTTAAAAAAGGTGTTCCCTAGCAAATTTATAGGCCTGTGCTTTTCATTGACTGATGGCTGGGGAGGCGCAGGTGTTTCTGCGGGCAGGACAGCCAGTTTTGATCGAATTTTCCTTGTAAGTTCCCCGGGATTGGATGGTGACAGTTTTTGTTGGGTCTACCCTAGCGGCATTTTTGTGAACAGATGGTGACCGGGGATGTTGAGAAACCCGCTGCCCCTGAGAATTAAGTGCTTTTGGTGCTTCCTCTGGGTTGCTGGTGATGCTGTCCAGTTTTGCTGTATTCGGAGCTTGATCTGAGGATGGATTTCGCTTTGAAGTTGAGGTGGTTTCAGGGACATCGCAAAGGTATAACTTGGCGCAGGCGTGTGGTGAGGGTAGCGTTAGGGCTTCTGCGACACCATATTACTCAAATAGTGGTGTGTTCAGCGTGACTTCCTGTCATTTGATTGAATGAGATCAAGGGAACACGCTTTAGATGTACTGGTGGAAAGACCGTGGTAACTGAACTGAACGAGAAGAGCGCTCCAGAGATCACTGAAATGCCGAAGGGCCTTCAGGCTTTGATCTCGCGTGCGGGAAAGTCCAAGAGCTTACCTCCCATCCACCTGTGGAACCCTGATTTCTGCGGTGATCTGGATATGCAGATCAAGCGGGATGGCTCGTGGTTTTACATGGGAACCCCGATTCAGCGCGAGGCTCTGGTTCACCTGTTTTCAACTGTTCTGAGGCAGGAAGAAGACGGGAAGTATTATCTGGTCACGCCGGTTGAAAAGATTGGCCTGACTGTTGAGGATGCGCCATTTGTGGCCGTGGAGATGGATGTTCACCAGCAGGACGGAGAGCAGGTGGTTACTGTTCGGACCAATTGCGGCGATGTTGTTGAGGCCGGGCCTGACCACCCAATCCGCTTTGTTCAGCAGGATGAGGATGGCGGGTTGAAGCCCTATATTCTGGTTCGTGGCCGGTTGGAAGCGTTGTTTGGGCGGGCGCTGGTGCATGAACTTGCGCCTTACCTGCAAGAGCGGGATGGCCCGGACGGACAGGTTGTAGGCCTTGAAAGCCACGGCGAGTTCTTCGTGGTGGATACGGTTCAGAATCTTGGATTTTAGAAAGATACATTAGGACGGCGCATAATCTTGTCTGAGTTTACAGCAGAAAATTTCAGGTCGCGGGTGATGGATCGGTTGGGGAACCAGCCCCATGAACCTGCTGGAGACCACATCCTCAATCCGGATCTTCCTGATTATGGGGAGTATCTGGAAAGGGTGAGGGATGCTGCTGTTCTGATTGGCATTGTTGATCGTGGTTCGGAGGCCTCCATTCTTCTCACACAGCGTACGGCACATCTCCGCTCTCATGCGGGGCAGATTGCCTTTCCCGGTGGCAAAATTGACGAAGATGATGAGGGGCCAGTGGGGGCAGCTTTGCGCGAAGCGCATGAAGAGGTGGGGCTGGATGCCAATCTGGTGGAGATCCTAGGAGATCTTGGGCATTACTACACGGGCTCGGGCTATCGCGTGGTGCCGGTATTGGCTACGGTCAAACCACCATTGATCCTTTCTCCCAATCCGGCGGAGGTGGATGAAGTATTTGAAGTGCCTCTTTCTTTTTTGATGAACCCCGAAAACCATCAGAAAAAAAGCGGAGAATTCAGAGGGAAAACGCGCTATTATTACGCTATGCCGTTTGAGCAGCGTTATATATGGGGTGTCACCGCAGGCATCCTGCGCGTGCTTTATAATAGGGTATATGCCTGATGATACGAATGCTCCTTACACATGGGTTGTTGTTTTTTGTTCCGTTCATTGCCTACGCAGTGTGGGTGATGGTGGTGCGCAAGGCAAAGAGTGACAAGCGCTTTCGTGATGGCCCATTGTTGTGGTTGAGCATCAGTGGGATCGCCCTTGTCATCGTCAGTTTGGTGGTGCTTGCAGAATCAAGCCATGCGCCGCTTGGGTCGCAATATCGGCCTGCGCAAATGATTGATGGTGAGTTTGTTCCAGGTGGATACGAGACACCGCAACAATGACCAAGTTACAACAACGAGGCTGGCTGGATAGTGATGCTGTTCAGCGTGCTTTTGACGTGCTGGAGCAGGATGGTGATGTTGCGCGTGCTGTTGGTGGGACCGTGCGCAACTCCCTGCTGGGTGCAGTGGTTGACGATGTGGACATCGCCTGCACTGCTTTGCCGGATGTGGTGCTGGCTAGAGCGAAAGCTGCCGGTGTCAAAGCTATCCCGACCGGTGTTGACCATGGAACAGTGACGCTGGTGATTAACCGTCGACCGATTGAGGTGACGTCACTGCGCGAAGATGTGGAGACCCATGGCCGCCATGCAACTGTGAAGTTCGGGCGGGACTGGACAAAAGACGCGCAGCGCCGGGACTTCACGATGAACGCGGTTTATGTGGACCGTCAGGGTGACCTGTTCGATCCGCTGGGCGGGGTTGAGGATTGTCTGAACCGGCATCTGCGGTTTATTGGAGATGCGCGGGCGCGTATTCGCGAGGATTATCTGCGTATCCTGCGGTTCTTTCGCTTTTTTGCGACCTATGGGCGTGGAGACATCAACGCAGATGGGTATGCGGCCTGTATTGAGCTGAAGGATGGGCTTGCGCATCTTTCCAAGGAGCGCATTACCAAGGAAGTGCTGAGAACGCTTTCGGCCCCACGGACGCTGGATGCTCTGGAGCTGATGGAGCAGGGTGGTATTCTGAAGCTCATCTTGGGGGAAGAAGCCGACTGTTCGCGGCTGGCGCGCTTGCTGGCACTAGAGGATTTGCCTGAAGCGGCGGCTGACCCTGTGTTGCGGCTTGGTGGGGTTGCGGGGCCGCAGGTTTGTGAGCAGTTGCGTCTTTCCAATGGGCAGAAAAAGCGGATTGAAGTGGCCGCTGCTGTTGCGGAAGCTTTGCTTTCCTCTGATCAGAGCCGGAAAGATTTGAAGGCGCTTCTGGTGGCATGTGGGACTGCCGGTGTTGTTGATGGGCTTTTGACTGCGTGGATGTATGGGTTTGTTCAAAGCGAAGCACAGCTTAGGGACATGCTGGGTTTTGCGCAAAGCTGGGAGATCCCGACGTTTCCGCTTACCGGAAAACTTATGATTGCTGCTGGTATTCCTGCTGGACCGGGAATGGGCAAGGCCATGCGGCTTGCGCAGCAGATCTGGGCGGATGCGGATTATCAGTGTGCTGCCGACCAGCTGTTGGCGGAGGTGAAGGTGAAGCTTGGTGATACGGGCACGAAAACGTGAGCGTCAAACTTCGTGGTCATCACCTGCTCTGCATTTTGACGTTTGTGGGTCATGGCTACTCGCGCGCATTTTCTGAAAACTACAAGACAGTGGTCCAGCGTTTGAACGCGGGTGAGCCGGTGGTGCTGGTTGATGGGCCGGATGACATCTGCGCTGCGCTTATCAAGGAAGACGCCGATCCGCATTGCTTCACGTGCAGTGTTACCGAGCGTGATACGGCTGCACTTGAGGTCGTTCGTGCCGTGCTGGAGCGTCCCCTTGGGATCGGTGAGGAACTGGTGTTAACTGCTGACATGATTGCCCTGCTGCGCGGTGCTTATGGCAAAGGGAAGATGGCGGCGGCTTGTAATGGCTGCGAGTGGCAACAGCTCTGTGATGACATTGCCAAGAACGGTTTTAAAAAAGGTTTGCTCTGTTAAGTGGATGCTTGCTGAAGACCTTTGGCTTATCCGAAAAGGTTTCGTGCAGGCGTAAATCGTTGTTTTTCCGCATATTTCTGAGTGAAAACCGTTTTCTACTTTTCGAGAACACAATTAGGGCTTCAAATTTAAATAGAATGCCCCCATATGAGTTGAACATGAGTTTACAGGCAGGTTTAGGGGTTACATGCTTGCAATGAATAAGTTTCCAAGGTTCTTAACCTTGCTGGTGTTTTCGATTGGTCTGATCTTTGTGACAGCTGACTTTGCAGAGGCAAAGCGTGGCTTCAGTTTCGGTAGCCGTGGCACACGCAGTTCCACAGCGCCGAAGACAACCAATACTGCACCCAAGACTGCTCCGGTTGAGCGGACTATGACGCCAAACACCGGCACCAAGGCGGGTGCGCAGCAAAATGCTGCGGGCGCTTCTCAGGCGGCTGCAACTAAGCGTGGCGGTTTGTTTGGTGGCGGTTTCCTCGGTTCCATGCTGGGTGGTCTGGCGCTGGGCGGATTGCTCGGTATGCTGTTCGGCTCCGGCTTTGGCGGGATGGCTGGAATGTTCGGTATGATCGTTCAGGCCCTGCTGATCGGTGGCGGTATCATGCTGCTGATGCGGTTCCTGCGTAACCGCAAGCAGCAACAGCCACAGGCTGCAGGAGGTGCAGGTGCTTATGGCCACCAGCCAGAGCCACAGGAAAAGCAGAACTTCAGCTTTAATGATGCAGGTGCCAATGATGCGCAGCGTCGTTCGGGTTCCTCTGGCATTCCAAACACCGGATTTGGTGGCAGTCAGGCTCAAGCACCGCAGTTTGAGGAAAAGCCAGTCGTTTCTACCGAGGCAGATAACGAGATTGGCGTGAATGCTGATGACTTTGATGCGTTTGAGGCGATGCTGACCAGCGTCTGGACGGCATACGGCTCTGAGGATTACGGCAAGATCCGTGAGCTCGCCACGCCGGAAATCATGGGTTACTTTGCTGAGGAGCTGGGCAAGGCTGCATCCAACGGTCTGGTCAATGAAGTGCGCGGTATCAAGCTGCTTCAGGGTGACCTGAGTGAAGCGTGGCGTGATGGAGACAAGGACTATGCGTCTGTTGCCATGCGTTATGAATCCATTGATGTGATGCGCGACCGTTCCAACAATAAGGTTGTTGAAGGCAATCCGGATGTACCAGAAGAGCGGACCGAGATCTGGACGTTTGTTCGTGGTTCTGGCGAAAGCTGGAAGCTCTCGGCTATTCAGCAGGCAGACTAGAACAGGCTGTATTCTGCTTGGCATTGCGCTGAGAACATTGAATAGGAATAAGAAAAGGGGCCTTGAAAGGCCCCTTTTTTGTGGTTGATGGGTTTTGTGCTGCTTAGAGCATCGCGGAGGATGCTCTAAGCGTGTTTCTTAAACTGCAACAGAGAGTTTTACGTCGATGTTGTTGCGGGTTGCGTTGGAGTATGGGCAAACCTGGTGGGCTTTCGCAACCAGTTCTTCTGCCTTTGCCTTATCCAGACCCGGTACGTTGACTGCCAGAGCAATTTCCAGACCAAAGCCGCCTTCAGAGCGCGGGCCAATTCCCACGGTGGATTCGACGCTTAGGTTAGCTGGTAGGGTGACGCCTTCTGTCTGGGACGCAACAACCTTCATCGCGCCGATGAAACAAGCGGCATAACCGGCTGCGAAAAGCTGCTCTGGGTTATTGCCGTTGCCACCTGCGCCACCCAACTCTTTAGGAGTTGTCAGTGTCACTTCCAGCGCACCGTCTTTGGTTTTTGCAGTGCCATCACGACCACCGGTTGCAACTGCGCTTGTCTCGTAAAGAACCTTAACTGACATTGTATATTCCTCTTTGTTTTTTATGTATCGTGTACAAATAAATCGTCTGCGATATATAGTTAAGAATAATTCTGGAGGGTGTCAATCTAAAATTGATTTAATCGTGTTCGATTTAATTTGACGATATTTGTCTGTGTGGGTAAAACGGGGCGATTGATGAAATGCAGGACTGGAATGCGGCGATGGCCGAGAAAAAAACAGAAGACTTTCAGGGCTTTGAGCTAGATCAGCATCTGTGTTTTGCTATCTATAAGGCCAACCATGCCTTCAATCGCTTTTACAAACCGGTGATGAAAAAGCTGGGAATCACCTATCCGCAGTACATTACCTTGCTCGCTTTGTTCGAAAAGGACCATCAGCGCGTATCGGAGCTGGGGGAGCGATTGTTCCTTGAGTCGAACACGCTGACACCGCTGTTAAAGCGCCTTGAAGAGATGGGTTTTATTGCCAGAGCGCGCTCCAAAGAGGATGAGCGACAGGTGATTGTTAGCTTGACGGACGCGGGCCGGGGCCTGAGTGATGGTGTGATTGATATTCAGCACTGCGCTTTTGGTAATCTGGATGCGTCTTTAGAAAAGGTTAGCGAGCTTGTTGACCAGCTCAATGATATTCAGCGGACGCTGACAGCTGCAAAAGAAAAGGTGTCCGCCTAGCCGGTTCTGGAGCTGGGACGTATTGCCTTTTCGAATGGCTGGCTGTTTTGCTTTGTCATACCGACTTACTCGCTGTTTGCCGGTAGCCGAGCGGAAGCGAGTAAGTACTTACATTCAGAAACTCTGTGGTTTTAGCAAGCTAGGAAAACGCGGTGGCTGTTTTGAGCTTGCGTTGACGTGCCCATAATATGCCCATTGACCCAGCGGTCATGATTACGCCCGCCAGAATGGTCGTGGGGTCAGGGACAGCCTGCGGCAGGTAGTTGACCTTGTCTGCGATCACCTCAAACAGCAGAGAGGTGAAGGGCAGGGCCGCGATTGTGGCCACATAATTTTGCCCTCCGACCAGACTTATGGCCTGCATGGACAGGAACATGGAGACACCGCGCAGGGTGATGCCGACGGCGATGGCGGTGAGCCACATGGTCGGGCTCCAGACCTGCGCCAGATCTATGAGCGGCAGCTTACTTGTCCAGTCTGCAACGTCCTTTGCTGTGGCTGTGGGGCCTTCTGTGACAAGCGAGAGAGCCGCAAGGCCGATCAGCATGATCAAGGCGCTGGCGACAAGCATGACGCCGCTGAGGGAGGCGCGCTCTTTGAGATTATCGCCCTGATTTTGTGGGTGGAGTTCAGCGATCATGACGGAGGCAACCACTGCGATCTCCGAGAAGATCATCAGATAAACGGCAGGGTTGGAGTAGGTGCCTTCCAGCGAGGAAATGAGCAATGCAACGCCGAGGATGATGATCAGGTGGCCGGGAAGCTCCAGAAGGGATGGCGTGCGAAGAAACAAGAGGAGAAAGGCGAGCGCTGAAAAGGGAACCGAGATAAGGCCGAAAAAGCCTGCGTTTGCGGCGCTGATGTAAAGCAGGGAGGCGGTAAAACACGCGGCGGAGAGTACACGGGCAACACCATAGGCCCATGTGTACGGGCTCTTGAGTGCCTCCATGGTTGCACCAAGCTTTCTGCTGATGGCGATGAGAAACAGGCCGCCAAACATCAGTTGGATGATCGTGAAAATCCATGGATCGAGATTATAGGTAAGCAGCAAACCCTTGCTGATAACAATAAGAAGCGCCCAGCTTACCATTGTGGCAAGGCAGACAATCAAACCTTTTGGGGTCAACTCTAGTAATCCTCTCCGACAAATTCACCGGTGATTTTCAGGCCATCAATACCGGTCTGGCCGTTCTCTTTATGAATTCGCCTTGGGAATGCCCCTGCATGATTGGCAATATGTTCAGCAAGTTGCTCGGAATGGGTGACAAGCCAGATCTGGCTTCTTTCCGAGGCTTTGGCAATGACTTTGGCTAGTGGTTCCAGCAAGTCCGGATGCAGGCTGGCTTCGGGTTCGTTGAGTGCAATGAACGAGGGCAGGCGGTAGGACAACATGGCGCCCAGCAGGGCCAGATATTGCAAGGTGCCGTCTGAAAGCTCCTGAGAAGGAAACGGGCGGCGGATCTCTGGTGTTTGCAGCGCAAAGCGGCAGTCCTGACCGTTTGCCTCGATGATCAGCGTGCTGCCCGGGAAGGCATCGTCCACGGCCTCCTGCAAATTGAAGGTATCCTTGCGGATTTCCTTGAGGGTTGCGAAGACCGCTGCCAGATCGTTTCCGTCTGATGAGAGGGTTGGGGTCGTGACATTTGGGCTCGGACGGCGCAGCAGGCTATCTCGATCACTACGGAACGTGTGGTAGAAGCGCCAATCTGCAATTGCACGGCGGACTAAATCCAACTCGGGAAACTGACTGCCATCGCGAATGCTTGCGAGTGCCGTTTCGGAAGGCAAAAGCTCATTGTCGTAGGTTACTCTGCTTCCGCTGCTGGTTCGCAGGAATGCACTCGGGCCTTTGCGGTTCATTAGCACAATAGGCTTGGTGCCTGCCATGAGCGTCAGCTCTTCCTCTCGCACCATCGTTTCAAATGGGAGAGCGGGATCAGAGATGGGGTTGGGGAGCCCCAGCTGGATACGGTAGGAGAGATCGCCCAGATCAGCCCGCAGGATGATACGCTTCTTCTCGTGGGTCTTCAGTTCGCCAGCCCACATGACGCTTTCGACGCCGCCCTCTTCGGAGACTGCGCGGGTGATGCGGCCCAAGGCTGCCTGCTGCAGAAGCTCCAGCGATTTGTACAGATTGGTTTTGCCAACGCCATTGTTGCCGACAAACACGTTGACTGCACCAACGCGCATGAAAAGCTTATGTACGGACCGGTAATTCTCAATTCCGATTGCCGAGAGAGGAGGCATGGTCATCTGGTGAAACTTTTTTGACATATCTTCGGTAGGTATGGTTGAGAGTAAGCAGGTTAGGGTGTGATTGTAAATTCAACCACGCGGTTCGTACACTGGAAATTCACGCTTTGTTCTCTGGTGAGTTTAAACGTGCATTTGTGTTTGGACCGGAGTACTCAAATTGTTTTATGATGTGTGTTTCGCGTATCTCGTCTGAGATGCACGTCTGTTTGCGGGAATGCGCTTAAGAGGAAGGTTTCAATGTCTGCTCTAATGTCTGAAGGTATGCGCCAGGAGTCCGATAGTTTTGGAGTGCTGGATGTTCCCAATAACAAGTACTGGGGCGCACAAACTGCAAGGTCTTTGATCAACTTTCCCATTGGCCGGGAGCGTTTTCCCTCCGCGCTGATACATGCGCTGGGTGTGGTGAAGCTGGCTGCTGCCAAGGTGAACATGGATGAAGGGCGGTTGCCCGAAAATCTGGGCAAGGCTATTTGCGAGGCGGCGACGGAAGTGATTTCCGGCCAGCTGGATGAACATTTCCCGCTGGTGATCTGGCAGACAGGCTCCGGAACGCAGACGAATATGAACGCCAACGAGGTGATTGCCAACCGTGCGATTGAGTTGCTTGGCGGGGAGATTGGAAGCAAGTCTCCGGTTCACCCCAATGACCATGTGAATATGGGACAGTCCTCCAACGATACCTTCCCGACAGCGATGCACATTGCCGCGGCTTGTGAGATCAACAAGGTGCTGCTGCCTGCGCTGATTCATCTGCATGATGCGCTGGAAGCCAAGGTGGCGGCCTTTGCGGATATTGTGAAGATTGGCCGCACACATACGCAGGACGCCACGCCTTTGACATTGGGGCAGGAGTTTTCCGGGTATGTGGCGCAGCTGGAATATTCCAAGGAGCGCATTGAGCAGAGCCTTGTTGGCCTTTACCGCCTTGCTCAGGGTGGCACGGCAGTGGGCACAGGCCTGAACTCAACACCCGAGTTTGCCGAGGCTTTTGCGGCGTGTGTTAGCTCGGTTACAGGTGTGCCATTTGTGACGGCAATCAATAAGTTTGAAGCTCTGGCGACCCATGATGCGGCGGTGTTTACCCACGGCGCACTGAATACGCTTGCTGTTTCTCTCATGAAGATTGCCAATGACATTCGCTTTCTGGGCTCCGGTCCAAGATCTGGTCTGGGGGAGCTCAACCTGCCTGCCAATGAGCCGGGGTCTTCCATTATGCCGGGCAAGGTGAACCCGACCCAGTGCGAGGCCATGACCATGGTGTGCGCGCAGGTGATGGGCAATCAGACCACGGTGAGTATGGCGGGTGCGACAGGGCACTTTGAACTTAATGTGTTCAAGCCAGTGATTGCCAACAGCCTGTTGCAATCTATTTCGCTGCTTGCAGACAGTATGCGCAGCTTCGCGGACCGCTGTGTTATTGGCATTGAGCCGAATATTGAACGCATTGAAGAGCTGATGGAGCGCTCGCTGATGCTGGTGACAGCCCTTGCACCAACCATCGGCTATGACAAGGCAACGGAGATCGCCAAAGCCGCGCACAAAAACGGCACAACTTTGAAAGAAGAAGCGCTTCGTCTTGGGTATGTGACTGCTGAGGAGTTTGACAGCGTTGTACGGCCTGAGAAGATGGTTAGGCCGGGGTAGGGGCGGTTGCCCCAAGGCTCCAGAGTACGGGTGTGAACCGGACGCAACCGTGTGTTGACATCCTGTATTTCTAGCACTTATTGTCGTGGCAGGTCGGCAGTTCCCTAGGCGTCGCTGCCCCGTGAGGGGTGCTAAACCTGCTAATTCACTTCGATAGTAATCGACATTCTTGTCCGATGCCGCTTCGTAAGTCAGCGACCACGAAAATCAGATGCGGCCCAAAAGGATTTTGCTATGTCGAGAGTCCCGGTCCCTTTTAGCGCGCCCGATGTTTCCCAGTTTGCACGCAGTGTTGCCCGTCAGATAAAATCCCGTGGCAACGCGCCTTCGCATGTGGAGCTGATGAATATGCTTGCGAAAGCTGCGGGTTTTCAGAACTTCCAGCATATGAAAGTGGTGCACTCTGCGGAGCGCCGTCTTGATACACCTCTAGTTGCGGAAGTGGTTGATCATCGGCTGGTGGGGCGTGCTCTGAATCAGTTTGACGAAAGTGGGCAGTTGGTGAGTTGGCCTTCGCGCCGACAAGTGCAGGTGCTTTGCCTTTGGCAGTTATGGGCTGCGATTCCAACAGGCACTTCCTTGAGTGAAAAGGAAGTCAACAGCTTGCTCAACGGTGGACATCGCTTTTCTGATCCGGCCCTTTTGAGGCGGGAGCTGTTTGGCCTTGGACTGTTGCATCGTAATCGGGATGGTTCTGACTACAGGCGTCAGGAACAGCGGCCACCGGCGGAAGCGCGGGAACTGATTGGTCGTTTGAAGGCAATGCGCTTGGCAAGTAGTGCAGGGAACTCTGCTCTGTCATTTATCGTGAGACCGAGCGCCTAAGCTGACAGTGTAGGCAGGCTGGAAGCTTCCCGACCCGTGGGCCGGGGAGCTTGTTGCGGTTTGGCTGGCTTATGGCCACTTTACCACGGGGGGCATGGAGGACAGGATGGAGGCGACGTTTCCGCCTGTCTTGAGGCCAAAGATGGTGCCGCGGTCGTAGAGCAGGTTGAACTCCACGTAACGGCCACGGCGGACCAGCTGTTCTTCGCGCTGTTCGTCTGTCCATGGGGTCAGGAAGTTCTTGCGCACCAGCTTCGGGTAGATGTCGAGGAAGGCGTTGCCGACGGATTTGGTGAAGGCAAGGTCTGCGTTCCAGTCGCCGGTGTTGTGGCGATCATAGAAGATGCCGCCGATGCCGCGTGCTTCGTTGCGGTGTGGCAGATGGAAGTACTCGTCACACCATTTCTTGAAGTGGTCGTAGTCTGCACCCGGATGATCCGCGCAGGCTGCTTTCATGGCCTCGTGGAATTCGACTGTGTCGGGGTCTTCCTGTGTCCGGCGTGCGCCAAGAACAGGCGTTAGATCTGCGCCGCCGCCAAACCACTGCTTGGTGGTGACCACCATGCGGGTGTTCATATGCACTGCCGGTACATTTGGGTTGTGCATGTGGGCGATCAGGGAGATGCCGGAGGCCCAGAAGCGCGGGTCTTCGCTGGCGCCGGGGATCTGGCCTCGGAATTCGGGAGAGAACTCGCCGTGGACGGTGGAGACATGGACGCCGACTTTTTCAAAGACGCGGCCATGCATCAAGGACATGACACCGCCGCCGCCGTGGCCACCGCTGTGGTCGGTACGTTCCCATGGGGTGCGCTCAAAGCGTCCGGCAGGCTGGTCCGAGAGGGGCCCGTTGGTCTCTCCGACTTCGTCTTCCAGCTTTTCAAAGGCGTTGCAGATGTTGTCGCGCAGCTGGCGAAACCAAACGGATGCTTCTTGTTTTTTGTCTTCCAGATCAGCTGGAAGGGTGTTTTGTGTCTCGCTCATCGTCCCTCCTTGAGCGCAAAGCGTTCTTTGCTGCTCTATGTAATGGAGGGGCACCGAGAAGTACAGGTGAGGTAACGCTGGGCGCTGGACTATTCTTCTCTCTCAAGGATCACGGGATAATTTTCCGGCTGATCGTAATTGCCATCGCACTCAGGTTTCGCGCGGTACTCCAGCAGATAGGGGTAGCCCTGTGGGGTGAACCTGTGGACCTCATAGGTCCCGCAGTCTCCAAGGCCGGTACCCTTCATAAAGCTTGTCAAATCTCCGGTCTTGATGTCCCAGACACCGTTAAAGATGACCTCGGGGTCATCGTTGGGTTCGCCGGGGGGACGTTCAAACGCCAGTAATGCTGCTTCGTCCGGGTCTCTGGAATCCAGATGAACGTAGAGATGGGCATCGTTGTATGGACTCATAGAGCATGAAAATTCGAGTACCTGCACGAACTCATTGAACCGCAGGCGGTGATTGCCCTTCGTCTTGTAGTCCTCACGCCAGTCACAGGGATGCGCGACATTCAACAGGTCTATGTAGCGGTTCAGGATTGACGGGTCGTTTTCTTTGACGGGTTGTACGGGCTCGGCTTGTGTCGGGCTGCTCAGAAGGGCCGCAAAGATAAAAGCTATGCTAGGATACACGTATCTGGACATGGTGGCCTTCCTCTTTGACTGGTCGTGTCCTGTCATAGAATGCCGCCTAGCCCTTACGCTTGCCTAAAAACTCTTGGTTGAAATGTGTTTACCGGCTTAGGGAGGCTTTAGCTGTTTGGTTTGCCGGTTACATCATCGGGTAGACCAACGGATACTGCGTGGGTTCGCGGAATTTTCCGTCGCAGGTATGCTTGGCGCGATATTCCACCAGTTCCAGATTGCCTTGTGGCGTGAAGCGGTGGACTTCAAACGAGCCGCAGTCTGACAGTCCGCGATCTACTGTGAAGCTGGTCAGGGCGGCGCGGGTATGGTCCCAGAAGCTGTTGAAGAGGATGTATTTGCTGGTGATCGGCTGTCCCTTTGGCCGACGCAGAGCGACGAGTTTTGCCGGTTGGCTGCGGTCTTTATATTTGCGGACGTACAGGTTTGCCAGATTGTGCAGGCCCACCGTGCAGGAGAACTCAAGGACCTGAATGTCATTGCCAAGATCGTAGAGGTTATACCCGTTCCGTTTGTGTGCATCATGCCATTTGCAGGGGTATATCTGGTTGAGCAGGTGTAGGTGGCGCTCCAGTTCCGCCTCATCGAAGAGGCGGGGATAAAGAATCGGCTCAAGTGGAGCCCCTGCCAGAGCGGGCAGGGGGATCATGAGAAAGTATGCGCTGCGCAACAGATGAGCAATTTTTCTCAGGACACTTTCAAACATCGCAGAAAAAACCTAACCAGCGCAAAGCAACGCATTTATCAACGCAGCCAGTCTAGGTTGCGTTATGCTCAAAAACAATCGGTTTGGCGCAGGGCCTCTCCAAGCACCATTCCGGTGGAGACGGCCATGTTGAGTGAGCGCATGCCGTTCTTCATGGGAATCAGCAGTCTGGCATCAGAAACCTGGTGGACATCTTCAGGCACGCCGGAGCTTTCGCGGCCCATCAGGATCAGGTCGTCCTTTTTGAAGGCGAACTGGGTATAGGGGCGCGATCCTTTGGTGGTCATGAGGATCAGACGGCGCTTTTCCGCCATTTGCCATTCACGGAAACTCTCCCAATCCATATGGCGCTGGAGCTTGGCGCGTTCGATGTAATCCATGCCGGCGCGCTTAAGTGCGCGATCAGACAGGGGAAATCCGGCTGGTTCGATCAGGTGCAGGGTCACATCCATGCATGCGGCCAACCGCAACAGTGTCCCGGTGTTCTGCGGAATGTCGGGTTGGTACAGGGCAATATCTGGCATGGTGCGTGGTGCTCGCTCTTGGTCGTATCAGAATGGCTTATGGAAGCATTACTCGGGCATCTAGAGGAACCCAGTGAAAATCTCCAGAAAAAACATGGTGTTTGGTGAAAGTTGCGGACCCTCATTGTGATTTTGCTGATCGGAATCAAGTGCTTTCATTGGAATCAGTGATATATGTTGCGAAAAAGATACAGTGCATTCCAAAGTGTTTTTCCATAGTTTTGGGGGCTAGGCATGTTTCGGTCTTTATGAGTATAAGCATCTCGCATCGGCCGAGAGCCCTCATCTCATTTGACGAGACTCTCCGAGTTGCTGATCGCCCGATCAGCTATTTTTAAAACGTTGGAACCAGGGAGACATACATGAATACTGAATTTGTGCTCGTGAACGTAAATGTTCTCCCGTCGACTGGCAAATGCGCGATGCATTCTGCTTGGTACACAGGCCGTCCAATCTCCGCCTAGAAAGCGGATTTCCAACACTTCCTAACTCGTATTTTCTTAATGCCGCCCTCCCTTACGGACGTCTTACGTCTGCGGTTGCATGCATATGTTGTCGGAGTATCTCCAATGATTACCTCTTTTATCTGGGCGCAGATTGCGTCCCGTGATGGTTCTGTACCTCAAATTCCCGTCGATGGTGGACGCTATGTGCGCTCTGGGGACGCGGGAAAAACCTCACTTTCTCAGGGCCTTGTGCACGCCTTCTGGTTCTTGATGATTAGTGCTGGAGTTGCATTTTTTGCTGTTATTCCAACGCTTTACGCTGAACTTGGTCTGGTGGAATTTGTACGGTCCAACGGGACTTATGAGGCTGGCACGCTGCTTAAAGGGCGTGTGATTGATACCGTAGCTGGCGCTTTTGCAGTTGGTGTCGGGATTGCCAGTTTGATCTGGTCTTTTTCCGGCGCTCCTAAATCTAGCCGCGATCCATATGAACGAGATGAGCGGCTGCAGTAAGCAGCCGCCATTCTCACTGTATGCTGACGTCGTATTGCGCCTTGTGTTCCAAGTATATTAATTGGGATTTATCATGTTTTCTTATTTCGAGAAGCTTATTGATCCATTCAAAGTGGAAGAGATAACGACTCCTCCCAATGCATTTTGGGGTTTTATCTGGTTCTATACTAAGCCAGTGGCATTGTTGCTTGCTATTATTGCTTTCTTTGCTGCTGGAATTGCTGTTCTGGAAGTCGTAATATTTACGTTTATGGGCGACCTGGTGAACTGGCTGGGTACAGAAGATCCAGAAACGTTCTTTGCTGATAACAGCGGCCACCTCATCTGGATGGGGGTGGTGTTGCTTGTGATCTCGCCAATTGTCTCTGGTATTTGGGAGTTACTCTTCCACCAGGGGCTTGTCGGCAACTATCCGATGCTCATCCGCTGGAAGGGGCACCGGCAATTGCTTCGCCAAAGCCTGAGCTTCTTCCATAATGACTTTGCAGGTCGTGTTGCGAATAAATTGATGCAGACTTCTCTCGCCGTGAGGGAGGTCATTACCCGTATTGTCGATATTTTCGTCTATGTGAGTGTTTACTTCTTTGCCTCGCTTTTTGTGCTTGCGAGCGCTGATTGGCGTCTTGCTCTGCCAATGGTGGGGTGGTTGGCTTCTTACTTCCTTGTCATGTACATCTTTGTGCCAAGGTTGAAGACAATCTCGAAGAAGCAAGCGGATGCGCGGTCGGTGATGACCGGTCATGTTGTTGATGCATATACGAATATCTCGACCGTTAAGCTGTTTTCTCATGCTGCGCGTGAAGAGGACTATGCCAAAGGGTCTATGAGCACGTTTATGGACACGGTGCATCAGCAGATGCGGAATGTGACCAAGCTGAACATCTGGCTGACCCTGATCAACAACCTTTTGCTTCTGTCACTCGGGGGCGTTGCTATCTGGCTCTGGAAGGGTGCGTTGGTCACCACCGGTGATATTGCGATCGCAATTGGTCTGGCCTTGCGTTTGCAGGGCATGTCGCAATGGATCCTTTGGGAAGTTGCAGGCCTGTTCGAAAATATCGGCACTGTTCAGGATGGCATAGGTATGCTGTCCAGACATACGGAGGTCGCCGACCATGATGATGCCGAGGAACTGGTTGTCTCTAAAGCGGAAATTTGCTTTGAAAATGTCAAGTTCCACTATGGCAAAGGTAGCGGCGTGCTGGAGAACCTGTCGCTGGACATCAAGCCCGGTGAGAAAATCGGCATTGTTGGTCGCTCCGGTGCTGGCAAGTCGACGCTGATGAACCTGTTGCTGCGCTTCCATGATCTGGAAGGTGGACGTATCAAGATTGACGGTCAGGATATCCGCGGTGTGACGCAGGAAAGTCTGCGACAGCATGTGGGTGTGGTTTCTCAGGATACCTCCTTGCTGCATCGGACAATTCTAGAGAACATCACTTACGGCAAGGATGGTGCAACCCTGGAAGAGGCGACGGAAGCGGCTCGGCGGGCGCATGCTCTGGAGTTCATTGAAGGTCTGAAGGACCCGAAAGGGCGTACTGGCTTTGATACTCTGGTGGGTGAGCGCGGTGTGAAGCTTTCCGGTGGTCAGCGTCAGCGTGTTGCGATTGCGCGTGTCTTGTTGAAGGACGCTCCTATCCTTGTTCTGGACGAAGCAACGTCTGCTTTGGACTCCGAAGTGGAGGCCGCTATTCAGGAGAGCCTGTTCGAATTGATGGAGGGTAAGACGGTTATTGCAATTGCTCACAGACTTTCCACAATCGCGGCAATGGATCGCCTGATTGTCATGGATCAAGGCAGAATCGTAGAAATGGGTACTCACGAGGAACTTTTGAAGTCTGACGGTATCTATGAGAACCTCTGGAACCACCAATCTGGCGGTTTCCTTGCGCAAGTTGCCGCTGAATAAGGGTTCCTAGGCGGGAATCAAGCGATTTAAACTTAAGGTGGTTCGGGGCGAATCTGCGTCCTGTGGTCCCCGAACCACACTCGTTTTGACGGGCTTACATCATTCAGAATCTGATTTGTCCTAGCTTTTTTCGATTTTTGCCCAAGTTGACTGCGACAATAAGTCCTCAATTTTTCAACGAGCCTAGACAAGTGCGACCATTGGTGGCAGATAGCATCCGTTAATATAAGTGCGTAGTTTGCGCATTTTCACCTATAGATCTTTGTTTTGGGTAGATGGTGGCTGGTTTTACTAGCCGTGGGTACTGTCCTCTCAAGAGAGTTCTTAGGTGTTCTCTTTCAATTTTGTTTCGAGAGGACGCGACCTTGGAACACACGGACACGGCTGAACCGACACGCCGCGATTTTCTTTACATCGCGACCGGCGCCGTGGGCGCGGTCGGTGCGGGAGCCCTGGCTTGGCCCTTTATCCATCAGATGAACCCGGATGCATCTGCACTGGCTTTGGCTTCTATTGAAGTTGACGTTTCTGCGGTTGAAGTCGGGCAATCAATCACTGTGACCTGGCGTGGTAAGCCAGTCTTTATCCGTCAACGTACGGAAAAAGAGATCGCTGAAGCGACTGCAGTGCCTATCTCTGATCTACCAGACCAGTTTGCACGTAACGCAAACCTGGCAGACAATGCGGAGGCAACCGATGCCAACCGCGCAACTGTAGGCCACGAAGCCTGGCTGGTCATGGTTGGCGTATGTACGCACCTTGGCTGTGTGCCTCTTGGTGAAGCTGGTGATTTTGGCGGCTGGTTCTGCCCATGTCACGGTTCTCACTACGACACTGCTGGTCGTATTCGTAAGGGCCCGGCTCCAGAGAACATGCTCGTGCCGCCTTTCCAGTTTTCCGAAAACGACACTGTCGTAATCGGCTGACGTGACCCCTTCAGGAGGCAGCTATGTCTGGTCATTCTACTTATGAACCGCAAAGCGCACCTGCCAAGTGGCTGGAGCGTCGTTTGCCGGTGCTCTCCCTTGTGCATGGGAGTTTTGTTGCTTTTCCTACCCCGAAGAACCTGAACTACTGGTGGACCTTCGGCGGTATTGCTTTCTTCGTGCTGGTTGTGCAGCTGCTTACCGGCATCGTGCTGGTGATGCACTACACACCTAACGATGCTTTGGCATTTGCGTCCGTTGAGCACATCATGCGTGATGTGAACTACGGTTGGTTGCTGCGCTATCTGCATATGAACGGCGCATCCATGTTCTTTATTGCAGTGTACATCCACATGTTCCGTGGCATGTATTACGGCTCCTATAAAGAACCACGCGAAATCGCCTGGATCCTTGGTGTTCTGCTGTTCCTGCTGATGATGGCAACTGCATTCATGGGCTACGTGCTGCCATGGGGTCAGATGTCTTTGTGGGGCGCAACGGTTATTACCAACCTGTTTTCTGCTATCCCAGTTGTTGGTGAGAGCATTACAACATGGCTTTGGGGTGGTTTCTCTGTTGGTAACCCAACACTGAACCGCTTCTTCTCACTGCACTACCTGCTGCCATTCGTGATTGTTGGCGTTGTGCTGCTGCACATCTGGGCGTTCCACGTTGCTGGTAACAACAACCCTGTTGGCGTTGATCCTAAGTCCGAGAAGGACACGATCTCTTTCCATCCGTATTACACGGTGAAGGATCTGTTCGCGATCGTTATCTTCATGATCTTCTTCTCCTGGTTCGCATTCTACATGCCGAACTATATGGGTCATCCGGACAACTACATCGAAGCGAACCCAATGGTTACGCCTGCACACATCGTTCCTGAATGGTACTTCTTGCCGTTCTACGCGATCCTGCGCGCTATCCCGGACAAGCTCGGTGGTGTTATCGCGATGTTTGGTGCGATTGCAGTTCTGTTTGTTCTGCCGTGGCTCGATACTTCCAAGGTGCGTTCCGGCACGTTCCGTCCAGTGTTCAAAGTGTTCTTCTGGCTGTTTGTGTTCTACGCTGTCATCCTTGGCTGGTTGGGCGCGATGCCTGCAGAAGGCGGTTACGTAATCGCTTCTCGTATCTTCACCGCACTGTACTTCATCCACTTCTTGGTGATCCTGCCAGTTCTTGGCCTGATCGAAAAGCCAAAGAAGGTTCCTGACTCAATCAACGATGCTGTGCTGGGTAAAACCGGCAGTGCGTCCTAAGGGCAGGGGATTTTGGTAAGATGAAAAATCTGATGTTCAAAAGCGTACGCGCCATCGCAGTTGTTGCAGGTCTGGCAATTGCCGGACCAGCTCTGGCTGCTGGTGAAGGCCCGCATGTCGAAAAGCAGCCTTGGTCTTTTGCTGGTCCGTTTGGCCAGTTTGACAAAGCTCAGCTGCAGCGCGGCTTTCAGGTGTACAAGGAAGTTTGTTCTGCCTGTCACGGTCTGAGCCTCGTTGCCTTCCGTAACCTTGCTGAAGCAGGCGGTCCGGGTTTTTCCGAGGATGAAGTCAGCGCTCTTTCTGCTGAGTACTTCATTCAGGATGGTCCGGATGATGAAGGTGAGATGTTCGAGCGCGAAGGCAAGCCGTTTGACCGGTTCCCTTCTCCGTTCCCGAACGAACAGGCAGCCCGTGCTTCCAACAATGGTGCTTACCCACCAGACCTGTCTCTGATCGCGAAAGCACGCGCGGTTACTCGTGGTTTCCCATGGTTTGTTCTGGATATTGCGACGCAGTATCAGGAAAATGGTCCGGACTATCTGTACGGCCTGCTGACCGGTTATCACGACGCTCCTGAGGGTGTCGAAATTCCTGACGGTCAGTACTACAACCCTAACTTCATCGCGGGTCAGACGCTTGCAATGGCGCCACCGCTTTATGATGAAGCCGTTGAGTACTCCGATGGTTCTCCAATGACTGTTGATCAGTACGCTCGTGACGTTTCTGCATTCCTGATGTGGACTGCTGAGCCTCACCTTGAAGACCGTAAGCGCATTGGTTTCGGTGTTATGGCGTTCCTGATCCTGTTTGCTTCGCTTCTGTACTTTACAAAGCGCAAGATCTGGAGAAATGTGGACCACTAAGGTCACATTTATAAGTTTTAAAAGGGCTACCCTATTGGGGTAGCCCTTTTTTTTGGGAGTGTTGGCTGGATTTGATGTACCGCCAACTTTCCCCGGCTGAATCTGATAGGGTAGCGCCGAGACTGATTTCTTGAGGAGAGCACTATGCAGGCGGTTCTGGGTATTATTGGTGGTTCCGGGCTCTACAATATCCCCGGGTTTGAAAATGCCCGCTGGGAAACGATCAAAAGCCCTTGGGGTGAACCAAGCGATGATGTCTGCATCGGCGAGATTGATGGCCTCAAGGTTGTTTTTCTGCCGCGCCATGGCCGGGGGCATGTGCACTCTCCAAGCGAGATCAATTATCGGGCAAATATCGATGTGCTGAAGCGAGCTGGTGTTACGGACCTGATTTCTATCAGCGCCTGTGGCTCACTGAAGGAAGAGTATGTACCGGGCACGTTTGTGCTTGTTGATCAGTTTATCGACCGGACGTTTGCACGCGAAAAGAGTTTCTTTGGAACAGGCTGTGTTGCGCACGTATCCGTAGCTGATCCAGTGTCGCCGTTACTGGTGGATGTTGTTGAAGCTGCTTGTCAACAAGAGGGCCTTACGTATAGCCGTGGCGGGACGTATCTGGCTATGGAAGGACCGCAGTTTTCTTCAAAGGCGGAAAGCAACCTCTATCGTTCCTGGGGCTGTGATGTCATTGGGATGACCAACATGCCAGAGGCCAAGCTGGCGCGTGAGGCGGAACTGAGCTATGCGACAGTGGCAACGGTCACAGATTACGATAGCTGGCATGCTGACCACGGGAATGTTGATATCAATGCGATCCTTAAGGTGTTGCACGAGAATGTAGAGAGCGCTCACAAACTGGTGCGTGCGGTTGCCAGAAAGCTGCCGAGGGAACATCAGGAATGTCCAGTCGGGTCTAACACGGCCCTTGATTTTGCGTTTATCACCGCAGAGGACAAACGAGATCCCGCGCTGCTTGCCAAGTTGGATGCGATTGCCGGACGTGTGCTGAACAAATAACCGACTGACTATCAGAATAACTTCACAAGGGCTCTGGCTGCAGAGTCTCAAATATATCAAATTTTAATAAAGGAACACGGAAACAACCATGACTGAAACACTCAACACGATCTCAGAGGAGCTGATTGCGTCGATTCGGACCATTCCTGACTACCCAAAAGAAGGTATCCTGTTTCGTGACATCACCACTCTGCTGAGTGAGCCTCGCGCGTTTCGCCGTGCTGTTGATGCGCTGGTACAACCATGGGCCGGTTCCAAGATTGCGCAGGTCGCTGGTATTGAGGCGCGTGGTTTTATTCTTGGTGGTGCTGTAGCACATCAGCTTTCTGCTGGGTTTCTGCCGGTTCGTAAAAAGGGCAAGTTGCCGTTTGAGACTATCGAGCAGGAGTATGAGCTCGAGTACGGTACGGATACCATCGAGATACACTGTGATGCCATCAAGCCGGGTGAGAAGGTTATTCTGGTTGATGATCTGATTGCGACCGGTGGCACGGCGGAAGCTGCCGTTAAGCTGCTGAGAAGCGCAGGTGCGGATATTGTTGCTGCTTGCTTCATTGTGGATTTGCCAGAACTGCAGGGACGTGCAAAACTGGAAGCTCTGGATATTCCTGTAAGAACTTTAGTGGAGTTTCCTGGTCATTGAATGACTCTGTTGTCGAGAACGGGCCGCAGTTTTCTGAGGCCTTCAATCAAGATTTCGAATTGCTTTTGAAATGGCGCAGAGATGTGCGTCATTTCAAGCAAGACATGATTGATCGCGAAATTGTTGATGAGCTTTTGCGATTGACTGACCTTTCCCCAAGCGTCGGCAACAGTCAGCCTTGGCGCTTTGTTGAGGTATGCCGGCCTGAGAACAGAGAAGCCGTTTACCGCAACTTCCAACATGCCAACGCAGAGGCCTTGAAGGGCTACAAAGGCGAGCGCGCCGAGAGCTATGCCAAGCTCAAGCTTCAGGGGCTGACGGATGCGCCGCTGCAGTTTGCTGTATTTTGCGAGGCTGACCCGGCACAAGGTGCGGGGCTTGGGCGGCAGACCATGCCGGAAACGCTCTGCTATTCCTGTGTGAGTGCAATCAACTGTCTCTGGCTTGCGGCCAGAGCGAAGGGCATTGGTGTGGGCTGGGTGTCTATTCTCGACCCTGACAGCATGGGGCAGGTGTTTGGTGTGCCTGATAGCTGGAGGTTTGTTGCCTACCTTTGCGTCGGCTATCCGCTTGAGAATAATGAAATGCCCGAGTTAGAACGCACAGGCTGGCAGGCGCGTACTGCTACTGAATTGCGAATGTTAAAAGATACTGATCTAGTTAGGCCAGATGCCGAACAGGAGTCTTCTTCGTGTCAATCCAAATAAGAGCAATTGAGCCTGAAGATCGAGAGCAGGTTGTTGAGCTGCTTGTGAACCGCTGGACCAGTCCCGAGCAATTGCTGGATGGGGAAGTGGTGGACGCCTCTAAATTGCCGGGCTATCTGGCTTTGAATGAAGGCCGTCTGGTCGGGATGATTACTCTGATTAAGCGCGAGAGCGAATGGGAGATCCTCACTCTCGATTCCTTGCAGAGATGGGGTGGGATCGGAACGCTTTTACTGGATGCTGCTGTGGATGCTGCGAGGCATGCGGATGTCGGCCGCATTATGGTGCGCACATCCAACGACAACCTTGATGCTTTCCGGTTCTATCAAAGACGTGGTTTTCACTTGGAAAAGGTGGTGCAGGGCGTCATTGATGAGGAGCGGAAGTTAAACCCGGAGATCCCGGTTACGGGTCTACATGGCATCCCGCTTCGCGATGAAGTCATCTTTGGCCGGGATATTACCGGAAATCGATCCTAGCTTTACTTCCAAGTTTGCTTTGACGATTCCTTGGAAATATTTGGTTTAATTGCGGTTGGGGGTGTGTTGTGATTGTCCGCATAATCGAAATGGTGCGGCGTTATAAAACCATATCGCTCCCCTTGCTGGCCAATGTGCTGGATTGCTCCACCGACGACATTCTGTGTTCGGTTGATCGTTTGGAAGACAACAGCATCCTGCGCGTACGCGGCAACTCGCTGGTCTCTCAAGAGGCAACTGAGGTGAGTGATATCAGCGTGCGCATGCACTCCCGCTTTGCAGAGAAAAATGCAATCGGCAAGCTGGCCGCCAGCCTGATTCAGGATGGTGATCGTTTGTTGATTGGGGCGGGTAGTACGCCCGCGCTTTTTGTCAATCACCTCAAAGAGAAACGGGATCTTTCTATTACAACGCCCAGTCCGCTGATTGCGGAGAGCCTTGTCCGGCATAACAGTGGTCTGTTCAGTATTGAACTGATTGGCGGCAGGCTTGGGATCCATACTACTGCGCTGTATGGGGAGGAGACACTGGCGCGCCTTCGTGATCTGGAAGTGGATTGGGCCATTATGAGCCCGACAAGCCTGTGTATTGAGAAGGGGGCCAGCTACTTTCATGAGGTGGATGCGCAGATCAGCTTAATGATGCAGCAGAGTGCGCAGAAGACCATGATGCTGTGCGACAGTTCCAAGTTTGGTGTTCCCAGCCGTTATTCCGGACAAACCGAGCGTGGTGTTGATGTCTTCATTACCGAAAACCACGGGGAAGTCGGGTTCTCTGAAATCGAGCATCATCTGAAAAATGCGCGTGTCTTCCGGGGAGTTCTGGAGGATACTGACGGGGACGAATTCACGTTTTTTGAGTAATTGCCGACGCAATTGACTAGTCTCTCCTAATCGTTTGATATTTCTTAGTCATTTTCGCTAAAATGGAACATTGTTTACATCGGGATCGGAAGCCTGAATCTAGGCCAGTTTAAATGATGATTGATTTAAAGGTGGACGTTCTTGCCAATCTGGTGAAGCACCATCGACGCATATCCTTGACTGCCGCTGCAGATATTCTGGGAATGGGCTTTGAGGAGCTTGCTGTTCTGGCGCAGGCGTTGTCAGCGCGCGAGGATTATGAGCTCTTCGAGAACTCCATTTGCTATCTGTTGCCAAGAGGCGAGGATTCGTATCGGGTAAGGCTGCGCACCCATTATATCGAGAAATATGCGATTGGACGGCTGGCTGCGTCTTTCTTCAAGAAAGGGCACCATGCGGTTGTCGAATCCGGCAGTACCATGACCATTCTTGCTCAGCACCTTGCGCAGGTTGAGCAGCTTAAGGTTTCGACCAACTCCTATGCTGTGGCCTCGATGATCATTGGCGCTGAAACTGCTGCTGAGGTTCACGTGATTGGCGGGAACCTTTACGCTGACGGGCAAGGTTCTCTGGGGCCGATCACTCTTGCGGCCGTTGAGGAGCTTGAGGCGGACTGGGGCGTCATTAGCCCTGTGGGCTTATCCGTGGACGGTGCGCTTATGTACTACGTTGAGGAAGAAGCAGAGCTTGCCCGGGCGATCATAGCTTCTTGCAGGCGTACGATGGTTCTATGTGACTCCAGTAAGTTTGGTGTGCCCAGTCGTTATGTGGCAGGCACTTGTGCGCAGGCGGATATGCTGATTGTAGACAGCGGCGTTGAGCAGAGTATCCTTGCTAACCTGATCACCAAGGGGCTGAAGGAGGTCCATGTGGCGGATGTGGATGCGGAGGCCTCCAGCGAAATTGTACTGCTTGATCTTTGATTTTAAGCGGATGTTTTTTTGAATAAAAAAAGGCGCCCCGAGGAGCGCCTTTGATGTTTGATGAAGATCTGCAGTGATCAGACGTTGAACTTGAAGAGCAATACATCGCCGTCCTGAACCACGTATTCCTTACCTTCGTCCCGTGCTTTGCCTGCTTCTTTTGCCGGTCCTTCACCACCCAGTTCAACATAGTCGTTGTAGCCGATGGTTTGTGCGCGAATGAAGCCGCGCTCAAAGTCGGTGTGGATCACGCCAGCGGCCTGAGGAGCCTTGGTGCCGACCGGTACGGTCCATGCGCGGGTTTCTTTTGGTCCTGCTGTGAAGTAGGTGATCAGGTGCAGCAGGTCGTAGCCTGTGCGGATCAGGCGATCCAGACCCGGCTCTTCCAGACCCATGTCCGCCATGTATTCACGCTGTTCTTCTTCATCCAGCTGTGCAATCTCAGCTTCGATTGCTGCGGAGATGACAACAGATGCGGCGCCTTGCTCTTCTGCCATGGCTTGAACCTTGGCGGAGAGGCTGTTGCCTTTATCGGCAGATTCTTCTTCTACGTTACAAACATAGAGAACCGGCTTGGAGGTCAGCAGGTTGAGCATGTCGAGCTGCTTGATGTCTTCCGGATCGGTCAGGCCCAGTGCGCGCACAGGCTTGCCATCCTGAAGGATTGCCAGAGCCTGTTCCATGATTGGCAGAGCAAGCTTCGCGTCCTTGTCGCCAGACTTTGCTTTCTTGGCGAGTGGTGCGATGCGCTTTTCGAGGCTTTCCATGTCAGAAACCATCAGTTCGGTTTCTACGGTTTCTGCATCGGCAATCGGGTCGATTTTGCCATCCACATGGGTGACATCGTCGTCTTCAAAGCAACGCAGAACGTGTGCGATGGCATCAACTTCGCGGATGTTTGCCAGAAACTGGTTGCCCAGACCTTCGCCTTTGGAGGCTCCGCGAACGAGACCAGCAATGTCCACGAAGGTCAGTCGTGTTGGAATGATTTCCTTGGACTGCGCGATTGCTGCGATTTTGGACTGTCGTGGATCTGGAACAGCAACATCACCTGTGTTCGGCTCAATGGTGCAGAACGGATAATTTGCTGCCTGCGCCGCTGCTGTCTTGGTCAGAGCGTTAAAGAGGGTAGACTTACCAACGTTAGGCAAGCCGACAATGCCGCACTGAAAACCCATTTACTTTTGTCCTTTCGATCCAAATAGCTGCTCAAGCGCTGAGGCGAGCGGCCCTTTTTTGTTTGCTTCTTTGTCCTGATAGCCGGTTGCCTTTGGGGCTGGCTTTTTTTGCGGCTCGGGCTTGGCTGTCTCTTGCTTTTTCTTTGAAGCAGATTCGCGCGAGCTTTCTTTTTTGTAAGGCTTGCCAGAGCCTTCCGGGCGTGTTGCCAGTGTCACTTTGTTTGCGAACTGGTTGTCGTTGTTTTGTGCGAGCAAAGGAGCGTTGTCTGCAATGGCTTCTAACAGAGGCTCAAGCCACTCCTGATCCGCTTTCGCAAAGTCACCCAGAACCCACTGATGCACACGGTCCTTGTGGCCCGGATGGCCGATGCCAAGGCGTACGCGGCGGTAGGCGTCTGTGATGTGTGCTGTGATTGAGCGCAGGCCATTGTGGCCCCCGTGACCGCCGCCGTTTTTCATACGGAATTTGGCTGGGGGCAGGTCCAGCTCGTCATAGAGCACGACAACATCTTGCGGGGTGAGTTTGTAGAAACGGAGTGCTTCGCCCACTGAACGACCGGAATCGTTCATATAGGTCATTGGCTTCATCAGCAGGACTTTTTCGCCCTCCAGAGTGCCTTCAGAAACTTGTGCCTGAAAGCGGGCCCGCCATGGGCTGAATGAGCGATGGCGGCGATGAATTTCATCAGCCGCCATGAACCCGATATTGTGACGATTACTCTCGTATTTAGGGCCTGGATTCCCGAGGCCGACCAACAGCTTCATAGGTATGGCTCCAAGCCCTAGATGTTGAGAATTAAGCTTCGCCTTCGCCTTCACCTTCAGCTTCTTCAGAAGCTTCTTCTGCTTCGTCAGTTTCTTTCAGACCAGCAGGAGCTGCAATGGTGGAGATGGTGAAGTCGCGGTCTGTGATGGTTGGTGCACAACCTTCAGGCAGCTTAACAGCAGAGATGTGCTGGGAAGAACCAAGGTCAGCTTCAGCCAGATCGATTTCCAGAGCTTCTGGAATTGCGTTTGCCGGAACAGTCATTTCAACGGTGTGACGTACAACGTTGATAACACCGCCGCGCTTCAGACCTGGGGAAGTTTCTTCGTTCAGGAACTTCACAGGGATTTCAACTGTCAGCGTTGCATTTGCAGAAACGCGCAGGAAATCAACGTGCATCAGCGTGTCTTTTACTGGATGCAGCTGGAAGTCTTTTGCGATTACAGAAGTTTTCTTGCCGTCCAGATCGATTGTACCGACGTGAGACAGGAAGCCACCCTTATGAAGGGTCATGGTAGCTTCTTTGATCGGCAGGCTGATAGAAACTGCTGCTTTTTTACCGCCGTAGATGACTGCAGGTACAAGACCTTCACGACGAGCTGCACGAGCGGCCCCCTTGCCACCCAGTTCACGCACCTGTGCTTTCAGCTCATAGCTGTTTGCCATGGTGGAATCTCCTAGTTAGATTATAAAAGTAAGGCCGCGGGAGCGACAGTTTTCTGTGCTCAACTACGGCCAACTTTGCACGCCTCCTCCAAGGGTGTCGACGTACGCGGCTCGTATAGCTGAACTTGCCTTAAAGAGCAAGGCCAACGGCGGAGCCTTTAGGCAGTTTGTCCGAAAACTTGAAGAGACTCTGCGCTTTGATTCTGCTGGTGTTGTATTCCTGCCTGAAAACCGGTTTTTACGGCTGCAAAACAGGCACTAGAGCATGTCGCGTTCATATGTATTCACGCAGTAAGCTCTAAGCGTTTATTTTTACGCGTATTCTTCTCCGAAAACCGGACCCACTTTTCGGGAATACGCTCTAAACAAGAAAAACCGGGGCGGACCCCGGTTTTTCAAAATTCGTGTATTTCAGGTGGATTAATCGAAGAGGCTGGAAACGGAGCGTTCCTGCGAAGTGCGATTGATCGCTTCGCCCATCAGAGGGGCGATAGAAATAGTGCGGATGTTTGGTGCCGCCTGCACTGCAGCCGTTGGCTCGATGGAATCAGTGATCACCAGTTCCTTCAGCTTGGATGCAGAAACGCGTGCAACTGCGCCGCCGGACAAGACGCCGTGTGTGATGTAGGCGGTTACAGATTTTGCGCCAGCATTAAGCAGAGCTTCTGCCGCATTACACAGAGTGCCGCCGGAATCGACGATGTCATCTACGAGGATACAGTCGTATCCGCTCACATCACCAATGATGTTCATGACTTCGGATTCACCAGGCTTGTCGCGACGTTTATCAACGATGGACAGAGGCGCTTCGATCCGCTTTGCAAGTGCGCGTGCACGAACCACACCGCCAACATCGGGAGAAACAACCATGACGTTGGTTGTGTCGTAGCACTCTTTGATGTCGCGGGTCATCACAGGTGCGCCGTAGAGGTTGTCGGTCGGGATGTCGAAGAAGCCCTGAATCTGTGCAGCATGCAGGTCAAGCGTGAGAACACGGTCCGCACCAGCATTAGTGATCAGGTTAGATACGAGTTTTGCAGAGATCGGTGTGCGTGGTGCCGACTTACGATCCTGACGGGCGTAGCCAAAGTATGGAACCACTGCGGTAATACGACGTGCTGAAGAACGGCGAAGCGCATCAATAATGATGAGCAGTTCCATCAGGTGATCGTTTGCCGGATAGCTTGTCGGCTGAATGACGAAAACGTCCTCACCGCGCACGTTCTCCTGGATTTCAACGTAAATTTCCTGGTCTGCAAAGCGGCGAACCTGGCACTTCGCCAATGGCACATCAAGATACTTTGAAATTTGCTCGGCCAGCGCGCGATTGGAGTTACCCGCGACGATTTTCATAACCCGCAAGTCCTTCTTGGGCTTTGGTCTCACCGATCGACAATGGTCGGCGGTGAGGTGGATATTTGCGTCCCTTGGCGGAACCCGACTTCTTCTGAGAAGGTGCCCTGAGAGGCAGCCTTGCGCGCCTTTTAACAACCTCGCCTTAAGCCGACAATAGCCAGAACGCATTGCGGCTCAGCTTTTTTGCAAAAGCTGAGCCGCGTAATCGTGTATCTCATTGAACTTGCTAGGTCATTTGCTGTAGAGCCATGCTTTTAGTGATGCAACAGTTCTACCGGCAATTCTGCGAAGTGCATCGCGCGTTACAGAGTTCCATGGATCGCCCGCGTTACCACCAGTTTGTTCCTGCCCATCGATTCGATGAACCCGGTTGCCGTTTTCATCTATGATATCAAACACGTAGAAAACGGTGGTGGTGTACTGGTCGCCTGCTGCTGTCAAAAAACCTTTGATCCGATAGGTTGCCGGCGCGCCAACGCGCCTGACGAGGTTGAGATCTGCGGCAGCTGTGCGATCCCCCAGTTCCCTAAACAGGTCATCGGCAATGTTGCCCGGCAGTCCGGTCAGCTGCTCAAACGCAAAAGTTGCTTTATCCGGAGCAACTGTTGGGGGAGCTGACTTGTTTTCGATCATATCCCCGATGCTGGAAGGGGGAATGGGGTTTGCCGAACAGCCTACAAGAATCGCCGTAACGGCAACGATTAATACCCGAGGTAGAAGTACGAGCTTCAGCATGTCTGTCCTTAACGTCCACGTAGAGAATCAGCGTGGGGTGCCCCAATAGATTCGTAAAGTTCAATTATGCCAGTCTTTAGCCCGCCTTCACAGGGAGGTCGAGAGAAAGCTGTGATAATGTTTCTGGACCATCTGCATGTGTGATGTACGTTTGTCCCAGAGTCATCGCGGTTTCGCTGTCAGAATCCATGATCATCATGTGCATGAACAGTACCATGTTTTCCTGAATTTCATGTGCATTTTCTTTAAATGCCATATATGGGGCCTCCATCCAGCTTGGTGTGAAGCGTGCACCAAGGGAATATCCGCAGGCATTCAGGCGGTGTGGCATCAGGCCCCGATCATCCAAAACGTTAGCATGAGCGGCAAATAGATCCCCAAAAGTATTGCCCGGCTGCATGGCTTGCTCGACTGCCAAAAGGGCGTCTTTTGCTGCCCGATGCAGCTCCAAATGCCGTGGTGTCGGCTCGCCCAGTATGATGGTGCGGATGGATGCTGCATGATAATGGCGGTAGACGCCTGCCCATTCCAATGTGAGCTGATCATTTTCAGAGAGCGTCCTGCGACCGGACTTGTAGCGGCACAACAGGGCATCAGGGCCGGACCCGATTACAAATTCATTGGCCGGATAATCTCCCCCACCTTCAAAGATGGTGCTTTGCATCTTTGCCAGTATGTGGCCTTCGTTGGCTCCGGGCTTGATTTCTTCCATTGCAGCGAGGAAGGCTTCGTCGGCAAGTTTGGCGGCTGTTCTTACGTACTCCAGCTCTTGGGGAGACTTGACCTGACGCAGTGCCTTCACAATGTCAGAGGCATCATCCAGATTTGCGAATGAGTGGAGAGATTCGTCGAGTAGGCGGCCATTGGCAGCAGTGAGGCCGTGGGTGTCATACTCAACGCCGATGCGGGTTCCTAAAAGGTCCAGATCAAACAGCAGCTCTTTGACCTGCCCAACAGGTGACCTGCCTGCCACGTCCATCCAGAGGCGGATGTCTTTCAGGTTAGAGGTGTTGCGGGCTTGTCTGAGATCGGCAGAGCGGGTGAGGAGAATGGGTTCTTCGCCGGGGCGATAGATAAGACACTGGAAGAAGCAGTAGCCGAAAGTGTCGAAACCGGTAAGCCAATACATGCTTTCCTGTGCGAAGATCAGCAAGCAATCCAGATGGCGCTCTTTGAGTTTGGCATCCAGAGCCGCGCGGCGCTCAGCAAATTCTTCCGGTGAAAAGTGCAGGGCCATGGTGTTCTCCCAATCCATAGTTCGCAGTGCAATCCCAAACAGAACTTACTCTTGCTTGCTGGCAAGCACAATTAGCCGGTCAACATGATAGTTGATATTTGGCGTCCGTAATCCGGTTCATTGTTATGGGTGGTTCTACGGTAGGAGAAGAATCTGTCCGCATCTGCATAGGTGCACAGCTTAAGGTCGATGGTGTTTTTCAGACCGAGGTTGTCCAGCTGCGCCTTTATGAAGGCAGGCAGGTCGAACATGCTGTGCTCTGGTTTTTCCGAGGGAACAAAAAAACGCTGATTGTCTTGGGAGCGCTCCAGAAAACGGAGAATGAACTCCGGGCCGACCTCGTAGGCTTGCTGCGAGATCATTGGGCCCATGACAGCAGTGATGTTTGCCGGATCTGCCCCAAGTTGCTGCATGGCTTCGACTGTGTTGGGCAATATGCCGTCTACCGCGCCTTTCCAGCCGGAGTGGGCTGCCCCAATGATGCCGCTGTCAGGATCGGCAAACAGGATCGGACCGCAGTCGGCGGTCAGAATACCGATAGCAAGTCCGGGGGTGTTGGTGACAAGTGCATCGGCGCGTTTGTCATCTTCCTCGGTGAAGGGAGCGGACACACTCAGGATTTTGGCGGAGTGGATCTGGTAGGGGGTCACCAGTTGCTCAGGCGTGGTGCCCATGCTGCTTGCAACACGGCGGCGGTTTTCGAGCACGTCTTCGCGCGTGTCGTTGGAGCCGATGCCCACGTTCAGGCCTTTGTAGATGCCCGAGGAAACACCGCCTTCGCGGGTGAAGAAGCCATGGGCAATGTGTTGCATCGCTTCAAGCTCAGGCACTTTGATCATTAGCTTCTCCCGCTGTCGGTGGGTTTATTGTTGAAATGGAATTGGTTTTTCAGAGGTATTGGTGATGCAAAGGACTTTGAACAGTGCACCCATCTGGTCATCTGCTGCAAGGCGTTCTACGTCTTTGCGGATCTGGTCCTGATCAAGGGTGGATTTGCCTGCGCCAAGCTGTCCGGCTCGCTCCAGCAAGCCGAGGCCCAGCAGGAACTGGCCCTGACTGATCGGGCCGTGCACCTTGGCGCCTTGTGCCAGTGCGGCGTTGGCAAGGGCCTGAAAGTTGACGTGGGCGGTCAGATCAGCTTCGCCGCAATGGTCCAGCGTTGAGACGTATTCGTGCTTTTTGAGGGCCTGAAACGTGTCACCAGTGGCGGTTTTGGCGTAGCCGTAGTCGACGAGCAACGCTGCGCCGCCGTTTTGCCGGATGCGCTGGCTGATGTGTGCGGCAATTGCGTTGGAAGCGGGAGACAGTTCCAGCGTATCGCCCAGTTTGGCCTTCAGGTTTGCTTTGGCTACATCTGCCGGAGACAGGGTGCCAGCACCGATGCCGAAGGTGAGGTTGCCATCATCATCCAGCCCGACACATCTTTCGCGCCATCCTTGTTCCGTCAGCTGGTACTGGTGGATGGGGAGGGCGTCAAATAGTTCGTTGGCGACGAGCAGGATTGGACCTTCCGGAATGGTTTCCAGCGTGTCGTGCCATTTGATTGTGTAGGCTTTGAGCAGTTTGCGCTGTGCATTGCGCAAGGAGGGGCTGGTTTCCATCAGATGAATCTGCAGGTTGGCGAGCATTTGCGGGCGCAGGGAGACCACGCGCAGGATGTCTTTCATGAGTGTGCCGCGACCCGGCCCCATTTCAATCAGGTGAATGGGGCCTTTGAGATCCTGTGAGAGATACTGATGTACAAACCATGCACCAATCAGCTCGCCGAAGAGCTGCGAGATTTCCGGTGCGGTGGTGAAGTCGCCCTTGGTGCCGAAGGGGTGTTGGTGCATGTAGTAGCCGTGCTCGGGATCAGACAGGCACATGCTCATATACTCTGCGACGGACATGGGACCATGATCCGCAATCCGCTTTTTGATTTTCTCCTGAAGGGGCGTGGTCGCGGAACTGGTCATTTGGCTGCTTTATTCTCTTCCGGATTTCTTTTTAGGGCCCAGACTATGATGGCTGCTCCGATAAGGACCATTGGCAGGCTCAGGAGCATGCCCATTGTGAGGAAGCCGGAGAGGTATCCGATTTGTGCATCCGGGACGCGGTAGAGTTCCACAAACGAGCGGGCCAGACCGTAGCCAATGGCAAAGCTGCCAGCGAGAACGCCGGGTTTCTGCAGCAGTTTGAAGCGGTGTGACAACAAGCGTAGCACGAGGAACAGGAGGGCTCCTTCCAGTGCGGCTTCATAGAGCTGGCTTGGGTGTCTTGGTTCCGGTCCGCCATTGGGAAAGACCACGGCCCATGCCACGTCGGTTGGGCGGCCCCAGAGTTCGGAGTTGATGAAGTTGGCGATGCGTCCGAAGAAGAGGCCGATAGGGGCGGCGATGGCTGCCAGATCGAACATGGTCCAGCCGGACAGGTTGCGCGATCTGGAATAGATGATCAGAACAACGATCATGCCAAGCAACCCACCGTGGAAGGCCATGCCGCCTTCCCAAACCGCGAAAATCTCCAGCGGGTTGGTGAGGTAATAGGGCAGGTTGTAGAACAGCACGTAGCCTAAACGCCCGCCAAGGATGATGCCAAGCGTCGCCCACATGACAAAATCGTCGATGTTTGCTGCTGTTGGGTGAGGGGTCTTGTTCCAGAGCGCTGTGTTGCGGACGGTTACGACCATGTAACGCCATGCAAGCAGAATTCCGGCGATATATGCCAGAGCATACCAACGGATGGCGAGTGGACCGAATTCAATCAGAACCGGATCAATCATCGGGAAAGGTATTGCTAGGAGCGGCATTGGAAACCCTTCTGTTATTAACTGAGCGAGCATTCCGACAAGTGGCGGAGTTGGTCAAGTGGTTTATCGCAGGTGTTCAACACAAGCTTTCGTCATTTTACTGACAGGTTCTTTAGACTTCTGGTCGCAAAACGGGCTTGAGCGCTTGAATCTGTCGAACCAGACCAATACTTGTTTATGAGATATAAATTTAAAGAGGACGCCATGAGCCAGTCACCTAATCGCATGTTCGACGAGTTTGCAAAGCTGATGACCGATGCCGCTGGTGTTGCGCAAGGTGCAAAGCGGGAAATGGAAACCGCATTCCGGGCGCAGCTTGAGCGTTTCATGTCAGATATGGATCTGATTTCGCGCGATGAGTTTGACACAGTCAAAGACATGGCGATCAAAGCGCTTGATGAAGTTGAAAAGCTGGAAGAGCGCCTTAAAGCAGCCGAAGAACGTCTCGCTGCACTTGATAAAAACACTAAGCCTGAAGACAAAGCGTAGTTCTGGCCGAAAATTACATGTGAATATGCTGTGGGCGGCTGAGAGTCGTCCACAATTTTCGCAATGTTCTGTCGGTTCCCCCTATAGGGGAAAGAGCAGGTCTATCGGTATATTGGGAAAAAAGAGATTCTATGTTTCGCATCAATAGTTCCTCTTGGGAACTTCCTTTGTAGTGCATGTTTCTAGTAAAGAGCACGTAAGTGTCTGGTCCACGATCACTCGACCCGCCTCCGTCTGGAGTGGGTAGAAAACCATTCCTCAAACGGAAAGAGGACCGGAAATGAGCCTTATTGAGTACGGCACGGAACGCCCCCTGAATCCGGTTGATACCATCGAAAACCTTGCGACCGGCAATGACTGGTCTTTTGAGCGCCTCGGTGATGACGAAATTTCCATTTCGGTTACAGGGTCTTGGTGCGATTATCACGTCACCTTTTCATGGATGGAAGAGTTGGAGGCGCTGCATATGGCAAGCGCGTTCGATCTGAAAGTCCCAGCCCCCAGAAAAGACGATATTGTGCGTCTGCTTGCTCTGATTAATGAGCAACAGTGGATGGGGCACTTTGATATCTGGGGTCAGGAAGGTGTTGTTATCTTCCGCCAGTCGCTTTTGCTTGCCGGTGGCGCGGAGGCCAACCCCTCCCAGATCGAGGTTCTTTTCTCCAATTCTCTTGATTCCTGTGAGCGGTACTATCAGGCATTCCAGTTTGTCGTGTGGGCTGGCAAGACAGCGCAGGAAGCGATGGAAACAGTGATGTTTGAAACTGCCGGTGATGCCTGAAATTAATGCATGATCGCCCGCTGGTTCCGGCAGGAGTTGGCGAAACGGGTGATGCCATGTTGACTGGATGGATGAAGCAGGGTGTGGCCCCTGAGCAGGCAACTGCAACGGCTGCCCCTCGCGCCGCAGAACGTGCTGACTAAGCAGGTTCCAAAATTGCTCGATATTGACGTAAAGCCTCGGTTACTAGACTGAGGCTTTTTCTTTGTATCTGCGCTGTTCCTTTGTGTATGATCAGGTGTTGATGCGTAGAGACAGTGTTGGTCATACAGGAGCGTGCCATGCCCACCGAGAAGACCCATCAGAAAGTCGTGGAAAGTTTCATTGAGCTGCTGAAAACGCAGCGGATTGAAGAAATCACCTATGCGGCAATCGCGGATAACGCTGGTGTGAAGATTGAGGTGGTGCGCGCGTGTTGCAATGGCAAGCTTGATCTGCTTGGCGCCTTTATGCGGGAAATTGACCAGAAGGTTCTTCAGGAGCGTGATCCTGACCTGATGGATGAGACGGCACGTGACCGCCTTTTCGATGTTCTTATGTGCCGACTTGATCTCATGGAACCTTACAAGGAAGCGATCAGAAACCTGCGCAAGACGGCGGTGAAGGACCCGGCTCTGGCCATACACATGCATAAGCTTGTGACCCGCTCCATGAAATGGATGATGGTGGCGGCTGGCATTGAAGAGTTTGGCCTGCGCAACGTGGGCATGTCCAATGCTCTGGCTGTTGGGTATGAGCGGGTGGTTCGTGTCTGGCTTGAGGACGATGCGCCGGGGCATCCAAAGGTTATGGTTGCTGTTGACGAGATGCTGGCGCGGGGCGAAAAATGGATGGGTCGTGCGTGCCGTGTTGAGAAGGTTGCTGCACCATTCCTTGAGGGACTGGGACGTTTATGCCAGAAACCGACACGTTCGGCTGCTGATAGGAAGGCCCCTGCACCTGAACCTACAAATGGCGGGACTGAGGCCAGCTCCTGATTTAAATTAGAGAAGATTATGGACCAAACAGAAGATACTAAAACGATCAGTATTGATGATTTTCTGAATGTGGATGTGCGGGTGGGGACGGTTATCGAGGCTGTTGATTTTCCGGAGGCCCGCAAGCCCGCATATAAGCTGACGATTGATTTTGGGGCAGAGATTGGCGTGAAGAAGACCTCTGCTCAAATCACCGCGCATTATGCGCCAGAAGCGCTTATTGGCCGTCAGGTGGTTGCGGTGGTGAATTTTCCTCCGCGCCAGATCGGACCTTTCATGTCGGAGGTTCTGACACTGGGTCTGTCTGATGAAAACGGCGATATCGTTTTGCTGCAACCAGACAGCAAGGTGCCCAATGGCGGGCGCATGCATTAAGCCTGATGAGTTTCATATGAGACGCTGGGGAAGAAAAACTTATCCCCCTGACGGTTTTCTCAGGCTACTTTAAATCCCATGCCCACGTGACGGGCTGCTGGCGGACCGGCCGTCAGTGTGGCGTGGGTTGGGCGGGGCTGTTGGAAGAGGTAACGAACCTTCTGGCGGTCCGGTGAACCGATCTTCAAACGTGGCCGCATGGTTTGAGGGGAAGGGCCCAGGACTATAGGGTATCACGCGGTGGCAAATGCGGGTGTTGTGAGAGGGAAACCTCTTGTCTCAACCAAAATTGCCAAGGATGGAGGAACTGTTCGGGCAGGGAAACCTGACCGGATAAGCCACTGTCTTTCCGGGAAACCGGCTATCGTGCCTTATAGGCAAAAGAGGCGATGTTGTTCATCAAAAGAAAGCCCGGGCAAGGCGACAGCCAATGCCGAAGACTCAATTCTAACAAGTAGCGCAGGCGTTGCCTGCTCGCCTTGCTCGTCCCGTTCTCTGGGAAGATCAGGTGAAACACTGCATGGCTGGCCATGTGGTGCTATTTGTGCGTGCTCCCGATTAACAAGGCAGTGAATGCTCTTTAGATCGGGATACGAATGCGGACGCGCAGGCCGCCCAGTGGGGACTGGCGCAGGAAGATTTCGCCGCCGTGGCTTCGCACGATGTCTCTTGCAATGGCAAGGCCCAAACCTGAACCACCGCTGTCCTGATTGCGGGCGGTGTCGAGCCTGTGGAATGGGCGGAAGACGTTTTCACGCTCTTCGCGTGGTATGCCGGGGCCATCATCATCAACTGTAATGATCAGCCAGTCCGGTGTGCGGTTTCCTTTGATGCGCAGCATCTTGCCGTAGCGCGCTGCATTGGAAATGACATTCAGCAGGCAGCGGCGGAAAGCGCGGCCTTTGACAATGACCAGCGGATCGCCGTCAAACGAGGAAGCGACATCTGCACCGACAACTTCGGCCTCGACTTCCAGATCCTCAAGCATCAATGCAACATCAACGGGGGCTGGAGGTTCATCGCCATAGCCTTTGGAGAAGGAGAGGTAGTCTTCCAGCATCCGGTTCATTTCATCGACATCATTGCGCAGCGCGTCTGCTTCAGGGGAGTCATGCAGGAGCGCCAATTGCAAGCGGAAGCGGGTCAGGATGGTGCGAAGGTCATGGCTGACGCCTGCGAGCATGGTGGTGCGCTGGTCAACGTGGCGTTCAATCCGTCGGCGCATATCGATGAAAGCGAGTGCGGCACGGCGAACTTCACGGGCTCCATGGGGGCGGAAGTTGACGACTTGTCGGCCTTTGCCGAATTCCTCTGCGGCGTCCGCCAGCTGTTCGATTGGCCTGATCTGGTTACGAAGGAACAAGACCGCGATGATGATGAGGACAAGGGACGTGGCGATCATCCAGACGATGAAAATGTGGGAGTTGGAGGCGTAGGTCTGACTTCTGCGGGCAATGACGCGCAGTGTCTGGGCTTCCAGCTGGATACGGATCTCGACATATTTGGCCGCGCCGATGGTATCAATCCAGAATGGTCTGCCGATGCGTGCGGCGATCTCGCGGGTCAGATAACGGTCTACCAGATCAAAGAGTGGTTTTGGCTTTGAGGGTGGAAGCGGTTCCTTGGGAAGGACGGTGACGGACAGGCCCAATGCGCTCGCGCTGATTTGCTTCAAGATGGCGTAGTTGTCGTCGTGAGCGTAAGTTTCTGTCATGTCGATGACAGCGGCGATGTCGCGTACAACAGCTTCTGACAGCCGGCGTGTCACCAGATCGTAGTGGCGCTCCATGAAGACAAACGCGAGGACTGATTGCAGGATCAGGAACGGGATGATGATGATCAGAAGCGCACGGACATACAGGCCCTTGGGAAGCTGATAATGCAGCCAGCTCGTCACCGCGAAGTAGGGCGTTAAAAGCGTTCTGACCCATTGAGGGAGTTTGAAACGGTCTGATAAGCCCATTGTCCTCTCGCTGCTGATGCGTGCTGGGCCCCTTTGGGGCGTTTAGTTGGTAATAAGCCGATAACCTATCCCACGCACGGTCTGGAGGTACAAGGGATTGCCGGGGTCTTCCTCAATCTTTCTTCTCAGGCGGTTTACCTGAACGTCGATTGTGCGTTCGCCAAGCGAGACGTCGGAGCCTACCAGATCGGTGCGGGCAACGGTCTGACCGGGCTTTTCCGCGAAGGTGTTGAGGATCTGCTTCTCGCGGTCGGTCAGGCGGACGTATTCGTCATTGCGTTTGAGCTCGCCGCGTTCGGAATTGTATTGGAATGGGCCGAAGGCGAGGACCTCAAGTTTCATTTTTGGTTTTGGCCCGCCGCGACGGAGGATGGCCGAAATTCTGAGGAGGAGTTCACGCGGCTCAAATGGTTTGGACACATAGTCATCAACGCCGGCTTCCAGTCCTTCAATGCGGTCTTCGGTATCGGAGCGGGCGGTGAGCATGAGGATCGGGACCGCTTTGGTGCGGCGCAGATCCTTTGCAAGCTCAAGACCGCTTTCTCCCGGCATCATGACGTCGAGAATAAGCAGGTCGAATTCGAGTCCAGTTAGTCTGCGGCGGGCTTCCTCAGCGTCTTTTGCGACGGTGACGCGAAATCCGCTCTCGCCGAGGAACCTTTGCAGAAGGTCCCGAATACGGCTGTCATCGTCAATCAGGAGAATGTGAGGTGCATCATCTTCTAAAAGAGCTGAGCGGGCCACGGTATTTCCTCAATCTGTTTCTTTGGTGATGAGACGAGCAACTTCGCTGCGCTCATTCTCATCAATCATAAGATATAAAAACTGACGAACAATATCATCACTGCCATCTGGCATGAGTGAAATTGCCTTATTAATACGTTGGGTCTGAAGCTTGGAGAGCTGGGCACAAAATTCTGTCCCCTTTTCCGTCGTATAAAGCAGACGTTGACGACGGTCCAATGCTCCTGGTTCCTGACAGATGAAGTCTTCGTCGACCAACTGCTTTAATACACGTCCCAAGCTTTGCTTCGTGATCTTTAAAATATCGAGCAGGTCGGAGACCCTGATTCCGGGGTTTCTGTGCACAAAATGAAGCACACGGTGATGGGCACGGCCAAAGCCAAGCTCATCGAGAAGCACATCCGGATCACCCGTAAAATCGCGATAGGCGAAGAAAAACAGCTCAATGAGGTCAAACCGTGGTGAATTGATGTCTTTTTTGCTCATTTCCTATCCCGGGTAACTGCCTATTTTTTAATCTTACAAAAAATACGTCAGTTATGTTGACTTATTTCAGAATGATAGTTACTAATTGCCCATCGATGAAGAAAGGAAATAACTCAACACAGCGCATTCGCGCAATAGTTGAAAAAGTCATTTCTACATCGGTTTGTAGTGGTGGGTAGGTTGTAATCACTTGCAGTCTTTAATGCGGCTGATATGACTTCCTGCCTCAAAGTAACCCTTTAATTTAGTTAGAACACACTTTGACTTGCAAGGCCTTGCCTTGTTCGCACCGTGGCTTGTTCGCCATATGGAGAAGAGAAATGGCGGGTACATCCTTTGATCAACTGGAAGGCTCAATCTGGTTGGATGGAAAAATCGTTCCGTGGTCAGAGGCCAAGGTGCACGTGCTAACCCACGGCTTGCACTACGGAAGTAGTGTGTTTGAGGGGCAGCGCGCTTACGGCGGTGAGATCTTCAAACTGGAAGCGCACACCAAGCGCTTACGCGAATCCGCAGAGGTTTTGGGGTTCACGATCCCGTGGAGTGAAGAGCAGATCAACGATGCTTGTAAGCAAATGCTCGTTGAGAACAACCTGAAAGATGCTTATCTGCGTCCGGTTGCCTGGCGGGGCAGTGAGATGATGGGCGTTTCTGCGCAGGCCAACACGATCCATCTGGCGATTGCAGCATGGGAGTGGCCTAGTTACTACTCTCCTGAAGAGCGCCTGAAGGGTATTCGTCTGGATATGGCAGAGTACCGTCGTCCTGATCCGAGCACTGCGCCGTTTAAGTCCAAGGCAGCAGGCCTTTACATGATCTGCACGATTTCCAAGCATGCAGCAGAGGCGAAAGGGTACTCCGATGCTCTGATGCTTGACTGGCAAGGCCGTGTTGCTGAGGCAACAAGCGCAAATGTATTCTTTGTTCAGGATGGAGTGATCCATACGCCACTGGCCGATTGCTTCCTTGATGGCCTCACGCGACGCACAGTGATTGAGCTGGCGCGGGCTCGCGGTATCGAAGTGATTGAACGGCGTATTATGCCTGAGGAGATGGAAGTCTTTGAAGAATGCTTCCTGACCGGTTCAGCTGCTGAGGTAACACCGGTTTCAGAAATCGGGCCATACAGCTTCGTTCCGGGTGAAATCTGCAAGTTGATGATTGAGGATTACATGGCAGCTGTGCAGCCTGTAAAACAAGAAGTGCGTGTTGCAAGCTAATCTGTTTGCAACATAGAGAATTCAAAGCCCGCGGCTCTCACTGAGCGGCGGGCTTTTACTTTGATTATTCTGTTGCGAGCTCGTGTTCGTGCTGCGGTTTGAAGAGTTTTCCGTTTTCGGTTATCAGCACGCAGATCAAGCCAAGGATTGCAAAGAGAGCGATGCCGTAGACCAGAGGTAGCTCGGTCCCGTCATACAGCTTTCCGATCCCGGCGCCGAGTAGAGCGCCGATCAGTGTGGTGACGAAGCCGATCATTGCGGAACCTGCACCGGCAACACGTCCTAACGGCTCCATTGCCATGGTGTTGAAGTTTGGCCCAATGAAGCCAAAGAAGAACATCGCCAGTGATTGAACTGCGATGAACACGACCAGAGTTAGCTCGCCGCTATAGGCAATTGCGGCCATGAGTATGGTCGTGGCCGTGAAGCCAAGCAACGCCATGTGTGACATCCGGCGCAAGCCGTGCTTCTCCACCATTTGTGAGTTGAGGTAGGAAGATAGAGCCATGGCAATTGAGATGGCCGCGAAGACGATCGGGAACAGGTCTGTGAGTTCAAACCGCTCCATGAAGACCTGTTGCGCGGAATTGATGAAGGCGAACAGGCAGGCGAAAATGAAGGTCATTGCCATCATGTAGCCGACGGTGACACGGGTGGTCAGAGCGAGCCGGTAGGCACTGAGGATGGAGCGTATTTCCAACGGTCGCTGGTTCACTGGGTCCAGACTTTCTGGAAGACGGGTGAAGCACCAAAGAAGCAGCAGAACGCCGAACAGGGTCAGAGCCGCAAACACACCCTGCCATGGAGCGACCCACAGGACCATCTGCCCGAGGAATGGTGCAATCACGGGTGCAATCTGGAAGGCGACCATGACAAGCGACATAACCTTGCCCATCTGGCGGCCGCTGTACCAGTCGCGGATCATGGAAATGGAGGCAACACGCGGTGCCGCAGCGCCTACGCCCTGAAGTACCCGTGCTGTAAGCATATGCTCGTAGCTCATGGCGAAGGTCGAGTACACCCCGCCTATGATGTAGAGGCTGAGGCCGATCAGCAGTGTGGTTCTGCGCCCGATCGTATCGGAGAGCGGGCCGAAAAAGAGAGACGCACAAGCAAGACCAATCATGTAGGCAGTGATCACCAACTGGCGATCATTGTCGGGGACAGACAATGCTGAGCTCATGGCTGGAAGAGCCGGGAGCATCATTGAAGTCGCAACCGCATTAAGCGCCATAAGCGCTGCAATAAGGCCGACAATTTCCCATAAGGAAAGCCCAGGATGAGGTGCTCGCTCATGCCGCAGATTAGTGACTGCAGACATCAGAGACCTGTTTGTTGGGTGCAAAAGGGTAAGAGGTCGAGTTTATGACCAAATTAAATAAATGACGTACTATTTGAACCAGCAAGCATAGTGATGTCAAGCAAAGTGTGACTTCACTCTTGCGCAATGCATATTATTGAGAAACGGAGGTTACTTGGTTTTTTGTGCGTTCCAGCGGGCAGCATCAGTATCATCTGCTGCTTTGGCTTCGACCCAGGTGCCCTCAGACGCATCCTTGAGATGCTCTTTTTTCCAGAACGGTGCCTTGGTTTTCAGGAAGTCCATGAGGAAGTCAGCGGCTTCAAATGCAGCGCGGCGGTGCGGGCTGGTGGCGATGACCAACACAATGTTGTCGCCTGGAGGGATTTTGCCAAAGCGGTGAATGATGGTGAGGCCGGTCAGGGGCCAGCGCTGGACAGCCTGCTGCGCAAACTTTGCGATCTGCGCCTCGGCCATGCCCGGGTAGTGTTCCAGCTCCAGAGCTTCAAGCGTGCCGCCTTCGTCACGGCACAGGCCGGTAAAGGTGACGATGGCGCCAACGTCCTTACGGCCTTTGGTGAGGACTTCGGTTTCTGCCAGAACGTCGAAGTCTTCGGCCTGAACGCGAACTGTGAACTCTGTGATGCTGGTCTGTGACATGGTACTCGCAGGTTTTGACTAATGCCGGGAGCTTAGATCTTCCTCAACCGCCTGTCATGGGCGGGAAGAATGCGACTTCTTCAGTTCCGGACAGAACGTGGTCTTCTTCCACGTGTTCCTGATTGACTGCGATACGGATGGTTTCCGGTTGCTCGAAGGCAAAGGCGTATCCTTCATCGCGGGCTGCGAGCCAGCTCATTAAATCGCCAGTTGTTTTAACGCCTTCAGGAAGCGCAATGGTTTCCTCAGAGGTTCCAGTGCGCTCACGTAGCCAGGCGAAATAACGAATTTTCATAGGAACAGGCCCCGGTATTATGCGGCTTCCTGTTATTGAAAGCCTCGTCTTTTGCTGGAGTTAGTCTTCAATCAGATGACCAATTCCGGCACGGAAATAGTCATAACCCGTATATAGGGTCAAAATCGCTGCGACCCAAAGAAGCACTATACCAGTGGACGTGGTGTACGGGAAAATGAGATCTCCAGCCTGACCTGCCAGCAGGAAGCCCAAAGCAACGAGCTGTACTGTTGTTTTCCATTTTGCAAGCTGAGTGACGGGTACGGATACGCGCAGTTCTGCGAGGAATTCGCGTAAGCCAGAGACCAGTATTTCTCTGCACAAGATGATAATTGCAGCGATGATGGACCACTCTCCGATCGTTCCATCCCATGCCAGCATGAGAAGGGTTACCGAGACGAGAAGCTTGTCTGCGATTGGATCCAGCATTCGGCCAAGAGCTGATTGCTGCTGCCATGCACGTGCAAGGTAACCATCAAAGAAGTCGGTGATGGCTGCTGCGAGGAAAATGCCAAGGGCTACCCAGCGTGCTGAGTCTTCTGGAAAGTAAAAACAGACAGCTAACGCCGGAACCGCAGCAATACGGCCGTAAGTAAGAATATTTGGAAGGGAAAATATAAGCTTACGGGACATCTGGACCTTCAAGTTTACGCGCCTAACGAGCGTTTATAAGCAGGGTGTGCACGTCAAAGCGGTTCCTGTCAATTGTGGCCCGCTAATTTATGTGGGACTTTGGGGAGGGATACGGGATTATGTAAACATCCCGTCGCCCATTTCTTTAATGATCTGCTTTGCCTTGCGTGAGGAGAACTCTTTTGCTTCCTCTTCAGAACCATGGGTATCGGCGCGAATAAATGCGTGTTCTTTGATTTCTTCACCAATTTGTTTGGTGATGCGACCTGCTGTTTGCCACTGGCCATCGCGACGCGTTGGTTCAGAATAAATCTGATAGCCTTCAAATTCTTCTGCTTGTGCAGCAGGTTTTGATGTTTCTTCTTTACTGCCGCCGAACAGACGTGAGAAAAAGCCCATGGTTGTCTCCGAGACTAAACTTCGTTTTCGTGGTCTACAGGTTCGCACAGTATGTCTGCGAGCGCATCCTTGTTTTCACCGGTTGGTTCACCAAGTTTGCGCATTGACCAATGCTTTCTGCAGAGCGAGATGTAAGATTCCTCTCCGCCAATAACAACCTGATCACCTTCTTCGACAATCTTCCCGGATTCATCTACACGAGCGACCATGGTTGCTTTGGAGCCGCACCAGCAGATGGTTCTGACTTCGCGAAGGATATCTGCAAGTGCGAGGAGAGCGGCACTGCCCGGGAACATTTTGCCCTGAAAGTCGGTTCGCAGGCCATACGCCATCACCGGAATGTGCAGGTGATCGGCGACGCGGGCCAGCTGCCAGACTTGTTCTTCTGTCAGGAACTGGGCTTCATCAACGAAGACAGCGTTGATTTTCTGCTCTTTCAGCTGTTCTTCAATGCAAGCGTATAGGTCGAGCTTTGGGTCGTAGATCAGGGCCTCTGATTTCAGGCCGATACGCGAGGAAATTTCTCCAACCTTTGTGCGGTTGTCGAGCGCTGCTGTGAACAGCAGGCTACGCATGCCGCGTTCCTGATAGTTGTAGGAAGCTTGCAACAGCAGAGTGGACTTACCAGCATTCATTGCGGAGAAATTAAAATATAGTTTTGCCATTGGCCCTTCGCGGCGTAGAGCGCCTCATCGCATTCAATTTGATTAGGTCTTCATACATGGATTCGTGAAGGAGGCTAGAACCCTTGGGGGTTACTCACAAGGTTCAGTGGTAAACTTTGGATAGAAGGCGTGATGCACCCGGAAAAAGACGGGTGCCTTGGAAAGAGCAATCTATCGTGTGGCGTACCCGGCGACCAAACTGGGCAGTTCTCTCATGCAGGCAATGGAATAGTCAGGAAGGACCGGGGAGCTGTTGTCGTCGTGAAGCGGGTTAAACCACACGGAGGTGGCACCGATATTGTTTGCACCTGCGATGTCATTTTCCAGAGAGTCCCCGACGTGGATCAGTTTGTCCGGGCTCATGTCTGCCATTGACAACATGGCATTGAAGAGACGCGGGTCCGGTTTCTTGTAGGGATACTCTTCTGCCATAACCACATAATCAAAAAGGTGGGCGATGCCTGCGCTTTTGGGGCAGGAGTTGCCGTTGGTGATGAGCGCGGTCTTGTAGTTTCGTTTTAGTGTGGCCAGAGTTTCTTTCACATGGGGATAGAAGTATGGATTTCCGAAGCGGACCTTCTCGAATACTTCGAGAGCCTGCTGTGATAATTCCTTAGCATTGCTCAGTGGATTAAGTGCTTGTTCAAAAGACGCTCTTCGTATTTCCAGCAGGCCAATGCTGTTGGGAGCGGCGTCTTCCACGAGTGAGTTGCGTATCTTCTTGAGGCGTCGGGGCGTGATTGGTTTCTTGGAATAGTGGCTTAGAAAGCTTGCGGTAGTTATCAGGGCTTCATCGAGAATACGTTGAAAGTCAAAGAGGGTTTGGTCTGCGTCGAACGATACGAGTAACTCACGTGGCATTCCAAACTTACCTCCGGATTTGTTTCTAGAATATTATCATAGGCTTACTTTAAGGTAGTATGTGCAGTGTTGCAAAAATTGGAAAGTGATCAGACCCCACGTTTTCGTCAATGAAGTGCTCTTTAATTAGTATTTCTTCAGAGGAAACGATGTGATCGACTTTCGAGCCCAGCATAGCTTCAAAGGATGGATGGATAAAGTATCGGGTTGTACGGGGTAGGAAACTGGTGAAAGCAGTCTTCAGGTTTAATTCTGTGAGAAAGCTTTGGAATGTCTGTGACCAGACCGGTGTGTTCCAGTCGCCCTGAATAACGATTGGTATTTCTTTCTCTTGTGATTGGATTAGTTTGCGCACGTGGTCCAGATATCTGGATCGGCCTTCCAGGCGGTTTGGTCCGCGCGGACTTGCAGGATGAACTGCATAAATTTGAACTGGGGTGCCATTGATGTCAACTTCTGCGCTGAGGAACTCGCGTGGAATGTGAGGGCCTTCTTTGAGGTCTGGCACAGTGATGCGTTTTGCGTCTTTTATCGGGTACTTGCTGAACAGCGTAATGTCTGTGTCATGTTTATCGGGAGGCAGAATGCTGTGCTGGTAGTGCTCCGCGAGGAACTCTTTTAGGCGTGGGGTTGCGCTTGCTGTTTCCTGGAAGGTTATCAGATCTGGCTGACGCTTTTCGATTAGCTGTTTCAGGGCCTCCGCATCGAATCCCATATGCAAGAGGTTGAGACTCATCACGCTGAACGTGGTTCCGTCTTCCTGTTTGCTTGCAATAGTCGCGGGCTGAACAACTTGTCTGACGCTTGTGACCATCCAATAACTTGAGATGACTAAGCCGAGCAGGGCAATTAAATGAAGCCAGTGCAGCGCTTTGGCCATTGCGATCCAAAACAGAAGTCCGATGAAGCCGATTGCGATCAGTTGAGGTATGAAGAAGGCGGCGGCTTCGCTGATCAGATTTCCCGGTACCAGAAATGTAAACAGGAGCAGGGCCGTGACAGCAAGTGTGCCAACGCGCGTCAAGCGGAGCAGTAGGGGGGCATTGCGCTCTTTATCTAAGAAGATCCTGACTGATCCCACGTGTTGCACCTTTGACTTCGAAACTTTCGGGAGCGTAGCGCGTCGCGGTCGATCTGTGAACGCAGCGCGTAATCTCGTGATTATTCGTGAAAGTGGTTATAAATCAACTTAGCAATGCTTTCTGATATGCCTGACACAGCTCTCAGGTCGTCGATACCTGCTTTTGAGACTGCTTTTGCGGTTCCGAAGTGTCTGAGTAGAACACGCTTTCTTGCCGGGCCAATACCCGCAATCTCATCTAGTGGATTTGTAACAATTGCTTTTTTGCGGCGCGCTCTGTGTGAGCCAATGGCAAAGCGGTGCGCCTCGTCGCGCATGCGTTGTACGAAGTAAAGTACGGGATCGCGCTCTGGCAGCATGAAACTTTGCTCGCCGGTTTTGAAGAATTTCTCGCGGCCAGCGTCGCGGTCCGGGCCTTTTGCAATGCCGACCAGTGGGATATCGGTGATACCCATTTCCTCGAGTGTTTCACGCACGGCGCTGAGCTGGCCCTTGCCGCCATCGATCAACACGAGATCCGGCCATGCAGGGATGTCTGCGTTGGAGGGTGCCGTTTCCGGTTCATCCTCAGGGGGCTTTTGTTCTGCCTGTGACTGGGCTGTGAACCGGGCTGCCTGCTCGTACCCCTCAGGGTTTTCTTTCACCAGCCGGGCAAATCGGCGGGAGAGGACCTCTCTCATCATGCCGTAGTCATCGCCTGGGATCAGGTCTTCAGACTTGATGTTAAACTTTCTGTACTGGCCTTTGGCAAAGCCATCAGGTCCGGCGACGATCATGCCGCCAACGGCGTTTGTTCCAGAGATGTGGGAGTTGTCGAAGACATCAATCCGACGCGGTGTGCGATCCAGTCCGAAGGCTTCGGACACACCTTTGAGCAACTTAAGTTGGCTTGAAGTTTCGGCAAGCCTGCGGCCAAGTGCGCCTTTGGCGTTGGTGAGGGCGTGTTCCACCAATTCGCGCTTCTCGCCGCGCTTTGGTGTGGTGATTTCGACCTTGCGGTTGGCTCTTGCGGACAAGGCTTCTGTCAGCAGGTCGTGGTCCTCAACCTCATGGGAGAGCAGGACCATGCGTGGTGGTGGCTTGTCCTCGTAGAACTGGGAGAGAAAGCTTTCCAGAACTTCGGAAGGCTCGTAGCTCTTGTCCGCTTTAGGAAAGTAGGCACGGTTGCCCCAGTTTTGGCCGGTTCGGAAGAAGAAGACCTGTACGCATGTTTGTCCGCCTTCCTGATAGGTGGCGAAAACGTCGGCCTCATCGATGCCTTGGGGGTTGATGCCCTGATGGCTTTGGACGTGGGAAAGAGCGGCGATCCGGTCGCGGTAGACTGCGGCCTGCTCAAAGTCGAGATTCTCGGAGGCCTGCTCCATGGCCTTGGCCAGATCCTGCTTGATGAGCTGGCTTTTGCCAGAAAGGAAAGCCTTGGCTTCTGCAACAAGGCCTTTGTAGTCCTCAATGGAGATCTCACCGGTACATGGTGCTGAGCAACGCTTGATTTGATAGAGCAGACACGGGCGAGAACGATTGGCGTAGTAACTGTCCGTGCAGTTGCGGATCAGGAACGCCTTTTGCATGGCGTTGATGGTGTCGTTTACTGCTCCGGCGGAGGCGAACGGGCCGAAGTAGTCGCCTTTTCTGGCGCGGGCACCGCGGTGTTTGATCAGCGCCGGAGCTTCGTGGTCCGCGCTGATCAGAATGTAGGGAAAGGACTTGTCGTCGCGCAGCAACACGTTGAAGCGTGGGCGCAAGCGTTTGATCAGGTTTGCTTCCAGCAGCAGGGCTTCGGGTTCTGTGCGGGTTTCGACAAACTCCATGGCAGCGGTTGCCATGATCATGCGCATGATGCGGTTGGATTGACCCTGCAGCCGTGTATAGCTGGTTACGCGCTTTTTCAGTGAGCGGGCTTTGCCCACGTAAAGGACTTCGCCATCTTCATCGAACATGCGGTAGACGCCGGGACCCAGTGGCAAGCGTTTGACGAAGTCTGCGATGACTTCAACGCCTTTGACACCCGGTTTGCGCGGGGAGGCGTTGCTTTCGAACTGGATTTGCGGATTGCTTGGAGGCACATCGACATTGTCTTCTGCTTGTGCAGGCATGTCAGATGTGTCTTTGGTCATGGTTCAGGCGCTCTCGGTGGGTGCTAAAGCAAAATATGGAACCGCATCCTATCCGATTCATCGGCAGCTGCGGTCTCACATAGATGTTTTAGTTGGGTCGGTTAGATGAAGTCCAGAGCAAATACGCCGTAGATGTAAGCGATGTAGGCGACACTCAGGAAGACGCCCCATACTTTGCCGAGGCACAGGCGTTTGGCGGCAAAGATGTAGAGCAGTACAGCACAGGCCAGCATGACCCAGATGTCATAGACGAGGATCTGCTCGGGGATCGGGATCGGAATAACTGTGACGGTGATCCCCATGATCGCCAGCAGGTTAAAAACGTTGGAGCCGATGACATTGCCGATCGCTACAGCCGAATGCCGACGGATGGCTGCCATGACCGTTGTGGCGAGCTCTGGCAAGGATGTGCCGAGAGCAACGACTGTCAGGCCGATCACTGCGTCGGATACACCCCAGGATGAGGCGAGCTCTGTGGCTCCGGTGATGGTGAGCTGAGCGCCAAGTGGCAGGCCAACCAGACCAAAGAGAATGTAGGCTGTTGCAACGAGTTTGTTTTCCGGCACGGATTCGACGTCAAGCTCATCTTCGTCGTCACCGTCTGTTTCGGCTGTGGTGCTGATGCCGTTCTCTTTCTTGTGCTTTCTTGTTGCGCGTACTGAATCAGCAAGGAAGATTACAAGCAGGATAAGAAGACCGATGCCGGCATAAAAATTGAGCGTTCCCAAGAAGCAGAGTGCGGCGAAGATCACGGAGACGACAAGCATGAACAGTGCGTTTCTGTGGGCGCCTTTCTCATCGCATGGTGTGGCGGCAATGAGTGCCGGGACACCCATAACCAGCAGGACATTTGCGATGTTGGACCCGACAACGTTACCGATGGCAACGCCGCTGGCGCCGTCGAATGCTGCACTTAATGAGATAAAGAGTTCTGGTGCGGAGGTGCCAAAGGCGACAATCGTCAAGCCGATGATGAGTGTTGGAATTCCCAATGCCTTAGCAATTGACACAGCGCCGCGAACAAGAAGATCTCCGGCAAAGATCAAGAGTGCGAGACCTCCGAGGAGGGCAGCATATGAGAAAAGCATTGGCTGAAATTCCAATTATATAAGGTTATTTGATTACACCAAAGGGGGCATACCGGAGCTTGACCGGGTATATAGACAGGTTTGCAGCGTTCTTGAAGTGTCTCAGATCACTTTTGACATCAGATAACCCCGAAATTTCGGTAGGTAGAACTGATTGTAGTTCGAGTATAGCAAAAAAGTCACTCAAATACCCTGTATTACCTAGCGTAAACAAAGGGTTGATAATTGTGTCATATTCTTTCTGTAGTTTGCCTTGAATTAGACATAATTCCTGTCAGATCCAGCCACAAAGTCAAATCATACATTCTCTCCATCCCAAGGCGGTTTTATTTGATCGCTTTCCCCTAGCGGTTGCGTTTCGTACGTACCCGCAAATGTTTGTTGGAGAATGATAGATGTTGCGTATTGCGTCTTTTACCACGATTGCCCTCGGCCTGATGGCTGGCACTTCCCTTGCTGCTGACCTCCCTCAGCCAGTACAGCCGGAAATTTCCTACGATACCCCAGCGACCTTCTCATCCTATGATTGGTCTGGCGCATATATTGGTGCCAACGCTGGTTGGGGCTTCCTCGATGCGAATGGCAAAAATGGTGCATCTGGTGCTCTGGATGACGATCAGAATGGTATCACCGCAGGCGTTCACGCTGGTTACAACTTCATGATTGCTCCAAGTGTCGTTCTGGGTGCTGAAGCTGACATTCAGTACAATGACTTTGATGAGACCAAAGCTGGCGTAAAGCTGCAGTCTGACTGGAACGGAACTGTTCGCGCTCGTGCTGGTTACGCTCTTGACCGTACCCTTGTTTACGGTACCGGTGGTGGTGCAGTTAAGAACCTGACTGCTAAGACTGCTGATGGCAAAGATGACATCAACGCAATTGGTTATGTTGTTGGTGCCGGTGTTGAACATGCGGTAACTGATACTCTGACCGCTCGTGTTGAATACCTTTACGAGGATTTCGGTACTCAGAAATTTGACTTTGGTGACAGCACTGAGAAAACTCGCCTGAACGAAAACCTCGTTCGCGCTGGTGTTTCCATGAAGTTCTAATTGAACTGATATTATTCTTTAAAGGCGCATGCATCCTGCATGCGCCTTTTTGGGTTTCAGCCTTTTTCCAGCATCTCAGGTGCGAGTGTTTCATTGTAGGCTGGAATTTGCGCAACAAAAGCATCGTGCCAGCGTACCAGCTCCGGGTTTTGCTTGCGCCAGTCCCCGTTTGCACGCAGATCCAGATAGCCTAATGAGCAGGCGAGTGCGATTTGGGCGCAGTCGGGAACGCCGTTGGTCTGCTGCGGGTTTGGCAGCGGTGAGTCGTTGAAGGCTTTGAGTGTGCGGTCCACTTTGCCTTGCTGACGTTCAATCCAGACTGTGTTCCAGTGCTCTTTGCTGTGATTTCTCATCTCGATCTGAGCTTGAATGGCAGCATCGGTGATACCATCCGCCATGGCCTGTTTGGTTAAAACCGAGATACGGGTATCATCTGCTGGAATAATCTTGCCTCCACCTGCGAGTGTGTCCAACAGCTCTAGAGCAACATGGCTGTCGTAAACGATATCGCCGTTATCCAGCAGAAGCGTGGGAACCTTTGCAAGCGGGTTTTGCTCGTATAATGAGCCTTCAGAAGCTCTTGTGTCAGCCCAGTCAACCTTCAATCGATCCTGAAGCCCAAGAACGGCTGCTGCCAATCGGACTTTGCGTCCGTAAGGCGAGGTTGTTGAGGTGCGTAGGGTAATCATGGTTAGGCACCTGGTTCGGGTTTGGTTTTATCGTAAGCTGGCACGCTGGATGCGAAGTCATCAAGCCATGCGACGGTTTTTGGATAGGACTTGCGCCATTCGCCAGCAAAGCGGAGATCAAGGTAGCCCAGAGCGCAGGCAAGGGCGATTTGTGCTGCATCAGGTGAGTTGTGCTGGACGGGGGGCAGAGGGTTGTTTTCAAAGGCTGCCAGGGCGCGATCTACCTTCGCCTGCTGATAGTCCATCCAGTCCTGATGGACCTTTTCTTCAGGGCGCATGCGTTTTTCATAGACGATCTGGATTGCCGCATCGCTGATGCCGTCGGCGAGTGCCTGCTTGGTCAGAACCTCAAAGCGCTCCGCACCAGCGGGGATCAGCTTCTCACCGCCTGCCATATAGTCGAGATACTCGGTGATGACGCGGCTGTCGTACAGCACGTTGCCATCTTCAAGGATTAGACAGGGGATTTTGCCCAGAGGGTTTTGCTGGCGCAGGGTATCACTGGGATCAAGTGTCTTGGCGGGGGCAACGCTTACTTTATCTGAGAAGCCCAACACATACAGCGCGAGTTTTATTTTTCTGCCAAACGGAGAAGCGCTGGAGGAACGAAGAGTTTGCATATCAGCCACCTGTAAAACACGGGATCATGTTGCTGCGCATTTATATCCGAAAGAGGGAGTTCTTTCGGTGACGCGCTCTGGATGAAATAAGTGGGCTGAACGATATCCGTGTTTCTTCAAATAATGCAAGTGACTTCGCTCTGATTGTCGTAGAGCAATGGCTAGTGGGTGAGCTCCTTCGCGAAACGTTCGACGGCATTCCAATCCGTAAATTCGATTGAGAGCGTCGGGTCTGTCGGGCCATTGGTCATTTTCATGATGAGTTGGATCATCACCCGATCCCATGGCTTGTAGTCTGGGTAGCGAAGAGCACCGGCGAAAACGGCTGCCTTCTTGGGCTGGAACTTTGATCTCTCAAGGAACTTCCTGAGATAGGTGTTGGTCTGCGGGGTGCGCTTTTCGGGTTTTCTCGCTGTTAGGTTGACCGAGAAGAATGCAGATTGGGCCGCGTTCAGGTCTGCAAGGTTGTGCTTTACGAACTGGCGGACAGGGCGCAAGTGGAAGCCATAGCGGATTGGAGCGCCGATCAGAATTCGAGCACTCTGCAAATCGGAGGGCAGGGCTTCCAGTCCGGTTGTAAGGGGGAGGGGAATGACCTTTTCACCGTTCCGCTCAAGAACCTCTGAAATCTTGCGGATAATCTTTTGGGTTTGGCCATCATGGCTGGCGTAGGCGAGATAGTGTTTCATCAACTGAACCCCGGAGGACTATGCTGAGACCCACTATAGATCTCAGAGGCAAGCCCTCCTAGGAGACATCATGTAGCAACGCGCTATGTAAAAACGCCAATAAGGCAACTGGTTAGCGGGGAATGATTTCCTGCTCCGGGCGCACTGTCCGGCAGTCGCCATCATAGACCCGGAACTTGTCAAGGCCATCCAGACAGACTTCGGCACTCCATGACAGGCCGAGGAAACCATCATATTGTACCAGAGCGTAGTAGACGCGGTAGCGGGTATCGTCGGTCAGCGTTGCCGTGCCATTGCAATAACGACGGCCCACAGGGCTTGGGCTCCGGATCGAGAATCCTGACTCGCGGATGTCTTCGAGGAGCTTGATCCTTCGCCCGTCGTAGTAGCTGCGATACGCGCGTGCCACACGGCGCATGACCGCGCGTTGGGCCCTACGAGAATCACAGGCGGGCAGATAGTCGCCGGACCAGCCAAAGTAGACCCTGTCCTCAGGGGCGATCAGGTCCTGGTCTTCTATCTGAGGAATGGTGGCGTCGTAGGATCCGGGAGCGACCGCATCAGCAGAGAATGTGGTTCCGGTGGCAACAACGCTCATTAGAGTTGCAGTCATTAGGGTGAGGATTGATCTCGCGCGCATTCACACTCTCCACGGAAAGGCTGGCTGGTCCAGAACAGCGTAGGCTGCCTGCAGGAAGCTTATATGCACCAGCCTCTGAGAGGCGCGACGAGATACTAAAAGCGCATGAGCTTTGGCCCTGCGCTTCTAGCAATCAGTGATTTGCGGTTTTTGGTCAATCTAAGGTTCTGAGGGGTTACTCAGGAATGACCTGCTCTACATTCCAAGAGGCGTTGGTGCCCTGTGTCAGGGTTTTGCAGAGCCACGGCAATGCGGTGTTCATGTCTTTTGCGAGCGTCCAGGGCGGGTTGATCACCATCATGCCGCTGGCTTTCATGGGTGCATCTGCGCTGACTTTGCCTGCGGACAACTCCATTTTTACAGTGTTGCGGATGCCAGCTTCGTCAAGTTTTGCAATGAGTTGTCGGACTGCGCGGAAGTCTTTGACCGGATACCAGATGGCGAATGTGCCGGTTGGCCATCTCTTCCAGCCGCGAATGACGCCTTCTGCAACGCGCGCAAATTCATCTTCTACTTCGAAAGCAGGATCAATGAGGACGACGCCGCGTCTTTCTTTTGGGGGGAGGAAGCTACCCAATGCGAGCCACGCATCCAGTGCAATTACCTTGATCTTTTTGTCCCCGCCGTAATTGTTTTTCAGTTCTTCAAAATCTTCTGGATGAAGTTCTGTGAGCGTCAGGCGGTCTTGCTTTCTGGCCAGCATACAGGAAATTTCCGGGGAGCCGGGGTAAAATTGCACGCCGCCGCCGGGGTTGAGATTCTCAACGGTTTCCAGCCAAGGAGCGAGGACTTGCTTTACCGGTTCAGGAGCAGCAGCGATATGTTCCAGCACTTTGCCAACGCCTTGTTGCCATTCTCCGGTCTTCTGCGCTTCTTCGGATGTCAGGTCATACAGGCCAATTCCGGCATGGGTGTCCAGTACCCGGTAAGCACCTTCTTTCTTTTGAAGGTGCTTCAAAATGTTGGCGAGGACGACGTGCTTGAGTACATCGCCGATGTTGCCTGCGTGGTAAATGTGCCGGTAATTCATTGTGAGCGCCTGTTGGCCTTTATCGCGCGCTGCTGCAAGGATGGAGTTCTTTAGAGGCGCTATTGTTAATGGGTTCGTTGTCGGCCTTATAGTCTGATGGCGGGCAGGGGCACAAGGCGCAAAGCGCGGTTAAGCGCCCAAAACTAAAGGCAGCGTAAAGCTGCCTTTAGTAAATCAACAGTGCCGTTCCAGGAGGATTAGTCCTGGCTCACGCTGTCAAGATCATCGTTCATCTCAGGCTGAGGTTCAGCGCCCTCAGTTTCTGCTGCCGGACTGTCTTCCAGTCGCAGTTCAACTGCCTTTGGACCTTTGCCCCTGCGATCAGGCTCAGTCTCAAAGGAAATCCGCTGACCGCTTTCCAGCGTTGTCAGGCCGGAGCGTTCGACTGCGGAGATGTGGACGAACACGTCGTTATCGCCTTCATCTGGCGTGATAAAGCCGAAGCCCTTATCCAGTTTGAAGAACTTGACGGTGCCTGACTGGCGTGGGCCGCGTTCCACCGGTGGGTAGCTGCGTCGCCCGCTTCCCCCGCCGTTGGGTCCGTCGCGGAAACCACCGCCGCCGCCCTGATTGCCATATCCCCCGCTGCCACTGTCGTCCTGTCCGCTTGCGTGGTACCCGTTATTCTGGTCTCCGCCGTACCCTCCCGGTCTGCGGTGGCCGTAAGGACCTCTGCGTTCATTCTCCATCCGAGGAGGTGCGTAGGCAACACGCTCGGAATCTGCCGGAATATATGCTGGTGCCCCAAACTCCGGGCCGAAATTCTGCGAATCCCCAAATTCGCGCTTGCCACCGCGCTTGATGCGTGGCCGACGACCCGAATTCCCATTATGCATTACAATATCGCCTTTCCTGCGGATTTAACCTGCCAGTATCCGCATGTACTCGCTTTCTCAAAGCCAAATGCCCGTCCGAAAACAAACAAAATAATATCAAATGTCTTAGTGGGGCTTTGGTTAAGAGCTCCTACCTGCCTTACACCGCAAACACGCCCATGTTGCTTGGCCGGATAACAATATTGGCCAGTTCAACGTAGGCAATCTTCACGAGTGTGCGGCATATAATAGGGTTTACTTGGGTAATAGGGCAAGCTTTTCCTAGGTAAGTTATAGGTAAAACCCTGTGAAATAGGGGGTTATGTCATAATGCTATGAAAAAAATTCTATGAATTACCTCAGGATGGTTGAATATTTTTGGTTCAATTAATGAAAGCTGCATGCATTACTGCGACTACAATCACAGATCGTATTGCGATGGATGAGTTTTTTGAGGTTGTGTCGGAAGTGGTCGTATCAGCTGGGTTACGGCGGACGGGAGAGGTAGCCCAGCATATCTGATTACTGTATGGTGCAACAATTCGGAATTTGGAGATGAAGCACTCATGAGTGACGTCAGCAATAAGGCAGACCTGTCAGACATTCAGATAACAGTTGTCCCCGTTACGGCCTTCCAGCAGAACTGTAGCATCGTTTGGAACAAGACTACGCATAAAGCTGTTGTTGTTGATCCGGGCGGAGACGTGGATAATATCCGTGCTGCTCTGAAAGAACTTGGTGTGACTGTTGAGCAGATCCTCATCACTCATGGACATATCGACCACATCGGCGGCGCGGCTGAGCTGGCAGAAGCGTTGGATGTAAAAGTGATCGGGCCGCATGAAGCTGATCGTCCATTGATTGATCGTGTTGAAGAGCAGGCAAAGCAGTTTGGTTTGGATGCGGTGCAAAAAGTGGAACCAGACCAGTGGCTTGTTGAAGGGGATGTGGTCAACGCGGCTGGCGTTGAGTTTCAGGTTCTGCATTGCCCGGGCCATGCGCCGGGACATGTTGTGTTTTTCAATGCGGATCTGAAGCTGGCTATCTCCGGTGATGTGCTGTTTGCGGGTTCTATCGGGCGTACAGATTTGCCGGGTGGTGATCATGATACGCTTATTGCCTCAATCAAAAACAAGCTTTTGCCACTTGGCGATGACATTACCTTCCTGCCGGGACACGGACCCGCATCTTCGCTTGGGCATGAGAAGCTGACCAACCCGTTTCTGAAATAGTTCGGGGTTATCTGGTGAAATGGAGGGGAGCTTGGGCTCCCCTTTTTGTTGGAGGCCTGCCCTTAATTTGATTTTTGATATGCATAAAATACAAGTAATAATGAATTATATTTCAAGTGTCATCAAAAAATAAGAGAAGATTTTAGTTGGTGCGGATAATGGGTGCGTGGTTATCAAAGAAATTACAGTATTTCTCTTGAGTAAAAATAATAAAAACTGGAGTTTAATGCCTTATGGTGAAAACTATAGTTGCGCTACCCGCATTGGGTTTCTTGCTTGTCGCTTGCACTACCCTTTCCCAAGTAGACTGTGAAACAGATGATTGGCGCGCTGTGGGTGATGCCGATGCCGGACGCGGCCTCCCCTCCGAACAGTTCAATCGCTACGCTGCTGCCTGTGCAGCACACGGAGTTACGCCTGACAGGACAACCTACGAACAGGGGCGTCAAACAGGGCTACAACGGTACTGTACCTATAACTCCGGTATCTTCTGGGGGGAACGGGGCGCGAGATATAGCAATGTATGCCCTGCAGCAACCGAGACAGCTTTTCTACAAGGGTATGCGTTTGGCACAGAACTGCGTGTTGCCAAAGGAAATCTGGATGACGCCCGAAAAGATCGGGAAGATGCTCGTGACAGCGGCGACCGGCGGGGAGCACGAGAGGCCGCGCAGGATGCGCGGGACGCACGTTTTCGGCTAGAAGTGCTTGAGGAACTCAACCCTCGAAACCCCGGCAGTGTTTCCCCCTTTACTGGACCTTAAAAGCTCCGCTCGGTTGAAGCGTTGCGGAAATAGGTGTTGAATTTCAGGGATATGCAATGAAAACCCGGTGGGTAACCATCTAGCGTACCCAAATAGAAGACGGCGCTAAGGCTGGCGTTCCACTGGCTCATTTCGATGCGTCTGTTACCAACCACGGGCCGGTGATGCCGTGCTATTGAAGGACTGCCCGGAGTTCATCAATACGTTCATTGATGAGCCAACCGTAGTAATTCTCGCGTGGCAAATGTGATGGGCTCATTCTGCGCTTGTTTCGGTAGGAAATGGCGCGTTCCCAAGGGTTGCCAAGGTTGTAGAGCGTTGAGGTGATGCCCGGGTTCCTAGAGATATCGACGTTAGCCACTTTTTTATAGGCGTTGATGGCATCTCGCAGAACTGCTGCGGTGTAATGGATTGATTTATTTGGATCCATCACCGTTTTATAAAGGCCTGATGCATCTTTTGAGCTGAGCTTTGGCAGGCCGCTGACGCTGTTGACCATATCATTCATCTTTAGCGCAGTGAGTGGGGTTATCTGCCCTAAGCCGAAGCTTTGCCCTGCGTACATTGGTCTGAAGAAGGCTCTGTGAAACAGTTCGCGCGGATAACGGGTACCACCAACTGTTTTACCCATGAACTTTGTGTTCCAGACAAGCTCGTAACACCTCCAGCGGCCGTTGCTGGTTTCCTCTTGGCGGCATTTGTTAAACTGGGGGCGCTTGATGAAGCTCCAGACTTCCTCCCCGTCATACTGAAATGAGATGCGAATGCGTGCGTATTGCAAGGCCTTCATATAATAGCCTTGTGCACTGTCGAGGCTGTCGTAATTGTAGGTGTGTTCGCCGACAATGGCACCCAAAATATGAACCGGATCAATGTTGTAAAGGCCTGCAACCTGTTTGATGTTCCGAATTAGGCGGCGTTCTCTTTTGAGAACCGAGAGAATGCGCTGGAACTTTTTCTCGTAGGTTTGATTGAAGGCGCTGGTACGTGTTGCAGATGCAATCGGAACGGTGGGCTGGCTTTTTAAGCGGTTGCCAGCGGGCACTACAAGCGGAACATTCGCCTTTGCCGGGCTTAAGAATAAGTCAATAGAAGGTAAGGTCAGGGTTGTAGCTAATAGAACTAGACATGTTTTGCGCGATAACTTCATAGCAATCAGACTCTGAGTTATATTTATTATTAGTCTTGCTTGCCTGACTTTTACCTGAATTATCCTAAAAATTTATTCATGCCTGCGCTTTGTCTTGCTGGAATAAGTATAGTGTAATTTTTAACAGGAGTGGCCGTTCATGTAGTGGCTGAATTCGTTTGAAACGGAAATGCGGACCTGAGTAACGCCACTGTTGATGAAATCCAATTCAGCCGCTGCAGCTCTGGACAGGTCAATTAACCGGCTTTTTGCATAGGGGCCCCGGTCGTTTACGCGTACTGTTAATGTCTTGCCATTGCTCAGGTTTGTGACGTGAACGTCGGTTCCCATTGGCAGGGTTAGGTGTGCGGCGGTGAATTTGCTGGGATCCATCATTTCGCCGCTCGCTGTTCTGGAGTGGAGGGCATACCAGGATGCTTCTCCGCACTGTGCGGTTCTGGAGACCTGTATTTGTTGGGGGCTTAATACAAACGCGAACAGGACAATGAGCATTGTGGCGATAAGGAGGAGGAGGGCGTAGATGCGGCCGCCGCTATGGGTCAGCCCTTTTGTATTCCATGACATTCCGAAGCCTTTTTGGCAGTTTATTCACTCCAATTATACAGGGTTCCTCACGTTATTGGGACCAGAGAGATTTTCTGTGTTGGTGAGTTGGTTTATGAAGATTGAAGATAATCATCGTGTTTTTAGTGGTGTGAACCGCTTGAGCTATCTTTGCTAGAAGGGGACGAACGTGCAGCAGCACCCATTGACCGGAAGACTTATCCTCGCGGATGTGGCGCGTGGTCTCGCGCTCTTGGCAATGGCGATCTACCATTTCTCCTGGGATCTTTCCTGGTTTGGTGTTGTGGGTTGGGACGTGGACGGTGATGCAGACTGGCGCTTGTTTGCTCGGCTGATTGCGGGAAGCTTTTTGTTTCTGGTGGGCTTCAGTCTGGTGCTGGCGCATAAAAGCGGTATCCGCTGGAAGAGTTTCTGGAAACGGGAGGTCAAGGTTGCTATTGCTGCGCTTGCGGTTTCTGTGGTGACCTATTTTATCTTTCAGGATCAATGGGTTCGCTTTGGAATTCTGCACTCCATTGTTGTCTCCAGCCTTCTTGCCCTGCCGTTTTTGCGTGCTCACTATCTCTTTGCGTTGCTATGTGGTGCCGGAGTGATCCTGCTCTATCAATGGATGGGGGATTTCGTACTGCCTTATCGCCAGTTGTTCTGGCTTGGGATCACATCTTCTCCGCAGTCTTCCGTTGATTATGTGCCACTTATTCCTTGGTTCGGGCCTGTGTTGCTCGGCGTTGGTTGCGGGAGTTTCTTCGCGCGGTATGACCTGCTGCGCCTTTTGCGCGGTTCTGCGTCGCCTAACGTTATTTCGCGTTGTTTTGCGTGGTTTGGTCGCCATTCGCTTGCAACCTACCTTTTGCACCAGCCTATCCTGTTCGGGATCGTTTGGGCGGGTGTGACTGTTGGAGTGATCGGTAGCAGCGTTGGTGATGTGCAGGTCACAAGCTTTCAGCAATCTTGTGTGGCTGCTTGTAGTCAGAGTCTGGATGCTCAGCTGTGTGAGCAAGCCTGTTCCTGTACCTCCTCTGAATTGATGGGTCGCGGGCTTTGGGAGGAGATGTTGAGCAGGCCAAATGATCCTGATATGCGGGAGCTTGCGCAGCAGGTGTTTCAAATGTGCTTGCAGCAGTAGCTTTGTGCTTGCCGAGGGGGAGGGCCTTTTGCTTTGGGTGCAAACAGCGAGTTTTATTTAGCTGGGAAAATAGTATTTATTGATTCAAATACTAGTGAATCAGTTCGCCGGTGCCGTCCTGATATTGCAATGCTGGATGCATAAAAAAGCCGTTAGGCCTTCATTCCATTGAAAGAATGTGAATTTTATACCTGCTGAAATTTCAGTGGGTTTAGCATGTTTCAGCTGCCTTTTTATGATCGCAAAAATTTTACTCTTCCCTATACGTAAGCTCTGGAATTGAATGGGCTTTTTGCTGTCAACGCGGAACTGTTTTTTGCCGGCGTAAATCGAAATTGGTGCGACTTTCTGGGTGGTGAAGGGTTCGCTCCAGAAGAGAAATACCTAAAACTACATATAGATGGTATTGACCACGCCAAATGTACGGATAATATATTACTCGGTAAATATACGCAGTTCTATTGAAGTGATGTTGGGATATTCGTGTTGGTGGGGGAAGTATAGATTTAGTCTATGCTAATATAGTGTTTTAAACATTGCATCACCTTTCTCTGAGGTGGGCTCATCCTTTACGGCATATTCTCGCATCCCTTCAGACGTGAGTTCGGTTTTGGGGAATTACCCGAAGCTCACAAGTATTGGGGGAAGATAATGCGGGTTTTGAAGAATGCAGGGCTAGGCCTTGCAGTAGGCGGCTTTGTGCTGGCCGGATCGGGCGCCGCTTTTGCGGGTGCGTGGGATAAGTTGGGCGTTGGGTCCCTTGATTTGTTGTTCGCACCAGAGGATTTTGTGGTTGAGGTCGGTGCGACCTACGCGGATCGCAATGTCGATTACGAGTTGACAGATTCGACCATGCAAAATGGCGATCCTGTTTCTTTTGGTCCTGAAAAGGAGCGTGTGACGCCAAATATCTGGGATTACCGGGTGGGTGTTAAGGCGAGGTTGCTGGACAATGTGGATTGTCTTGGTCGTTTAAATTCTCCCTTCGGTATTAATGAAGAGATGGACCCTACATGGGACGGGCGTTACGGTGGTTTTGAGACCAAAGCGACGACTATGGGGTTGGATGCTACCTGTGCCTATAAGTTTCAGGTTGATGGGAGTAGCAATCTTCGGGTGATCGCTGGTGTAAAGGCTATGGACCTGACTTATCAGTCTGATGGAATCACCCCTCTTGATGGAAATGGTGACTTCCACCCCCTAGGCCAGGACACCGTTACGGGCGCTGAGATAAAGTCTGATGGCATGGCTTGGGGGTGGCGTGCTGGTGTTGCCTATGAAATTCCGGCATATGCCATGAGAGCAAGCCTTGTTTATGACTCCGAGGTTGCCTTGGATCTTGCAGGTGGCTCGTATGCGAAGATGGGACCTTTAACTATTCCTGTGGGCGAGGCCTATGCCTCTATTACTGCACCGCAATCTGTCGAGTTCAATGTGCAATCGGGTATCGCGCCGGGTTGGTTGGCTACATTTGGTGTCAAGTGGATGGATTGGTCAGTTATTGATCGTCTGGTTCTGGTTGACGAAACAGGTGCAGCGAAGACTGACCGGAAGCTCGGCTTTAAAGATGGTTGGACGGTCAAAGCAGGGATTGGACATCAACTTACCGACAAGCTCAGTCTGGGTAGTTCGGTTCAGTGGGATCGCGGTGTTGGAGGAAGCTATTCTGACAATTACACCTTCGCAGCAGGTGGTGCCTACGACTTAAACGAAAAAGTCAAGATATCTCTGGGTGGTGCGGCAATCTATAAAACCGCTGGTAATGGTGATGCCCTTGACTACTCTGTTAGCCCTCTCGGGACCGGATATACCTACGATTACGACTCCTCTTGGCACTTCGCAGTAGATACTAAATTGCGAATTGCATTCTAAGAACGCATAGATCGTGTTGCAGAAGCCGGGGGCGTTGTCTCCGGCTTTTGTTGTTTTGGGGGTGGGGTGTTGTTTGAGGGGGATTCGGTGCTGTGGGATATCTGTGTGGGTTGGGCCGTTATTTGTGCTGATTGTGCAACAGGTGTGGGAAGAAATACGCATGTTGTACTGTCGTAAGTGTCATCCCAAAGCCCGCAAGTAAATTACGTATAGGTAATCTTGACTATGGTCTGATACTTGGTGGGCTCTCATCATGATCTTCGGTGTAATTAATATTGGTAAATATAATGCCATAGTAACTCTGGGTTATATCTAGGGCTATGAATTCTTCGTTCAGCGAAGTGATGTAGTATTTATACTATAGGAGGGGTGAATTTTCCTCTCAATGCGTTATGCATGCAGTCAAGAATATATCAGTTTGCACCTGCAAATTGGTGGGATGGCACTGGCGCGAGACACGTTAATGCTCGTTAAGTGCGGATTGCATACTCGTTGTATTGCTGCGAAATGTGCTGCTATTTCCGTTACTTACGCAAGTGCTCCCATTTGGATGAACCTCAGTCGGCGTTTTGACTGCCGCGTACGGGGAAGTAAAAGGGGGAGAGGGCATGCGTGTTCTCAAGACATTGGCTCAGACAACAATTCTGGGTTGTGCAGTATCCATGATTCCTGCCGCTGCATTTGCAGGCGGCTGGTCCACCGAAGGCATCGCAGACTACGATCTGCTGTTTGCTGAAGAGCGTTTCGCGTTTGAAGCTCAGTCTACCTATGGAGACCGTAACGTAGACTTTAAAAATGCGAAAACTGAAGCGAAAACAACCTTATTTAATACTCCGATCGATATTTCTGGTTGGGGTTCCGATAAGGCCGACGATATCGCGCCGAACCTGTGGTTGAATTCAGGCTCGGCGAAGATCGGATTGACCGACAATCTTGATTTGTTTGCGCGCGTCAGTCAGCCTTACATCATCCGCGAACAGCCTGGGTTTGATTGGAATGGTCGTTTTGCGATTGGGGAAACAAATGCAGACGCTCTCGGCATTGATGCGATGCTAAGTTATAAGCACGAAGTTTCTGCAGGCACGTTTGTGCGGGTCTTCGGTGGCTTCCGTTCTGTCACTGTTGATTTTGAGCAGCTTTCCCAATCGATTGATATCCTTAGCGGGACGATCACTGACGTTGATGCAAACGTAGAATCTGAGCGTGAGTATGGTTTCCGCGTTGGTGCGGCTTTCGAAATGCCGGAGATTGCTCTACGCGCACTTATTGCATACGAGTCTGAAATTGATCTTGACCTTGAAGGTGATGTGACTGGTATTGCTCCGTTTCCGCTTGCTGCGGTTGCAGAGGCGACATTACCACAAAGTCTGGAAGCTAAACTTCAGACCGGCGTTGCTCCTGGCTGGCTTGTTTCTCTCGGCGTGAAGTGGACTGACTGGAGCGTATTGAATAAGCTAAATGTAGACGTTCCTCTTGCAGACCTCAGCATTGTGCGCGATCTTGGTTACAGCGATGGTTGGATTGTGGAAGCTGGCGTTGGTCATCAACTGACAGAGAAACTGAGCATTGGAAGCACTCTGACCTGGGATAAAGGTATTGGCGGACCGTACTCAGATCTGTATGCATTTGGCCTTGGTGGTTCCTACGATCTAACTGAGAATGTGAAGTTCTCACTAGGCGGCCGTGCCCTATACAAGACGTCGGATGAAGGCTCCTATAACATTGTGCAAGAACAAGGTGGTGATACCTCTTGGGTTAACACCAACTACGAATACGATGCGTCCTGGAACTTCGCGGTTTCTTCAAAAATCCGCGTAGCGTTTTAAACGATCTTATCTGTGAGAATTGTGGGGCCGGGGATGGTTATCTCTGGCCCTTTTTATTTTGGGGCGGAGGCCATGAGGTTGCATTCGAAGCGGTTGTCGTTGCTGAATTTGATCTCGACCGAGGGGTGTTTGAACTCGTTGTTGATGCGGAAAATGACCGCCTGAGCGCCGAGGCTTGTGAGGTGTTCCGGCAGCTCGTTGCTGAAGAATTTGTAGTGGGCTTTGATCGGGTGAGGGGTCATCTTGATGACTTCGCCGTCAATTGCAATTTCGGCGAAGGCGTAGGTTGATCTGGTGTCTATCTCATAGTCAACGAACACCGTTGTACCGCGAAACTCATCAAAGATTTTCTGGCAGTGGTCGATCATATTCGAGGATGCCATGCCTGTGCTGACGCCGGTCCCCACATGGGCGATGGGGAGCATGAGTTCGTCCATGATCAGCTGTGCCCTGGCTTGTCCAACTGATCCCAAAACAAACGTTGTGCTGAGGATGGCTGCGATCACGCCGGAGCGGGCTGGCGTGTGCCGGCGTTGCCTGACGTGGTTTGCCCCAAGTTTGGATGGCGCAAACTGCTTGGAAACTATGGGTTTCTCACGTCCTCTACTCAACTAAGTCTGTCCTTCTTTGCATCTGCCTTACTGCCTTAGCCTGAAGGGCTGGGTGCTCAGGAAGCATTTGTCTGTTGGCTGCTCTCCGGAGGCGATGATGTGGATCACTTCGTCATCGAAATCATCTTCCATTGAGAAGATGATCCGCAGAAAACCCTGATTGCTGAGGGGATCTGGCATTCTGTCCGAGGTGAAGGAGTAGGTCTGCGGGATGCCTAGCGGTGTTAGATTGACTTGTGTGTTTTCCAGCAATGCAACGGCTTGATTTTGTGTTGTACTGATCTGGTATTCAACAAGCACTTCTTCGCCAAGGATAGAGGCGAATTTTTCCTGACACGCCGCTGTCACAGCCTGATCTGCTGAACCGTCTTCCTTTAGGCCAGCGATATGATTGATCGGCACAAGGACCTGACCACTCACGTTGTTGGGTGGGGCGGCGTGGCCGGATGCAGCAAGGAAAAGGGAGGCGGAAATTGCAGTGAGTGCACCTGCTCCGAAATGTCGTTTTTTCATTCTTGTTGTTCCTGCTCGCTGGATGCCTGATGAGCGGTGATCTGCTGAGTCGCGCTTGTTGTGACAGCACTGTTGTCCTGAGCGGTCGCATGATCGCAGTTTTGCAGTCTGCGGCAAGCTCGGGCTGCACTCAAATCAATGCGCTCAGGCTGGTTAAGAGCGGGCAACGGGGCGTTTCTAAACCGAGCCTAGATATTAAGAGGATGTTTACCGCAGAGTGATGGAACGAACTAAGAACATACTTTCTTTTCTAGATGACTCACGGCATAGTGTGACCATGACAAAGCGCCCAGTAAATTCTTCCAATTCTTCGTCCCAGCCTGAAGCTGAGGGGTCCTCCTCCGGCTTTGGTGAAGCTCCGCAGCCTGCTCTTTCCGGTACGCCCTTGTCCGGGTCTGTCTCGGATTGGGCAGATCAGATTGCGGAGGAAGATCTTTCTGGTTTGAAAGCCAAAAAAGCAGCCAAGCAGCCGGTTGAAGAGAAAGCCGTGCCCAAGAAGAAAGCTGCAACGAAATCAACCAGTAAGAAGCCAGCTAGCAAAGCGAAGAAAGCGCCTGCCAAGTCAGCGCGTGGCACCTCCATGGGGGCGACGAGTGACCCTCGTGAGCGGGCGAAGGGTGGTCTGAATCCGGTTGCAGGGCTGGACATCTCGCTGGAAGATGCCGAGAAGCTGCTTGATACTCACGTTAAAGAGACGAAGAAAAAGCGGAAGAAGGCCAAGGAAGATACGATTACCGGTGCAACAGCGACTGTGCAGGCGCTGGCGCGGTTGATTGAGCAAGGCCGTTCTGATGAATCCGGTGAAGATGCGTGGGTGCCGCACCGCCCTGAGCGACCACAGAAATCCGAGGGCGGCGTTCCGATTGTTCTGGAGTCCGAGTTCGAGCCCAAGGGCGATCAGCCAACGGCGATTGCGGATCTGAAGGCGGGTCTTGAGGACGGTGACAATACGCAGGTTCTGTTGGGGGTGACTGGCTCTGGTAAGACCTTCACCATGGCGCAGCTGATTGCGCAGACACAGCGTCCGGCTTTGATCCTAGCGCCGAACAAGACGCTGGCGGCTCAGCTTTACGGGGAGTTCAAGTCGTTCTTTCCCAACAATGCGGTTGAGTATTTCGTATCCTACTATGACTACTACCAGCCGGAAGCGTATGTGCCGCGGACGGATACGTTTATCGAGAAGGAAAGTTCAGTCAACGAGCAGATTGACCGGATGCGCCACTCGGCGACCCGTTCTCTGCTGGAGCGGGATGACGTTATTATTGTGGCGTCGGTCTCGTGTATTTACGGTATCGGTTCGGTAGAGACGTACACGGCTATGACCTTCCAGCTGGAGGTTGGCGAGAAGATTGAGCAGCGGCAGTTGCTGGCGGATCTGGTGGCGCTGCAATATAAGCGGAATGACACTGCCTTCCAGCGTGGGACGTTCCGCGTGCGAGGGGATACGATTGAAGTGTTTCCGGCGCATTATGAGGATCGGGCTTGGCGGATTTCCCTTTGGGGGGACGAGATTGAGGGCATCACCGAGTTTGACCCGTTGACGGGCAAGAAGTCCGGTGAGCTGCAGCTGGTGAAAATCTATGCGAATTCGCACTATGTGACGCCGAAGCCAACGCTGAATCAGGCGATGAAGTCGATCAAGGCAGAGCTGCGGCAGCGTCTTGATGAGCTGAACAATCATGGCCGGTTGCTGGAAGCACAGCGGCTGGATCAGCGCTGTACGTTTGATCTGGAGATGATGGAGGCGACTGGTGCCTGTGCAGGTATCGAGAACTACTCGCGCTATCTGACTGGACGTGCGCCGGGTGAACCGCCGCCAACGCTGTTTGAATATCTGCCTGATAATGCTCTGGTGTTTATTGATGAGAGCCACGTGACCGTGCCTCAGATTGGTGCCATGTACCGGGGTGACTTCCGCCGTAAGGCGACGTTGGCGGAGTATGGGTTCCGTCTGCCATCGTGTATGGACAATCGTCCGCTCCGGTTCGAGGAATGGGATGCAATGCGGCCGCAGACGGTGGCCGTCTCTGCAACACCAGGCAAATGGGAGATGGAAGAGGCAGGAGGTGTGTTTGCCGAGCAGGTTATTCGCCCGACTGGCCTGACTGACCCTGATATCGAGATCCGGCCTGCCAAGACTCAGGTGGATGATCTGCTGGGCGAGGTTCGCGAGAAGGCAGCGCAAGGGTTCCGGACGCTTGTGACCACGCTGACAAAGCGTATGGCGGAGGATCTGACCGAGTATCTGCACGAGAACGGTGTGCGGGTGCGCTACATGCACTCTGACATTGATACGCTGGAGCGGATCGAGATTATTCGGGATTTGCGTCTCGGGGCGTTTGATGTGCTGATCGGGATTAACCTGCTGCGTGAGGGACTTGATATTCCCGAGTGCGCGCTGGTGGCTATTCTGGATGCGGATAAGGAAGGGTTCCTTCGCTCTGAAACCTCGCTGGTGCAGACCATTGGCCGTGCAGCGCGTAACGTGGATGGCAAGGTTATCCTTTACGCGGATAGAATGACAGGCTCCATGGAGCGGGCGATTGCGGAGACCAATCGTCGCCGTGCAAAACAGGAAGAGTATAACGAAGAGCATGGTATTACGCCTGAGAGCGTGAAGCGGTCTATTGGCGATATCATGGAAAGCGTTTACGAGCAGGACCATGTTTCCGTCGATGCTGGTTTTGCCGAGGAAGGGGCCACCATTGGTCACAACCTCAAAGGCCATATTGAAGATCTTGAGAAGAAAATGCGGGAAGCTGCGGCTGATCTTGAGTTTGAGACAGCGGCGCGGCTGCGTGATGAGATCAAGCGCTTGCAGGAGACCGAGCTTGCGGTTGCTGACGATCCGATGGCACGGCAGGCCTCTGTTGAGCAGCAGACCGGTGGCTTTGGCGGTAAGAAGAAGTATGGCGCTTCGGGTAACCTGCCCAAGGCAGAGGCAGACAAGGCTGATGCTGGCAGTAAGGTGCACAAACCACGACTGGGTGAAATGGGGCCGGGGTCTGATATGCCGACGCCAGCTGGTGCGACAGGTGAGAAGAAGCCACGTCGAACTTCCTCGGGTCGCAGTTCAGGCGGGCGTCCGGGGACACGGACCTATCGCAAGAAGAACTAGGCTCTTCAAGTAACTGTGTGCACCGTTGACAGGCGTTTGTGTTTACACCACATGTGCTGGGGGTGTTCTGTTTGCATATAAACCGAGGCAGTTTGTACTTAACGTGACAGTGTTAAGCTGCTTTAGCGTTTGTTTTTGCGGATCTTTTTCCGAAAGTCGGTGGGCTCTGTTCGGCGATAAACTGTAGGTGGTTGGATTTAATGATAAAGCACATTGTATGGGACTGGAACGGTACCCTGTTGGACGATTTTGAAATCACCGCTCAGTACGGAATCGATTGTTTTGCGAAGGCCGGCAAGAGTGGTGTGACGTTTGAGGATGTTCGCCAGCACCACACCCGTCCCTTCTCTGAGTACCTTAAAGCGGTGTTAGGTCGTGCGGCAACGGAGACCGAGCTTGCTGATTTTTATAGCGGGTTTGGGAAAGTCTATGAGCCTGTGATGTATGACTTGCCGCTGGTACCGGATGCGTTGCATGCACTTGAGGTCATTCGTGGTGCTGGTAAAAGCCAGTCGATTTTGTCCATGGCTCCCCATGAAGAGCTGGTTTCTCTGGTTCGTCACAACGGCATTTACGAGCATTTTGCGCTGGTTGATGGCGCGCGGGATCTGGGCAAGCACTTTAAGATCGACGCGCTGCGGGCGCACATTGACGAGCTGGGTGTGGACCCAGCCCATGTGTGTGTGATTGGTGACAGTATTGATGATTTCGATGCTGCAAAGGGCCTCGGGGCTTCTGCTATTCTGGTTTCCACCGGCATGTACGCCCACCATCGCCTTGTCGCCTCCGGTGCCCCCGTGGCAACAAACCTGACGGGCGCTGTCGCGGAGGCGTTGAAGTAGCTTTTTCACAGACCGTCAATTAGTTCCCGGCCTGCAAGGAGTTGGAGGGAGGAGCCCTCCATATCCGTTCCGACTGGCTCGTAGCGACCACCCAAATGTTTGGCCAGAAACAGCTCGACTACGGCATGATAGGCGCGGCGGTTGTGCATTTTCTGAATGCCGTGGCCTTCATCCGGGAACAGACCGTAAGTGACTGGAATGCCGTGGTCTTGCATGGCGGAGACGATTTGTTCTGACTCTGATTGCCTGACGCGCACATCTGTGCCGCCCTGTATGACGAGTAATGGTTTTTCGATGCGGTTGACGTGGGTCAGAGGAGAGCGCTCCTTCAAGAAGGCACGGCCTTCTTCGGTCGTGAAATCTCCAAGACGTGTTTTGTAGAGGAAACTCCACGTTTTCCAGTATTCCGGGAGCGTATCGAGAAAGCTAAGCAGGTTTGATATTCCGACCAGATCAACAGCACATGCAAACTTCTTTGGGGTTTGGGTCACGCCGGTCAGCGTTGCAAACCCACCATAGCTGCCGCCCATGATAGCGACACGGTCAGGGTCGGCTATGCCTTCCTCGATAGCCCAGTCTACGGCATCCAACAGATCGGTTTGCATCTTGCCGCCCCACTCCATTTTTGAGGCATTCACGAACGCTTTGCCAAAGCCGGTGGAGCCTCGGAAGTTGACGGACAGTACCGCATAGCCTCGGTTGGCGAGCCATTGGTGTGTAGGGTGCATTCCCCAATAATCTCTCCACCATGGGCCGCCGTGCACGAGGAGCACCATGGGGCCGGGCTTCTCTGCATCTGCTGGCTTCGACAAATAGCAGACCAGATTGAGTCCATCCCGTGCCTTTATCTCTATGGGAGACATGTTTACCAGAGGCAGATTGCTTTGTTTGGGATTAGCAGAAAACAGGTGCGTGGCGGTTCCGGTTGATCTGTCAAAGCACAAGTATTCAACGGGTTTGCATCCCTGCTCATGGAGAAAGATAAGCTTTTCGGCGTCATCCGAGGCATTGCAGAATATGACATCTCCGGAAAACTGCTCTTTGAGAGCTGAGAGAACTGGCTCGAATTGTGGGTCTATGGCGTGCAAGGTGTCGCGGGCGTAGGTGGCTCTTGCTGCCAAGGGGCGCCTTGTACGCGGGTGAAACAGCAGGTCACTGATGTCTGCCCGCGGGTCCTCTGCTAGCACCGTGCGAGATCGGGTCTCGGTATCTTCTGCCACGACTACAGCTTTGTCCCGCCCGCGACTGTCGATCCAGAATAGGGTTTGTCCATCTTCGTTGAACTTAACGGGTCTGGTTGTCAGGCTGTCTTCAATAGGAATGAGCGTGTAACGCTGCCACTCTTTGCCCTCTTGTCGATGGAGGTATTCGGCCTCGCCATCATCGGTGTAGCTTTGGGCGAGGCGAACCTTGAAATCGCTGTCAGTGTAAAAGTTAGAAAACTGATTGTTTTGTTCAATGAGCTGGCTGTGTCCGGTTTCGAGGGAAACCTTGTAGAGATCAAAGTACTTTTCTGACCTTTCGTTGTGAGCGATCAGAACCTCATCAGGGTGCTTTCTCGAAACTTCTTGCAGGTGGGCTTGCACCCCTTTCTCTGGGCTGAGAGGGATTGGTTTTCTTCCATCAATGGGCACACACATAACGCAGAAGGTTTCGTCGCCCACTTTGTCTTGCTTTATCAGGATGTGGCGACTGTCGTAGGTCCAATGGACCATGAAACCAATATGGCGATCTTCAAAGTTTGTCAGAGGACGGGCGGACTGTGGGTCTTCTGTGCTGGCAAGCCAAAGGTTGTACACGCCGTTGATGGGTGCAAGAAAGGCGATCCAATGGCCGCAAGGGCTGATTTTGACCAGCGCCCGTTCGACGGGATCGAAGAATGTCTTGCGGGGGATGAGGCGAACTCGTTCCTTAAGTTCCATGAATAAAAGCCCTAAATTTATTTCAGAAAAGTCATGTCAGGCCTTGGAATAAGTGGCCGGAATACTGTGCAGATCAAAACTAGAGCGTATTCCCGAAAAGTGGGTCCGGTTTTCGGAGAAGAATACGCGTGAAAATAAACGCTTAGAGCTTACTGCGTGAATTTATATGAACGCGCCATGCTCTAAGCGGAAGTATTGCAGGCGTTTTTGGGCTTGTCTATTTCTTGAATGGTAGCCGAACTGCATCGCGGGAGAGATTGCTGAAGGCTGCTTGAGGATGGAGCAGGGGCTTTAGATCGCTTTTGCGGAGGAAGCTGCGTTAGATCAATGGGCTTCGGGTTGGTGTGGTGGGCATTGAGCATGGTCCCGAATTGCAGTTGGGCGTATTTTGATGAAAAGATTTCTCTCTGGTCTTCTCCTAAGTGTTTTGATGGTGGGTGGTGCACTTGCTGACGAAGGTAAGCGTTATGCCGTCAGTCAGGTGACGGATTCCGGTGCAGATATGCGCGCAAGAATTGCTGGGGCTTGAATGAGAAAAGGCAGCCGGTTGGCTGCCTTTTGTGTTTTGTGCTGATTTGAGTGCGCTTTGGGCGACAGGCGTTATTCGGCCTGAGCCATACGTCTGGACTTGATGTAGTGCGGTCCAACCTCGACCAGTAGAATGGCACTAAAGATGAGCGCGCAGCCGATCAGCCCGATGGGTGCAATTCTTTCCCCCAGAATGAGCGCTGCGGCCAGCGCTGCAAAGAGCGCCTCGGAGGAGAGCATGACCGCTGCATCGGATGGAGTGGTCCATTGCTGGCCAAAGGCCTGAAGCGTGAAGGCAATGCCGCCGGAGAGCGCTCCGGTGAAGAAGAGCTCAAACCATGCGTTTTGTAATGACTGCACAGAATAGGTCTCAAAGAAGAAGGACAGGACCAGACAGACAAGGCCAACGAAGGCGAACTGAATTACGGCAACGGTGATCGGGCGCCCTGAATCATGGGCCAGCCGACCGATAAAGATCACCTGTAGTGCCCAGAAGATTGCGCAGGCCAGCATGAGCAAATCGCCGATGTTCAGCGTTGTCAGACCGCCACCGAGCAGATAGATGCCGATCAGTGTGAATGCGCTTGCGGGCCAGACCAGAAAGTGTGGTCGCCCTTTAAACAGCAGGGTTACGAAGATGGGTGTCAGGACAACATAAATCGCCGTCAGAAAGCCAGCGTTTGTGACACTGGTGATGACAAGACCATATTGCTGCAGAACGCCGCCCAGAGTGAAGGAAACGCAAACCATCAGGAGCGCAGGAATATGCGCTTTGCGGAGCTTTTTAGTGGTGTGGATGCGGCGTTCGCGGAGCGCAAATGGCAGGATTACCAATGTCGCCAGTAGAAAGCGCAGGCCGGTAAACTGCAGCGGACCCAGGTTGTCCATTGCTGTTGATTGCGCGACGAATGCCGTGCCCCAGATGAGGCCAGCCAGAAGGAGTAGAATATTTGCAGATGCTCTGGTCATGCCGAAGCTGTACTTCAAGCATATGAGCACTACAAGTGATCTATTGACGCTTCTATTGACTTTCTCTCACGACTATTTTGAGCATCTGAACTGTGTCAGAACACAAAAAGGGCCAAAAACATGATGCCGGTAAAGGCTGCAATGACCATGGCTGCAACAGGCCATGGTGACTGGATGCGATGGACATGTTCTTTACGATGGTACTCGATTGGTGACGTTCTCATTCTGCCCCCCCTGGCCCTGGTCAGTTGTTCTCCTGAGTAGGGGCCGATAGACACGGATTACATCGATTACTACAAGGGTATCCTAATTGATTTTTGTGTGTTCGATATACCACAGGTTGGGCTTAAGCACATCACTCAATTGTAAAAGTGCGGTTGCCCATATTTTATTACAGGTCCAGAGCTTCCAGTCCGGCCTCAAGATAATCAGGCAGGAGCGGTAAGCCCAGCAGATAGTTGGAGACCGGGGAACTGGCTCGTTCCCGCGCTTCCGTGAAGGCGAGTTCGAAATCGCTCTGCTCATAATCGCCACGCCCAATCCAAGCGATTGCGACCAGCTCGATCTTCTCGTCCACATTCAGGTCGTCGATGATCTCTCTCAGTTCGGACTCAGAAAAGTCGTCGTGTTCTTCTTCTGCCAGCCCTTCATGATGGTGAGCGCTTTCCAGTTTCTCGGTGTCAAAGGCAAGGTCGCCCTCGTGCCCGTCTTCATAACTGTCTGGCAAGCTTTCGGAAACAGCGCGCGCTTTTTGTACAATCGTGCGAACAGTATCTGCAGATAGTGCTAGTTCTACGGCCATCGTTCGTCCCCGCTTATTACTGTACCAGAACGTTACTCCCGTTCTGAATTAGTCTGCAAGTGGAACTTATCGAACACTTGCCTGTCGTCGAACCGCGCTGGGCGGCAGTCTGGTGTAGACCATAGTAATCGGTGGCTTAAACGGCAGAAAAGAAAGGGGAATTGGTTAAGCTAGGGTTATTGAGTTGCCCAAACTTTTCCACCGCGCTTCTGCGCAGCGAAACACCTGATTTCGTTATGGTTAAAAAAAACAGTACATACCGTAGCGGCAGGGCTTGTTTGTGGAGGGCACCTGCGGGTACCATTTGATTCAAGGGCGAAAAAAACAATCAAATTTCCCAAAAAATTCTAGGTGCTGGCGGACCTGAGTGCGTTGTGCTGGCAGGGTGTTTTATTGCCCTGCCGGCACTCCTAATGTCTGCTTAGATTTTCCCCGAAAGTATGGTTTCCAATGGAAGTTTGGCTCAGCTTTTGAAAGCGTAGATCTTTGAGAGCACGAAGTTGAATACCATGGATACCAGTGTGGCAAGGATGACGGCGAGGTAGGTGGAGAAGCCTTCCAGCAGGATAATCAGTGCGCCATAGGTGCTGTAGTTGATCACCGCGCCCACGCTGTTGACCAGAACGAACCTGACATACTCGCCCAGTGGGCTTCCCTGCGAGCGGAATGTGAACACGCGGTTCCAGAACCAGTTGTTGGTCATTGCAAGCCAGATGGAAAGGATTCGCGCGATCAGGGGATCGAGGCCCACCACCTGCCAGAAGAAGGCGAGGGCAGCCAGATCAACAACCAGTCCGGAGCCGCCTACCATTCCAAAACGTATGAACTGATTTTCAAGGAATTTGCGCAGTAGGGTCTTCACGGGAGTAGGGCTCTCATCTCTGGTTTCACCAGCTAAATTTTTAAGGGTGGCAATGTGGGAGCTGCTTATCTGGGTTCTGTTGGAAATACAAGAGACGCTACGTTAAGCAACCCGTGAATATAGATGGGGAGTAATATTTGAAAAGATCTGCAGGTTTTGGCGAAATTTGAGCGGAGAAAGTGATGTGTTAGTGCTTGCCAAGCCACGGGCAGCACCTTAGGGTCTGCGCGCACTTATTTTGCGTAGAAACTACCCGCTTCTATTGGAGGGCATTATGGGCTTTATCGCTGACTCGCTATCTCGTGTGAAACCGTCTGCAACGATTGCAGTGACCACGAAGGCACGCGAACTGAAAGCCGCAGGCCGTGACGTTATTGGTCTTGGTGCTGGCGAGCCGGATTTTGACACGCCAGATAACATTAAAGAAGCTGCCATTGCAGCCATTAATGGTGGCAAAACAAAATACACAGCGGTTGATGGCACTCCTGAGCTGAAACAGGCAATTTGCGCCAAGTTCCTGCGTGATAATGGCCTGAAGTACGAGCCGAACCAGGTTACTGTAAGCACCGGTGGTAAGCAGGTGCTGTACAACGCTCTGGTCGCGACTATCAATCCGGGTGATGAGGTTCTCATCCCAACGCCGTACTGGGTGTCTTACCCGGACATGGTGCTGCTGGCTGGCGGTGAGCCGGTGGTTATTGAGGCGGATCAGAAGACCTTCAAGATTACGCCGGAAGCATTGGACGCGGCGATTACGCCAAAGACCAAGTGGTTGATCTTCAACTCACCGTCCAATCCGTCCGGTGCTGGTTATACCCGCGATGAGCTGAAAGCGCTGACTGATGTGCTGCTCAAGCATCCGCATGTCTGGGTTATGTCCGACGATATGTATGAGCATCTGGTTTATGATGACTTTGAGTTCACTACACCTGCGCAGGTCGAGCCTAAGCTTTATGAGCGTACGTTGACTGTGAACGGCGTTTCCAAGGCCTATGCGATGACTGGCTGGCGTATTGGTTATGCAGGTGGTCCTGCTGAGTTGATCAAGGCGATGGCGAAGGTTCAATCCCAGTCGACCTCCAACCCGTGCTCTGTGTCTCAGGCAGCTGCGGTTGAAGCGTTGAATGGAACGCAGGACTTTATTCCGGTCAACAACAAGATCTTCCAGGATCGTCGTGATCTGGTTGTTTCCATGCTGAACCAGGCGGCTGGCATTGAGTGTCCGGTTCCAGAGGGTGCATTTTATGTGTTCCCATCCTGTGCAGCGACGATTGGCAAGACAGCTCCATCTGGCAAAGTGATCGAAAGCGATCTGGATTTCTCCAGCGAGCTGCTGGAAGCTGAAGGAGTTGCTGTTGTGCCGGGTTCAGCGTTTGGTCTTGGTCCAAACTTCCGCATTTCCTACGCGACTTCTACAGAAGCTTTGAATGAAGCATGCATCCGCATTCAGCGTTTCTGCGGAAACCTGAAGTAGGATATTTCTTTGCAGGGTGTCAGCGGTTTCGCTGGTACTCTTGTGATATGCAAAAAAGGCGCTGCATACGGCAGCGCCTTTTCTATTTGTGGTGTCTCTTGAACCAGAGAGCATGATGCATTCATGTGAATTGACCATGCTCTAGCTCTTTAGCTCACACATATTCTTTTCCGAATAGCGGAGCTGCTTTCGAGACTGTGCTTTAATCCGGGAGGAGGGCGTCCAAAAGGTAGCTGTTGTTGACGAATGTACCACGGCTTTCTTCCACCAGCGTCTGCACGCCGGCGAAGGAGAAGCGGACGCCAGCCATGACGGATGCGTTTTCGAGCTTCTCTGAGCGCAAGTCCGCGAACATTGTCATGCCGTTGGCCGTCTCGGTGCCCGGCTTGAACTCCATACCCATTGCATAGATATGGTTGTCGCGCAGGTAGCGGTAACCCGCATAAAAGCGTGCGTTTTCGCTGGCATAGTAGGATGCGGTGGCACCGCCCATGACAGAGCCGACATCGTCGATCATCTGAACGCCGATCAGGCCGTCAAGCGTCAGGTTTTCAAAGTGTGCCTGCGCTTCTGCACCAACGTAGCCCAGAGATCCGGCACCACCGTTGATCTGTGCTGCAGAGCCGACAACACCGAAGTAGTTGTAGTCCTGTGTGCGGAAGCCCATGCGGCCTGTGCCAGCATAAAAGCCATAGTCTCGGGTCCCTCCTGCAGACACGTCAAACTGGGATGCAAAGCCCGGACCCTGCCCTAAAGTAGCTGTACCAGACATTACACCCAGCATTTTGCCTTGGAGTGCCCCAAAAGCAGTAGTAATACGGGCATTGATGGGATTTGCCTGCGTGATTGCTGGAAGAGTTGCAATGGCTATTGCACTGGTTACGCTAAATAATAGTCTCTTAAAATCGGAGCGCATTGCTGATTCTCCATACTCAGTTTCTGAGTGGAGATTTTCTCTTTTTAATTAAAACATTGTTTTAATTCGTCCCGAATTGGGTCAGTTTATTAGGCTTAATTTTGTTGGTTAATGACTGGTTTATTTTTTAATTAGGTCTGCAAATAACGCAGATTTCATCAAGTTTTTCTTCGGTAACTTATTCTGACCGCATGTTTTTTGTGATTGGTGTGAGGCTGTCCGGGTATCATCAAAAGTTAACCGGTTCGGGTAGGGCGGTTCGCTGCATTTTACCCCTGTTCATTTTGTCAATTGCGATCACAAATTCTAACAAAGATCACTAGGTAAAAATCGCAGGAAATCTAAGGGGAGTGTTCACTTTGATTTGAGCGAGGCTTTGACACTCCAAGGGCTTTGGTCTCTTTTGCGCGCAGGTCGTAATGGCTGATTACTGGAGAACAATAATGAAAAAAAGCCTTGCAATTGCTGCTGTTGCCTCTGTTGCTTTCAGCGCACCCGCCTTTTCGGCAGACTTTGTGGAGCCTGCGCCTGAACCACACTATCCTTTCAGACCAGGTGTGGAAATCGGCCTCCTGACTTGTGACCTTGTTGACTATGACTACTTCTTCGTTGGTTCACGTCACCATCTTGCTTGTGTATTCAAGTCCCCAACTGGCGAGCGAGTAGAAGGGTATACCGGCTCAATCAATCACATCGGGGTTGATCTTGGTCCTGTGACGTCCGGTACACTGATTTGGGGAGTTATTGCTCCTAAATGGAGTCAGAGACCGGGTGCACTTCAGGGCAATTACGGCGGTATGTCTGCCGGTGCTGCGTTGGGCTGGGGTGGGCAGGCAAATGTTCTGCTCGGCGGCTTCGAGCGCTCCATTGCTCTTCAACCAATTAGCTTTGAAGGTACAACTGGTGCGAACATCACAGCTGCATTCACAGGAATGCGACTGATCAGTAATCAGTACTGAGCAGCCAGTGATCCATGAAATCTAGTAGGGATTGAGAATTCTCACCCTTTGATTTTGGCATACCACCTCGGTTTATATTGTGCGGCGGACTGTCACGTTTCAGTCCGCCGTTGTTTTGGTACTTGCATATCACTGTATTTCCGAGTGACGATACGATTACAGAGTCTTATAATCTCTGGAAGGCGCGTGTGATTTTGCGCCAGTAATGGCGTAGACGCCCGTGCCTGCTTCCCAAACCCAAACAGGGAGTATGGATCATGGGAGAAAAGCATGTCGGAGTTGCCGGAGGCAGGGTTCGCAGCCCTCGTTCGGTTGCCATTATTGGGCCTTTTGCAAGTGGCAAGACCACCCTGCTGGAAGCTCTGTTAGCACGAACGGGGGCTATTGGGCGTCAGGGAAGTGTGGATGCGAAGAGCTCGCTGGGTGACAGCAGTGATGAAGCGCGTGACCACGCTATGAGCATTGAGGCAAACATTGCCACCTGTACCTATAAGGGCGATCAGTTCACCTTTATCGACTGCCCTGGATCCGTAGAATTTTTGCATGAAGGCAACAGTGTCTTAAACGGTGTTGATATTGCCGTTGTTGTTGCTGAGCCAGATGAAAAGAAGATTGCAGCTCTTCAGCTCATTCTTAAGTCACTTGAACAGCGGAATATCCCGCATGTTCTCTTCCTGAACAAAATTGATAAGGCGACCGGTAGTGTGCGCGCGATGCTTCAGGCATTGCAGCCAGCTTCCAGTGTGCCAATGGTTCTGCGTCAGATCCCGATCTGGGAGAACGGCGCCGCGACAGGCTTCATTGATCTGGCGCTGGAACGGGCCTTTGTCTATCAGGAAGGCAAGCCGAGCAAGACCATCGAAATTCCCGATGACGAGCGCGCCCGTGAGGTTGAGGCGCGCTATGCCATGATGGAAATGCTGGCGGATCATGATGATGTTCTGATGGAGCAGCTCCTCGAGGACGTGGCACCCGAGAACGAGATTATCTTCGACGATCTTGTGCAGGAAATGCAACGCGGTGAAATCTGTCCTGTGTTCATTGGCAGTGCGATCCAAGGCAACGGCATTCGCCGTTTGCTGAAGGCTCTGCGTCACGATGCACCCACCATTGTTGATACACGCAAGCGTCTTGGACTTAAGGAAAGTGATGCTGTTCTTCAGGTGCTGAAGACCTATCACACATCTCATGGTGGCAAGCTCTCTGTTGCCCGCCTGTTTGGGGGCTCTGTGAAGGATGGCACGCTGCTTTATGATCGCCGCAGCGAAGAGTATCGCCCTACAGGCCTGTTCCAGATGCAAGGGCTACAGCCGAAGAAGATCACTGAAGCGATTGCCGGAGATCTGGTGGCCTTTGGGAAGCTGGACGGCATTGAAACCGGTATGACCCTTGGGGTTGGTGCCAAGCCTTCGCAAGATCTTTTCATTGCCACCCGTCCGGACCCAGTACTGTCAAAAGGCATCACTGCGACTGAACGCAAGGATGAGGTTCGGCTTTCTACAGCCCTTTCCAAGCTGGTGGATGAAGATCCGTCCCTGAGTGTGGCTCAGGTGCAGAGTACGGGAGAGACCGTTCTTGAAGGACAGGGCGAGATGCATCTGCGTGTTGCCCTTGAAAAACTCATAGGACGCTTTGGTTTGTCTGTGAAGAGCTTTGAGCCGAGCATTCCTTACAAGGAAACCATTCGCAGCAAGACCGAACTGCGCGGGCGCCACAAGAAGCAGAGTGGTGGTCACGGTCAGTTTGGTGACGTGGTGCTGGCTATTCAGCCGATGCCGCGTGGTGAAGGCCACAGCTTTGATGATACGATCACGGGCGGTGTGGTTCCCAAGCAGTACATTCCATCTGTGGGTGATGGCGTGAAAGAAGCGCTTCAGAAAGGGCCGCTTGGCTTCCCTGTGGTGGATGTGGCTGTGACGCTGAAGGATGGGTCCTATCATTCCGTTGATAGCTCCGATCAGGCGTTCCGTATGGCTGGTATTCTGGCCATGAGGGATGGATTGAAGGAATGTAAGCCCGTCTTACTTGAGCCGATCGACAAGGTTGTTGTGGCGTGCCCTTCTGATGCGACGGCGCGCGTGAACGCGATTGTGTCCGGTCGCCGCGGTCAGATCCTTGGATTTGATGCCCGTGAGGACTGGGATGGCTGGGATGAGGTGGAAGCCATGATCCCTGAAAGCGAGCTCAGCGACCTTATCGTGGAGCTTCGCTCTGCAACGGCTGGTGTGGCGACATTCTCTCGTAACTTTGACCACCTGGCCGAGCTTTCCGGCAAGGCTGCGGACAAGGTGATCGAGAGTGGAACCGCACCTGCTTAGAACTTCAATATGAGACAAGACAAAGAACCCGGGGCATTGCTCCGGGTTTTTCTTTGCAGACTGGGGTATGAGCAGGCCGCTTTGGGTTCATTGGTGAAGATCTTTGAGTTTTGAGATAAACTGCGCCATTTCTAAGTGCCCACCTTTGGGGGCATTTGGCCATTCCGTCACCTTGGTGCCCCAGTACTCTTTTGGCGTGCCCTTGTAGCGTGGCATGAGCCAAATATGCAGGTGAGCTACGGCATCTCCAAATACCCATGTGTAGACATGCTCGATTTGCGGATGTGCGTAGAGGAGGCCTGTAACCTCTCCTATCAATGCACCAAGCTGTGCTGCCTGGTTAGGGCCAAGCTCCGACCAGTTCTGAACGTGGGTACGAGGTTCAATGATCAAAGAACCAATCAGGTTTGTACCATCCTTGGTGCGGTCTGGCGCGTGGGCGACTACGAAGTCACCGTAGGCCTCAAAACTCAAGGCCAGATTGGGTGGGAGGGTTTTGTGTTTGGTACAGACAAAGCAATCATTCATGGTGCACTCGGGAAATCACAGCTGGGCTAAAACCGAGAGGTTAGCACAGCTGTTCATCATAACAATGGGCGAGGCACCTTCTCACTCAAGATCATTTGTTCAAAGGAGGCAGTGTGGCTGAGCGGGCCATGAGGCGGCCTAGGCTGGACCAGTCGTCTTCTGCAAATCCGGCTTTGATTGCGTTGCGCAGTTGATCGGAGACGAATTCGGTCATGGGCAGGTGCATGTGCAATTCCTCAGCTGCTTGCTGTGCCAGCTCCACATCCTTAAGGCCCAAGCTTGTCTTCATGCCTACGGCGGGGTTTTCCTCGCGGGCGATCAATGGGGCGTAGCCCTTATAAACGGGCGCGCTGAAAGATGTTTCTGTGACCATAGTGAGGAAGACTTCCGGGTCAATTTCGGCTTTTCTTATAAGCGCGAAGCTTTCGGCCATTGCTTGAAGAGCAGCTGCAATCATCAGGTTCATGCCCAGTTTGGTGACTGCGGCCTGACGAGGTGTCGGGCCCATCCAGAACTGTCGGACGGAGATGGCCTCCATGACGGTGCGAGCGTCTTCTAATGCGCTGGTTTGGCCTGCTGCGATGGCGAAGAGTTCTCCTGTGGCGGCTTTATCAGGACGGCCCATAACCGGCACGCATAAGAACCTGACGTTGGCGCGCTCATGGGCGGCTGCGAGCCTGTCAGCCATTGGCGGGCTGATTGTGCCGTGGGAAATGGAGATGCTGTTTTCTTTCAAGGGCAGTGCGAGCGAGTCTCCAGATAGGTAGATGGCCTCGACGGCAGCGTCGTCTGAAAGCATGGAGCAGACGATGTCACACTGATAAAATTCATCGAGAGTATCGGCCAGATGCGCGCCTTCCGAGACAAGGGGGGCGGCTTTTTCGATAGAGCGATTGTACACCGTCAGGTCGTGGTTTTTGTTGAGGCTCTGGGCCATTCCCAAACCCATGGCACCTAGGCCGATAAATCCAACTTTCACTAGTTCACTCCTTCGCCTTGTCAGGCATACGTTTTATCGTCCAACCTAGGTGGAGAGGTGTTTTAATAGGTGTAGGTATCCAGTTGAATTTGAAACGATTTTTACGGAGGTAGCCGATAGGCAGATCTCTGAGGGTCGAGCCACCTAATTTAAGGGGGTGCAATTGCTGATCACGACAAGGCTCACGGGGGCTTTACTTGAAGTTTAAGATTTTTCGTCGCTAAATCGGAGGTCAGTACTGGTCGATGTGACCGTAACCCTTACCTGGTTGGAGATGGCAAGATGAACATTATTCATAGGCCTGAATGGATTATTCCGGAAAGAGAAGCGACACCTGAGGATGTGTTTTTCAACCGGCGCAGGTTTATGAAGGGTGTCGGTGCTGTTGGCCTTGGATTGGTTGCGGGTGGACCCGGCCTTGTAACCAGAGCATTTGCCCAGGACAGTCCGGATCCAACCCTTAATCTATATCCAGCCATGCGAGACCCTGACTTTACCCTGAATCGGGCGATCACGCCCGAGAGTGTGACTTCGGTCTATAACAACTTCTATGAGTTTGGCTCACAAAAGACGATCTCCGGTGCCGCACAGGCTTTGAAGATCCGTCCGTGGTCGATCACTATTGACGGTATGGTCGACAACCCGCAGACCATCGATTTTGATGATCTGGTGCGTAAGATCCCGTTGCAGGAGCGGCTTTATCGGCATCGCTGTGTTGAGGCATGGGCGATGGCTGTGCCGTGGACCGGCTTTCCGCTTGCTGATCTGGTGAAGTATGCTGGCCCGCAAAGTGGTGCCAAGTACGTTCGCTTCGAGACCTTTGAAGATTCCGATGTGGCCAGTGGGCAGCGTCAGTTCTGGTATCCATGGCCTTATGTTGAAGGCGTGACCATGGATGAAGCTATGAACGAGCTGGCTTTCATTGCAACTGGCATCTATGGCAAGCCACTTTTGAAACAGTACGGTGCTCCAATCCGGCTGGTGCTGCCATGGAAGTATGGCTTCAAGTCCATCAAGTCGATTGTGAAGATCTCTTTAACTGATCAGCGTCCTGTCGGCTTTTGGGAGTCTATTGGTCCGAATGAGTATGGCTTCTGGGCCAATGTGAACCCTGAGGTGCCGCATCCGCGCTGGTCACAGGCAACCGAGCGCTTGCTGGGAACGGATGAGCGTGTTCCAACGCAGCTCTTTAATGGCTATGGGGAGCAGGTGGCGTCGCTTTACACGGATCTGCAAGGAGAGAACCTGTACCGGTAAGTGCAGTCCAATGCGTTCTTAAAAGGCCTGAGCGGGTTGCTCGTTTGCGAGCGGTGACTTGCCGGGCCTTTTGTGTGTCCGGTGCGTGCGCAGCTGCAGAAGTCGTTGGTGGATTGGCTTAGATGCTTAATTAGTTTTTATAGTTGCGGAATTTGGCAGGATTGAACTGGAAGGATAACCCTCCGGTTACTGTGGATAAGACAGAGACGGCCTGTCCTCGTCAAAAAGGGAAGAGGATTGGGTCTCTGCTATTCTCCCGGAATGTGCAGAGTGATCTGGCTGCTGAGCCTTTCCAGCCTGTCAGCTTCGCTGATGGCGTAGGAGATTTCGCCATAGATTGCGAAAAGTGCGCAGGCAATCAGAGTGTAAAATGCTTTTCTCAGGTCATTCACATCCATTACCTCGGATAATTGCCAATCGGTATGTTTCTATAAGTAAAGGATGCAAGCTGATTTGTAATTTCGCTGAATGATGGGGGTTAGAATTCATTGTTCGAGGAATTACCTAGTATATTTATAGTTAATTTTTGTTCGTTTTGCAGGAACTACTAGTTTTGAATGTTTGGTAATACCTAGATTCTGATGGGTTTTCCCTTGGTGGTGATAGGCAATAGTCTGACGAATCCGAGTGCCTCTGCGTGTAACTGTGCGCGTTGCTTTTCGCAGGTGCCTAAAAAGTAAGCGACCTCCGCTTCGTTATTGGGCAGCGGGTTTTGGGTGCTTTTTGGCGGTATTTTTTGCTCTTCAAACGACCTTTCCAGCATTCTGCGTTCTGCCTGATTTGGGCCTGTCGTTCTTGCCGGAACTGCTGTGGTGTAGTGGGCGTAAGCGGGTCGTCCTTTACTATTAGGTCAAGGAAACGCTTGGTTGCCTCGGGCATAAGGCAAAAAAAAACCGGACCATGCGGTCCGGTTTAGAAGTGATGAATGATAAAGCACCTAATGGGTGCAATCACCTTCCAGAGGGGAACAGCTGATCGAGTGTTGAGGTCACTGGGAGGAGAGGTGTGACAACAACTGATCAACAGATGGTGTATATATGCGGTGCAGTGACGAAATCGCAATCCTAAATTTATGCATTGCAGCTATGCATTTTTCATAGGTCTGAGAGGGGGCGGAATATCCTGCCGGATCTCGCCTGTAACTTACAGATAACTCTGCGTAAGGTATTGCTGCTTCAGGAGATTAAGGCAAAAAGGAGCCTTCCGAGTTGTCCACGAGGCTATCAAAAAGAGCGGGATTTCTTTTGTTTGATGGTGCAGATCCCGCAAATGATTCTCTTTAGATGGCAAAATATGCCATGCCAGTGCGCGCGAGAAGATCAGCTTCTTCGGTCGGTCTAGTGGGTCCAGCGTTCGGCGTAGGAGACGAGGAAATCGCGGAAGGCAGTGACGCGGGCGGTGTTCTTCAGCTCTGACGGGTACACAAAATAGGTGTCAAAGCTTGGCAGCTCTTCCTGTGTGACTGACATTACGCGTTTGATGCCCGCACCCGGTTCCACCATGTAGTCCGGCAAAATAGCGATCCCAACGCCGGTCTGAACGGCCTTTTTGATACCGGAGAGGTTGTTTACACGCAGCGAGACATCACGGCGCTCGCCATTTGGCAGGCCAGCGGTTGCCAGCCAGTTCATTGCACGCAGGTAGGAGGCCATGTTGTCGCCGATGGTGATCAGGCGATGGTGGTCCAGATCGTCGATGGTGCTTGGGCTGCCGTAGCGCTCAATGTAGGAGGGTGAGGCGTAAACGTGGAAGTGCACTGTAAACAGCTTGCGCTGGATAAGGTCCGGCTGTGTTGGCTGGCGCAGGCGGATGGCCACATCGGCTTCACGCATGCCCAGATCAAGCTCGTCATCCATGCAGATGATGTCCAGACGCATGTCCGGATAAAGATCCACAAACTCGTTTACACGGGCGGTGAGCCATGTGGAGCCGAGGCCTACAGTGGTGGTGACACGGAGCGTGCCGGTTGGCTTCTCCTTGGTGTCAGTCAGGCGGGATTGTACGGTTTCCAGCTTTTGCAGAACTTCGCGGGCGGTTCTGTAAAGAAGCTCGCCCTGTTCTGTCGGAATCAGACCACGTGCATGGCGGTGGAAGAGGGGGACACCCAGCTCGGCTTCCAGCGCGCTGACCTGACGGCTAACGGCTGACTGGCTCATGTGGAGAGCTTCGCCTGCGTGGGTAAAGCTTCCTGCCTGTGCTGCTGCATGGAAAATTCGCAGCTTGTCCCAATCCAAAGAACGGCCTGACATTTGCTTTCCCCCCAGTCTTCCCAGTTTCTTATTCGGCTGCTTCGGCTTCAGTCTCCAGAGCTGCCAGATAGCGTTCTGCTTCAAGTGCAGCCATGCAGCCCATTCCTGCGGCGGTTACAGCCTGACGGTACTGTTCATCAGTGACGTCGCCAGCGGCATATACACCGGGAATGGACGTCCGGGTTGAATCAGCTTCGGTCCAAATGTAACCGGATTCCTTCATCTTGACCTGATCTTTGACAAGATCAACCGCTGGAGCGTGCCCAATTGCGATGAAGACGCCGTCGGTAGCTTTCTCGGTGATCTCACCGGTCTTGCGGTTTTTCAGGCGGATACCGGTAACGACAGCCGGGCTTTCGGTGCCGAGGATTTCTTCCACCTGCGTGTCCCAGATCACTTCGATCTTCTCGTTCTTGAAGAGACGGTCCTGAAGGATTTTTTCGGAGCGCAGGGCATCACGGCGGTGCACCAGAGTGACCTTGCTTGCAAGGTTTGCCAGGTAGAGGGCTTCTTCAACAGCGGTGTTGCCGCCGCCAACCACAAAAACTTCTTTGCCACGGTAGAAGAAGCCGTCACAGGTTGCACATGCGGACACGCCGCCAGCCTGATACTTTTCTTCGGATGGCAGGCCAAGCCATTTTGCCTGTGCGCCGGTTGCGATGACGAGGGCATCTGCGGTGTATACGGTGCCGCTGTCGCCTTTCAGCTCAAACGGGCGTTTGGACAGGTCTGCTTCCAGAATGGTGTCGTATTCGATCTTGGTGCCGACGTTTTCTGCCTGCTTGCGCATTTCTTCCACAAGCCATGGGCCCTGAATTGGATCAGCAAAGCCGGGGTAGTTTTCAACGTCGGTGGTGATGGTCAGCTGACCGCCGGCTTGCACACCTGTGACCAGAAGCGGTTCCAGCATTGCACGCGCGCCATAGATCGCTGCGGTGTAGCCTGCAGGACCGGATCCTACGATCAAGAGTTTGGTGTGCTTAACAGTCATTTCCTCAGAACCTCAAATTTCGTGCGCAAATGGATAGTACCAGTGCTGTGTTAGGGAGGGGTTCTATCCGCTTGCTTGCTTTTGTTCAATCGCTTTGGATATGGCATCCGCAATATCCGGTGTAGCGTCTATTGGTTCATAAGTAAGTGCTAATATGTCGCCGGGGAAGGGATGAAGTACTCCCAAATCCTCCATTTGTGACAAAAACCTATCAAACTTTTTGTGAGCACCGGTCGGACGGAAGCCATATATGGGCTTTCCGGTGGCTGCCGCTTCACCCACCATGTTGGTGGAGTCTGTTGTAACAACAATGATTTCTGCGTTTGCCAGATACTGGATGATCGGGTTGTCGCCATTGCCATTCCAGAACAGATTGCCATGTGCTCCGCCCAGATCATAAAGCTCTCGTGAGAGTTCTCGAGGGGTGCGGCGCGAGCACGTAATCATCAAAGAATGGGAGTGTGACAGGCGTTTGAGTGCGGTGACAAGTGTGTTGATATTTTCCGGCGTGAAGGTGTGGTGCCGGGAATTGCCACCAATCAGCACCGCTGCCTTTGGTTTTGGCAGGGCGATGACCTCGTCCAGCGGATTTTCGCGGGCTTCACGCAGCTTTTGTGCGGAAAAACGATGTGGTGCGGTCAGCGTTGTCAAGACGTTTTTGCCGGAAATGCTGTCATGTTCCGGTGCCCAGATAAAATCTGCAAATTTGCTGTTGATCTTTGGGTCTTTGAGGAAAACAGTGAAGGTCTTGCCCTTGGAAAGCCGCTTGAGTGCGCGTAAGTAGGGCACCGCTCTGCGCCCAGATGCTATCGCGACAGCGGGATACGGTGGTGCAAGCGGGCTTTCTGGCTTATGTGGTGCGTCTTTGGGATCAATGGGTCCCCAAGGCATGGCATAGGTGAATAGCTTGCGGGGGGTAACTATTCGAATTTCGTAGGGCAGTCCTAATGCGTCGGCGACACCGATGCACTGAGCGACGTCTCCGATTTTGCCATCTGTTAAAACCCACAGGTTCTGCGACATGTTGTTCCCCTAGCTTTCGGGAAGTGTCCGCAAAATGCTATTTGTTGATATAGTCTGTCGCAAATAAGCAATAAACTAGCATCTTGCCTGACTTCGTGTTTTAGGCAGTGTTGTAAAACAGGTTAACTGTTAATCCAATAGGACAAGCAAAGGAGACGAGCTTGAAAGCGCGTCTGGATTCGATCGACTGGCAAATTTTGAAGGAGCTGCAGGGAGACGGCCGCATTACCAATGTGGAGCTGGCTCGTCGTGTAGGAATTTCTGCGCCCCCATGTTTGCGCAGGGTTCGGGCCTTGGAAGAAGCAGGTCTCATTCGCGGCTACCGTACTCTACTTGATGAGAAGCAACTGGGATATGAAGTCACCGCCTTCGTGATGGTTGGACTGCATAACCAAACGGAGTCTGATCTTGTCGCATTTGAGGCACAAGTCAAGGAATGGCCGCTGGTTCGGGAAAGCTATATGGTGTCCGGTGAAGTTGACTTCATCATGCGCTGTACGGCTAAAGACTTGGAAACCTTCCAGAACTTCATCATTCGGGATGTGACTTCCACCAAGAATGTGGATCACGTTCGCACTGCACTGACCATCCGCCGTATCAAGGATGAGCCAAACGTGCCGATTGATAAGCCTGAGTACTTTTAGGCTTTCGATCCATGAGAGAATTTGCAAACGGCCTTCGCGTAGGAAGGCCGTTTTTGTGTTCAGTGCTAGTTTTGTCCGGGTACGCCCACCCGAAAGGATGGGAGTACTTCAGAACGGTACACTTTTGCGAGATGGGCTCTGCTAGACGAAAGAGAAATCGTCCGTATGTAGATCCGCGATGGCCACTCCCTCTAAGAGAAATGAGTTTCCATCATCAAAAGTGATTAGGGTACTGTCACCGGAGACATCCTGAGCATTGCTCAGCAAGTCATCGAAATCGGAGAATAATGCAGTGCTGATTTCGATAATGTCTTCCGAGCCAGCTCCAGCTGTAAAATCCGTGATTGTATCATTGCCGAAGTATTTGCTGGTGTAACGAATGAGGTCATTACCATCGCCGGTGGTTATTGTGTTGTCGTATCTATCTCCATGCAGAACATCGTCAACTTCACTACCATTTGTCACGATCTTATTTACCGTGACTGTATACCCACTGGCTTCCAGTGCATCCAAATCGGCAACCATAAGGTAGTGATCGTAGATATCGATATCAGCTGTTACTTCAATGTAATCTGGTGAGTTGGAACTAGATACTGTCGTACTCCCGGCCGTATTTTTGACTGCCAAATTTGGAGAGTCACTGCTGGTGTTGAGGGAGATGGCGTATCTGTGGCCAAATTCCAGATCCATTTCAACGGTATCAATGTCGCTTGCGCTGCTTAAGAACCCTTCGAAGGTATCACCCACTTCAACTTTGTAGGGCGTATCGAAGCCACTTGGTGCATCTTCCTCTTCCACGATCCAGTTAAAGGTAAAGGGACTTGGTACTGGTTCTGGATTTGTTGGCTCCTCTGGCTCCGTCGTTGGGTCCTCTGGCTCCGTTATTGGATTCAAGGGGTTTAGAGTGAAGCTATATTCGCCGACAGCATCGCGGTAGTAAGCCGAGGCACCAATATAAAAAGTACCGGAAATGTTTGGGGTAAATACTATTGTTGGCTTCTCGTCACCTTCATGTAAGTACACCTTACTGATGGTGCCTTCCACATAGCCATTGGGGCCTTCGATGTAGGGTGTAGGGCCTACCGAACCGGATTCGCCGTAACCATCCAACTCAATCGTGTAGGATTGAGCTGCAGTTAGCTCGATTGCAAATATGTCTTTGTCACCGTATCGATCCAAGGTTCCAAGAAAATTGGTTCCAACCTCCAGCTGGTAACTTGAGTCGGCTCTATCTGGTGCATCACTTCCTTCATGTATTACACCGTTGTCAGTTTGATTTTGAGTGTGAGAAAGCTCGGTATAATCAAACCCTTGAGTCGTATGACGATTCACTGAATATTCCTTATATGCATCTGTAGTTTTGAGATTTTTTCCTAAGTCATAGGGCTTTGCGACGGCGACAATGATTTGCTGAAATTTCAAAATTTCTTGTTATTGAAAGGGGGCTTATCTGTGAGTGCCGGTAGGGCGAATAAGGTCCTCCTCCGAAGTTTCTATTTATATGCGGTTTAAAATTAAATTTCTTTATGTGCTAAAAATAGAATTTTATTTTTTAAAAATGAATCTAATAGTAATTTATTTTGTGAGTTGGTCGTTAAATCAGCTGACACCGAAATATCGACCTCGCGCTTGGGCTGATTTGCCGTTGCGAGGACGTAGGCCAGCTCGAAAGCTGATAGCTGCTTCAAGCTGGCTGGTGCGTTCGTCACGCTCTTCGATATAGTGGAGATGGTAGGCTGGGACTGTCTGCCCCATGTTAAACATGACGGCTTTTTGCAGAGCGATCAGGCTTCACGACAGGCGCTTTACAGAGAAGCGCATCTTGCTTGAGATAACTTTTGTGGGCTTTTCAGGTCTGAACTTGAACGGGTGGATTACTCGTTCTTATTGTATAAAAAAAATGCCGCTTGGAGCGGCATTTTTGTTTCGTCAAATTATGTCTAGTCGAGCTTCCATCGCAGGTGGTCTCAAACTCAGAGAGGCCTTGCACATGTAAATTCTGCTCTACAATTTGTTTACCCGAATTGGACTTGGGTAATCTCGTAACCGCGTGCTCCGCCTGGTGCTGTCACTTCGACGCTATCACCAACGGACTTGCCGATGAGTGCGCGTGCGATCGGAGAGGAGATAGAAATACGGCCACGCTTCACATCAGCTTCAACATCGCCAACGATCATGTACTTTTTTTCTTCCTCTGTGTCCTCATCAATGAGAGATACAGTTGCGCCGAATTTGACAGTGTCGCCATTGAGTTTGGTCAGATCGATAACTTCTGCAAGTCCCAGAAGGGCTTCCAGTTCGTTGATCCGGCCCTCGTTGAGGCTCTGCTGTTCCTTCGCTGCGTGATACTCCGCATTCTCTGAAAGATCACCGTGAGCACGGGCTTCGGAAATGGCTGCAATAATGCGCGGACGTTCTTCGGTTGTGCGATGCTTCAGCTCTTCTGTGAGCATCACATAACCTTCAGGAGTCATTGGCACCTTTTCCATGGCTCGTACACCTTTCTAACATTGTGGTGGTGTGGCCCATCACACTAAAAAACTGACCGGGCTGAGTAACCCCAACCCGGACCTGATAAACTATCTTAGCTAAAGTAAGATTGAAGAGACCTTACTTCAAGCGATTTTGTACGGAATGCTTCAATACCTTGGGCTGCTGCTCCGGCACCTGCTACAGTAGTGTAGTAGGGAACCTTGTTCATCAGCGCAGCTTGCCGAAGCGACCGACTATCGGAGAGAGCCTGCGCACCTTCGGTTGTATTGAAGACCAGCTGAACCTCACCATTCTTGATAGCATCAACGATATGAGGGCGCCCTTCAAGCACCTTGTTGACCTTTGCGCAAGGTATGCCTTGGTTTTCCAAGTATCTTTGCGTGCCCTCAGTGGATATAATGGAAAACCCTGATGCTACGATTTTTCTAGCAGTTTCAAGAATTTTCGGTTTATCCGCATCCTTCAGAGAGATGAAGACGGTTCCACCTTCCGGAATAACCGTGCCGCCGCCGAGCTGTGACTTTGCAAATGCGACGGAGAAGTCGGTGTCGAGACCCATGACTTCACCGGTTGAGCGCATCTCAGGGCCGAGGACCGTGTCAACGCCTGGGAAGCGGGCAAACGGGAAGACAGCTTCCTTGACGGCGACGTGATCCAGCTTCTTCGGCTTCAGACCAAAGCTTGCCAGTTTCTCACCTGCCATTACACGTGCTGCAATCTTGGCGATTGGCTCACCGATGGTTTTGGCGACAAACGGGACTGTTCTTGATGCACGTGGGTTCACTTCCAGAACGTAAATCTCATCGTCCTTGATAGCGAACTGAACGTTCATCAGGCCAACAACATTCAGAGCGAGGGCAAGTTTGCGTGCCTGCACTTCCAGTTCTGCCAGTGTTTCATCACTCAGCGTATAAGCTGGCAGGGAGCAAGCGCTGTCGCCGGAATGGATACCAGCTTCTTCGATATGCTCCATGATGCCGCAGATGAAGACGTCGTCACCGTCGCACAGAGCATCCACGTCCACTTCGATTGCGCCGTCGAGATAACGGTCAAACAGAAGAGGGTTGGTGCCGAGCAGGGTGTTGATCTGGCCGGTCTTGTCGTTAGGATACTTGGCGCGCACGTCATGTGGAACCAGCTCCGGCAGGGTGCCGAGCAGGTAGTTGTTCAGCGCTTCGTCGTCGCGAATGATCTGCATTGCGCGGCCACCCAGTACGTAGGACGGGCGAACGACCAGTGGCAGGCCAAGCTGGTTGGCAATCAGGCGACCCTGTTCCACAGAGTAGGCGATACCGTTTTCCGGCTGCTTCAGTTCGATCTTGTGCAGCAGGCGCTGGAAGCGGTCACGGTCTTCTGCCAGATCAAGCATGTCTGGAGAGGTGCCCAGGATCGGGATACCTGCTTCAACAAGAGCCTGAGCCAGCTTCAGTGGGGTCTGGCCACCAAACTGGACGATGACGCCTTTGAGCGTTCCCTTAGCCTGTTCAAGACGCAGGATCTCCAGCACGTCCTCAGAGGTGAGTGGCTCGAAGTACAGGCGGTCGGAGGTGTCGTAGTCAGTTGAAACCGTTTCCGGGTTACAGTTGACCATGATGGCCTCATAGCCAGCGTCCTTCAAAGCGAAGGCGGCGTGACAGCAGCAGTAGTCAAACTCGATGCCCTGACCGATACGGTTTGGACCGCCACCCAGAATAACAACCTTCTGACGCTCGCTTGGCTGTGCTTCACAGGATGGCAGGCCAGCGGTTGGGGTTTCATAGGTGGAGTACATGTACGCGGTTGGTGAGGCGAACTCGGCAGCGCAGGTATCGATGCGCTTGTAGACCGGTTTTACGTCCAGCTCGGCGCGCAGGGCGGCGACCTTGTCTTCTGTGGTGTCTACCAGAACTGCGAGGCGGCTGTCGGAGAAGCCCATGGCTTTGACCATGCGCATGGCTTCTGTGTTGGTTGGCAGGCCGTGCTCGACGATCTTTGCTTCCATCTCCACGATTTCCTTGATCTGCTCAAGGAACCATGGGTCGATCTTGCAGATGTCGAAGATCTCTTTTGTGGATGTGCCGAAGCGAATAGCCTGAGCTACGTTCAGAAGGCGGGTAGGAGTTGGAACCGCCAGGGCTTTGCGGATGGCGTTGGAATCGTCGCCCTGACCAAGTCCGTCCACTTCGATTGGGTCGAGGCCTGAGAGGCCGGTTTCCAGACCGCGCAGCGCTTTCTGCAGGCTTTCCTTGAAGGTCCGGCCAATGGCCATCACTTCACCAACGGACTTCATGGCTGTGGTCAGTGTTTGTTCAGAACCCGGGAACTTCTCGAATGCGAAGCGTGGGATCTTGGTGACCACGTAGTCGATGGTTGGTTCGAAGGAGGCTGGTGTTGCGCCGCCGGTGATGTCGTTTTCCAACTCGTCCAGTGTGTAGCCAACTGCCAGCTTGGCTGCGATCTTTGCAATCGGGAAGCCAGTTGCCTTGGAGGCGAGGGCAGAAGAGCGGGACACACGCGGGTTCATCTCGATGACAACCAGACGACCGTCGGCCGGGTTGACGGCGAACTGAACGTTGGAGCCACCGGTTTCCACGCCAATCTCACGCAGAACCGCAATGGAGGCGTTCCGCATGATCTGGTATTCTTTGTCCGTCAGGGTGAGGGCAGGAGCAACGGTGATGGAATCGCCGGTATGCACACCCATCGGGTCGATGTTCTCAATGGAACAGATGATGATGCAGTTGTCCGCTGTGTCGCGAACCACTTCCATCTCGTATTCTTTCCAGCCCAGCAAGCTTTCGTCGATGAGCACCTGACCGTTTGGAGAGGCATCAATACCGGAGCGAACAATCTGCTCGAACTCTTCGCGGTTATAAGCCACACCGCCACCGGTGCCGCCAAGCGTAAAGGCCGGGCGAATGATGGCCGGGAGGCCGATGCCGTCCAGCTGGCGCATGGCTTCAGCATAACCTGCGCCGCGGTCGTATCCGGTGATGTTGCTTTCCTCATCAAGGATCGGCGGGGAGGAGGCGATGGCAGCGCGTGGATTTTCCAGACCAATCTTGTCCATGGCCGCGCGGAATTTCTCACGATCTTCTGCTTTGTCGATCACATCGGCTTTCGCGCCGATCATCTCAACACCGTATTTTTTCAGAACACCTTTGCGGTCCAGTTCCAGCGCGCAGTTCAGCGCGGTCTGTCCGCCCATGGTTGGCAGGAGTGCGTCCGGCTTTTCCTTGGCGATGATCTTTTCGACGGCGTCTGCGGTGATTGGCTCGATGTAGGTTGCGTCAGCCAGATCCGGATCGGTCATGATGGTCGCCGGATTTGAGTTCACCAAGATAATTCGGTAGCCCTCATCTCGCAGTGCCTTACAAGCCTGGGTTCCTGAGTAATCGAACTCACAGGCTTGACCAATCACGATGGGTCCAGCCCCGATGATCATGATAGATTGGATGTCATTGCGTTTAGGCATGGTGACTCACATATGCTCGCGTTGAAGCACCAGTGCACCCGATTGGTGCTCTGGTGGTGCCCTCTGTAGAAACTATGTCGGCTGAGCGTGCGTTATATGAAATATTGGAGAGATTAGAAACCCCAGTCAGCGGCACTTTCCGAAATAATCCGATTTTTTTTCTCAAGACTTAGGGGCAGTTTATTCAGCTAAGGTCGAAGTCTCTGTGGTTTTCTCGCCGTCAAAGTCTGCAATACCCCTGCTTAAGGCGTAACATGCCAGGCGCACAGCCTTGGGAATATCTACCGGAAGACCGTCCCGGTCACCTTTTTCGTAATATTGAATCATTCGCTTTTTCAGGCCGAGACGTTCAGCGGCCTCTTTTTGTTTGTAGCCCATCGACTTGCGCCAAGCCCGAAACTGAGATGGTTTCATGATACTAACCTAGTGATTCCCAGACTGAAAATTTAGTGTACAGACTGAAGCGTAATAATCTGCATTGGTACTATTGCATATATCGGAATGCAATAAGCCCGCTCAAGCGGTGTTTTGCTTCGATACGATCAGTCCGCTTATATACGTCGTGTTGCACGGTCAAGCCTGTGGGCGCTTTGACGGCTGGTGTTATTGTGGTGTTGAGCGGCTGGGCGCCGCGCCATTGTTTCGCTTTGCACAAGCTGAATGCGTTTCAATGACTGAGTCGGTTGTGTGGATTGTGCAATGCGTCCTGTCTGATGCTTCGAGACAGCCGATCACATCATTATTTTGCCATAATTTACATCAAAAGCCACATTATCCCCGCTGACCGCGACGGCAGTTTTTATTTTTGCATCGCGAAAAAAGGAACATCCTGTTTAAAAATTATGCGATGTGATCGTCTTGTCAGCTAATTTCCGTTTTGATGAGAAAGAATAAACCTAGGGCAGATCCCTAGATGCAGAGTAGTTAGAAGTCATAGTAGTCCTTCACGCTCTCTCTTGGTCATATTCACATATTATAGACAATATGTAATTGATACCTTTTAAGTAAAATGTGCCGGATAACGCAGGAACATCTTTGAAAAATTGGCGGGGAATATAGATTAAAACAGTGGTGCCCCAAAAGTAGGTAGCGGAATTTTTTCACAATACTTGTCTAGTATAAATACTTATGGGCTGGGTTGAAAGCAGCTTCAATGTATACGTTGTATTTGCAAAGTAAAAATTGTGGTGGCGGGCTATATTTTATCACTTTCCTTGTGTAGATTATCAATTGTCCAATATGAATTATCATGGAATTCACTGAGGACTTTGAAAGTGGGGGTACTTATTCGTCACTGAGAGGTAGCTTCGTTGATGCTTAATTGGGCATGAAGGAAGTTCCGCAGTGGGAATGGGTATCGAATGCTACGGCATGAGCTAGTACATAAGTGGAGAGGCGCAAAAGTTATTAGGGGAATTCATGGAGGCACCGGGTGGGGCGCTGAAATGATGAGCTTTTGTAACTCTTCAAGGGTTTAACATACGAACCACCGGGCAAATGGAAATGAACAGTATTCCTAGCAAGCTAGAAGTTGCTGCAGATATCGCCGGACCTATTCGTGAAGACGATGGAGACGGTCAGCTGCTCGCAATCTCTGAAATGTCAGAGTTGTTTAGTGTCACTCTGCGGACACTTCGCTTCTATGAGGAGAAGGGACTTCTTAATCCAGTACGTCGTGGTGCACGCCGCTTCTACCGAAGCCGCGACGTGAGTCGCATGCGTGTCATTCTTCAGGCCAAGAAGATCGGTCTGACGCTGGCTGAAGTTCGCCGCATTATCAAGCTCGTTGAGGGTTCTACCCCTCGCGCCGAGCAACTTCAGGAACTACAGGAAATTTGTGGTGCTCAGGAGCAGCTGCTGCAGGAGCAGGAGCAAGCGCTTCAAGAGCAGATTGCAGAGGTTCGCGGTGTCTCTCAGGCACTCAGCGGCATGTTGCAGCTGGAAGCAGCTTAATTGCTTCTGGCATAACGATATGGAACCCGGCTCCTTTGGTGCCGGGTTTTTTGTTGCCCAGCTTTTGGGGGAATAGGGCTTTGCACGGTCTGCCACCCAAGACCACTTGCAATACTCTCAGCAAATAAAAAGCGGGGTCATGGACCCCGCTTTCATTGATTGTTTCCACCGGTTTTGATCAGGCAGCTACTTTTGCCTTGTGGTTCTCAATCTGCTCGATGAAGCGAGAGAACAGGTAGTGGCTGTCTTGTGGGCCCGGAGAGGCTTCCGGGTGATGCTGTACCGAGAAGACCGGCGCATCTTTTACCCGCAAACCACAGTTGGTGCCGTCGAACAGGGAAACGTGTGTTTCTTCCACGTTGTCCGGCAAGCTGCCAGCGTTCACGGCAAAGCCGTGGTTCATGCTGGTGATTTCAACCTTGTTGGTGGTGTAGTCGTGCACTGGATGGTTTGCACCATGGTGGCCCTGATGCATCTTCTGGGTGGTTCCGCCCAGAGCAAGCGCAAGCATCTGGTGACCGAGGCAGATGCCGAAGAGTGGCAGGCCTGCGTTAATCAGTGTGCGAATGGTTGGGACTGCGTACTCACCGGTTGCGGCAGGGTCGCCCGGGCCGTTGGACAGGAACACACCGTCCGGCTTGAGAGCGAGGATGTCCTCAGCAGATGTGGTTGCAGGAACAACAGTCACTCGGCATCCAGCTTCTGCCAGCAGGCGAAGGATGTTGCGTTTCACGCCAAAGTCCAGTGCAACCACGTGATGTGCAGGTTTGTCCTGTGTGCCGAAGCCTTCATTCCATTCCCAGGTGGTTTCCGTCCACTCGTAAGTGGTTGGTGTGCTGACGGCCTTTGCCAGGTCAAGACCTTCCAGATCGGGGAGGCTGGCTGCTTCTGCCTTGAGCGCGTCCACATCGAATTCGCCCTCAGGATCATGCGCGATGACGGCGTTCTGCATGCCTTTTTCGCGAATGAGGGCGGTCAGGGCCCGGGTGTCTACGCCTGTCAGGCCAACAATGCCGCGTGCCTTGAGCCAAGCGTCGAAATGGTTACCTGATCGGTAGTTGGAAGGGGAGGTAATGTCGGTTCGCAAAACCGCACCACGCACGCCAGAGGTCTCTTCCATACGGACAGTTTCGATATCATCTTCGTTGGTTCCCACATTGCCGATGTGAGGGAAGGTGAAGGTGATGATCTGTCCTGCGTAGGAAGGGTCTGTGAGAATCTCTTCATAACCGGTCATTGCCGTATTGAAGCAGACTTCGCCGGACGCTTTTCCAAGAGCTCCAACGCCTCGGCCTTCAATGACAGTGCCATCAGCGAGTACGAGGAGGGCGGTAGGTTTGGGTGCAGACCACGCGTCTTGAGCTTTCATCACTTGCTTTCTTGATACGGTTGGTGACAATATGCGTCCATCTGCTACGCTCCAAAGGGACTTGACTTTGGTGCGTCACAGTCGCATCAAGGCCGGGACCATAGGAGAAGGGCTCCTTCTGGTCAATATCACTCGCGTAGAAATAGTGTAGCGAGAATGATAGGAGATAAGCCTAAATCACACGGAAAAGGCGTATTGTCCAAGATTTAGAAAGCCTCTCTTAAAATTTCCGCGTCAGGGTTCTTTTAGTATGTTGCGAGAAAAAATAGCGAATGCGCTCAAAGCCGCGCAAGAAGACAATAACAAGAGACGTGCCGCTACGTTGCGCCTCATCAGTGCAGCCATTATGGATCGTGATTTGGCCGCTCGTGAGAACGGGCGTGATGGCTTGAGCGATGAAGAGCTGATGGATCTTTTGCACACCATGCTGCTTCAGCGTGAGCAGGAAGCAACGCACTGTGAAGCCAATGGCAAAATGGAGCTTGCTGTGCAGGAGCGTGAGGAAGTGGAAATGATCCGCGAGTTCCTGCCTTCTCAGCTCAGCGAATACGAAATGAAGCTTGTTTGTCAAACAGTTGTCGAGTGCGTGGAAGCGCGCGGGCTGCGTGATATGGGCCGTTGTATGGCCGAGTTGAAAGAGCGTTATCCGGGTCAGATGGACTTTGCAAAGGCCAGCTGCATGGTGAAACAGATGTTGCGTGCTCCGCAATAAGTAGTTGCTCCTAAAGCGTTTTTTGTCCGCCGTGTCGTTATGATGCGGCTTTTCTTTTTCCTAAAGCATTTTTGAGGTCAGCCAGTGCGCAATGGGGGGTTTTGCTGGCTTCTCCGGCCCTTCAGGGGTATAAAATGCTAGGCTCAGCTGCTGTCCGGCAGAATTACAAATTGGAATATCATGCGTTTTGATCAGCTCTTCCTTGATGACATTCGCAATCGCGTCTCGCTTTCTGACGTGGTGGGACGACGTGTAACGTGGGATCGACGCAAATCTCAGCCCGGCAAGGGTGATTATTGGGCCTGCTGCCCCTTCCATTCAGAGAAGTCTCCAAGCTTCCACGTTGATGAGCGCCGCAACCGCTACAAGTGTTTTGGTTGTGGTGAAAGTGGAGATCATTTCAAGTTTCTGATGGAAACAGAGGGGCTGAGTTTTCCCGAAGCTGTGGAAGAACTGGCCGGTGTGGCGGGAATCGCTATGCCTGCGCCCGATCCGCAGGCGGCAAAACGAGCAGCCAAGCGTAATTCGCTGACCGATGTTTGCGAGATGGCAGTGCGGTATTTCCGGCATATGTTCCAGTCTGCCGAGGGGCGTTCGGCGCAGGAGTACGTTAAGCGCCGTGGTTTGAGTGCGGAGACACTCAACGAATTTCAGTTCGGATTTGCGCCTGCAGGGCGGGATAATCTGAAGAAGGCTTTGATGGCCAAGGATGTCACCGAAGCCGAGCTGATTGAGGTTGGTCTTCTGATCAAGCCGGAGGATGGTCGTCCGTCTTATGACCGGTTCCGCAATCGTCTGATGATTCCGATCCATGATGATCGGGGTAGAGCCGTTGCGTTTGGTGGCCGCACCATGGATCCGGATGGGCAGCCGAAGTATCTGAACTCACCGGAAACGCCAATCTTCCACAAAGGGACGATGCTGTTTAACGCGCACCGGGCGCGTCAGCCTGCCTATGAAGCGGGGCAGGCGATTGTGGTTGAAGGCTATATGGATGCCATTGCTTTGTGGCAGGCAGGCATTAAAGGCACTGTTGCGAGCCTGGGAACGGCTTTCACCGAAGACCAGATCATACGGCTTTGGAAGTTTGCCGATGAACCGGTGGTTTGTTTTGACGGTGATGTGGCTGGTATTTCTGCTGCGCACCGAGCTGTGGACCGCATTTTGCCTGTTCTGACTAGTGGCAAGTCGTTCCAGTTTGCGTTTCTGCCTGATGGGCAGGACCCGGATGATGTGATTAATGCTGGCGGCACCGCTGCCATGCATAGTGAGATTGACAAGGCCCTTCCGCTTTCAGAGGTCGTCTGGCGCCGCGAGAGCCAACATGCGCGGATTGATACGCCGGAGCGTAAAGCAGCGCTGGAAAAGGCGGTTGAGGATCTGGTCGGCACCATCAAGGATGAGCGCGTTCAAAAGCGCTACCGGATGGATCTTCGCCTTAAGCTCTCAAATCTGTTTTATGAGGAGAGCCGACGCGCGCGCGGAAAAAGTGGTGGCCGTGATGGCGGCTGGCGTGATGGCAAAGGCAGCAGCACGGACAGAGCCTCTCTGGCATTGATGGAGGCACCTGATACTCCGGCGTATGGAGTGGAGCGTAGCTTCTGTACCATGTGTCTGATGTTCCCAGAGCTGTTTGAGCGTCACTTTGAGCGGATTTCTCAGCTGACCTACTCCAACGAGCTGCATTCCATGTTCATGGTGTCGCTAGTGCGCATTGCGACGGATCTGGCAGAAGGGGCCGTGACGCAGATCTACAACAAGCTGGATGAACGGTTCTACCAGATCCTGCAGGAGGCGATTGCGAGTGCAGCAAGCGAAGGGGATGCCGGTAAGGCCAGTACTTTGCGCCGTTGGGACGCACTGACCAACCGTCTGCAGATTTTGAGGGAAGACCCGCCCGAGGACTTTGTGGAGATGCTGTTCCTGAACTATGCGGATATGCTTGAGCTGCGCATGTTGGAGCGGGAGCTGGAACAGGAAACGCGGGCAATGGAAGAAAACCTGACGGAAGAGAGCTGGCATCGTTTTCAGGCTCTGAAGCAGGATTTGGCGCGCCGCCGCGAGGAATGTTTGCGCGATGAGCAGGAGCTGGCTGAGCGGGCGGTGAAAATGCGTGCTGCTCCGAAGACTTCGGCTTCTGCCTGATCTTGTTTGAGAGATGCAGGTGGATTTATGCGCTCTCCTACACAGGATTCGGCTTGGCCACATCTGGATGGATTTGTGAAAAAAGATCGGTTGTTTTTCAAAGTTATCCAGAAAAAACGGTAATGAACTGTCCAAAATCCCCCAGAATCAGATTGACCGGGCCAAAACACCCTTGCGAATCACAAAAGGGGAGCTACATACACTAAGTCAGACAGCCGATACGAGCGCCCGTAGACATCAAGATGTCACCAGAGCGGCGAAATCATAGTCGGATAATCAGCGCTGTCGATGCCTGGAATGTGCCGGAGACGGCCTAAAACGGTAGGAATGCCTGTGAGCACTCCTGCCTGAATGTGTTTTGGGTTGTTAATTCCGTGAAAACATTTTGAGACCAGGGTTAAGTCAGGTTTAAGGGACTTTGCGCTAAACCCCAAAGTCAAATGTGATTCAAATGCCGCCCGTGTGAGTAGATGCACGGGGGTGATGGGTTGCGTAACGCAATAGTTCGCTGGAGCACGACCAGCGACTTTGGAGCAAAATATGGCGACGAAGGCGACACAAGCTGAAGATACGCAGGAACCGGCAGGCGCAGAAGGACAAGATGGTCCTCTCTTGGATTTGTCGGTCGCCGCCGTCAAGAAAATGATTAAGACCGCTAAAAAACGCGGTTACATCACTTATGACGAACTGAACGAAGTTCTTCCTCCTGATCAGGTGAGCTCTGAGCAGATTGAAGACACTATGTCGCTTCTTTCTGAAATGGGCATCAACGTTGTTGAGGCGGAAGAGGCGGAAGAAGGCAAAGAGGATGAGGCGCAAGAAACAGCTACTGCGGAAAGCAGTGAGCTGGTTGTTGCTTCTACAACCGCTGTTGCCAAAACGACCACGACACGAGAGCCAACCGATCGTACCGATGATCCGGTGCGTATGTACCTGCGCGAAATGGGTACGGTTGAACTGCTGTCCCGCGAGGGCGAAATTGCCATTGCAAAGCGTATTGAGGCTGGCCGTGAGGCCATGATCTCTGGCCTTTGCGAAAGCCCGCTGACCTTCCAGGCGATTATCATCTGGGGTGAGGAGCTGGCTGAAGGCAAGGTTCTGCTGCGTGACATTATTGATCTGGATGCGACCTATTCCGGCCCTGGTGGCGCTGGTGGTCCTTCCGACGATGATCTCTCCGAGCAGGAAGAAGCCGGCGAGGGTGAAGTTCCTGACGCTGTTCGCGAGAAAGAAAAAGAAGAAGCCCGCAAGCGTAAGGAAGAAGAAGCGCGCAAGGCCAATGGTGCAGTCAATGGTGCCGCAGCACCAGCCGCTGCTGCACCAGCTGCTGCCGCCGCCGCTCCTGGCGCACCGGGTGAGACTCCTGCTGAGGGCGAGAGCACAGACGATGACGACGACGAGTATGAGGCAAACGTTTCTCTTTCCGTGATGGAAGCAGAACTGAAGCCGATGGTCGTTGAGATCTTTGACAAGATCACCGAAGACTACAAGAAGCTGCGTAAGCTTCAGGATCAGCTGGTTGAAAACAAGCTGGCCAACAAGACCCTGTCACCTTCCCAGGAGCGTCGTTACAAGAAGCTCAAGGAAGACATTATTGTTGAAGTGAAGAGCCTGCACCTCAATGCAAACCGTATTGAGACACTGGTTCAGCAGCTTTACAGCATCAACAAAATGCTGATTGGTTATGAAGGCCGCCTGCTGCGTCTTGCTGACAGTAACGGTGTAAACCGCGGCGACTTCATCAAGCACTATCAGGGTTCCGAGCTGGACCCGAACTGGATCCGCAAAATTGCAAACCTTTCTGGCCGTGGCTGGAAGAAGTTTGTGACCAACGACGGCGACATGATCCGCGAATTGCGCGGCGAGATTCAGGCGCTTGCGACTGAGACTGGCCTCGAGATTACCGAATTCCGTACTCTGGTTTCCATGGTACAGAAGGGTGAGCGCGAAGCGCGTATCGCAAAGAAGGAAATGGTGGAAGCGAACCTACGTCTCGTTATCTCCATTGCCAAAAAATACACCAACCGTGGCCTGCAGTTCCTGGATCTTATTCAGGAAGGTAACATTGGCCTCATGAAGGCGGTAGACAAGTTTGAATACCGCCGCGGTTATAAGTTCTCCACCTATGCGACCTGGTGGATTCGTCAGGCGATCACCCGGTCCATCGCGGATCAGGCGCGCACCATCCGTATTCCGGTGCACATGATCGAGACGATCAACAAGATCGTTCGTACTTCTCGTCAGATGCTTCACGAGATTGGCCGTGAGCCAACCCCGGAAGAGCTCTCTGAAAAGCTGCAGATGCCGCTTGAGAAAGTGCGTAAGGTGCTGAAGATCGCCAAGGAGCCTATCTCCCTTGAAACACCGATTGGTGATGAGGAAGACAGCCATCTGGGTGACTTCATTGAGGATAAAAACGCCATCTTGCCGATTGATGCGGCAATTCAGGCGAACCTTCGTGAGACCACTACCCGCGTTCTGGCCTCGCTGACACCTCGTGAAGAGCGTGTTCTGCGTATGCGTTTTGGTATCGGCATGAACACCGACCACACTCTGGAAGAGGTTGGTCAGCAGTTCTCCGTTACCCGTGAGCGTATTCGCCAGATTGAAGCGAAGGCGCTGCGCAAGCTGAAGCACCCAAGCCGCTCCCGCAAACTGCGGAGCTTCCTGGACAGCTAAGCTGCTGCACTGGTTAAGCATTAAGAAGCCGGTCTCTCTTTCGGGAGGCCGGCTTTTTTGTTTTAGGTTTTGTCCAGGATTTTTGAGGCCTATGAGCCGTTATACTTCGCTAAGTCCTTGCTGTATCAAGTGAATGTGTGTGTAGCGTGTGGTAAACGAGTGATTCAATTCCTAGGTATTGGTGTAAGCTGATGTACCGCAGTTTCTGCGAGGATTGTCCTAGTGTTACTGATGGAGCTTACAAATGGAACGGGAAGAGTTTCGCCGTGAATTGGATGGTTTGAGGGATGAAGTACAGCGCAAGCCAGGCAAAGGATGGGTAATCGGGACTTCGATTGTGATTACTTTGCTGGTGCTGGTGGTCATTGTTGCAATTATGATGTTTGCGATGATGAGCCGTATGCAGAGTGCCGGGATGATGGGTTTTTGGTCTGAAACGCAGATTGAGCAACCTTTACGACAGGAGCCTGCCACTCCACCAGCGCAACAGCCTGTCACCCCACCAGCGCAGCAGCCTGCTACCCCTCCGGCACAACAGTTTCCGCAGTGATTTGAGTGCCGATCCTTTACCCGGACCTTGACGGATCAGGTCCGGGTACCTCTTTGTTTGTAGTGTATGTCCTGACTTCGTCTCTGATCAGCGCATTTTGGGCATCTTGAAGGCCATGATTGCTGCCAGTGATGCAATGCCTGCCATGATGAGGAAGACAATAGGTCCGGTTTGAGCTGCATTTTCCAGCGTGATCAGATCATCTGCTCCGGGAACGGAGAAGCCTGTGAGGCCAGCCAGTAGACCCGCAAGTGCTGCTCCAATGGCGATGCCTGCTGACTGAAGTGGTCCGATGAAGCCGGAGGCGCGGTCGCGTTCATCGTCGGATTCTGCATAGATGATCGCTTTTTTCAGGAACTGGCTGCTCATCCCAAAGCCTGCGCCGCTAAAGACAGATGATAGTAGGAAGGTCCATAGTGACATGGTGGTGAGGGATAGTGCGGTGAGCAGTGTTCCGATGATGATGTTCACGGTTCCCAAGCGGATCAGATAGGTTTGGGTGTGCGGTGTCTGCACACGGGCAACAATCCATGCGGCGGCTGTCCATGTGAAGGCAACGATTGCCATGGCATAGGATGCCTGAGTGACCGTCAGCCCCCAGAGAACCTGCCCCATGGCGGCGCCATAAACCACGCGGGCAGCGCTGGCGATGGACAGCAGCAGGGAAACCCACATGCCAAGGCCGAGAATACCGGTGAATTTGAATGCGCTGCGCGGAATAAAGGGGCTTGCGCTTTTCTTATCCCATTTCACCGCCAGAAACAGCAGGGTCAGACCAACGACCAAGGCGGCAGAGATGTGCAGGGTGCTGCGCAGTTCGCCCACATAGGCGATGAGCAGGACGGCCACGGCCAGCAGTCCGAGGCGCGGAAACATACTCATTCTGTCGGTAGGTTGGGCGCTGAGGTTGTTGTTTCTGGAGGTGGATGGGATGACGGTGATTGCCAATATCAGGAGCAGCAGGGCTAGAGGCAGGTTGGCGTAAAATACCGCGCGCCACGACCAACTTTCTGTCAGAACGCCAGCGGCAAGGGGGCCAATGCCTGCTGAGACCGCCCATACCCCTGACAGCAGAGCGAAGACAGAGGAAACAGCGTTCTCCGGATACAGGTCTGAAATCAATGTGTAGCACAGGGAGACGATCATGCCTTCGCCCAAACCTTGCAGCAGGCGACCCAGCAGGAGGTGTTCCAGAGAACTGGCCGCTCCTGCGACGAAGGAACCTGCCAGAAAAGACAGGGCGGCTGCAATGAAGAGGGGACGCGCGCCAATGCGCGCCTTAAGGGAGCCTGTGACCGTGCCGGCTAGTATGGAGCCGATCTGAAACAGGCTGAGCACCCAGAACGCTCTTTGTTGTCCACCAAGGTCACGGATAATGTCTGGCATGATCGCGGAGGACAGGAAACCGTTCATGCTTGCCGATCCGACACCCAAAATCATAATGAGAGACGGCAGCCAGCGGCCATCTACGGTGAGGTTTTGGAAGGGAGATAAAGGTGTTGTTTGGGCTGGATTGGAAATGGTCACGGGTATCACCTAATAAGAAATATATCTCTTGTTTAATTTAAGGTATTTAATAAGTAAAGTCTTTTTATATTAAATTATTTGATTTTGGCTAGTGCCCGAAATTCGTGGCGCGTTTTTTGCGCGCGATATAGCGGGAGCCTTGGTTGCGGCAGCAAGGAGAAAGACTGGAGGCGTGGTGACTTTGAGAAAAGGCGGGTGTGTCTGGGCCAGACTATCAGAACCGGGAGGCTTAGGCACTGCCGGATCTCAGGATTTTTCGTGTGGGGAATAAAGCTATCTAGGCGGGATTGAGCGGATAAAAGAAAACCCCGCTTGGTGCGGGGTTTGAGAGTTTGTGTTGGAGGCCTGCGTTTACTGCACAAGCTCGTAGGTTATTGTGACTGATGCCGAGAGGGTTTCTTGTCCCGCTGCAATTGGAGGGGCGCTGTCCATTTTTCCAGATCTCATCGCCATCATTTCCGGGTAAGGCCGTGGGGCCGATCCGGCATCGGAAATACTGAGCACTTTGCCAAGGCTGACACCAGCTGCTGTTGCATAGACTTCTGCCTTGGCTCTTGCGTCTTCCACCGCGTCTTTGCGAGCCTCATCAATGAACTCTTCAGGGTTGGATACGCCGAACTGAATCTGCCCCACATCGTTGGAGCCGTTCTGGACCAGCATGTCCAGTGTGGTGCCGAGCTTGGTGATGTCCTTCAGATTGATGCGAATGCCGTTTTGAACGCGGTAGCCGATGATCTCTGGGGCTCTGGGCTCGTCGTTTTTGAGGCGGCGATTGTCGTAGACCGGAGAGATATCGAAACCGGAGGTCTGGACGTCATCGTTGTCGATGCCCGCATCCGCAATATCTTTCAGGATAGCGTTCATGGTGACGGAGTTTTGCTGAAGAGCAGAGGCAGCGTCATCGCCTTGTGTGATGACGCGAGAAACCAGCGTCGCCATATCCGGCGCCACACTGACAGACCCTTGTCCAGAGATTGTGATCTTGCCGGTCTGCTCTGCAGCTTCGGCGTTGACACCATTGGAAACAACAAGGGCAGCGGCAACAAGGCCAGCAACTGCAAGGGCGCTCATACTTGGAAGACGTAATTTCTTCTGTTTGTTCTGCATTCAATTCTCCAGTTTAAAAACGTTTCGACCAATGCTTGATCAGTTTTGCTGATCGTCTGTTTTGATCGGTTGAATCTCAAGAAATGCAATTAGAAGTTACAATTGCGGCGGCTCTCGGGCGTGTTCATGTCAATTCACGGGTTTGATTTGGGTGATCCAAATTTATCGGATCGCCCACGTTGCCATCTCCTGACAACAGGATTGCAATGGGGCGTGAAGAGGGGAACTGTGCGCATATAATAATCGCCAGCACGACCAGCGGTACACACAGCACCATTCCAATCACTCCCCATAATGTGCCCCAAAAACTCAAAGAGATCATTATGACAAGCGGTGAAATGTTAAGTTGTGTTCCCATCAGACGTGGTTCCAACAGATTGCCAAGCACGAACTGCACGGCGCCCAGCCCAAGGGTAATGGCGATGAAGGGTGTGAGGTTGTCGAAATAGACCAGTGACAGCAGGCTTGGGAAAATGACTGCGATCAGGGAGCCGATTGTGGGAATGTAGTTGAGCAGGAACGCGATGAAGCCGAACAGAGCCGGATAGGGCAGGCCGGCCCACAGAGTGATGCCGTAGGTCAACAAACCAGTGAGGATGCTGACGCCGGTTTTGATGCCCATATAATGGCGCATACGGCGGCCAATCTCTCTGCGAATGGCAAAAGCGAGCTGGGCGCGGTCGGAGTTTTCAAAGAGGGCGGCGAGTTTTTTGTCGAAGGTTGCGGCCTCAAAGATCATGAAGAGCACGTAGATAAAGACCAGTGAGCTTGATCCGGCCAGACTGGTAAGAACCGACGCGCCGGTGCTGAGGGCGGCGCTGAGCGAGAAGTTGGGCAGGATATCCTCAAGCTGAAGCGGCCTTTCCATATTCAACAAAGTGGCAAGTCTAGCCAGTAACTCGTCCAATCTGCCTTGATAGGTGGGCGCATCAAACGCCAGTTGTTGCAGGTTGACGGAGACAATGTTGAACAGGATGCCGAGCACATAGAAGATCGCGAGCAGGGCCAGCAAGATCGTAAGTGGGCGTGGCAGGTAGGCTCCGACGACTGGCAAATGTCGTAGGGCAGTGGACATGGAGTTGATAATGTACCAAAGCACCAGTGCGATAATTAGGGGGATAAGGAGGGAGCGCCCTATGAAGAGTAGCCACCCAATAACGACAAGAAGGAACAAAGAGGCGGTAAAATTTATGAGAGGCTGGCGCATCATGCACTCCAAGGGATCAAGCTGAGTGGCTGTTAGTTTCCACATAGTCTCTTAAAATCAGGTGTTTATAAAGCTTTGTGATGAATCCTAGGTTTATCTGGCGGGGATAAGGCACATCCCCAAGTTTCAACAGGATCTGGCTGACCAGTTGCTTTAAACAATTTACTCGACCACAGTTGATGGTGTAGAACCTCTCCACGGTAAGGGCCTGTAGCTCAACTGGTTAGAGCCGTCCGCTCATAACGGACTGGTTGGGGGTTCAAGTCCCTCCGGGCCTACCACCTTCCCTATCTTCTTCATTTTCTTTTTATATCGGCAGTCGCGATGTGATCTGCATTCACGTCGTGAACTTATTCTGTCTACATGCCGTAATTCTGGGGTGTGTTTAGAGTAGTTATTTATCTCATCATGAATTCATAGGTGATATATTGTATCGTATAAACGCTAGGTGAATTTAGTTTAAAGTAATTACTCTGTTCTTACATTGCTAAAAGAAACTAATACCTAGATATATCGTGAGATGACACAATACAATTCACCTAATATACCAAAGCGACACCGATACAACTGACAATTTCTTTCTCAGAAATTTATCGTGAAGTCCTCATTAGATTAGGGGTTGCTCTATGAGACTAAATTCTGCTCTTGGGCTCATGCTGGGGTGTGTCCTCAGTGTGGGCTCCTCTCACGCACAACAACTTGTTTATCAGCCAATTAATCCGAGCTTTGGCGGCTATTCGGCCAACACGACGCACCTGTTTGCAACGGCCAACGCGCAGAAAACTGCCACGGCGCGTGATGTGAACAGCGGTGGTTATGGCTATGACAGCGGGGATGACGGGTCCGGGACCAGTTTGGCTGATCTGTTTGTACGCCAGCTTCAGAACCGTTTGATTTATGCGCTGGCTGATCAGGTTTCGCAGGCGATTTTTGGTGAAGATCCAAAAGACAGCGGCACCGTCAGCTTTGGCGACCAGAAAGTTTCCTTTGTTCGAGGCACAGATTCCATTCAGCTGCAGATTATTGATGAGAGCACTGGTGCGATTACCGATATTACGGTTCCCGTTCTGCAGGCCGATACTCCAATTAATTAATGCCAGGTTATTGATATGATGAAGAAACCCATTGTTATCGCCATGGCGTTGTCGTTGTCTGCTTGCGGGCCGGTAACGCGCATGGCTTTTAGTCCCGGACCTCAACTTGCCACGGTCTCTGTCCAGGCAAGTAAGTTGAAGAGGCTGCCTCCTCCGAAAGAGCCGGTTTATGCTGCCGTCTACAGCTATCAGGACCTGACGGGCCAGTATAAGCCTTCTGCGAATGTCCAGACGCTGTCGCGGTCGGTTACGCAAGGTGCTGATACCATGCTGGTGCGCGCACTGCAGGATGCCGGCGATCGTAGCTGGTTCCGTGTGGTTGAGAGGGGCAATTTGGATGCGCTCCTGAAGGAACGCCAGATCGTTACTCAGATCCGTAAGATCTATCTGGGTGAAGACAAGGTCGATCCGGAGGTTCTGCCGCCGCTGCTTTACGCCGGTGTGCTCTTTGAGGGTGGCGTTGTTGGGTACGACAGCAACACCCGCACAGGCGGAGCGGGTGCGCGATATCTGGGCATCGGCGGGAATGCTGATTACAGGCAGGACGATGTTACAGTTTCCCTCCGCGCAGTCAGCACCCGTACGGGTGAAGTCATGGCGAACGTGATGGTGCAGAAGTCTGTTGTTTCCGTCGGGGTGAAAGGCGGTGCGTTCCGCTACATCGCTTTGGATGAAATTTTAGAAGCTGAAGCGGGCATCACCAAGAACGAGCCTGTCACCCTTGCAGTGCAGCAGGCAATTGAGAAAGCCGTTTACTCCATCGTCATGGAAGGTGCGCGCGTCGGGGCGTGGAGTTTCGAAAATCCGGCCCAAGCCAATGCTTTGTATCAGGAATACACATCTGAGAAGGCACAGGTCACCCTGCCTGTAAAGGTGAAAAAGGCTCGCCCCCCATCGAATAATGGTGCTTACAAAGGCAGTGTTCCACTGGCGTGGTCAAATCTGTGGGCGAATAAGAAATCTTAGGATGTTGCAAAATGTTCAGCAGTTCTAGAACAACATCCATTGTTCTTCTCTTGGACCATTATTTTTCTAAGTCATTGAAATTAGGTAGCTATGAGAAATGGTGGCAAGAGATATCGGTTACCGTAAGAACGGTAATAGAGGGTGTGCGACCTCGCTAAAACTCACACACCCTCATGTCGCAACGGAGCAAAGTCGATTGGTTACAATCTTTTTTGCTCACCCGAACTATTATAAGTGAAGGTTCGTAATTATGAAGCAAATTCTTATTTTGTCATGTTCAGCATTGGCATTTTCAGTTGTTGCTGCCCATGCGGGAGATGGTAATGCATCTTCTCTAAGCCAGGTGAATGTGGCGGGTGCAGGCAATATGGGGACGATCACCCAGACCGGCGATTACAACAATTCGATTGTTCAGCAGATCAACACTGCGGGTGGTGGCAATACTGCGACTGTTATGCAGCGTGGCAGCAATAACATCGCTGGTACCAATAACAGCTCAGCCAGTATGAATGGTCAAATGGTGCAGGATGGTGCCAGTAACGTTCTTGATATCTGGCAGGACGATAACCAGATGGTTAGCCGTGTGAACCAGTCTGGCGACCAGAACACTGCAACGATCAATCAGCGTGCTGACGATGCTCCTTCTGATCGTACCCCTGATCACCGTGTCTGGCGTGTGAGACAGACTGGTCAGGCCGGTGCTACTGCGGCTCAAAACAGTCTGGAAATCACGCAGCGTGGTGATACCAACGTGGTTCATCGGGTTATTCAGCGGAACACGTCTGTAACTGGGGGTGTGAATACCGCAACGATCACTCAGCGTGGCTCTTATAACGGTGCTAACATCGATGGTGTTCCACCAGATGGAACATCCCATGGTGCAACGTTGATCCAGGTTGGTTCTGCCAATGACACAAAGGCAGACCAACGCGGTGAGCGCAACAACTTCTGGCTTGAATCCAGAGGTGACGGAAACATGGTTGATCTGGTTCAGGATGCAAACTCAGTTCAGTCCTACACCAGATCCGTTATTACTGGCGATATGAACGATGCCGGGTATCGTCAGACTGGTGATATGCAGGATATTGATGTTGCGTTAAATGGTGGTTCCAACTTCATGATCCGTGCGCATCAGTCTGGTTCCTCCAATACTGTTGACTACGTAGGTGATGGTACCAACGGCAGGGTTTCCATTCAGCAGATTGGTACTGGCAATGACTTTTCCGGTCACTCATCGGGCAACAATCAATATATTGCTGTGAAGCAGTCAGGTGATGGAAACTCTGTTGGCATTGATGGCTTGAATGGCCCTGATACCAACAAGTTCTATGTGTTGCAGACGACAAACGATAATGGGGTGCATGTTGGCGTTGTTGATGGATTCCATAATCGCCTGCAGTTCATCCAAAAGGGTGGTGATGGTAATCAGATTAATTTTGGTGACGTTTATGGTGACCAGAATAAGATCTTTCTCACCCAGAACGGTACTGGCAACAACATTACCGGTAACGTAGGTGATACGTCAGATACCGATAGAAGCAACGATAACCGCATTCAAGTTGCACAGATTGGTGACCATAACGTAGCAGGCGTTTCTATTACCGGAAGTCACAACAGGGCGATGGTTGGCCAGAGGGGGAACCTCAACGTTGCTGATGTCATCCAGAGCGGTGACAGTAACTCTGCGACCATCATGCAGGGTTCTGCCAGCGTAAACCTTCCGACTATCATGACTGACAGTTCTGTTCCATTCCAGACACTGGATGGTGCAGGCGGTTGGTAAGTCTTTTCTCCCCGGCCCATGGGCCGGGGCTTTTTCATTTTTAATGACTGAATCCAGAGAAAATAGAAGACACTGTGATGTGATGGGAGTGGATTTTTCCACTTTCGGAGCATTGCAATGTTGGTTGGTTTTGTTGGTCTTCTCGTCGGCAGTTTTGCTTTGCTTGGAACTCTGTTTAGTGCAAATGCGCAGGATGCGGGTGTTATCCCTCAAGTGAGTGTCTTCGGGCCTCAGCAAGGGAGCCCAGGTTTCCAACTCCCAGAAAGGCAAAGCGCGGAGCTGTCTTCTGGCGATATTCCGCAGGTGACGGGGTACGGCGGAAATGCCATCAGCCTTCGGGCGTTAGAGGAGACTTACGCCACGTTGATTGTTCCTGTGGAGCCGGAAACCGTCATGGGCGTACTGAACTCTCCGGTCGCCGGGCAAGGGCTGATTATCGGGGCTGGGGAAACGGTGATTTATGAAGCTCAGGGAACAGGGGATGGTTTTGGCTTTATCCAATATGGATACGGCAATTCGCTGACCGGGAGAGTTTATAGACATAACAACAATACGCTGCTGGGGCCGTTCGGGAACAACAATCGAGCGCTCTTCAATCAAGTTGGAGATGGAAATTCTCTGAGTATTATGCAGGGGCAATAGCCTTTAGTGGGCTCATCGCTCCGAATTTTCGGGTGATGGATATGATTAGGAAACTAGCTGGTTTAATTTTGGCATCTCTTATGATGCCGTCAGCTGCGCTTGCCGATGATGGGAATACCGCTCTTATCCGGCAAGTGGGTGACAATCACACAGTTCAGGTTTCACAAACGGCAAGCAACAGTGATACAACGGTGTTGCAGGGAGGGGAAACACTTGCCGCTGGTTTGGGGCAGGGCGTTTTGCGCGGCGTGTGGTTGGGGGCTGATATATTTGGTGCTTCAAAAAGCACGCTGGATGCAGCTGATAATGTGGCCGCGCTTGCGGTGCGCCAGAGCTTTCTTGCTCCCTCTGGTAAAGGAGTGGGCAATGATGCGACGGTTGTGATTTCTGGCGATAACTCCACGGCGAACCTGTTTCAGACCGGTGATAACAATCAAGGGTCAGTGGAGGTTTCCGGCAATTCTTCCAAGGGCACCTTATGGCAGCACGGTAACAACAATGAAGCCGGGCTTGCTGTGACCAGTGATGGAACCAATGTGCTTTACACCCAGCGTGGTAACGGGCTCAAAACCTCAAATATTGAGTCAGGTAATACGCTCACGGTTCATGCTCCAGGTAATACCGTCAGGGTGCATCAGCAGTAGCAGTAGCAGGAGCCTTTGGCTCTTCGGTTGCTGATGGGCTGAGGTGAGCTTTGTTTTGCGGCGATGGTTTAGGCGTTACGGATTACTGGCGTTTTGGCGTTCGGCCATTGCCAGTGCGCCGTGTAGGGCGTCGTTTTTGGCGGGCACGATGAACTGCTTCAGGTCTGGCGGCAGAAAGGCGTCGTAAGCCTGACTTAATCCGCCGAGCAGGGCGATGGGGAGTTTGCCGTCATCGCTCAGGAGCCGGAGGGCCGATGCCACGTAAGTGGTGCCTTCCTCAACGATGTCGAGGGCAAGGCTGCTTTGTTGCTGGGCATAGATGAGGATGATTGGCATGAACTCGGCGAAGTCTTTGGGCTTTGCGCTGCGAGCGAACTCCGAGAGCTTCCGTGGATCATCATCAAACTGGCGCAGGATATGCTCTGTGAGTGGGCAGAGTCTGCGCAGGCCATCGTGTGCGAGCAGGGCTTCTTCTAGCGCGCGTTCGCCCATTTTGGCACCGCTGCCCTGGTCTCCGCAATGGAATCCCCAGCCGCCGAGATAGTAGTGTTGGTCACCTTTGCGGGCCATAAAGTTGGAGCCGGTGCCAAGAATACTGATGACACCGTCTTCGCCGCCATGTGCTCCTTCCAGCGCAATCAGGGCGTCGGTGACAATCTGCGCTGAGGCAAAGGGCAGGGTTTTTGCCAGTCCTTCCGGATCGTTGTGAGCGTTGGCGCCTGCAAGGCCTAAAACCGCGACGGTTTGTTGCAAGGCTTCTTCAGTCAGATTCGCGTCTTTGCAGGCTTCGTTTGCCGCGAAAATAATGGATTTCAGGCTCTGGGCAGGGTCGCTGTAGATGTTGGCTGGTCCGGCTTTCCCACGGCCCAGTAAACGCCCATCTGCTGTTGCGATTGCTGCACGGCATGTGGAGCCTCCGCCATCAACACCCAGAATATAATCCATGAGGTTTGCCTCTTCTCTTCCGCTTCCAATCCTGTGTATGCCAGCAGGTGTTTAATGCATGGTTGAGACGTAGCGGTTTTGTCAGGTGCGTGTAGTTCTCCGCGCGGGTTTAACCGAAGCCGGAAGAAAGGTTGTTGTGTGAGGCCAGTTAGGCAACGCCCATCTGGATGGGCGTTGCTGCAGAACGTTAAGTTGCTCTATTTAGGTTCCAGATCGGCCCGTGTGAAAACCGGATAAACAGGCAGATTCGGAACGCCTTTAATTGCGGGATTGCCTTCCCCACGCCAGATAGCGCAGATGACTGCGCGCACATCTGCGCCTTCTTGCATTGCAAGCTGATGGGCGTCCGCGACTGCACCGCCGGTGGAAATCACATCCTCGATGAACGTTACCTTTCTCCCGGCAACGTCCTGACCCTCAATCGCCCGGCAGGTGCCATAGGATTTGGCTTCTTTTCGAACGAATGCTGCCGGTAGCCCTGTGTGCAAGGAGAGGGCGGTCACAAGGGGGACGCCTCCAAGCTCGAGGCCAGCGATGATCTCGGTTTCGGGTGGCAGTAAATCACTCATTGCCTTTGCGAGTGGTCGCAGCAGGTGGGGCAGACCTTCAAAGCGATACTTGTCGAAATAGCGATGTGACACTTGTCCAGAGCGCAACAGAAATTCGCCTTCAAGCGCAGCGACCTCAGTAATACTCCGCGCGAGATCGGGCAATGACAACATGGACTGATCTGACATCTCTTTTTCCCTCTAAATACAATCGGCCCCTTACTAGAGTGAAGGCAGCTTACGAGCAAACGTTTTAGCGAAGCTGGTGGGTAGGACAAGATGGTAGTGTTTCAGCGGATCAAGTGCTTCTGAGGAAGTTGGAAACTGCTCTTGACTTAAACTTAACTTGAAGCCCTAGACAGGATGTCATCGGAAAACAATAGAAGGGTTGTTGTGATGATTATTAAGCTCTTGAGCCAGCTGGATACTGCGCTACCTGATCCTGTTGTGCAGGTGCGCCTTTTCTCAGAGCATCGGCGAGGTGCTGCCCATTTGAGGAAGACCACGGTTCATGCTCCGGTGGGTGGCGACGATATTGCCGTCGTTTCTCTTGAGAAGACCAATCGTTAAAGCAGATAGAGACCTCATCAAGTGCGGGTAATACCGAATGGGGTGGGAGGTCTCAAAGTGATTTTAGAAAGAGCGTTTGCACGGGGCTTTAGCGTACGGCGTCGTTTTGGCTTTAAGCGTTTTGCCGGTGGGTAGCCCAGATGATTTTATTACAGGTGGGGCTTCATGAAATTGTATATTTTACTTTCAGCAAGTCTTGTTGCGTCGATTGCGATGGGCATTGCACTTACGATTGTTCCCTGGGAACTGGCCAATAGCGTCGGTGGAGGAAAGTTTCTTGCTTTTACCGCGAGCTGGTCAACTGCAGTTCTGATTTTTGTATCACCTGTTGCAGGACGTTTGGTCGACGGCTTATCGCGGCGGTTCACCTTGATGATTTGTGTTGTGATCATGGGCGTCGGTTTGCAGATCAGCGCGCTGACCTATAGCTCCCCGCTTCTCAAGGTGGCTGGTCTGAGCGTCTTTTATTTTCTCTCCCAGATGTTCTTCTTGTTTTTCTACAATGCCCTAACCGCTTTCATCCAAGAGGTTTTTGATGAGGAAGAACGCGGCAAAGTGAATGGCTGGATGCAAGTTGAAATGCAGGTCTCAACCGTTATCGTGGGCCTTTTGATGATTTATTTTGTAGAGAGTGAGGACTTCAGGAGTGTCCTGATTTTAAACGGCTTCTTGCTGTTTTTGTCGGCGCTTTTGCTTAGGGCGATTCCCTATACAAAACAAAAGAGACCGGAGCGGGTGAGAAGTTCGAGGGTTGTGTTTGCGACCATCTTGCGGCGTTATGATCTGGTGGTGCTTGGGATCTGCCAAAGCATGAGTTTTGTTTGCGTTATGATGCTGAACATCGTGCACCCGGTTTATATGGTGAGCGTTCTTCACATGGACGTTTCGGCCCTTGCGAAGTTATCGATTGCATTTGGGATTGGGGCGGCGGTTTCGGGGTTTATTGCTGGCCGATTTGTTCGAAAAGAAACGGCATTACCTATCATGAAAGCCTGCATAGTCCTGTACACGGCAATGACTTTGCTGATGGCGCTGTTTCCGGATTTTCTAATTATTCTTGTTTTGTTTGCAGGCCTTGGTGCTGCCGGGTCAGCGATACGGGTTGTTTATAACACCTACATTATGAGCGTGGTGGATGAGACGATTTTTGGGAGCTATTTGTCTGTGATCAGTACGGTCACTTACATTCAGCGGACAGCCTTTGGGGTGTTGCTGGCATTGATCATCGCATGGTGGCCTGCCTCCAATTATTATTGGTTTGTTTTCGCGATCAGTTTTGTCGGGTTTGTGTTGCTGCTGGTTTATGGCGTGCTTGCCTCGGGGCACAGGTTGGAAGTACCGGATCTGGGCCGCGAGCAAGAGGCTTGAAGAGGCTTATCTTTTGTGCACCTCTTTTGGAGCAAGAGGTGCACAAAAGACGCCGGTTTCCCTTCGTCCCACGCTATTTCGTATTCACCCTTGCTGAGAGCGCTTCGGCGGTTTCTTTGCGTTCGGAGTATCTGTTGGTCAGGTACCCGGACTGGCCACGGGTGAGGTGGGTGAACTTTATGAGTTCTTCCATGACATCCACAACGCGATCATAAAGGGACGATGGTTTCATGCGGTCGTTGGTGTCAAATTCCAGAAACGCCTTTGGGATAGACGACTGGTTGGGAATGGTGACCATGCGCATCCAGCGGCCCAAAATGCGCATCTGGTTGACGGCATTGAAGCTTTGGGAGCCGCCGCTGACTTGCATCAGGGCCAGTGTTTTGCCCTGTGTCGGGCGGACTGCGCCAACAGAAAGTGGCACCCAGTCAATCATGGTTTTCATAATGCCGGTCATGGCGCCGTGGCGTTCTGGTGAGCACCAGACCTGACCTTCGGACCACATCATCAACTCGCGCAATTCCTGCACCTTGGGGTGGTCAGGCTCGGCGTCATCGGCCAATGGGAGGCCGCTTGGGTTATAGATGCGGGTTTCGGCACCGAGTTGTTCCAGAATGCGCTGGGCTTCCAGCACCGCGAGGCGGGAGAAAGAGCGTTTGCGCAGGGAGCCATAGAGCAGCAGGATGCGCGGGGCATGGTCCGGCGCATCATCTTTGCGCAGGGCCTTGGTGTTGATGGGGTGGAAGCTGTGGGCGTCCACCTGTGACAGTTCTGTCAGATTGAATGAGTTCTCAGACACAGCTTAGCTCTTTGCAGGGATGACGACTTCGCCGTCTTCTTTGGTGAAGGCTCCGATCTGCTCTTCGCTGAGGATTTCCAGCAGAACGTCGGAGGGGCGGCAGAGGCGGGTACCTTTGTCGGTGACGACGATGGGGCGATTCATGAGGATTGGGTGTTCCTGAATGAAGTCGATCAGCTGGGCGTCGGTCCACTTCTCGTCATCAAGGCCGAGCTCCTCATAAGGAGTGCCTTTTTTGCGTAGGATTTCGCGCAGGCTCAGGCCACTGTCTTTGACCAGCTTTTCCAGCGTTTCGCGGGAGGGTGGGGTTGTGAGGTATTCAATCACGACCGGTTCGGTGCCAGCCTGCTTGAGCATGGCGAGGGTGTTGCGGGAGGTGCCGCATTTTGGGTTGTGATAGATGATCGGGTTCATTTTTTTAGTCTCCGATGGAGTTGGTCAACAGGCTGAAAACGGGTTGAAACCCTGACACAGGGTCGGATCGCCGTTGCAGCAATCTTCTGTCAGGAAACGCAGCAGGCCGCGCATGGTGTGCGGGGCAATGGCGTAGCGCACCACGCGGCCTTCGCGCTGGGCGGTCAGCAGGCGGGCGCGTTCGAGCGTTGCAAGGTGAAAGGACATGCGTGTGGGGGCGATGGACAGGTCGCTGGCGATCTGGCCAGACGGCAGACCCTTCGGCATGGCTGTCAGGATCAGGCGAAAGGCTGCCAGTCTGTCCTTGTGCGCCAAGGCGGCGAAGGCTGTGACGGCGTCGTCTTCCGGCAGGGTTGCAGGTGTGTCGCTCTGGAGAATCTCTGTCATGAGACAATACTACAAATATCCTTGTAGTATTGCAATGCTTGTTTTCAGCGAAAGAAGGTGGAGGGAGGCCTTGTTATTTTTATGAGGGCCTCCCTCCAGTCTTGCCAATGCTCATTTGTTGAGCTTTGGGTGGTCAGGATGGGGTGTGCTTTTTATTGCTGCTCTTATTGTTTTGGTGCGTATCCTGCCCGAAAAATGGGCCAGCTTCTCGGGCCGGATACGGTTAGCGGAGCGGTGACAGGTGGAAGAGGATAACCTCCGCGCCCTTGCCGTTGTTCAGCAGCAGTTGGCCCTGACCTTGTGCTTCAATGGCGTCACCTTCTTTGAGTGTTTCACCATTGATTTGCACTTCTCCGCGGGCCACGTGCACATAGACCGCGCGTTCGTCGTTCAGCTCAAAGCTGATTGTGTCAGCTCCGTTCAGCTTGCCGGAATAAACGTCTGCGGCAGCCTCGGTGCGGATGGAGCCGTTGCGGCCATCGTGGGAGAGGAACAGCTGCAGTTTTCCGTCGCGTTCCGCATCGCCCAGCTCCATCATTTCGTAGCGCGGCGCGGTGTTCTGGCGGTCCGGGATCAGCCAGATCTGGAGAATATGGGTTTTCTCCGTGCTGGATGGGTTGAACTCGGAGTGCTGCACACCTGTGCCAGTGCTCATGAACTGGATGCCACCTTTGTGCACGGTGCTGCCGTTGCCCATGGTGTCTTCGTGAGCCAGTGCACCTTCCAGCATGTACGAGAAGATCTCGAAGTTCTCATGGGGGTGCATGGGGAAGCCGCCATCGGGAGCAATCCAGTCATCATTCATGACGCGCAGGCTGTGGAAGTTCATGTTATTGCGGTCAAAATAACTGGCGAAGCTGAAGGAGTGGGCGGTTTTCAGCCAGCCTGCATCCACATGGCCGCGCTGATGGGAGGGGCGCACTCTTAAGCTTAAATCAGTTGCTGTGTTTGTCATGGTGCTCTCCTGATTTCTTAATTTCGTTTGTTCCGTTGTCTTGACCCTAAAGATATTCCAGTTACAGAAATGAACAAGGTAAGCTTTGGTGATCTGATTGTTCATTTATTATGAACGATCGGGGCTTGTACGGTTTTGCAAAAGCTGCAAAATCCGGCTTTCAGTTTCACAAAAATTTCGCGGGGAGAGGCGCTGGAACAAATTCCTGTGTGCTACCTGTGTCAAAGGCCCTAAATCTGTGGGTTAGTGTCTCGGTTTAAAGACTTCTCTATAAACCATATGCCTAATCTGCGGATTGGTTAGAGAATGATTTCTGAGCCATCATGCAGCTGGCATCCCAAGGAGCTGCTGGGGCTTGGAGCGTGGAACAGGTAGTATGGCGTTGAAAATCCTGCACACAGCGGACTGGCATATCGGCCAGAGTCTGAACGGCTGGTCACGCACCTATGAGCACCAACAGTTCTTCAACGAACTTGAAGAGTTGATTGTGCGCCATGAAGTGGACGCGCTGGTTGTTGCAGGAGATGTGTTTGACAACCAGAACCCATCCGCAGACTCCACGCAAATGCTTTATGAGGCGCTGGCACGGTTTCGTGAAAAACGCCCGCATCTGGTAACTGTTTTGACTGCAGGCAACCATGACCCTGCGGGGCGTGTGGAAGCGCCGGGTGTGTTGTTCAACAAAATTGGTGTGCAGGCCGTGGGTATGGTGCGCCGGCAAGATGGCTTGCTGGACCTTTCCCATCACCTTGTGCCGCTGATGACCAGCGATGGTACTGTGAAAGCCCAAGTGCTGGCGCTGCCATTTCCTCGTGCCACTGACTTGCCGGGGCTTAGCTTTTCTTCCGCTGAAGAGGGGTCTCCTGTGGTGCGGGCTGTGGCGGAGCTTTATGAGGTTGCGGTCTCACAGGCTCGCGAGCAGATTGGCAGAATTCCACTTGTTGCAACGGGTCATTTGCATGTTGCGGGTGGGCTGGAATCTGAAGGTGCCGAGCGCCGCATTCTGATTGGCGGCGAACATGCCATGCCGTGGGAGCAGTTTCCTGATGATCTGGCTTATGTGGCGCTTGGGCATTTGCACAAGCCGCAGAAGGTGGGCAAGGAAACCATTCGCTATTCCGGCTCGCCGTTTCCTCTTTCCGTGACCGAGCAAAACTACACGCACGGGGTAAACCTGCTGAGCTTTTCTGATGAGGGGGTGCTTTCCATTGAGCGTCTTGAGTTGACCCGTCCTGTGCCGTTCCATCGCCTGAAAGGTGACGGTGGTCTGTTGCTTGAAGAGTTGGAGCCTGCGCTTGTCGGTCTTGGGCTGGATGGGGAGCTGCCGGTGGAGCAGCAGCCGTTTGTGCATGTGGATTTGAAGCCGCAGGTTTCAGCTGGCGGGCTGAAGGCGGAGGTGGACCAGATCCTTGCCCAGTACCCTGTACGCAGTGCCGGGGTTTCTGTTTTGCGGCCACAACGGCAAGAGAGTGTCAGTGCGGAAGCGGAGAGTCTGATCCGCCTTTCTGAAATCCAGCCGGATGAGCTTTTCAAGTCTGCTTTTGAGCGGGTGCACGGCGTTGCGCCGGACGCCAAGCATCTGGACTATTTTTATCGCGCAATCGCTGATGCGGAGGTTGAGTAATGCGTATTTTAGCGGTTCGTGGCGAAAACCTTGCCAGTTTGGCAGCACCGTTCGAGATGGACCTTGAACAGGAGCCTTTGAACGGGGCTGGTTTATTCGCAATTACCGGAGAAACGGGTGCGGGCAAATCCACATTGCTGGATGCGTTGTGCCTTGCGCTGTTTGGGCAATGCCCGCGTTTAAGCGCTGCTGGCAGCAGTGACAGCGTGCCGGATGTTGCCGGTGCAGAGCTGAAGGAAACCAACCCGCGTACCGTGCTGACGCGCGGTGCTGCCTCTGGTTTTGCCGAGGCGGACTTTGTAGGCGCGGATGGCGCGGGATACCGGGCACGCTGGACTGTGCGCCGCGCCCGCAACAAAGCATCGGGCCGCTTGCAGAATGTGGAGCGCTCGCTGGTTCGTATTGAAGATAATGCCGCGATTGAGAGCGGCATTAAACAGGTGGACACTGCTGTTGAAGAACGGCTGGGGCTGACCTATGACCAGTTCAAGCGCACGGTGCTGCTGGCGCAGGGCGACTTTGATGCCTTCCTGAAAGCCAATGACAGTGAACGCGCCGCTTTGCTTGAAAAGGTGACGGGCACCCAGCGCTACCGGGATATTTCCAAGCAGGTGTTCCAGCGCTTTTCCGATGCTAAGGATGCGGTGAGTAAACTGGAAGACAAGTCTGATGTGGATGGTCTTCTGGAAGAAGAGGACCGCACCGCGCTTGTTGGTGAGCAGGCTGAGCTTGAGAAGCAATCTGCCCGTGTTCAGGTGGAAATGGACGCCATTGCCAAGTCTCTTGGTCATTTGCAAAAGCGGGATGAGGCCCGGACCAAGCTTGCCTCTGCCCATGATGAGTTCATTGCGCTGAAGGTGCGCCACGAAAACGCGCAGGCCAAGCGGGATCTGAAAGCACAGTTTGAGCGTATCAAGTCTCTGGAACCCATCAGCCAACGAGTGTCTGAGGCGGAGCGGGAAGTTGCTGCTACGCGTGCTGCCGCAGAAAAAAGTCAGGTTCTGCTGGAAGCGGTGCGTACGGACCTTGCTGGCAAAGACGAACAAGCCAAACAAGCGGATGCGGTTTTCGGAGAACTGGAGGCAGAGCTTTCCAAGCTGACACCGCAGTGGCGTGAAGCTGAGCAGCTGGACACCAAACTGAGCGAGCTTGAAGTTGAGGGCAAGCAGCTGCGCGAGCGCTGTGATGTTGCCGCCGCAGAGGCCAAACAGGCGGATGAGACGCTTGCTGCGCACAACGAAGCTTTGGAAGAGAAAAAAGCGCTGCAAGCCACTGTGAAAGAGCAGATGGAGCGGTTGAGCGCGACCAAGGTGCTGAAAGAGCGTCAGGACAGTTTGAATGCTGATCTGGATGAGTTTGAGCGGGTTCAAGTTGCGCTTTCCAAGGATGGCGAACATCTGCTTGAGATGCGTAAGCGCGAGAGTGAGCTGGATGCGATCCAGAGCACCCTCTCTGCCCAGTTGGTTCAGTTTGCCACTGATCTGGAGGCTTGTGAAACTGATCTTGCTGCCAGGAAGGCCGATATTTCTGCACTTGGCGCAACTGAAGCCCGCAAGAGCATGGAAAAGCTTTCTGCTTTCCGGGAGCGGGCTGAGAAGCTGAAAGAGACTTCTCGTCAGTTCAAGAAAGCCAAGCGCAGCAAAAAGGCCGAGCAGGCGACCTGGCAGAAGCTGGAGGAGCAGATGGCCGGTTTGCAGCAGGCAAAAGAAAAGGCCGTCAGCGAGTTATCTTTTCGGGAGCAAGCCCTTGAGAAAGCCAGAGGCCTTTCCACCCTTGCTGAAGCGGCGCAAGGGGATGAGGTAAAACTGCTGCGCGCTGGGCTGGTGGAGGATGCTCCTTGTCCGGTTTGTGGTTCTGACCAACACCCCGTAGATACACAGGAGGGCCGGGCTGCGTTGGACACGCTGTTCGGCGACGTGTTTCTACAGCGCAAAGAAGCGGAAGAAGCTTGTGCAGCTGCGCGGCGAAATCTAGACGAGATCAATCAGAAACTTGCTGCCTGTGAAGCCTCGAAGCAAAACGCCTTTGAGTTACAAAACCGCTATTCCACGGAAGCAGACGCTTTGCGCACCACTGCCGACCAGCAATGGGCTGTGCTGGAACCTCCCTTTGCTCTGGAGCTGAGCATTGAGGATGTGCTTGAGACGCCAGAGCTGCTGGATGGGGTGCTGGATGAGGTTGTCCTCAAGGTAGAGGACCTGCGCCGCGTTCTGGATCAGGATGAAACGCTGCGCAAGGATCTGGAACAGCTGGACAGCAAGCTGCGGGTGCTGCGCACGGCACATCACAAAACGGCGACCGAGCAACGGCAGAATGCTGAAGCGGTTTCAGTAATTCGAGCGGAGCTTTCGCGCACTGAAGGGCGGCACAACGAGAACTCAGCGGCGCAAGTGCGTTTGGAGCAGCGGTTGACTAAGATGCTGGAGGCCGGAGGCATGGCCGTCGAGTCTCTTGCTGCCGAGCTGCCAGCGCTGCGGGATGATTTGCAGGATCGTATCTCTCAGTGGCATGCGCTTGAGCTTCAGGAGGGGACAACCTCTGCGGCCCTGCAATTCCTTGAGCAGAAGACGAGTGGTCTGGTTGAGCGCCGTGACGGGCTTGCCAAAACTTCCGATGAGTTGCTGCGCCAACTGGAGCAGCTTCGGGTGCGGCATCAGGAGCGGTCTGCTGAGCGTAAATTGCTGCTGGACGGTATGGCAACTGCGGCCCATCGGGCAGCGTTTGACGAAAAACATAGCAACGCAAAAGAACGCGTAAAAAACGCAACTAACGCACAAAACAACGCAAGAGAAGAATTCGGGCGTCTTGAGGCCGGTTTGTCGGCGGCAAAGGCAGCCGAAGCAAAGGCAGCTTTGGCTCTAACGGATTGTTCTGACAGGTTAAACTCGGAGCTTGCTGGTTTGGGGCTGATGAGGGATGCTTATGAGCACCTTCGGCAGAGGGCATCTGATGAGCTGGAGGCGCTGACGCTGGAGCTGAAGGCGCTGGACGATGCTTACCTATCAGTGCAAACTGCTGTTTCTACTTGGGAAAAGGAGCTTGCTGCGGTTCAGGCATTGCCTATGCCAGACCAGCCGCAGGAGGAGTTATCCTCTCAGCTGGAGACAACCAAGCAGGCGCTTTCGGACTTGCAGGTCAAGCGCGGCGTTCTTTCTGAGAAGCTGCGGGTTGATGCTGATGCGCGGGAAAAAGCAAAGCAAATCATGGGTTTGCTTTTGGAGGCAAAAGAGACGGCCAAGACTTGGGGGGCAATTTCGGAGGCGATTGGGTCTGCTGATGGCTCCAAGTTCCAGAAGGTCGCGCAAGGGGTTACTCTCGATTTGCTCGTGGAGCTGGCCAACAAACAGCTACACCAGCTCAAACCACGCTACCAACTCAAACGCGCTGATTTCGGCCTTGGCCTTTTTGTCATAGACCGCGATATGGGTGACACACCGCGCTCCACACGATCTCTAAGTGGCGGAGAACGCTTCCTTATTTCGCTTAGCTTGGCTCTGGCACTGTCTGGTTTGGAAGGTCGTCAGTCGTTCGTTGATACGCTCTTTATTGACGAAGGCTTCGGCTCATTGGATGCGGAAAGCCTAGACCTTGCCATTGACGCGCTGGAGATGTTGCAAGGGCAGGGGAGAAAAGTTGGCGTCATCAGCCACGTTGAGGCGCTGAAGGATCGAATACCCGTTCAAGTTCAAGTTCTTAGGCAGGGTGCGGGGCGCAGCCGCGTTGCTGTCAATGCCCCGGCAGGATGGTGATAAGTCCTGCTGGGTTGCCTTGGTTTGATTGTTGGATCGCGGGCTTAGTCACCCGTGTGGGATAGCTCTCCTACACCATTAACTGCTTGTTTTTCTGCCTCTTTCAGCTTCAGGGAGGCTTCCTTTAGGGCTGAGATGTATTCGTCCAGAGCCTGAATTCCCAGATCGGCGGTGCTCACATGTTTTGCCATTTCGCCATCCAGTGCTTGAGGACGGCCAATCAGGTAGCCTTGCACCTCATCACAGGATTCTGCGCATAGAAGTGCTAATTCTGGTTCAGTTTCAACACCTTCGGCGATGACTTCCATGCCCAGAGCCTGACCGAGATGGATGACAGCACGGATGATTGCAGCCAGCTCCGGCGTGTGAGTTACTCCCTTTACAAAACTGCGATCAATCTTCAGGCGGTCAAACGGGAAGCGGCGCAGATAGCTTAGGGAGGAGTAGCCGATACCGAAGTCGTCAAGCGCGATGGTAATGCCTAACTCCTTGAGTTGGTTGAGGATACCGAGGGCACGGCGGTTGTCGTGAATGAGCACACTCTCGGTGATTTCCAACTCCAGACGCTCCGGAGAGAGGCCACTTTTGGCCAGTGCGTTTTCCACTTCCTCAATGAGATATTCATCACTGAACTGGACCGGACTGAGGTTCACCGCCACGCGGTACTGCTTCGGCCACAGCGCCGCCTGCGCGCAGGCTTCGTTCAGCACCCATCTACCGATTGGAACAATCAGTCCGCTCTCTTCGGCAACCGGAATGAAATTGTTCGGGCTGATCTGCCCCTTCTGCGGATGGTTCCAGCGCAGAAGTGCTTCAAAGCCGACGATCAAGCGGGTGTCGGAGCGTGCCTGTGGTTGGAAGTGGAGCTGAAATTCCCCTTTTTTCAAGGCGTTACGAAGATCATTTTCCATGGTTCTTCTCTGTAGAATGCTCACTTCCATCTTTGCTTCAAAGAACGCAAATGTGTTCCTGCCAGCTTCCTTCGCCTCATAAAGGGCAATGTCTGCCTTGGACATGAGTTCATCCGGATCGCTGCCATGGTCGGGGATCAGGGCGATGCCAATGCTTGCACTCGTTCTGACAGTGGTGCTGTTGCCTACATGGATTGGCTTCGACAGCACATCAATGATCTTGTTTGTCAGCAGACCAACTTCAGCTTCTGACTTATTGTTGACCTGAATGATCGCGAACTCATCACCGCCAAGGCGTGCAGCCGTGTCGCGGTGGCTTATGCAGGCGTTGAGACGGTGCGCGACGGTCTGGATGAGTTTGTCGCCAACGGGGTGCCCGTATAAGTCATTGATATCTTTGAAGCGGTCTAAATCTATGAGTAAGAGCGCAGAGGTGGCGCCATCGGCGCTCATCTGGGTTTGAATAGCTTGCTGAAAGCGCTCGCGGAAGTATGTCCGGTTGGGTAGGCCAGTTAGCATATCGTGTTGGGCAAGGTGCCGGATGCGTGCTTCGTCTTCCTTTTGCTTGCGCATGTCCCGCACGGCCGAAATGCGAAGGGTCTCGCCTCCCACTTCCATCAAACGGCCCCTCACTTCAACCGGAATGCGCTCACCCGACTTGCTGAGCAGAACACTTTCCTGCGGGATGGCTTCGTTGGCGAGGATGTTGGCGCGGGCTTGCTCTCTGCATTCGGGCGCAACAAAAGACAGCAGGTTGCTGCCGGATAGCTCCCCCGCAGAGTAGCCGAGAAGTTCGTAGATAACGTGATTGCACTCTATGACAATGCCGTTGCTTGAAAGGGTAAGACCTTCGAATGCCCCTTCTGCAAATGTGGCGAGCGTGTTGAGTTCCTCTTGGTGCTTACTGTTTGATGTTTCAGTAATTTTCCGCCGTTTTTCATCGCTTTGCAACTTGTCGAGGAATGAGTTGAAGAGGGAGGCAAGGCGCTCGTGCGGATCGTTGTCCCGGATCGCCAGGCGTTCGTCCAGCTTGGCATCGTGCCAGACCAGTTTGCCGATGAGGCTCTCCATATGGCGGATGCTGCAGGCAACCGGAGGCTCATTCAGATCTCTCTCATCAGCCTTAAGGAACAGGCCTGAACACTTCAGGGCGGAAAAGAGCAGGAGCCCGGTCACACCGGCCCAGAGGATCGTTAGTGCTGCACCAATTGTCTGGAGGAGGACGGTGTCGAGAGAGAAACCGAAAAGTGCATGGTCCGAGGGGAGGGCGCTGGTAAACCCGAAAAGTCCGATCAAAGACCCAATGCCGAGGCTGGTGTAGCAGATCATGACTTTGTGCGTTTTGGAGCCAGCAAAGATACTCTGGGCGATTGCAACAGACAGGAGTGATGCCAGCGCTGCCAAGACGCCAGCGCCTGTCAGGCTCAAATGTTGCGCATTGCCAAGAACTGCGGAGAGGCCGCCCGCCATGCTCAATAGTATCGCCGGATACATCATCTTTGTTCGGGTCAACACGCCAAAGATGATGCCTAAAGTGATGGACATACCGGTTGCGATGAGTGTGTTGTAGATCGCTCTGTTGAATTCACCTGAATAAATGCTTGTGCTGCCCACAGCAAAACCTACGCCGCCTACAGCTATAAGAGCGATGCCGATTTTGATTTGCAGGAGGTTTTTGCTCTGCGCATTGCGTAGGATGTACTCAGGTAAGGATGGCCGGTTTTCTGAGCCCATGACGAGGATGCCGGATAACGCAACAGATGTTGCCAGCAAAATGGCAAGGGTCCCACCGCCGATTTGATCATAACCTATTGATAGAACAGTATCTTGGTTGACCGTGTGGAAGAGTAGGCCATGTACCCCCATCAGGTAAACCGGGTAGATAATGCCTCCGACTGAGAGCCCAAGGATGATTGTGGCGCGCAAAGGAAGTTTATGTGCCAGTGGCAGGTAAACTAGAACAGATATCAAGGCTGCTGTTGCGGCGTGGGCTGCAGCTGCATGGATAGCGGTTTGCGATACAAACTCCACCTTTGAGTTCAAGAGCGTAAATTGTGCTGAGATCTCCGGCAGGTTCAGCATTGTGTCGACCAACAACGAGGCCAGTGCACTAAGGCCGATGAGGAGCAACGCATTTGTGAAAAGGTGTGCTGCGTGCATGCGCTCTTGAATAAACAGTTTGGAATAGACAATCACTATTCCAAGAACTCCGCTTGCAAACAGCAGTAGGGATAGAATGGCCCAAAGGTTTTGCTGTTGTAGGAGCAGCTCTGCCTGATTGATCTGGTTATTCAGTCCGTTGCTGTCGGGATAAAAAATGGAGGCATACGAAGAGGCGGAGTTGAAATGTAATGCCATTCCAAGAAGAGTGAGCAGAAGCAATATTGGAAGAAGAAGGGCTCTAAAATGCATTTTGGGTACCCCAAGAAACTCCTAAGTATATTTGATCTAAATTATTGAGCATTTATTAAGAATTTTAATTATCAGCACCGCTTTATTTCTGGAGCTATCGAGCTTGAGGGTATGCCGCGTGACTGGCCTGAAAATTTACGAAAATGGTAAGTAAATATTTGGTGTGCAGTAGTGTTTGTGCTGGTTATTGCTCGTATTAGACTTCAATTTGAAAGAATAGATATCACGTCTATAAATACTGTTTCTCTTCTATTTTCACAGTCGCAGATAGTTCACTTTTTATGGGTAATTGATGTGCATTGTATGTCTCAATCTTGCTTGAACAACTTTCAGGTGAACTTGAGCGATGCAGTGGTCCAGCTTATTTTTATATTCAGCGGTTTCAGTATTACAGCCAACCGGCGGTGAGCGGGATAATATCCTTCCAAGCTGGAGCTCCACCAACGTGCGCCATGGTATCGTGGAAAGCATCGAGCGTATGGCGAATGCTGGCAGCCCGGAATTTGTGAAGGTTGATGAGCGGGTTGCGGTTGTGGTTGGTGATGGGGCTTTGTGGAGTGAGGCCCTATCGGGTGCAGATGACAAAATTATCTCTCCAAATGCAGACGGAAGTCTGGGCAGTTTTGCTAGTTATAGCAAACAGGTAAGCGCTCTTCTTTCCTCAAGCGGGCCGACGGGTTCTAGCGCTAAATACCGGGAGTTTGCCTATCAACCCTTGAAAGAGTTGGTGGGATTCCTGAAAGCGCATCAATTTCAAATCTGGGTTCTGAGCTTTGGCGATCATGAAGTGGATCGCACCATGGTCGAGCTGAATTACGGGCTGAAGCGCTTTCGTGTGATTGAGGTGATTCATCGCGAGAATGCAACGCCGTCAACGGATCTTGCTCGCTCCATATGGGAACGGATTGGGACGACGCCGAAGGTTTTCTTGGGGCACACGCAAGACGATTTAGGCTTGCTGGAGCTTGCGGGCAAAGCCGAGGGCGTGCTTAAAATCCAGATAGCAGCCGGACACCAGGCGTCTGCGCGTGCTTCTGATGTAACGTCATATGAAGGTGAAGCGCCGGGAAGCTCCTGGAATTTTGTGATCTCTCCCGATGAGCATTGGCTAAGGAGATTTTCGTGGCAGGCCCCAGCAACGAGCGGCTTCAGCAATAATCCGTAGAATATACTAAGACCTTTGTAGAGGTTTTGATGATCTATATTTTGGTCGTTGTAGTTTTAAACGATTGAAGTGCTGGATGCATTCGTGGCAGAGAATATTTTCTGCTTTTTTGAGAAGTAATTTTATCTGGTTTGACCAAGATCAATGAATGGTTGAGGCACTCTGATACCTCTGAATACAGCTTCGGCTGGCACTCGGATGGGGGAGTGTCAACTATCTTAAAGGCGTGTACCAACGGGTGCACGCCTCTTTTTTTGCCTGCACTTCTCGCGGCCAAATGGCCTTTCTGAAGTCTCCCGAGAACTGCTTATCCCAAGCTATCCAATTTTCCCAGTTGTATATCCTTTCCTAATCTAGGATATTCCCGCTGTTGGGTTCAACAAGAGGCCAAGCCTCTTAGATGAAAAGGGAATGTGGTAGGGACGACCAAAGATGGGCCCGAGCCGCAGCTGCCCCCGCAACTGTTACGTGGTGCATCTTTCATGCAAGCCACTGGAGGTGATCTCTGGGAAGGCGAAAGATGCAAAAGCCACAAGCCAGGAAACCTGCCCGACATGACATAAACTCAGCCCGATACGGGTGCCATCGCACGGTGGGTGCGAAGAGGAGCATAAGAGATGCATATTGAACCGGGTTACGTTTCGGCGGCCAAGGTAATCGCCGCCAATGCAAGCGCAGTTGGCGTTTTTGTCTGGGGCTGTAGACAGCAGGTTTCAGAATTCCTGAAGAATCCGCTTACACCACTGAAAACACTGCTTGCCGCAGGGTTCTTCTCCATTTTCATGCAGAGTTTCCATATGTCCGTCGGGCCATCTGAGCTTCACTTCGTTGGCGCGATGGCAATGTACCTGACACTTGGCTTTACGCCTGTGCTTCTTGGCTTTGCTATTGGCTTGCTGTTTCAGGGGCTCGTTTTTGACCCGCAGGACCTTTACCACCTGGGCATCAACAGCTTGTCTTTGATGCTGCCGTTGATCTCTGTTCACTACCTGAGCGGAAGCGCGCTGTTTAAGAAGAAGCTGACCAAGCGTGTGAACTTTGCGCAGATCGTGAAGCTGGATGCCATGTACTACACTGGCGTAACCGGCATGGTTGGTTTCTGGCTGATGGTTGGCGACGTTGCGACGCCGTTCACCGCATGGGGCCAGTTCGCGCTGTCTTATCTGGCGATTGTTGCGCTTGAGCCTGTTGTTACCTTTGTTGTTGTGAAGGGCCTGAAGGCTGTTGAAGGCAACGTTATTGTACGGAATCTGACAGTGGTTCCACAGCTCAAGCTGGCATAAGACTTTACCGGTTTATTCAGAATAGGGGCGGCGGTGTAAACCTGCCGCCCTTTTTCTATGTTACGGGGCGGCCGTTACTGCCGAGAAACATGCGGTCTTGCTAGAAAAATCAGCAGATTTGATCATCGCTGAAGCGTTATGCATTGCCCGATGGCGCGGCTTCCACTATGAGTGCTCTCCAGAGAAATCATTGTTGACACAGATCAGGAGATGCAGGCAGTCCATGGCGCGCCAGTTCATCTATCACATGCACGGGGTCTCCAAGGCCTACGGTGCAAAAAAAGTACTCGATAACATTCACCTGTCTTTCTACCCGGATGCGAAGATCGGTATCCTTGGTCCAAACGGTGCAGGTAAGTCTACTCTTTTGAAGATCATGGCTGGTCTGGACAAAGAGTACACTGGTGAAGCGTGGGCTGCAGAAGGTGCCAAGATTGGTTACCTGCCGCAGGAGCCGCATCTGGACCCGGAAAAAAATGTTCTCGAAAACGTTATGGAAGGCGTTGCGCATAAGCAGGCGCTTCTGGATCGTTATAACGAACTGATGATGAACTACTCAGATGAGACCGCTGAAGAAGGTGCTCAGCTGCAGGACATCATTGATGCGCAGGACCTGTGGAACCTGGAGAGCCAGGTTGAGATGGCAATGGAAGCGCTGCGCTGCCCTCCATCCGACAGCTCTGTTGTGAACCTTTCCGGTGGTGAGCGCCGCCGTGTTGCGCTTTGTAAGCTTCTGCTTTCCGAGCCTGACTTGCTGCTGCTCGACGAACCAACCAACCACCTTGACGCTGAAACCGTACACTGGCTGGAACGCCACCTGCGTGAATTCAAGGGCTCCGTGCTGATCATCACCCACGATCGCTACTTCCTTGATAACGTAACTGGCTGGATTCTGGAGCTCGACCGCGGTCAGGGCATTCCTTACGAAGGCAATTACACCACATACCTTGAGAAAAAGACCAAGCGTATGGAGCATGAAGGCCGTGAAAATATGGCTCGCTCCCGTGCGATCAAGCGCGAACGCGAATGGATGGGTATGTCTCCGAAGGGTCGTCAGACCAAGTCTAAAGCGCGTATCCGGGCTTATGACGATCTGGTGGCTGCTCAGGAAGAGCGTATGCCGTCTATCGAACAGATCCTCATTCCTGTTGGTGAGCGTCTGGGTAACAATGTTATCGATTTGGAAAACGTGTCCAAGGGCTTTGGTGACCGTCTGCTGATTGACGATCTTTCCTTCAAACTGCCACGTGGTGGTATTGTTGGTGTGATCGGTCCAAACGGTGCTGGTAAATCAACGCTCTTCAAGCTGCTTTCCGGTCAGGAAAAACCTGACAGCGGTACAGTGGCACTTGGTGAACGCGTGCATCTTGGGTATGTGGATCAGTCTCGCGATAAACTGGACGACAGCAAGACCGTTTGGGAAGAGATTTCTGAAGGCGCTGAGGTGATCTATCTTGATAAGAAAGAGATCAACTCCCGCGCTTACTGTTCTTCCTTCAACTTCAAGGGTGGTGCTCAGCAGGCGAAAGTTGGCGACCTTTCGGGTGGTCAGCGTAACCGCGTGCACCTTGCCAAGGTTCTGAAGTCCGGCGCAAATGTGCTGCTGCTCGATGAGCCGACCAACGATCTTGACACCGAGACCCTTGCAGCGCTTGAAGATGCGCTTGAGAACTACGCAGGTTGTGCGGTTGTTATCTCGCACGATCGTATGTTCCTTGACCGCCTTGCAACGCATATGTTGGCCTTTGAAGGTAATAGTCACGTCGAGTGGTTTGAAGGTAACTTTGAAGACTACGAAAAAGACAAGGTTCGCCGTTTGGGTGCTCATGCAGCAGACCCAACCCGCATCAAGTACAAGCCACTTACCCGTTAAGGCTTGTTTCCTTGAGAGAATTAAGGCCCGCTTTTGCGGGCCTTTTTTGTTGTTTGGCGAACGGATTATGCGTTTGCCCGAGAGTGGCGGAACAACACCTGCTCCGTTGTGCCTAGTGCTAGGAGTTGTTGCCAAGCGCGGTGGCCATGGCGGCTGCCCAGCCATCGGTTCCGATGTCTGAACCATATTTTGTTGGATACTGCCAACCCATCCCGCCCGCAAAATCTGGCTCTTTGGCGAGGAGCGGCTTGATGAGGCTGTTCGCAATGTCGTCTTCAGAAAGGTAGCCATCGTCAGCAGGTGCACCGGTAACATTGGTTGAGGTGGTTGGCTTGCCAAGGATCAGCTTGGAGATTGGAACACCGGTTGAAGCAATGCCGATGATGCTAGAGGAGAAAGTTGGACCGTCGACGGGGACGGTGCCTGCGACTTTTCCAGTTTCTTCGTCTGCTGTTGCGCCAACATATCACCTGTTTGTGCACCATCTATATTCATGATGCATACGTGTATGTACTGATGTGACGCATGGGCGCAGATGGTAAATTGGCTAAAATTAAGTCTATGTGCTTCTCCCCATCAATCATACGTAAACGGGCACTGTAATGAGCGATACAACTTTGTCTCCTGCTGAGCTGCAGCAGGATAGCGACCCCTTCTTCTTTAAGTTGCTTTATCTCGTTCCAATAATCGGCTGGCTTTTTAAAGACGCGGTCCATGGCAATAGCGACGCGAAGTACTATTTCTGCGCGAACTTCTTCGTCGGCTGGGGTCTGGCTATCGCGTTCTTCGGATATGCCGCGATCATCATTCCAGCGCTGTGCCTGGTTGCACTTGCCTTTACCTGGATTATTGGTGTGTGCCGATAATTTCCAGCTACTGATCTTGCGTGCCGCTTTCATTGGAAGCGGCCAGGAGCTCTGCGGCGGTTATGCGTCCGCCCCATGATGTGATGGTGGTTTCCATCTCGTCAGCCACGCAATAGCGGGCCGCGTCCCGGTCCAGCCCTTCCTCCAGTAACTCATCATAGTTTGTGTATTGATGGCGTACGTAGCTTGTTGTTGCCAGAAGAACGGCAATGTGCGCCGGTAAGTGGCGCAGGTGTGGTTGGTTGGCCTTACTTCGAATTTCAGCAGCATCCAGATAAGGAACATGCGGGATTAGTGCGCCAAGGGCGTCACTAACGGCTTTTTGTCTTTTGGTCTTGCTCACACATGATCTCTTTTGCGCTGAAGGTCGGCGCTAATTTATCATGGAAGAGGAGAACCGGGACACTTTTTTGTGGGCCAGACTTGCTTTGGCTTTTTGAATGGGGTCCGGGGAAATTCCCAGAACGTGCTTGTTATAGATTTCAGAGAAGCGTTGCTCTGGTGCATAGAACCTGCCCTGAACATACTCTGCGCCCAACTGCTTCAACTTTTCTTCCGTATCGGCGTTTTTGACTTCAGACAGGATGAGCTCGATGTTGAGTGCATGGGCGAACTCGGTTGCGGCAGAGAGTAAACGTGCTGTCTTCTCTTCAGCAAAGAGCTTTTCAACGGAGCCGGCATGGAGCTTGATGTAGGAGATGTTGAGTTTTTGGAAGTGCTCGACCTTCAGTCCGCCGGAATCGAAGTGGTTGATGCACAGTTTGACGCCTGTGTTTGTGAGTTGGTTGAGTTGGCCAATGAGTATGTGGGCGTTGGCCCTTAAGAGCACACGCGAGGGGATTTCCAGCGTGAATTTATCTGCTGGGACTTTGTTTTCCCGAAGGATATAGCCGAGGTCCTCGCAGAAACCTTCCTTGAGCAAAGAGGGGACCGGTACGCGGAACAGGAACTCCCAATGCTGCATTGTGGTGTTCTGGCAGGCGCGCATGGTGTGGATGATGGCGGCCATAATGGTCTCGCCAAGGACGTTGCTGAAGCTTGCGCTGTCGAAGATCTTTGAAAGATCATTTCCGCGCGCAATTTCAAGCATTTGAGAGGGCCACTCCGGTCGGGCCTCCAGCATTCTGATCTGTCTTGTTTCGCGGGACTTGATGGGTTGGAAGACGGTTCCAACCTGATTGTGCGTGAAGGCCTGTTTGGCGGTGTGTTGCAGGTTGACCTGTCGTTGCAGTCTTGTTCGCATGACCTGATTAAACAAGCTGGCCTGGTTCCGACCGCGCTTTTTTGCATGATACAAGGCTGTGTCAGCGCTCTCCTGTAGTTCCTTGACAGTATGAGCGTGGCAAGGGAACACGGCGGCACCGATACTGACCTTGGGCCTTATCTCGCTGTGATCGTGATAGACTGGGTGGCTGAGGGAGGCTGGCAGTTCCTCGAGCAGCTCTCTGATTTGATGGCGTTTGGTGTCTTGCACGAGCAGAGCGAACTCGTCGCCGCCCACTCTGAGCGCTGTGATACTCTCGCTTTCCATCTGTTTGAGGCGGTCTGAAATCGCCACCAATGCTGCATCGCCTGCGGCATGTCCATGGGCGTCATTAATGACCTTCAGGTGGTCGAGATCGACATAAAACAGAGCCACGCGCTGGTCCGGATTGCTGGCGCGTTTAATTGCAGCCGAGATCAATTGCTCAAAGTTTTCACGGTTTCTAAGGCCTGTGAGGGGGTCGATATTGCAGACGGTGAAAATCTCGCGTGGATTGGATTGTTCCGGTGGGGGCAGCAGGTACTTGTCCTGCGGCTTGCCAGTTACAGCGCGAGGTGCAGACAAATCGGTTGTGGAGAGGATGCGAAGCAAGCCGGGGACCAGAATTCGTGCAAGGTTTCTAAAGCTTTTGAGCTGCTTGGTCAGCTCTGCATTTTTGAGTTGTTCTGAAAGGGGCGCGTGTTGGAAGGGGGCTTTGGGAAAATGATCGGAATTGCTTGTTTCTGAATTGAACAGGATACCGACCACAGCAACCACACGTTCTTTCAAGGACACTCGCATGAGGGCGATGAATTGTTGTGATGGGCGGTGCAGTCGTGCGGCTGATGATGGCTCGGTGCCTCTGAACCTGCATGGGAATATTTGAACGTCGTCATCACAGCTTGGCAGTTGGGTAATTCTTGAAAGCAGTTTTCCGAGTTGGTCTTTGTGGGAGTGAATGGTGTCGGAGACGAACAATTCGGGTTGCTCCGAGTTGTCAGATTGGTTGATCATGATGAAGGTTGGGCGCTCGAACAGCTTTTCGTAGACGCGCAGCACGGATTCTGCAAACGGCTGCGGAGGTATTTCTACTGACTGAGGGCTCGTTCTATATGAAGGGTACTCGATATTATATTTTGCGTTGCCTGCTTCAGACATCATTCCCACCACCATCAACCAACCAACTACCAAGCCACTATTGATAGGTATTATGGGCTGCTACGCAAAAGGAAAGCAGGGGTCTCAGTGAGAATTAAGGGGCTAATTTTCTTTAAATACTGCAAAAATACTAGGTAAATTTTAGGAAAATGGGGATAAATGCGATAGTGATCCGAATTTGTATGAAAAGGTAAGTTTTCCATCTTCCTATTACATATGTGGAATAGTAATTGTGCCGCATAAGGTTTTTCTGTTCTAAGACAATACTGATTTATGGGTAAGTTATCGGTGATTTCATTCTGTTGCTGATGCGCTTGTGCAACTTCGTTATTAGGAAAGCTAAAACTTTTCATATAATTTGGATTGTGCTATGAGTTTCCTATGAGTGATCGTACGAAAGATAGATTGATGTACGCGCTGAAATCGCGCGGGCCGAATACAGCTGCAACCCTGGCCAAGCACCTGGGGGTGACGGCTGTTGCCATACGTCAACATCTTGATGCGCTTCTGGAAGCTGAACTTGTTGAGTTTGAAGATTTGAAGGGGACCGTTGGGCGTCCACGCAGGACCTGGCGGATTTCCGAGCTGGGCAACAAGAGATTTCCGGATAACCATGGCGCTGTTCTTGTGGACCTGTTGGGTAACATCAAGGACCTTTATGGCGATGAGGGCCTGCAGCGTCTTATTGATGCGCGGGCTGCTCAGTCACGCAAGTCCTATCTGGCAGCTATGCAATCAGCAAAGACGCTCTCTGAAAAACTGCAGTGTCTGGCCGAGCAACGCACTGAAGAAGGCTATATGGCCGAGGTTCTGAAGGATGGGGAGGATAGTTTCCTGTTTGCCGAGAACCATTGCTCTATCTGTTCTGCTGCCCGAGCCTGCCAACAATTTTGTAAGTCTGAGCTGGACTTATTTCAGGAAGTTTTGGGAGACGACGTGCGTGTTGAGCGCGTTGAGCACATTCTCAAAGGGGATCGCCGGTGCCTTTACAAGGTTGCGCCGGTCTCGTCGGTTTAAAATCCCGACGGCCAGTTTCTATACCAGTAATGACAGCAGCATAGCCAGCTCGACACGGCTGCTCACGTTGAGCTTCGCGTAGATATTCTTGCGGTGTGTGCGCAGTGTGTTTTTCGTGATTTCCAGATCAGCTGCGACTTGTGGTTCTGTCTGCGTTCCGGACAGGTGCTCCAAAACGATTGCCTCCTTATCCGTCAGGCGGAAGAGGGCTGTTGCCTTCTGGATGTTGATCTTCTGCTGGACTTCCAGATCGGTTATGAAAAGAAAGAACAAATCCTCAGCTCGTGAGGCCACCAAGCGGATTTCCATATGGATCGGGCGCAGGAAGGCCTCATCACGGCGCAGGATCAGTTCCTGCTGAAAGTCAGGGGCGTTTGTTGCGGCGACCAGACTTTGTGCGTTCTGAAACTCGCGCTGGTGGGCCGGGTCCGTGAATTCCAGTTTGCCTGTGCTGCTGATTTTGATCTGGGGTGTTTGCTCAAACAGGCGTCTGGCAAATCGGTTGGCCTGCAGGATGGTGCCGCAGCGGTGAACCATGGCAATGCCCTTTTGCAGTCGGTCGAAGCTATCTGCAAGGTGTTTGCAGAAGGCCTGATCTACAATAGGGGCGGTGTCACTATACACGGTACTGAATTCCTGTTTTACACTCGCGGTTGCATGACTTGACGGTGTAATAGTTTGGGCCTGAGTGGAAGGAGGTTCATCTAAAAAAGATAGGCTGTCTCATCCATATTCTATAGCTTAGTGAAAATCGATAATGCGTATGCAGGCCGACGGTATATTCTCCGGTTATTCACAGCAAGAAGTTGCATTAACTCGCTTCATTTACTGATGACAGTTTGCAGACACTCTGCGAGTGCAATGTAATCCTCGTTTCTTGGTGACGTTTTGCGCCAGATCAGGCCTATTCTACGGGAAGGCTGAGGCTCAGAAAACCGCAAAAGCGTTATACGTTCATCAGCAATCTCCGTATCTGCGCAGATTTCCGGCAGGACAGTGACGCCGTATCCGGCGGCCACCATTTGGAGGACAGTCGCAATACTTGTAGCACCCAAATTAGCTGATTGATTTTGACCGATTGAGCCGCAAAAACTCAGGGTTTGATCTCTGAGACAGTGTCCTTCTTCAAGCAGTAGTAAATTTTCGCCGTGGAGGTCCGTGGCCCCTATGCGTTTGCGCTCGTCGATTTTGCGTGAACTGGATACAGCCAAAAGGAAATGATCCTCGAAGATGGGTTCTTCTTCGAGGTCCGCTTCTTCAATGGGCAAAGCGGCAAGGACCGCGTCCAGACTGCCATGTTTCAGTTCGCTGACAAGGGATGCTGTGAGTGTCTCGCGCAGTTCCAGTTGCAGATCGGGATATTGCTTTGTGAGAGCAGGCAGCAGCTTTGGAAGAATGTATGGAGCGAGTGAGGGAATGATGCCCAAACGAATTTTGCCGCTCAGTGGTAACGAGGCATGGTCTGCATAGTCTTTGAGATCTTGCATCTGCTGCAGGATATGGCTGGCCCGTTTGGCGATTTCTTCGCCGGATGGGGTTAAGCGGATTGAGCGCGCGCTCCTCTCAACGAGGGTCAGGCCAAGCTCCTTCTCCAGATCACGGATTTGCATGGACAGGGCGGGCTGTGACACGCAGACCTCGTCGGCTGCATTGCCAAAGTGGAGGTGCTGTCGAACGGCGACGAAGTAGCGGAGTTGTTTGAATGTAAGCATCTTATAAGGATATCTTATTGAAATGAGAAGTCGAATAGGTATTTGCTGATGGAATTCGGATGCCGCTTTGTGGCTCAAATGAATGTGCGTTCCGGGTACCAAGTCCGTGCCAGTGGCATGCGACTCAACAGAGGTGAATTTGAGTGGTTAACGTTATGTGATGGAATCGCTGTCGTGAATGGCTAAAAATGCGGATGCTCCCACTCAAAATGTCGGGGTAGAGCGGATAAAAAGCAGGAGGGGTTTTGCCTCGGTTCTCATGGATACTTTCCTGCCTGATACATAAGGCAGGATCGATAATTTTGGGTGGTAGTTTGTAAGCTCTTGTTGTCGCTTAGCTTTTTAACTAAATTTCTTTGTGTAGTGCTAACAGACGAGAACTTATTGGTTTTTTCGTTTTCAATCACCTACAAATCACCCGCTATTTTTTAGATATTAATTAAAAGTAGATATGATTGAGTCAGGTTTTGTTTAGTCCTGTTTATTAAGTTTTTAATAGTTTGCGTATCCCAACGGTGTTTTAAATGTCGTCTGACCTAGCCTCTCATATTGTTGACTTCAAATCTCTCGCTCTTGAGAAAAATATTGAGAGGCGTTCGGAACTTGCCTGTCACGTTGCACTGTTGTTTTCCCGCACATGGGAGCGATGCTCCGACGATCAGATCGATATCTACGATGGCGTTATGCTCAGGCTCTCCGAGATGGTCGAGCGTCATGCGCTGAGCTATATGGCTGAGCAGCTTTCCGATGTGCGGCGTGCGCCCGAGCAAACCGTTCGCAAGTTGGCCTCCGACGAGATTGATGTTGCCGAGCCGCTTTTGCGGAACTCCACGGTTTTGCGGGAAAGTGATCTGGTCAGCATTGCGCGCAGCAAGGGCGACGATCATCGTCTGGCGATTGCGAAAAGGGATGTGATTTCGGAGAAAATCAGTCATGTGCTGGTGGATCTGGGAAATTCCGAGGTGAAGCAGACGGTTGCATCGAACGTTGGTGCTGTGCTTGGCCAGCGGAGTATTAACTCGTTGATGAGCGAAGCACGAGGAGATGAAGTGCTTCAGCTGGCACTTGGTCAGCGCGCTGATTTGGCAGATGCGCATATTGAGGCGCTTATCAACTTTGCAAGTGAGCAGGTTCGTAAGCAGCTCATCAAAGATGGTGCCAACGAGGCTGCTGTGAAATTGCCGAAAGCGGCCCGCATTGCGGCGAGCAAACTCTCCAACGAGTTCTGGTTGGGCCGGTATGACTTTGAGACTGGCCGTGCCCGTGTGATGGAGTTGGTCCGTCAGGGCGGACTGAATGAGAGTGCTCTGCGCGCTTATGCGGAGGAGGACAGGTTTCCGGAAGCTGTTGCGGCGTTTGCTATGCTGGCAGGGATCGGGCATTCGGAAGCGCAGCATTGGTCCGTGCGCAACGATACTGAGCCTTTCCTTGTGGTGTGCCGTGCCTCCGGCTTCAGCATGATGACTCTTCAGGCTTTGTTGAAGATTGGACCGTGGCGTTATCGTCTTTCCAACTCGCAACGCCAATCTGCTCTGAAGGCTTATCAGGAGCTGGACCAGAAAGCAGCCTACAAGCAGTTTATTACCTGGAAAGAGCAATGGATGGCGTAAGCTATCCTAAAATCTCACGTGGTTTTTGAGGGTCGTGTCTGCGACCCTTTTTTCATGTGTCTTTTTGTTGCTCAAGTTGAATGTTTCTACAAAAGCAATTTTAGGTTTTGTTCGGTTTACTCCTGCTTGATTGGATTTTTAATCAAAGCTGGAATGATGCAACTGAGAAAAGTCAAAAAGGTATCCGGAGAGAGCCCGGGTGAGGATCGCCTTCTAAACGTCCTCATCTCAGTTCTCATGCTGTGTGTTTTTGTGGGCATGGGGCTGCTGCTGCATATGAGTTTGTTGAGTGCGCAAACACGCGATACAGAGGCTCTGGTTGCTGAGGACCTATGGTCGTTGCCCGAGGACTCCTAAGAGAGGCCTGTAGATTTGTGTGCTGAATGGTGGCGGTGAAGCGTGCTAAAGAGCCTTCCAGAACCCAGAGTTGCTCGGACTCACAGAAAAAGGCGCGCAATGAGTGCGGTTTATGGTTCATTATCAATTCAGTGCGGAAAGTTTGCCTAAGGTCTAAATGGCAGAACTCTAAGCATTTTTGCGTTTCATGTTGTTGCGGACCGTCTGAGTTGAATTTTAATCATTCAATTTCCAAGGAAAACTCAGAAAAACTATTCCCCATTTGGTGCGAGAAGGGAACGTACGTTCTTGTCATTCAGCTATTGTACGTATAAAGATATCTTTATATCACATTATTAGATTAGCTGGTGGCGGTAATAGGCTTGATAGTCAGAGTGAACAATGAACTGGAAGGGAAGCTCCCTGTAGAGGACTTGGTAGGGTGCTTGCGTGCCTGTGGTGAGACGACACGTATTCGTCTGCTGGCCTTGCTTGTGCTTGGCGAGCTGACGGTGAAGGATCTCACAGTTATTCTCGGGCAGAGCCAACCGCGGATTTCGCGCCATCTCAAGCTTCTGTGTGAAGCCGGGGTGATCAAGCGGTATCCGGAAGGAGCGTGGGTTTATTACCGTCTTGGTGAAGGCGGCCCGGCAGAGTTGGCGCGACGTATTATTTCGCAAAGCCAACAGAATGATCCGGTGCTTGCTGCTGACCATGAACGTCTGGTGTCATTACGGCGTGCGAAGGCAGAGGAAGCGGCGGCTTTTTTTGCAGCGCGTGCGAACAATTGGGACAAAGAGCGTAGTCTTCATGTCCCCGAGGTCGCTGTCGAGGGTGCTATGCGCGCCCTTGTTGGGCCCAAGTCCTTTGATACCTTAGTGGACCTTGGAACCGGAACCGGCCGTTTGCTGGAATTGTTCAGCGAGCAGTATGAACGTGGCATCGGTATTGATGCCAGCCAGAACATGCTTTCTGTGGCGCGGGCCAATCTGGATCGCGCAGGCTTGCAGAAGGCACAGGTGCGTCAGGGCGATATCTATGCGCTACCGATTGCACCAGACACAGCTGATCTGACTGTGGTTCATCAGGTTCTCCATTATCTGGAAGAACCTGGACGAGCGATTTCGGAAGCTGCGCGGACGTTAAGGCCGGGTGGTCGCCTGTTACTCGTTGATTTTGCTCCTCACGAACTGGAGTTCCTGCGGGAAAAGCATGCGCATCGGCGTCTTGGTTTTGCTCAGGAACAGGTTCGCAATTGGCTTGCAGAAGCTGATTTGGAGCTTGTTTCCACGAAAGATCTTACCCCGGGCGCGGGGGAAAAAGACAAACTAACTGTTACCCTTTGGCTCGCTCAGGACCGTCGTGTTATCACTGACCTGCCTGTAGCGGATCCGACCAAGGAGCTTGCTTAGCTATGAGCGAACATAGTATCGACCGCCGTTTCAGGCTCAATGGAGCCTCTGACATCTCCGTTTCCTTCGAGTTCTTTCCTCCGAAGAGCGAGAAGATGGAGCAACAGCTTTGGTCGTCGGTCAAACGGCTCGAACCACTGGCTCCAAGCTTTGTTTCCGTCACTTATGGTGCTGGCGGATCGACCCGTGAACGTACTCACTCTACGGTTTCCCGTATTGTGAATGAGACAACCCTAAAGCCTGCTGCACACCTGACATGTGTTGACGCAACCAAGGAAGAAGTGAATGAGGTCATTCGCTCTTACTGGGACGCTGGCGTTCGGCATATTGTGGCGCTGCGTGGCGACCCGGCAGAAGGTGTTGGCGAGAAATATGTGCCGCACGAGGGGGGATATCAGTCTACTGCTGAACTGGTTGCTTCCATTCGGTCCATCGGAGACTTTGAAGTTTCCGTTTCCGCCTATCCGGAAAAACATCCGGAATCCCCAAGCTGGTCAACTGAACTGGATGTGCTCAAGGCGAAAGTGGATGCGGGGGCGACCCGTGCGATCACGCAGTTCTTCTTCGATAATGATCACTACTTCCGCTATGTGGACCGGGTTCGGGCTGCTGGTATCAGCATCCCGATTATTCCGGGCATTGTGCCTGTTACCAGCTTCAAGGGTATTTCCGGATTTGCCTGCAAGACCGGTGCCTCTGTTCCCGGTTGGCTGGCGCACCGGTTCGATGGTCTGGATGATGACCCTCGCACCCGTGAACTGGTTGCTGCGGCGGTGGCAGCGGAGCAGGTGATGAGCCTTGCGGATGATGGTGTTGAGGACTTCCACTTTTACACCATGAACAAAGCGGACCTTGTTTACGCAATCTGCCACATGCTCGGTCTTCGCGGAAAACAGGATGCAAAAGCATCTGTTGCTGCCTGAAACCACTCCACACCTACACAGACACCTTAAACGGGTTGCGACCCAAGTCGTGACCCGGACAAAGTAAAGTATTAGAAAAGATCGGATCCCATGAGTTTGCAGGTGAAAAAGACCGGTTCGGACATTTTTGCAGCCCTAGAAGCAGCCGCCAAGGAGCGTATCCTTGTTCTTGATGGCGCCATGGGAACTATGATCCAGAATCTTAAGCTCGATGAAGCTCAGTTCAGAGGCGAGCGATTCAAGGACTGGAAGCAGGACCTGAAAGGGAACAATGACCTTTTGATCCTGACCCAGCCGGATGATATTCGCGATATTCACCTTCAGTATCTGAAGGCGGGTGCGGATATTATCGAGACCAATACGTTTTCCTCCACCTCCATCGCGCAAGCTGACTACGGGATGGAGAGCATTGTCTATGAGCTGAACAGGGACGGCGCCCGTCTTTGTTGTGAGGCTGTGGAGCAGATGAAGGCGATTGATCCTTCGCGCCGCCGTTTTGTGGCTGGTGGACTTGGGCCAACCAACCGGACAGCTTCCATTTCTCCGGATGTGAATAATCCGGGCTTTCGTGCTGTTTCCTTTGATGAGCTGAAGGATGCCTATGCTGAAGCCACGCGCGGTCTGGTTGATGGTGGGTCTGACCTGATCCTTGTTGAGACGATCTTCGATACACTGAACGCAAAAGCGGCTTTGTTCGCGATTGATGAGGTGTTTGAGGAGAAGGGGATCAAGCTGCCGGTGATGATCTCCGGAACGATTACTGACTTGTCCGGACGTACGCTTACCGGTCAGACGCCGGAAGCGTTCTGGAACTCTGTTCGTCATGCACAGCCGTTTACCATTGGTTTGAATTGTGCACTGGGCGCAAAGGAAATGCGCGCTCATATTGATGAGATTTCCCGTATTGCTGAAACGCTTGTCTGTGCCTATCCAAACGCTGGTCTGCCAAACGAATTTGGCGAGTATGACGAGAGCCCGGAATACATGGCCGGGTTGTTGAAAGAGTTTGCAGAATCCGGCCTTGTGAACGTGGTTGGCGGGTGTTGCGGTACGACGCCAGACCATATCAAAGCGATTGCTGATGCGGTTGAAGGCTTGCCACCACGTTCTCTGCCGGAAGTTCCGCGCCTGATGCGCCTGTCTGGTCTTGAGCCGTTTACCTTCACCAAGGATGTGAACTTTGTGAACGTGGGTGAACGGACCAACGTGACCGGTTCTGCGCGCTTTCGTAAGCTCATCAAAAATGACGATTACGATGCAGCGCTGGAGGTGGCCCGCTCTCAGGTGGAGAACGGTGCCCAGATTATTGATATCAACATGGACGAGGGGCTTCTGGAAAGTGAAGAAGCCATGGTCACCTTCCTGAACCTGATTGCGGCAGAGCCGGATATTGCGAAAGTTCCTGTCATGATCGACAGTTCCAAGTGGACTGTGATCGAGGCTGGTCTGAAGTGCGTTCAGGGTAAGGCGGTGGTGAACTCTATCTCCCTGAAAGAAGGCGAAGAGAGCTTTATCGAGCACGCCAAGCTGGTCCGCCGGTATGGGGCTGCGGTTGTTGTGATGGCGTTTGACGAAACCGGTCAGGCGGATACACAGCAGCGCAAGACCGAGATTTGTAAGCGCTCCTACGACATTCTGGTCGATAAGGTTGGTTTCCCACCAGAAGACATCATCTTCGATCCGAACATCTTTGCGGTGGCAACGGGTATTGAAGAGCACGACAACTACGGCGTGGACTTCATTGAGGCGACACGCTGGATTTCTCAGAACCTTCCTCATGCGCATATCTCTGGCGGTGTTTCGAACCTGTCGTTCTCCTTCCGTGGAAACGAACCGGTACGTGAGGCAATGCACTCTGTGTTCCTGTACCATGCCATTCAGGCGGGTCTGGACATGGGCATCGTGAATGCGGGTCAGCTGGCGGTTTATGATGACTTGCCGGAAGAGCTGCGTGAGCTTTGTGAAGATGTGGTGCTGAACCGGCGCTCTGACTCCACTGATCGCATGTTGGATGCTGCGGACAAGTTTAAAGGTCCTGGCGGCAAAAAGCGTGAGGTTGATCTGCGCTGGCGTGAAGGCAGCTTCGAGAAGCGTCTCGAGCATTCGCTGGTTCATGGTATCGGTGACTTTATCATTGAAGATACTGAGGAAGCGCGCCAGAATTTTGAGCGTCCGCTGCACGTGATTGAAGGTCCGTTGATGGACGGCATGAACGTGGTGGGTGATCTGTTTGGTGCTGGTAAGATGTTCCTGCCGCAGGTGGTGAAATCTGCCCGCGTGATGAAGGCGGCGGTTGCTTATCTGTTGCCGTACCTTGAAGAGGAGAAACGGCGCAGCGGGTTGGATCAAAACTCTTCAAACGGTAAGATCCTGATGGCGACCGTAAAAGGTGACGTGCACGATATCGGCAAGAACATTGTGGGCGTTGTTTTGCAGTGTAACAACTTCGAGGTGATCGACCTTGGGGTGATGGTGCCGACTGCAAAGATCCTTGAGGAAGCGAAAACGCAGAAGGTGGATATGATCGGCTTGTCCGGCCTGATCACACCGTCACTGGATGAAATGTGCCATGTGGCTGCTGAGATGGAACGCGAGGGGCTTGATATTCCGCTGCTGATTGGCGGGGCGACCACATCTCGTATTCATACGGCGGTCAAGATCCATCCGAACTATGCCAAGGGGCAGGCGATTTATGTCACCGATGCAGGACGTGCGGTGGGTGTTGCGTCTCGCCTGGTGTCAGAAGGCGGGCGTGAGGAAATCTACGAGAAAACGCGCGTTGAATACATTGATGTGGCTGCAAAACATGCCGCAGCGCAGAAGAAGAAGGTGCGTTCGACCATAGCAAGTGCGCGTGCGAACGGGTTCAATCCAAGCTTTGACGACTACAAGCCCAAAAAGCCTAGTTTCCTTGGCACCAAGTCCTTCACGGACTTCCCTGTGGCCAAGTTGGTTGACTACATTGACTGGACCCCATTCTTTGCGACGTGGGAACTGAAAGGAACGTTTCCGGCGGTGCTGGAGGATGATCGGTACGGCCCTGCGGCGCAGGCGCTTTATAACGATGCGCAGCAGATGCTCAAGGAAATCGTTGATGGTGATCTGCTGAAAGCGAGTGCGGTGATCGGGTTCTGGCCTTGCGCGCGCGATGGTGATGATCTGGTGCTTTACACGGATGACAACCGCAACGAAGAACTGACGCGCCTTTATACGCTTCGTCAGCAGATGGACCGGTCCTCTTCCAAGCGGCATAACGTGGCGCTTGCGGACTTTATTGCTCCTGCCGATAGCGGTGTTCCTGATTATATTGGCGGCTTTGCGGTTACCGCTGGTATCGGTGAGGAAGTGTTGGTCAAACGCTATGAGGATGCGGGCGATGACTACAACAAGATCCTCTGTCAGGCGCTTGCTGACCGTTTGGCGGAAGCTTTTGCCGAGTGTATGCACCATCTGGTTCGCACAGAGTACTGGGGCTATGCTCCGGATGAAGCGTTGACCAGAGAGCAGCTGATTGCAGAGCGCTATGACGGTATTCGTCCTGCTCCGGGGTATCCGGCCCAGCCAGACCACACCGAGAAGGGCACCCTTTGGCAGCTGCTTGATGCGGAAAAGCAGGCCGGTATCGTGCTGACAGACAGTTATGCGATGTGGCCGGGATCTGCCGTGTCCGGTTTCTACTTCTCACATCCGGAGAGCTATTACTTTGGTGTAGGCAAGATCGAGCGTGATCAGGTGCAAGATTATGCAGACCGTAAGGGCTGGGACATTGAGCTTGCAGAACGTTGGCTAGCGCCAATCCTGAACTATGACCCTAAACCTCGGGAAGCTGCCGAGTAACTGGCTGATACATTGACGTAAAACAGGGCTGCGGAGGATTTCGCAGCCCTTTTTTGTTGGTGGGATTGTCGATAAAGCGTGCAAAGACTGTTTCCAATTTATGATCTAATCATTCGCTTACTTTCGATTATGTATGTCCCTTAGGAAACAATAAGCTCCTGGATAGGGGCACAGGAAATGACCGATGAAAAAGACAATTTTGAAGATCCACAGCTCAGCTGCGACCTCGACCTCTGTGACCCGCCAGCTTGCGGATGAGCTTGCTGCCAAGATCTCTAATGCTGGTGACACCGTGGTTGAGCGCGATTTGAACACACCGATTTCATTTATCAATGAAGCTTGGATTGGTGCTGCCTATACGCCGGCAGAGCAGCGCAGTGAGGAGCAGAAAGAGGGACTTTCCCTGTCTGATACGCTCATTGCTGAACTGAAAGATGCAGATGTACTGGTTATTGGCGCACCGATTTACAACTTCTCTGTGCCTGCCGTTCTGAAAGCGTGGGTTGACCAGATTGCACGTGTAGGTGTGACCTTCAACTACACAGAATACGGTCCGGAAGGCATGCTGAAGGGCAAGAAAGCCTATATCGTCGCAGCAGCTGGCGGTGTGCCGGTTGGCTCTCAGGCGGACTTTGCTGTGCCTTACCTCAAGCAGGTGCTCGGTTTTGTTGGCGTGACTGATGTGGAAGTTATTGCAGCAGAGGGTGTTTCAGTAGACCGGGACGGTGCAATTGCACAGGCGCAGAGCACAATGGCAGGATTGACCGCTGTGGCTGCCTGATTGCCCGCATAAGCCAATGTCTCATCTGGAGCCCACCTTGGAAACAAGGTGGGTTTCTTTTTGCATCTTATGAAGGTGTGCCTTCTTTTTTGTTATTTGAAGGACTTGGTTAGCATGGGGGAGGGGATTACAGCAGGCCGATCACGATAGCTGCTACAAATGCAAATGCAAATGTGATTGCCAAGGCGTTAAAGCTTCGTGTGACAGTCATGGATCTTTCTCCCGTTACTCACTAGCTGGTTGTAGCTTATGTGAGAGGTTCCACCTTAGGAAGCAAAAAAATGCCATTTTTTGGCGTGCTGCTAGAAAACACCTTGTGACTGCTGAAAAATACTGCTGCAAAAAATATGGGCACAGCGAGAGATTGTACTCCGTTCAATTTACAAATGACCAAGGGGAGCGTTGCGTTTTTCAAGTCAAATCAATATGGAGAATTTTTGTCGCCCAGTGAAAAATAACGGGTTTGTGATATGTTTTTCCCCGTTTGTGAATTGGGCGTGGATAGTTCGGGTCGCCGCGCAGTTTGTTGCCTTAATCCAGAAATATTCAGCATCGCACCTAGGGTAAGGCCCTCCTTTAAGCTGTTCAAAACGGGGATTTCATGCTGAATCTGAAGAATGGCAGCAAAGCTGCTCGAAGAATTTTGCCTGCAGCTGTGTTTGTCGGCATGTGTATCGGTGCCGCACAAGTTGGCGCTGAGACTATACCGACACCGAAGCTACTCAATTCTGACAGTGGGACAACGTTGTTGCCTCTCTCACCCCCTCCTGAGATAGATGGAAGTTTCGAATACCCGCAGCAACCCCTCGTCAGATCTCTAGCTCTTGATGCGGCGGATAGCGCAGCACAAGGGGACTTTGTGCCGGTGCGCTTCGGAAGAGGCTGTGCACTACGCGGGATGCGCGTGAATATTGTTAAGAGGGTCAATGGCCCTGGGGCATGTGGGATGAAGCAACCTGTGACCCTGAGCTCGGTTGGTGGCAGGCGACAGAAGGTTGCTTTGAACTCGGCGGTTCAAGTTGAGTGTAAAGTGGCCCAGCAACTGGATCGCTGGGTGCAGCAAGTTGCTATGCCAGCGGCTCGCAAGGAGTTTCGTGCTTCAATTACGAGTATTCGTACCGCTGCCGGATATGTCTGTCGTGGGCGCAATAATGTGAAAGGCGCGAAGTTGTCCGAGCATGGCAAGGGTAATGCAGTCGATATTGTAAGCTTCACTCTTTCAAATGGACGGGAAGTGACTGTTTTGAAGGGTTGGAATGGTTCAGCTGCTGATAAGCGATTTTTGCGCAGTCTGCACAAAGGCGCATGTGAGAACTTTAAAACGGTGCTGGGACCCGAAGCGGATCGATATCACCGGGATCACTTTCACTTCGATCTTGCATGCCATGGGAAAGGCTGTGCGCGTAGCATTTGCAGGTAGGCCCGTTTGTCTTCAAATCTGTCTGACTTTACTGCAATATCACTCCATAAACCCGGCGGTTCTTAAATGAGTTTTGCAATAACAAACCCACCTGAAAGAAACTGGGCATTGTCTCTTTCAGGTGGGCGACACCTGGGGTCAAGGGATCACTGGCAAAAACGGTCTTTGCCAGAGTAGGTGCGATAGGTGCCAGTGCTTGGATTGAAGCTTCTGTATTTGCTGGTGCAGTATGAGTACCATGCCGGTGACCACGGAGCCGGAGCTGCAACCGGAGCACGATAGACAGGTGCGGGCTGGTGCACCACTACTGGTGGACGATATGCAGGTACTGGCGGGCGGTATGCCGGAGCTGGCGGAGCAATGTACTGAGGTTGTGGTCTTACTGCATTCCCGATGATAAGGCCGGTTGCCAGACCCATTACACCGATAGCAGCTGCCTGACCGCCATTGATACCGCTTCTTCTGTGCTTTCTCGCCTGACGTTTGTTCTTCTTGTAGTAGTGGTTTTGAACGTAGGTGTTGTGTTCAATATAATCGCCGCGCTTTGGACCTGCCTGAGCTGCAGAAACGACTGGCAACATCATTGCCCCTGCAAGCGCTACTGAAATTACTGCTGATGCTTTAGCCATTTTCGTCTCCGTAAATAGTATTGCGTGTTTGTTGATGCTAATTAACCATTTGCGGGCTGAACCTTCTTTGAGGGTGCTATTCATCTTCTGTTCATCTAAATAAATGTGGCTGAAATCCGTTTTATATCAATGTGTTAAGTGTAGATAAAAATCTCAAAAAAGTTGTTTTCGAGAGGGCTTTTAAAAGTGCCTGCCAGAAGGGGACAGATTGTCCTCTTCGAAAACCGCAGGCCAGTTTTCGGGAATACTCTTTCGCGCTGACAGGCAATATTTTAGAGTTTGAGCAGGTTCAGATCGGGGATATGTGAGGTTGCTATGGAAAAGAAGATAGACCCAATTCGCGAAACCACAGATGAAGCACGTTCTCTCGCCAAGACGCTTATCAGATCTGCCCGGTTTGCTTCGCTTGCTGTGCTGGAGCCGGAGACTGGCTATCCAATTGTCAGCCGCGTTGGCGTGGCCGCAGATGTGATTGGCGCGCCGTTTATGCTTGCGTCCAGCTTTTCCAACCACTCGCAGTGTCTGGAGCAGGACCAGAGGGTGTCTTTGTTGATCGGTGAGCCGGGTAAAGGAGACCCGCTGGCGCATCCACGGCTGACAGTTATTGGCCGGTTTGAACGGCTGGGCAAAGGTGACCAACGCTGTATTGAACTGCGCAGCCGCTATCTGATGCGGCACCCCAAGGCCAAGCTCTACGTGGATTTTGCTGATTTTGACTGGTACGAGCTCCATGTTGAGCGGGTGAACATGAATGGTGGTTTCGGCAAGGCGTACTTGTTAAGTGCAGAGGATGTTCTGTCTCATGACGAGGGCCGGGACAAGCTTGCTGCGACTGCCCATGATCTGGTTCTTCGCATGAATGACAGGCGCTCCGATGAGATTGGCTTTTTTGCCTCGCGGACCTTCAAGGTGACTGCTGCCAAATGGGGGGTGGTGAGCGTTGATCGTGAGGGCGCTGACTTCTTTTCCGGCGAGACTGTGTACCGGCATACGTGGCCAAATGTGGTTGCTGCTGAGGAGCTGGAAGAGCGACTATTACAAGCTATAGGTTGTCGTCGCTAGATAGGTGACTTAGGGTTTTCTTGCGTTTTTGTGCTAAGTGGAGCATTGATGCAGGAGAAATGCGCTACAAGGCTGGAAAGGCTGGAGCAGAAATGAATAAAGAGAATTTAGACACAACAGCAGGTGCAGGGATCTATTCTCAGAAAACTCTGCGAATGTATGATCTGCTGGTTCTGCGGTTCTCCAGCACATTTTTGTGGCGGTGCCCCACTGCCAAGACGTTGAGCTTCTTCAACTGCAATGTGAGTGGTAATCATCTGGAGGTGGGCCCTGGAAGTGGCTATTTTCTGGAGCATGGCCGCTTTCCAGCGGATACACGTCTGGTGCTGATGGACCTCAATGAGGATTGTCTTGCCTATGCAAAGGAACGGTCTGCGGTCGCGAATGTGAGCTGTATTCAGGCAGATGTTATGGAGCCGATTAAGTGGTCAGAAGCCAGGTTTGACAGCATCAATCTGGGCTATGTGCTGCATTGCCTGCCGGGGATCATGAAACAGAAATATCTGGTTTTTGAAAACCTTAAGCCACTCCTCAATGAGGGTGGAACCCTGTTTGGCTCTACCATTTTGGGAGAAGGGCAGAAGCCGAACTGGGCAGCGCGCAATTTGATGGGGATATACAACAGCAAGGGCGTCTTCTCGAACGCTCATGACAATGTTGAGGATCTACGCGACAATCTGGAAGCATATTTCAAAGATGTTTCGATTGAGGTCGTTGGCGAGGTCGCGTTGTTTAAAGGGCGCGTGTAGCTGCACTGTCCGGAAACAGAACAAGGTCATCTTCCGGTGACCATGGCTTCCATTTCTTGCCAAATACGGTCGTGAAGTCCGGATGGGCGATCCGTTCGTTCAGCCATTTCTGCACGCTCTCGGGTGCTTGGCTGGCAAAGCGGTCCTTATCCGCGTTGGCAAACTGGCGGACGAATGGAAAGAGCGCCTGATCGGCCAGAGCCGGGCGACTGCCAAACAGATAGACTGAGTTTTTCAGGCGCTCGGAAAGTCTGGAAAGCTCATTGATGGCGAGGGCGTAATGCTCATCCGGGTTCGCGTCTTCATAGCGCGTTGAGTATTTATATCTGTCCAGATTGCGTTTAAAATCGCCGTCCATGTCTTCGATGAGCTGCAGCATATCTTCCAGCGTGCCAGCCTCCGGCGTGAGCCAGCCTTGCGGGTCGTTCTGCTGCAAAGCCCAGAGCATGATCTCCAGACTCTCTTCGATGACAGCACCGTCGCTCAGAAGAAGAACCGGTACTGTTCCTTTGGGCGAGACCTCCAGCATGTGGGCTGGTTTGTCTCGCAGTACGATCTCACGAAGAGCGACAGATGTCTGGCTTGCGACCAATCCCAACCTTGCGCGCATTGCGTAGGGGCACCGACGAAATGAATACAGGATCGGGAGGTGGGTCTGCTCAGCCATGCTTTCTGTGGTCTGCCTTTGATTGATCGTTTACAGCAGCTGGTATTTCTAATGAATCTACCGGAGCAATGCCAGCGGATTTGCGCTCATAGGCCTGAATTGCCTGCTCTTCTTTCAAAAAGGCCTGAATATGGGGCTGAAGTTTGAGGTGCCTTACAGGAGTACCAGTGGCTTTAAAGACAGTGGATGTAGGCACAGCAGCTCTTCGCGCACGGTCATACATGCTCACGCGCACCAGACCTGTTGCAGCAACAATGCCTTTCTTTGGGCCTCTGGTGAAGATGAAACGCTGCTCCATTACTGCGACTTCCTCAGTCCAGTAGACAAACTCGCTTTCCAGCTTGAATGGCTCCCAAAACGGCAGTTCGCGGCGGAAGCGGACAGTGGCGTGGTTGGTGAGCGGGGTCCATTTGTTCTGTAAGACGACCTTGCCAAGCTTGGTGCGGCTCATATGGTCCACACGGCCAAGATCCATGATAGCCAGATAGCGGCTGTTGGTGAGGTGGATGTTTAAATCAATGTCTGAAGGGAGAACGCGCAATTTGAGAACAGACTTGCTGAACATGTCTGTTAGCTTTTCCCGAAAACGGAACGTAAGGAAGTAAAGTATAAGTCTAAACCAGAGTTGCATTTTTGCTCCAAGTGATAGCCTTCTGGGACTCTCACGAAGTTAACGTGTTTTCCCATAGGGAAGTAGGTTTCCTAATAGGTTAGGTATGTTGTGCCAGATGTTGAATGAAATTTCCAGTTATCTCTTCGTGTGGGATATTGCATATAGCTCAACGGAACTTGCCGCTGTGGCGGGTGCTTTTTTCTTCGCAGCGTTTGTGAAGGGTGCAACGGGATTGGGGTTTTCAACCACCTGTCTGCCGGTTCTGGTTTATGCGGTGGGACTGAAGAGGGGTATTCCGCTCGTTCTTTTGCCCAGCATTATCAGCAATATACTGGTGATGCTGGATGCCGGACATTTCAGGGAAATGGTGGTGCGCTTCCGCTGGATGCTCTTAGCAACGGTTCCGGGCGTCTTGCTGGGCCTTTGGTATCTGAATACGTCGGTTGCTCACGAAGCGGTTGTTGTGCTCGGGATTGTGCTGATTAGCTACGCCCTGTTTGCGTTCTTCACGCCAAACCTGACACTCTCCTATGAAATGGAGCGTTTGCTCGGGCCTGTGAGTGGCTTTGTGACGGGGGCTGTCAATGGCCTTACCGGTTCGCAAATTATGCCTGTTTTGCCGTTCTTGATGTCGCTCAATCTGAACAGTGAGCGGTTTGTGCAGGCCATCAATTGCTCGTTCACGCTGTCTTCTTTTGTAATGGCGGGCGGGCTTTACTATCTTGGGCTGCTTGATCTTAGCGCACTCGGCGTTTCCACACTTGGGCTTGCCTTTGTGTATCTGGGGACCAAGTTGGGCGCGTTGGTACGCCGCCTGATGTCACCCACTGTCTTCCGCACAACTATCTTGCTTCTTTTGTTTGGTCTTGGGGTCAGCTTGTTGTTCCAAGCCTTCTAGACCGGCCTGCAAATGATGTGATGACCTGCCGACTTGTAAACTCAATTCAGGATGCTCAACTGTAGACCAGCCGGAACTATTATAGGTGCGGCAGGAGCTAGAGAAAAGTGATCGGAAGATGGTGATCGTTCAACTGCTTGGTGGGCTCGTCCTACTGCTTGTTGGTGGTGAGGCGCTAGTGCGCGGCAGTGTGGCTGTTGCCAGCCGCCTGGGTGTTTCAAAGCTGTTTATTGGCTTGACCCTTGTGGGCTTTGGCACCTCCATGCCGGAGCTTGTGGCCAGTCTGCAAGGTGCGCTTGCCGGTTACCCCGGTGTTGCGGTCGGCAATATCGTGGGCAGTAACATTGCTAATGTGCTGCTGATCTTAGGCGTTACGGCGGTGATCCTGCCCTTTGCGGTGAAGCGTGAAGCGTTTCAACGGGATGGGGCTGTGCTTGTGCTTTCCAGCCTGATTTTACTGGCCGTCATTCTGACAGGCTATCTGTCCCGATGGGCAGGTGTGCTGCTGGTTGGCTTTTTGCTGGCTTATACCGGTTACAGTTATTGGTCCGAGCGCAATGCGGCGAAAGCAGCTGCGCAGATACATGTGGCGGAAGCTGAAGAGGCGAGTATGCCAAGCCTTTCCATTTGGTGGGGGCTTTTGATCTTTGCACTGGGCGTTCTTGGTATTGTCTTTGGAGCGAGTTTGCTTGTGTCGTCAAGCATCGTGATTGCCCATCATATTGGCGTTTCTGATGCTGTGATCGGTTTGACACTGGTTGCCATCGGTACCTCCCTGCCGGAGCTTATAACCGCGGTCATCGCAGCCATCCGCGGCCATGTTGATGTTGCGTTTGGCAATATCGTCGGCAGTAATATCTTCAATATTTTTGGCATTGGCGGGGTTACAGCCCTTGTTGTGCCGATCCCGGTTCCCGCTGAAATCGCACAGGTGGATATCTGGGTGATGGTGGGCACTGTTGTGTTGATGGCTATTGCCTGTGTGACCGGCTGGCGTGTGAGCCGCAGAGAGGGTGTGTTCTTTCTGCTTTGTTACGCGGCCTATATGGCCTTTCAACTTATGCCCGGTGTGCGGGCTATGGTGGGTTTAGCTTGAGGGGCTGGCTTCTTGCAGCAAGACGAGTGATTTCGAGCGGGTTAGGAGTTCACTGGTCTCGTTAGCCGTCATTCCGCACTTGATGCGGGATCCATAACCGCGTCACCGTAGACAAGATGCTCACCATTATTGGAGCTGCAGCATGGATCCCGGCTCGGGGGCCGGGATGACGTCGGAGGGGGCTCAGGTGGCGGCTTGCGAAAAACTTATCCCCCTTGGCAACAGCGCTCTTATGCTTTTCATATGCCCACGAGACGGGCTGCTGGCGGACCGTCCGTCAGTTTGTCGTGGGCAGGGTGGGGCTACTGTAGAAAGTAACGTATTTTGCAGCAGGTCCGTGGAGGTTGCCCAAACGCCATGAGTGTTGGGGCGGGAGGATGCGCGGCCAAACCAGAGGGCGCCAGCACTGCCGACACTTCTCTGCGAGAAATGTCGTTTACAGCGTCTTTTGGACCTTGGCCATAGCCTCCTACAAAAACACCCGGGCAAGGCGATAGCTGATGCCGAAGAAACTAATTTACTCACACTGCGCAGGCATCGCCTGCCGCCTTGCTCACCCCGACTTTCGGGAAACCTAACTTCAACACTGCATGGGAGGCCATGTGGTGCTGTTGGTGTTTGTGAAGTACAGAGGCCGGATCAAGACAAGCGATATGAGTATACGTTGTTCAGATACGCCTCATCGGCAATACGGAAGTGGGTCTCCCCAACATGCTCGAAACCCTGAGTGAGATAGAATTCGATTGCAGGGCTATTCTCTGCATTCGTGGTTAGCCAAACAGAATCGGCAGTTTTCTCACGACAGTGCTCAAACGCTGAATTTAGGAGACGTTTACCGATGCCTTTTCCATGATGGCGTGGCTGAACATAGAAGGTCACAATTTCAACTTCCGAACAACCTGATACAGGCGCTTTGCTATCTGAGGATACCCGTATGAACCCGTCGATGCCTTGCTCATTCTCAGAAACGACAATGAACTCCCTTGGGTCAGATATAAGTCGCTCGATCTTTGAGGGTGTGAACTCGTTTAAGGCGTAGTCTGCGAAGAAGGCACTTACACCACGCTTAAGGTAGGTGCCTATCCATACCTCAATCGAGATTGCGGCAATGCTTGAAGCATCTGAAAAATTCGCTTTGCGTGATGTCATGGGTGATAGATGCCAGATTTTGGGAGGGTGTCAACGCCAACAATTTGGGCAGTATTGGGCAGGCGATGACATATTGAATATGCGAGACAGAATGGGTCGCCAGATGTCCTTTTCGGGCTTTGACTCTCAAAAAAACATAACAAAACGCCCGGCTGGATGAGCCGGGCGTTTGTGGTTGACGGGAGTGTACCTGCTTAGCTTGGCTTGCCCCAGCCGCCGCTGGTTGGGGGGACGACTGTTATGGCCTCGCCAGCTTCCAGGATGGTTTGGTCGCAGCCTTTTAGTTCTTCCAGCTGGCCTGAGTTGCGGCGGACGAATGTGCGGCCCATTTGGCCGTCTTTGCCGCCTTCCATGCCTTTAGGGGCGATGGTTCTGTGGGAGGCGAGGATGGCGCAGTCCATCTTTTCGAGGAAACGGATGGTGCGTTTGGTGCCGTCGCCTGCGTGCCACTTGCCTTTGCCGCCTGAGCCTTTGCGGATGTGGAAGTCTTCCAGCAAGACAGGGTAGCGGAACTCCAGAACCTCAGGATCGGTGAGGCGGGAGTTGGTCATGTGGACGTGAACACCATCGGTGCCGTTGAAGCCCGGACCAGCCGGAGAGCCGGAGCACAGGGTCTCGTAGTACTGATAGGTGTCGTTGCCGAAGGTCAGGTTGTTCATGGAGCCTTGGCTGTTTGCCATAGCACCAAGAGCTGCGAACAGGGCGTTGGTGATGTGCTGGGAGGTTTCCACGTTGCCAGCCACAACTGCAGCTGGATAATGCGGACGCAGCATGGAGCCTTCCGGGACCACAATGTTGATTGGGCGCAGGCAGCCCGCATTCATTGGGATGTGGCCTTCCACCATGACGCGGAAGCAGTAAAGAACGGCTGCGCGGGTGACAGGTTCCGGTGCGTTGAAGTTGTTGGGCTTCATGTCACTGGTGCCGGTGAAGTCTACTGTTGCTTCGCGCTTTTCCTTATCAACACTGATTTTGACAGTGATGGTTGAGCCCTGATCCGTTGGATACTCGTAGGTGCTGTCTGCCAGAGCTTCGATCACACGGCGCACGCTTTCTTCAGCGTTGTCCTGCACGTGCCCCATGTAGGCCTGCACGGTTTCCAGACCGAAGTGGTCTGTCATCTTGCGCAGTTCCTGCACGCCCTTTTCGTTCGCAGCGATCTGGGCTTTCAGGTCAGCTACGTTCTGGTGCACGTTGCGGACCGGGTATTTGTGGTTGGTGAGTAGCTCAACCAGTGCTTCTTCACGGAAGTCGCCCTGATCCACCAGCTTGAAGTTGTCGATCAAAACGCCTTCTTCATCCACTGTGGTGGCGAGCGGGGTCATGGAGCCCGGAGCGGAGCCGCCTACATCTGCATGGTGACCACGGGAGGCGGACCAGAACAGGATTTCGTTGCCGTCGTCGTCGAACACCGGAGAGACAACGGTGATGTCCGGCAGGTGGGTGCCGCCGTTGTAGGGGGCGTTGAGAGCGAACACATCGCCCGGTTTGATCTTGCCTTTGTTGAGGGAAATAATCGCCTCAACAGAGCGGTCCATAGACCCCAAGTGAACCGGCATATGCGGTGCGTTGGCAACCAGAGCGCCGTTTTGGTCAAAGACTGCGCAGGAGAAATCGAGACGCTCTTTGATGTTGACGGAGTAGGCAGTGTTCTGCAGGGTGACGCCCATCTGTTCTGCAATGGACATGAACAGGTTGTTGAACACCTCCAGCATCACCGGATCGGCAGTGGTGCCGAGAGCGACGTTGTTCTCCAGCGGTACTGTGCGGGTTAGAATGATGTGGTTCTTGGCATTGACTTCTGCCTGCCAGCCCGGTTCCACGACAATGGTTGCGTGTGGTTCCATGATAAGAGCAGGGCCTTGCAGCTTCATGCCCGGCTGGAAATGGTTGCGTTTGAGGATGGAGGCGTCCTGCCATTTGCCGTTGGCGTAGAACTGCGTTTGCTCGGCAATCTCTGGGGCGTGTGTTGCCTGCTCCAGATCTGGTTCCTGAAGGCCTGCGCCACCGCCGACGGCTTCCACTTCGAGGGCTTCAACCACGATGGTTTTGTTCTCGTAAGCGAAGCCGAACTGTTTGATGTGGTTTTTGGTGAAGGCTGCGATCATGGCATCCAGATCGCGGGTGTTCAGATCTACAGCGATTGGTGTATCGGTGCCATCGTAACGCAGGTGGGCGCGTGGAAGGACGGTGATTTCGTCTTGTACCACACCCTGTTTTTCGACTTCTGCTTTCGCGTCCTTGGCAAGGCGGCGGGCGAGCTCTTCCAGAGCAGACAGGTTGTCATTGTTCAGCTCTTTGACCACTGCCTGCTGGCGGGTGGCGCGGATATCGGCAAGGCCCATGCCGTAAGCAGACAAGATGCCGGAGAGCGGGTGGACGATGACGGTTTTCATGCCGAGGCTGTCGGCCACCATGCAGGCGCTTTGACCGCCAGCACCGCCGAAACAAGTGAGGGCGTATTCGGTGACGTCATAGCCGCGCTGGACGGAGATCTTCTTGATGGCGTTGGCCATGTTCTCGACGGCAATTTTCTGGAAGCCTTCGGCGACTTCCTCACCGGTTCTGCCGTCGCCGATTTCGGCGGCCAGTGTGTTGAAGGCTGTTTTGACGTCTTCGATTGCCAGAGGTTCGTCCTGATTGGGCCCGAAGATTTTCGGGAAGTAGGCAGGGTTCAGCTTGGCGGTCATGACGTTGGCGTCGGTGACGGTGAGCGGGCCGCCTCTACGGTAACATTTGGGGCCGGGGTTTGCGCCTGCGGAATCCGGGCCAACCTGAAAGCGACCGTCCTTATAGTGCAGGATGGAACCGCCACCTGCGGCGACCGTGTGGATCATCATCATCGGTGCACGCATGCGCACGCCAGCGACTTCGGTTTCAAAGGCGCGTTCGAATTCGCCGTCGAAGTGGGAGACGTCGGTGGAGGTGCCGCCCATGTCGAAGCCGATGAGTTTTTGGAAACCGGCCATTTTGGAGGTTTCAACCGCGCCCACAACTCCGCCGGCGGGGCCGGAGAGGATGGCGTCTTTGCCCTGAAAGAGGGAGGCATCGGTCAGGCCACCGGAAGACTGCATGAACATGAGGCGACAGTCGCTGTTCTCGATATCGAGCTCGCTGGCGACCTGATCCACATACCGGCGCAGGATCGGGGAGAGGTAGGCGTCCACCACGGTGGTGTCGCCACGGCCAACCAGCTTCATGAGAGGAGAGACTTCATGGCTGACGGAGATTTGCGGGAAGCCGACTTGTCTGGCGATGTCTGCCAGTTGCTTTTCGTGCTCAGGGTAGGCGTAGGCGTGCATCAGGACGATGGCAATGGAACGGACGCCGCCTGCATAGGCTGCTTCCAGCTGGGTCTTGATCTGGTCAAGGTCCGGCGTTGCTTCAATGGTGCCATCTGCGCGGACGCGTTCGTCCGCTTCCAGAACCTGATCGTAGAGTAACTCTGGCTTGATGATTTCTTTTGCAAAGATGTCCGGGCGGGCCTGATAGCCTATTTCCAGAGCATCACGGAAGCCTTTGGTGATGAGCAGAAGGGTGCGGTCACCCTTCCGTTCCAGCAGTGCGTTGGTTGCAACTGTGGTGCCCATCTTCACGGTGGCGATTTGGTCGGATGGGATGCGGGTGTCCGGGGCAATGCCCATGAGGTCGCGGATGCCCTGAATGGCGGCGTCTTTGTAGGCCTCGGGGTTTTCGGAGAGGACTTTGTGGGCGCGTATTTCGCCTTGCGGGGTGCGTGCAACGATATCGGTGAAGGTGCCGCCGCGATCGACCCAGAAGTCCCATTTGTCCATTGTCATGTTGTCGCCCACCTCAATCTGGAAATTATCTTATGTGATACATCTATAAAATGTAGATAAAATGTCAACATGAATATGGGGGTACTTGGAGAAATTGCTCGACATTGTATCGATATTTTCGTGAAATGGTCTTTCAGGAGAACGTGTGCCTTTACGTAAACTACAGACATTGGGCGCGGGAAAGGGCGCGAATCTGTGCATTCCTGTTTGAAAGGTTGTGAGGATACTATGAGTGATGCTGTGGATCAGAAAAATGCTGAGAAACCTGGCGTTGGGCCGGTCGTGTCGTCATTACACCTTGCATCTGGCGAGCTGCCTGCGCTGTCTGAGGTGGAGTTTGCAGTGACGATGATGGTCAATGCCTATAATCGCTGGATGGTGCGCTGCATGGCGGCGGCGGGGCAGGAGGGATTGTCTCCGCTGGAAACGCTGGTGCTCCACTCGGTCAATCACCGCGAACGCTCAAAGACACTGGCTGATCTGTGCCTTGTGCTCAATATCGAGGATACGCATACGGTGTCCTATGCGCTGAAGAAGCTGGAGAAGGCGGGGCTTATTCAAGCTGGTAAGCGCGGCAAGGAGAAGACTGCCGAAGTTACGGAAGCGGGGCGTGAGCTGTGCGAAGCGTATAAGCAGCTGCGGGATGCTTTGCTTGTAAAGCCTGTGAAAGAGCTAGGGCAGGATGAAGCCGAACTATCCCGGCTTGCCTCTGTCCTGCGCAGTGTCTCTGGTCACTATGATCAGGCGGCACGTTCAGCTGCAGCCATGTAAGGCGAGGGCGGCAGGTTTTTACCGCCACTTCACCCTAAGCAAAATAAACCTCCACCTCAGGTGGAGGTCTTAGATTTAATCAACACGCTCAAGATCAGCGAGACCTGTGTCTCCCATGAGCAGCTTGATCCATTCGGGTACTTTTCCGGTTCTGCGCAACACTCCATCTATGGAGAATTCTCCGCCTCCTGTGGTGGTGAAGCTCAGATAGGATGCAAACAGGATGAGCGGGAGCTCCCATGAAACGGCAGTGGCGAACGAGACGAAGCCGTGTTCCAGTGCGCCGCTGATCATAGCCGCAAACAGGATATAGGCTGCTCCGAGGAAACAAGAGAGGCGGGTGAGCAGACCTAGCCCAATTCCGAGCGCAATGCCGAGTTCTGCCAAGCCCGCCAGATCAATGAGCATGGCCGGGTTCGCAATGCCCAGAAGTGAGAAGAACTCCACGTGCTCCATGTAGGGCAATGAGCCTGCAAAGAGTTTGTCGGTGAAGTGCGGCACCATGACGAAGCCAACCAGTATGCGGAAGAATGTGAGTTGCCATTGCCAGAGTGTCAGGCCCCGGCCTGCGGTCTCAAACGAGTTGCGTTGAATTGTGCTGAGAAACCAAACCAGATTGACAAAGAACGCAAATGCGAGCGGCCAGCTGAGTAGGAAAGCGTAATACAGGGAAGCAATACGCCAGGCCACTAGCAGGCAGAACAGCTGGCACAGAAAACCGAGCGTAAAGCTCTTGGGTACGACAATCACAACAAAGAAGAATGCCAGTGCCAACCAGATCAACAGTGGCCGTAAGGCCGATTCCGGAATGGGCGACATGAGCACATCCAATGAGATGAGTGCTGCAACGCCAAGTAAAACGGCGGTTATGAGGGATTGGAACAGTTGGAAGAACGACAGGTAGTGGAAAGGCCGTGCAATTTCTGCGAGGTCCTCCTCTTCGTTCACGTTATCAGAGTTTCCATTGCTCTTATTTGTCATAGCTACCTCACAGGGAATCCCGAGAGCGGGTCATTTGTAACAGGGTAGCGCGGTGCGCCTAACGAGAGATATCCTGCTATTCTCGCTAGGCTTATTTGAGAGGTTAGACGGTTTTAAGAGCTCAGACTGTCTGAGCTGTGTCGATCTGCTTTGTTTCATCGTGTCCCAGCAGACAACGGATGTTCGCATGCGGGTTTTGCGGGTTAACATTGGCGGGTTTACCGAAGTAGTAACCCTGCACGATATCGCAGCCGCCTGCCCGCAGGATTTGTGCCTGCATCTCTTCTTCGACGCCTTCGGCTGTGATCAACACATCCAGAGAGCGGCCCAGACCGATGATTGCGGCAACGATGGCATCGGTATGGGAATCCTTGCCGATGTTCATGATGAAGCTGCGATCGATCTTGATCTTGTCGAAGGGAAAGCGCGAAAGATAACTTAGGGATGAATAGCCGGTTCCAAAGTCATCCATGGCAATCGAAACACCCATGCTCCTGATTTTCTTAAGTGACTTCACCACGCTTGTGGTGTCGGCAATCAGGAGGCTTTCTGTGATCTCGATCTCAAGGCGTTCGGGTGCCAGACCGGATTCTTCAAGGGCTTCGGTGATCTTCTGTTCTATGAGACCGGATTTGAATTGGGCGGGTGAGAAGTTGACTGCGACTTTGAGACTTGGGTCAGACCAGCTTGCGGCATCGGTGCAGGCCTTCTTGAGCACGTATTCGCCTAATGCTTCGATGAGGCCTGTGTCCTCCGCAATCGGGATGAAAACATCCGGGGAGATACGGCCCTTCTCCGGGTGCACCCAGCGGAGCAGGGCTTCAAAGGCTTTGAGTTTGTTGTCTGCCAGACCAACCTGTGCCTGATACACGACCGAGAAACCATCTTGTTTCAGGGCGCGGATCATCTCGGTTTCCAGTTCGCGGCGGCGCTGCAGCTCTTCGTCCATGCTGGCTTCGTACCATGTGTAGATGGAGCGTCCGCCATTCTTGGAGCGGTAGAGTGCAAGGTCTGCACAATGCAGAAGGCGGGAAGATCGCCAGGCTGCGTCTGTGGCCTGCGCTATTCCCATGGACAGGGAGATGCGGATTTCTTTGCTGTCGATGACGCAGTCGGTATTCGTTGTCGCCAATGCACGCTGGGCGAGGACGGTGATATCATGGCGGGTGTAATCGCCCTCAATCATGACGGCAAATTCATCTCCGGAGAGGCGTGAGACGAGGTGCTCTGTGAAAACAAGACGCAAGCGGTCGGAGATGATCTGTAGGAAGGTGTCGCCCGCAGCATGGCCGTGATTGTCATTCACATCCTTGAATTTGTCTACGTCAATGGCGATGACGTAGACATTGGAGGCGGTGATGGAGGCTTTGCGTAAGGCCTTGTTCAGTTCATCGGAAAAGACGGCGCGGTTTGGCAAGTGGGTGAGCGGATCGTTGTGTGCCAGAAAGCGGATCGTTTTGGAGGTCTTCCAGCGATCATGAAGGCCTTTCCAGGCAAACATGATGGAGCTGAGCGCGACGACGACGACAAGCAGGAAGGCGAAGGTAGAGCCAAAGGCTATTGCATTCAGAAATACGATTGCACTGAGCGTTGGCTTGGTGGAGAAGATAAACCCGCCGCGGACTCTGTTCTGCTCATTCACATAGGGAATGATGGTGCGGAATTCGGGAATCTTCCACTCGAACCAATCGAAGTTGGTGTAGACTTTTTGTTTCCCTGAATCGAGGGCCGCGTGCCATGCCTCGTAGGCTGCCGGGTCGGAGAGAAGCTGACTGACGCGCTCACTGGTCATATCCCGCGGGTGTACCGCCAAGGGCCGGCCGGGAAGATTGACGATCAGAAGCTCCAACTCATGAAACTGTCTTGCCAATGCCTGCGTGATTGCTACCGCCTTGGAGTCAGGGAGTTTCCAGCTTGACGAAATGATCTCGGGAGCTTTTTCAGGATTGGAGCCGCGCAGGCCGAAATCTAAGGAAGCCGTGGTGCTCTGCGGTCCTATTGCCTCATGGGCAGGGGCCTCAAACGGCTGGTGTGATGTGATGATAGACTTTGCGGCTTCAAAGTCCTTCTGAGCTTCTGTCTTGAAGAGATAATAGAGTGTCGCCTGATCAATGGCATAAAAACATGTAGCAATGACACCGATCACAGCAAACACTATGGAGGCGTAAAGTAACTTGCGATGTGGAGGTATCGTTTCCACTAGAATTCCCCATCCCGAAGCGCAAAAAATGCTGCGCTGGCAGCAGGCAACTGAAAATGAGTTGGTGCTGTTTCAAATATAAGTATTCAATAGATAACGAATATATTTGTAATTCATTACCCATATGTTTCAGGGGTATATAATTCAGGAATGTGCTTGAGCCTGCGGGGTTGGAAGAGCACGTGCCCCTAAGCCAAGGCGAATAAAACCCAAGGGAAACAACCAATTCGGATTGATAAATAATTTGTTAGGTATAAACCTGATTTGTAGTGACTAATTTGCTTGCTGTCTGTTCAGAGAAATTGTCATGTAGGTTGAAAAGAGAGCGGGATGCCGATGAATTTTTGGAGCAGCTTTGGCAATATTGTAGGCGCACTACAGAGTGGTGGTGCCCAGCTGGTTGACCGGCTGCAACAACTTGTTCAATCGGTTGGTGAAGCGCGCCGGAATGTTGCCTTCACGGTAGCCATGATTGCGTTGTCGGCAAAGATGGCCAAAGCCGATGGTGTTGTGACTGCTGACGAAGTGATCGCGTTCTATGATCTGTTTGAGGTGCCGGAGGGCGAAGAGCGCAACGTAGCGCGGCTCTTTCAGCTAGCACAGCAGGACGTCGCGGGCTTTGAAACCTATGCTTCCAAACTGTCCGTCTGGTTTGCCGAGGACGAGAGCGCGCGCACGGATGTGCTGGACGGGCTCTTTTACATCGCCAAGGCTGACGGGGTGATCCATGAAAGAGAGATCGCCTTTCTGAGCCGGATTGCCGAGATCTTTGGCATCGATCCGGTTTGTTTTTCCCAGATCAAGGCCCGACATATAAGAGGCGGTGGAGATCCGTATCTGGTTCTTGGTATTGATATGGGTGCAAGCGATAGTGAAGTCCGCTCCTCATATCGCCAGCAAGTTCGGGAAACTCACCCTGACCGTCTGATTGGCCGCGGGGTTCCCGAGGAGTTCGTCAAGATTGCCAGTGATAAACTGGTCGCATTGAATAAAGCGTATGAGCAGATCTGCGCGGAACGAGGAATATGAGCGTTAAAACTGAATGCGCAATGCCTGCGCGTCTTCGTCCATCTCCAAATCATAATGAACGCCGCGTTCCGGCTGTTGAGATGCTGATCCTGCATTACACGGCGATGGAAAGTGCCGAGAAGGCGATCTCGTGGTTGTGTGATCCGCGTTCTGTAGTCTCCTGTCACTATCTGGTTGATGAGCAGGGCATGGTTACGCAGATGGTGCCGGAAAGTCGGCGTGCCTGGCATGCCGGTGCTTCTCGATGGAAAGGGCTGGAGGATCTCAACTCCCGCAGTATCGGGATCGAGATTGCCAATGCGGGTGATCTGGACGAGGGGACAGAAGAGTATCCTGATGCGCAGATCGAAGCGGTGATCGCGTTGGCCAAGGACATTTGTGAGCGTCACAACATAGCGCCGGAGTTGGTGCTTGGGCATTCGGACATTGCGCCGTCGCGTAAGAAGGATCCGGGGCGTCACTTCCCATGGGCGCGGTTGGCTGCTGCCGGTGTGGGGCATTATATAGAGCCAGTGGACATCGATGCGTCCAGCTTCTTTCAGGAAGGCGATGAGGGGCAGCCGATTGAAGCCTTGCAGTCTCTGCTGGGGCTTTATGGGTACGATGTTTTGGTCAGCGGTGTGTTCGATGAGAAGACCAGACACGCTGTTGAGGCGTTCCAGCGCCATTTCCGGCCTGCAAAAGTAGATGGAATTGCCGATGCGCAGACTATTGCGACGCTGCATGGGTTGCTGAAGCAGCTAAAATCGATCAGTTCGTGATGGATATCATAGAAAAAAGCAGCGAAATAGGGTTTAGTACGTAGCTGAACTGTGGATTAATTACGTAGGGGAAGGTCTAGGTTCTGCTGAAAATTTTCCCAAGGTAAGGCCGATGTGTCCAGCATCGGCCATTTTTATGTCACAAACTAAGGTTTGCGCCATATTTTAAACATTAAAAATGTAACTTTTCGTGATTAAAACTGTCTGATTTTCGTCTCATCTTCCGCCGATAACATCCTTGCTCAAAACATGATTGCCAGGAAATGAAGATGAACCTTACAAAAATAAAAAATATCGTAGTAATTCCCGCCCTTGCTGCAAGCGTTATGCTTGGTGGTGTTGTTAATACCAGCGTTTTCTCGAATGAAGCTGAGGCAGCTACCACTAAGAGCAACTACGTTAAGATGATTGAACAGAAAGCGAAGAAGCACGGTGTGCCGCACGCTATTGCAAAAGCGGTTGTTGAGATCGAAAGTAATTTCAATGCAAGTGCTCGTGGTCGTTCAGGTGAAGTCGGGCTGATGCAGATCAAGCCAGCCACCGCTCGCGGAATGGGCTACAAAGGTTCAACTAAAGCCCTCTACAACCCGGAAAATAATATTGAATTCGGCATGCGATATCTGGCTGGTGCCTACGAGCGCGCTGGTGGAGATCTGTGCGGTACCATTTTGCGATACAACGCTGGCCACAATGCCAAGCGTATGAACAAAAGAAGTGCAAGTTACTGTGAGCGCGTTAAAAATATTATGGGTGATAGCTAAATGCAGCTTGCATATTTAAATAGGGGCTGATAAGTTCCTATTTAAAGTTTCTTAGAGTTTTATGAATGTCTGACCTCTGGTCAGTCTGTCTGCAAGGACCTAAGCAGGGTGGTTGATCGGGCAAAATCAACCACCCTTTTTGTTAAAATTTTAGCTAAAACCCCCGAAAATTATGCGAACTTTCGAATGGCGTTTGCTGGTGAGGCAGGTACCTCTACGCCCTTCACGATCTTTCCATCATCAATTGGCTGCCCGAGTGAGGTGGTTACCGGAATAACGCCAGCCCAATGCGGAAGGGCGTAATCCTCCTCATCATCCACTGGTGCACCCTGACGGATTTTTGCAGCCGCATGGTCGATCTCGATAGCAATGACGCCCGTTGATTTCTGCTCTTTCTCGGTCATCGGGCGAACTTCATCCCACCGACCAGGCAGAAGGTGTTCAGTGATTGCCTTTAAGGCATCCCATGCTTCCTGATGCTGAGTGACGAGACGGGCGGTCCCGTGAATGATTGCGGTTCTGTAGTTGACGGAGTGGTGGAATGCGGATCTTGCTGCAACGATGCCGTCAATATGTGTAAAGGTGAGACAGACTTGGGAGTCCTTGCTCATTTTCTTCACGATGCGAGCGGCTTTGGCACCGTGAATGTAGATGGTGCGGTCTACAACGGCAAAAGCCATAGGAATGACGATCGGACGGTCGTCGTCCATGAACCCAACATGGACAACAAGGGAGCTTTCCAGAATCGGGAGAATCGTTTCCCAATCATAGTCAGCACGTAGACCATTTCTGACGCGTGCATATTTAGGTGGATTGGTGCCACTGGTCCTTGTGTCTGGCGTGGCTTCAACTATCATTTCTGCTGTCATCGTCTTAACCGTTTCTGGTCCCCGGTTTTGAGCATTATCGGCAATAAGAGACCAGTTGGCCCGGTAAGTGGTTGGAGTTTATACTCCAATCGCCTGCCGGGTTTCTTTGTTGCAATTGAGCCTCTTCTCTTCTTAGTGGCGAAGAAGCGTTGTGTTGATCTGTATTTTCTGCAAAACTGGTTCTATTGATAGATCCACTTGTTCTAATATTGGGGTGCCAGTTGTTTGAGTATGTTGTGATGATTGATCGGGAGATCAGCACACCGCTGTCGAGCCAGATTTATCAGCAGTATCGGGATGCGATTTTGAAGCGACGTATTCCGGAGGGAGAGCGGTTGCCCAGTTCGCGGCAGCTGGCCGTTAGTCTTTCGGTCTCCCGCAACACGGTCAACACGGCCTATGATTTGCTGCGCTCAGAAGGTTTGGTGGACGTTCGCTCTGGTGCGCGGCCTGAAGTGGTTGGCCTGCCGGAGGTGGAGAGGGCTACCAATGAGGGGGCTGAGCGGGCGGCGGCACCGCCGCTGTCCTCACGGGGCAAACGCTTTGCTGTTAATCATCGGTATAGCAGCCCCTCTGGGCGCGGGGTTTCCATGCAACCGGGAGAGCCATCCCGTGCGTTGTTCCCGAAGGAGCAGTGGGCGCGCAGTTTGCGCCGTGCTGCGCGGCTGCTGAATGGTGGTGCGCTTAGCTATGAACATACCTCCGGTTTACCTGAGTTACAGCGCGTTTTGGCGCAATATCTGGCACAGGAACGTGGGGTTGCTTGTTCTCCGGAGCAGGTTCTGGCGTTTCCGACTACGCAATCGGCACTCTCGCTCATGACGCAGTGTTTCTCTGAGGAAGGGGATGTGGCCCTACTTGAGGAGCCGGGGTATCTAGGTGCGCGAACTGCCTTTGTTTCTGCGGGGTTGCGGGTGAAACCGCTCACGGAGATTGATGAGGTTGAGCAGGCCTCCTTGATTTATGTGACACCCTCGCACCAATACCCGACGGGGACGCGCATGGAGATGGGTGAGCGCTTGATGCTGCTCAAACAAGCTCATTTGAGGGGGGCGATGATCCTTGAGGATGATTATGACAGCGAGTTCTTGTTTGAGGGCCGACCGATTGCAGCGCTTCAGGGGCTGAGTGAGCATCACTCGGTGATTTATATTGGCACCTCTGCAAAGTCGCTTATGCCGGGCATCCGACTTGCTTATGCGGTTGTCCCAAAAGAACATGTAGACGGGTTGCAGCAGGCGCAACGGGCATCCGGTGCTTTGGCGAATGTGCATGTGCAGTTGGCTTTTGCGGGCTTTATCGAGAGTGGGCACTTTCGGGCGCATCTGAACAAGATCCGCAGTGCATACCACGAAAATGGTGCTGCGTTGTGCCAACTGATCGGGGAGCGTTTTGGCAATCAGGTGGGGGTGTCCATGCCGACGGGAGGCTTGCAAACCTGCCTTTATTTGCCGGAGACATGCAATGATGTTGCGGTTGCCGATCACCTGAACCAGCGTGGTTTTGGGGTTAATCCACTCTCGGTGTTTTACCTGCGTAGCCCGAAGAGGGGCCTTGTTGTCGGGTTTGCCGAGGCCGATGAGAAACTGAGGAACGGGTTTGTTCAAGCGCTTGAGCAGGCGTTGGAAATAGCTGGAGATGGTGCGCAAGCTTAAATCTTTGCTTGACCTTTATCCTTTGGCTCCGTAGTTCAGGTGCACCAGTCGGCCGGACGGTTGCTGCTGCAAGTGCCGAAAGGCCGCAGTGGAGGAAAGTCCGGGCTCCATGGAGACACGGTGCCGGATAACGTCCGGCGAGGGTGACCTTAGGGAAAGTGCCACAGAAAGCAAACCGCCAATGCATGCATTGGTAAGGGTGAAAGGGTGGAGTAAGAGCCCACCGCGTTTTTGGCAACAAAAACGGCATGGTAAACCCCACCGGGAGCAAGACCGAATAGGGGCGGCGCGGAAGTTTACTTCCAGTCCTGTCTTCAGACCTGACCGCCCGGGTTGGTCGCTAGAGGTGTCCAGTAATGGGCATCCCAGATGAATTGCCGTCACGTACAGGCGTAAAACCCTGTGCCTTACAAAACCCGGCTTACAGGCCGACTGGTATTTTCTTTCGCATAGAAATAGATTGTCTCTATTCATTGGGCTGCTTGCAGATGAGCAAGCTGGCTGAAACCTAAGTTTTATTAGTTCATTGAGAAAATCAGCATGTCAAATCAGAAGCCTTTTAGGCTCATATACTTTTGCCACGGAGTTCCGGGAGGTGAACGTGATAGCGCGTTTATAAAAGATGCGCTGCCTGTCGGGACAAAGCTGATTACACCTAACCTCCTTGCTGTAAAGGAAGATCCCAGAGAAGCTTGTATCAGGCAATTTGACGAACTGACTGCTGGTTTTGAAGAGGCGGAGGTCCACGTAATCGGATTTTCAATTGGGACATTGGCTGCGGCGCATATTGCCGGTGCGCGTTCAGAAAGAGTTGCGAAGCTCAGTCTTGTTTCGTCCGCTGCTCCTCTAAGCCTTGGTAACTTTCTTCCAAAGACTGCTGGGGCGCCTGTATTCAAGGTTGCAAGATCTTCTCCGCGATTGCTGAAGGTTCTGATTGTGCTTCAAGGGCTGCTCTTCCGCATGAGACCTACTGTTCTGCTGAAAGGGCTCTTTGCGAAGTGCGGCGCGATGGAAAGAGAGCTCATTGGGCGACCAGAGGTGGCGAGCGTATTACATGCAGGGCTTGCGAACAGCCTTGTCAGCCATCCAGAAATCTACGCTGCATATCTGAAAGCTTATGTCAGCGATTGGTCTGCTGTTTTGTCTGGTATTGGGTGTCCGACGGAGCTCTGGCATGGATCTGCCGATACCTGGTCACCCATAGACATGGCGTGGGCTCTGAAGGAAGCTCTACCGATAGATGCGCAGCTGCATATTGTTGATAGAGCAGAGCATTACTCAACACTTCAGGCTTTCGGAGATAACCTTGGCGGGCTTTTCAGGTCATCGCAAGCTAGCTCATTTTTAGAAGAAACGGTTGGATCGCCTTAGGGCGTTGACGGGCCTTTGTTAATCAAGTATCCCAAGTTTATTTATATGTATACACTGGGATACAATATGGATTTCTGGGTTTGGTTTTCTTTTGTGCTGATTTCTGCGGCGAATATTGTCACGCCGGGGCCAGCTATTCTTAATACTGTGCGCAGGGCTGCGCAGTTGGGCATGGGACGGGTTTTTCCGACTATTTTGGGAAATACGCTCGGGCTTGCGATTGCCGGTGCGTTTTGTGCTGGTGGGGTCGTGAGTTTCGTTCTCACCTCGGAGGTCTTGTGGAGTGTGTTTCGGTGGCTGGGTGTTGGCTATCTGATCTGGCTTGGGCTTAAGTTTGTTTTCAAACGCGAGGAGATTGATCTGTCCGGTGATGTTCGTGTTTCCGTTTCCGGTCTGACGCTGTTTTGGGAGGCGTTTTTGTTAGCTGTGACCAATCCCAAAGCAATTCTATTTTTTGTTGCTTTGTTCCCGCAGGTTATGAGCTCCAAGATAGCGCTGCTGCCGCAGGCCAGTATTTTGGTCGCAACCTTTTGCGGGATTTCGGTCCTCTCCTTAAGCGTGTACTCAGCCTTGGCGTCACAGCTGCGGGCGCGGTTTATCACTCAGGTGCGGTACCGGCGGTTTCGAGTGTTGTCTGGCTTCGTTCTGTTTGGTTTTGCAGGGAAAATTGCAAGTGAGGTGCGTTAAAGCGGTTCGCAATTGTTTGCCTGAGTGTGTTCTGGCTTGAAACTTGGTGGGACATCACACAGATAGGAGGTAGCTGCAAGGAGACCCTTTATGAGAACAGAATTTGACAAAGAACTGGAAGAGCGCCTCGTTCGTTATGCTGCGATTGATACGCAGAGTGATGAGACGTGCCCGGATTCCCCAAGCACTCAGATCCAGCTTAACCTGCAAAAGGTGTTGCAAGCTGAATTGGTGGAAATGGGTGCCAGTGACGTTCAGCTGACCGATTATGGTGTTGTCCTTGCGACCATTCCGGCAACGGTTGAAACCAATGCGCCTGTGATTGGTTTGCTTGCGCATGTGGATACGGCGCCTGCGTACCATGCCGAAGGTGTGAAGCCGCGTGTTCACCATGACTATGATGGTTCGGTGATTTCCTTCCCCGATGCCGCCGAGTTGTCACTGTCTCCTGAAAACTCCCGTTATCTGGGGGAGAAGATTGGCGATGACATCATCACCGCTAGCGGGACTACGCTGCTGGGTGCGGATGACAAGGCTGGTGTTTCGATCATCATGTCTCTTGCACATCATCTGCTGGCGAACCCTCAGATCCCGCACGGCAAACTGCGCATTGCGTTTACGCCGGATGAAGAGATTGGCCGCGGGGTTCATGATAGACTACCGGGTGATCTGGGGGCAGATTTCGCCTACACGCTGGACGGCGGCAAAGCTGGTGAGCTGAACTACGAGAACTTCTGCGCTGATGGTGCGACTGTGAAGATCACCGGTGTTTCAGTTCATCCGGGGTATGCAAAGGATAAGCTGGTCAATGCGCTGCATCTTGCGGGCAAGATCATCACCATGCTGCCGCAAACGACGATGACACCCGAGACCACCGATGGTCGGGACGGATTTATCTTCATCGCGGATATGCAGGGAACGGCTGCTGAAGCAGAGCTGCACTTTGTTCTGCGCGACTTTGAGCTGGAAGGTCTTGAGGCAAAAGCAGATCTGCTGGAGCAGGTGTGTGCGGCGGTTCAGGCTAGTGAGCCGCGTGCTTCCATCATCTGTGAGGTGAGAGAGCAGTACCGCAATATGCACCACTGGCTACGCAATGATATGAAGCCGGTTGATCTGGTGAAGGCTGCCTATGAAGATGTTGGCCTGACGGTTTCCTCCAAGCCAATTCGTGGCGGGACCGATGGTGCTTTGCTCACCGGCAAGGGAGTTTCCTGCCCGAACATCTTCACCGGCATGCAAGAAATTCATGGTCCGCTTGAGTGGATCAGCGTGCAGGATATGGCACTTGCGATGCAGGTGTGCCTGAAGCTTGTTGAGCGCGCTGCAAAGTAAGCGCATCTGATAATTACGAAGAAGTGCATGGAACCGCTGGCTATTTAGTCGGCGGTTTTCTCTTCGCTGGTTTGCGTTTGCCTGTTGTCTTGAGCAGGCGTTGGAAGGAAGGGCATTCCATATGACTGGGGGCGGGGCAGTCAGCAACGTGACGCAGGGCGTCGCGCAGGATGGCGAGTTCCTTGATTTGTTGATCAATCAGATCAGCGCGCTCTCGGATCTGGTCTCGCGGGATTTGAAGCTGTTCTTCTTCAGAGAATATCCCGGCAATTTCGGTGAGGGAGAAACCGCCGGTTTTAGCCAGTGTTATGAGGGCTAGTCGGGTCAGTATCTGAGGTTCGTACTGGCGTCTGAGGCCGTGGCGGGAGGCCGATTGAATGAGCCCAACCTCCTCATAGTACCTGAGTGTGGAGGGCCTTATGCCTGAGCGTTCGGTGATCTCGCCAATATCCAGCAGCTTCATACTTGACCTCAAGTTGACTTGAAGTTGCATCGTGCTTGCAACAAGGAAATTTTGCAAGGGAATACCAAGATGAAACAGGTGTCGGAAGCGCAGGATCAGCAGATCCTGCGAGAGCCTTGGGCGCTTGCTCTTGTTTGATGGCGGCCACAGGCTTGTACGCTAAAACTTTCCCGCTACAACCTGACACCGTATCCGGGCTGTCCTTCGTGCTGACAGTTGTTATCTGGTTCACCCATACGCTGAAGGCGTGGATACGGGACGGTCACGGGTATTCATGGGAAATTGCCCCACCACTTGGTGGTAGCTCACGGGATCGTATGGCCCAGGGCGGGAATGCGGAGTGCTGAGCGTATTCGAGATGTTAAAAATACCTAGCGTAATTTCGTCTAATTCTTTCTTATAGTTTTGCAAAAACTGTGAGTACTTATGGTTGTGGCTGTATTTTATACGCGTGTAACCCGCAGAAATCCCTGCGTAAACTCTTATCAATACTTCATTTACCATAATTGGTGATAACTATCAGATGTTAAGGGGCATTCTTTTCCGTTTGAGCCTGTGGGTTTATTGACGTCCCATGCTATCCCATGGTATCCCATAGACTGCCGGGGAATTCCGGTTTGTACTTCTGTAATCTTGTTGTTTTTGCCTGATTTGAGCGCTGACTTTCCAAGGGGTGGGGAGTTGTTTGAGCTGCCGGTGACAGATCACGAAGATCTGGTTCATTAAGAGGGGACCAATGGCTGGTTTTGTTTCGCACTTCACCAATCGGGTGGATGCAAAGGGTCGTGTATCGATCCCTGCGCCCTTCCGTGCGGCGTTGGCGAAGGACGGCTTTGAAGGTCTTTACTGTTTTCCATCTCCTTTTCAGGAGGCGGTTGATGCAGGTGGCTTCGGACTTACGGCTGAAATCCAGAAACGACTAGATGCGTTTTCGACGCTTTCCATGGAGTACGACGCTCTGTCTACGGCGCTTTATGGTGCCAGTGAAACCCTGAAGATTGATCGGGATGGCCGGATTGTTCTGTCTGAGATGATCCGGAACCACACTGGTATTGACGGTGAAGTCACGTTTGTTGGGCAAGGGTTTAAGTTTCAGATTTGGGAACCTGTAAGGTTCGCCAAGCACCGCGACGAGGCCATGAAGCGGGCGCTTGCAGTATTGTCTTCCGGCGGTGCGCCGGGGACAACAGCCGGAGGGGCACTATGATGACGGGCGGCGACGGAGACAAATCCGGTATCGCTGGCGGACCAGCGCGTCACATTCCAGTCCTTCTGGAACGGGTGCGGGAGGCAATGGCCCCCGCGCCGGGTGATGTGATTATTGACGGCACGTTTGGTGCCGGTGGTTATTCCAGAGCTTTTCTTGAAGCCGGAGCCAGTGTGATTGGTGTCGATCGGGATCCAGATGCGATCCGTGATGGTCGCGCTTTGGAGCAGACGTCCGATGGGCGTTTGCAGCTGGTTCATGGGCAGTTTGTTGATCTTGATGACCATGCGCGGGCGCTTGGTCATGATGCGGTCGATGGCGTGGTGATGGATCTTGGCGTTTCATCTATGCAGCTGGATCAGGCCGAGCGTGGGTTCTCGTTCCGTTTTGACGGGCCGCTTGATATGCGCATGGAGCAGGATGGGCCAAGTGCTGCGGATGTGGTGAACACCATGGAGCGCAAGGACCTGACACGCATTATCGGAATGCTTGGTGAAGAGAAGCGTGCTTCAAGTGTTTCACATGCCATTTGTCAGGCACGTGAAGAAAAGCCTTTCGAGACGACGCTTGAGCTTGCTCGTGTCATTGAGAAGGTGGTGAAGCGCAATCCAAAGAAAGCCAGCATTCATCCGGCAACGCGGACATTCCAAGCGCTGCGGATCTACGTGAATGGTGAATTGCATCAGGCGGCTGGTGCATTGGCGGCTGCTGAGCGGATTTTGCGTCCGGGCGGGCGGCTGGTTGTTGTGACGTTCCATAGTCTGGAGGACCGTATTGTTAAGCGGTTCCTTGCGGATCGTTGCAAAACACGCGGTGGCGGTTCGCGCCACATGCCGGAGGTGGATATTCCGCCTCCAACTTTTGAATTTATCGTGAAGGGTAATCAGGATGCCAGTGTTGAGGAGATTTCTGACAATCCTCGCGCGCGGTCTGCTCGTTTGAGAGCAGGGCGGCGGCTGGATGCGCCTGCACGGCCATTAGATATTCATGCTGCAGGCGTTCCGCGTCTTGCTTCATTCCATGGACTCGGAGGCTAGGCTATGCTGCGCTTCGTTAATCTGTTCTTTATTGTAGCGGTAGTTATTGGTGCCGCGCTTGTTTACGACATCAAAATGTCTAACGAGAACCTTGCCGATCAGGTGCGTAAGCTTTCAGCCGAGATTGCCAAGGAAAAGGATGAGATCCGCTACTACAAAGCCCAGTGGAGTGTGCTTAATCAACCGGGGCGGTTGCAGGGTATTGTTGATCGTTACAACGATATTTTGAAGCTGGAGCCGCTGCGTGCGGAACAGATCACGACACTGAAGGCCTTGCCGGTTAAGCCAGTTCTGATGGAGCCAGTTTCTGCTGATGCGATGAGCGGTTACGCCAGTCGCGTTACATCCGTACAATAGGGGGAGGTGTTCATGGCGAAAAAAGCTGGCAGCTCCTTTTTGAGGAAGTCCAACTTTAAATCAAATCATGGTACCAGTGCAATTCGGGTTCGTGGTCCGGGTCGGTCTCGTATTTTCTTTGCGATGACGATTTTTGTGTTGGTTTACGGTGCTATAGCCGGACGTTTGATCTTGCTTGGTATGCAGGACGGGAGCCCGGCGGGAAGTTTTCTTGCGGCTCAGAACACCGGTACTCTAGCGCGCCCTGATATTGTTGATCGCAACGGCGAAATCCTTGCGACCGACATCAAGAGTGCAGCGCTTTATGCGGAGCCGCGCAAAATTCCGGATTCTGATGAGGTTTTTGACGGTCTGATCACCGTCTTGCCAGAGCTGGATACGCCAGCGATCAAGAAGCGTCTTGAGAGTAACTCCATGTTCACGTGGCTTAAGCGTGAGATTTCGGTTGAGCAGCGTCAGGCGATTCACGCACTGGGTCTTCCGGGCGTTGGTTTTCGTGAGAGCAACAAGCGGTTTTATCCGGGTGGGCAAACGGTCAGCCATATCCTTGGTACAGTGAACGTGGACAACCAAGGCCTGTCCGGCATGGAGAAGTATGTTGATCAGGCCTGGTTGAAGGACCTGCAGGAGCTTGGCTTTACACAGGACCGGACAATGGAGCCGGTCGCGCTTTCCGTTGATCTGCGTGTGCAACATGCGGTGCGCGATGAGTTGCGCCGATCTATGGAATACTATCAGGCCAAGGCGGCCATGGGCGTGGTGCTGAAAGTCGACACTGGTGAAGTGATCGCCATGACGTCACTGCCCGACTTTGATCCGAATAACCGCCAGCAAGCGCTTGAGAAAAAGCGAATGAACCGTGTGACGGGCGGTGTGTTCGAGATGGGGTCGATCTTCAAGGGTATTACCATTGCAATGGCGCTGGATAGCGGCAAGGTGAAGCTGGAAGACGATTTTGATGCAACCAAGCCAATCCGTGTCTCAGGTCAGCGTATTGATGATTACCACGGCAAGCGCCGTATGTTGTCCGTGCCGGAGGTGTTTATTTACTCCTCTAATATCGGCACCATCAAAATTATGCAGCAAGCGGGCATTGAAGAGCAGAAGGCGTTTCTAAAAAAGATTGGGCTTACCGAAAAGATGGAAACGGAGATGCCAGGCGTTGCCAGGCCTTTGCTTCCTCCGAAGTGGAATGAGCTTGCGGCTATGACGATTTCGTTTGGTCATGGTTTGGGCATCACGCCGCTGCAAATGGCTGTAGCAGGGGCAACTCTCGTTAACGGTGGCAAATACCTTGAGCCAACCTTCTTGCCACGTAGTGAGGAAGAGGCTGACAAGATCGCCAAGCAGGTTATCAGGCCGGAAACCAGTGAAATCCTTCGTTATCTTAACCGTGAGAATGTCCTGCGTGGGTCCGGGCGGCGTGCTAATGTGCCGGGCTATGATGTTGGCGGGAAGACCGGTACGGCGCAGAAGGTTGTGAATGGCCGGTACGCGGAAGGTGTTTATCTGAACTCCTTCATGTCGGCGTTTCCCATTTCTAATCCAGAGTATCTTGTTTTGATTTTGTTGGATGAGCCGCAGAAAGTAGAAGGGCAAGGGTATGCCACCGCAGGGTGGAATGCTGTGCCGACCTCGGCATCTGTTATCCGCAGAATTGCACCAATGCTCGGCGTGGTGCCTGATTTTGTAGATGACGCAGAGACAATTCCGGTTTCCTATCAGAGCCGAAACTAAACAGGAGACTTGAATGAGGCGAGATACGGAGAATTTGGGGAAATTTAAAGAGAAATATTCCCCTAGACCGGTTTGCCACATTCATGTCTCATAGGCCGGACATATCGACGCCATGTTGCTTAAAGACCTTACAAAACAAGAGATAGACGCTACTGCGAGCGATAGGCCCGACAGTGTAGGCGCTCTCACCATTTCGGGGCTTACTGCTGATAGTCGGGCAGTGGAGCCCGGTTTTGTTTTTGCTGCCCTGAAGGGCGCGAAAGTGGATGGCGCCGAGTTTATCGAACAAGCTGTCACTGCAGGTGCTGCTGCCATCTTGATTGATGCGGAGCGCATTACAGATGATATTCGCAAACAGGCCAAACAGGTTCCGTTGATCGCTGCCCCGGATGCGCGACACGAACTTGCTTTGATGGCCGCTGCTTTTTCCGGCAAGCAGCCGGAGAAGATGGTTGCGGTGACCGGGACTGCGGGCAAGACCTCAGTTGCGGTGTTTGTGCGTCAGATCTTTGAATATGCCGGACTGGTTTCTGCCAGTTTGGGGACCATTGGTACTGTCACTTCCACAGGGCAAAGCTATGGTGGCCTGACCACGCCTGATCCTGTTTCCCTGCATGAAGACCTGAAACGTCTGGCCGAGGATGGGATCACCCATGCGGCGATGGAAGCGTCCAGTCACGGGTTGGACCAGCGTCGTCTGGATGGTGTGCGTATCGTTGCGGCGGGCTTTACCAATCTTGGCCGCGATCACATGGACTACCACCCGACGGTGGAAGAGTACCTTCAGGCAAAGCTGCGGTTGTTCCGCGATTTGTTGCCGGATGGTGGTGTGGTCGTGGTTGATCCGGAATCTCAATTTGCGGATCGGGTTCTGGAGGTTGCCGAAGAGCGCGGCCTGAAGACCTTCACTGTTGGTGTTCTTGGGGAGGACCTGACGGTTCTCAGTGTCGAGCCGGACGGGTTCAGTCAGGTTATTGAGCTTGAGACAGCTGAGGGCGTGTTCTCTGTTGCTTTGCCGCTGGCAGGTGATTTTCAGGTAAGCAATGCGTTGATTGCTGCTGGCCTTACTGTGTGTGCTGGTGTGCCATTACAGACGGCTTTGGAAGCCCTGACGGTTCTGCGCGGTGCGCCGGGCCGGATTGAGCATGTGGGCACCCGCGAAAATGGCGCTCTTGTGTTTGTTGATTACGCTCACAAACCAGAAGCGCTGGAAAACGTGCTTGCTGCCTTGCGCCCATTTGCGGCGGGGCGTCTGATCAATGTGTTTGGCTGTGGTGGTGATCGCGATGCTGGCAAGCGTCCGTTGATGGGCGAGATCTCGGCGCGTCTTGCTGATGTTTCCATCGTGACCAACGATAATCCGCGTACAGAAGACCCCGACAAAATCCGCGAGGAGATTGTTGCTGCGTGTCCTGCTGCTCTGGAGATTGGAGACCGGGCACTGGCAATTCACCAGGGGGTGAAGATGCTTCAGGAGGGTGATGTGCTTTGTGTGGCTGGTAAGGGCCACGAAACAGGGCAGATTATCGGAACCGAAGTCCTTCCGTTTTCAGATCACGAGGAAATTCAGAAGGCGCTTGCAGAGGTTTCGGAGGGTGCCGAAGCAATACCTGCGTCTGACGGGGACTTGCCAGAGATCACCCTTGATCTGGACGAGATGGACCTTCTCGGCGATGAGCTTGATGAGGCTGCGGCTGCCGAGGCGCTGGATGATGATGATTTGCTGGCGGCTGTTCAGTCCGGTGTCGAGGAACTTGAGGCAGAGCATCCGATAAATCCTGATCATAGGCAGGATAGCGAGGAAGAAGGCTGGCTGGCGCTGGAAGAAGGGGTCCTTGGCGCTGACGAGCTGGCTGATGCTGAGCTTTCTGATGTTGAAAGCCATGATCCGGACTTTGGCAAGGATGGCTTTCCTCTCGTTGCGGAAGATACGCCGGAAGCGCTTGAAGACGAGCTGCTCAGCGATCTTGCCGCGATTGAAGCTGAGGCCGAACCGGAAACCGAAGCAGACGCAGAACCGGAGAACGTCGGGGAGCAGGAAGAAAGCTCTGAGGCGGATGACGATGCATTTCCTGCGGATGACGGTCTGGAAGAGGTTGCTCCCAAGGGCTTTGAGGATGTATCGCAGTCCATTGAAGGGGAGGAGCAGGAAAGTTCAAAAGATCTAAGCAGTTCAACTGCTTCTGCAGAACTTTCCCGCATGCCGAAGATTGTTGCCTCTAAGGGATTGAAGCTAGAAAAAACACATCGCAGGTCAGCAATAGACAAGCCTGACTGGACTATCGTCCCCCATATCAACCTATTGGATCCGGAAGTTAAGTCGGAATATGAGCGGCAAATGATTGAACTGCCTGAAATAGATCGTGGGCCGCTGTGGCTGCTTGCTGATTTTCTGGAGGCGGTAGATGGGGATGTTCACGGTGATCTGAGTGATGACATAACCGGAATTTCCATTGATAGCCGGGGAATTCAGCCCGGAGAGGCCTTCTTTGCGATTAAGGGGGAGAACTTCGACGGTCATGCGTTTGCTGGCGCTGCCCTTGAGGCTGGCGCTGCTGTTGCTGTTGTTGCGCGCGACAAGCTGGATGAGCTTCCTGAAGATGGTCGCTATGTGGCTGTCGATGATGTTCTTAAAGCGTTGGAGCGCCTTGGTGTGGCGGCGCGCGCGCGTTCTAAGGCACGGATCATTGCGGTGACCGGATCGGTTGGTAAGACGGGCACGAAGGAAGCTTTGCGGCTGTGTCTTTCCAAATCCGGTCTTACCCATGCGCCTGTGGCGAGCTTCAATAACCATTGGGGCGTTCCGCTGACACTGGCGCGGATGCCTGCTGATACGGAATTTGCGATCTTCGAGATTGGTATGAACCACCGCGGCGAGATTACGCCATTGGTGAAGATGGTTCGTCCACATGTGGCGATTGTGACTACAGTCGAGGCGGTGCATCTGGAGGCGTTCAATTCGGTTGAAGATATTGCCCGTGCCAAGGCCGAGATCTTCACGGGGATCGAGCCCGGTGGTGTGGCGATCCTTAACCGGGATAATCGCCAGTATGACCTGCTTCGCTATCTTGCCGCTGTGTCTGGCGTGAAGAACATTGTCAGCTTTGGAATGCAGCCGGGCGCGCAGTCCGTTGCCAAGAAGGTGGCGGCAAATCCTGACTGTTCCTGCTTGAATGCCAATATTTTGGGGCAGGAAATCTCTTACAAGATCGGTGCTCCGGGCGCGCACCATGTGATAAACTCTCTGGGTGTGCTGACCGGGGTCATGGAGCTGGGTGCAAACCTTGCCTTTGCAGGTCTTGCGCTGGCGGAAATGTCTGCTCCCAAAGGGCGCGGTGCGCAGAGCGTTCTTGATGTGAATGGTGGCACGGCCTTGCTTGTTGACGAGAGCTACAACGCCAATCCGGCCAGTATGCGGGCTGCTATCAATCTGGTGGCGGGTTTGCCAGTAGTGAAGAATGGTCGCCGCATTGCCGTTTTGGGGGATATGCTCGAATTAGGCGCAGAGTCAGCTCAGTTACATGCGGATCTTGCGGAAGAGCTGGAACGCGCCAAGATCGACGTGGTTTATTGTGTGGGCACCCATATGAAGATGCTCTGGGACCAGTTGTCTGCGCAGACCAGAGGTGCCTATTCAGAAACTTCCGACGAGTTGGAAAAAGACCTTTTGTCGGAAGTGCGTCCCAATGACATTGTAATGGTGAAGGGCTCCCTGGGCACCCGTATGGGTCCGCTTGTGGATGCTTTGAAGAAACGTTTTCCTGAACCGGCTTCAACCGGTGAGTCCTGAGGTTGAATAAATGCTATATTTGCTGGCGGAGCTGTCAGGGGTTTATCCTTCCCTATCCGCGTTGAATGTTTTCAAATACATTACGTTCCGTACCGGCGGCGCGATCATGACTGCGTTGTTGTTTGTGTTTTTGTTCGGCCCACGCATCATTGATGCGCTGCGTTTGCGTCAGGGACATGGGCAACCTATCCGTGAAGACGGACCTCAGAGCCATCTGCTGACCAAAAAGGGCACGCCAACCATGGGCGGTCTGATGATCCTGTCCGGGATGATCGTTGCAACGCTTTTCTGGGCAGATCTTCGTAATCCTTACACCTGGATCGTTCTGGGTGTGACTGTCGGTTTTGGTCTGATCGGTTTTTATGATGACTACCTGAAGGTGTCCAAGTCCTCGCACAAGGGGTTTGGCGGTAAAGCGCGTCTGGGGCTGGAGTTCCTGATTGCTGGTCTAGCCGCGTTTGCGGTGACGTTTTTGGATTCTGAGCCATTTTCCACCAGCATCGGCTTTCCGTTCTTTAAAGAGCTGACGCTGAACCTTGGTCTGTTCTTCATCCCATTCGCAGCCTTTGTTGTTGTTGGCGCGGGCAATGCGGTGAACCTGACCGATGGTCTTGATGGGCTTGCTATCGTGCCGGTAATGATTGCAGCAGCCTCCTTTGGTCTGGTGGCATACCTGACAGGTAACGCGGTGTTTTCCAGTTATCTGCAGATCCACCATGTTGCTGGTACCGGCGAGCTTGCCGTGTTGTGTGGAGCCGTGATCGGGGCTGGCCTCGGGTTCTTGTGGTTTAACGCGCCGCCTGCTGCGATCTTTATGGGTGATACGGGTTCCCTCGCTCTGGGCGGTATGCTGGGTGCGATTGCGGTTGCGACCAAGCACGAGATTGTTCTGGCGATCATTGGCGGTCTGTTTGTGCTGGAAGCGGTTTCCGTGATTGTGCAGGTGGCGTCGTTCAAGCTGACCGGTAAGCGCGTGTTCCGCATGGCGCCTATTCACCACCACTTTGAGCATCTGGGCTGGACCGAAAGTCAGGTGGTTATTCGTTTCTGGATTATTGCTGTTGTTCTGGCGCTTGTTGGCCTTGCCACGCTGAAGCTGCGCTAGGAGGGACGAAGACATGATCCCTATCCGTCATCTTGCAGGTAAAGAAGTTGCGTTGTTCGGGCTCGGTGGTTCCGGGCTGCTGACGGCGCGCGCGCTTGAGGCTGGTGGGGCTCGTGTGGATGTGTGGGACGATAACGAAGCCAGCGTTGCTGCTGCTGAAGAGCAGGGGCTTGCGGCGATCGATTTGCACGATGTGGACATGACCCGCTACGCGGCGCTGGTTGTTGCGCCGGGGGTTCCGCTGACCCATCCGGTGCCGCACTGGAGTGTGGTGCGGGCGCAGGATGCCGGTATTCCGGTGATCGGGGATATTGAGCTGTTCGTGAACGAACGGGAAGCGGTTTGCCCGGAGGCGCCGTTTGTTGCCATTACGGGCACCAACGGGAAGTCCACGACCACTGCGCTGATCTCGCACATTCTCAAAGATTGCGGGATGGACGTTCAGATGGGCGGCAATATTGGCCGTCCGGTTCTGGATCTTGAAGAATTCTCCGAGGACCGCGTCTATGTGATTGAGGTGTCCTCTTACCAGATCGACCTTGCTCCAAGCCTTGCGCCGGATATCGGGGTGATGATGAACCTGTCGCCGGACCATCTGGACCGGCACGGCAGCATGGAGCATTACGCTTCTATCAAGGAGCGTCTTGTGAAGGGCGCGCGTCTGGCCGTTGTTGGGGTTGATGATGAACACAGCGCCGCGATTGCGCAGCGCCGGGTGGAGAGCGGTGAGCCGATCGAGCTGATCTCCTGTCATGAGCCGGTTGAGTTTGGTGTTTATGCCGCCGATGGCAAGGTCATCGAAGTTTTTGATGAAGAACAGGTGGTTGTTGCAGACCTGTCTTCTTCCAACACGTTGCGCGGCTCGCATAACGGGCAGAATGCTGCTGCTGCTGTGGCTGTGTGTGCGGCGCTTGGGCTGGAGCTTGACGAGATTTCTGGTGCGCTGGCGACGTTTCCGGGCCTTGCGCACCGCCTGAAGCTGGTTGCTGAAGCGGGCAAGGTTTTGTTTGTGAACGACAGCAAGGCAACCAATGCGGAAGCGGCAGCACATGCGCTGGCGGCGTTTGACCGGATTTACTGGATCGCTGGTGGGCGTCCAAAAACTGGCGGCATTTCTTCGCTCAAAGCCTATTTCCCGAAGATTGTGAAGGCGTATTTGATTGGGGAAGCGGCGGACGATTTTAAGCAGGAACTTGCGGACTCGGTTGAAGCGCACAAGTTTGGCAGTCTGGATATGGCTGTTGAGGCTGCGGCGCAAGATGCTGCACGGGACAAGAGCAAGGAGGCTGTTGTTCTGCTGTCTCCGGCCTGTGCCTCGTTTGATCAGTTCAGGAGCTTTGAAGCTCGGGGGGATGCATTTGAGAGCGCGGCTGTGGCTGCTGCCAAAATGCTGAATGAAGAGGGGGCACGCTGATGGTATCACGTACGGATCGCAGTGCATTTGCGGAATGGCTTTGGACGATTGATCGTTACATGCTGATCGGCATTTTCACGCTGATGGTGTCCGGTCTGGTGCTGTCTCTTGCGGCCAGCCCTCCTGTTGCCGAGCGTATCGGGCTCGAGAGCTTCTATTTTGTTAAGAAGCAGGCCATCTTCCTGTTGCCAAGTGCTGCTTTGATGCTTGGGGTTTCGGCATTGTCTCCGCGCTATGTGCGGCGGGTGGCTTTGCTGGTTTTCTGCGTGATGCTTGTATTGTTGCTGGGGACGCTGTTCTTCGGTACGGACGTAAAGGGTGCGCGGCGCTGGGTGAGCCTTTTCGGGGTTTCCATTCAGCCATCAGAATTTATCAAGCCTGCTCTTGTTGTGATTGTTGCGTTCTTGCTGTCTGAGGGGCGCAAGGCGCAGGATATTCCGGGGCAGGTGATCTCCATTCTCTTGTTCGGCATTGTGGCGGCCATGCTCGTTGCGCAACCTGACTTTGGTCAGACCATGTTGCTGACGATTGTGCTGTTTGCGTTGTTCTTCCTGAATGGTTTGTCGTGGCTGGCGATTGTCCCTCTCGGTATTACGGGTATCCTGGGCGTGGTGGCCGGGTTTGCCTATTTGCCGCACGTACGCGGACGTATCATGCGCTTTCTGGACCCATCTTCCGGGGACACATATCAGATCGATAAGGCGATTGACTCCTTTATCGCCGGTGGCTGGCTTGGCCGCGGTGTGGGGGAAGGGACTGTGAAACGTATCCTGCCGGATAGTCATACAGACTTTGTTTTCGCTGTTGCTGCAGAAGAGTACGGCATCATTGTTTGTGTGGTACTGGTGACTATCTTTGCCTTTGTCGTGCTGCGCGGCCTTTACATGGCAATGCAAGATCAGGATCCGTTTGGTCGTCTGGCCGCATCTGGCCTTATTGTGATGTTTGGCCTGCAAAGTTGCATCAATATGGCTGTTAACCTGAACCTGATGCCGTCTAAAGGCATGACGCTGCCGTTGATTTCGTCTGGCGTATCTTCCCTGATGGCGATTTCCCTAACCATGGGTTTTGTGCTGGCGTTAACGCGGAAACGTCCGCAGCCACGTAAGAACCCGATTATTACCGTTGCCCGCGCTGCGCCGTTGCAGCAGGCCTGAGAGAGTTTTACTTTTGTCGGAGATTGAAATGAAGCCGAAGATTATGCTCACTGCTGGAGGGACAGGCGGTCACCTGTTTCCTGCACAAGCGCTGGCCAGTGAGCTGCAGCGCCGTGGGTATGGTGTGGAGCTGATTACCGACAGCCGCGCCGACAAGTACGGCAGCGCTTTTCCGGCAGACAAGGTTCATCTTGTCAAAAGTGATACGATCCGCGGCAGGAATCCGATTTCGCTCGCCAAGACTGCAATCAAGCTTGGTCTTGGGACTTTGCAGGCGATGAAAATCATCCGCGCGGCCAAGCCCGCAGCTATGGTTGGCTTTGGTGGGTATCCGACATTTCCGCCCATGTTTGCCGGTCGTATGCTGGGGGTCCCAACAATCCTGCATGAAGCCAATGCGGTGATGGGGCGTGCTAATCGCATGCTTGCCAAAGGGGCAAGAGCTGTTGCGACTAGTTTTCCGCTTAAAACACTGCCTAGTGACCTTGCGGCGAAGGCGACGATGACTGGCAACCCACTGCGTGACAACGTGATTGCCGTGTGCGGACAGACCTATAACGCACCGGAAGAAGGTGGGGCTTTCCATCTGCTGGTGTTTGGTGGGTCTCAGGGTGCACGCATCTTTTCGCAGGTGCTGCCGGAAGCTTTGGGCCTGATGGCACCTGACTATCGTGAGCGACTGGTGATTGTGCAGCAGGCGCGTCCGGAAGATCTGGAAGGTCTGGAAGCGTCCTATCGCAAGATGGGTGTGGCTGCGCAGGTTGCGTCCTTCTTTACTGACTTGCCGGAGCGCATTGCAGCAGCCCATCTGGTGATTAGCCGGTCCGGTGCTGGTACGGTTTGCGAGCTGGCAGCGATTGGGAGTCCTTCTATATTGGTGCCGTTGCCCGGCGCTCTTGATAACGATCAGGGTCTGAATGCAAATGTGCTTGCAGAGGCAGGTGGTGCATGGCCGATCCCACAGAAAGAACTTGATCCGCAAAGACTGGCCCGCGAGCTGAAAGAGCTCATGGATCATCCGGGCCGTCTTGCACAGGCAGCACAAGCAGCTTTGGCGCAGGGCGCGCCTGAAGCTGTGCAGCGCCTTGCGGATCTGACTGAAACACTTGTCGGTCAGGTGCCGGCAGCGAGCAAGAAAGAGACCACCTCATGAAAATGCCTGTCAACATTGGGGGAGTTCACTTCGTCGGTATCGGCGGCATTGGCATGAGCGGTATTGCCGAGGTTTTGCATAACCTTGGGTATCGTGTGCAAGGCTCTGACATGTCCGAGAATGCGAACGTGCTGCGTTTGCGGGAAAAGGGCATCAAGGTCATGGTCGGTCATGCGGCAGAGAACCTTGAAGGGTCGGATGTTTGCGTCGTCTCGTCAGCGATCAAAGCCAGCAATGTGGAGCTGAAAGCTGCGCGTGAGAACAACATGCCTGTTGTGCGCCGTGCGGAAATGCTCGCTGAGTTGATGCGTTTTAAACAAGCGATTGCCATTGGCGGTACGCACGGCAAGACGACGACGACCTCCATGGTCGCGGCGCTGCTGGATGCGGGGGATATGGACCCGACCGTGATCAATGGCGGTATCATCAATGCCTATGGCACCAACGCCCGTATGGGTGATGGTGACTGGATGGTGGTTGAGGCGGACGAGTCTGACGGCACCTTCGTCAAGCTTCCTGCCGATATTGCGGTTGTGACCAATATTGATCCCGAGCACCTTGATCATTACGGGGATTTTGACGGTGTGCGGGCTGCGTTTACGCAGTTTGTCGAGAATGTTCCGTTTTACGGCTTTGCTGTCATGTGTCTTGATCACCCTGAGGTGCAGAGCCTTGTGGGGCATATTGAGGATCGCCGGATCATTACCTATGGCCGCAACCCGCAGTCTGATGTTCGGTTTTCTGACGTATCCACCAAGGGCGGTAAGTCCATCTTCAGCGTGACAATTCATGATCGGCGCGGGAACAAGGTGACTGAACTGAAGGATCTGGTGTTGCCGATGCCGGGTCTACACAACGTGTCCAATGCGACCGCTGCGATTGCGCTGGCGCATGCTCTGGATATTTCTGACGAGAACATCCGCAAAGGTCTGGCAGGGTTTGGCGGCGTGAAGCGGCGCTTTACGCATACGGGTTCCTGGAAGGGAACGGAATTTTTTGACGATTACGCGCACCATCCGGTTGAGATCAAGTCCGTCTTGCATGCGGCACGTGAGGCAGCTGAGGGCAAGGTGATTGCTGTGATGCAGCCGCACCGTTACACCCGTTTACAGAGCCTGTTTGAGGACTTCTGCTCCTGCTTTAACGATGCGGACAAGGTTGTGATTGCTCCTGTGTTTGCTGCTGGTGAGCAGCCGATTGAAGGGGCTGAGCAAGCCGACCTGATTTCGGGCCTGCGGGCTGGTGGTCACCGGTCGGTTCACGGCATCTCTGGTCCTGAGGAGCTGGCTGGCAAGGTAGCGGAGCTTGCTGAACCGGGTGATCTGGTGATCTGCCTTGGGGCAGGTAACATTACTCAGTGGGCATACAAGTTGCCGCAAGAGCTGGAAGCGCTCTCCCCAAAAGGAGAGACTGTATGAGTGAAACCCTAAGCTATCCTGATCTGCTACCGCTGCTGGGCGATGCTGTCGAAGATATTCGCGGAAGGCTGATCCAGAACCAGCTGCTTTCTGCGGTGACGTGGTTCCGTGTGGGTGGTCCCGCGCAGTTGATGTTCCAGCCTGCTGATGAAGCTGATCTGGCGGTGTTTATGAAAGCGTTGCCGGAAGGTGTTCCGGTGACAGTGGTTGGGCTTGGCTCCAACCTTCTGGTGCGTGATGGTGGTATTGAGGGCGTTGTTATTCGTCTGCCGATCCGTGGGTTTGGACAGGTAGAGTATCTGGGCGGGCATAAGCTGCGGGCGGGGGCATCTGTCCCTGACAAGAAGCTGGCGGAAGAAGCGGCCAAGACGGGTACGGGTGGCTTTGCGTTTTATACCGGTATACCGGGGGCAGTTGGTGGTGCGCTGCGGATGAATGCCGGAGCTCATGGTGCCGAGACAAAGGACCTTGTTGTTAACGTTAATGCGGTAACACGGTCTGGTGAACTCATCACGCTTTCTAATGCGGATATGGGCTATGCCTACCGCCATTCCTCTGCCTCTAAAGATCTGATTTTCACCAGTGCGGTGTTTGAGGGTGTTGCGCAGAGCGAGGACGAGATCCGTGCCGAGATGGCCAAGGTTGTTGCGCATCGTGAGAAGGCTCAGCCTATTCGCGAGAAGACTGGTGGCTCCACCTTTAAGAATCCGGAGCATAACAGCGCCTGGAAGGTGGTTGATGCGGCTGGTGGGCGTGGTTTGCAGATTGGCGGCGCAAAAATGTCGGAATTGCATTGCAACTTTATGTTGAACGTTGCAAACGCTACTGCTCACGATCTGGAACTGCTTGGCGAGACTATCCGCAGGGATGCTTTGGTGAAGACAGGTACGCGTCTGGAATGGGAGATCAAGCGCCTTGGGGCGTTTGTGGACGGGGCGATGATTGAGCCGTTTTTGGGACAGGCGGACTAACTCCGTTCAGGTGTTATTTTAGGCGTTTTAATCAGGATTGGGTTTTGTGATGACCAAGCATGTTGCAGTTTTGATGGGTGGATGGGTTGCCGAGCGGCCTGTCTCGCTGTCTTCAGGCAAAGACTGTGCGGATGCGCTGGAAGCGGCTGGTTATCAGGTCACGCGCGTGGATGTTGACCGCAACATCTCAGCTGTGCTTCAGGAGCTGAAGCCGGACGTGGCGTTCAATGCGCTGCATGGCCCGTTTGGTGAGGACGGGGCTATTCAGGGTATTTTGGAAGTTCTCGATATTCCCTACACCCACTCCGGTGTGATGTCCTCGGCGCTTGCCATGAACAAGGAAAAGGCGAAGGCGGTGATGCAGGCGGCTGGTGTGCCGGTTGCCAACTCCGTGGTGGTTAGCCGCGCGGATGCTGCGCGCCGCCATGTGATGGAACCGCCTTATGTCATTAAGCCCATCAACGAAGGATCATCCTTTGGCGTGTTGATCGTGAAGGAGGGGCAAGAGCACCCGCCGCAGGAATTGACACGTGAAGATTGGGAGTTTGGTGATTTGCTTATGGTGGAGCGTTACATCCCTGGCCGCGAGTTGACCTGTGCGGTGATGGGTAATGTGGCGTTAGGGGTACTAGAAATTGTACCATTGGGGCACGCTTACTACGATTATGATGCAAAATACGTCCCAGGCGGTTCACAACACATACTTCCTGCGGAAATTTTACCATCTGTTTACCAAGAAATACAAAAATCAAGTATTAAGGCGCATCAGGCTCTGGGGTGCCGCGGTGTTACACGCGCCGACTTTCGTTTTAACGAAGGACCCGGTGGCCTCGGAGAACTGGTCTGTCTTGAAGTGAACACTCAACCCGGCATGACGCCAACATCACTGCTTCCGGAAATCGCGGCACATGCCGGACATGATTTCCAAGAGTTGGTGAGTTGGATCGTGGAGGACGCAAGTTGCGGAAGATAAAGGCAAAATTTGATGCATTGCGGGCACGCACAGGCGGCTGGGGCTTTCGCTTCAGAAGTCGCGGCGTATCGCGTTTGCACCAGAGACCCGCTTGGGGGGTCACTGGATTTTTTGCACTTATTCCCTCGTGGGCCCCGACGGCGAGCGCATTTGGCTTCCTTGTTTTGTCCGCTGGCTACGGGATCACGCTGGGTGGACATGCCCGTGTTGTGAGCGAATCAGTTACATCCGCCGCTGGTTTTTCGGTCAATGAGATCAAAATAGAGGGTTTGCAGCGCGTTACGGAGTTTCAGGTGCTGGAAGCGCTAGAACTTCATGAGCGTCCGTCTTTGATGCTGTTTAACGCGGCTGATGCAAAGGAACGGCTGGAAGATATTGCATGGATCCGCACTGCTTCCATCCAGAAATTCTATCCGGGCACGCTGAGTGTGCAGATCAAGGAACAGGTGCCTTACGCGCTTTGGCAGCGCGGCGCCCTGACTTCGGTCATTACCAAGAAGGGTGAGGTCATCACTGATGAGGTGGATGGCCGTTATGCGAATTTGCTTCGAGTGGTCAACCACGGTGCGCAGCTGCGTGTTGGCGAGATCATGGGCGAGCTGGAGAAGTTTCCGGGCATCCGTGCTCGGGTGCGCGCTGCAAAGCTGCGCTCCGAGCGCCGCTGGGACCTTGCTATGGAAAACGGAATTACGGTGCGCTTGCCTGAGTTTGGTGTGGGGGACGCGCTTGCCGAGCTGAAAGAGCTGGATGATCAGGGCGGGTTGCTTTCCCGCGATATCGTTTCTGTTGACCTGCGCTTGCAGGACCGTGTGGTGGTGCGTCTGTCCGATGAGGCTGCTCTTCGCCGTCAGACGACACTCAAGCAACGGGGTTTACCCTCCAGAACGGGGAGGGATACATGATCTCGAATAAGAATGTGATCTTTCTGCCGCGTATGCGACCGCTGCCAAACCGCAGATCTGTTGTGGTTTCGGTGCTGGACGTCGGGTCCACGAAAGTGTGCTGCATTATCGCGAAACTGGTGCCGGGTGATGAGGAAGACCTGATGCCGGGCCGTAGCCATGGCATTGAGGTGCTGGGTTACGGGTATCAGGCATCTGCGGGCATCAAGTCCGGCGTTGTGGTGGACATGGATCAGGCCGAGCAGGCTATCCGCCGGGCGGTGGATCAGGCTGAGCGGATGGCTGGTGTGATGGTGGAAACGCTGCTGGTAACGGTGAGCTGTGGCCGCCTGCAGAGCGAGATTTTCTCAGCTACTGTGCCGCTGGGAACTGAAGGTGTCACTGAGGCCGATATTCAGCGCGTGCTGGCTGCCGGTTCAACCCATACGGCGACCGAGGGACGGGCGGTGATGCATGCGCTGCCGATCTCTTACGGGCTGGATGGCAACCGGGGTATTCGTGATCCGCGCGGCATGATGGGCCGCAAGCTGGGCGTGGATATTCAGGTGGTGTCGGCAGAAGTGCCGCCGGTACGTAATCTGGAGCTGTGCGTGGAGCGCGGGCATTTGCAGGTGGAGTCGCTGGTTGCGACACCGTATGCAGCGGGCCTTTCCACGCTGGTGGAAGACGAGATCGAGCTGGGTGTTGCCTGCATTGATATGGGCGGAGGAACAACCACGCTCTCTATCTTTGTTGATGGCCAGATGGTGCATCTGGATGCGTTGGCTGTTGGCGGCAATCACGTCACCATGGACGTGGCGCGTGCGCTTTCTACGCGGATGCAGGCTGCTGAGCGGTTAAAGGTTTTGCATGGTTCGGCCCTGCCAAGTGCGGTGGACGATCGTGATTTTATTCAGGTGCCGCCCGTGGATATGGATGGCGATCTGCCAACGCAGATCCCCCGGGCGATGCTGACGCGGGTTATTCGTCCGCGTGTTGAAGAAATTTTGGAGATGGTGCGGGACCGGATTGTTGCTTCCGGTTTTGCTGGCCGAGTGGGCAAGCGCATTGTGTTGACGGGTGGGGGCAGTCAGCTGACCGGCCTTTCGGAAACGGCGCGGCGCATTCTTGGACGCAATGTGCGTTTGGGCCGGCCGCTGGGTATCTCCGGTTTGCCAGAGGAAGCCAAGGGTCCGGCGTCCTCGGCAGCTGTGGGCCTGCTGATTTATCCGCAGGTGGCACAGATTGAGCAATTCGAACCCCGGTACCAACGCCGTGGCCTGATGGGTCGCGGGAGCTATCTGGCTCGGGTTGGTCAGTGGATTAGAGAAAGTTTTTAGACGGGGATGCGCATAACCCCCCGTTATTACGAGTTTCGCCAGATGCGGCGGACGCACGAGAGGAAGAACGACATGCCCGGTTCGGGCATGTTACTAGGGTCGCGAGGTTAATATGACAATCAACCTGAAAATGCCTGATATTCAGGAATTGAAGCCCAGGATCACCGTGTTCGGTGTCGGCGGCGGTGGCGGAAACGCCGTAAACAACATGGTCACCAGCGGTCTGCAAGGCTGCGATTTTGTTGTTGCTAATACAGATGCGCAGGCTCTTGCCCTTTGCCAGGCAGAGCGTGTGATCCAGATGGGTGTTGCTGTAACCGAAGGCTTGGGCGCTGGTTCCCAGCCTGAAGTTGGTGCAGCTGCAGCCGAAGAAGTTATTGACGAGATCAACGATCATCTGTCCGGCTCGCACATGGTGTTCATCACCGCGGGTATGGGCGGTGGCACCGGTACCGGTGCTGCGCCAGTTGTTGCTCGTGCTGCGCGAGAGCAAGGTATACTGACCGTCGGTGTGGTTACCAAACCCTTCCAGTTTGAAGGGTCCCGTCGTATGCGCGTTGCTGAAGCCGGCATTGAAGAGCTTCAGCGTAATGTTGACACTCTCATTGTCATCCCAAACCAGAACCTGTTCCGTATTGCGAACGCCCAGACCACTTTTGCCGACGCTTTTGCGATGGCTGATCAGGTGCTGTACTCCGGTGTTGCAAACGTAACTGACCTGATGGTCAAAGAAGGTCTCATCAACCTGGACTTTGCTGATGTACGCTCCATAATGCGTGGCATGGGTAAAGCGATGATGGGTACCGGTGAAGCCTCCGGCGAGCAACGGGCAATCCAGGCGGCTGAAGCTGCTATTGCGAACCCGCTGCTGGACGAGACTTCCATGAAGGGTGCTCGCGGTCTGCTTATCTCCATCACTGGCGGTAACGACCTGACCCTGTTTGAAGTTGATGAAGCTGCGACCCGTATCCGTGAGGAAGTGGATCCAGAAGCCAACATCATTCTTGGTGCTACCTTCGACGAATCTCTGGACGGTATCATTCGCGTTTCTGTTGTTGCCACCGGCATCGACAAAGAGCTGCGTGAGGATATTTCTCCTGCTGAAGTTCGTATGGCTGAACTCACAGAGCGTCTGCAGAGCGCTACAACGTCTACGCCCAGTTCAGCGGTAGCTGCGCCGGTAGAAGTAGCTCCTGCACCGACCCCAGTTCGTGCGATGCGCGCGATGGGATCAAACGCAGTTGACACTCATATGGAAGTTGAGCCTGTTGTATCTGCAACAGACCCTGAAGTTGAGATTGCCCCTTATCAGTCCCGTCGCTACGAGCCTGTGCAGGAGTATGATGCTCTGGATGAGCCAACTCAGGTTGCTGAAGAGCCAACAAGCATTCCTCAGCCTTTCATTCCACCTGTTGCTCAAAAAGCCGAGCCACAGGCCCGTATGCCACGTGTGGAAGACTTCCCGCCGATTGCGCAGCGTGAGATTCGCGCGCGCACAGGTCTGCCGGAAGCTGCAGCGCCTGCTCCTCAGCCGGCACCTGCAAGTCATCAGCCAGCGCCAGCCTCTATGGCCCAGCATGCTGAAGACGAGCGCCACATGGACGAAGAGCGTCGCCCAATGGGTCTTCTGCGTCGTTTGACTGGTGGTCTTGGCCGCCGTGAAGACGAGCACATGGAGCACCATGAAACTGCGCAGGCAGATGCCTATGCAGAGGCTCAGCGCCAGCCTGCTGCACCACGTCAGGCTGAAAGCCAGACTCACGGTGCAACCGGTAATATGGATGCTGGTGGACGCCCTGCGCCCGCACGTTCACAGATGATGGAAGATGATCAGTTGGAGATCCCGGCGTTCTTGCGCCGTCAGGCCACCTGATTATCAACAGAACTCGCGCCTCTCGAGCAGCAATCCGGATTTTTCCGGGTTGCTGCTTTGCGTTTTTAAGTGAAATTATAGGCAAATGTACCTAAAATTTTCAGGGCGTTACAAAGCGTAATAAAGCTTTATTTTATTTGGGACCGCCCTCGGGCTATGTTCCAGCCAACCCGGTGGGGGTAAATGTAGTAGCGGCTCGAGAGGTTCAGTATTGTACCGTGAGTCGAATGATAAAGGCTGGAACATTATGGGAATGCGTGTCGAAAAACAGACCACGCTTGCGGACAGTGTAACCTTGAGTGGTATTGGGGTCCATTCAGGCGGTCCGGCTTCCATTACTCTTCATCCTGCAGATGCTAATTCGGGTATTGTTTTTCATCGTAACACCAATGGTGGCTATGTTGAGACAGAGGCGAACTGGCGTAACGTAACAGCGACATCTTTGTGCACGGTACTGGGAGATCCCCAGAGCAGCGGTATCTCTACCGTTGAGCATCTGATGGCTGCGTTACGTGGCATGGGCGTTGACAACGTAACCGTCTACATTGACGGACCTGAGATGCCGATCATGGATGGCAGCTCGGAGGCGTTCGTTGATGCGATTGATCGTGTTGGTTTGAGAACGCTTGGGGCGAAGCGTCGTTACATCCGTATCAAAGAAAAAGTTCGTTATGTTTCCGGCGATCAGTGGTGTGAGCTGCGCCCGTATGACGGGACGCGCTTTGACATTACCATCGATTTCGATCACGAAAAGATTGGTCGTCAGCATCTGGTATTTGATCTCTCACCGGACTATTTCCGTGATCATATTTCCCGCGCACGTACCTTTGGGAGTGTGCAGGATGTAGAGAAGCTCTGGAAGCTTGGCTTCGCCATGGGCTCTTCTCTCGAAAACTCGGTTGCGCTGGATGATGATCGGGTTCTGAATCCGGAAGGCACGCGTTGGGCAGACGAATTCGTGCGACATAAAAGCCTGGATGCGATCGGGGATCTGGCTCTGTCCGGATTACCAATTTTAGGGGAATACCGTTCGTTTAAAGGCGGTCATCGCATGAACCATTGCATTCTTGTGGAGCTCTTCAAGAACCCGGATGCCTTTGAAATTGTTGATGCTGATGCAGCTCTGGAAGAACGTCGGGCAAGGGAAAAAGGGCACGCAGAACTGATTGGTGGGATGCAGGCTGCTGCATTTGGTCCTAACGTTTCCTGAAGCTGAAACGAGTTATTCAACGGTTTTTGCCTCTATTCCGACATAAATTCGAGGCAAATGATGCTGGGCTACGTGACGTTATCTAAACATTGAGATAAAAGCGTGAACTTGGGAGGGATTTTACCCGAATCCCAACACGATAGGAGTCGGAGACATTGCTGCGTTCAGATGCTGCCGGGAATGCTTTGGGGGCCCATCGCCTCAAAAGGGTGATGAGATATGCCTCGTTGGCTGTAGCGCTCGCTGTTGCGGGCTGTGCAACCAAAGATGATATGGATGATCTTGCGCTGGATGATACGCCAGCTGAGGTTATGTTTAACGAAGCATTGGCACTGCGTGCCTCTGGCGATTCAAAAGCAGCGGTGAAAAAGTTCAACGAACTTGACCGCGTCTACCCTTACTCCGAGTTTGCGCGTAAATCGCTCATCAACCTTGCTTATCTGAACTTCAAGATGGGCAAGTATCCTGAAGCGATTTCTGCTGCGGAGCGGTTCTCGACGCTTTATCCTGGTAACAAGGATTCAGCGTATGCGCTCTTCATTATCGGTGAATCCTACTTCCGTCAGATGCCTGATGTGGGCCGTGATCAGGCTGTCACCGCCAAGGCACTGGAGAAGATGCGTGAAGTTGTGCAGCGCTATCCGGATTCTGAATACACCAAGCAGGCTCGTCAGCGTATCCGCGCGACGGAAGACCAGCTGGCTGGTAAGGAAATGGAAGTTGGCCGTTACTATCTGGCGCGCCGGAACTACCTTGCCTCCATCAATCGTTTCAAGACTGTTGTGACCAATTACCAGACCACGCGCCACGTCGAAGAAGCGCTCTATCGTCTGACTGAAAGCTACTATGCTTTGGGTGTGACGAACGAAGCGCAGACGGCTGCAGCGGTGCTGGGACACAACTTCCCGCAGAGCGAATGGTATCAGCAGGCGTTTTCTCTTTTGAAAAAGGGCGGTCTGGTGCCAGAGGAAAGCAAAGGCAGCTGGCTTAGCAGAGCATTTGGGGATATGAAACTCCTCTAAACCTTTTTAGGGAATCGGAGTTTTCTGGACGACCATGCTGGCATCGCTTTCTATTCGGGATATCGTTCTCATTGATAAGCTGGATCTGCATTTCAGCGGTGGAATGAGCGTTCTGACGGGTGAGACCGGCGCTGGTAAGTCTATTCTTCTCGATAGTTTGAGCCTCGCCCTTGGTGGGCGGGGTGATGCCGGACTGGTTCGGCATGGTGAAGACCGCGGTCAGGTGACTGCGGTTTTTGACGTTCCAATGGCGCATCCTTTGCGCGCTCTCCTTCTAGAAAATGATCTTGAGCATGACAGCGACATCATCCTGCGGCGGGTTCAGGCATCGGATGGCCGGACCCGTGCGTTTGTGAATGACTCGCCGGTGAGCGCTGGTTTGCTGCGGCAGATTGGTGAAATGCTGGTTGAGGTTCACGGACAGCATGATGACCGGGCGCTGGTTGATCCTGAGAGCCACCGCCAACTTCTGGACAGCTTTGGTGGGCTGGAAGGCGATGCGGCCAAGGTGAGCGAGACTGCAAAAGCGGTTCGTAAAGCTGAGAAGACGCTCAAGGATCATGTTGCCCGTATTGAGGAAGCGCGCCGTGAAGCGGACTACTTGCGCTCCAGTGCGGATGAGCTGAGCTCGCTTGATCCCAAAGAGGGGGAAGAGAACGAACTTGCGCTGCGCCGTCAGGACATGATGCAAGTGGAGAAGATCGCGGGGGATCTGCGCGACGGGTATGACGCGCTGGATGGTCCGGCTTCCCCTATTCCCGAGCTATCCAGTCTGCTGCGCCGACTTGAGCGGAAGGTTGAGCTTGCGCCGAATTATCTGACCAGTGTTGTTGAGGCGATTGGTGGGTCTTTGGACCAACTGGAAGAAGCGCGTGCTGGTCTGGAGCAAGCACTGCGTGATACGGATTTTGACCCGCAGGAGCTGGAGCAGACGGAAGAACGTTTGTTTGCCTTGCGGGCGGCGGCTCGAAAGTACTCCGTTCAGCCTGATGAGCTGGGCAAGTTGCGCGAGCAGATGGAAGGCGATCTTTCTGATCTGGATGCGGGCGAAGAGAAATTGCAAGCGCTTGAGGGCGCTGTAGAGGCTGCCAAGCAGACCTATGACAAACTGGCGGCAGAGCTTTCCAAAAAGCGTCAGAAGACGGCAAAAGCGCTGGAGGATGCGGTTCACGCCGAACTTCCGGCTTTAAAGCTGGAGCGGGCGCGTTTTATCATCAACATCGAGAGTGATGTGGAGCAGCGTGGCGCCTCGGGCATCGATACTGTCGAGTTCTGGGCGCAGACCAATCCGGGGACACGTCCGGGGCCGATGTTCAAGGTTGCGTCCGGTGGTGAGCTTTCGCGTTTCCTATTGGCGCTGAAGGTATCTTTGGCGGACAAAGGCTCGTCTCCGACGCTGGTATTCGATGAAATTGATACCGGTGTGGGTGGTGCTGTGGCTGAAGCGATTGGTGTGCGTCTGGCACGCCTTGCGGGCAGCGTTCAGGTGCTGACGGTGACCCACGCGCCGCAAGTGGCTGCGCGGGCCAATGGCCACTTCCTGATCCGCAAGGATGAAGTGGAGAAAGACCGTGTGGCGACCCGCGTGACCGAGATCGCGCAGGAAGACCGCCACGAAGAGATCGCCCGCATGCTCGCCGGTTCCACCATCACCGAAGAAGCCCGCGCCGCCGCCAAGCGGCTGATGGGGCAGGATACGCTGGTATAGAGAGCGAATCCGCGATAGCTTGGTCGCCATTGACCAATTGAGCTATTTGGGCGAGTAATTCTTAAACTTTGAGTTTGAGCTGCCAGCCTCTAGATAACCACTTTGCGGATCAAGCTTAAATATTATTCTCGAAAGCCTTTACATGAATACTTCTGAATTAATGAAATTGTACTACCGGTATGAGCGTGAAAATTCTTATCCTTTCAATGCTCAGAAAGTGAAAAATCGCAATACAATTAAGATAGTCACACCCAGAAAATCCGGTTCCTTTATCGCTGGATATAAATTTTCGACTGATAATATAAGGCAAGCGATACAGGATGAAATAGATTACTTCACCGAGCAAAGGAAGTCATTCGAGTGGAAAGTATATGGGACTGATGACCCTTCATTTTTGCCGACGGAGTTAGTATCTCTTGGCTTCACTCCCGATGATCCTGAAGCCTTCATGATTAAAGAATTGAATGACTCAGAATTTGATGCTTTGACACTAACAGGTACTATCAAGCAGATTGCTAATGAAGCTGGTGTGAATGATGTGATTCAAGTATCCGAGCAGGTCTGGGGAAATGATTTTTCCGATCTTAGGCAAGACCTTACTGACCGTCTTCATAATACCCCTGATCAAATCTCGCTCTATGTTGCTTACGAAAACGATCTCCCTGTCTCCTCTGCGTGGATAACCTATACGCCCGGGAGCCCATTCGCAGGCTTGTGGGGCGGCTCAACAATCAATGCAGCCAGAGGCAAAGGATATTATCGAGAGTTGTTATATATCCGAGCGGCAGAAGCGAGAAAGAGAGGGGTTAAATATTTGACAGTTGATGCTTCGGATATGAGCCGTCCAATTCTGGAAAAATTTGACTTCAAATATGTTACCGAAACCCGTCCTTACCAATACTCTGTAGACTGATTAGATATCACAGGAAGTGTCTGACAGATTTAGATGCATCAACTAAAATTCCCGCCTGAAATTCAAAGTCGGCTGAGCTCCCACAATTGGTATAAAGATAGCGTGGGCCGTTCCGGCTCAGACATCTTTATGTTTACCCAAAATGGTGAGCTTAAGCTTGTTCTGAAGGTTGAACAGAATGGACCCTTTGCGGAGCTTGGCGAAGAAGCCAGTGGTTAGACTGGTTGACTTGCCAGAACTGACCTAACCCAGAGATGGTTGGGAAATGCTAGTGTGAAGAAAATGTTAGACGAAATTATTCTCTTGAGACACGGTGAAAGCGAGCATTTGCTGGAGGGGGTTGTCGGAGGTTGGACCGACACTACACTAACACCTCACGGGATTACTCAAGCAAAGCGAACTGCCGGATTTCTAGCGGAGTATATTCCATTTTGCCCTATCCCGATCTTTACGAGTGATCTGAAACGCGCAGTACAAACAACTGAATGGATTGCGAGAGAAACTAGAAATGATTTCGTTCAGACACCGCATTTGCGTGAACTGAACAACGGGGTGGCAAAGGGCCTTACAAAAGAGGAAGCTGAAAAAGTCAGGCACCCGCCAACTCAGCCCATTCTCGATTGGATTCCTTACGATGAGGGCGAAAGTTGGAGGATGCTCTATTCCCGAATAGAGCGGTACATGGAATACTTGGCTAGCATCAAGGTTGAGAAAGTCGTGATCATTAGTCACGCAAACACAATCATCTGCATGATTAATTGGTGGCTTGGTCTTTCAAGTGACACTCAGCTGCAAAACATCATGTACGAAATCAGGCCGTGCAGTATCACACATTTGAAACGCGATGATGATGGGTCTTCAAGAGTAGTGAAGCTGAATGATGTGAGCCATCTTGCATAGCCTGATCACCACGTCTAGTCCTCGTCCAAGTGGACACTGAAGCGGAGGGCTAGGATGATGGCGAGGGCTTGGGTGGCGGAGATGCCGAGCATGATGGCGATCTGGTATTGCACCGCTTCGATCGGGTCGGAGCCACCGAGGATCTGACCTGTCATCATTCCCGGAAGGGCGACCAGCCCCAGTGTTGCCATGCTGGCAATGATGGGGGAGGCGGAGGCACGCAAGGCGGTTTTGATGAGGGCTTGGCGGGCTTCCAGCTTGGTGGCGCCCATGGTGGTGAGCAGCTCTAAATGTTCCTTGTCTTCCGGCGTTCTGATGTTGAAGCGACGCAGGGCGATAACCAGTGAACCCAGAGCGTTGCCGAGCAGCATGCCGGCAATGGGAATCATGAGCTGTGCAGAGTACCACGGTGTGGGGCGGCTGAGGATGAAGATGAACATCAACAGTACCGGCACCATGGCAATGAGAATGGCGGCTGTGAGCGGGATTGCCGATTTCAGGCGGGGCATCTTTGCGCGGCCTGCAGATGTGACTGCGGCAATTGTGGTCATAGCCACCAGCCAGAACAGGTTGAGCGCCAGATTATCGATATTGAACACAGTTTGCAGATAGAACCCGATGACCAGTAGCTGAACGCTCATGCGGACAATGGATATTGCCAGATCCTTGGAGAGGTCTTTTAAGTCCATCATCCAGAGTATGACCAACGGGATCACCACGATAATATAGAAGAACGCCAGATCACTCCACGGGACGGATGTGTTCATTGTTGTGCCTCCGTGTTGTTAGCGGCTGCCAGCTTGGGAAGTTCAATCACCTGATTAATCTGGCCTTGCAGTTGGGTATCGTGGGTGACGACCAGTAGCGTCTTGCTGTTTTCCAACAAAAAGCGGGCGCAAGCGAGGGTGTGTTCCTTGTCGAGGGCGGCACTGGGTTCGTCTGCGATCCATAACAGGCGGTTCAGGAGAAGGGCGCGGGCAAGGGCGAGGCGTTGGCGTTCGCCACCGGACAGGCTGCTTGTGTCATGGTCCAGCGGTGTGTTGGGTAGGCCTGCGGCTGCAAGGGCCTCCAACATGCGCGCATCTTTGGGCTTGAGCTTCTGGTTGGCTTGCAGTGCAAACGGTGCCAGCAGTGCTTCGCGCACATGGTTTGCCAGTGGGCTCACCCGTTGCGGCAACCAGTTGAGCTGTTTGTAGAGCTGGGCACGTCCGCCCGTCTCATAGGGGACGCCATTGAAAAACAGCTCTCCGCTGTCTGGACGATCCAGACCGGCGAGGATGCGCAGCAGAACTGTTTTGCCGCGGCCGGACGGTGCACTGATGCACAGCTCGTCGCCTTCATACAATTTGAAAGAGTAATCGTGAAAGAGCTGGTGCTCTTGCTTGGTAACAGAGATGTTGCGGGCCTCGATAAGGGGCACGCGCTTTGTGTCCTGAGGGGTGGCCATAGGAACTCCTGATTGCAGGAATGAGAGTTCCCCAGTTGCCTGCGAAAATCAAGGCAGGAGTGGCCTTGGTGAAGATTGCTGGAGGGTTGGGTATGGTTTGTAGCAGAAAGAGACAGTCGGCAGTTCATTGCAAGGGGCATGGTCTGAGACGATGCCCCTTGCTGGCTTTAGCCAATCAAGAGGTCGGGGTTTCGGTCTTGTTCATCATTTTAATCTCAGCAGGGGTCAGCTTTCGTGTGCCCGTGCCGCGCTCAAGAATGAAGTTAACCGGGTTTGGATAGTGGTCCAGAGTTGCTCCGGTTGCTGCGTCAACGCCTATGCCGATGACACCGCCGATGAGAACGTTACCTGCCATACCAGCAGCACCCTTGCCGCTTACGCGGGTTTCAACATCGATGACCTGTGTCTGATACCCAGGTGCAGATGCGGTCAGAGTGAATTCCTTTTTACGCGGTACGTTGATTACACATGGCCCAACGCAGGAATGCGCGGTTGTTGATGTAATCTTCGCGTTCGAAGGCTCTACGTAGATTTTGATGTCTTCGGTTGTACCGCGCACAACTGTGCCGCAACCGGCCAAAAGGAGGCTGGACGCTACTGCGCCAGCTACAAGATAAGATTTCAATTCCGCATACCCCATGTTTACGTATGGGTTAAATATGCGGATGTCATAATTTAGTCAAATTTATTAATATTTCTTCTGGTGGTATTTTTGCCATTTGGTTGTGTGTTTGAGAGTTGCTAAATCCTTGGGATCTTAAAGCACATCTTGAGTTGTATTTTATGAGGGCAAAGTGATTGTGAGCTGGTTGCCTCTATTAATCGGCTCGGGGCTATTTTCTCTCTTAGACGGTCTCACTTTACTTAGGTTCACCCCGCCCCTCTCGTATGTAGAGCGTATACCACGCTTTTGATGGGCCAAGGGATACCTGAAATCCAATCTAAGTGATTTGCCAGAACTGGCAAACGCCGTTTCATTTCCCTAATATAATCTTAAATTACGTAGCGTATTCAAATAATTAACTTGGTATCTTGTAAACTTACCGCCAATCAAGACGAGAGTGTGGCGCGCGTGTTTGTGTTTGCGTATCAAGCTCTCTCATTTTCGTTTGAGCCTATTTACAGTGTCTGATGGTGTTGATCCGCTGGAATGGGTTTGAGATGGAGGCCGGTAGATGTTTATCTCGTTCGCCCGCTTACAGGTCTATTTTATCGTCGCGCTGCTGCTGATTGCGGTGGTCTATCCGCTGTATCTGTTTGGTACGGTGATGGGCCTTGACGGATTTGATCTGCGCAGGGTGGGTGCTGATTTCTACCAGTTTTTGCTTGCCTCCCGTCTGGCTGTCAGCGGCAATGCTGCGCAGCTCTATGATTTCAGCTGGTTTTACGATGAAGTGCAGCGCAATGTGGCTGATGGTTCCGGCTTTTATGCCTGGGTGCATCCGCCCAGTTTGCTTGTGTTTCTGGTTCCTATTTCCGGTCTGACGTACTTGCAGGCCTACAGCCTCTGGATGGGTATGGGCGGTTTGCTCTCGATTGCTGTGGCCTTCAGTCGAAAGGCACCTATTCGGGCGGTTACCTTCTTCATCTTCGCGCCAGCCACGCTGGTGAACCTATTTTACGGCCAGTCCGGCATGTTGGCCGGTGGGTTCCTGTATGGGGGGCTGAGATTGATGGACCGGCATCCGGCATTGGCCGGGGTGCTGCTTGGCTGTGTCTCCATCAAGCCAGAGCTGTTTATGCTGATCCCGATTATTCTGATTGCCCACCGCAGTATCATCGCGCTGTGTGCCTGTGTTGCGACGGTGGCGTTTCTTGTTGATGCCTCTGCTGTGTTCTTCGGCTCCGGGCTTTGGTGGATTTATCTGGAGACGGTTCCTTCTTTGGTGACCACTGTGATGGCTCAGGGTGAGGGCAGTTTCCTTTATCTGATCCCATCTGCATTTGGTGCTATGCGCTCTCTCGGGTTTTCTGCGACTGCCGGATATGTGGTGCAGTTGCCTGTCACCATCATCGCTTTTGTGGTAACGTTCTGGCTGTTTGCCCGCGAACATGAGCCGGTTGCGCGCAACCTTGCGGTGACGCTGTGTGTTCTGTTGGCGACGCCGTTTCTGTTCCTGTGGGACTATGCGGTGCTTTCTCCTGCGCTCTATCTTTATGCGACCCGGACAGGTCTGTTTGATGAGGACATGAACTCTCCTTTGATGGAGCCGGTCCTGTTGTTTGCGGTTTACCTTCTCCCAATCGTCAATATCGCGTTGGCGGCTCATGGCTTCCCTGTTGGGCCGATCTTCACTGCACTGGCGCTGCTTGCGGTGGTGGTGCGGATGATTGATGCAGAGCGGACACAGACAAGTTTAGGGGATGATGCGGGTGAGGGGGATAACTCTGTTACCGATGACCGTGACGGTGATGAAGAGCTTGGGGCCACCTGAGCCTCGGGTGCCATTCACATAAGAACGCATGTTTTACGCAAAAAACGCAGATTTACGCAAATCAACGCAAACCGACGCAAACTGGCTAAGTCTTTGATTTTGCAAAGGGTGGGTGGAGAGCTCATTGTCAGCTCTCTTCAGAGGCTGTGAAATACTGTCTAAATCCCCTGTTCCGGGTGGTTTGTTATTCCCGGTGGCGATAAGAATAATCCCCCTAATTGAAGCTGAAACAGGTGGGTTGACCGGTGAGCCTTGCTGATACCTCGCAAAAAGAAATTGAAGCCCTGAACGCGGACGAAGCTGCGCTGGAGCTGGAGCGGCTGGCGGGGCTGATTGCTGAATATGATAAAGCCTATCACACCGAAGATGCGCCGGTTGTTGATGATGCGACCTATGATGGCCTGCGCCGCCGGAACGAGGCATTGGAAGCTGCGTTTCCCGAGCTGGTGCGTCCAGATAGTCCAAGCAATCGGGTGGGCGGTGCCGTTGGCGAAGGCTTTGGCAAGATCACCCATGCCGTGCCCATGCTCTCGCTGGACAATGCGTTTTCCGATGAGGATGTGCGGGACTTTATCGGCAAAGTACGCCGGTTCTTAAAGTATGATCCGCTGATGGGCGCGCTGGCTGTGACGGCTGAGCCGAAGATTGATGGCCTGTCGCTTTCCCTGCGCTATGAGCGCGGTAAGCTGGTTTATGCAGCGACGCGCGGGGATGGTAGCACGGGCGAGAATGTGACTGCTAACGCTCTGACTATTCAGGATATTCCGCAGCAGCTACCTGCTGGTGTGCCGGATGTGGTTGAGGTGCGCGGCGAAGTTTACATGAGCCATGCGGACTTTGCGGCGCTCAATGCGCGTATGGAAGCCAATGGCGGCAAGGTGTTTGCCAATCCGCGTAATGCGGCGGCAGGATCGCTACGCCAGCTGAATTCCGAGATTACCAAGACCCGTCCGCTCAAATTCTTCGCTTATGCGTGGGGTGATATGAGCGAGATTCCTGCCCAAACGCAGATGGGTATGGTGGAGCTGTTCGGGCAGTGGGGGTTCCAGATTAACCCGCTGATGAAGCGCTGTGAGAGTGCCGAGGAATTGCTGAGCGTTTATCATGGAATTGAAGAGGACCGCTCCGGCCTTGGCTATGATATTGACGGTGTGGTTTACAAGGTGGACCGACTGGATTTGCAGGCCCGTCTCGGGTTTGTGTCGCGTTCACCACGTTGGGCCATTGCCCACAAATTCCCTGCGGAGCGTGCATTTACTACCCTCAATGCCATCGAAATTCAGGTGGGCCGAACCGGCGCTTTAACACCAGTTGCAAAACTGGAACCTGTTACCGTTGGAGGCGTTGTGGTCTCTAATGCAACACTGCATAACGAAGATTACATTAAAGGCATTGGTCAGGACGGCGAATCCATTCGTGATGGCAAGGACTTACGTGTTGGTGATACGGTTGTCATCCAGCGGGCCGGTGATGTTATCCCACAGATCGTGGATGTGGACCTGAGTAAGCGGGCTGATGATGCGGCGCCCTTCGAGTTTCCGACGGTGTGTCCGGTGTGTAGCTCGCATGCGATTAGAGAAATTAATCCAACCTCCGGCAAGGTTGATGCGGTTCGTCGGTGTACCGGTGGGTTGATCTGTCCAGCGCAGGCGATGGAGAAGCTGAAGCATTTCGTTTCTCGCAATGCCTTTGATATTGAAGGTCTGGGCGAGAAGCAGGTGGAAGCGTTCTACGAGTACCCTATGGATAAGGGTGGTATCCGCACGCCAGCGGATATCTTTACTCTGGCAGAGCGGGACAAGGTTTCTCTCAATAAGCTTCGGTCACGCGAAGGCTTTGGGGCTGTCTCTGCGCGTAAGCTGTTTGAAGCAATTGATAGTAAACGGCAAATTGAACTGAACCGGTTGATCTTCGGGCTTGGTATTCGCCATGTGGGTGAAGGAAATGCCAAGCTGCTAGCCCGTGCTTACTCCTCGTGGAGTGCGTTTTATGATGCCATGATCGCAGCAACCGATACGACCTCTGAAGCGTACCGCGAACTCAATGATATTGACGGAATCGGCGGAACGGTTGCCAATGCTTTGGTGGAGTTCTTTGCAGAGGAACACAATCTGGAAGCTCTTGCAGCCCTGATGGAGCAGATTACGCCGCTTGATGTTATCGTGGCGGATACCTCGGGCAGTCCGGTTGCCGGTAAAACCCTTGTGTTTACAGGTAGTTTGGAGCGTATGAGCCGGGATGAGGCCAAGGCGCGCGCGGAGAGTTTGGGGGCGAAGGTCTCTGGTTCCGTTTCCAAGAAGACGGATCTGGTGATCGCTGGTCCAAAGGCTGGTTCCAAGCTCACCAAAGCGCAGAGCCTTGGCATTCAGGTCATCTCAGAGGATGACTGGTTCGAGCTTGTTGGCGACTGATATAACGCAAGAGGCGCGCTTCTTCTCTCCTTTGGTATTCTGTAATTATTTCAGATAATTAGGGTATTTAGGAGGTGAAGGTATCTCTGTTTTTCTGGTGTTAACCTGTAATATAGTTTGACGAAAAATTACAGAATACATCTGTCTGATTGCAAGAGTTGCTGGGTGAAGATGACGGAGACTACAAAACGATGTGTATCTCTTTGCTGGTCCCTCGCTTCTTCAATGCTGTTGCTATATTGTTCTTCGTTAAGTATTGGAGATTCCTTCTCTGATTTGAGAGGGTATGCGTTCAAAGGATCCAACGAGCTCAATGGCAAATTCTTCTGGCCCCAACCATCGCGGAATGCTTTCTAACCCTGCTGATCCTCTGGCTGCGCCGCAGCCCAAGACAGGTGGTATCGCGGCGAGGGCCATGGCTGCACGGCAAACCGGTGCGCCGGCCTATATGGAAGGCTTGAATGCGGAGCAGCGGCTTGCTGTTGAGACGATCAACGGTCCTGTGCTTGTGCTTGCAGGCGCGGGCACGGGCAAGACGCGGGTTCTGACAACACGTATTGCGCATATTCTGGCAACAGGGCACGCCACTCCGGGGCAGATCCTTTCTGTGACCTTCACCAACAAAGCAGCCCGCGAGATGAAAACGCGTATTGGCGCTTACATTGGCGATGGCGTGGAAGGCATGGCGTGGCTCGGCACGTTCCACGCGATCTGTGTGAAGATTTTGCGCCGCCATTCTGAACTTGTCGGATTGAAGTCTTCGTTTTCTATTTTAGATACAGATGATCAGATACGTCTGATCAAGCAGATCATTAAGGCGGAAGGTCTGGATGATAAGCGCTGGACCGCAAAGGCATTTGCCGGATTGTTGGACAGCTGGAAGAACCGTGCTCTGACACCTGAGCAGGTCTCCGCTGGCGAAGCGCAGGCTTTTGCTAATGGGCTGGGGCGTAAGCTTTACCAGATCTATCAGGAGCGTCTTGCGATTTTGAATGCCTGTGATTTTGGTGATTTGCTTCTGCACTGCATCACCATTTTCAAAGAGCATGACGATGTTCTGAAGAGCTTCCAGCACCGCTTCCGCTATATGCTGGTGGATGAGTATCAGGATACCAACATCGCGCAGTACATGTGGTTGCGCTTGCTGGCACAGGGGAACTCCAACGTGGCCTGTGTTGGTGATGATGACCAGTCTATCTATGGCTGGCGTGGTGCTGAGGTCGATAATATTCTGAGATTTGAGCAGGACTTTCCGGGTGCTACGGTGGTTCGGTTGGAGCGGAATTACCGCTCGACGAGTCATATTCTGTCTGCTGCTTCGCACTTGATCGCCCACAATCAAGGTCGCTTGGGGAAGACCCTCTTTACAGATCAAGCGGGTTCTGAGGACGAAGAGAAGGTACAGGTTGCATCTGCCTGGGATTCTCAGGAGGAAGCCCGTTCCGTAGGCGATGAGATTGAAGCGCTGCAGAACCACGGTCATTCGCTGAACGAGATGGCAATTCTAGTGCGTGCGTCGTTCCAGATGCGTGAGTTTGAAGACCGGTTTGTTACGCTTGGCCTGAACTACCGCGTGATTGGCGGTCCGCGCTTTTATGAGCGCATGGAGATCCGCGATGCGCTGGCCTATTTCCGCTGTGTGATGCAGCCCTCTGATGATCTGGCGTTTGAGCGTATTGTGAACACGCCAAAGCGCGGGCTTGGGGAAGCAACGCTGAAAATAGTTCATGAATATGCGCGGGAGCGGGCTATTCCGCTGATGATTGCCACTGAAGAATTGGTGCAGACCAACGAACTGCGCCCAAAGGCTCGGGCCGCACTCGCAGATGTACTTGGCATGTTTGAGAACTGGCGCAATCAGGTTGAGAGCATGAGCCATACGGAGCTTGCGGAAATCATCCTTGATGAAAGCGGTTATACCCAAATGTGGCGGGAGGATCGGTCTGCTGAGGCACCGGGGCGGCTGGACAACCTGAAGGAACTTATCCGCTCTATGGAAGAGTTCGAGAGCATGGCTGGCTTCCTTGAGCATATCTCTCTGGTGATGGATAAGGACAGTGATGCGGAAGAGGATGCGGTTTCGATCATGACGCTCCATTCCGCAAAAGGTCTTGAGTTTGATAGTGTTTTCCTGCCGGGGTGGGAAGAGGGTGTGTTCCCGAACCAGCGGGCATTGGATGAGACCGGCCAGGCTGGTTTGGAAGAAGAGCGCCGCCTTGCCTACGTGGGTCTTACCCGTGGCCGCAAGCGGGTGAAGGTGTGGTTCACCTCCAATAGGCGTATTCATGGCTCGTGGCAGTCCTGTATTCCTTCCCGCTTCCTTGATGAGTTACCCGCAGACAGCGTTGAGGTTGTTGAGGCCTCCAGCTCTTACGGTGGGTATGGCTCGAACAGTGCCGGTGGTGGTTATGGCGCCAGCCGGTTTGAGAACAGTGATCCGTTCCAGAGCAAATACTCAACTCCAGGCTGGCAGCGGGCGCGCAAGGCGCAGTCCTCCGGTCAGAAGTATGGCAAGATGCATGGCGGGAACCAGACTCGGCGCGCGAAGAAGGCTGGTCCGATGACCATTGAAGGGGAGCTGGTTGCCAAGAGCGTTACCGAGGTTGGTAGCGATTTTGCGATTGGCGAGCGGGTCTTCCATATGAAGTTTGGTTATGGTGCAATCAGCGATATCGAGGGGAATAAGCTCACCGTCGATTTTGAAAAAGCTGGCACAAAGAAAGTGCTCGATAGCTTTGTCGAACGGGCATAACCTACAGCTCATGTGTTAGTTGCCTTTAGGGTAGATTGTGCTATCTGTCTTCTGATTTATGTAGGGAGATGGCAATGCATGACGTGGTTAGCGCGCTGGCGGTGATTGGTGTTGCGGGCGTTGGTGCGCAGTGGCTTGCCTGGCGTTGGTCCTTACCCGCGATCGTTCTTTTGCTTGTTGCCGGCTTTATGCTTGGCCCGGCGACCGGTGTTCTCAACCCAAATGCGTTGTTTGGTGATTTGTTGCGTCCAACTGTTGCGCTCGGCGTGGCAGTGATCCTGTTTGAAGGCGGTCTTTCCCTTAACTTTCAGCGTATTAGCGGTGTCGAGAAGGCCGTTCGGCGGCTTGTTCTTGTAGGCGCGTTTATCGCGTTTTTGTTGGGCGCGCTGAATGCTCATTATATAGCTGAATTAAGCTGGCCCTCGGCTCTTGTGTTTGCGGCAATCCTGATTGTTACCGGCCCGACTGTTGTTATCCCGCTGCTGCGTCAGGCGCGGTTGGAACGGCGGGTGAGTTCGTTGCTGCGCTGGGAAGCGATCCTCGCCGATCCGCTGGGTGCGTTGCTTGCGGTGTTCATGTTTGAAGGCTATCTCGTTTATCACGGTGATCATGGGGTCTGGGTGCTTGCAATGCGGGCGGTGGCAGGGCTGCTGATTGGTGGTGTTGGTGGCTGGGCGCTGGGACGTGGTTTGATCTGGCTGTTTGTTGGGGGCCGGGTCCCTGAGTACCTCAAAGTTCCGCTGATCTTTGTGAGCGTGATGGGTGCCTATGCGCTGTCTGATCTGGTTTTGGAAGAATCCGGGCTGCTAACGGTCACGGTTTTCGGGTTGGTGCTCGGCAACTCCCGCCTTGCCAGCCTTGAAGAGCTGAAGCGGTTCAAGGAAGCGGTCACGATTATTCTGGTTTCTTCCGTTTTCATCGTTCTGACAGCTTCTGTCCCGCTGCGCAGTCTTGCGGAGTTTGGGCTGGTGGATCTGGTTTTTGTGCTGGTGCTGTTGTTTGTGATCCGGCCAATCGCGGTTTGGGTTGGGACGATTGGGGCTCACCTCAATTGGAAAGAGCGCTTGTTGGTTGGGTGGATCGCGCCGCGCGGTATTGTGGCGGTGGCTGTCTCTGGTTTGTTTGCCGGCTCTCTCGTGGAGCACGGGGCGCCAGATGGAGAGCGGCTGGCGGTCCTCTCGTTTGCTGTGGTGGTGGCGACTGTTTTTGCGCACGGGTTCACGCTTGGGCCGTTTGCGCGGTGGTTGGGGCTATCCAGTGATACCGGGCCGGGACTATTGATTGTTGGGGCAAGCCGGTTCAGCGTTGCGTTGGCGGCCAAGTTGAATGCGCTGGAGGTTTCAACACTGATTGTTGACCGCAACTGGGGAAGGCTGCGGCATTCGCGTAATGCGGGGCTGGAGAACTATTACGGGGAGGTTCTCTCTGAAGGCGTGGAAAATGCTCTGCCGCTGGAAAATTACAGCGCGTTGCTCGCCGTAACGGACAACGATGATTACAACGCTCTGGTGGCGACCAACTTCGGGCCGCTTATGGGGCGTGGGGAGGTATACCAGTTTGCGCCACGGGAAGAGCAGAGTGAGAAAGAGAAGTTTCGCCGTGTTGTGACACTGGGTGGTCGGCCATTCCTCTCGCCGGAGCATAGCTACAATGACCTTGAGGAGAAGATCCGTGAAGGCTGGATTATTAAAGCAACCGAGCTGACCGAGACCTTTGGCTGGGATGAGTTTCAGGAGGCCTTGCCAGAGGCTGCGGTTTTGTTGATGTTGATTAGGCCATCCAAAAAGCTGCGCCTGCTGAACAGCGAGATGCCCGAGGATCCGGGTCCTGACTCGATCATATTGAGCCTTGTTCCGGATGATTATGCGGCAGAGCGCGAGAATGGCTCGTGAGCACTGGCTTTTCCACTCTGTGCATTCTATAGGCTATGCAAAGATGTTATTTGAGTTTGGTTAACTCATCGAAACTAAGGGATTTTTCATGGATACGATCCGGGTTCGCATTCCGGCACCTGCGGCTGAAGCAAAGGCTCTCGCCATCATTATGGAGGGGTGCTTTGCGGATGACGGATTTCCGATAGCTGTCTTCGAGAGTTCTACGGACGGAGCAATCTGGACAGCGGAAGTGCTGATTCTGGAGTCTACCGTTGATGAGGCTGCCAAGCTGGTTGGATTGCGTATGTCTGAGCACTTTGAAGGCGGTGCCATGCCAGATAATGTCGAAATTGAAGTGCTGCCGGACATTAACTGGGTTGCCAAGTCTCTTGAAGGTTTGAAGCCGGTCCGGGCAGAGCGGGTGATTGTGCATGGTGCGCATGACCGCGGTGTGGTCAGTCCCTCTCATATCGGAATCGAGATTGAAGCTGCGCAGGCGTTTGGAACAGGCCACCACGGCACCACCGAAGGGTGCCTGCTGGAGCTCCAGCGGTTGTTGAAGCGTAATAAATACCAGCGCATGCTGGATCTTGGCACTGGCACTGGCGTTCTGGGCATTGCCTTGGCGAAGCTGTCTGGCGCAGAAGTTCTGGCGACTGATATTGATCCAATTGCTGTGGAAGCGGCGATTGACAATGCGCGCAAGAATAATGTTGGGCCACACTTTAAGGCCTTTACCGGTGCTGGTGTGGATGATCGTCGTTTTAGCGAGTTCGGCCCGTTTGATTTGGTTGTTGCCAATATCCTTGCAAAGCCATTGGTGCAGATGTCTGCCAAGCTGTGCCGTAACCTTGCGGAGAAGTCTACGCTGGTTCTTTCGGGCTTGCGCATTGAGCATGGCCCGCGGATCATCTCTGCTTATGGTCAGCAGGGCCTGAAGCTGGTTAATCGCCGTGAAATCGATGGCTGGCTGACACTGACTTTTGCAAAGGGCAATTGGGCTCCGTAAAAGCTGGCGCATTACCGAATAATTTGAACCCTCATTGCTGTTGCTTTGAGGGTTTTTTGTTGAGTGTGTGGGGACCTGAAAAAAACAAAAAACCTTTGCTTCCTGATCCGGCAATTTGGGAGGAACTTGCCGGGGAAGCAAAGGTTTTTTTGTATGCTAAGCAACTGGGAGGAATTTGCTTAGCTTGCTAGATATTGGGAGGAATATCTAGCAGTATGAGTGGCATTTGTAGCGCTAAAAGCTGCTGATGGCTGCCGGCCATTTTTGTCGTGCAGTTCACATTGGGAGGAGGTGTGACCCGCCGGGTTGCTTTGGGAGGTAAGCGCCCCGTCGACAAGAGGAGTTATCCATTATTTCGCTTTGTAAAAAAAGACATAGTTTCGCATGTCGATCATGCGATTTTTGCATAGCTTGGAGTGGTTGTAATCTGAATTTGCATGGACATATAAGTGGGTCTGCGTTTCATGTTTGAAATGTGTCCCCGCGCCTCTGTTCTGCCTGATGATAAAGCAAAATTCCTCTGAGGAGCCTTGTTTGCGTGGTTGAGTTGTGGGGCAATCAGCATTAGCCTCCCGACATGTTTCAGAGCTTTGACACAGTAAATGATAAATCTCGTGGGCCGGTTCGGTTGGCCGCTCTGCGAGACGAGCTGGCCTCTCGTGGGCTTGATGGCTTTTTGGTCCCACGGGCTGATGCCCACCAAGGCGAATATGTGCCTGCAAGTGACTGCCGGCTTGAGTGGCTGACGGGGTTTACCGGTTCTGCTGGTATCGCTGGTGTGCTTCCTGAGAAAGCGGCGGTTTTCATTGATGGGCGTTACACCATTCAGGTGCGTGATCAGGTGGACGAAGATGCGTTTGCCTACCGGCATCTTATTGACGAGCCGCTGACGGCGTGGATTCGCGAGAACGCCAAGGAAGGCGAGAAGATCGGTTACGATCCGATGCTGCATCCGGTTCGTCAGGTTACCTCCCTGAAAACTGCTTGTGAAAAAGCTGGCGCTGAACTGGTTGCCATAGACAGCAATCCACTTGATGCTGTGTGGACGGATCGTCCGGAGGCTCCGCTGGGTGCAGTGAAGATACACCCAATGCAGTTTGCGGGTGAAAGTGCTGCGGACAAGATCAAGCGCATTGGTGAAGAGATTGCGGAGAACGAGGCTGATACCGCGCTTTTGACCCAGCCTGACTCAATTGCATGGCTTTTGAATATCCGGGGTAGCGATGTTACGCACACTCCGTTGCCGTTGTCTTTTGCCTTGGTGCCAGCAGCAGGCAAGCCATCCTTGTTCATTGACGGACGTAAGCTTTCCAATGAAGTGCGTGATGAGCTGAGTGGGCTGACTGATATCGCTACACCGGCAGAGCTTCTCCCTGCGTTGACAGCACTCGGCACTGAGGGCAAACGGGTTCTCATTGATACCAGCCTTGCGGGTCAGGCTCTTTATGACGCAGTTGCTGATAATGGCGGCAACGTTGTTGAAGGGCAGGAGCCAACTCTGCTGCCGAAGGCTGTTAAAAATCAGGCTGAGATTGAAGGTGCCAAATCGGCCCACCTTCGCGATGGTGTTGCTTATGCACGCTTCCTTGCGTGGTTTGAGAAGACAGCTCCGCTTGGCGGTCTAACCGAGGTTTCTGTTGCCGAGAAGCTTGAAGAGTTTCGCCGTGAGACTGGTGCCCTGAAGGATATCTCCTTTGACTCGATCTCGGCGGCTGGTCCTCATGGTGCGATCTGCCATTACCGCGTCAGCTATGACAGCAATCTGCCGATTGAGTTGAACAGTGTTTACCTGATCGATTCCGGTGCCCAGTATGAAGATGGCACGACGGACATCACCCGGACGCTAGCCGTGGGCGCGGTGACGGCAGAGCAGTGCGAGCACTTTACGCTTGTTCTGAAAGGCCATATTGCGATTGCGACTGCCCGCTTCCCGGTTGGGACAACGGGCTCTCAGCTGGACATACTGGCGCGCATTGATCTTTGGAAGCGGGGCCTTGATTTTGACCATGGCACTGGCCACGGTGTTGGCTCTTACCTTGGCGTGCATGAAGGACCGCAGCGAATTTCCAAGATGCCGAACAGTATTGCGCTGAAGCCGGGCATGATCCTTTCCAACGAGCCGGGATATTATCGTGCTGATGAATACGGCATCCGCATTGAAAACCTTGAGCTGGTGACGCCTGCCTCGGGCATTGAAGGTGGTGATCAGAATATGCTGGGCTTTGAAGCGCTGACGCTGGCCCCGATTGATCTGCGTATGGTGGATACCAAACTTCTGTCAGAGTTCGAGCTGAACTGGCTGAATACCTATCATGCGCGTGTTCGTGAGATGGTTGGTCCGTTGCTGGATGATGAGACCAAAGCTTGGCTGAATGAGGCGACGCGTCCAGTTTCCCGTTGATGGTCTGCTTCTGCTCGTAATAAAGAAAACCCCGCTCGTTTGAGCGGGGTTTTTGTTTAGATAACGGTGAGTGCCAGTCTCAGGACAACTACACTGACAATCCCTATTGCTATGGCGGCCAGCATGGGCAAGCGCAGGGCGGCGATGGCCGTGATGGCTGTGGCGGTGGTTTCTGCAACGCCGGTGGCGAATGCGGTGGGGGCGACAACCGACATGAGGATCGCCGGTGGTACTGCCTGAAGGGCTGCTTCTGTGCGGCCTGAGAAGGTGACGAACCTTGTCAGGACCAGTCCTGCGATCCGGGTCAGGTAGGTGCCTGCTGCCATTGCCAGAATGGTGAAGAGGACAAGCGGATCGACGGCGAAGATTTCTGAGATCATGACTGGAGTGCCTCCGCAGGCTTTAGCTGAGTCTTCGGGCTGTCGTCATACTGGATTGCGGCGGCGATGACGCCTGCGACTGCGCCTGCAATTATGTACCAGGCTCCGGGGACGAACTTGTAGGTGAGTACGGCTGCAAGGCCGCTGGCTGCGAGGACCACGCCGGTTTTACGTCCCTGCCAGAAGCCCATGACCAGACAGATGAAGAGGGCAGTGAAAGCGAAGTCCAGACCAAAGCGGGATGGATCTCCCATAACCGCGCCGATCAAGCTTCCTGCCACTGTTGAGACCTGCCATGTGATGAACAAGGTGAGGCCAACTCCCAGATAAAAGCTGAAGGTTGTGTGCTGTTTGATTGCACGCTGCTCGGAAAGGGCCCATACCTCATCTGCCAATATGAAGAAGCCGAGATATCTTTGCAGTGTTGTCCAGTGCCTCAGCTTGGGAGCCAGCGAAGCACTCATGAGTACATGGCGCAGGTTGACCAGGAATGTTGAGAAGGCAACGGTGACCCAGGGGAGCGGGTCTGCCCACAAATCCAGAGCAACGAACTGAGAACCGCCAGCGAACACCAAGGAGCTCATGAGCAGGACTTCCAGCGAAGACAATCCTTTTTGAGCTGCAAGAGCGCCAAACAACAGGCCGATGGGTGCCACAGCGAACACCAACGGGAAGAAGGTTGTTACACCGAGGAAAAATTCATTGGGGCGAGCGTTGAGCGCCGAGTTATTCTGATTGTTTTTCACAAAACTCTCCTAAGACTTAGAAGAGTTTTAAATCAGAGCGGCAGGTGGTGTCTTGAATGAAATTGCGCTTCTTACATCTATTGGTATGCTGCTGTGATTAAACGGAAATCACAGATCTCTGGAAAGCTGCCGGTGTTGTGCCTACACGTGATTTGAACTGTCGTGTCAGGTGTGCCTGATCAGCAAAGCCGCAGAGGGATGCTGTTTCGCTCGGGGAGCTTCCACGCACAAGCAAGCGCCTTGCATTGCGTACCCGCACATCTGTCAGGTAGGCGTGCGGGGTTTGGCCCGTTGCCTTTTTGAAGGAGCGAATGAGGTGATATTTGGAGCGGCCAGAGATGTTTACCAGATCATCCAGATGCACCGTGTCCATGAAGCTTTCTTCCAGATATTCACGTGTTCTTCTGACGGCGACAGGATCTTTTGGACCCATCAGATTGTCAGTGAAACTGCCGTATCTGGTGAGCATCTTTGCAAAGATCATGTAAAGCGTTTCATCGGCTTCCAGATCGATGGAGCGGTTTTGTATGGACTTGTGTGCCTCTATGAATTCCTGACACAGCTCCGGATCATAGACACGAGGCTCGGGAAAGAACGGCGTCCCGCTTTGTGGCTTATCTGTCATATCCTCAGCAATGTTTTTGAGCAGGGATATGCTTGGGTAGGTCATGCGATAGGTGTAGCCGCTGCCTTCTGGTATGCCGTCATGAAGCTCGAACGGATTTACGAAGACCAGATCTCCGGGACCTGCAAATATCTGCTGCCCGCGCTGCCAGTAGACCTGACAGCCAGACAGGATGCCGCCAACGACGAAGGTATCGTGGGTGTGGGGCTCATACACATGGGTTCTGAAACTTGCTGCAAGACATTCCAGCCCGTCAAAACGGGGTGCGCACCAGAATTGTGCGTTTTCTCCTGAATGGAGCGGAGTTGCTTCCAATGCAGTTTTTTGAGTGACCGGTTTCATAGACCCAATTTATCCAGCGAAGACATGTATGTCTTGAACGAGATTGCTGTTTTTTACGTATAGGTCAATGGAGATTATCTGGGGTATGGCTAGCGGTGTTCCTCAACATTTGCCTGAATCAGCGCGGAGTTGAAGTAGCGCAGGGCCTTTACGTGGCTTGCGTAGCCGATGATTTCAGTGGGGTTTTTCGGGTCAACAACAGGGAGTGTTGACTTGCCCACATCGTCGAAAGCCTTGAGGGCCTTTTCGAGTGTGTCCAAGGGCGCAAGGGCCACGACTTCTGCATCCGGGTCGAACGTGGTGTCCGTGTCCGGTCTTGGTGGGTCTGCGAAGTCTTCCACATGCACGATGCGAACCAGCCATTTGTGGGCACCATCCTGCAACATGACGCCGCGCATTTCCAACTGCCAGTGGAAGTAGGAGCGACCGTGGATTGCCTGATTGAGGCCAGTGGAAATGGAGACAGCGATCAGCAAGGCGATGGAGAGCTCATAGCCGCCGGTCAGTTCAAACACGATCATGGTGGTTGATATTGGTGCGCCAAGAACCGCAGAGGCGACAGCTCCCATGCCCAATATTGCATAGAGGCCGTGGCTGGAGGCCATCTCCGGCAGAATATTTGCTGCGATCAGGCCAAAAGCCCCGCCTGTCATTGCGCCCAGATACAGCGAGGGCGAGAATATACCGCCGCCGAAGCGGGAAGCGAGGGTGATTGCCGTTGCGATTGTCTTCGCCACGAGTAGGGACAGCATCAATGTGAGTGGCAGTTCCGAGTTGAGCGCGCCGTCGGTTGCTTCATAGCCTACGCCGAGTACTTCGGGATAGAAAACGGCAATAGAGCCAACCAGTGCGCCGCCAACGATGGGGCGGAGCCAGATGGGCATTTTGACGTTTCTGGCAATCCAGTCAGAGCCTATCAGTGTGAATTGGAACATGATGGCGACAACTGCGCAGATGATGCCCAGAAGCACAAACGCGGGGAACTCCCAGTAGGTGCTAATCTGATAGTGGGGCAGGATGAAAGCCACAGCTTCGCCGAAATAGAGGCGGGCGATTAGTGTTCCCATGGCCGAGGAGAGCACAATCGGAACAAAGGCTGTCAGTGCGTAGTGGCCCAGGATGACCTCGTGGGCAAACAGGACGCCTGCAATGGGTGCGTTAAAGCTTGCGGAGACGGCACTTGCCACACCTGCTGCGAGCAGGATGCGCATTGAGGAATCGGGCAGCTTCAATCTGGAGAAAACCGAGGTGCCGAGCGTTGCGCCCAGATGCACCATGGGGCCTTCGCGGCCAGCACTGGCCCCGCTGCCAAGCGAGATGATGGTGATGAAGGCTGAGGTGATGCCAGACCAGAAGGGCAGGCCTCTGCCACCATGGACGCGTGCTTCGATAACATCTGCCACGCCGCCTGCACGCTGCTTCTGTTGCACGGTTTGCAGCAGGAATCCAACGATTGCACCGCCAACAACGGGTGCCATAACAATGACATACCATGGCTGTGAGGTTACAGCGCTGATCATGCGCTCGGAGGCGGTGCCAAGCCATACCCACTGAACCATCCCTATCCCGATGCGAAACAGCATTGCTGAGACGCCGACCGCCGCTCCAATCAACAGCGCCAGGAACCAGACAAGCGGAAGCCGCGATGACATGAACAAACGCAGGTTTGGTTCGATCCACCTATATGCGAGATGTAATACGGTTTTCAGCGCGTTGGCTCGTTTGGGCATAATGGGTTAAGCGATGCAATAATGAATGATGGGAGTGTCTTTAGCGAGTTTCCCCGTGAAACGCCAATCAGGATATCTTCTGATTCCGGTCTATTATTTTCAATAAGCACTGAGAAAGACTTAAGGAACATCAATCATCCACCGGCACCATCAGGTTCAGCCTTGCTAAAAGCTCAATATTTGTGACCATGCAGAGGACTATAATTTATAAAAATAACGAGTCGTGTTTCAGGTCTGTCTATCTGGCCTGTTGAACAGCTTCCTGGGGAAGCCTCTGGACTAAAAGGGAGGTCTGCTATGTCTTTAGCGGAGATGCAGCTGAAGGTTACGCGCAATGAAGAGGGGATCGACAAAGCGATCACATCCTTGTCCGCAAAGTTTGGGGACCGATGCCAGACGTCCCAGAGCCTGCGGGAGCAGCACGGCCATACCACATCGTGGCTGCCCAACCAGCCGCCAGATGCTGTTGTGTTTGCCCAGTCGACAGAAGAAGTCTCCGAAATTGTCAAGATTTGTGCGGACCTGCGCGTTCCAATCATCCCATTCGGGAGCGGGTCGTCTCTGGAAGGGCATCTGAACGCACCGGGTGGTGGGATTTCTCTGGATCTTTCCCAGATGAATGAGGTTGTTGCGGTTCATCCCGAGGATCTGGACTGTGTGGTTCAGCCGGGGGTGACGCGCAAGCAGCTCAATGCTTATTTGCGTGATACCGGCTTGTTCTTTCCGATTGATCCGGGTGCAGATGCCACGATTGGGGGCATGACAGCAACACGGGCGTCGGGCACCAATGCGGTGCTTTATGGCACCATGAAGGATATGGTTCTGGCGCTGACAGTGGTCATGCCTGACGGAACCATTGTAAGGACCGGAAGCCGTGCCAAGAAGTCCTCTGCCGGATACGATCTGACACGTTTGATGGTGGGCTCTGAGGGAACATTGGGTGTGATTACTGAAATCACGCTGAAGCTGAAGGGGATACCTGAGGCGATTTCCGGCGGTATTGCATCTTTTGACAGCATTGCAGATTGTTGCAACACGGTTATTGAGGCGGTGCAGTACGGGATTCCGATTGCCCGGATCGAATTGTTGGATACGCTCTCTGTCAAATCGGTCAATGCCTATTCAAAGCTGTCTTTGCCGGAATCGCCGTTGCTGCTTGTGGAATTCCACGGTAGTGAAGCTGGCGTAAAAGAGCAGGCAGAGCGATTTGGCGAAATTGCTGCTGAAAACTCCATGAAGAGCTTTGAATGGGCGACGGATCCGGAAGAGCGCAACAGGCTTTGGGCGGCCCGGCATGATGCTTATTGGGCTGGTTTGGGGTTGGCACCGGACCGGACAGGGCTGTCGACTGATGTGTGTGTTCCGATTTCTCGTCTGGCTGATTGTGTGACTGCCACACATAAAGACATCGAAGAAAATGGCCTGATTGGCCCGATAGTTGGCCATGTTGGTGACGGAAATTTCCATGTGCTTGTGCTGACGGATCTGAATGATCCCGAGGATATTGCCAAGTCTGAAGCCTTTGTAGAACGGCTGAATTACCGAGCCATTGAAATGGGCGGGACTTGCACGGGTGAGCATGGTGTGGGGCAGGGCAAGATGAAGTATCTGCCTAAGGAACATGGGGCGGGCGTGGCAGTTATGGCGGCAGTTAAACGCAGCCTTGACCCGCTGAATATCATGAATCCCGGCAAGATTGTTTCTCTGGATGACAAGTAAAGACGTGCGATAAATCCGCACTTGCTTTGTTCCATTTGGAAAGATTGCCTTATATCGTTGCTGTTGTCTTGTTCCTGCTGTAATTCACATAGACAAACGAGTGTTTGCAGGCAGCTCATAGGCGGACAACGCGGCAAGGCGTTAGGTTCGAAGTGGGTAAAGGAGCTTTTACGTTGAATTCGGTTTACATCACCGTCGGTGGGGCTTTGATCTTAGCGCTGGTTGTCGCGCTTGTTGGCCCTTTGGTCATAGATTGGTCGGCGTATCGCTCTCTCTTTGAAAACTATGGTGAGAAAGTTCTGGGGCATCAGGTTACGATCCTTGGAGAAACTGATGTCCAGCTTTTACCCGCTCCCTATGTGAAGCTCTCTGACGTGCGGGTTGGTGCGGTGGAAGACCCGTTGTTGACCATCAAAGGATTTGAGGGGCGTATTGAGTTGCCTTCTTTGCTACGTGGGGAAGTCCATGTCACAGAGATGAAACTCAATGAGCCGGAACTCAACCTGTCTTTGGATGAGGCAGGACGTCTTGATGTTTTGCAAACCAACATGCGTCGTTCTGTTATCTCTGAAATCGATCCAAGCTCTCTCATTTTGGAGGGGGTGAGCGTTAAGAACGGTTCTATCGTGTTGACGGATGCGCGCACCGGCGAAGTGCGCCGCGCTGAGAATGCAAATCTTGAGCTTTCTGCCGGAGGCTTGCAGGGGCCGTTCAAGGCTGAGGGTGCGGTGCGCTATGAGGGCGTTCCTTACATGCTGAAGGTCGGCAGTGGCCGATTGGAGCAAAACGGTCAGATCCGTGTGAAAACGCAGGTTTCGCCTGCAAATGTTGCTGCCGAGTTTTCGACAGACGGTTTCCTGAGGCATCAGGACGGGGTGGTTTCCTATTACGGTGATGCGGAAGTCCAATCGATTCTCAGTGAAGGCTCTGAGGCTCTGGAATGGGCGGGCAAGAGTAAGTTTAATCTGGACGGCGAGCGGCTGGAGCTGACAGAAACGACGTTGCGCCTTGGCTCTGAGGAGCGTCCGGTCACCGCTGAAGGCGGCGGGATTTACAGCTTTGGGCTTGAACCGGAGTTTCAGGCTGTTGCGCAGTTCAAGCAGGTTGATCTGGACCGGATGTTTGGCGGTGGACCGCAGCGTCCGCTGGTGCCAACAGATGCTGTTATAGCCAGATTGGCGGGTGGTCTGAAATCGCTGCCCTTGCTGGATGTGAAAGGTCAGATGGATCTGAGCATCCCTGTTGTTGTCGCGGGCGGTTCTGTTGTCTCCAATCTGAGCGGCGTGCTTGAGTCTACCGGGACTGGCTGGAAGATTGACGGGCTTTCGGGTGAGTTGCCGGGCCGTAGTGCGTTTAAGACGAGCGGGTATCTGGAGCTGGGCGGTTCCGCCGGCTATCAGGGAGACTGGGAGATTTCATCCCGCCAGCCGCATCAGTTGGCGCACTGGTGGTTGGGCGAGCGTAAGGATGCGTCCAAGCGTCTGGCTCCTCTTGCGCTTAAAGGCCGTATTGAAGCAGGTTCCGGCGCTCTGCGGCTTCCTGATTTACGTATTGATGCAGGTGATGTGCGCAGTGTTGGCCTGATCTCCTTCGAGCATCCACTCGATCGTAGTCCATTGATTACTGTTGATATGGACAGTGACCGGGTCAATGTGGATGAGATCCAGCGTTATGTTGAGGCGTTCACGGGTAAAACAATCCAGCCAAGTGTGGTTGATATGTCCCTGCGGCTTTATGCGGATGAACTGGTTGCCAGTGGTGTGAAGGCCAAAAGTATGGTGGTGAGTGCCAGCCTGAGCCAGGATGCGCTTTCGATTAGCCAGCTGAAAATCCGCGATTTTGCCGGTGCCTACATTGACATGAAGGGCCGTATTGATGACCTGAGCACAACCCCTCAGGGTAACATCAAAGGCACTTTGACGGCCTCATCTCTCAATGGCGCTGTGGCTGTTTTGGAAGAATATGCACCTGACCATCCGTTGATTAAGCGCCTTAAAACGGCGGCTCCGGATCTTGCTCCGGCAAGCCTGAAGGCAGAGCTTTCGGCCTATGCGGAGAAGGGGCGGACAGACATGTCGTTGAACCTGTTTGGCGAGGTTGGTGTTAGCGAGATTGATCTGAACGGCACCTTTGAAGGTCGCATCGATGACTTTGCCGAGGGCAACTTTTACGCAGAAATGACCCTTGGCGGCAAAGATGGCGTCAAGGTGCTGCGCCAGCTTGGGTTTGAGGCGATCCCGATTACTCAGTTACAGCCGGGAGAGGTTCGTTTGTCCTTGTCCGGTAGCCCGCGTGATGAGCTTGCCTTTGGGTTCTCCAGCGCCCTTGTTGGCATGACTGTGCTTTCCGATGGTACTGTTCGCTTTCCGCGCCGCTCTGATGCAGTGTGGTCGGCGAAGGTTGAGCTGCAGTCCGATGATCTGGCGGATTATGGATTGGCGTTTGGCAAGGTTTATCCAATTTACTCTGGTCCACTCAAAGCGAACCTGAGTGCTCAGGTTGAAGGGCGCGGGCGTGAATTTAAACTTGCAGATCTAGCAGGCCAGTTAGCCAACATGGATCTGACGGGCGAGCTGGAAGGTTCTCTTGCGGAAAACGGTCCGCTGAAGGCATCTGGTAAGCTGGATTTGTCCGAGCTGGATATGCGGAGCCTGAGTGAGCTGCTGCTGGGCTCCAACGTGTGGGCTGGCGCGCTTCAGGATGATGGCGTCTGGCCGTCTCAGGCGCTGGGGCAGGGCCTTGCGGACGGTGTTGATCTGACGCTGGATGTAACAAGTGATCGGGCGTTGTTTAGCGATGAGTTCCATTTGGCGGCGGCCAGTGGGCAGCTGCGCTTGCGATCCAACCAGCTTTCCATGAGTGAAGGGAAGGGACGCTTTGCCGGGGGTGAGTTCTCCGGGGCGTTTGACTTGCAGCGGGATCAGGGACAGGCAACGCTTTCAGGTCGTTTCCGGCTTGATGATGCTGACTTTGAGGAGCTGTCGTGGTCTGATGACGGGCGCGCGCTGGCGACCGGTAAGCTGCAGGCGATTGCTGAATTTGAGGGCAGTGGGCGCACGATCTCCGGTCTTGTTGCTGGTCTTTCCGGTGGTGGCACGTTCAGCCTGACAGATGGCGAGATACGCCGCATCAATCCGGCAGCTTTTGATCTGGTGATCAAGGCAGCAGATGCGGGGCTTGAGATTGATGAGGCTGTTATCCAGAGCGCGTTTGCTGATCATCTGGATGCAGGCTCGGTCCAGTTCAAGCGTGTCGATGGCTCTTTGGGCCTTGCCAGTGGCCGTATTCGTGCGCGCAATATCTCGGTTGATACGGAAGGCACGACCCTGTTTGGATCTGCGGTGATTGATCTTGAGAAGTGGGCGCTGACAGGTGATGTTTCCATGAAAACCCGCGATGAAGCGCAGAAGGTTGCTGGGGCGGAGCCGCAGGTGGCGATCCTTTATTCCGGTTCCTTGGAAAACCCTCAGCGCAAGCTGGATACGGGGCCGTTGCTATCCTATCTCAATCTTCGCGCCATTGAGCTGAATGTGAAGCGTATTGAGGAAGAGCAAAACAAGATTGCTGAGCAAGAGCGTATGCTTGACCAGCTGAAACAACAGCGGGAAGAGGACGCTGCGCTTAAAGCAAAGGCGAACGAGGAAGAAAAAGCCCGTCAGGCCGCAGAAGCTGCCGCAGCTGCGCAGCGCGCGCGGCAGGCTGAGGCTGACAAAGCGACACAAGCGCGTGCTGCACAGTTGGCTGCTGAGGAAAAGGCTAGAAAAGCACAAGCTCTTGAGGCTCTAAAGCGGGCTGAGGCGGCGCAAAGGCTGGCAGAAGAAAAAGCTGCGGCGGATGCCAGAGCGGCTGCTGATGCACAGGTGAGCGCTGAAACTGAAGCCAAGCAAAACTCGGTGCTGGACTTTAGTGCCCGCATTCGCTCAATGCTTGACGGAGATGGCGCTTCCCAAGAGGTTGCGAGCCCCTCGGTTACAATCGTAAATCCACCAAAACCTCGGGCAAAGACCAATTTGCCTGCGCTGGACAAGCCGGTGACAATTGGCGGGATGAATGAGGCAACGGTTCCGGCTGGAGAGGTTGATTTGCTGGGGCCGATCATTCAGTCAGGGGCGCCTAGAAATCTGGGCGTGCTTGATGCACGGAATGATAATCAGGTTCAGCGGCAGCCTTTGCCGGATCTGCCAGCGGAAGATCGCGGTGCACCAAGGTTCATCGAGTTGCCGGGTGGGCGGCTGTTGCAGGTCAACTGATAGGTTGGTTTTGAAAATGCTTGAGCACGGCCACGCGAATGCAGCTTGAGAGATTGTTTTCGGGATTTCTCTCGTCATCAATGGCGGCGATCGTTGCAGTGATGGTCTTGTCCTGACTGTGGGCAAGGTCTTCCAGTCCGACCCAAAACTCAGGCTCCAGCGTGATGCTGGTTCTGTGGCCGTGGAGCGTGATGGAGCGTTTCTTGAGGCTCATGGGTGCCTCAACCTTCGTCAGTCTGCGTGGGGGAGGAGGTGGAGCTTAGTTTATGGCCGTCAAAGCGTCTGGCCTGTATGTCGGCTTCTGCTGTTTCCTGAGATTTTTCGGCTTTTGTACGCCCGAACTTCCGGCGGTTTTCCGCTGCGGATTGGGCTTTTGCGTCTTTGGCCTTTTGCTTGCGGGCCTGACGCAGGTTAACAACGGTCGCGCTCATACAATCACCTATTACATGACATTGATGAGCCGACCGCTCTTTTCTTGATCGGAGGGATCAGCTCTTCTTGCGGAAGGCATCCAGAGAAACAACCTGCGCACTTCCATCTTTTTCTTTGGGAGCTTCGCCAGTTTCGGTTTTCTCTTTTTCATCCTCAGAGTCTGAAGCAGTGTCTTCTGCCTCGGAAGCGACGTTTGCGTTTGCCTCTTCCTCTTCAGCCTTTTCAACAGCAGTTTCCAAGCGCGCGTGGAATTCTTCCACAGAGTCCAGATCACGCTCCGCAATGCGGAATTCTGCTGGCAGTTCTTCACCGGTCTTACCAGGCTCAAATTCTAGAGCGAACTGGACGGACGGGTCGAAGAAGCCTTTGATCGCGGAGAACGGGACATAAAGATGTTCCGGAACGCCACCGAAGGACAAACCAACCTCGAAAGCATGCTCGGTGATGTTCAAATCCCAGAACTGGTGCTGCAGAACAATCGTCATTTCTTTCGGATAGCGTTCCCTCAGGCGGTTTGAAATCTTGACGCCGGGGGCCGTGGTTTCAAAGGCAATATAAAAATGGTGCTCACCGGGAAGTCCTGCCCGGTTGACCTCAACCAATATCTTTCGGACTGCACTTCTCAGCGCGTCCTGAATGATGATGTCATAGCGGATTAAATCTTCAGCCATGCTCGGCACCGCTCATCCTTTGCGTTCTTATTCGGCCTAACTATAGCGTAGAGGCGACAAAAAGACCTGTCATATAATTCTATACCCTGAATCGGCGTAGAATAAGGAAAAGGCCTTTTAACACTAAAGTGGAGGCTTCTGTTGCCAGGTGCCTCCGAACCCCGCCTGAAGGTGCTAACCAACGGGACTTGGTGGACTACTGGAACCGCATTACGCAGCTACAGCGTTGTCCATAGCGTAGTTGTCATTTGCAACTATCAAGTTTGGTCCGATATCGGTGGTACCATGCCGAGCAAAAACAAAGCCTTTACGCCCTCGTCGATCCTATTTCGCCCCCCCGAAGACCGCTGGAGTACAACGGTCTTTGGTGGAGGCGCCGGGTACCGCCCCCGGGTCCGAATGGTTTATTGCGCTCGCAATTTATTGCCATAGCCAGCGAACTGGCAGAGGGAATATAGGTGCACGCTCCGGCAAATGGAAGGGCAAAAGCTCTTGGTTGGTGTTGCATAGTGAAGAGAACCTGTTGACAAAGCGGCATATTCACAGGGCAAATTGGTTAAGTGGCAGCCTCAAAGAATGAGAAATGACGCTTTTGCAGGGATTTGCGTGAGCATAGTGACTGCCAACAATTTTGAAGGTCTTTTTCTTGGCAGAAGCATGCGGTAAGACCGGCCTCAACGACAGCACAGAAGCGCATTTTGCGAAACAAGCTATACTGTGCGCGGGCGAATCGTAGAACAGGAGTTGATCCTTCATGCAGCAATATCTGGAGCTGATGCGCCGCATTATAGATGAAGGTGTGGTCAAGGAAGATCGCACCGGAACAGGCACTAAGTCGGTGTTTGGTCATCAAATGCGGTTTGATCTGTCTGAAGGCTTTCCGGTTGTTACGACCAAAAAATTGCATCTGAAATCCATCATTCATGAGTTGTTGTGGTTTTTGGCTGGCGATACCAACATCAAGTACCTCAAGGAAAACGGTGTCCGCATCTGGGATGAATGGGCTGATGAAAATGGCGACCTGGGGCCTGTTTACGGCTACCAGTGGCGCTCCTGGCCAAAGCCTGATGGGGGCTCGGTTGATCAGATTGCCAATCTGGTGCACCAGATCAAGACCAATCCGGACAGCCGTCGTCTGATCGTGTCCGCATGGAACCCGGCTCTTGTTGACGATATGGCGTTGCCGCCGTGTCATTCTTTGTTTCAGTTCTATGTGGCGAACGGTAAGCTTTCCTGCCAGCTCTATCAGCGTTCGGCGGATGTGTTTTTGGGTGTGCCATTCAACATCGCCTCTTATGCGTTGCTGACCATGATGATTGCGCAGGTGTGTGATCTGGAGGCGGGTGATTTTGTGCATACGCTTGGCGATGCGCACCTTTACTCAAATCATATGGAGCAGGCAGAGCTTCAGCTTTCCAGAGAGCCAAGAGCCTTGCCAGTGATGCGTATCAATCCAGAGGTGAAAGATATCTTTGCCTTCCGCTATGAAGATTTCGCACTGGAAGGTTACGATCCGCACCCACATATCAAGGCTGTTGTTGCAGTCTAGTTTTCTTTTGTTTTTGCAAGGGAGTTCCTATGCGAACCCTTATTTGTGTTCCTGCGCGGATTGGATCAACACGATTTCCACGAAAGCCGCTGCACCCGATCAGCGGGCGCAGCTTGCTTGAGCGCGTTGTGCAGGTTGCCCGTGTTGCAGCGAAGCAGACCGGTTCTGACTATGTGGTCGCGGTTGATCATGAAGAAGTGGCAGATCACTGCCGCCAGATTGGTGCGCCGTTCGTGATGACTGATCCAGAACATCCGTCTGGCACAGACAGGGCGCTGGCGGCTTCGAAAGAGCATGGCAGCAATCCTGAGTTCGTGCTGAATTTGCAAGGTGATGCGCCGTTTACACCACCAGAGCATGTTGCCGGGCTGATCAAAGCAGCTGAAGCGCGGCCTGATGCGGATGTGTTTACGCCTGTCGTCCGGCTTGATTGGGAGGGGCTTGATACGCTGCGTGAGCACAAGAAGGCTCATCCATTTTCAGGTACCACCTGTGTGCGAAAGGATGATGGGACGGCGCTGTGGTTCTCCAAGAATATTCTGCCTGCTATTCGCAAGGAAGAGAAGTTGCGGGAGAGTGATAAGCTGTCTCCGGTCTTCCGGCATATTGGGCTTTATGGCTACCGTGTTGAGGCTCTTGAGCGTTTCAACGAGATTGGGCTTGGGTATTACGAGCAGATGGAAGGGTTGGAGCAACTTCGTTTTCTCGAAAACGGAATGGTTGTTCATGCTGAGGAAGTTCAGCCACCAACGCTTTCCATGTCTGGTGTGGATACGCCAAGTGATGCCGAGCTTGCGGCTCAACTGATCGGGAAATTCGGCGACCCCTATGATCATCTGGAGACTGGCCTGTGACGCGCATTTATATTCTCAGACACGGCAACACCTTTGATAAGGGCGATGTTGTCACGCGGGTTGGCGGGCGTACAGATCTGCCATTGAGTGTTTCTGGTCTGGCTCAGGCTGAGAAACTTGCTGAACATTTTGCTGAACTTGGCGTGGTGTTTGATATGGCGTTTTGCTCTCCGTTACAGCGGACGAAGCAAACGGCTCAGATTGCTTTGAAGACGCAAGCTGAAGAGGTTGACCTGAAGGTTCTGCCGTTTTTGGTGGAGATCGATTACGGGCCGGATGAGAACAAGCCTGAGGAAGAGGTTCGTGCGCGGATTGGCGACGAGGCTCTGCGGGCATGGGAAGAGGAAGGTGTGCCACCACAGGGATGGCATATTGATCCGCACGCTGTGATTGGGCGTTGGCAGGAGTTCTTTGCGTCAGCTCCCAAGAAATACCCTGATCAGACCCTTCTTGTGGTGACCAGCAACGGTATCGCGCGCTTCGCCTTGAAGGCTTTGGCGGATGGAGGCGCGGGTGCGGACCTTAAGCTGAAGACTGCGGCTTATGGTGTGTTTGATACGTCAGAGGACGAAGCGCCGTTAATGCTTAGTTGGAATGTGAGGCCGTAGGCTTGGGCCTATTGTCTGTACCGGATTGGGCAGGAGCTTTTGTTCTCGTCCTCTGTGCGTCCCTTGTTTCTTGTCGATTGAGGATAGGATGAAGCAAATCTCGATGATTTCAGCAGTGGCTGAAAATGGCGTCATTGGCGCGAATAACGATATGCCATGGTCTGTTTCTACGGATTTGAAGTTCTTCCGAAAGATGACAACCGGCAAGCCAGTGATTATGGGCCGTCGTACATTCGAGAGCATTTGCACGACGCTTGGAAAGCCTTTGCCAAACCGGAAAAACATCGTCATCACGCGTGATCCAAACTACGCCTATGACGGGGTTGAGGTGGTGAGCAGCCTTGGGGATGCGCTGACACTGGCAAACGATATTGCCGAGAGAGATGGCGTGGATGAAATCATGATTGTGGGTGGTGGTCAGATTTATAAAAAAGCCATGCCGCAAGCGTCGACACTTTACATCACCCGTATCCATGCCCAGCCTGATGGAGATACCAAGTTTCCCGAGATCCATGAGGATGAGTGGGAACTTGCGGAGCGAACTCCGTTTGATAGGGGGTCGAAAGATACAGCAGACTCCTCACTGGAAGTTTATCGCCGCCGTCTCTGACCGTTGTTGCCTAGTTGCCACGTGTCGATGATTTGGTTGACAGGTCGGCGCGCAAGGCAAGGCGATGGGCTGTATGGGCGTTGTGTGTGTTGTTGGTGCTTGGCAGACGCCCGTGGAAGCCGGTGCGGTCCCAAATCAGCAATGTGTTTGCCTCAATCTTCAGTGGAACGAGTGGGGCCAGTTTCAGGTCCTGCAGATCGCTGAGGCCTATGACGGGTTCTTCCTCGTTCTCGTCCAGTTCTGAGCACTCAAGGTAACGCTGATACTCCCAGGAAACGCGCTGTTTTGTCATTCGGTGTGAGCCGGGGATGTAGAACAGCACCCCGTCCTCAGGCGTGACCTTCTCTAAAAAAAGCAGTGCGGTTGCGCCCGGTGCAAAGGCATCGTGGTCAATTGCAAAGGCGGGCATTTTCAGGCCATCGGCACCAAAGCTAAAGGAGGGAGCGCACTGTGCGATCGCCTCCAGATGATACGCCGGTTTGGCTTTTCTGCCTGCCGCAAATTGTACTGAAGGTGGAATGAGATCGTCGGTGATGGCGGACTGCAGGAACGGTTGCCGGAGCAGGTTGGAGTAGTTCAGCGGCATAGTAAAGCTTTGTGCGTTATGCCAGTTTTTGAGAAGACGTTTGTTGCGATCGCGCTGGCCGACGAAATAGTCAAAGGCTTCATACTTGAGCCTGCGAAAGAACTCCCGAGGCAAAACGTTGTGCCTGATCCAGAGGCCGTGGGTTTGTAAAGACCGCGTGCAGGATGCGGGAATGCCTGCACTTAGGCGAAGCTGCTTTTCGCGCTTTTGGCAGTGTATCTGTGCCAACTCATTATGGAACCAGCTGGGAACTTTCTCCTCCTCCCAATTCGGTTGAAAGTGGGAGGACGGCAGGAACCTACGCTGTAAACTGTTCATGAGGTGTCTTGGCTTTAGTGCCCGCATACGCATACCCGCCCCTGTTCATTAACGAGAGGTTAAGCGGAACGCCGCGAGCGGTCTTGCCTTCTGTTTCTGCTTGTGAAATCTGCCTAAAGATTAGTTTTGGGCAGTTATTCGCTTGTAATTCAAATGGCGGAGACCAAGATAGACAGAGATTTTGGCTTGCTTTCCGAGAGCAGGCTGGGGAATTATTGAGGTGGTATGTCCCAGTTTCTTGAACTTAAAGACTTCAACGAGTTCAGCATTGAACAGCTGTACTCTCTGATGAGGCTCAGGTGTGACGTGTTCATTGTTGAGCAGGAATGTATCTATCTGGACATTGATGGACTAGATCATGGTGCCAAACATGTGATGGTCCTTGATGATGCTGGCAATGTTATTGGTGCGCTGCGGATTCTCGTTGCGTACGATGATGGAGATGTTTTTAAGATTGGTCGTGTTGCCGTGTCTAAGAACGCGCGTGGACAGGGCATTGCAAGAAATATGATGCAAGCCGCCCTTTCCTATTGTGCTGCGACCAATGATGATGCACGTGTTGAGCTGAAGGCGCAGACCTATCTGCAGGATTTTTACACCCAATGTGGGTTCTTGGCGATCTCCGAAATTCATATTTATGATGACCTTCCGCATGTTGATATGCGCTTGAAACGGCCTCCTGAAAACTGACACCTGATAGTAGTGAAGGTGTCTTCAGGGTCTTTGGCGGTTTACGCTTTGTAGAGCAAACGGCAAGAATTCGCCGGAATTTGCAGCTAATTCTTATGGCTGAAAATTGTAGCCAGTCCTGTAAAGCGACGGTTGAAACGCGCAAAAGAAGCCTTATCTTCAAGGACAGTGTCTGGTTTCTGTGGGGTTCTGGTGTTTTTCGCGGAGTGTGGTCGTCCGGCTTATCTGCATTCGTTGAAAGACGTTGGTAACTTGCCTATAACCCTAATCAAGTAATAGTTGGCTTAGTCTAACTCTCATATATTTGTCGGCTATCCGGCAACGTATCTAGTAAAGGGATCTCTCTATGCCTTGGAGCAATGAAAGCGGAGGTGGCGGCAATAACGGCGGCCCTTGGGGGAACTCCGGCGGCAACAAGGGCGGTGGCGGCCCTTGGGGCGGCGGCGGTGGCCCTCAGCGTAACGGCAGTAATGGTGGTGGAAACCCGCCTGATTTCGAGGAAATCCTAAAGCGTGGTCAGGACCGTCTGAAGTCTGTTCTGCCAGGTGATGGTGGCGGACTTGGATTTAAAGGTATCCTGTTTGCGATCCTTGTTGCCGTGGTGATTTGGCTTGCGACTGGTTTTTATCGTGTTCAAACGAGTGAAGTTGGTGTCGAGCTGGTGTTTGGTGATGTGACTGGACAAACCAGTCCGGGCTTGCGCTACAACTGGCCATATCCTGTTGGTCAGGTGTACACACCAGAAGTACTGAGCGTTCGCGAATTGACCGTTGGTATGGAAGAGTTTGTTCGTGGTACCTCCATCAATCAGCGTGATGTGCCTGAAGAAAGTCTGATGCTGACCGGTGATGAAAACATCGTGGATGTGGACTTCAAGGTTCAATGGCGCATTCAGAACACCCCAACCGGTGTTCAGGAGTATCTGTTTAACATCCAGAACCCGTCCGGCACCGTAAAGGCGGTTGCTGAAAGTGCGATGCGTGAAGTTGTTGGCGGTTCCCGTATTGATGCGATCCTGACTGAAAACCGTGCTCCTATTCAGCTTGCTGTTCAGCAGCTGATGCAGGAAACACTGGACAGCTACAAGGCTGGTATCGAAGTTACTCAGGTGCAAATGCAGAAGGTTGATCCTCCTGCACAGGTCATCGAAGCGTTCCGTGATGTTCAGGCCGCCCGTGCGGACCAAGAGCGTATTCAGAACGAAGCGCAGGCTTATGCCAACAAGATTGTTCCTGAAGCACGTGGTAATGCGGCTCGCGTTTCTGAAGCTGCACAGGCATACCGTGACCAGACAATTGCGGAAGCAACCGGTCAGGCTCAGCGTTTTACCAAGATCTATGAGGAATATGCGAAGTCTCCGGACGTCATTCGCCAGCGCCTCTATCTTGAGACAATGGAAGAGGTTTTGAGCAAGAACCCGAAAATTATCATTGATGGTAATGGGCAGCAAAGCGGCGTCGTGCCTTACCTGCCACTTGATCAGCTGAACCGTACTTCTGGAGGAAACAACTGATGAAAAGTGCTATTCTAGGCATTGCCATTGCGATTGTTGCCCTTGTTCTTTACTGGTCAACCTTCATCATCACGCCAACCCAACAGGCTCTTGTTCTGCAGTTTGGTGAAGTGAAAGCTCAGGAAACCGAACCGGGCCTGAAGTTCAAACTGCCATGGCAGAACGTGATCGTTCTGGACAAGCGTATCCTTGATCTGAACATGCCTCCTCTGGAAGCAATTGTTGCAGACAAGAAGCGTTTGACCGTTGATGCGTTCGCTCGCTATCGCATCACCAATCCGGTGCGCTTCTATCAGTCCGTGAACAATGTGGAACAAGGGTCGCGTCGTCTGGCAACGTTCTTGCAGTCTTCCCTGCGTTCGGAACTGGCAAAAGCAACCTTTGTTCAGGTGGTGCGCGACGAGCGTTCTGAGCTGATGGAACAGATCCGTCAGGACGTGGACAAAAGCGCGGCTGCGATCGGAATGGATGTGATTGACGTGAAGATCCGCCGTGCGGATCTGCCGGAAGCAAACTCCCAGGCGATTTTCCGTCGTATGCAGACAGAGCGTCAGCGTGAAGCGACTGAAATTCGTGCGCAGGGTGAAGAGCAGTCCCGTCGTATCAAGTCTCGTGCTGACCGTGATGCAACCGTTCTCGTGGCGGAAGCACAACGTGATGGCGAAATCATCCGTGGTGATGGTGATGCTGCGGCTAACCAGATCTTCGCGGCAGCCTATGGTCAGGACCCAAGCTTCTTCGAGTTCTATCGCTCTATGCAGGCCTACAGAACTTCCATGGAAAACGGCGATACGTCGCTGGTTCTGTCTCCTGACTCCGACTTCTTCCGCTACTTCAATGATGCGAGTGGAGGTGGAAACATAACAACGGTTGGTGCTCCAGAAACAACGGTTGGTGCAGCACAGTAATGAATGATCTTGTCGTGGCTTTGGGGCTTGTCCTCGTTGTTGAGGGAGTTGTTTATGCTCTTGCCCCGGGCCATTTGAAGGAATTCATGCGGAAAGCTCAGGAAATTCCTGATCAGTCTCTCCGCCTTGGCGGTGTTGCCGCGATGGGGCTGGGTGTGTTGATTGTGTGGTTGGTGCGATCCCTGACCGGGTAAGTGCAAATTTGCCAATGATACAACTGCGAGAATTCAGCCTGACGCAGTCACAAAATAAATGTTAGTTTTGCCCGCGCTTTGTTAACCAAGCGCGGGCATATTTGTTTTCAGACTGCGTTCTGGTGGAGTTTTGTTCTCACCTGATAATCTGAGGAGATGGCTTATGGCCGGTGTTTTCCCTCGCCTTGAGCTTGGACGTTCAATCAAGGCATTTGTTTTTGCGAGCGCGCTTGGCGTTGCTGTGGTGACCGGCAGCTTTGACAGCGCTCAGGCACAAGGCCCTGAATCTCTGGCAGACCTGGCGGAAGAGTTTGGCGATGCTGTTGTGAATATCTCTACTGCGCAGAAGGTGCAGTCACAGCGCTCGTTGCAATTGCCGGATGTCCCGGAAGGGTCTCCGTTCCAGGAGTTTTTCGAAGAATTTTTTAACGGGCAGGAACCTGAGAGTGAAAGCCCACAGCGTGTCCAATCTCTTGGTTCTGGGTTTGTCATTGATGGTGAAGAGGGCATCATCGTGACCAATAACCATGTGATCGAGGGGGCGGATGAGATCACCGTTAACTTCAATGATGGTAGCAAGCTCTCCGCTGAACTTCTTGGCTCTGACGATAAAACAGATCTTGCGGTTTTAAAGGTTGAACCTCAGTCTCCTCTCACCGCAGTGAAATTTGGAAGCTCCGAAGTGCTGCGTGTCGGCGACTGGGTGATGGCGATTGGCAACCCGTTCGGACTTGGTGGCACGGTGACTGCGGGTATCGTTTCCGCGCGTAACCGAGACATTAATTCCGGTCCTTACGACAACTTTATTCAGACGGATGCTGCGATCAACCGGGGCAACTCGGGCGGTCCGCTGTTCAACATGGATGGCGAAGTGGTTGGCATCAACACAGTGATCTTTTCGCCCTCTGGAGGGTCTATCGGTATTGGCTTTGCTATTCCCGCGGAGACCGCGACCAGCGTGATTGCGCAGCTGCGTGAGTTTGGTGAAACCCGTCGTGGCTGGCTTGGTGTGCGCATTCAGCATGTTACGGATGAAATCGCCGAAAGCCTTGGTATGGACAGTGCGCACGGTGCTTTGATTGCCGGTGTATCTGATGCTGGTCCTGCGAAGGAGGCTGGCATTTTGCCAGGCGATGTGGTGTTGCAATTTGACGGCCGTGACATTCCTGAAATGCGGGATCTGCCGCGTATGGTCGCGACCACCACGATTGGCAGCACTGTGCCGCTGACCGTGCTTCGCCGCGGTGAAGAGGTGGAGATCGAGGTCACACTTGGCCGCCTTGATGAGCTTGCTGATGTTGAACAGACGGAGCAGGATCAGGAAAGTCCAAGGGATACGGCAGATGAGACTGTTGTGCTTGGATTGTCTCTGGCCCGAGTGGATGAAGCGCTGCGTCAGCGTTTCGCTCTTTCAGATGAGATCGAAGGTGTGGTGATTACGCGCGTTGCTGAAGGCAGTTCTGCGGAGGACAAACGTGTTCGTGCCGGCGATGTGATTGTTGAAGTTGCTCAGGAACCTGTGGCGACGACCAGTGATGTGATTGAGATGGTGAACCGGCTGAAAGCCGACGACCGGCGCTCTGCGTTACTGTTGCTGTCCAACGGTTCAGGTGAGCTGCGTTTTGTTGCGGTCCGTATCGAAGACTAACGGCCCTGCCTAAGACATAAAAAAGCCGCTTCCGGACTGGGAGCGGCTTTTTTGTTGCGGATTGGGTGCTTAGTTTTTGACGAATTCGTCGTGGCTATAGCCTTGAAGATAGAGCAGGGCGGTTAGATCGCCGTGGTTGATGCTGGCACGGGCCTCTGCTGCCACTTTCGGCTTTGCATGGAAGGCAACACCCAAACCGGCTGCGCAGATCATGGCAAGGTCATTTGCGCCATCACCGACTGCGATAACGTCGTCCAATGGGATGTTCTTTTCTTCTGAGAGTTGGTTCAGGCGATCCAACTTGGCCTGCTTTCCTAAGATTGGCTCGGCAACTTCACCAGAGAGCTTGCCGTCTGCTTCCAGAAGGCTGTTTGCCTTGTTCTCGTCGAAGCCGATGACATCAGCGATCTTCTGCGTGAAAGAGGTGAACCCACCGGATACCAGAGCCGCGTATGCGCCGTTGGCTTTCATGGTCTGAACCAATTCCCGGCCACCGGGTGTCAGTGTGATGCGGGTCTCAATGGTCGTACCAATGATCTCGGTGCCCAAGCCTTTGAGAAGAGCGACGCGCTCGCGCAGGGCTGGTTCAAATTCGATCTCGCCGCGCATGGCGCGTTCGGTGATTTCGGAGATTTTTGCTTTCAAGCCGAGTTCGGCTGCCAGTTCGTCAATGCACTCCTGCTGGATCATGGTGGAATCCATATCTGCTATCAGGAGTTTCTTTCTGCGGCCATTCTGGGGTTGAATGAAAACGTCAACTGGTGCATCTGCAAGGTTTGTGCGAATAGAGCTTGCTAGTTCTTCAGATGGTGCGTGGCCTTCTACTGTCAGGTCCACTGCGATCTGCGGGTTGAGGTGTTTAACCTGAGGTGCAGCGGGCAGCAGGGCACTGATTATTTCGATCAGATTCTCAGTGACGGCAGGTTTGGCTGGATTGGAAATGAGCGTGACAACAAACGACATAAGCAGCTCTCGGAGTGTGCAGGTGGATGGCACTGGAAAAAGGCCAGTTGCGGTGTTGATAGCCGGACCGACGGCCAGCGGCAAGACAGCTCTTTCCATTCAACTGGCAAAAGAGTTGGATGCGTGGATTGTAAATGCAGATTCCATGCAAATCTATTCTGATCTTCGCATTTTGAGCGCCCGCCCGACTGCGGAAGAAGAATCGCAGGTGCCTCACTACCTGTTTGGGCATATCGCCAGCGATCAGCCCTATAGCGTGATGAACTGGCTGACCGAATTTGGCGAGCTGCTGTCCAAGGCGCGTCTGGAAGGGCGCTCGCTGGTCGTTGTTGGTGGGACAGGTCTTTGCTTTAAGTCTGCGTTGGAAGGTCTGTCGCAGCTGCCTGATATTCCCGAGGATGTGCGAGGGCACTGGCGCAGCTTTGCGCTGAAAGCAACCACAGGAGAGCTACATAGTGCACTTGCAGAGCGGGATACGGTTATGGCCGAGCGTCTGCATCCTTCGGATACGCAGCGCATTGTGCGTGCGCTAGAGGTGATAGAAGGAACCGGCAAGTCGCTCTCCGTCTGGCAGAACGAGCGCAGCACACCTTTGATCGCACGTGACGAAGTGGTGCCAGTGGTCCTTATGCCGGATCGGAAGGTCCTGCATGAGCGAATCCACCGTCGGTTCGATCTGATGATGGATCACGGGGCTGTTGAGGAGGCGTGTGCGCTTTGGGCCAAAGGGCTTGATCCTAACTCGCAAGTGATGAAGGCGATTGGCGTTAAGCAGCTTGCTCAGGCTGCTCAGGGCGTCACCAGCATGGAGTGGGCTATTGAAAAGGCGAAGACCGAGACGCGCCGGTATGCAAAGCGACAATCCACGTTCTTCAGGGGGCAACTTTCCAGCTGGCCAATTCTTGACCCGCTGAACGGGGAGGATGTGGCCGCGTTCGTCAGCTCCGTGAAATCTGCGGGATTTCAGGGATCGTGACTCCCGATTTTTGGGTGGATGAAATTCTCTGTTAAAATCAGCATATAGATAGTTCTGCGGATGAATTTCTAAGTGACAATTTTCTATGGTTTCTTTAAAGAGAGGCGCGCGTTTGGCTGAGGCCGCCAAACAAGCCCTACTATTTTCCTAGAAATTAAATTTGCGGCGGAGCTGAGGCTCCTTGGAGCTCTGGCCGGTGTGAGAAAACTCCACCGGCCAGTACCATTTTTAAGTGATGTTTATAGCCGTTTTAAAGGTAACTTTACCCTAAGTCATTGTGTGGCCTGATAAATGATGTTATCCGCTCAATCTGTGGTATTTTGAAACCGTAATTTTGCCTTAATGAATGTTGATTGCATAAGTTCCTCGAGAAAATCCTACTGAATTTCAAAGGATTGCGTGACACAGGGGTTCTGACGCTTTTTAGACATAATCTCGTGCGATCAAGCCTTCGCTTTTAGGTTTTGATAGTTTTTTAAGCATAATGCATGCATCAAAGCAGTTGTAATCTGGTGAGATACTCTCCAGATCTAGCTTGAGACTGATGGTCTTACAGTGTCGGTTTTTCTGGCTGGCTGGTGTGCGATTCTAATGGAGGAAGCGAACGTGACACCCCCAATTCTGGAAACGAAGCGGCTGCGGGCACGTCCTTTTACCCAAGATGATCTGGCGCAACTTGTTAGCCTCCACCGCAATCCAACCGTAAATCGATATCTTCAGCCAACCAATGTAGCGTGGGATGTGGCAACTGTGAAGCAGCGGCTGGCGCGCTTTATTGAAACCCAGGAACTGCTGGGCTTCAGCAAGTGGCATCTTTCGACACATGACGGCGAATTTGTTGGGCGCGCAGGCTTTTCACTTTACGAGAAAACTGCCGAGATTGAGATGGGCTACACTTTGCATGAACACTTCTGGAACAAGGGACTGGGCAGCGAAATTGCTCAGGCGCTTGTGGAATGGTTCTTCGAGAATACCTATTACTCGCACTTGTTGGCTTTCGCGCATCCAGACAACCACGCTTCCAAGAAGGTGATGAAACGGGCTGGTTTCGAGTTCCGGGAAACGCTTGAGGTTGATGGGATGCCCTGCGAGTTTTATCAGGTTCTGAGCCCAAGTTGCCAAAAGCTTGCGGTGCCTGCCTAATGCCTTGCACAAAAAAGTGCGGGCTTTTTTGACCCGCACTCTTCTTTCTCTAGAAAATTAATAGCTTAGACGGTGATGGCGTCTTCTACGTTGACCTGTCGCTGACGGCGAATAACCAGCTTGTTCAGCGCGGAAACATAGGCGCGGGCAGAGGCGACCAGTGTGTCTGTATCAGCGCCCTTACCAGTTGAGATTTTGCCATTGTCTTCCAGACGTACGGAGACTTCCGCCTGAGCATCAGTGCCTTCGGTGACCGCATGTACCTGATACAGGGACATGGTTGCATCGTGTGGCCAGATTGCCTTGATGGCGTTGAATGTTGCATCGACCGGGCCGTCGCCGTTGGCTTCGCGGGTCTGGTGTTGGCCGTTTACATCCATGGTCAGGATTGCTTTCTGCGGTCCACCGGTCCCAGCAATCACTGTCAGAGCAATCACCTTGACGCTTTCACTTTCGATGGTGATCTGGTCTTCCACCAGCGCTTCGATGTCTTCGTCGTAGACGTTTTTCTTCCGGTCTGCCAAGTCTTTGAAGCGACGGAAAGCCTCCTGCAAGGCATTGTCGCCCAGCTCGTATCCCAGCTCAGCCAACTTGTCTTTGAATGCGTGTCGGCCAGAGTGCTTGCCCATGACCAGAGAGGTTGCGCGGACCCCAACGTCTTCAGGGCGCATGATTTCGTAGGTTTCTGCGTGCTTCAGCATGCCGTCCTGGTGGATGCCGCTTTCGTGAGCAAATGCGTTTTTGCCGACGATTGCTTTGTTGTACTGGACGGGGAACGAGGAAACAGCTGAAACCAGCTTGGATGCGCGGGTCAGGTAAGCCGGGTCGATGTTGCATTCGTAGGGCAGCGCGTCGCCACGGGTGCGCAGGGCCATGACGATTTCTTCCAGCGCTGCGTTGCCTGCGCGTTCGCCCAAGCCGTTGATTGTACATTCGATCTGACGGGCACCGCCAGCAACACCAGCCAGAGAGTTTGCGGCTGCCAGCCCCAGATCATTGTGACAATGCACTGAGAACACAGCCTTATCCGAGTTCGGCACATTTGCGATGACCTTCTCGAACATCTCCTGATATTCGGCGGGTGTCGCATAACCAACAGTATCTGGCAGGTTGATGGTGGTTGCGCCTGCGTCGATTGCGGCTTCCACGCAGCGGCTCAAGTAGTCGATGGAGGTACGGGTGGCGTCCATAGCGGACCACTCGATGTCATCGATCAGGTTGCGCGCCTGTTTCACCGTTTTGGTGATGATCTCCAGAACCTCTTCCTGGGTCTTGTTCATCTGGAATTGCAGATGGATAGGGGAGGTGGAGACGAATGTATGGATACGGCCTTGATTTGCCAGCTTAATTGCTTCACCAGCGCGTTCGATGTCAGCCGGGATAGCGCGGGCCAGACCTGCGATGATGGAATTTTTGGAGCGTTTGGCGATTTCGCTGACCGCTTCGAAGTCACCTTGAGAGGCAATTGGAAAGCCTGCTTCAATGATGTTGACGCCCATTGTGTCCAGCAATTCCGCAACTTGCAGCTTTTCTTCCAATGTCATGGAAGCGCCGGGAGATTGCTCTCCGTCACGCAAGGTGGTGTCGAAAATAACTACTTGGTCTTTAGCGAATGCGGTCATTGGTGGTGCCTTCAACTTTGCCCCGATAGCGTGTTGTCCTGAATAGCGACCGGGGGTTTTCCTTCATTTTCAGATATTTAGAATGATCCCCTAAGTGCCCGCCCGGATACGGAGCCGCCGACGCCTAGGGGCATCTAAGTAGAAGGAGGGTGCGTAGGAAGAGGCCGCCATGCTGGCGCATGGTGCTGGTTTCATTCAGATTGTCGCGGTTCGCGATCATTATCTGTCAGCTGCCTTTTCATCGCTGTGGCTTATCATCAACGATACCATCACATTATGGTCAGATACCGGTTTCAAAGTGTAAGCCAATTCTTCTTTGGGCGTTAGCGAGTGAGTCTCGAATTGCCAAATATGCAATTTTCCTAGCGGATTTGAGCTTCAAACGCAAGAAATTTACTCAAAGCACGGTTGAGAGTACTCAAAAGTATATGCAGGATACGCTGAGATAATCTCAATTGGCTCCAGTTGCTTCATTGGCTTCTTGAGCTTGCGGAGAACGGATGGCGCTCTCCGCTTGGTTCGTTGATCAGATCAGAAGTTCGCCGTGAGCGAGGATAACTGCCTGTCCGCCGATGCGGTGGGCGTGGATTTTGCCGGACTGGATTTCGATCTCCAGCGAGATGAAGGAGGGGCGTCCCATTTTGAAGCCTTGTTCGACGCGATAGGTATGGATGCCGTCCAGTGGCTCATCAAACTCGGCAATGGATCCGGCAAACGCTGCGACGGCTGAGCCAGTTGCAGGGTCTTCGCGGATCAGGTCGTCTTCCAGATAGACCATGCGGGCGTGAAAAGCGCTGTCTACATGGATGGTCTGGCGGCAATAGGCGAAAGCGTTGTTATGGGCGATATCACCGAACGCCTCGTTCCAGTACTTCGGCACAGGCTGGATGCGGTTGAGAGCATCCATGTTCGCGACCGGTACAAATGCAAATGGCACACCTGCATCCCAGGACTTTGGCTTGTGATTTTCGAACGTGATTTCATTTGGTTCGAGCGAAAGTGCAGCTGCAATGACGTCCTTGTCGCCTAGTTTCTGCGCTAGCTTTGGCAATCTTGGTACGTCGAATTCTGCGGCAGTTGCTTTGCCTTGTTGCATAGCGACGGCGCAGCGCACCAAACCAACTTTTTCTTCCAGCAACACCAGTGCATCCATGTCATTGTCCGGAGAACCGAAGCGGTTTTCTGCCAGAAGCACGGCTGTGCCAACGGTTGGGTGGCCGGCAAATGGCAGTTCCATGTAGGGGGTGAAGATACGGAGTGAAGCATTATGAGCCGGGTTTTCTGGCGGGAGAACGAAGACGGTTTCGGAGAGGTTGAACTCGCCCGCGATCTGCTGCATTTGAGCGTCTGACAATCCCTTTGCATCCAGCACGACTGCAAGTGGATTACCTGCAAGCGCTTTGTCAGTGAAAACGTCTAGCAGGGCATAAGGTCTGGCCATGTTGAAATCCAATTATCTCAGTTTGGTGCCGAGTTGATGCTTGTGGTTTATCCGCTCGACTTATGAACAATGTTTGTTTGAGCGTTACTCAAGATTGTTTTATCGCCAAATACAAGTCTGCAAATGGCTAAGCCTCGCTAATTTAATAGACGGGCGGCGAGTGCTCTGGCGTATGGGGGCACCTGATGTGGGGCCAAGTCTGCAAGCGAGGTTACGATAACCGCTTCTTCCAGTTCAGGTTTTTTCTGGTTTGCGTTGAAATGTGAGATTTTTGCGCTGATTTGGTCTGAGGTGAGCTGAAATGTCAAAATACGTGCGATTGCCAGACGTGGTCCGTCTTCTACGGCGAGCACCTCACCCAAGTCTCCCTGATCCAGCGTGAAGCCGGTTTCTTCTTCCAGCTCGCGGGCGATGGAGGCGAAGATATCCACCTTGCCAGAGGGGGTGATATCATTGAGATCAAGATTTCCACCCGGCGCATAGACCTGACCAGCGGTTGCGGTGTGGGGGGCCATTTTGCCAAAGATCAGGTGGCCCTGACTGGAGCGCAGGGCAGTGCAGCCAAACAGGTTTCTGGCGGTTCTATCGGGAAAGCCCCAGTCGCGCCATGCGAGGAAGGCGGAGTAGTCGACTTCCACAAGCTTGCCTGAGAGTTTCTTTTGGTTGAAGGAGTATTGGTACAATGAGAGAACTTTACCATCCCAAAGATCCGGATTTTGGGAAACCAGCTGTTGCCAGTTTTCCTTGATCGCCTCGGTGTTATGAACGGAGAACTCCCATGAAGCGGTGGCATCCAGCGTCAGGTCGATCTGCGTGATCTCATGGATTTGCGGGGTGAGATCCTTTTGCATGTGCTCGATCGGGCCAGCTCCTTTGAAGGCGCTGGGGCGGTTACCGGTGCTGTGATAGCCGTGACGGGCATAAAAGGAGGCAGTATTTGCATCTGACTCAAGGCGTAGCGTGGAGCACTGCATGCGTTTGGCAATTTCTTCCGCGCCTTCCAGCAACCAGGCGCCGTACCCGTTGCCGTGTGCCTCGGGCAGCACAAATAGATGATCAAGCAGGGCGATATCAGTGTTCTCTTTTACGATGCGTGCGAAACCGAGTGGTCGGGTTTCATCAAAGATAACTAAGTGGGGATCTGCTTCGATCATTTCTGGCGTTATCTTCCAATGCTCACGGAAGACTTCCATATCCTGCGGGTCATATCCCCAGTGACCTTTGGCGGCGTGCATTATGTTGGTGAGGGCAAGGGCTTGGCATTTTGTAGCGGGCCGCATCTGGCAGTGCATTCTTGGTATTTCTCCAAATTGTTACGGCCAAGCAAGCGTTGTGCAGGCCCGTGCAAATCGGGGCCAAATGCATGTGTGTGCAGCCGAAATAAACAGCCAATAGTGGCCCAAAAGAGGAAATGGTTTCAAGTGAGCACAGTGATTTGACGCATACCCAATGCGAAAAGAGTACTTACTGACTGGTTGTAGGAGGTTGATTGGCAGCCAAGTGTGTGCCGGAGAGCAATTTCTGGTCGGAAAGAGTATTGGCAGAATGAAAACCCCCTACCGTCTCGGATAACCGGTTTTCGGGCAATCAGGATTTACCTGTCATTATTGCTTGTAAGTTGTCTGCGGTCGCCATGCTCTAAAACACCTTGGCTTCATCCGCCATAGGCCAACTAATCGCGCTTTATGAGCTTCGTGATTTCGTAGGCAGGTGTCTTGTTGAGTATCAACTCCTGCGACTGGTGGAGAGTCGAGCTGCGTAACGTGCTAGCAACAAAGCTCTTGCCAATGGATAAAGGCTGTGACGCTGCTCACAAAATCGTCATTTCAACACAATGATTGTTCACATTTTTCTGTAGTTTACGTCGGAATTAGTACCGACCAAACTTTGACCATGTTCGTGTTCTCTAGAAGATAGGCCTGCTCCATAAGAAGAGCACTATCGCTGCACAATAACACATCAGTCGTTAGGGGCAGCTCAAGGAGAACAAAAATGATTAAAATTGCATTTGCGTGTGCAGCTTTTCTGACGCTGGCAGCTTGCAGTTCATCACAAAGCGAGAACCGCCTCGCTGGTACTTTGGCTGGTGCCGGAACTGGTGCGGGGATCGCAGCAATCGCCGGTGGTGGGATAACCCCAATTCTGGCAGCTGGCGCGGTAGGCGGTTTGGCAGGAAACGTTATCGGCGACTTGGCTACGCCTAGAAACTGCTATGTACATGACCGCTATGGCAATCGTGTCGCAGCTGCTTGTCCATAAGTCTTGTCACTGGGAAAGCTAGTGGGGAAGGGCTCCAAGTTGGAGCCCTTTTTGATTCCAACCGGCCTTAATGAAATGGAATGCCCAATGCGATGTCGCACTTAGATAAATTGGGGGTTTGTTAGAGCTGGCTCAGGAAATTCGGACAGGTTGTATAAGTGGATTTCGCTTCTGAAACTGGCATGATGCCAAGAACAGGA